>NZ_VDLV01000010.1:0-119526 GCF_013608025.1 Pseudomonas brassicacearum subsp. neoaurantiaca | reverse complement strand
GCCAGCCTTTTTTCATTTTTTGCAGGCGTATCAGCTAGTTAGCTGTTAAGTAAGTGCCATTCAAATCCGTCCCCTTTTTTCGTCCATAGGCGGAAAGACTGGTGTGTATAACTGCGTTATTGATGGCGTGACTCGTTATGTCGGAATAACCGATGACATCGTTAAGCGTGGTCAGGCTCACCTTAGAGAAAAAGGTATAGTGATTACAAAAATCAGAGGGCTTGACGATATTTCTCGTGCTGACGCACGGGCAGTAGAGCAAACACTTATCGATTACCATGGCCTTGAAAAGGATGGCGGCACGTTAATCAATAAAATAAATTCCATATCGTCTATCAAAAATCCGACCAAGTACGAGCAAGGGTTTGATTCGCGGTGCTGAGCTGCTGAAAAAAGCTGGATATGAGGGTTTTTAAATGGCCAAGAAAGTAAAGTTGGGCGACATTTTGCAGGTGTTGACCGCGCAAGGCGTCGCCTATGCGCAAGTTACCCGCAAGCATCCGGAGTTCGGTTTTCTAATTCGTGTCTTTCCAGGTTTTTATAATGAAAAGCCAAAAGATTTTTCAGCGGTGGTTGAGAGGGAGCCACAGTTTTCTGCATTTTTTGTTGTTCAAAGTGCGGTAAATCAAGGCCTCCTATCCGTTGTTGAAAATGTCCCAGTTCCCGAAAGCTTACAAGTATTTCCTATATTCCGCTCTAGGAATGGCGGTCCGGGTGGCTCGCTTTGGTTGTGGGATGGTAAAGAGTCATCTCGTCTCGAAAGGGAATTTAGGCCTGATGAGCTAAGGTATCCTACGGAAGGAATTATCAGTGCGCCATTGCTTGTTGAGCGTATTGAAAAGAATTACAGAGCTGAGACTCATGAGGTTTGGTGAGTTGTAGAAATTAAACTTAATCGGGTAGAACCGGGGACAGACCACGTTATCTGTGCATTTCTCAGATAGAAAACGTGGTCTGTCCCTGAGGGATGTTTCCTCACCTTTCCATTAGGACTACGACGCAGTGTGCGTGTGTGGCCGAGCCGTCATATCGACACCAAGTGCCTTCATGACCGCCAGAAGCGTTTTTAGAGTGGGATTACCGTGCTCGCTGAAGGAACGGTATAGCTGTTCGCGCGACAGGCCCGTTTCCCTGGCCAATTCGGTCATCCCCTTGGCTCGTGCGACTACGCCCATCGCTTTGGCGATATAACTTGCATCGCCGGTTTCCAGGGCATCGCTCATGAACTCCGCGATGGCCTCGGGAGTGCTGAGGTATTCTGCGGGGTCGAATTCTGTAAAAGTGTCAGTCATTTTGTGCTCTCCACGCCTGCATTATCTGGTGGGCGGCTTCAATGTCGCGGCTCTGACTGCCCTTGTCGCCGCCACAGAGTAGAATCACCAGCACATCGGCCTGCTGGTAAAAGTACACCCTGTAGCCAGGCCCGTAGTGAATTCGTAGCTCACTGAGACCATGGCCGACTGGAGCGACATCGCCAGGTAAACCCTCTATCAGTCGATTGATCCGTGAAGTGATACGAGCTCTGCCGGTGTCATCCTTGAGCTTTTTCAGCCAGGATCGGAATTTGCTGGATTCGATTTTCTTCATAAAATGTAGTCTATAAAATACAGAAAAAGCAAGGCTGCATGTTCAAGGTCAAGCGTGTGCCTTGTTACTCCACTATTTAGAAAGTGAAACGGGCGACCCAGAGGTCGCCCGTTTTCGTTACTCAGCAGCTTGCGCCCGCAACCGCCTCCCAATTACATCCATCACAGTCGACGCCAGTGATGGGCATGTATCTGGTCATAGCAAGAGCCTCGGAAGTTGATGAGCCTCTCTGTTGATGCGGGTCGCCAAACCCGGTCGTCTTTTTGAGCGACGAGGGACTATAGGCTGGCCCGCTCCAGTGCCACAAGACACCGCTTTCCGAGCTTTGTGTAGGACGTTTGGCCTAGCATTTGTCGGCTTAAAGCAAGCGACCGCTGCGCAGTCGAGCGGAAGCAAGCTCCCTCACCACAGGGATCGCGCTCGACTGGGCTGCTTGGCGCATCAGCTATGGCAGCAACCACGCGGCTTGGCCTCTTCATACTTATCATGATGCCGCACCCAATCCATGATCTCGTCTTCATTGCGGCCCTTGGGCGTCAGGTCGAGGTAGTTGTAGGTGCCGACCAGGATGTCGAGGCCACGGGCATAGGTGGAGTAGGTGTGGAAGATGTCGCCGGCTTCGTTGCGATAGAAGACGCTCAGGCCTGGGAGTTCGCCTTCGGTGGTGTCGGTTTTTTCGTAGTTGTAGGTGGCTATTCCGGCGGCGGTGTCTTCGGTTTTAAAGCTGACACCGAAGTCATAGTTGAAGTCGCAGCCTTGCGACGAGACCCAGTCGAAGGCCCAGCCCATGCGGCGTTTGAAAGGTTGGAATTCGGCGAAGGGGGCGCGGGAGACGGCGACCACGGCGACGTCGTGGTGGGCCAGGTGTTGGTTGGCGCCGTCGATGTGGTCGGAGAGGAAGGAGCAGCCCTGGCAGCCTTCTGTCCAGCCGGGGCCGAACATGAAGTGGTAGATGATCAGTTGGCTGCGGCCGCCGAACAGGTCGGCGAGGCTCAGTTCGCCGTGGGGACCTTGGAAGCGGTAGGGTTTGTCGATTTTTACCCAGGGCAGGGCGCGGCGTTCGGCGCTGAGTTTGTCTCGTTCACGGGTGAAGGCTTTTTCGTGGGCCAGGTGTTCGCGGCGGGCGGCGAGCCATTCTTCACGCGAGACGACCTGATGGTGCTCGATGTTCATGGGGCTTCTCCTCAGGGATGGATTTACCGACGATTGCAACGGTTAGTCGTTTGGCTGGCGGCGGATTCGACAAACCGTTGGTCGGCTTGTGGATAAGGGCGGTCGAAAACCCGGCTGAACGGCGCTGAACCGCTTCGGTCACACGTTAGGTAGGCATCTCTCTCTTAAGCTTTAGAGGATGGACCAGGATGACGACTTATAACTGGGACTTGATCGAACGGTTGCTCCACGAAGTGCAGAACGGCGCCGGCCACAGTTTTACCCCTCGGCCCTACGCGGAGCAGCACGCGGCGGAAAAGGCGGCTCAGGGCGAGGAAATCGAGAACCTCGATCATCTGAAAGCGGTCGCCGGGGAGTACGAAAAATTACTGCTGGAGCGTGGGTATATCGAGCCCCGGCCAGAGGAGGAGGGCGGCAACGGCGAGAATTTCGTGCTGACGCCTCGCGGCTCGCGGTTGTTGAGCCTGATCGACAGCAGCATTCCGGGCAATGATCATCCGCGCCAGGTGCTGGATGAGCAGGAAGATGCGCTGGATGAGTTTACCTTTGATGATCTGGCTTCGAAGGCGCAGATTGCCTGACAAGTCTGGCCGAATCCCAATGTGGGAGCGAGCCTGCTCGCGAAAGCAATCTGACAGGTAACCTATCTTTGCCTGCCAGGCCGCTTTCGCGAGCAGGCTCGCTCCCACATTGGATCCTCAGTGGATTCAGGATCGTGCTGCCTTCAAGCATTTCAGATCACTGAAATCCTTCTTCACCCCATCAATCTTTTGCAACAACCGTTCACGCTGCGCCGGGGTGCTGTTGGCCATCAGGTCCACCAGCAGGCTGCGGGCCTGGGCTTCGGTTTTGTTGTAGGCCTCGCGGTAAGCAGGTGTCCACAGGCTTTCGCGGTTGACCAGCAATTGCTCGATGCGTTTCGGAAAGTCGGGGCTGTGGCGCTGGGCGACGGCTTCGCTGAACTGGTTTTGCCAGTGGGCGCGGTTGGCGATCCATTGCTGGTTCTGGTCGCCCAGGGCGGTGGACCAAGCCATCACCCGCTGGCGCTGTGCGTCGTTGATCGGGCCGATCCAGTCGTCGAGGCGTTTCACCATGCGCTCGGCGCGCTCCTTGATCTGCTGTTCCAAAGTCGGCTTCAGGTATTCACGCTGCCGCTTGCGCTGGTCCTTGACGAACGCGGCGTCCATGTCGGCGACCTGCTCGTCGCTCAGGCCCTGCAATAACTCGATGGCCGAAGGTGTGATCTCCCGGGCGGTGTCGGCGATCGCGGCCTTGGCCTCGCGGGTACGCTGCTGCAAGGCTTCATCAGTCACCTGGTTGGTCTGCACCATGGTCTTCAGGCGGTCGAGCCAGTCCAGGTAGCCGGGCAATTGCGTGGTGCAATGCCAGCTCAAGTGCTCCTTGAGGCGATCGTCGAACCAGTCTTTTTGCTGACCGTTGATCTCCAGGTAATCGTTGAGTGTCCAGGGAATGATCAGGTCGAGGTTGCGGTAGGCCAGGCCGACACGGCTGCAAGCGGTGAGTGTCAGCAGCAGGGCGAGGAACATGGCGGTGCGTGTTAACCAGCGCGACATGAGCGAGTCCTTGCGAAAGCGGAGGTGCTTTGTTTGAGCATGGCAGGCGCGCGGCAGTTCAGCCGATTGAATAAGTAACGCTTAGTAAAAAGGATGGGCCATCTTCAGGGTCAGCAGGCTATCGCATTCGCTGTTGTGGCCGGAGTACGCCGAGCAGCTGGCACCGCTGAGGCTTGAGTCGCTGTAGATCAGGTCCAGGTCGATGCCCCGCCACGGACGGGAAATTTTCAGCGACCAGTCACTGAAACTGCCTACATAACCGTCTTCCACCGAGACTGGAGTATTGAGTTGGTGGGTGGTGTATTTGGCGCTGATGCCGATGCCGAAGGGCACGTTGCCACCGAGGTCGGCAAACAGGGTGCTGTTCTGTTTATCCGGGTCGTTGCTCAACGCCGCACCGAAGCGGCTGCCGAGGATGGTCAGGCCGCCATAGAATTCCTGGCTGTCGAGGGTGTCGACGGTGGGGTAGCTGTAGTGGATCAGGCCGACTTCGTAGCCCAGGGTCTGGTCGAAAGGGTGTTTGAAGCCCATGTAGGAATCGACTTCAAGGTCGGCGGAGTAGCCGGCACTGGGTGACCATTGTCCGACGTACCAGCCACTGTCGTGGCTCAGGTCCAGGCCGCCGTGGAACGAGCCGGTGCTCGACGGTGTGACAAGGCCTTGGGCCATGCTGCGGCTGGGAGTTGTGCCAAGCTTGAGGTCGAAGTCACCGAGCTCGCGCTGGAATACCTGCCCATAGGCAAAGGGGCAAGCGAGCAGGCTGAACGTCAGCAGGACAACAGGAATGCGCATGCTTCACTCCATCAATAGCGAGGAGCAGGGAACCGTAACCAAGCTGGAACGCTTGAGCTAGAGAGGTGCAAGCATACCGGCGAATGTTCGGCAGCGATGGCCGTTCGTCGATTTCTGCGGGAATGGATATCAGGAGAGGGGTTCCAGCCCAAGCGCTTCGGGATTCAAAGCGCTTTGGGACCAGGTGACGCGGGGGATTACTTCTTGCCCAGGCTGATCTGCTTGGACGGACCGAAGGTCTGGCCGCTGACACCTTTGGCAATCTGCTGGATTTCACCGCCGGACTTGAGGAACGCAGCAATTTGGTCGTTGATCGACTCGCTGGTTTCAACGGCTGGAGCTGGCTTTGCTTTGCTGTTGGATGCTTTTACGCGCATGACGGCCATTAACCTATGGATAATTAATTGGGCCAGGCATCGTACAGGAAATACTTGACAATTGCTTGGCAAATATCCCCTTGGATTATTTTCGACAAGGCCTGAATATTGACCGATTCATGCCCGTTTATTACCGCTAAGCCACTGTTTTTAAATAACAACCGTTCCTTTTATACAAAGCTGAAACGGGGCGGATCGAGCCCTTCGCCGTCTGACGAATGGCTTTGTCAAGGGCGAAAACCCTTGAAAATCAAGGCCTACGCGGTCAGATCTTTCAACGTCACGAATCGCACCGCAAAACCGGGTAGAATGCCGCCCACGCAATGAGGGTATTTGGAAATGGCTTTAGTCGGGCGCTACAACAGTTTGCAAGTGGTTAAACACACCAACTTCGGTTTATACCTGGACGGCGGTGCGGACGGTGAAATCCTCCTGCCCAACCGTTATATCCCCAAGGATATTCCCAGTGAAGATGAAGACTGGCTCAATGTTTTCATTTATCTGGACAGCGACGACAAACTGATCGCCACCACGGAAAAACCGAAAGTCCAGGTTGGGGAATTCGCCAGCCTGAAAGTGGTTGAAGTCAACAGCATTGGCGTGTTCCTGGACTGGGGCCTGCCAAAGGATCTGCTGCTGCCGTATTCCGAAGAAAAACGCCAGCTGACGGCGGGCGAGTACTGCGTGGTGCACGTCTACCTCGACAAGCACACCCGCCGCATCACCGCCACGGCGCGGTTGGATCGTTATCTGGACAAGACCCCGGCCAACTACACGCCTGGGCAGGAAGTTGATTTGCTGGTCGCCGAAGCCACCGACATGGGCTTCAAGGCGATCATCAACAACAAGCACTGGGGCTTGATCCACAAGAACGAAATCTTCAAGTTCATGCGCGCCGGCAAGCAGGAAAAGGGTTTCATCAAGGAAATCCGTCCGGACGGCAAGATC
This sequence comes from Pseudomonas brassicacearum subsp. neoaurantiaca, assembly GCF_013608025.1. Classification (GTDB taxonomy): domain Bacteria; phylum Pseudomonadota; class Gammaproteobacteria; order Pseudomonadales; family Pseudomonadaceae; genus Aquipseudomonas. The sequence goes on along the minus strand of NZ_VDLV01000010.1, from coordinate 113,075 downwards.
AGTTTGAGTTTGCAGCCGGTGGGCCAGGAAGCGGCCACCAGCCTCAACGCGAAGATCCTTGCCAAGTTGCGTGAAAACAACGGCACGCTGCCGGTCAGCGACAAGAGCGACCCGGTGTTGATCAGCAGTCTGTTTGGCGTGAGCAAGGGCAACTTCAAGAAGGCCATTGGTGCGCTGTACAAGAATGGGCAGATTGTCATTCATGCTGATCGTATTGAGCTGACTTGATCGTTAGGCCGAGCAAACCACCGTTGGCTAGGTCATCCTGTGGCGAGGGGATTTATCCCCGCTGGGCTGCGAAGCAGCCCTGATTCGAACGCCTCGGTGTACCTGCCAGATTGAGTGGTTATTTTGGGGCTGCTCCGCAGCCCAGCGGGGATAAATCCCCTCGCCACAATCTTCGCTGTATACAAAAATCCCTGCACCTTAAGCATGCATCCGCGCCCCGTTCGTGGGCGTTCTGCTGTGTTCATTCGGTTTTTACCTGCGCTGAAAAGCACGGTTTGTCTCGCATCCAGCGCCCATGGCACGCATTCTGCCTAGCAACCCGTATACAAACCACGCCGGCTCCCGTGCGCAGTGTGGTGGACAATCAACTCGGGGGCACGGCGGCACCCTAAGGAGCCCCGCAATGTCCGAGCAATTGCCCAACGGCTACAGCCCCCGTCTCTATAACGAAGACCTGGGCCCGCTGCCGCAGAAATGGAATTGGTACAACATCTTCGCGTTCTGGATGAGTGATGTGCACAGCGTCGGCGGTTATGTGTTTGCCGCCAGCCTGTTCGCCTTGGGCCTGGCGAGTTGGCAGGTGCTGATTGCGTTACTGGGCGGGATTTGCATCGTGCAGTTGATCGCCAACCTGGTCGCCAAGCCGAGCCAACAGGCGGCGGTGCCTTATCCGGTCATTTGCCGGCTGGCATTTGGCGTGTTCGGGGCGAATATCCCGGCGGTCATTCGCGGGCTGATCGCCGTAGCCTGGTATGGGATCCAGACGTACCTGGCCTCCAGTGCGCTGATCATCGTAGTCCTGCGGTTTTTTCCTTCGATGGAAGCCTACGCGACGCCTCACTTTGCCGGTTTGTCCTACCTGGGCTGGTTCGGTTTCCTCAGCCTGTGGTTCGTCCAGGCATTGGTGTTCTGGACGGGCATGGAGTCGATCCGTCGTTTTATCGATTGGGCCGGGCCGGTGGTATACGCCGTGATGTTCTTGCTGGCCGGTTGGATCGTCTGGAAGGCTGGTTGGAGCAACATCAGTTTTACCTTGGCGGAAAAATCGCTGTCCGGCTGGCAGGCATTCGGACAAGTGATCGTGGCGACGGCTCTGGTGGTGTCGTACTTTTCCGGTCCAACCTTGAATTTCGGTGATTTCAGTCGGTACTGCCGGAGTATGTCTGACGTACGTCGCGGCAATTTCTGGGGGTTGCCGGTGAATTTCCTGGCGTTCTCCCTGGTGACCGTGGTGATCGTTTCCGGCACGTTGCCGGTGTTCGGTGAGATGCTCCACGATCCGATCGCCACCGTGGCGCGCATCGACAACAACGTTGCCGTCCTGCTGGGCGCCTTTGCCTTCGTCACCGCGACCATCGGCATCAACATCGTCGCCAACTTCGTCTCCCCGGCCTTTGACTTCGCCAACGTCGCGCCGAGCAAGATCAGCTGGCGCGCCGGCGGCATGATTGCGGCGGTGGCCTCGATTTTCATCACGCCGTGGAACCTGTTCAATAACCCTGAAGTGATCCACTACACCCTGGACGTGCTGGCGGCGTTTATCGGCCCGCTGTTTGGCATCCTGCTGGTGGATTACTACCTGATCAAAAAACAGCAGATCGATGTCGACGCACTGTTCAATGACGGCCCGACTGGGCGTTATTACTACAGCGGGGGAATCAACTGGACGGCGGTGAAGGCGTTGATCCCGGCGACGCTGATGGGCGTGGCGATCACTTTCACGCCGTTCCTTCAACCGATGGCCAACTTTGCCTGGTTCACCGGTTGTTTCCTCGGCGGCGTGTTGTATTTCGCCTTGGCGCGACGCGAACCTTTCCCACAACTGAACACCTCGCTGAACCCGGCAGGCCAGGCCTGATCAACGCAGGGCAGTTTGGGCGCAGCGTTTCGCTGCGTTTTGGTTGGCGGGCTGCAGCAACAGGCCGCCCGCCAGCACCAAGCCGCTGCCGGCAATGATCAGTGCGGGTTGCAGGCCGCCGCTGAAATGGCTGCTCAGCGCCGCCAGCAAGGGGCCGCTGAGTTGGCCAATGGCAAAGCAGGCGGTCAACAGACCTGCGTTGCGCTGGGTGGCGTGGGGTGCCAGCTCTCGGGAGCGCAGCATCACCAGCTGCATGCAGGCCAGGAACGGCGTGCCACAGAGAAGCACGCCCAGCGCCAATCCTGCGCCGCTGCCCAGCAGACAGGCAAACACACCAGCGGCTTGCAACCACAGCGTCGCCGTCAGCCAGCGGCTGGTGGTGTTCGGGTTGGGCCGGCGCAGGCTCACCAGCAGTACACCGATGGCAGCGGCCAGGCCGAAGCAAGGCCAGAACAGATCCGCTTGCCATTGCCCGTGGAATTGCGCGGAAGCCATCTGCGACAGGAACGTCGCTGGAATGATGTAGCCCACGCCGTACAAGGCGTAGACCACGCCGAGTCGGGCGATGCCGTTATTGCTGGATACAACGGCGGGCGCAGCATGGGATGCCGTCGGCGCAGGTTTTGGCAGGACCGGCAGGATCACGAGCAACATCACCAGTGCAGCCCCGGCGTACACCAGCCACAACACATCGGAGGTCTGGCCCAGCAGGTTCGAGCCAAGGGCCAACAACCCTGTGAGAAAAATCCCCAATCCCGGTCCGGCGAATACCAGTGCGCCGAGCCGTGGCCGTCCCGCCGCCGCGGCCAAGGGTTGGCTCAGGGCCGTGATCATCACCATCACCCAGGCACTCGCCACGCCCGTGCCAAAGCGCAACGCCAGGTGCGGCCAGAAGCCCCAGGCCCAGAACGACGCCAGGGTCAGCAGCACGCACAGCCAGAGGCCGCCGAGCAGCCGTCGCCGCACCTGTTCCGGGCGACGGGCGAACATGGCGTCCAGCGCACCGAGGAAATAACCCAGGTAGTTGGCGGCGGCGATCAGACCGGCGGCGGTCAAGTCCACCTGACCTTCGCCGATCAAATGAGGTAACTGCGGTGTAAGGGCGAAGCGGCCGATGCCCATGGCCATCATCAGGGCAATGAAGCTGGCGAGCAGGCGAATCAAGGGCGACATGGTCGATCTCCGGCGTCGAGGTGATTGACCGTCAGGCTAGGACTGATTGACTTTCATTAAAAATGAATAATAGTGAGTAACTTGTTCTTTTTTGGAGAGGGTCGTGGAGTTCAGCCAGTTACGGATTTTCCAAGCGGTGGCCGAAGAGGGTTCCATCACTCGGGCCGCCGAGCGTCTGCACCGGGTGCCGTCAAACCTGTCGACGCGGCTCAAGCAGCTCGAAGAGCAGTTGGGCGTGGATCTTTTCCTAAGAGAGCGTCAGCGGTTGCAGTTGTCGCCTGCGGGAAAAGTCTTGTTGGACTATGCGACCAAGCTGTTCGCCCTGCATGACGAAGCCCACGCGGCGGTGCAGGGCGGCCAGCCGGCCGGGGATTTTGTCCTCGGCACGATGTACAGCACGGCGGCGACGCATTTGCCGGACCTGCTGGCGGCTTATCACCGGGCTTATCCGGCGGTGAACCTGCAAGTGCAATCGGGACCGAGCGGAGAATTGCTTGAAGGCCTGCTCACCAATCGCCTCGATGCGGCGCTGGTGGATGGTCCTTTGGAACTGGCGGGATTGGATGGCGTGCCGTTGTGCGACGAGCGGTTGGTGCTGATCACCGAGGCCGATCATCCGTCAGTGCGCAGTGCGCTGGACGTTCAGGGTCGCGCGGTGTTCACCTTCCGGCGTGGCTGTTCGTACCGTATGCGCCTGGAAGCCTGGTTCGCCCACGACCATGCAACCATGGGCCGGGCGATGGAGATCGAGTCGTATCAAGGAATGCTCGCGTGTGTCATCGCCGGGTCCGGTGTGGCGCTGATGTCCGAGTCGATGCTCGCCAGCCTGCCGGGTCGCGAGCGCGTGAGGGTGCATCCGCTGGCCGAGCCGTTTGCCAGCGCGACAACGTGGTTGATGTGGCGCAAAGGCATGGTTGGCGCCAACCTGAACGCCTGGGTCGAATTGCAACAACAAGACTGGCCGCGCGCGCCAATGATCCCGGCGCAATCGGCTTGAACTCACCACCTGGGATTTGGATCAATTCAGTAACAGATCATTGCAATCTGTAACGAGCATTGAACAGGACTTCGGACTATTATCAGTGCGAAGGGGCCACAGAAATCTGCCGCTCGCACCACCTGAGGGGGCACCACGATGAAAGAGAAAATCCAGAACTGGCTTCATGACCTGGGTGTCGCGCTTGGACTGATCGAGCCGCCCATGCAGCCGATACCGATCCGCACTGACGACGAGCAACGCCGCCGCCAGCCGCGCCGCCGGTAAACCCACTTTTTTAGAGAGATCGCAGTCTCGGGCTGTTTCAGTTGAAACAGCCCGGGACTGCGATCTTTTTATTTGCGATGTGAACCCTGTGGCGAGGGAGCTTGCTCCCGCTGGACTGCGAAGCAGGCCCCGGCGTCCTGTCTGGCACACTGTGGTGATGGATGCATCTTGGGGCTGCTGTGCAGCCCAGCAGGAGCAAGCTCCCTCGCCACTGGGGACCCATGTTTGGCAAAAAAAGGGGTATGGCCACCGACGCCATACCCCTCGAAGAAAACCGTTCGTACTCCTCTTATCAAACCGCCTTGGCCACCACGTTCGACCGTGGTGACAGCAGGCTGACCACCACAAAACTCACCAACGCCACGCTCAGGCTGTAATAGATCGGCGTATTCGCGTCCAGACCATCCTTGAACATGAAGAACAGCGCGGTCACGAAGCCCAGCGACATGCTGGTGATCGCGCCCGCGGTGGTCGCGCGTTTCCAGTAGATGGCGCCGATCAGCGGGATCAGCATGCCGCCCACCAGCAGGTTGTAGGCCAGCGTCAGGGCGCTGATCACGTCGCTGACCACCAGTGCGATCGCCAGCACCACCGCGCCCAACAGCAGGGTCGCGATGCGGTTTTCATGGACGTCGCCGTTGCCGCTTTCACGGCCCTGGCGCAGACGTGGCAGCAGATCCTGGACAACGGTGGTGGACGCCGCGAGCAGGCCCGCCGCTGCGGTGGACATCAGCGCCGCGAGGGCTGCGGCGATCACCAGGCCGCGGATCCCGTTGGGCAAGCTGTGTTGCACCACGCTCGCAAAGGCGTTGTTGACGTTTTCCAGGTCCGGCAGCAACACCTTGGCGGCCATGCCGATCAGCGCGCCGGCCAGGCCGTAGAGCACGCAGTACAGGCCGGCGGCGGTGCCGGCGACTTTGGCCACGCCTTCGCTGCGGGCGGTGAACACCCGCTGCCAGATGTCCTGGCCGATGAAGATGCCAAAAAAGTAGATCAGGAAGTACGTGACGATGGTGTCCCAGCCAATGGCGGTGAAATCGAAATAGCGCGCCGGCAAGGCCGCCACCATCGCGTCCCAGCCGCCGGCGTCACTGATGGACATCGGCATCAGCAAGAACACCAGGCCGATGGTCATGATCAGGAATTGCACGATGTCGGTCAGGGTCAGCGACCACATGCCACCGATGGTGGAATACAGCACCACCACGCCGCCGCCCACCAGGATCGAAACCCAGAAGGGCAGGCCGAACAGCACTTGCATGACCGTGCCGATGGCGATGGTCGACGTGGCGCCGATCATCAGCGCGTAGACCAGCATGATCAATGCGCTGGCGTGGCGCGCGGCCGGGTTGTAGCGGCGCTCCAGCACCTGGGTCACGGTGTAGATCTTGAGCTTGAGCAACGGCTTGGCAAGGAACAGGCTCAGCCCGACGATGCCCAGGCCGATGGCGCCGCACAACCAGAATCCGGAAATGCCGTGGACATAGCCCAGGCGCACGGTGCCGATGGTCGATGCGCCGCCCAGCACGGTGGCGGCCATGGTGCCCAGGTAAAAGCCCGGGCCGAGGTTGCGCCCGGCGACGAGGTAGTCGTCACGGGTCTTGGCGCGGCGCATGCCGTACCAGCCGAGGGCGATCATGCCGGTGGCGTAGATGAGAACGACGATTAAATCCAAGGCCATGATGGCGTGTCTCCGATTTTATTTTTTATGTACGGGATGAAGTGCTGCTGTCCCTGGCGAACGAGCTTTTGTGGCGAGGGAGCTTGCTCCCGCTCGACTGCGCAGCAGTCGCCGCTTTTCAAGTCGGAAAACCTTGGGGTCGCTGCGCAACCCAGCGGGAGCAAGCTCCCTCGCCACGGGAATTGGTCAGTCAGGCGGTCTGCCGCAGTTCTGACGGGGTGAGCGGATCTGTGCTCCGCGGATCCTGCGGCCCATACACGGCCGCCGGTTCTGGAAACAGCCCCAACAACGTCAGGTACACCACCGAGGCCAACCCCAGGGTCACCGGCAGGCTGATGTCGATCCCGCCGGCCAGTTCGCCCAGCGGCCCGACGAATTGCCCCGGCAGGTTGACGAAGCACAGGCCGACCAATGCGCTGGGAATCCACGCCCCCAGGCCACGCCAGTTCCAGCCATGGCTGAACCAGTAGCGCCCGCCGGTTTCGCCGCGGGTGAACACTTGCAGGTCATCCGGGCAGTAGAAGCCGCGGCGCACCAACAGGCCGATGATCATGATCACCATCCACGGCGTGGTGCAGGTGATGATCAGCACGGCGAAGGTCGACACGCTTTGCACAAGGTTCGCCGCGAAGCGACCGATGAAGATGAAGGCGATCGACAGCACGCCGATCAGCAGCGTCGCCTTGACCCGCGACAGCAGCCGTGGAAACACGCTGGACATGTCCAGCCCGGTGCCATACAGCGACGTGGTGCCGGTGGACATGCCACCGATCACCGCGATCAGGCACACCGGCAGGAAGAACCACGTCGGCGAAACTGCGAGCAGCCCGCCCACGTAGTTGTTGGCCGCGATGTAGTCCGGCGCCTTGATCGCCACGATGGTGGCGGTGGCGAGGCCGAACAGGAACGGGATCAGCGTCGCCAGTTGCGCGGCGATCACGGCCAGCATGATGCGCGGCTTGGGCGTGTTGCGCGGAATGTAGCGCGACCAGTCACCCAGGAAGGCGCCAAAAGAAATCGGGTTGCTCATCGCGACCAGCGCCGCGCCGATGAAGGCGGCGTAGAAACCCGGCTGGCCGAGGGCGACCGTGCCGGCGAACTGGCTGTCGAAGCTTGGCGCGAAGGCGAAGATGCCCAGCAGGAACAACAGGCTGGCGGCCCACACGGCGATGCGGTTGACCCACAGCATGAAGCGGAAGCCGTAGATGCACACCGTCAATACCAGCAGGGCGAACAGGCCGTACGCCAGGCCCAGGCTCAGGTCGGTTTCCGGTACGCCGATCAGTCGCTTGGCGCCGCCGATCAGTGCATCGCCCGAGCTCCATACCGACAGCGAGAAGAACGCGATGGCGGTCAGCAGCGACAGGAACGATCCGACGATCCGCCCGTGCACGCCGAAGTGCGCACCGGAAGACACCGCGTTGTTGGTGCCGTTGAGCGGGCCGAACAGGCCCATCGGCGCGAGGATGATCGAACCGACCAACACCCCCAGCACAATCGCCCAGACCCCGGCCTGGAACGAAAGGCCGAACAGCACCGGGAAACTCCCGAGCACGGCGGTGGCAAAGGTGTTGGCGCCGCCGAAGATCAGCCGAAACAGATCACCCGGGCCGGCGGTTCGTTCATGGTCCGGGATCTGCTCGACCCCGTTGGTTTCAATCTGCGTAAGGCTTTTATCGTTATTGTTATGCATGATCTGCTCCGATCATCGAGGCGCGCTCATCGTGCGTGAACGTCGCCTGCTTGGCTAAGGGGGTGGCAGCCCTTCCGGCATTGCGGACAAATGTTCATGACAGGCCAGCCATAGGCCTTGTTGTTCTTGGCGAAACACAATGGTTTCGCGCTCCTGGCTAAAGTGAAGCTCCCCTTGCATGCGCAGCTCGGTGGCCACGTCATGGATGAAAATCGCCACGTCCCCTTGCAGGCTGACGAAGGCGTTGCTCGAGGTGCAGCTCAGCACCTCGAAGCCATCCTCGGACCGCCAGAGATCCCACAACACCTGGTAGGCATCGCGCGACAGCAGGGGGTGTTCGAGGGTGTAGAACACGAAACTCGCATCGGCCGTGAACGCGCCAAAATAGGCGTCGCGGTCATTGCGGGCGAAGGCCGACACCAGTTTGGCGGCGGCCTCGAGGACTTGGTCTCGATCGTTCATGGCCGCGCCTCAGCGATGGACCACGCCGGGCAGTACGCAGAGCATCTCGTACAGCAGGTTGGCGCCCAGCAGCGAGGTGTTGCCGGTGGTGTCGTAGGGCGGCGAAACTTCTACCAGATCGCAACCAACCAGGTCGAGGCCCTGGCAGCCACGGACAATTTCAATCGCTTGGATAGTGGTCAAGCCACCGATTTCCGGGGTACCGGTGCCCGGTGCCCAGGCCGGGTCGATGCCGTCGATGTCGAAGCTCAGGTAAACCGGACCGCCGCCGACTTTCTCGCGCACTTCGGCCATGAGGGGGGCCAGGGATTTGTGCCAGCACTCTTCGGCCTGGACCACGCGGAAACCCTGGTTGCGGCTCCAGTTGAAGTCCTCGGCGGTATAGCCCTGGGCGCGCAGGCCAATCTGCACCACGCGGTCGCAATCAAGCAGGCCTTCCTCCACGGCACGGCGGAAGGTGGTGCCGTGGGCGATTTTCTCGCCGAACATGTGATCGTTGACATCGGCATGGGCGTCGATGTGCACGAGGCCGACCTTGCCGTGTTTCTTGTGGATCGCCCGCAGGATCGGCAGGGTGATGGTGTGGTCACCGCCCAGGGTCAGCGGGATGACGTCGTGTTCGAGGATCTTGTGGTACGACTCTTCGATGATCCGTACCGCGTCCAGCAGGTTGAAGGTGTTGATCGCCACATCACCGATGTCCGCCACCGACAGCGAGTCGAACGGCGCGGCACCGGTGGCCATGTTGTAGGGGCGGATCATCACGGATTCGGCGCGGATTTCGCGCGGGCCGAAACGGGTACCGGCGCGCAGGGACGTACCGATGTCCAGCGGCACGCCGACGAATGCAGCGTCGAGGCCGGCAGCGGTTGGCAAATGGGGAAGTCGCATCATGGTGGCGATGCCGCCGAAGCGCGGCATTTCGTTGCCGCCCAGTGGTTGGTGAAGAATCTTGTCCACGGGTAGGGCCTCATCGTTTGTTTTATTTATCAGGCGCCGATTCTGCGAAAAGCCGTTGCCCTGAAGAATCGCTGGCGGCAAATACTTAGTTCAGATTTTTCTAAACTAATCGCGGGCGGGGCGATAGACTCCGCATCAGTGCGATCCCAGGGGGCAGATGATTCCTCCTGTGGCGAGGGAGCTTGCTCCCGCTGGGCTGCGAAGCAGCCCCAAAACCCTTCACCTCGGTGCATCAGGTAGATCGCGTGGGCAGGTTTTGCGACGGCTGCGCCGCCGAGCGGGAGCAAGCTCCCTCGCCACAAGAGCGCTACCAAGCCCTGAGTAATTCGGAGACACCCCAATGGCCAACGCTCTACCCGACCTGAAACTGCTGCGCATCTTCGTCAGCGTCGTCCGGCACCAGGGGTTCGCCAATGCCCAGCACGAACTCAACCTGTCCACGTCGGCCATCAGCACCTACATGAGCCAACTGGAATCGGCCCTCGGCCTGGTGCTCTGTCATCGCGGCCGGGGCGGGTTCAGCCTGACCAGCAAAGGTGAGTTGTTCCATCAGGAAACCTTGCGCCTGCTCGGCGAGCTCGAAGGCTTCGAGCAATATGCCGCCGCCCTCAAGGGCGAGTTGCGCGGCACGCTGAACCTCGGGGTGATCGACTCCACCGTCAGCGACAAGGCCTTGCCGTTCGCCGAAGCCATCGGCGCGTACAGCCAGGAACATCCGGCGGTGCACCTGCACCTGTCGGTCCTGAGCCCTTACGAATTGCAACTCGGCGTGCAGGACAACCGCCTGGACTTGGCCATCGGCGCGTTTTCCACGCGCATGAGCGGGCTGGTCTACATGCCGTTGTACCGTGAGCAGCACTGGTTGTATTGCAGCAATCGCCATCCGTTGTTCACTGAACGGCGCATCCCCGAACAACTCATCACCCAGCAACGCATGGTCGGGCGCGGATATTGGAGCCAGGCAGAATTGGCCCGCCATGGCTTCAAGCACAGTGCGGCGACAGTAGAAAGCATGGAAGCCCAGCTGATCCTCGTGCTGTCGGGCGCCTACATCGGTTATCTGCCCGAGCACTACGCCCAGGCCTGGGTCGACAAGGGCGACTTGCGCGTGCTGCTGCCGGCGACGTTTGGTTATCAGGCGCCGTTTTCGATGATCGTGCGCCGTGGCCGCAGCCGCGAGCCGCTGATCCAGACCTTCCGTGATTTGCTCAAAGCTCAACTGAACCAGGCCTGACCATGTCCAGAATCCACTGCCCGCGCTGCCAACGACCGCAAAGTCATTGCCTGTGCCCGTTGATCCCCAGCCTCGACAGCCGCACCCGCGTGCTGCTGTTGCAGCATCCCAGCGAAGTGAATCACGCCTTGAACACCGCCCGGTTGGCGGCGTTGGGGCTCAACAATGCCGAGCTGATCGTGGGTGAAGTGTTCGAGGATTTGCCCCGGCTGCTCAACCAACCGGGTTACCGGGCGCGGTTGTTGTTCCCCGCTGACGATGCGCAGCCAATCCAGGCCTATGGCGCGTCGGATGAGCCATTGCTCTTGGTCGTTCCCGACGGCACCTGGCGCAAGGCCCGCAAGATCTTGCACCTCAACCCGCTGCTGGCGGCGCTGCCGAGGGTGACGTTGGCCGACGGCGGCGTGTCCCGCTACCGCTTGCGCAAGGCGCCAGGGCCGGGGGCGTTGTCGACGGTGGAGGCCATCGTGCAGGCCTTGCAGGTGCTGGAGGCGCCGGCGAGCTTCGAGCCGTTGCTGAGGCCGTTCGAGGCGTTGATCGAGGGCCAGATTGCGGCGATGGGAGAGGAGACCTATCAGAAAAACCATGGAAGTGAATAGCGGCCCCGTGGCGAGGGAGCTTGCTCCCGCTCGGCGGCGTAGCCGTCGTAAAACCTGCTGGCGCGGTCTGCCTGACACTACGAGGTGGATGGTCTTGGGGCTGCTGCGCAGCCAGCGGGAGCAAGCTCCCTCGCCACAGGGTTGAGTGAAGTCCGGATCACCGTTCGCGCATCGCCTCGGTCCGCGCCTTCAGCACCGGTTTCAGCAGGTAGTCCAGCACACTTTTCTCCCCAGTGATGATGTCCACCGTCGCCACCATGCCCGGGATGATCAGCAACGGTTTCGCATCCCCGCCCAAATGGTTCCTGTCGGTCCGCACCTGAATCAAATAGAAGCTGTTGCCCTTGTCATCGGTGATGGTGTCGGCGCCGATCAGTTCGAGTTTGGCGCTCAGGCCGCCATAGATCGTGTAGTCGTAGGCACTGAACTTGACCATGGCTTTTTGGCCAGGGTGCAGGAACGCCACGTCTTGTGGCCGGACCTTGGCTTCGATCAGCAGGTTGTCCTCCAGGGGCACGATTTCGATCATGTCGCTGCCCGGCTGGACCACGCCGCCGATGGTGTTGACCTTCAACTGCTTGATCACCCCGTGCACCGGCGAGACCACGGTGGTGCGGGTCACGCGGTCGTCGATGGCGATGCTCGTGGCGGTGATTTTCGACAGCTCGGTGCGTTTCTCGTTGAGGTCTTTCGCGGCATCGGAACGGAAGCTCTGTTCCGATTCGTCGATCTTGCTCTTGATCTCATTGATCGCTGACTCAGCCCGAGGAATCGCCAAAGTCGTGGCGTTGAGCGAGCCGCGGATTTCCACTGCGCTGCGCTTGAGCCGGAGGATTTCGACGGGTGAAACCGCCCCGGTGCGCACCAGCGGCGCCGACATGTTCATCTCTTCTTGCAGCAAGGCCAGCGCCGAGCTGAACTGGCCTTGCTTGGAGCGAAACTCGGCGAGCTCCTGGGTTTTCTGCCGCAGCTGTTCGGTCAGGGTCCGCTGCTCGCTGGCCAGGCGCCGCTGACGTTGCTCATGGAGCGCGCGCTCGTCTTCGGCCACCTGCGGCGCCTTGCCGGTCACTTCGCTGGATAACTGCATGGGTCGTCCTTCAGCCTCTGCCGACAAGCGTTCGACCTGTGCCATCAGCGCATATCGATCTGCCTCGCTCTCACCCTTGTTCGACAGGAACCGCGTGTCGTCCAGGCGCAGCAGGGTGTCGCCCTTGTTCACCATCTGGCCTTCGCGCACGAAAATCTCGGTGACGATGCCGCCTTCGAGGTTCTGGATCACTTGGATCTTGCTCGACGGAATCGCCTTGCCTTCGCCGGTGGTGACTTCCTGCAGCACCGCCAGTTTGGCCCAGACCAAACCGCTGATGATCAGCCCTGCGGCCAGCCACACGGTGACGCGCGACCGGCGCGGCGAGTCCTGCAGCGTCGCGCCGGCAGTTTCCGGCATGAACTCGCTTTCGGCGCTTTTGCTGAAACTTCCGAAGTAGCTTCGGGCGGCTGAATCCGGTGTATGAACGGCCATGGGGCGGTCCCCGTCAGTGAGAGAAAATAAAGCCGAATACTCTTGTTGTCATAGGCAGAACACTGCTTTTGTGGCGAGGGAGCTTGCTCCCGCTGGGCTGCGAAGCAGCCCCAAAAACCATTCACCTCGGTGCATCAGTTAGATCGCGCGGGCAGGTTTTACGACGGCTGCGCCGCCGAGCGGGAGCAAGCTCCCTCGCCACAGGTGTTAACCATGTCCCCGGACCAAACAGGGTATGTGTCGGCTTCTAAACCGCCGCTGAGCCCACCCGCCCTTTGCGCAACGCCTCGATCACCGTTTCCTTCGGCCCATCCGCCACGATCCGTCCGTTATCCAGTACCACCAAACGATCCACCAGGCTCAGCATCGAGGTGCGGTGGGTGACCAGCAGCACGGTCTTGCCCTGTACGTGGGTATGAAGTTTCTGCCGCAGGGCGTCTTCGCTGCTGTTGTCCATGGCGCTGGTGGGTTCGTCCAGCAGCAGGATCGGCGGGTCGAGCAACAAGGCCCTGGCCAGCAAAACGGCCTGGCGCTGGCCGCCGGACAGCAATTGCCCGCGCTCACCCACCGGGCGATCAAAACCCTGCGGATGCTGGCGCGCCAGTTCGGTGACACCGGTCAGTTCTGCCACTTCGAGCATGCGTGCGTCGCTGATGTAGCGGGCACCGAGAGTGAGGTTATCGCGCAGGCTGCCGGCCAAGAGCGGCAGGTCATGGGCGACGTAACCGATCTGTTGGCGCAGGTCGGCGACGTCCAGTTGCCGCAGGTCCAGGCCGTCCAACAGCAACTGGCCTTCCTCGGGTGCATAAAAACCCATCACCAGTCGCGCCAGGGTGCTTTTGCCCGAGCCGCTGCGGCCGATGATCCCGACTCGTTCGCCCGGCTTGAGGCTGAAACTGACGTTCGCCAGCGCTGGGGTGTTCTGGCCGTTGTAGTGGAAGGTCACGCCGCTCACGTCCAGCGCGCCTTGCAATTGGGTGCGGTCTAGCGGGCGCTGCTTGGCATCGCGTTCCTGGGGCAAAGCCATCAGGGCATCAGTGCTGCGCATGGTGAGCTGGGCCTGCTGGTAACGGGTGATCAGCCCGGCGATCTGGCCCAACGGCGCGAGCACCCGGCTGCCGAGCATACAGGTCGCCACCAGCGCACCGACGCTGAGGTTGCCGGCGATGATGCTGTAGACCCCGGCGACGATCGTGGTCATGCCCGCCAACTGTTGGAGGAACAGCGTGCCGTTGGTCGCCAGCGCCGAGAGGTTGCGCGCATGGCTGTCGAGGCGGGTGAGGGCGCCGTGGGTGCTTTCCCATTGATGCTGGCGCTCGCTTTCGGCGCTGCAGGCCTTGAGGGTCTCCAGACCGCCGAGGGTTTCGATCAGCAGGGCCTGCCGTTGGGCGCCCAAGGCCAGGCTCTTCTGCACGGTGTCGCGCAGGCGCGCCTGGATGATCATGGCGAAGACAATGGTGATCGGAAACGCCACCACGGGGATGACCACCAGCCAGCCGCCCAGCAGGCCGATCACCACCAGCATCAGCAGGGCGAAGGGCAGGTCGATCAAACTGGTTAGCGTCACCGCCGTCAGGAATTCCCGAAGCCCCTGGAAGTCATGGATGCTCTGGGCAAAGCCGCCAATGGTCACGGGCTTGGCTTTCATTGCCATGCCGGTGATGCGTTCGAACAGGGTGGCGGAGAGAATCACGTCGGTTTTCTTGCCAGCGGTGTCCAGCAAATGAGCCCGCACCACCCGCAACACCAGTTCGAAACCGGTGCCGATCAACAGCCCCACGGCCAGCACCCACAGCGTCGATGTAGCCTGGTTCGGCACCACGCGGTCGTAGGTCTGCATGACGAACAGCGGCACCATCAGTCCCAGCAGGTTAATCAGGAAACTCGCCAGGATCGCATCGCTGTACAACCAGCGCGACAGTTTCAAGGTGTCGCGAAACCAAGCTTCGACTCGCGGCACCAAGGGCGCGCGCAGGTCTTCGAGTTCGTGACGCGGCCGGGCGAACAAGGCCTGGCCGCTGTAATCGGCGGACAGCTCTTCGCGGCTGACCCATTGTTCGCCGCCATCGGCCTCGCTGGGCAGGATCAGCGCGCGACCGTCTTCGCCCCAGCGCCGCAATATGGCGCAACGACCCCCGGCGAGGATCAGCATCACCGGCAGGTTGAGCGCCGAAATGTCCGCCAGGTCGCGACGCAACAGCCGCGCCTGCAAGCCGGCCCGGGCCGCTGCGCGCGGCAGCAGGTCCAGGCTCAAGCGTTGGTGCGCCATAGGAAGCCCGGCGCTGAGGCTGGCGCGGCTGACGGTCGCGCCATGGAGTTTGCAGAGGATCAACAAACCGTCCAGCAAGGGATCATCAAAGTTCAAGCGCGGGTCGGCACTCGGGGTTGCGGGTTCCATGCTGGTCACGTCGGTCGCTCCCACGGGATTACTTCAGTTCCGGCAGCCGTGCCTGGTTCTTGACTTCGGTCTGCGCGACCGCATCGGCCGGCAGCACGATCCGCTGCTTATGCAGCAGCAGGCCCATGTTTGCCAGCACCCGGTACATCGAGAACTCCTCGGTGTAGCGCACCTCGGTGTAGCGACGGTTGGCGTTGTACAGCTCGTTTTCGCTGTCGAGCAGGTCGAGCAGGGTCCGTTGGCCGAGGCCGAACTGATCCTGGTAAGCGGCGCGCACGCGGGCGGTGGTGTCGGCGTATTCGCGAGCCGTCGGGGTCTGTTTGCGTGCATTGGTCATCGCGTTCCAGGCCAGGCGCGTGTCTTCGTTGAGCTGGCGCAAGGCGTTGTTGCGGATGTCCATGGCCTGGTTGATTTGATGGGCGTTGGACGCCAGCCGCGCCTTGTCGCTGCCGCCGCGGAACAGGTTGTAGTTCATCACTACGCCGACCCGCCAATTATTGTCGTGACCTTCTTCACCACCGATGTTGTTGTTGGCGCCCACCGCAGCCTCGGCGTCGAAGCGCGGGTAGAACGGTGATTTCGCCACTTCATATTGGCTTTCGGCGGACTGGATGTCGGCCTGGGCCGATTTCAGGTAAGGGTTGTTATCCACCATGCTTTGCTGGGCTTCGCGCAGTTCGGCAGGGATCTCGCCTTTGGTGGATGGCGGCGTCTCCAACTCATCGGGCATGCGCCCGACCACGCTATAGAAGTTCGCCTCGGCGTCGGCCAGGTCAACCTGGGCGGTGTCGTAGTTGTTTTCCGCCAGGGCCCGACGGGCATTGGACTGGTCGGAGTCGGCGGTGCTGCCCACGCCACGTTCGGTGCGCAGGCCGATCTGGTCGTTGACCCGCAGGTGCGCCTGCAGGTTGTTCTTGGCCAGGGTCAGCAGCTCTCGACGCTTGAGCACTTCCAGGTAGACCTCGATGGTGCGCAGGGCCAGGTCTTGCGCAGTGCCCTGGGCGTAATAGGCCCGGGAATTGACCACCCCCTGGGTACGCTCGACTTCATTGGCGGTATTGAACCCGTCAAAGATCATCTGCCGCAGGCGCAGCTCCGACTGGGTGTAGGTCAGGATGTTCGTGTGGTGGTTGCCCAGCGCCCGGGTATTGGTGTTGTCGCTGTAGCCGCGACCATATCCGGCGTTCAAATCCACTGATGGATAAAAGCCCCCTCTTGCCACTTTGACGTCTTCGTTGGCCGACAGGCGGCTGTCCACCCGTTGTGCCAATTCGGGGTGCGTCGCGATGGTGCTCTGGATGGCTTCGGTCAACGACATTGCCTGCGCCTGAGAAGAACAGGCCATGGCCAGCAAAACCGCGCTGCAGAGGGGTGTAAGAACGCGCATGGGGTGTATCTCCTGAGGTCTGTTGTGCTTCGTTGTCGCCAGAAAATTGACGTTTAAAAGATCAAAACCGTTTCAACCTTGTAACAACACAGCTAAGAACATCCTGCGCAAAACCTAAGAAGAATTTCTCATAACGCATATTTCGAAAAAATCTTATGTCCTTGGAAAAAACCGGCACATTGTTCAGAGCGAGAGCCTTTGTATTTGCGGGTTCTGACGGTTTTAAGACGTCAATAAAAAGTTCCATTCAAATTTTGAAACAACGTGAAGAACTGCAAAAAAGTTGAAAAATGGGGCGTTTTTGGGTGACGGTTTTTTGTCATTCTGGCAAAACGCTAGTGTCGCCAGGCCCCGTGAAAGCTGGCAGATTTTCCAGACTCTGACGGTCGACTTGAGCACGACTTCTTCACCCAGACAGATGCCGACCACGGTTGGCAACGGAGGGAATGCACATGGCAGCGCTCATCGGTACCGTCAGTAAGGTGGTAGGGCAGGTTTTCGCGGAGGCCGCCGGTGGGTTGCGACGCCCACTGGTCGAAGGCGATCGGTTGTATGCCGGCGAGCACTTGATCACCGGTGCCGAAGGCGCAGTGGCCGTGCATTTACAGAACGGCCATGAATTGACGTTGGGGCGCGGCAGCGACCTGACCTTGACCTCGCAACTGCTCGCCAATCAGGCCCCGCACGTCGACACGCCTGAAACGTCGGCGCCGAGCGATGCGCAACTGACCGATGTGCAAAAGCTGCAGCAAGCCATCGCGGCCGGTGCCGACCCGACCCAAGCCGGCGAAGCCACGGCAGCAGGACCCGGCAACGCAAGCGCGGCGGGCGCGCTGGGGGGCGGGCACAGTTTTGTGCTGTTGGAGGAGGTCGGTGGACAAGTCGCTCCACAGATCGGCTTTCCCACGGCGGGGTTCAATGGAATTCCGGAATTTCCCCAGTTGGAATTGGCGGCCGATCCTGATGGCCGCGACGACGGTACCGTGCCGCCAGTAACGCCCGAGACACCGGACAATCCCGTCACTTTGGACGGCCTTACCGTGGACGGCGGAGAACTGACCGCCAACGAGGCCAACCTCGCTGACGGTACCGCCAGCAATCCAGGCGCGTTGGTGCAAAGCGGTACGTTCACGGTTTCTGCACCCGACGGGCTGAGCAGCCTGAGCATCGGCGGCATCAGCGTGATTAGCGGCGGCGTGCCCGCAGGTTTCCCACAATCCGTCACCTCGCCCTTGGGCAACACCCTGACCGTTACTGGCTATGACCCGACCACCGGCGTTGTCAGCTACAGCTACACCCTGAACGACAATGAAACCCATCCGGTGGGCGGCGGTGCCAACAGCATCAACGAGCAATTCCCAGTGGTGGCTGTCGACACCGATGGCGACACCGCCAACGGAACCCTGGACGTCAACATCACCGACGACGTGCCCCAGGCGATCGACGACAGCCACGCCAGCACGGCCTCGGAAACCCTTGTCACGCTCACCGGCAATGTCTTGCCCAACGACCACCAAGGCGCCGACCGTATTCCCACCGGCCCCGCCAGCGGGCCGATTATCGGCGGCACCTTCACTGGCACTTACGGCACCCTGGTGCTCAATCCCAACGGCACCTACACCTACACGCTGAACACCAGCGATCCGCAATTCGTCGCGTTGCACGGCGGTGGCAGCGGCACCGAAACCTTCACCTACACCCTGACCGACGCCGACGGCGACACCAGCACCGCCAATCTGGTGCTGCAAGTCCACAACAACGACGATCCAGTGATCATCACCGGCCTCGACACCGAAGGCGGCGAGCTGACGGTGCAGGAGAAGAACCTCAGCGACGGCAGCAGCCCGGACGCTCCGGCGTTGACCCAAAGCGGCACCTTCACCGTGACCGCGCTGGACGGTGTGCAAACCCTCAGCGTTGGCGGCATCACCGTGGTCAGCGGTGGCGTAACCGCTGGCTTCCCACAATCGATCACCACGGCGCTGGGCAACACCTTGACCGTGACCGGCTTCAACGCCGCGACTGGTGTGGTCAGCTACAGCTACACCTTGCTCGACAACGAAGCGCATCCAAATGCGAACGGCGCCAACAGCCTAAGCGAGCAATTCACCGTGGTCGCCACCGACGATAACGGCACCACCGCCACGGGCAATCTGGATGTGAATATTGTCGACGACTTGCCCACTGCCCACGCGGATTCCGCCTCGGTGGATGAGGGCGGCACCGTCAGTGGCAACGTGTTGAACAACGACGACGGCGGTGCCGACGGCCCCGCCGCGAGCGGCGCGGTGGTCGGTGTTCGCGCTGGCGGCGATACATCCACGTCGGCCATCGGCGGCCTCGACACGCAGGTTAACGGCGCCTACGGTTACCTGACCCTGGACACCAACGGCAATGCGGTTTACCACAGCAATCCGAACACCGTCAGCGCACCGGGCGCCACCGACGTGTTCACCTACACCGTGCGCGACGTCGATGGCGATGAAAGCACCACGACCATCACCATCGATGTGCACGCCAGTTGCTTCGTCGCCGCGCCGGATCATGAAGTCAGCGTGCATGAAAGCGCGCTCGACCTGAATCAGGACGGCCAAGACCTTGCCCCCGGCACGGTTACCGGCAGCGACCCGAGCGCCACCGGCGAAACCGCCACGGGCAGCCTCGTGGATGCGGTCACCGGCGCCATTGGTGCCGTCACCTTCGCCCTCGTCGGCAGTGCCACGGGTGCCCACGGTCAACTGCTCCTCAACCCCGACGGCTCTTACACCTACACCCTGACCTCGCCAGCCTCCACTTCACCCGCCGCCAACGACGGCCCGAACGTGCTGAGCGAAAGCTTTATCTATCAGGCCACCGATTCACTCGGCAACACCGTCACCAGCACCATCGTCATCAATATCGTCGACGACGTGCCCCAGGCTCACGCTGATAACGCTTCGGTGATAGAAGGTGGGATGGTCAGCGGTAACGTATTGGATAACGACGTGCTTGGCGCCGATGGCGGCGCAGTGATAGGCGTGCGGGCCGGCAGCGACACGTCGAGCCCGGCCACCGGTGGCTTGAACACACAAATCAATGGCACGTATGGCTACCTGACCCTGGATGCCAATGGCAACGCGGTCTATCACAGCAACCCCGGCTCCGTGGGCGAAGCGGGCGCCACCGACGTGTTCACCTACACCGTGCGCGATGCTGATGGTGACGAAAGCACCACGACCATCACTATCGATGTGCACAACAGTTGCCTGGTCGCGGAAACCGATCATGACGTCACCGTCTTCGAGAAAGCCCTCGACCTGAAACAGGATGGCCAGGACCTGGCTCCCGGTACCGCGACGGGCAGTGAGCCGGGTTCCACCAGCGAAACCGCCAGCGGTACCCTGGTGGGCTCGGTCAGCGGCGCCACCGGGGCCGTGACGTTCACACTGCTGGGCGACGCTACTGGCGCCCACGGCCAATTGCTGCTCAATCCCGACGGCTCCTACACCTATACACTGACTTCACCGGCGACCACCTCGCCCCACGCCAACGACGGCCCGAACGTGTTGAGCGAAAGCTTCACTTATCAGGCCACCGACGCCCTGGGCAACAGCACCACCGGCAACCTGGTGGTCAGCATCGTTGACGATGTGCCCACGGCCGTTGCGTCCGAACGCTCGGTCACGGCGACGGAGATCGATTCGAACCTGCTGATCGTGCTCGACGTGTCCGGCAGCATGGACGATGCTTCCGGCGTGGCGGGGCTTTCGCGGCTGGACCTGGCAAAACAGGCCATCAGCGCCTTGCTTGATAAATACGATGACCTGGGCGATGTGAAAGTCCAGCTCGTGACCTTCAGCACCAGCGCCACCGACCAGTCGTCGGTGTGGGTAGACGTGGCGACGGCCAAGACGCTTCTCAGCAGTCTCTCGGCAGATGGCATGACCAACTACGACGCAGCGGTGGCAGCGGCCAAGACCGCGTTTCTCACCTCTGGCCAATTGACCGGCGCGCAGAACATCGGCTACTTCTTTTCCGACGGCAAGCCCACCTCGGGCCAGGAAACCGGCACCGCGGATGAAGCGGCGTGGAAAGCCTTCCTCGACGCCAATGGCATCAAGAACTACGCCATCGGCCTGGGCAGCGGCGTCAGCAACGCCCACCTCGATCCGTTGGCCTATGACGGCAGCACTCACACCGACACCAACGCGGTGGTGGTCACCGACCTGAACCAGCTCAACTCAGTGCTCTCGGGCACTGTCCAAGGTATCCCGGTGACGGGCAACCTGTTGGGCGAGGGCGGTTCGTTCGGCGCCGACGGCGGATTTATCAAAAGCCTGGTGGTGGATGGGACGACCTACAGCTACAACCCGGACGCCAACGGTGGCCAAGGTGCGCTGACCGCCAGCGGCGGGACCAACCACGGTACGTTCAACACCGCAACCAACACCGTGAGCATCGCCACCGACCATGACGGCACCCTGGTGGTCAATCTTGACACCGGTGCGTTCAGCTACACCTCGCAGACCACCACCAGCACCTTGATCACCGAAAACATCGGCTACACCGTCAGCGACAACGACGGCGACCTGGCGGGTTCCAGCCTGGTGATCAAGGTCGTGCCCAACAGTGCGCCGGTGGCGATCGCCGATAACATCATCACCAACGTACTGTCAGGCAATATCGTGGTGCCCGGGGAGTTGCTGCTGGGCAACGACAGCGACGCCAATGGCGATCCGCTCACGGCTTCACCCACCGGTTTCAATACGGGCTGGGCCGTCAAAGGTGGGGACTTCACCGGCACTACCGGCACTGCCAGCTTCACCGGTAACAATGTCCAATCGATCAACCTCGACCGCAGCGCCTTCGTCGCCAACGCCGTGAGCATGACGGCGATGCTGGTGGTCAGTGGCGCGCTGGGGGCGGTGTCGAACAACAACGCCAACGATGAAGACCGGCTCAACATCAGCCTCAAGCAAGGCGAAACCCTGACCTTGGACCACAACCTCGCCGCCGGTCGCATCGCCATGGAATACTCCCTGAACGGCGGGCCTTTCGTCGCGATCAATGACGGCGCCTCGTTCACTGCCGCGGCGGATGGCAACTACCAGATCCACATCACCAACATCCCCAACCCTGGCAACGGTAACGTCAATGGCTCGGAAAGTTATCAACTGACCATGACGGTCAATTACGCCGGCGCCCAGGACAGCACGTCGGATTATCACGGTACCTATACCGCCAGCGACAACCACGGCGGCAGCGACAGCGCCGCGGTCGACATCAGCTATCAAGCGGGCCACACCCTGACCGGGACGGCGGCTGACGATGTGCTGCTGGCCGACAATGGTGACAACGTGCTGAACGCTGGTGATGGCAATGACATCCTCAGCGCGGGTACGGGCAACAACACGATGCATGGCGAGGCGGGCGATGACTTGCTCTACAGCGGCAGCGGTAATGATTTGCTCGACGGCGGCACTGGCAACGACACAGCCAGCTACGCCCACGCCACCGCTGGCGTCACCGTGAACCTCGGCCTACTGGCCGCGCAAAATACCCTGGGGGCTGGAACAGATACCCTGGCCAGCATCGAAAACCTCGTCGGCTCGAACTTCAACGACACCTTGACCGGCGACAGCGCGAGCAATCGCATCGACGGCGGCCTGGGTCATGACGTGCTCAATGGCGGTGGCGGCGATGACATCCTGATCGGCGGCCTGGGCAACAACACCCTCACCGGCGGCAGTGGCGCCGACACCTTCCAATGGCAGGCGGGCAACAGCGGACACGACGTCATCACCGACTTCACCCCGGGCCTCGACAAACTCGACCTGTCCCAACTGCTACTGGGCGAAAACGGCAGCGCCGCCTCCCTGGACGACTACCTGCACTTCACCGTCACGGGTACCGGCGCATCCGTCATCACCAGCATCGACGTCAGCAGCACCGCCGGCGCCACGCCGAACCAGACCATCGACCTGGCCGGCGTCGACCTCGCCACGCATTACGGCGTTACGCCGGGATCGGGCGGGATGGTGGGTGGGGCGGACACGGCGACAATTATCAACGGCATGTTGAACGATCATTCACTGAAGGTGGATACGGTGTGAAGCCAAGAACCTGTGGCGAGGGAGCTTGCTCCCGCTCGGCTGCGCAGCAGTCGTGAAACCGGCTGGCGCGGTCTGCCTGGAGGAGTGTGTTGGCTGATTTCAGGGCGGCTTCGCCACCTCGCGGGAGCAAGGCTTCCTCGCAACGGGAACACCGAATCATTGCTCAGCGGGTGCGCAGCGTCTTCTGCCTGAGGATATAAACCGTCACCAGCACCGCGCTGGTCAGCATGAATCCCCGCGCCCACGGCAATGGCACCAGATAGCAGGAAAACAGGATACTGGCCCACATCAAACCGATGGCGTAGACCTTGCCCTTGAGGGGAATGCCGTTGCCACTGAGGTAGTCTTTGATCCACGGACCGAGGCGGGGGTGTTCGACCAGCCATTGATAGAAGCGGGGCGAACTGCGGGCGAAGCACGCGGCGGCCAGGAGCAGGAAAGGGGTGGTGGGGAGCACGGGAACGAAAATGCCAATGACCCCCAGCACTACGCTCAGCCAGCCGATGGCCAGCAGAGCGTAACGCAGGATCAGCGGGCGGTTGCCGACTGGCGAGGGCACCCGGTCACTCAGTGGTGGCGAGGCTTGAGGATCGCCGGTTTCTCGTCCGGGGCGTTGCACAGCAGGTACAGGGCGGTCAGCGCTTCGGGGATCTGCACGATCATGTCGTCCATCAGGTTCGCGTCGGCGGCAATGTCCGAAAACTCTGGTTGCTCGTCGAACAGGCCCGAACCGACCATGATCGGCAACAGCATTTCGCTGACTTCTTCTTCCGCGGTTTCGAACCAGGCGGCTTCGCGCAGGAACACGCCTTCCATGAAACCGATGCACCAGCCGCGCAGTTCCGAATCGTCCGGGTCGTCGCCCAGGTCCAGCTCGCACGGCAATTCGAACTCTTCATCGGAGGCCAGTTGGCGGGCGATGTGGGCCTTGAGGCCGACCAGCGTGGCTTCGATTTCGGCGCGCTGGGCTTCGTCGCTGTAATGCGGCTCTTCGGCGAACAGGGCGTCGATCCACTCACGGTCCGGCACCGGCTCGGAACAGATCGACAGGGCGGTCAGATAGCCATGAGCGGCCACGTAGTCCAGCGCCTCTTCGTGCAGCTCATCGGCGTCGAGGAAGACTTGCAGGCGGGTCAGTTGCTCAGCGAAGGACATTACGGGCTACCTTGGGGAATAAACAATGCGGGAATTCTAGGCCTTCTTGAGCGGGCAGGCCAGCCGCGTAGTGGATTTGCCTTTTTGTTGGCCGGGCTTGACTCAATGTCAGGGCTTCCTGTGGCGAGGGAGCTTGCTCCCGCTGGGGCGCGCAGCGGCCCTGTTTTTTGGGGCGGCTTCGCCACCCAGCGGGAGCAAGCTCCCTCGCCACAGGTTCGGTGGGACCCCGGCGTTGATCATCAAACCTCTGGTCAGCAGCCCCCTTCGCAACGAAGCCCTCGGGTATACTGCCGCGTTTTGTGATGCCCTGCGGTCGGTTGGAAACGCGCACTTACGATTTGCCGGTGCAGCGTTTGTGATTCTGAACCAGCCTTGCAGGGATGTTTCGGTGATTTTGGAGTTTCTATGCTCGAACAGGCTCAACGCGTTCTCAAGGACATCTTCGGCTACGACAGTTTCCGTGGCCGCCAGGGTGCCATTATTGAGCGCGTGGCCAGCGGTGGCGATGCCCTGGTGCTCATGCCCACCGGCGGCGGCAAGTCGCTGTGCTTCCAGGTGCCGGCCCTGCTGCGCAACGGCCTGGCGGTGGTGGTTTCGCCGCTGATCGCCTTGATGGACGACCAGGTCGCTACCCTTGAAGAATTGGGTGTCGCCGCTGCGGCGCTGAACTCCACCTTGAGCGCCGAGCAGCAACGGGACCTGGCCGCGAGGATCAAGCGTGGCGAGGTGAAGATGCTTTACCTGGCGCCGGAACGCCTCGTGCAGCCGCGCATGCTGGCGTTTTTGCAGAGCCTGGAAATCGCCCTGTTTGCCATCGACGAAGCCCACTGCGTGTCCCAATGGGGCCATGATTTCCGTCGCGAATACCTGCAACTGGGGCAATTGGCCGAGCTGTTCCCCGACGTCCCGCGTATCGCCCTGACCGCCACCGCCGACAAGCGTACCCGCGAAGAAATCGTCGACCGTCTGCATCTGCAGAACGCCGAGCGGTTCCTCTCCAGTTTCGACCGCCCGAACATTTTCTACCGCATCGTGCCCAAGGAGCAGCCACGCAAGCAGCTGCTGGCGTTCCTTGCCGAGCGGCGCAGCGACGCGGGCATCGTCTATTGCCTGTCGCGCAAGAAAGTCGAGGAAGTGGCGGCGTTCCTCAGCGAGCAGGGTTTTCCGGCATTGCCTTATCACGCCGGCCTGCCCAACGATTTGCGTGCCTATCACCAAAAGCGTTTCCTCAACGAGGAAGGCCTGATCATGGTGGCCACCGTGGCGTTCGGCATGGGCATCGACAAGCCCAACGTGCGTTTCGTCGCTCACCTGGATTTGCCCAAGTCCCTGGAAGCCTATTACCAGGAAACCGGGCGTGCCGGTCGTGACGGCTTGCCAGCCGATGCCTGGATGGCCTACGGCCTGCAAGACGTGGTGATGCTCAAGCAGATGCTGCAGAACTCCGAAGGCGATGAGCGACACAAGCGCCTGGAACAGCACAAGCTCGACGCCATGCTGTCGCTATGCGAAGAGACACGCTGCCGCCGCCAGACCCTGCTGGCCTATTTCGACGAAGACATGCCCCAGCCCTGCGGCCATTGCGACAATTGCGTCGATGGCGTGGAAACCTGGGACGCCACGGAGCCGGCCCGCCAGGCGTTGTCGGCGATTTATCGCACGGGCCAGCGCTATGGCGTCGGGCATCTGGTGGATGTGTTGCTGGGCAAGGACAACGAGAAAGTCCGCAGCTTCGGCCACCAGCACCTGTCTGTGTTCGGCGTGGGTAAAGACCGCAGCGAGAGCGAATGGCGCTCGTTGTTCCGACAGCTCGTGGCGCGCGGCCTGGCGGACATCGACCTGGAAGGCTATGGCGGCCTGCGCCTGAGTGCGACGTGCCGGCCCTTGCTCAAGGGCGAAGTCACCCTGGAGCTGCGCCGCGACCTCAAGCCGGCGACCGCGGTCAAGAGCAGCAAGAGCCAGGCCAGCCAACTGGTGCGCGGCGAAGAGCGCGATCAGTGGGAAGCGTTGCGGGCACTGCGCCGCAAGCTGGCCGAAGAACACGGCGTACCGCCGTATGTCATCTTTCCCGATTCCACGTTGCTGGAAATGCTCCGCAGCCAACCGACTTCCCTGGCGGAAATGGCCCGGGTCAGCGGCGTCGGTGCGCGCAAGCTGGAGCGTTATGGCGAGGCCTTCCTCCAAGTGCTGGGTGGCGAAGCCGAGACCCCGCCGGCGGTGGCCGATGTTCGCCACGAACTCATCACCCTGGCGCGGGCCGGCATGACCCCGTTGCAGATTGCCAGTCAATTGCAGTGCTCGGAAAAGAATGTCTACACGATGCTGGCCGAGGCCATTGGTCAGCAACAGCTTTCCTTGGAACAGGCGCTGGACCTGCCCGAAGAATTGATGGGCGAGGTCCAGGATGCGTTTCTCGACGGTGAAGGCGAGCTGCCTCCCGTATCGGAAGTCGCCGCGTTGTTCGCAGGACGGGTTCCGGAAGGGGTCTTGTATTGCGTCAGGGCTGCGCTGCAATCGGAATTCGAAGTCTGATCAAACAGTTACGCTCCTTTAACGATTCACTACAGCGCGAGCCTTGCTTGAATCCGAAGGTCATGCTTAGCTGACTAATAATTAGTTTTTCTCTATTTCAGATCTGATGAGTTTTTTATGCCTTTGACCGATCAACACCGTTTTGGCATGCAACTGGCGCAGATGTCCCGTGGCTGGCGCGCCGAGCTGGACCGTCGCCTCGCCGGGCTGGGCCTGTCCCAGGCGCGCTGGCTGGTGCTGCTGCACCTGGCCCGTTTCGAACAGGCCCCGACCCAGCGGGAGCTGGCCCAGAGCGTTGCCGTTGAAGGCCCGACCCTGGCCCGTTTGCTCGACAGCCTGGAAACACAGGGTCTGGTTCAACGCCAGGCCGTGGCCGAGGACCGCCGCGCCAAGAAGATCGTACTGTGCGCGCCGGCGTTGCCGCTGATCGAACAAATCGAAACCATTGCCACGCAGTTGCGCCGGGAATTGTTCGAAGGCGTCGACGAAGCGGACATGCGCGTCTGCATGCGGGTCCACGGCACGATCCTGGCCAACCTGGAAAGATCCTGAGGCATATCCCTGACGCCAGACTTTTGAGATTCGGCGGTTAGCGAACTATAACCAGTACTAAGCGATCGTATTGGAAGCGTTTCGCACAGGTCGTTGATCAAAGGGATACCCATGCTTGAAAGTTTGCAGTCCACGTTGCGCAGTTGGATCAACGTGTCGGTCGTCGTGGGTGCCCTGGGGTTTCCAGCCTTGGCGTCGGCGCTGGGGCTCGGGGAAATCACGCTTCACTCCGCCTTGAACCAACCGTTGCGCGCCGAGATCGCCCTGGTTGATGCGGCGGGACTCAGCGAGGGTGATCTTTCCGCCAGCCTGGCGAGTCCGGACGACTTCAGCCGTTCCGGGGTGGAGCGGGTGTTCTTTCTCAATAACCTGCGGTTCACCCCTGTGCTGCGGGGCGGACGCAGTTTCATCCGGGTGACCTCCAGCAAACCGGTGGAAGAACCATTCCTCAACTTCCTCGTACAGCTCAACCAGCCCAACGGGCGCCTGTTGCGCGAATACACCGTGCTGATCGATCCGCCCGGTACGCCAGGCCTGGTGCCGACCGTTGACGAACCCTCCAGCCCAGCCGAGGCGACACCCGCCATCAAGCCGCCCCCGGCGACACAGGGCAAGCGCTATACCGTCGTGCAGGGCGATAATCCCTGGGTGATTGCCAAGCGCTTGCATGATGCGGGCAGCAATGCTTCGGTCAATGAACTGATGCAGGGGATCCAGGCGCTGAACCCTGGCAGCGAGCGACTTTCCATCGGCCAGCGCTTGTTGTTGCCCGATTCGGCGATCTTGCCAGCGCCAGCCCAAAAACCTGCCGCCCCGGCTCCCGCCGCCACCGACGGTAATACCGAGCAACTGGCCGCCAGCGTGCTGCAAAACCAGCAGCAACAGCAGACCATCGAACAATTGCAGGCCCGGATCCAGGCCCAGGACCAGGAAATCGCCGGGCAACGCCAGCAGATCAGCGAGCTTCAAGCGCAGCTGACCCAGGCCTCACCACCTGCGATCACTTCGGAACTCGCGCTCGAACCTGCCGAATCTACTGCACCCGTCGAATCCGCTCCGCAAGCCGAGACGGCGCCAGTGGCGGAAACCGAAGGCATCGACTGGCTGTGGGTGGGCGGATTGGTGGGGCTGCTCGGGTTGCTGGCGCTTTTGCTGTTTGTCCGCCATCGGCAACAGCAGGAGACGGCGGCCCCGGTGCCATTGGCCGATCGCCCCGACCTGGCCCTGAATGACGACACCGACACCTACGCAGATGGCGCGGACTTGGAGCCCCCCGAAGTCGCCGCGTCGTTCAACAACGGCGATGCTCCCCTGGGCGATGTGCTCGAGGGCGTTGGAATTTACCTGACCTATGGCCGCTTCACCGAAGCCGCAGGACTGCTGCGCGCGGCATTGCTGGCCGAGCCGGAGCGTACCGATCTGGGGCTCAAGTTGTTGGATGTGCTGGGCAAGCAGGGCGACGTCATCGGCTTCCAGGCCCAGGAGAACCACCTCTTGTCCCAAGGCGTCGATCGCCAGACGCTGGAAGAAACTCGCAAGCGCTACCCCAAGATCGCCATGGTTAACGCCCCGATGGAGACATCCGCGCAGCCCCTGGCCCCAATGCCCGCCCCCGAACCTGTTGCGGCGCCCAGTGATGAATTCGAGTTGAACCTGGATGGGCTCTCCCTCGAAAACAGTTGGGACCTGGCCGATGACCCCTCGACGGCTCCTGCACCAGCTACGCCGCCGTCTACAGGCGCCGACACGCTGGCGCTATCGGGCTTCGACGAACCGGACCTGCAATGGGGCGCACCGTTGGAAACCGAGTCGCTGGATGATGATTTCCTCGATGGGTTTGCCGACGAAGAGCAGGCGCTGGAGCTGGAACCGCTGTCCGTTGAACCTGAGTTCGAGTCACTGTCCCTGGAACCTGTGTCCTTCGAGCTGCAGGCGTCGGAGCATTCGGAAAAGCTGGAAGAAGCCCAGAATTGCATCGACGAGGGCGACCTGAAGAGCGCCATCACCCTGCTGGAAGAGTTGCTGCAAGAGGGCGATGAACCGCTCAGGGAAACCGCCCGTGTTCTGCTGGCCGGGATTCGTTGAGATGATTGCACGGCCGACGCAGATCCCCTGTGGGAGCGAGCCTGCTCGCAAAGAGGCCATCACCTTCAAAATATTCATCGACTGACACTCTGCCTTCGCCAGCAGGCTCGCTCCCACATAAGGCTAGGTGCAGGGCTTAGAACGTCTGCCCCAGGTTCAAGTACACCGCCTGCTCATCGTCATCATTGAAGCCGTAGCTGAAGTTCAAGGGGCCCAGCGGCGTATCAAAGCCGAGGAAGACACTGGCGGCGTTGATGTAGCCGCTGTCGAACTCGTTGTCGTTGTTCCAGGCCCGGCCACGCTCGAGAGAACCGCCGATGTACAGCGGGAAGTCCAAGGGCAGGTAGGCTCGCGGCGTGAGCCGGCGGTAATACACGGCGCGCATCAGGCTCATGTTCTGGCCGGATATCCCATTCTCGCGAAAGCCCGACAATTGCCGCGCGCCGCCGAGCACGAAACTGGAGGTCACGACTTCGGCCGTGTCCAGCGTTCGACCGTAGCGCCCGCCAAGGATGAAGGTGTCCGGGCCGCTGCTCAGAACCTTGTCCAGCTTGAATTCCCACTGGCGATAACGTTGATCGGACCCCAGGCCAGGTTCGTATTGGCGCCAGGACAGGCCGATGTCTTCACCTTCATGGGGGAAGTAGACGCTGTCCAGGGAGTCGAACGAATACTTGAGCTCGTAGAAGCCTTCGTTGAAGTTTTCGCTCGGCTGGTCGTGATCGCCAATGCGCACATCAGCCTTGCCCCAAGCCTGGCCAACCCCGAAGCGGATCTCTCCGCTGTTACCGATCTGGCGACCCAGGTTCAGACCGAAGCCATAGCGCTCGACCCGATATTGGGCGACCGGATCGTTATCGAGAATCGACTCGACGTTGCGCGACTCGAACTGCCCGTAAGGCGCGATGAAGTAGCGTGAGCCGACGTCCAGTGGCTGATAGAACTCGCTGTACAGCTCCTGTTTGTCGCCGATCTGCGCCCGGGTCAACCATTCGGCGCCCAGGCGATTGATGCCGTTGACCCGGTAACTGGCGCCGAGGTTGAAGGCGCTGTCGCCGCGCATGTCGTCCGACAGGCTCAGGCCCACGCGCAAGTAATCAGTGCCGGTGCGCCTGCCCCGGGCGTTGATCACCAGCGTGTTGTCCGGGCCTTTATGCACCACGCGGTATTGCACCTGCTCGAAGTAATCCAGGCCGTACAGCGTGCCCATGTCGGTTTGCAGGCGCCCCAGGTCCAGCGGTTCGCCGATTTGCTGGCGGATGTAATAGCGGATCACGTCGTCGCCGACTTTAGAATCGTTTTCCACCCGGATCGCGGTGATGACCGGAGTTCGCTCGCTGGGTGTACGCGCCGCCATCAGCACGGCGTCGGTCGGCTCGGCGGGCCGCAAGTGCGCCAGGCGCGCTTGGAGTATCCGTGTGGCGCGGTAACCGGCATCGATCATGTCACGGGCTCGACCGAAGTCGGTGGAGCCGAAACTCGCCAAGGCCGGTTGGATCAACACGTCTTGTTTGCCCAAAGTGGCTAGCTGCTCTTCGGAGTTGCGCCGGGTCATCAGCGTCGTCGACTGATTCAACACATCCACTACCGTGACCAGTTGCTTGCGGGTGCGCAGTGGCGTGCCGATGTCCACGACGATGGCCACATCCACGCCCATTTCCCGAGCCACGTCCAACGGGATGTTGTCGGCCATGCCGCCGTCAACCAGCAGGCGACCGTCCAGCTCCACCGGCGCAAACACGGCGGGGATCGACATGCTGGCGCGGATGACCTTGGGCAAGTGACCCTTGCGAAACACGACTTTTTCGCCGGTGGCGATGTCGGTTGCCACGGCGCGGAAGGGGATCGGCAATTTATCGAAGTCTCGGGTGTCACTGGCGTGGGCCAGCAGGCTTTCCAGGAGCAGGGCAAGGTTCTGTCCCTGGATCACCCCCAGCGGCAGGCCGAGGCTGCCGTCGTCGCGAAAGCTCAGTTTCTGTTTTACCAGGAAATCCCGGTCGTCCTGCTTGCGTCGAAAGGGTACGTCCTTGCGCGGCGGGGCATCGGACAGGGCTTGCTGCCAATCGATGCCCAGGGCGAGCTTCTCCAGTTCATCGATCTTGTAGCCCGAGGCATAGAGCCCGCCGATGACTGCGCCCATGCTGGTGCCGGCAATGGCATCGATCTTGATGCCTTGTTCTTCCAAGGCCTTGAGCACGCCGATGTGAGCCAGGCCACGGGCTGCGCCACCGGACAGTACCAGGCCGATCTTCGGGCGCGGTGTTTCGGCAGCGGGCTCGTTGGCATGGCCGAGCAGGGGCAATAATAGAAGAAGCAGGCAAGGCAGCAGGCGGCGCATGGTCGATCTCGAAGCGGGCGATCAAAGGCGAGTAGTATAACGACGCCTTTGGAGCCAGGAGTTCACCCGCAATGAGTACGCACAAACCGGAAATCGTCATCACCTACTGCACCCAGTGCCAATGGCTGTTGCGTGCCGCCTGGCTGGCCCAGGAACTGCTCAGCACATTCGGCGACGACCTCGGCAAGGTGTCCCTGGTGCCGGGCACCGGTGGGGTTTTCCACATTGGCTGCGATGGCACCCAGATCTGGGAGCGCAAGGCCGATGGCGGATTCCCCGAGGCCAAGGTGCTCAAGCAGCGGGTCCGCGACCAGATCGACCCGGAGCGTGACCTGGGGCACAGCGACAAGTCCAGTAATCGGGCTCAGTGAGACGGGGCCTGGGCGCCGGTGCTGGATTTCTTCGTGCCGTCCATTTGGCTCGACACCACGATCGCAACGATGATCAGCACGCCACCGAGCAACATGCGCAGTGTCGGATTTTCATCGAACAGCAGCCAGGCGATGGTAATGCCGTAGACCGGCTCCATGGCGAACACCACGGCAGCGGTGCGGGCCTTGATCACCGCCAGGCTGGCGACGAACAGGCTGTGGGCCAGGCCGGTGCAGAACACCCCGAGCAGGCCGATCCACAACCAGTCGAGCGGGCGAACGTCGCTCAGTTGCGGCGCAGCCATCGGCAACAGGCAGAGGCCGACCACAACGTTCTGGCACAGCGCGGCCTGTACCGGTGGTACGTGGGCGGAGCCGGCGCGGTTGGTCAGCGACAAAAGTGAGAACAACAGTCCCGAGGCCACCGCCCAGAGCAGGCCGGTGGTGGCGCCGCTGGCCAGGTCGAAGTCCGGCGTAACCAGCACCAGGCCGATGCTCACCAGGACCACGAGGAGGATTTCGTTGGCGCGGATTCGCTCGCGGAAAACCAACCCTTCGAGCAGCACGGTAAAGGCCGGGAAACTGGCGAATCCCAGCGTGGCGATCGCGACGCCGGCGACTTTCACTGAAATGAAGAAACTCACCCAGTGCCCGGTCAGCAAGAGGCCGCCCAGCAGCAACCGGCGCATGTCCCGGCCCTGGAGTTGCTGCCAGCGGGTAGGGCTGGCGAATCGGGCAAATGCCGCCAGGGCCAGCACGGCGAATACGGCGCGGCCAAACACGATCACGGCGGGCGAGGCCGCGGCGAGTTTGCCGAAGACGCCAGTCAGGCCGAACATGAGTGCGCCGATGTGCAGGGCGCCGAGGGCGGTACGGGGTGTCATTGCAATCCTTGGTGAACGGTTGGACGTTCGGGTATTAAGCCCGTCGCCAGCCGTATTTGTCTGTCGCGATCCTAGCGATTTTTAGCGCAAGACTAGCGTGGCCGCCGAAGCTTGCCCGGCGAGGCACCGAATTCGCGTTGCACGGCTGCGGCGAAAGCGCTCTGCGAGCTGTAGCCAACCCGTTGGGCAATCTCACCGATCGGCAGCTGCGAGTCACGCAGCAACGCCACGGCCTTGTGCAAGCGGCGGCTGCGGATGTATTCCATCGGCGTCTGCCCGCATTCGGCGACGAAACGGGCATGCAGGCGCGCGCTGGAAAGCCCGGCGACGCGCGCCAGGTCTGCTACTTGGAGTGGATAAGCGGCGTATTGGTCGATATGAGCGTTGAGTGCGGCATAGGGCAGGCGCCGGCCACCGGTGGTTTCCTGGCGCCCGCCGTTGAGGCTGGCGAGCAACAGCACCGCGCCTTGCTGGGCGATCACCGGGTCGTCCACCGGGCTGCCGGCCAGCCAACTGACCAAGTGGCTTTGCCCTGCATCCAGCGCCAGGCGAGTATTGCTGTCGAGCAAGCGACGGCTCGCGTCGGCATGATCGCCCAGGCATTGCCCGACCCACTCATCGTCCGGCACGTCCAGCACCAGGCAACGGCTGCCCTGGGGACTGCCGCACGCATGATGGGCGCCCGCCGGCACGACAACGAAACTCTGCTGCACCACCTGGCTGCCACGCCCCTCGACTTCGAAGTCCAGCGCGCCAGACAAGCCGAACACCAGTTGCGCGTGGTCGTGGCTGTGGACGATCAAATCGTGGCTGTAGTGGCGTAGCGTGAGGATCGGTCTCATCGCAGTCTCCCGTGGCTGGTGGTCAGTCTACACCGAGGGCGCGGCGCCTCGCGCTGTCATGCAATCGACTTATTGCTGTCATGGGTCATTAACCGCTGGGGTGCACTGTGGTGAAAACGATCAGAGGGTTGCCCAATGACCAGCGCCGAGCTCGCCAGACCCAGCCGCAAGCAGCGTGTACGCACCCTGTGGATTTCCGATGTGCACCTGGGCACCCGGGATTGCCAGGCCGAGCACCTGTCGCATTTCCTCAAGGGCTACCACGCCGACAAGATCTACCTGGTGGGCGATATCATCGACGGCTGGAAGCTGCGTGGCGGCATGTATTGGCCCCAGGCCCATACCAACGTCATTCGTCGCCTGCTGACCATGAGCAAGCGTGGCACCGAGGTGATCTATGTCACCGGCAACCATGACGAATTCCTGCGGCGTTATTCGAAGCTGATCCTCGGTAATATCCAATTGGTGGACGAGGCGGTGCATGTGACCGCCGACGGTCGGCATCTGCTGGTGATTCATGGCGATCAGTTCGATGTGATTACTCGTTATCACCGTTGGCTGGCGTTCCTCGGGGATTCGGCCTACGAATTCACGCTGACGCTGAACCGCTGGCTCAATCACTGGCGGGCCCGTTATGGCTATGGCTACTGGTCGCTGTCGGCGTACCTGAAGCACAAGGTCAAGACCGCCGTCAGTTTCATCAGCGACTTTGAAGAAGCCATCGCCCATGAGTGTGTGAAGCGTGAACTGCACGGCGTGGTGTGTGGGCACATCCACCATGCCGAGATTCGCAAGGTCGGCGAGGTGGAATACCTCAACTGCGGCGACTGGGTCGAATCCTGCACCGCGCTGATCGAGCATTGGGACGGAACAATCGAGTTGTATCGCCTGGCGGACGCCCAGGCGCGGGAGGCGCTGCTCAAGGCTGAGTTGAAAGTGGCTGAGCCTGCCTAGGGCGCGTACATAAAACCCGTGGCGAGGGAGCTTGCTCCCGCTGGGGTGCGCAGCAGCCTCCTTTTTGTGAGCGCTTCGCACTCAAGCGGGAGCAAGCTCCCTCGCCACGGGATTTGCTGCGTCTGCAAAAGCTCAGGCTTGTTCTGCCATCGCCGCCTTGTAGATGGACTGCTTCGGCGCGGCAAACACTCTTTCCAGCATCGGCTCGAAGAAACTCAGCGGCAGCGTGTCGTACTCCGGATCGAACGCCGCCGCGTCGTATTTCGCACAGAATTCGATAGTCGCCTGGTACTGCGGATGTTCGCAAAACTGCTCGCGCAGGTGCCGGTCCATGCCCAGGTGATGGAAAAAGTAATAGCCCTGGAAAATCCCGTGTTTCTCCACCATCCACAGGTTCTCGGCGCTGACGAACGGCTTGAGGATCGCCGCGGCGATGTCCGGGTGGTTGTAGCTACCCAGCGTGTCACCGATGTCGTGGAGCAGGGCGCAGACCACGTACTCCTCGTCCCGCCCGTCACGGTAGGCGCGGGTGGCGGTTTGCAGGGAATGCGTCAGGCGATCCACCGGGAATCCGCCAAAATCGCCGTCGAGCAATTTCAGATGGGCCAGAACCCGCCCTGGCAACTGCCGCGCGTAGGCGCTGAAGTCTGCCGCAATGATCGCCCAGTCTTCCCGGGTCCCGTCCTGCATGTGGGTGAAGCGCGCATGAGCGTCCACTGGCAATCCTCCTAGAACGCCACCTTGCCCAGCAGCATGTCGCGGTACATGACGAAGTCACCGAGCAGGCTGTAGAGCGGATGTTGGAACGTGGCAGGACGGTTTTTCTCGAAGAAAAAATGCCCGACCCAGGCAAAGCCATAGCCCGCCACCGGTAGCGCAACCCACAGCCACCAGGCGCCCACGACCAAGGCCATGGCGAAAACCAGCAAGACCAGCGAGGTGCCGACAAAGTGCAAGCGTCGGCAGGTGCTGTTGCTGTGTTCGCCGAGGTAGTACGGGTAGAACTCGGCGAAGGTGTTGAATCGTCTAGCGTTTTCCACGACTGCGCTCTCTGTGGTTATTGTTCTGGCGATCGATGTTTTCCAGCTTGTTAACAAGTCTAGAGTGCTCATTTGTAACGGCCAGTGACAATCAGCGCCACTTTAGTATCCTTCGCAAATCCAGCCGTACCCTGCGGCTCGTCATGCAAGTGAACGTCATGAGCGAACGAACCACTTCTTCAAGTTGGGCGATGGGGATTGTCAAGGCGTTGGAAATGGACGGCCTGGACTGTCGGGCGCTGTTCAAGCAATTGGGGTTGGATTTCGAGGCGCTGGACGATCCCGACGCGCGTTTCCCCCAGGATTCGATGACGCGGCTCTGGCAACTGGCGGTGGAGTTATCGGGCAACCCGGCCATCGGCCTGAACCTGGGCAAGGTGGTGCGCCCGGCATCGTTCCATGTGGTCGGTTACGCGTTGATGTCCAGCCGCACGCTGGCCGAAGGCTTCCAGCGGCTGGTGCGTTATCAGCGGATCATTGCCGAGAGCGCTGACCTGAGCTTCCGTCACTTGGAAGAAGGCTACGGGTTGATCCTGACGGTCCATGGCGATCACCTGCCACCGACCCGGCAAAGCGCCGAAGCGTCGCTGGCGTGCGCGCTGGCCCTGTGCAACTGGCTGACCGGACGGCCATTGCATCCGGTGAAGGTGCTGTTCCAGGGCGCCGAACCCATTGACGTTGCACCTTATCAACGAGCCTTCGGCGCGCCGTTGGTGTTCGATGCTTCCTGCGATGCGCTGATCTTCCAGCGTGGCGACATGGAGGCGCCGTTGCCCACCGCCAACGAGGCCATGGCGCTGCTCCATGACCGGTTTGCAGGGGAATACCTGGCGCGGTTCTCTGGCAGTCGCGTAACCCACCAGGCGCGACAAGTGCTTTGCCGACTGCTGCCCCAGGGCGAGCCCAAGCGTGACGTGGTGGCGCAGACGCTGCACCTGTCGCAACGGACCTTGCAGCGGCGCTTGCAGGAAGAGGGCACCAGCTTCCAGAGTCTGCTGGACGACACGCGGCGCGAGCTGGCCGAGCAATACCTAGCGCAGCCGAGCATGACCTTGCTGGAAATCGCTTATCTGTTGGGGTTTGCCGACCCGAGTAATTTTTTTCGGGCCTTCCGCCGTTGGTTTGGTACCACGCCCGGCGAATACCGGGTACGGGGCGTGGCCAAGCCGGTCAGTGACGCCAGAACGCCGGAATACACAGCACGAACACCGTGATGATCTCCAGTCGGCCCAGCAACATGCCGCCCGACAGAATCCACTTGGCCGCGTCCGGCAGCGGGGCAAAGTTGCCTGCCGGGCCAATAGTCTCGCCAAGTCCCGGGCCGACGCCAGACACGGTGCTCGCCGCGCCGGTCAACGCCGTCATCCACTCCACGCCCAACAGTGACAGCAGCAGGGCGATCACGCAGATGGTGATGGCGAAGAAGAACGAAAAGGTCAGGATCGATCGCACGATTTCTTCGTCGAGGCGGTGGCCGTTGTACTTCTGCTTGATCACCGCACGCGGGTGAATTAGCTGATTAAGGTTGGCCCGGAGCAGGATATAGGCAACCTGGAAGCGGAAAATCTTGATCCCTCCGGCGGTCGAGCCCGAGCAGCCGCCGACGAATCCCAGGTAGAAGAACAGCATCAGGGAGAAATTGCCCCACAGGCTGTAGTCCCCCAGGGCGAAACCGGTGGTGGTGACGATGGATGTCACGTTCAGCGCCACGTGCCGCAGCGCGTCGAGCCAATGCAGGTCGGTGGTTGCCCAATACCACGTGCCGAGCACCAGCCAGGTGATCAACAGCACGCCGATCAGCCCTTGGACTTGCTGGTCCTTGATCAACGCGCGGCGATTGCCTCGCAGCATCGAAACGTACAAGGCGAACGGCAGGCTGCCGAGGATCATGATGACGATCACGACCCAATGCACCGCGGGCTCAGTCCATTTGGCCAGGGACAGGTCCGAGGTGGAGAAACCACCGGTGGAGATCGCCGACATCGAATGGTTGATCGCATCGAACAGGCTCATCCCGGCCCACCAGAGCGCCAGCGTGCCGAGGATGGTGATGCCCACGTAGGACGCCACGATCAGCCGCGCCACCATGTGCGAGCGCGGCATGACCTTTTCCGAGCGGTCGGACGATTCAGTCTGGAACAGCCGCATGCCACCGATGCGCAACAACGGCAGGATCGCCACGGCCATGCCGATAAAGCCGATGCCGCCGAGCCAGTGCAGCAGAGAGCGCCACATCAGGATTCCCGGCGACATCGTGTCCAGACCGCTCAATACCGTCGCCCCGGTGGCGGTAATCCCCGACATGCTCTCGAAGAATGAGTCCGTGTAACTGATGTGCTGGGTCAGCAAAAAGGGCAGCGCGGCGAAGACACATACCACCAGCCAACTGCTGACCGTCAGCAGGTACATGTCCCGGGGGCGCAGGTGCACGTGTTCCGGACGTCCGGGAAGGATCAGGGCCAGGCCGGCGACAAAGGTGATCATGCTCGACCAGAGGAACGACGGCAGGTCACTGGTGCGTTCGAAGACCAGCAGCGTCGCCATCGGCACGACCATGAAGATCGCCAGGGTGATCAGGAAGATGCCGATGATGAAACCAATGATCCGCAGGGTCGGCAACGCCATGAAGTCCGCTCGGGCTGAAGAGGAAAAGGCGCCATTCTACCTGCGACAGGTGGCATGTAAACCGGCGTCCTACTTCGCTTGTAACTGAATTTGAGCTAACGAACTGGTCGCACAAGCCTCTAGAATAGCCGAACAATTTTTCCAGGAGGTGGCCGATGCAGGCTCTCGACGCTTTGCTCAACCGTGTTTCCGTCCCGCGCCTGGTGGACCCGGCGCCCACGCCCGAACAGCGCGAAGTGCTGTTTGCTGCCGCGATGCGTGCGCCTGATCATGGTCAGTTGCGGCCATGGCGTTTCCTGACAGTCGAAGGGCAGGCGCGGCATCGCATGGGTGAACTGCTGGCCGAAGCGGCACGGTTCAACGACCCGCTGGTGGCCGAAGCCGTGGTGGAAAAGGCGCTTAACGGCCCGCTGCGCGCGCCTCTGGTCGTGGTGGTGATCGCTCGTCTGCAGGACCATTTCAAGATTCCGAAATCCGAGCAATTGCTGGCGGCCGGCTGTGCCGCCCATGGCATCCTCCTGGCGGCTTATGCCCAGGGAATCGGCGGGGTGTGGCGCACGGGTGAACTGGCTTACTCGCCGCATGTGGCCAGGGGGCTGGGGCTTGAAGAGGGTGAAGAGGTGATTGGTTTTCTTTACCTGGGTACACCGCAGAAAGAAGCGCGCACGGCACCGCAGGAAGATATCGGGCAGTTTGTCCAAGAGTGGACGGGCCTGTAACTTCTCAAGGGCGGCGGATGACTTGAGGCTGTTTTGATCCACTGTGGCGAGGGAGCTTGCTCCCGCTGGGCGGCGAAGCCGCCCCAAAGTGTCGAGCAGAGACAGCCTGACACTCCTAAGCGTCTACTTCAGGAGCGTCTACTTTAGGGCTGCTGCGCAGCCCAGCGGGAGCAAGCTCCCTCGCCACGAGACCAGCAGCGACAGAAAGCTATTTGCAAACATCCGCAATCGCCACCGCCAGCGCATCCAGGCGTGTCGCATCGATGCCGGCGACGTTCGCCCGGCCGGTGCCGACCATGTAGACGCTGTGGCGCTCGCGCAGTTGCTTGACCTGTTCCGGTGTCAGGCCGGTGTAGGAAAACATCCCGCGTTGCACGCCGATATGGGCAAAGCGCTCACGCAAGCCGTGGGGTTCGAGCGCTTCCAGCAGGCCGCTGCGCAGTTGCGCGATGCGCAGGCGCATGGCTTCCACTTCGTCGGCCCACAAGGTCTTGAATTCCGGATTGCCGAGGATCGTCGCCACCACCGCCGCGCCATGATCTGGCGGCGTCGACCACAGGTTGCGGGCGATGTTGGCCAGTTGACTGCGGATGTCCGTCAGCTTTTCGGCATCGCGAGCACAGACGATCAGCGCACCGGTGCGGTCGCGGTACAGGCCGAAGTTCTTCGAACAGGAACTGGTGACCAGCACTTCGGGCAACGCTTCGGCAAATAAACGTACGGCCCAGGCGTCTTGCTCCAGCCCATCGCCAAAGCCTTGGTAGGCGAAGTCGATCAACGGCAGCAGATCGCGACTGCGCACCACGTCCAGCACTTGGCGCCATTGGTCGTGGGACAGGTCGAAGCCGGTCGGGTTGTGGCAGCAGGCGTGCAGCAGCACCACGTCGCCCTTCGGCACTTGGCCCAGGGTCGCCAGCATGGCCTCGAAATCCAGGCGATTGTCAGCGCCCACGTAAGGGTAATGACTGGCCTTGACGCCAGCGGTGGCGAAGATGGTTTCGTGGATCGGCCAGGTCGGGTTGCTCAACCAGACGCCACGGCCCGGCAGGCATTGGGCAATGAAATCGGCACTCAAGCGCAGGGCGCCGGTGCCGCCCGGGGTCTGGGTGGCGCCGGCGCGCTTGCCGGCGATCAGCGGTGAGTCTGCGCCCAAGACCAGTGCATTGATCAACTGGCCGAACGCGGCGTCGCCATGACCACCGATGTAGGTCTTGGTGACCTGGCGATCCACCAGTCGCTGCTCGGCCTGTTTCACGGATTGCAGGATCGGCGTCAGGCCCTGGGCATCCTTATAGACGCCCACGCCCAGGTCGAACTTGCCAGGGTTGCTGTCCGCCCCGTAGGCCTCCATCAGGCCGAGGATCGGGTCGCCGGGCACCCGGCCGATGCCATCGAAATGCATTACTTGCGGCCCTCGGCGGTCTTGCCCACTTCGTCGGTGCGAGCGGCCATGATGAAGTCGTTGCGGTGCAGGCCCTTGATGGAGTGGCTCCACCAGGTGACGGTGACTTTGCCCCACTCGGTGAGCAGGCCAGGGTGGTGACCTTCGGCCTCGGAGATCTCTCCGACAGCATTGGTGAACGCCAGGGCGTGCTTGAAATTCTTGAACAGGAAAACTTTCTCCAGTTGCATCACGCCGTCGCGCACTTCGATGTTCCAGTCCGGGATCTGCTTGATCAGTACCGGCAGTTCTTCGTCGCTGACTTGCGGGGCGTCGGCGCGGCAGGCTTCGCAATGGGCTTGGTTCAGAGTGTTCATGGTGTGTTCCCGGATCGAATATTTGGAAAACGTCGATGCACCCACGCTAAAGCAAAGCCGTGTCGTACAACAGACTCAATTGAGATCAAAAATGGCGGTTCACGCCGCTTTCGGTGGAAATTTCGGTGCGTGCAAGCCCAGTTCCCGGCTGCGTTTGACCATCCCCATGATGTCTTCGTGGGCCAGGTCGAACAGGCGCTTGAGTTCAGGCAGCACGAAGTACACGGGTTGCAGGATGTCGATGCGATACGGCGTGCGCATGGCTTCCAGCGGATCGAAGGCTTGGTGCTCCGGCTCGTCCGACAGGGAGTACACGGTTTCCTTGGGCGACGAAAGAATGCCGCCGCCGTAGATGCGCCGGCCTTGCGAGGTTTCGACCAGGCCGAATTCGATGGTCATCCAATACAGGCGGGCGAGGTAGACGCGTTCTTCCTTGGAGGCTTGTAGGCCGAGTTTGCCGTAGGTGTGGGTAAATTCAGCGAACCAGGGGTTGGTCAGTAGCGGGCAGTGGCCAAAGATCTCATGGAAAATGTCGGGCTCTTGCAGGTAATCCAGTTCTTCCCTCGTACGAATAAACGTTGCGACGGGAAACTGCTTGCTGGCAAGCAATTCGAAAAACGTCTGGAAGGGGATCAGCGCCGGCACCCGGGCGACTTGCCAGCCCGTAGTTTCGCCGAGGACTTTGTTGATTTCCCCCAACTGCGGAATGCGGTCGTGGGGCAGGCCCAGCTTGTCGATGCCGTCCAGGTATTCCTGGCACGCACGGCCCTCGAGGACTTTGAGCTGGCGGGTGATCAGCGTGTTCCACACCGCGTGTTCTTCGGCGGGGTAGTGGATAAAACCTTGCGCATCGGGCTCGCGGGCCACGTACTGCGTCTGCTTCATGCTGCTCTCCTGCTGATTTACTGGTTTGTTGTTATGTCCAGCGATGCATTAGAGATAACTCGAAGCAGCGGTGTTCGCAGCAGGCTGTCCTGGCGTCCGGCGGTGCGTAAGCGCAAATATCGTAAAGTTTTCGTTACGTATCTCGGCGCGGTACGGTGTTCCAGGCATTTTTTGTTGGGAAACCTCCTACAACTGTCACATAATCTTGACGGCTATTTGCGCCGCCATGCAAAAAACCTCATGGCGAGCAACCGGTCCGCACCCTGTAGGAGCTGCCGAAGGCTGCGATCTTTGATCTTGATCTTTTCGCTTGAGATTTAACAGCCTGCGAAAAGATCGCAGCCTCGCTTCGCTCGGCAGCTCCTACGGGCGGAAGCAAGCTTGCTTGCCACGGATTTCCAACAAACATCGGGCCTCTTATGCGTATCAAAGTCCATTGTCAGAACCGCATCGGCATCCTGCGGGATATCCTCAACCTGCTGGTGGAATACGGCATCAACGTCGCCCGAGGTGAAGTGGGGGGCGAGCATGGCAACGCGATCTACCTGCACTGCCCGAACCTGATCAACATCCAGTTCCAGGCGTTGCGTCCGAAATTCGAAGGCATTGCCGGGGTATTCGGCGTCAAGCGCGTAGGCCTGATGCCCAGCGAGCGTCGGCACATGGAGCTCAACGCCTTGCTCGGCGCCCTGGAGTTCCCGGTGTTGTCGATCGACATGGGTGGCTCCATCGTCGCGGCCAACCGGGCGGCGGCGCAATTGCTCGGGGTGCGAGTGGACGAGGTCCCGGGAATCCCGTTGTCCCGCTACGCCGAGGATTTCGACTTGCCTGAGTTGGTGCGCGCCAACCAGTCGCGGATCAACGGGTTGCGGGTCAAGGTCAAGGGCGACGTGTTCCTGGCCGACATCGCACCGCTGCAATCGGAGCACGACGACAGCGAGGCCATGGCCGGCGCGGTGTTGACCCTGCACCGCGCTGATCGGGTGGGCGAACGCATCTATAACGTGCGTAAGCAGGAACTGCGCGGTTTCGACAGTATTTTCCAGAGCTCGAAGGTTATGGCAGCGGTGGTCCGGGAGGCCCGGCGCATGGCGCCGCTGGACGCGCCACTGTTGATCGAAGGCGAAACCGGCACGGGCAAGGAACTGCTGGCCCGCGCGTGTCACCTGGCGAGCCCGCGCGGGCAATCGCCGCTGATGGCGCTCAATTGCGCCGGGTTGCCCGAATCCATGGCCGAGACCGAGCTGTTCGGCTACGGCCCTGGCGCCTTCGAAGGGGCCCGGGCCGAAGGCAAGCTCGGGCTGCTGGAACTGACGGCGGGCGGGACGCTGTTTCTCGACGGGGTTGGGGAAATGAGCCCGCGCTTGCAGGTGAAACTGCTGCGCTTCCTGCAGGACGGATGCTTTCGCCGCGTAGGCAGTGATGAAGAGGTGTACCTGGATGTCAGGGTGATCTGCGCGACCCAGGTCGATTTGTCCGAACTCTGTGCCCGAGGCGAATTCCGCCAGGATTTGTACCATCGGCTGAATGTGCTTTCCCTGCACATCCCACCGCTGCGGGAATGCCTCGACGGGCTGGCCCCGCTGGTCGAGCATTTTCTCGACCAGGCCAGTCGCCAGATCGGCTGCCCTTTGCCAAGGCTGGCACCGGCGGCGATGGACCGTCTCAGTCACTACCACTGGCCGGGCAACGTCCGGCAGTTGGAAAACGTGTTGTTCCAGGCGGTTTCCCTGTGCGATGGCGGGACGGTGAAGGCCGAACATATCCGCCTTCCGGACTACGGCGTACGCCAACCCCTCGGCGATTTTTCCCTTGAGGGTGGCTTGGACGAGATCGTTGGGCGTTTCGAGAAAGCGGTGCTGGAACGTTTGTATTCCGAGCATCCGAGCAGTCGGCAACTCGGTAAGCGGCTGGGGGTTTCTCATACGACCATTGCTAATAAGCTGCGTGAGTATGAGGTGGGCAAGTCCGAATTCTAGATGGTATGGGATTTGCTATATCCCGTCCTGTCCACGCTTTTTCTTATTGGGTGGCGATTTTTTGACAGGGCAAAGCCCGGTTTCCGCCGCGTGGTGAGGTTCAGGATGCAAAAGAAAATAGCCGTGGTGCAGTCGAATTACATCCCTTGGAAGGGCTATTTCGACATGATCCACAGCGTCGATGCGTTCATCCTCTATGACGATGTGCAGTACACCCGTAACGACTGGCG
The DNA here is from genome assembly GCF_013608025.1 of Pseudomonas brassicacearum subsp. neoaurantiaca. GTDB lineage: Bacteria > Pseudomonadota > Gammaproteobacteria > Pseudomonadales > Pseudomonadaceae > Aquipseudomonas. The sequence goes on along the minus strand of NZ_VDLV01000010.1, from coordinate 69,575 downwards.
CAACCGTAACAAGATCAAGACTGCCCAAGGCGAGCATTGGCTAAGTATCCCGGTCAAGACAAAGGGCCGTCTCGGCCAGTTGATCAATGAAGCCCAGATCACCAGTCCGGATTGGGCCCCGGCGCATTGGAAGACAATAGAGCAGAGCTACCGCCGCGCGCCATGCTTCGCCCAGATGGAGGCGCCTATCCGTGCGCTCTACGAACAGGCTGCCGAGTTCACCCATCTGACCCGCATCAATCAACTTTTCATCGCCGGCTTATGCCCCCTGCTGGGGATTCACACGCCACTTTACCGTTCCGAGGAACTGGGTGGCGCAGAGGGCAGGAACGAGCGCCTGATTCACCTGTGCAAGACCCTCGGTGCCAACGAATACCTTTCCGGTCCTGCGGCCAGTCACTACCTCGACGAAGCGGCCTTCGCTGCGAATGGGATCACGGTGTCGTACATGAGCTATGCCGGTTACCCCGAATATCCGCAGGTGTATGGCGACTTCCAGCATGCGGTAAGTGTCATCGACCTGTTATTCAACACCGGCGCGGATGCATCGGCTTTTCTGAAGAAAGGGGCTGCCTGAGCGGGCCTTGCGACACCCCTGATTGATTTGATTCTGGAGATTGCACCCGATGTCGAACCTCGCGCAGCTGGACGCTTACTCGCACGAACAGGCGTTGGCGCGCCTGCGGCTGATGTATGCCAAGCCCGAACACCCATATTACTTCCTGGCACCGGCATACCGTGAGTCGTCGTCGGGCGTCGTCTCGCTGCATTACCTTTGCCATATGCTCAATCTCAGTGGTCGTGAGGCTTACATCTGTGGCACCGAAGTGGTCAATCCAGACCTCAAGACGCCAGTGATCACCTCCGCAATCAAGCAGCGCCACATAGCATCGGGCAAGGTGCCGATCGCGGTTTACCCCGAAGTGTTTCCAGGCAATCCGCTCAACTGTCCGGTCGTGGCGCGTTTCCTGTTGAATTTCGAGGGGTTTCTCACCGGCAAAGGCATGAACGCCGCGCCCACCGATTTGTTGTTCTATTACGCGGCCCGGCTCGCCGAGCACCGTGGTGACCTTGCCGGCGACCTGTTGTGCCTGCCGGCGGTCGATATCGAAATGTTTTCGACGGTGGGCGCTGGCGCCGTGCGCAAGGGCAGCTATCTCTACCAGAACCGCCACCCGTTGGATCAGGTCGACTACTCGCTGCTGCCAGCGGATGTTCGTCTGCTGAGCATGGCCAATCCTGTATCCCTGCCTGAGCTGGCCGAGCTACTGCGCAAGGCAGAGGTGATGTATTCCTATGAATGGTCGATGACCTGCGTAATGGCCGTGCTGTGTGGATGTCCGGTGATATTCATTCCGGGACATGGCGTCGACCAGCCGCTGCTCGACACCAGCTTCTTTGGCAGCGTCGGCTTTGCCATGCTTGATCAGCCGGACGCGCTGGATCAGGCCCGAGCAAGCCTTGATGACGCCCTGCCACGTTACGTTGAACGCACCGCGTCGTTCTGGCAGCAGCTGGATGTGTTTATCGCCAAGACCCAGGCGACGGCTGCCCGAGAGGCCGTCGGTAACCGTCTGGGTGTGCTGGACTGGTTGCGTCAACGCTACCCGTTGGCGCAGCAGTTGCGTTTGATCAATGAACGTTTGGCGAGCTCGGCGGCGCCGAGCTTCACTGTCCTGGTCCGTGATGACGGCAATCGATTGGCGCTGGCGCACACCCTGGACAGTCTGGATCGACAGTTGTACCAGCGCCTCCATGTTTGCGTAATGGGGGAGGCTGATCCCGGGCGTGTCAATGTCCAGTGGTTGGCGTGCGATCCCAAGCAGCCGGTGGAAGCGATCAACGGCTTGCTCGCCAGCACCCAGACCGACTGGTTACTGCTGGTCGAGGCGGGCGAAGAGCTCACCGCTGCGGGGCTGCTGATGATGGCTCTGAATCTGCTCGATGCGCCTGACAGTTGTCTGGCGGTGTTCGCCGACGAGGCGTTGCGTATGGGCGGGGTTGTCAACCTTTCGTTGCGGCCCGACCTCAATCTGGATTTACTCCTGGCGTTTCCCTCCAGCCTTTCCCGTCATTGGATGTACCGTCGTGAGGTGCTGATGCGCCTGAGCGGTTTTGACAATGGCTGCGGTGGCGCCTTCGAGTTGGCTTATCAGCTGCGCCTGATCAGCGAGCAAGGCATGGCGAGCATTGGCCATGTCAGCGAACCCCTGCTGATCGCCAACGAGCTGCGGCAGTCGGCATGCGCTGATGAGCGCGCCGCCATCGACGCCCACTTACAGGCGCGTGGCTATGGCCAGGCCCAAGCGATAGCACTGGAGCCAGGTCGTTATCGTGTCGATTATGGGCACGAGCGACAGGCCTCGGTCAGTATCCTTATCTATCTGGAAGGGCAGTTGGATAATTTCCAGCGTTGCCTGGAAAGTTTGCTGATGCAGACTGACGCTGTGGATTTTGAAGTCTTGCTGATCGAGCCGGGCGCCGATGACCCCGCATTACTCGAGTGGCTGGGCTTGGTCGAGTCGATGGGCGAAGGCCGGTTCCAGGCATTGCGTTTCATGCCGGGACAGTCTCGTGCGGCCATGTGCAACGCGGCGGCGCAAGACGCGCGGGGTGAATACCTGCTTTGGCTCGATGCGCAAAGCGTTGTGCTTGAGGCGGGGTGGCTGCAAGCATTGCTTAATCATGCCCAGCGCCCGGAAATCGGGGCGGTGGGCGGCAAGTTGCAGGATAGCCAGGGGCGTGTGCGCCAGGCCGGACTCGTATTGGGACTTGGGGGCATTGTCGGCGGGGCTTTCGGGGGGTTGTCAGCTGAGGCTGCGAGTGACATGGGGCGGCTTGGGCTTGAGCAGAACTGTTCCGCGGTGGGCGGCGAATGCCTGATGTTGCGTCGAGCGCTGTTCCTTGAGGCCGGCGGCTTCGACATCGATCCATTGCTGGCGCCCTGGACACACGTTGATTTGTGCCTGAAGTTGCAGCGGGCAGGTTATCTGAACGTCTGGACGCCCTACGCACGTATTTTGATGGACGCTGTGTCAAATCTGCGCGCCAGTAGCGAGCAGGAGGACGCCATGCTGGCGCGCTGGTTGCCGCAGTTGGCCCACGACCCTGCCTACAACGCTAATTTTTCATTGCGCGCCGGCGAAGGTTTCTCCCGGGAAAATTCGGACCTGTGCTGGTATCCGTTGCAAGGCAGCGTACCGAGGATGCTGGTTTGCGTCACCGATCAGCAGGTAGCGGCCTATTCTCGACTGGTTCAACCGTTCAGTACCTTGCTTGAAGCGGGGCAGGTCGAAGGCGTGGCGGTTTCGAGTCTGTTGTCGCCGGTAGAAATAGAGCGCCTGGCGCCGACTACCGTGGTGTTGCAGCGTCCTCTGGATGACGCCGGGCTACTGGCCCTGAGCCGCCTGAGGGCGTTCTCCAAGGCGTTCACGGTCTACGATCTGGACGGGTATTTGCCGGAAATGGACTTGAAGGTTGATTGCTCCGCCGAGGAACTGCTGGAGCGCCTGCGGTTCGGGATGCTGCAGGTCGATCGGGTACTGGTCCCCACGCCTGCGCTGGCCGAACTGCTGCAAGGCCAGCACGACGACATTCGCGTGCTGGAAGCCCGGCTGCCGGCCGCGTGGGGGCGTGTGCAAGGCAAGCGACGCGTGGGGGCCAAGCCGCGCCTGGGCTGGCTGGGCGGCAAGGATACCCAATTGCTGGCCGATGTGGTGCCTGCGTTCGCCGGCGAAGTGGATTGGGTGGTGCTGGGTGACTGCCCCGCGGCGTTGCAGCCTTTCCTGAAAGAGCAGCACCCCAATGTCCCCCAGCAGCAATTGGCAACGGCCCTGGCCGCGTTGAACCTGGACCTCGCGCTTGTGCCCATGGCGCACTCCCTCGGCAACGCCTGTTCAGGTGACTTGCGTGTCTTGCAGCATGCCGCATGCGGACATCCGGTCATTTGCAGCCGGGTGCCCGGTTTCGTCGGGGGCGAGGTCTTGCCGCTGACGCGAGTCGATAACCAGGCGCAAGACTGGGTCAGGGCGATTCGCTTGCATCTGGAAGACCGTGAAGCCTCTGCGACGCTGGGGGACGCCTTGCAATCGACCGTGCGGACACAATGGCTGCTCGAAGGCGAGCGCCTGGAGGCCTGGCGACAAGCCTGGCTGCCTGATTGATCCGTACTGACTATTACTTTTGCCGCGCAGCGGAGTGCATGTGACATGAGCAACGATCTGGATACGTTCATCGCCGCCTACAGCGACAGCTTTGGCTACGCGTATGACAACAACATCATTCTCAATTGGTATCCCCAGCGCATCATGGCGCTCTGCACCCAGGCGCAAAGCTTGCTGGAGCTTGGCGTTGGCCATGGCTTCAGCACCCATCGCTTTTCGCAGTTTTTCCGCGAACACGTGGTCATTGATGGCTCCGCCTCGGTGATCTCCCAGTTCAAGGCCCAGTACCCGGACAATGCGGCCGAAGTCGTCGAGAGCTACTTCGAGACGTTCGACACCGACAAGCGTTTCGACCTCATCGTGATGGGGTTTGTGCTGGAGCATGTCGAGGATCCACAGGTCGTGCTGCAACGGTTCAAGCATTTTCTTGCGCCGGGTGGCCGCTGCTTCGTGCTGGTTCCCAATGGCGAGTCGCTGCATCGACGGTTCGGTCACGCGGCTGGACTGTTGGGCGACATGATGGCGCTGGGCAGTGGCGATCTGGAACTGGGCCATGTGCGCAGCTACTCGCTACAGACCCTGACCGCTGAACTGGAAGCCGCCGGGCTCCAGGTCGTGCGCAAGGAAGGTGTGTTCCTCAAGCCCTTCACCACCGGACAACTGAAAGCGTTGAACCTGGGGGCGGACATCGTCCAGGCCATGTGCACTGTGGGCATCGATTATCCGGAGCTCAGTTGTGCGCTGATGTTTGAAGCAACAGTCGCCCCGTCATGAAAAGCCTCGTAATTGGCAGTACATCCGTCATCGGCGGTGCGGTCGCCCTTGCGTTGTCGCGCCTTGGCGAAGTCAAGTTGGCGGGGCGCCGGGATGCCGATATTGCCTTTGACTTGAGCCGCCATGAGCCTTGCGCTTGCGACGAGCGCTTCGACGTCGTCGTGCTGGTCGCTGCCGATTTCGGCGGTCGCCAGCCGGACGACCTGGTGCGCGCCGAACAGGTCAACAGCGTCGGTACGTTGGCGGCCTGCCGCTTGGCTGAACAGTGCGGGGCGCGTCATTTCATTCTCCTGTCGTCGCGTTCGGCCTGCGACCGGCCGACGGATCCCTACTTCGGCATCTATTCGCTGTCCAAGCGTCATGCCGAGGAAGTGGCGAGCCTGTATTGCCAGGAGCGCGGCCTGACGTTGACGGTGCTGCGCATCAGCCAGGTCTACGACAGCGGCGAGCAATGCCGGCCTCATCAACCTTTGTTGTACGCCATCGCGGACAAGGCGCAGGCGGGGCAAACCGTCGAGTTGTATGGTCGCAATGACGCCAGGCGCAATTACCTGCATTTGAGTGATCTTGCCGAGGTCTGCGCGCGGCTGGCGGAGAAGGGCATTGCTGGGTTGTACAACTGCGGCCACCCCGAATCCCCCCGTCTTTCGGAAATCGCCCAGGCCGCCTTCGAGGCGTTTGGCCAACCGTCGGCTGTGCGCTTCCTGCCGGAGAAAAGCGACATTCCTGATCTGCCTCCTTTCGACCTCGCGCATGAGCTGTATGAGCGAATTGGTTTTATCCCGCGAATAGACGTTCGCCGGGGCTTCGAATTGATGAGGGCGCACCGGGAGAGCTTGTCATGAAGACCGTCATGGTGACTGGCGTAGGCGCCATCATGGGTTATGGCCTGCTCAAGTCGTTGCGTGCGGCGGACCCGTCCGTTCGCCTGGTTGGCACCGATATCTATGATGATGCGGTCGGTCGCGGCTGGAGCGATGTGTTCGCGCAAGCTCCGTTGACCGCCGACCCGGGGTACGGCCAATGGCTGGGCGATACGCTGGCGCGGCACCACGTCGATTTGCTCATTCCCGGGATCGAACAGGATCTTCACTGGCTGTCAGACCACCGCGCATTATTGGCGGAGTCTGCTTGTCAGGTCGTGCTCAATAATCAGAACCTGATCGAGCTTTCCAGGGACAAGTGGGCAATGGACCAGGCATTGGTGGCGCTGGGCGATGCCAGTCGCATTCCCAGCCTGCTGTCGGGAGATTTTCACTCGCTCAAGGCGGCCTTGGGCCTGCCGTTCCTGCTCAAGCCACGCCGGAGCTATGCCTCCAAAGGGCTGGTCTGGGTTCGCGAGGAGGGCGATTTCATCCCCCACGCCGCGCTGCTCGGTGAGCACCTCATGGCGCAGCCGATTATTGGCAGCGCGGCCGATGAGTTTACGGTGGCGGCGTTTGGCGACGGTCGAGGCGATACGGGTCCAATGATTGCCTTCCAGCGCAAGCTGGCTTCCGATGGGTCCACCGCCAAGGCTTGGGTATACCAGGATGATTCGCTGGACGACGTGGTCGCCCGGTTGTGCCGTGCCTTCAAGCCGGTAGGGCCGACCAACTTGCAGTTCCGTCGTGGCAAGGACGGCTCATGGAGCCTGCTCGAGATCAATCCGCGTATTTCCTCGACCAGCTCGATACGTCGCGCGTTTGGCTACAACGAGGCCGCGATGTGCCTGGATTATTACCTCGACGGCAAGACGCTGGCCCGGCCAACCATTCGCAGTGGTTTCGCTGTTCGTTATATAGAGGATTTCATTGTCTATGATCGGGATCATTTCTGACGTACATGGCAACTACAGCGCCCTTCGAACGGTGCTTGCCAAGCTTGATGCGCTCGGGGTGTCGCGGATCATCTGCCTGGGCGATACCGCCGGTTACTACAGTCAAGTCAATGAGTGTTGCGACGCCCTGCGCGAGCGAAACATATTCTCGGTGATGGGCAATCATGACTGGTACCTGGCCAGGAATGAGCGATGCCCTCGTTCCAATAGCGCCAATGTCTGCCTTGACTATCAACAGCGGGTCGTCACTTCGCAGAACCTGGCTTGGCTGGGATCGCTCCCGGAGCGCTCCACAGAGGATGGACTGAGCGTCGTCCATGGTGGCTGGAACGATCCGCTGGACGAGTACCTGCGCCCCTCACAGGCGTACTTTGCACCGTTGCCCGGCCAATATTTCGCATCGGGTCATACCCACGTCCAGCACCTTTGGAGCGGCGAGGGCAAGGCGTACTGCAATCCCGGTTCAGTTGGCCAACCACGTGATGGTGATCCCCGGGCAGCTTTCGCCACTTGGGATGGCGAAGCGTTCAACCTGCACCGGATTGAATACGATATCGGTGAAACCCAGCTCGCCATGAAGAGTGCCGGCTTTACCCCTTACTTCTATGAAAACCTTGATATTGGCAGCCAGATCGGTGGGCGGATCAGTGCGGTTTGAGGTTTTTTGCTGTGTGCTACTCACTACCATGCCCGCCCAGGGAAGTTCGCAATGAGCAAAGAAACGATCCTCTTCAACCGCCCGTTCATGACCGGCAAGGAGCTGGACTACATTGCCCAGGCCAAGTTCGGCAACATGCTCGCCGGTGATGGTCCGTTCACCAAGCAATGCCATCGCTGGCTGGAGTCGCACACAGGCTGCAACAAGGCGTTGCTTACCCATTCATGTACCGCAGCGCTGGAAATGGCGGCGTTGCTGCTGGACATCCAGCCTGGCGACGAAGTCATCCTGCCTTCGTTTACCTTCGTCTCCACGGCCAACGCTTTTGTGCTGCGTGGCGCTGTGCCGGTTTTCGTCGATATACGTCCCGATACCCTGAACCTGGACGAGCGCCTGATCGAGGCGGCGATTACGTCGCGGACCAAAGCTATAGTGCCCGTCCACTATGCCGGCGTGGCCTGCGAGATGGACACGATCCTGGCGATTGCGCACAAGCATGGGCTGGCGGTGGTGGAAGACGCTGCGCAAGGCGTGATGTCGACTTACAAGGGGCGGGCGTTGGGCAGCCTCGGCGACCTTGGGGCGTTCAGTTTCCACGAAACCAAGAACGTCATTTCGGGGGAGGGCGGGGCTTTGCTGGCCAATAACCCTGTAATGGCATTGCGTGCTGAGATCATCCGCGAAAAAGGTACCGATCGCAGTCGATTCTTCAGGGGTGAGGTAGATAAATACACCTGGCAAGAGGTGGGTTCCTCGTTCCTGCCGGGAGAGATGACCGCGGCCTTCCTCTGGGCCCAGTTGGAAGAGGCTCAGTCCATCACCAATCGCCGCTTGGCAATCTGGGATCACTACCATGGCGCTTTGGCAGAGCTTGAGCTGCAAGGATTGTTGCGTCGTCCGATAGTGCCTGAAAATTGCCAGCACAACGCTCACATGTATTACGTGCTGCTGGCCCCTGGTGTCGAGCGCCAAGTTGTTCTTGAAAAACTCAAGAGCCATGCCATCTACGCGGTGTTCCACTACGTACCGCTGCATTCGTCGCCCGGCGGAGTGCGGTATGGGCGTGTGCACGGCTCAATGGAAATTACCGATGGCTATTCCGAGCGTCTGTTGCGATTGCCGCTATGGCTCGGTTTGACGAACGAACAGCAAGACCGGGTGGTCGATGTGCTCGGCGATGCGTTGGCGGCGCTTGCCACCTAGCGGCATAACTCCGCCGGTTTTTCGACTTCGACATAACGCATCCACACCCTGCGCCGCCCCGGGACCCTTTATTTTCCGGGGCTTGGCCCGCCAGAAAAAAGTTGGTCTGCAATTTGCTTAAGGCTGTGCAACACAGCAGTGGGCGGCAAACGTCCGGCATGCAGAGGAACGACAGTGGACAAGTACCTTTATGTGGCAATGACCGGCGCCAGCCAGAACGCACTGGCGCAGCGGGCCCATGCCAACAACCTGGCGAACATTTCCACCAACGGTTTTCAGAAAGACCTGGAGCAGGCACGTTCGATGCCGGTGTTCGGCGACAGCTTTCCGGCGCGGGCGTTTGCCATGTCCGAGCGGCCTGCCACTGACTTCACCCCGGGAGCGCTGGTGCAAACCGGTCGCGACCTGGACGTGGCGGTCAGCGGGCCGGGCTGGATGGCCGTGCAGAACCCCGACGGCGGTGAAAGCTACGTGCGCACCGGCAGCCTCAATGTTGACGCCCTGGGCGTGCTGCGGGCCGGCAACGGCATGCCGGTGATGGGCAATGGCGGTCCGATCGCCGTACCACCGGAGCAGAAAATCGAAATCGGCCAGGACGGCACCATCAGCATCCGCGCCATGGGCGAAGGCCCGCGTGTGATGGCTGAAGTGGACCGCATCAAGCTGGTCAATCCTGACCTGAAGAATATGACCAAGGGCCTGGACGGTTCGATCCGCACCAAGGACGGCCAGCCGGCGCCCATCGATGCCAACGTGCAGTTGGTGTCTGGGTTCCAGGAAGCGAGCAACGTCAACGCCGTGGATGAGATGACTTCGGTGCTGGCCCTGGCCAAGCAATTCGAGCTCCACGTCAAGATGATGAACACCGCCAAAGAAGGCGATGAAGCCATGGCTCGGGTCTTGCAGATCTAATCATTAATTACAGCGCTGCGCCGAAAAACAGGCGTACGAGGAGAATCGAATGCTTCCGGCTCTATGGGTTGCCAAAACAGGTCTGTCCGCCCAGGACACCAACCTGACCACCATTTCCAACAACCTGGCGAACGTTTCGACCACGGGTTTCAAACGTGATCGCGCCGAGTTCCAGGACCTGCTGTACCAGGTAAAACGCCAGCCAGGCGCCCAGTCGACCCAGGACAGCGAACTGCCGTCGGGCCTGCAAGTGGGTACCGGTGTGCGCATCGTCGGCACCCAGAAGAACTTCAACGCCGGCAGCCTGCAGACCACCGAGCAGCCGCTGGACATGGCCATCGACGGTCGCGGTTTCTTCCAGATCCTGCAGCCGGACGGCACCACGTCCTACACCCGTGACGGTACCTTCCACCTCGACTCCAACGGCCAGATCGTCAACGCCAGTGGTTTCGCCTTGGAACCGGCCATCATCATCCCGAACGATGCCCAGACCTTCACCGTGGGCCGCGACGGTACCGTGTCCATCACCGTGGCAGGCAACCCGGCCTCCCAAGTGATCGGCAACCTGCAGACCGCCGACTTCATCAACCCGGCCGGCCTGCAAGCGGTGGGCAACAACCTGTTCCTGGAAACCGCCGCCAGTGGCGCGCCGCAAATCGGCACGCCTGGCCTGAACGGTTTCGGCACCACACTGCAGAACACCCTGGAAACCTCCAACGTGAGCACGGTCGAGGAGATGGTCAACATGATCACCACCCAGCGCGCCTACGAAATGAACTCCAAGGTGATCTCCACCGCCGACCAGATGCTCTCGTTCGTCACGCAGAACCTGTAATCGCGTCGCAACATTCGTCATTACGTAGACAGGGCGGCCCCAGGGTCGCCTGCAACACCAAGAGGTAGGGTCATGAATCGCTTCGTATCTGTTCTGGCATTGAGTGGGATCACCGCACTGGCGGGCTGTGTCGCGCCAACGCCAAGGCCCAATGACCCGTACTACGCTCCGGTGTTGCCGCGCACACCGTTGCCGGCGGCGGCCAACAACGGTTCGATCTACCAGGCCGGTTTCGAGCAGAACCTATACAGCGACCGCAAGGCTTTCCGGGTCGGTGACATCATCACCATCACCCTGAACGAGCGGACCCAGGCCAGCAAGAACGCCAACTCGCAAATGGACAAGACCAGCCAGACCAGCGTCGGCCTGACGTCGTTGTTCGGTTCGGGCTTGACCACCAACAACCCGATCGGCAGCAACGACCTGAGCCTCAACGCCGGCTACGGTGCCGACCGCGCCACCAAGGGCGACAGCAAGTCGGGCCAGAGCAACAGCCTGACCGGTTCGATCACCGTGACCGTCGCCGATGTGCTGCCCAACGGCATCATCGTTGTGCGAGGCGAGAAGTGGCTGACGCTCAACACCGGTGACGAACTGGTGCGTATCGCCGGCATGGTCCGGGCCGATGACATCGCCACCGATAACACCGTTTCGTCCACTCGCGTGGCCGATGCGCGCATCACCTATTCGGGCACTGGTGCCTTTGCCGATGCGAGTCAGCCAGGTTGGTTCGACCGTTTCTTCCTCAGCCCGAAGTTCCCTTTCTAGGTGATCAAGTTGAATCTTAAGCAGCTGTTGATCGGTGCCCTGGTGATGTCGGCAGCCTTCACCGCTCAAGCCGAGCGCCTGAAGGACATCGCCAGTATTTCCGGCGTGCGTTCCAACCAATTGATCGGCTACGGCCTGGTCGTGGGCCTCAACGGTACCGGCGACCAGACCACCCAGACTCCGTTCACCCTGCAGACCTTCAACAACATGTTGTCGCAGTTCGGCATCAAGGTGCCGGCCGGCTCCGGCAACGTGCAGTTGAAGAACGTCGCGGCGGTGTCGATCAGTGCTGATCTGCCGGCGTTCGCCAAGCCAGGTCAACAAGTGGACATCACCGTGTCGTCCATCGGTAACTCCAAGAGCCTGCGTGGCGGCACCTTGTTGCTGACGCCGCTCAAGGGTATCGACGGCAACGTCTACGCCATCGCCCAGGGCAACCTGGTGGTGGGCGGTTTCGACGCCGAGGGCCGCGACGGTTCGAAGATCACCGTCAACGTTCCGTCGGCCGGTCGCATCCCTGGCGGTGCGTCGGTTGAGCGTGCGGTGCCGAGTGGTTTCAACCAGGGCAACAGCCTGACCTTGAACCTCAACCGTTCCGACTTCACCACGGCCAAGCGCATCGTCGACAAGATCAACGACATGCTCGGCCCAGGCGTGGCCCAGGCCATCGACGGCGGCTCGATTCGAGTCACCGCGCCACTGGATCCGAGCCAGCGGGTCGACTACCTGTCGATCCTGGAAAACCTCGAAGTCGATCCGGGCCAGGCGGTGGCGAAAGTCATCATCAACTCGCGCACCGGCACCATCGTGATCGGCCAGAACGTCAAGGTTTCGCCGGCCGCCGTGACCCACGGCAGCCTGACCGTGACCATCACCGAAGACCCGATCGTCAGCCAGCCGGGCCCGTTGTCCAACGGCCAGACCGCCGTGGTCCCGCGTTCGCGGGTCAATGCCGAGCAGGAAGCCAAGCCGATGTTCAAGTTCGGCCCGGGCACCACCCTGGATGAAATCGTCCGGGCGGTGAACCAGGTCGGCGCGGCACCGGGCGACCTGATGGCGATCCTTGAAGCCTTGAAGCAGGCCGGCGCGTTGCAAGCCGACCTGATCGTGATTTAAGGAAAACGGTCATGGTGGATATGCGCAAAGGCGCCTTGGTCAGCGGGGATTCGGGTTCCTACTCGGACTTGAATCGCCTCAACCAGCTCAAGGTTGGCGACAAGAACAGCGACGGCAACCTGCGCAAGGTGGCGCAGGAATTCGAGTCGCTGTTCCTCGGCGAAATGCTCAAGTCCATGCGTTCGGCCACCGAGGCCCTGGGCAAGGACAATCCGATGAACACGCCGGAAGCCAAGCAGTACCAGGAAATGTACGACCAGCAGTTGGCCGTTTCCATGTCCCGCGAGGGCGGCGGTATCGGCCTGGCTGATGTGTTGCTGCGCCAGATGTCCAAGAACAAACCGTTGGCGCCCGGCGAAGCGGCGACGCTGTCGGCGGCCAAGCAGCAGGAAGCGCTGGACAAGGCCACCAAGGCTGCGGTGCCCACGCCTGTGGCGGCCGGAACGCTGCCCGACGGGCCTTTGTCGCGCAGCAATGGCCAGCGTCCGCTCTGGGCCTCGCGCGCCGTGAGCACGCCGCACGGGGCGGGCGAGGGCGAACACCGCAACGACATGGAATTGCTCAACCAGCGCCGCCTGGCCTTGCCGCCAAAATTGGCGGATCGCTTGCTCGCCGGCCTGGTGCCTTCGGCGTCGACTCATCTCGACGCCCCGGCGCAGAACATCTTGCCGGACCGCGCTGTCGCTGCCGTGAAGCCGGCCACCGGCGAACTGGCCAACGGCGATTGGCTGGCCGCACTCAAGGCTGCCGAGCCGAAAGGCGACATGCAGGTCTATGGCCGCGCCGTGGCCCAGCCGCCCCTGGCACCGGCCCGCAAGGCCTTCCGCGATGCCGACGAATTCGTCAACGCCATGCTGCCAATGGCCAAGGAAGCCGCCGACCGTATCGGCCTCGACCCACGCTACCTGGTGGCCCAGGCCGCCCTGGAAACCGGTTGGGGCAAATCGGTGATGCGCCAGCCCGATGGCAGCAGCAGCCACAACCTGTTCGGCATCAAGGCCAGCAAGAACTGGACGGGCGATTCGGCGCGGGCGATCACCAGCGAATTCCGCAATGGCGAGATGGTCAAGGAGACGGCCGAGTTCCGTTCCTACGCCTCGTATCGCGACAGCTTCCATGACTTGGTCAACCTGCTGCAAAGCAACAATCGCTATCAAGCTGTGCTCAAGTCTGCCGATAACCCGGAACAGTTTGTACGCGAGTTGCAGAAGGCCGGTTACGCCACCGACCCGAACTACGCCAGCAAGATTTCGAACATAGCCCGGCAGATGACGAGTTACCAAAACTACGCCTCGGCCGGTGCCACAACGACTTTATAAGGTCTGAACCATGAGTTTGCTCAATATCGGGATGTCGGGTCTGTCCGCAAGCCAGACCGCACTGGTGACCACGGGTAACAACATCGCCAACGTCGATACCGCTGGGTATTCGCGTCAGCAGACCGTGCAGACCACCAAGGCGTCGAACCAGTACGGCAACGTGTTCATCGGCTCCGGCACGACCCTGGCGGATGTGCGCCGGGTCTATAACTCGTACCTTGAAGCGCAACTGAAGACCACCACCTCGCTCAACAGCGATGCGGCGGCCTACCAAGGTCAGATCACCCCGCTCGATTCCCTGCTGTCGGACAGCGGCACCGGCCTCAACGGCGCGCTGACCAAGTTCTTCGCCTCGGTACAGAACGTCAACGCCAAGCCGGGCGACGACGCGTCCCGCCAGTTGCTGCTCAGCGATGCCCAGGCCTTGAGCAACCGTTTCAACTCGGTTGCCAGCCAGTTGACGGAGCAGAGCCAGAACATCAACGGCAACCTGTCGAACATGGTCGAGCAGATCAACAATCTGGCCACCACCGTCGCCCAGTTGAACAAGAAAATCGCCGAGGTCTCCAACGCCGGCGGCGCGCCGAACGACCTGCTCGACGCCCGCAGCGAGACCATTCGCCAACTGTCTACCTTCACCGGCACTCAGGTCGTCGAGAACGGCAGCAGCCTGGACATCTACCTGGGTTCCGGCCAGCCACTGGTGATGGGCAATATCACCAACAAACTCGAAGCGGTGCCGGACAAGAACGATCCCGGCCGCATTGGCATCCAGCTCAACAGCGGCTCCAGTGTCATGGACATCACCCAGGTCATGACCGGCGGTGAAATCGGCGGCCTGATGCGCTACCGCAGCACTGTGCTCGACCCGGCCATGAACGAGCTGGGCCGCGTGGCGCTGGTCGTCGCCGACCAGATGAACAGCATCCAGGCCTCGGGCATCGACAAGAACGGTGCGTTTGGTTCCAACCTGTTCAGCAGCATCAACAGCGCTGCCCAGATGAGCCAGCGCAGCGTCGCCTCGCTGGGTAACAGCGCAGGCTCCGGCAACTTCAACGTGTCCATCGAAGACACCGGCAAGTTGACCACCAACGACTACAAGATCACCTTCACCAGCGCCACCGACTACACCGTACAGCGCTTGCCGGATAACACCTCGATGGGGGCGTTCAACACCGCCACCACGCCGGCACCAGTGGTCGATGGCTTCTCGCTGACCTTCGCCAGCGGCACCGCGGCCGCGGGCGATTCATTCAAGATCACCCCGACCCGCAACGCGGCGGGCAGCATCAAGACCGAGATGACCGACTCCAAGCGCCTGGCCATCGCCGCGCCGCTGGGCGCTGCCCTTACACCAGGCGACAGTGGCACGCTGACCATCCCGTCCAGCGGCCAGCCGACGATGACCACCAAGCTGGACATCTACGACGAAGCCACCACCAGCATCATCCAGAACGGCATCAAGACTTCGATGCCGGTCAAGGTGGTGTTCGGGGCGATTTCTGCCGGTGGCAGCAGCCAGGCCTATCAATTACTTGACGCTAAGGGTGGCCTGATCAGCAGCGGCACGATCCAGCCCGGCCAGAGCAACACGCTGAGCCTGAGCGTTCCGCTCAAGGATGCCACCGGTGCCGCGATCATGGACTCGTCCGTACCGCCGGTGCAGCGCACCGTCACGTTCGACATGTCGATTGCCGGCGCGCCGTCCGATGGCGCGGGTATCAATATCAGCCTCAGCCAGCCCGGCAGCCTGGACAACCGCAACGGAACGGTATTGGCCGGCTTGCAGACCGCGAAGACCGTGGACACCAACACCGCCAGCAAAGGCATCTCCCTGAACGATGCCTACGGCAAACTGGTGGAAGGCGTCGGCGCCAAGGCCGCCCAAGGCAAGCTCGACAGCGCCGCCACCGGCGCGATCCTGGACAACGCCAAGACCGCTCGCGACTCGCTGTCGGGCGTGGACCTGGATGAAGAAACCGGCAACCTGGTCAAATTCCAGCAGTACTACACCGCGTCTTCGCAGATCATCAAGGCGGCGCAACAAATTTTCAGCACACTGATCAACAGTCTTTAAGGAGCCGTAGCCCATGCGCATTTCTACTTCTCAGTTCTACGAAAGCACGGCTGCGAACTACCAGAAAAACTTCGCCAAGGTGGTCAAGACCAGCGAAGAAGCCAGCAGCCTGGTGCGTGTGAACACCGCCGCTGATGACCCAGTGGGGGCTTCGCGTCTGCTGCAACTGGGTAACCAGGCCTCGATGCTGTCCCAGTACGAAGCCAACGTCACCACCATCAAGGCCACCCTCGGCACCACCGAAGCGGTGATGACCAGCATCGGCAACGTGCTGCAGCGCGCCAAGGAATTGGCCGTGAGTGCCGGTAACGCCGCGTACACCGACTCAGACCGCAAGGCAGTCGCTTCAGAACTGGGCTCGATCGAAGACCAATTGCTGAGCCTGATGAACACCAAGGATGAAAACGGCAAGTACATCTTCGCCGGCTCCAAGGGCGATGTCGTACCGTTCACCCGCAACGACGACGGCACCTACAGCTACAACGGCGACCAGGTCACCCTGGACCTGCCGATCGGCGACACCATGTCCATGGCCACCAACAGCACCGGCTGGGAAGCGTTCCAGCAAGCGGTCAACACCAGCCGAACCCAGGTCACCATGACCGCGCCGGCGGTGGATGATGGCCGCGTGGTGTTGACCAACGGCCAAGTGTCGTCCAGCGTTTCCTACAGCAGCCAGTTCCGCAGTGGCGAGCCGTACACGGTGGAATTCGCCAGCGGCACCCAGTTGAAAATCACTGATTCGGCCGGCAACGATGTGACCGCCGAAGCCAGCAAGGGCGGTGCCATCGACCCTAACAGCCAAGTCGGGCAGACCGTGAAGTTTCGCGGCGTCGACCTCACGCTGAACGTCAACCTGCACGCGGGCGACGTGGCTGGCACGGTGTTGCCCGGACATACGTTCACTCTGGCCGCCAAACCGGACAGCTTCACGCCGGCCCGCAGCCCGGGCAACGCCACCGTGACTCAAATCACGGGTAGCCAGATCACCGATCCGACGGCTTACCATGCCAGTTTCCCGGCGGGGTCGGCGGTGCTGAAGTTCACCAGTCCCACGGACTTCGACTTGTATGCCGCACCGCTGACTTCTGACAGCAAACCTGTATCCAGCGGTACCCTGGCAGGCAACGTCGCTACCGCATCCGGCGTGAGTTTCACACTCAACGGGGCGCCGGCCGCCAACGATCAGTTCAGCATCGCGGTCAACACCCACGAGACGCAAAACATCCTGGACACCGTGAACCAGTTGCGCACTGCGTTGAACACGCCGGCGGCGGGCGACAACATCGCTATCCAGAAACTGAACGCGGCATTGGCTTCAGGTATTGGTAACCTGGCCAGCGGCACTGACCAGTTGACCAGTGCGTTGAGTTCGGTCGGTGGACGTGGCCAGTCGCTCGACACCCAGAGCGACACCAACCAGAGCTTCGTCCTGGCTAACTCGCAGACCCAGTCGGCGATTCGTGATTCTGACCCGGCGGAAGTGATGACGCGCCTGACCTTGCAGCAGACTATGCTCCAAGCGTCGCAGTTGGCGTTCAGCAAAATCGCTCAACTGGGCTTGTTCAACAAAATCTGATCCAGGGCGGGGACCGTGACGCCAAGCGCGGTCCCTTGGCCCGTTCCTTAATATGATTCAGGACGTCCTGCTCTCGCCTGAGTTGGCGCCCACCGGTTGAGAGCCAAGCGTGTGAAATCAGCTCCTCTTGTCAGCATTGCCATCCCCGCGTACCACTCACGCTTTTTCCGCCTCGCCTTGCAAAGCGCGCTCGAGCAGACTTACGAGAACCTTGAAATCGTCATCTGCGACGATTGCCGCACCGATGAAATCGAGCTGATTGTCCGGGAGCTTCGCGCAAGCTCCAATGTTGCGGTGCGCTACCTGCACAACCCTGAGCGGCTGGGGTTCCAGCAGAACCTGTTGCGCTGCCTCGAGGAATCCCGGGGTGAGTACATCAAGTTTCTGTGCGATGACGATCAACTGCTGGCGTTCTGCGTCCGTCAACAGGCCGTCATCCTGCAGGAGCATGAACAGGTATCGCTGGTGATCAACAAGCATCATTTGATCGATGCAGACAATTACGCCTTGCCGATTCGCGTCGAGAACACTGGCATCACCCAGTTCGATGCGCTGTTCAACGGCAGCGACATGCTGGCATATTTTGAAAAGACCACCCGTAATATCCTGGGCGGTTTAAGTGGCGCAATGATGCGTCGCACCGATGTCGAGGCCTTGCTGCCAGCGTTGGCGCGGCCCGGTGAAGGCTTCGAGGCGGTCCTGGATTTTGCCTTGTTCATCTGCCTGCTGCGCCGGGGTCACCTGGTCCAGTTATACGCCGAGGGAAGTGGCCAACGGTTGCATCCGGAGCGCCTTGCGCGTCAGCACAAGATGCTTGAGGCGGCCACGGTCGAATTGAACTGGCTCAAGGAAATGCTCACCCAGCGCAGCGGCGAGCCGGCGCCAGCCAGTGGCTGGGTGCGTTACCAGGCGCTGGATCGAAGCCAGGACCAGGGGACGTCCGAATGGGAAGAAATCAACGTCTACTCGATCATCGCGACTCGGCAGGGCGTCATCGGCTCGCAAGTCGGCACTGACATCGAGAGCTACGCGGATCTCTATGTGCAGTGGTTGGCATGTCGGCGTTTCAGCCCATTGCGCAAGCAAGTCTTGTCCCGGCAGATCGCGCGCTGGGCTTATCGTCCGACGATCGTCCCCGTCATCATTGACGAGCAGGACGATCCTCATGCGTTGGGTATCACCCTGCAGAGCATCGCTGACCAGGCTTATGCCTGCGAATCGGTGCTGCTGTTGTCCAACGGTCGCCAGGTGATGGACAACCATGTCCTGCGTCTCGGCCTGCAGGCGGACTGGGTCCAGCAGCTCAATGGGCTGTTGCCGCAACTGGACGGGGCCGACTGGTTCTATCTGCTGCGTGCCGGCGATCGCTTGACGGAGTCAGCGCTCCTGGTCATGGCCGATCGGATTGTCAGCTCGCCGGGTGCGGCCTGTATCTATAGCGATGAAGGCGCGCTGGTGGACGAAAAATCGGCGGAGCCGATCTTCAAGCCCGACTTCAATCTCGATTTGATGCGCGGTTATCCCTACGTCGGCCGAACACTGGCTTTCGAGCGCGCTCGATTCCTGGTCTCGGGTGGATTTGATTCGAGCCTGGGGGAATTGGCGCCCCACGACTTGATCTGGCGATTGGTTGAAACGGATGGACCGCAGGCGATTGGACATGTTCCGGAGGTCCAGGTCGAGTCGGCGTTTTCGTTCGCCCAATGGCTGTCGCTGCCGGAAGTCATCGAGCAGAACGCCCGGCTGATCAGTGTTCATCTGCAGCGCATCGGCGTGCCGCACCGGCTTCACCCCGGGCCGCTCCTGGCGTTGATACCGCGTATCGAATACCTGTTCACCGAGCGGCCACTGGTGTCGATTATTATCAGCGTCAAGGATGATCTGAGCGCCTTGGAGCGTTGCGTCGACAGCCTGCTCAGTACGACGGCTTATCCGAACTACGAGATCATCATCGTCGACAACGCCAGTGAAAGCACCGAGTTGCAGCATTGGCTGCGGGCCATGGCCGAGCTGAGCAGTGAGAAGTTGCGAATATTCTTCCATCCGGGAAGCGCCAGCGAAGCCGTCATCCGCAATTTCGCCGCACAGCAGGCCCGTGGCGAATACCTGTTGCTGCTCAGTCCCAATTGCATCGTGCTGGAGGCCGCCTGGCTGGACGAACTGCTCAATCATGGGCAGCGTCCTGAGGTCGGTATCGTCGGGCCCCGCACACTCAACCTGCAGGGCCGGGTCATCGACTCCGGGATGATCATGGGGCTGGACGGGTTGGCGGGCAGGGCGTTCGTCAACGAATCGGTGACGTCTGGCGGCTATATGCAACGCTTGCAGACGGTGCAGAACTGGAGTGCCGTTGGCGACCATTGTCTGTTGGTGCGCAAGCAGGTTCTGGAGGAGGTCGGCGGGTTCGATGAATCGATCACAACGCAGCGCATCAATTCTCTGGAACTCTGCCAGCAAGTCGGAAAAAACGGTTACTTGATTGTTACGACACCTCACAGTGATGTGGTGCTGGCGCCCGGCTTGGAAGCCAGTCGTGATCCGTCGTGGAAGGCGCGCCTGGAGCATGAACAAGAGGCGTTCTATCAGCGCTGGTTGCCCCGGGTCGCCAACGATCCTGCCTACAACCGTAACCTGACCCTGACTGGGAAAAGCTTCAGTCTTGAGCCTGGGCCACGTACCGGCTGGAATCCGTTGATCACCCGCAACGTGCCGTCGATCCTGGGAATGGCGGTCAATACCTCGGCAGTGGGGCATTACCGAGTCAGCCAGCCGTTGTTCGAACTGGAAGCGGCGGGTCGAATCGTCGGGCGTGTGGCCTACGATACGCCCTCGATCATCGACATCGAGCGCCAGTCACCCGATGTGATTATCCTGCAAGGGCGCTATAACGTCGGTAAATTCAAGGACATTGCCCAGGTCAAGACTTACTCCAATGCCATGCGCATCTATGAATTGGATGACTACATCGCCAGGGTCCCCGAAAAAAACGAACACCGTCGCAATATGCCGGACAACCTCGAGGACTTGCTGCGCCAAGGGATCGCCCAGTGCGATCGGGTCGTGGTGTCCACCCATCCGCTGGCGGACGCCTTGTCCAGCATGCACCACGACATCCGCGTGGTGCCGAACATGCTGGCGGCCGGCCTGTGGCATCAGCTCCGCAGCCAGCGTGCAACCTCCGGCAAGCCGCGTATCGGTTGGGGAGGCGGCACCAGCCACCGTGGTGACCTGGAGCTTATCGCCGATGTCGTCCGGGAACTGGCTGACGAGGTGGAGTGGGTTTTCTTTGGCATGTGCCCGGATATGCTCAAGCCCTTTATCCATGAGTTCCATCCTGGCGTGAGCCTGGCGGCCTATCCGGCGAAGCTTGCCAGCCTGAACCTGGATCTGGCCTTGGCACCCTTGGAATTTCATATTTTCAACGACTGCAAAAGCAACCTCCGACTGCTGGAGTACGGTGCGTGCGGCTATCCGGTCATTTGTTCGGATACCGAGGCTTACCGAGGGCACTTGCCTTGCACCCGGGTCCTCAGCAACAGCACCGAAGAATGGCTGGAAGCGATCCGTATGCACCTGGCGGATCCGATTGCCAGTTACCGGATGGGCGATGAATTACGTGAAGTGGTGTTGCGCGACTTCGTCTTGCGCGGCGATAACCTGCAGTACTGGGCCAATGGTTGGTTGCCGGATTGACCAGGTTCAATCTCGAATTCCCGGTGTCGCTGATGCGGCCACCTACCCGTTAAGGAATGAATATGCAAAGCAATGTCCCAACAGGATCGACTGCACTGTTGAATGAACGGTTTACCCTGGTGCTGCTCGCTCACGACCAGTCGACTGCCTTGCGGCGGGCGTTGCATTATTACAGTGAGAGTTCATTCACCTTGCTGGTCGTCGACTCATCGAGCCGGGTCGACACTGGGATCACGGCAGCATTCTCGGACGTGCAATACCTACACGCGCCCACGGCGAGTGGCTTTGGTGACAAGGTTCGCCAGGCTGTCGAGCACGTCGTCACGCCTTACCTGGCTGTCGCCGATGCCGAGAGTTTCCTGCTGCCCCTGGCACTTGAACAGGCGATGGATTTCCTGGAAGCGCACGGCGAGTACGGGGCCTGCCAAGGCTACAGCGTGGCGTTCGAGGCCCATGCCGACCGTGTCGACTATTACTTGCTCGACCGCAAGGGCTGCGAAGATTACTCCGGCCCCTCGGCTGAAGCCCGGCTGAGCGCATTTGCCGAAGATTGCCCCGCACTGGTAAATGCCCTTACGCGCACCGAAACCCTGCGACGCAGCTACGCGTCGTTGCCCGCCGGTTTTGACTCGCAGTTACAGGAGGCCGGCCATTCCTATGGGGTGGTGGCGGATGCGAAGGTCCGCTTGCTGGACATTCCCTATGGCGTCCATGAACGCAGTCGCGTGAGGAAGCCGCAAAGCCAGGTCGCCATGACGCCGGGTACCCAGGACATGCGAGCGGTTGCCGAGCAGGAGCGTTTGGCCATAACGCTGGCCGCCGCCTTCGGCGCGGGTGCTTCGGTGCGAGAACATGCCCGGGGCATCGTCAAGAAGCTCGCTGAGCGTTCGGTGCCTCCGTCGGGAAAACTGTTCGAGTCGACCTGGGATTCCCGGCGTGCTGAGCCGGTTCGTCGTTTCGAACCCACGCAGTACGTTGAGTTGCCCTTTTATAACCAGGCTTTTTTCGACGTGCTCGCCACACTGGAATTCCTGCTTCATGCCGCGCCGAGCGGGCAGGTGCAGTTGAAGGAGCTGGAAGCGGCCATGCTCAAGCAAAAGGAGCTTTCCCGCCCCCAGCGCAACACCAGCGCCGAGCCGCTTGATGAACAGTTGGCGAGGGCATTCCTGAGCTATGCGTTCAACCAGGACCTGGTGAAGCAACTGCTGGGGCTCATGCAGGCCAAGGGTGACACGCGCTACGTGCAGATGCTCCAGGCCTGGGACCAACGGCTCAAGGCGGCAGCGTTCGAAAATACCGCGCGGTTGTTCGACGACACACGTTCCGGCCGATTGCTGCGCTGGCTCGAGGCGCGTGAGCCGAGCGCGCGTGAAGCCCAACAAGTGTCAAAATACCTGGCGGCTCGCAAGGGTGGACCTACGTTCGGCATTTTGATCCTCGACCTGGAAGCCGATATCTTCAAGATGCAGGCCACCTTCGACAGCATCATCAATGGCTACTGCCGGGCGTTCAAGATTGTGGTGTTCACGACCGGCGACCTGCCGGCCGAGACGACGCCGCAGAGCGTGCTGCATTTCGTCAAAGTCAACGAAAGCAACTACGTCGATAAGATTAACCAGGTCGTCAGCCAGAGCGATTGTGACTGGATGGTCATGGCCGAGGCCGGCGATGAATTGACGCCGGGTGGCCTGTTCCGCGCGGGTGTCGAGCTGCTGGACGCGCCATGCCAGGCCGTGGCTATGGACGAGTTCCAGCGTCAGCCTGACGGTACGCTGGCCGATGTCTTCCGACCAGGATTCAACCTTGACTTGCTGCAAAGCAACCCGGCAATGATGGGTCGTCATTGGTTGATACGTCGTGAGACGTTGGTAAAGCTCGGCGGTTATTCGCGCGAGTTCAAGAACGCGATGGAGTTCGACCTGCTGTTGCGCCTGATCGAGCAGGACGGCCTGGAGGGGCTTGCTCATCTGGATGAACCTCTGCTGATCTGCCAGGCGCCCGTGGTGGAAGACAACGCTGATGAGCGCAAGACATTGCTGCGTCATCTGGCGGTTCGTGGTTATCAAGCCGACGTGAGCGCAGTCGTGCCGGGGACCCATAAAATCGATTATCGCTTTGCCGAGCGCCCCATGGTGTCGATCATTGTCCACGGCGTCGATGATCTGACGGTGTTGCAACGTGGCTTGCTCAGCGTACTGCAACGCACCCGGTACCAGCGCTACGAAGTGCTGGTGCCCACCATGGCGGCAAACCATCCCGTACTGCGCACTTGGCTTGACGGCCAGGGGCACCAGGCCAGTCGCGTCCGGTTGCTGGATATTGATGCGGGCGTCGCAACGGGGTCTCTGATCAACGCTGCGAGTCAGGAAGCCAAGGGCGATTACCTGGTGGCGCTCGCGGCCGACAGCGAGGTGGTCAACGTCAACTGGATCGAATCACTGCTCAATCAAGCCTTGCGGCCGGAAGTCGGCGTTGTCGGTGCCAAGCTCGTCGAACGCGATGGACGAATCACCCAGGCCGGTCTGATCCTGGGCTTGAATGACAGCGTCGGCTCGGCCTTCGTTGGCGAGTCGAAGACCGCCCGGGGCTATATGAACAGGTTGGTGGTCGAGCAGAATTGTTCGGCAGTGTCTTTTGGCTGCCTGATGATTTCCAAGCAGTTGTTCGAAGCGGCTGATGGCATTGACACAGGATTGTTCGATGATGCCCTGGGTGACGTCGACCTCTGCCTCAGGGTTGGCCAGGCCGGTTATCTGACCGTATGGACGCCCCATGTGCAGTTGATCCAGCCCGGCGTGCTGGCAAGTACGCCGCAGGCGCTTGCGGCGCTGCGTGAGAAGTGGTCCGGGGCGTTCGCCCAGGATCGCTTCTACAATGGCAACCTGGCGCTGCAAGGCGCGGGTTTCGCCTTGGGGCCGGTGCGCAACGTACCTTGGACCGACTTGCTGAACTGACCGCCGCATAACACGCCTCTTGCGAGGCGTCCTCTTGGCGCCGACAGGTTGAACCTGTCGGCGCTCTCGCCGAAATCCTCCACTTTTCTCAAGATTCCGGGCCGGTGCCTGCACCCGTTGCAGCGAATGTCGCCGCTTCGCTTGTCATGAAAAAATGCCTCTTCAGGACAAAACGGCGTGACGCATAGGTCATAAAGTGCATCTTCACTGTATTGTATTCCCCGGAGTGGAGGCCCGTGCGTACGCCTGGCACGGCTTCTGCCCTTGGAAATCAACCATTTTGAAGCGCCCCTGAGCTTTTGGGGGTGAACCTAGTCGCAGTTTATGATCGGGAAGCCATGATGATTGGCATAAAAAGCATAGCGAGTTATGTGCCGACCGCTGGTGTGGATAACTACGCTCAGGGTGCCAAATTCGAGAAGGATGAAGAGTTCATCCTTGGCAAGATCGGTTCGGCGTTCCTGCCTCGCAAAGACGCAGACCAGGAAACTTCGGACCTGTGTGTCCAAGCAGTCAACGCATTGTTTGCCAACAACCCGCAGCTTTCGCGCGAATCCATCGACGCGCTGATCGTCGTCACCCAGAACGGTGATGAGGAAGGCCTGCCGCACACGGCTGCCATCGTGCAGGACAAGCTCGGGCTGCCGACCCACGTGGCGGCGTTCGATATCTCGCTGGGCTGCTCGGGCTACGTCTACGGCATCTATGCCTTGAAGGGCTTCATGGAGGCCGCAGGGCTGAAGAATGGGTTGCTGGTCACCGCCGATCCGTACTCGAAAATCGTCGACCCAGAAGACCGCAACACCACCATGCTGTTCGGCGATGCCGCCACGGCCACGTGGATGGCCGAGGGCGCCAACTGGCAATTGGGCAAATCCAAGTTCGGCACCGACGGTTCCGGTGCGCCGCACCTGAAGGTCAGCGACGGTGTGTTTTTCATGAACGGTCGCCAGGTCTTCAACTTTGCTTTGTTGAAAGTGCCCGCTCATTTGCATGAGCTGTTGGACGAGTCGTCGCTGCAAGCCAGCGACATCGACGCGTTCTGCATTCACCAGGGCAGCGCGGCGATCGTCGATGCCGTGGCACGGCGTTTCGAGGGCGAGCCTGAGAAATTCATCAAGGACATGGTCGAGACCGGCAATACCGTGTCGTCGAGCATTCCGCTGCTGCTGGAGAAGCACGTCCTGGATGCCGACTGGAAGCGCGTCGCGATCAGCGGTTTCGGTGTGGGCCTGTCGTGGGGATCGGCGATTCTTTATCGCGATTGATCGAATCCTGTTCATCCCAATAGCGCTTCAGGTTGACCTGAAGCGCTTTTTTTTGCCCGTGACGCTGCCCTGCGATTTATTGACGCCATTTTCCAAGCTTTTTTTGCCGCTAACCCCTTGTTTCTCAAGGGGTGGCAGTCTGCTAGTAAATTTTTTGAAAAAAGCCCTCAAGCAAGTTCCCAACCCGACGATAACTATTACGAAGGTTCTCTAGGCCACACCCCCGGCGGTTGCCAAGGGCCGGAAGCCGCAGTACCCAACCAACGAGGAATTCGTCATGGCTTTAACAGTAAACACCAACACAACTTCGCTGAACGTTCAGAAGAACTTGAACCGCGCTTCCGACGCTCTGTCCACTTCGATGACTCGCCTGTCTTCCGGCCTGAAAATCAACAGCGCCAAAGACGACGCCGCCGGCCTGCAGATCGCTACCCGTATGACCTCGCAAATCCGCGGTCAGACCATGGCGATCAAAAACGCCAACGACGGTATCTCCATGGCGCAGACCGCTGAAGGCGCGATGCAAGAGCAGACCAACATTCTGCAGCGTATGCGCGAACTGGCCATCCAGTCCCGTAACGACAGCAACAGTGCAACCGACCGTGTCGCTCTGAACAAAGAGTTCTCGCAGATGAGCGACGAACTGACCCGTATCGCCAACAGCACCAACCTGAACGGCAAGAATCTGCTCGACGGTACTGCTAGCACCATGACCTTCCAGGTCGGTTCGAACACCGGTTCTGACAACCAGATCTCCCTGACCTTGAGCGCCAGCTTCGACGCTGCAAGCCTGGGTGTTGACTCGGCAATCACCATCGTTGGTTCCGACAGCGCTACTGCTGAAACCAACTTCTCGGCCGCAATGGACGCAATCACCAGCGCGATCGACACCATCAACAGTGCTCGTGCTGACCTCGGTGCTGCTCAAAACCGTTTCGCCAGCACCATCTCCAACCTGCAGAACATCAACGAAAACGCCAGTGCTGCACTGGGTCGCGTACAAGACACCGACTTCGCTGCTGAAACTGCCCAGCTGACCAAGCAGCAGACTCTGCAACAGGCTTCCACTTCGGTTCTGGCCCAGGCCAACCAACTGCCATCCGCTGTACTGAAGCTGCTTCAGTAATAGCCGGATGAGTTTTAGCGGGGGAGTGCGCTTGCGTGCTCTCTCGCTTTTTCCGTTCAAGAGGTGATGGACATGGATATGAGCGTGAAGCTGAACTTGTCTTATCCAGCGGCGAAGCCGGCACCTACAGTGGCCGACAAGCCCGTGGAGAAGCCTCAAGCCGACGTTGCTCCCGTGACGCCGGTCAAGCAAGCGCCTAAAGACGCTGCGGCCGAGCAGGAAAAACTCAAAAAGGCCGTTCAGGAAATCGAGAAATTCGTCCAGTCGGTCAAGCGTAACCTGGAGTTCTCTATTGATGAGCCTTCAGGCAAAGTAGTGGTCAAAGTGATTGCCAGTGGTTCCGGTGAAGTGATTCGCCAGATCCCGAACGAAGAAGTCCTGAAACTGGCCAACAGTTTGAATGATGCAAACAGCTTGTTGTTCAGCGCCGAAGCCTGACAACCGGCACGAATTCTGTTGTTATGTTCTTTTGGGCGTTGTAAAGGTCAAAAGGCCGGCGACACACTGAAGGGAGTCCCACATGGCAAGTCCAATTCTACCTGGCTTGGGTCTAGGCTCGGGCCTGGATACCACTGCAATCGTCAAGGCGCTGGTCGATTCCGACAAGGCCGCCAAGCAAGGTCAGATCACTCGCGCGACGACGACGACTACCAACAGTATCTCCGGGGTCGGAACCCTGAAGTCATTGTTGGCAGCCTTCAATACCGCCATGAAGGACTTGGGCAGCACAACCAGCCCGCAGTTCGCGGGTTTTGCTGCGACCTCTTCGGTACCCGGTGTTCTCACGGCGACCGCCAGCAACTCGGCGGTGAATGGTACTTACTCGATCAAGATCACCAACCTCGCCACGGCCTCGAAGGTCACGTCGGCGGCGTTTGCCGGTGGGACGACCAGCGCCATTCCTACCGGGACGATGACCATCTCGCAGAAGGGGGTCGACTACAATCTCAATGTGCCGGATGGTTCGACCCTGCAATCGGTTCGCGACGCGATCAATGCCGACTCTTCGCTCAAGGCTGCCGGTGTCAGTGCGAACATCGTGACCGACTCTTTCGGATCGCGCCTGGTGCTGGGTTCAACTACCACCGGCGCAGGTTCCGATATCTCGGTGAGCGGTATAGCAGGGCTGGAGATCGACGGCACGAATGTCGTGGGTGCCGGCACTGATCCGTTGACCGCCACTTCGGCGGGCGCTATCGGTGCCTTGGCCCAGGATGCCAATTTCACCGTCGATGGCATGAAACTGACGAGCAAGAGCAACACTGTGAGCACGGCAATTTCGGGGCTGACCTTGAATTTGCTCGGCGTTGCGGGCGATGCCACCTCAACGGTTACCGTGGCGCCGAACAACGATGGCCTGAAAGCCTCGATCCAGAAGTTCGTCGATGCTTATAACGCCATTGCAAACAGCATCACCGCGCTGACCAAGCCGTCACTTGACGATGATGGGAAGCCGACGGTGCCGGCCAAATTGACGGGTGACGCGTTGCCTCGCTCGCTCCTGGCAGCGATTCGAACGCCCTTGTCTGAAACCGGCGCTGGAGACAAGTTGACCTCGCTGGCCCAGTTGGGTATCACCACTGATCAGAAGACGGGTGCGTTGAACTTCGATAGCGTCAAGTTCAGCGCAGCGATGAACGATAAAAAGCTCAGCGGTGAAGTCCAGACGTTGTTCACGGGCACCAACGGCCTGTTGGAGCGCATGGGCAAGGCGATCGAGCCCTTCAGCCAGACGGGTGGCATTCTCGACCAGCGGAACACAGCGCTGACCAGGACCCAGACCCGCTTGAAGGCCGATCAGGAGGCTCTGGATCGTCGGGTCGAGACCCTGACCGCAGTGCTGACTAAGAAGTACAACGACATGGATACCTTGGTCGGCAAGCTGAAGGCCACTGCGAGCAACATCACCTCGATGTTCGAGGCGCTGACGGCACAACAGAAAAATAGCTGATTTCGATCGACGAAAAAGCCCGGCAACGTTTTGACAACGTTCCGGGCTTTCGGCTTTTCGGTCTAAAGTTTTTTGACGCAGCGTCGATACGCTGTTTATACGAACCGAAGATTTTTGATGAGGTAGAACATGAATCCGATGTTGGCCCTTCGCCAATACCAGAAGATTGGCGCCCAGGCGCAAACCTCCGAAGCAAGTCCCCATCGTCTGGTGCAAATGCTCATGGAAGGCGGCTTGGATCGTATCGCCCAGGCCAAGGGTGCGATGGAGCGCAGGGATATTGCAAACAGAGGCATCCTGATCAGCAAGGCCATCGGCATTGTCGGCGGCTTGCGAGAAGGCCTGGACCTGGAAAATCGGGCCGAGTCGGTTGCTGAACTGGATACTCTTTACGCTTACATGATGAAGCGTTTGGCTGAGGCCAACGTCAAAGCCGATCCGAAGATCCTCGACGAAGTCGCTGATCTGCTTCGCACGGTCAAGGAAGGCTGGGATGCCATTGCCACGCCTGGACCGCAATTCTGAGGAATATGCTCATGAGTCTTGTCTTGCAGCGAATCGAACAAACCCGTGAGGCCCTGGTTGATGCCCTGGCTGAGCGGAACTGGGAGGCCATCGGTCAATTGGACCTGGCGTGCCGTTCCTGCATGGAAGACGTCTTGAGCGAGTCCGAGGTGGACGAGGCGGCGTTGCGTAACAACCTGGAAGAATTGCTGGGGGTGTACCGGCAGTTGCTGGAGGCGGCGACGGGAGAGCGTCAGGCAATCGTCGATGAAATGTCGCAGATTCATCAGGCACAGAACGCGGCGAAGGTTTACCACTTGTTCGGATGATTTAATTTTCATTTAATCCGAACAAAGTGCGCCATAAATTTGACTGTGCACGATTTTTTGACTTAACTAGTGGCTGTTTACAGATTTCAGGCGTCTACAGGCATGACAAGTCTGCAAGCGTCTAGCTTGCCCCCAAATTCGGGCACTGAGTTGACTAGGGAAGTTGCTATTGCATGTGGCGTGAAACCAAAATTCTCCTGATCGATGACGATAGCGTCCGCCGCCGCGACCTGGCGGTGATCCTGAATTTTCTTGGCGAAGAAAATTTACCCTGCGGTAGCCATGATTGGCAGCAGGCTGTCGGCTCTTTGTCGTCCAGTCGTGAAGTCATTTGTGTCCTTATTGGGACCGTAAATGCTCCCGCTTCGCTTTTGGGCTTGCTAAAGACACTCTCAACCTGGGATGAGTTCCTTCCAGTTTTGTTAATGGGCGAAAATTCTTCCCTTGACTTGCCTGAGGACCAGCGCCGCCGGGTACTTTCCACCTTGGAAATGCCGCCAAGCTACAGCAAATTGCTCGATTCGCTGCACCGTGCCCAGGTTTATCGCGAGATGTACGACCAGGCCCGCGAGCGCGGTCGGCACCGTGAACCCAATCTTTTCCGCAGCCTTGTCGGCACCAGCCGTGCGATCCAGCACGTGCGCCAGATGATGCAGCAGGTGGCCGACACCGACGCCAGCGTGCTGATCCTGGGCGAGTCCGGCACCGGCAAGGAAGTGGTCGCGCGCAACCTGCATTACCATTCCAAGCGCCGCGAAGCGCCGTTCGTGCCGGTCAACTGCGGTGCGATCCCGGCCGAGTTGCTGGAAAGCGAATTGTTCGGCCACGAGAAGGGCGCGTTTACCGGTGCAATCACCAGCCGCGCCGGGCGTTTCGAACTGGCCAATGGCGGCACGCTGTTCCTCGATGAGATCGGCGACATGCCGCTGCCGATGCAGGTCAAGCTGCTGCGCGTGCTGCAAGAGCGTACGTTCGAGCGCGTGGGCAGCAACAAGACCCAGAGCGTCGACGTGCGGATCATCGCCGCGACCCACAAGAATCTCGAGAGCATGATTGAGGTTGGCAGCTTCCGCGAAGACCTCTATTACCGTCTCAATGTATTCCCGATCGAAATGGCGCCGTTGCGCGAGCGGGTCGAAGACATCCCGCTGCTGATGAACGAATTGATCTCGCGCATGGAGCATGAGAAGCGCGGTTCGATCCGCTTCAACTCGGCGGCGATCATGTCCCTCTGCCGCCATGGCTGGCCGGGCAACGTTCGCGAGCTGGCGAACCTGGTGGAGCGCATGGCGATCATGCACCCCTACGGTGTGATCGGCGTCGCTGAGCTGCCGAAGAAATTCCGCTACGTCGATGACGAAGACGAGCAAATGGTCGACAGCCTGCGCAGCGACCTGGAAGAGCGCGTGGCGATCAACGGCCATACGCCGGATTTCACCAGCAACGCCTTGTTGCCGCCGGAAGGCCTGGACCTCAAGGACTACTTGGGCGGCCTGGAGCAAGGGCTTATCCAGCAGGCCCTCGACGATGCCAACGGTATCGTGGCCCGCGCGGCGGAGCGCTTGCGTATCCGCCGTACGACCCTGGTAGAAAAGATGCGCAAGTACGGCATGAGCCGGCGCGAAGGAGATGAACAGGCGGATGATTGACGCCTGTTTTGCAACCGCCTGATTTCCAGGCGGTTTTTTTTCGGCACGGGTATTGCTACAGCCCTCGCAACGTTCCGTTTAACTGACGGTCAGCCAAGCGAGAGAGCACGATGACCCAAGCCGCCCTGATGTCGCCTGTCCCCGAGCCGGGACACATGCCGTCCGCCGAACAGGCTAGCCGGCTTGGACTTGAACAGGCGTTTTCGCTGTTTAACCAGATGTCCAGCCAGTTGACCGATTCCTACAGCCTGCTTGAAGCCCGGGTGACCGAGCTCAAGGGTGAGCTGGCGGTGGTCAGTGCCCAGCGCATGCAGGAACTGGCGGAAAAAGAACGCCTGGCCAATCGGCTGCAAAACCTCCTCGACCTCTTGCCTGGCGGCGTCATCGTCATCGATGAGCACGGTTTCGTGCGCGAAGCCAACCCGGCGGCGTGCGAGCTGCTCGGCCTGCCATTGGAGGGCGAGCTTTGGCGGCACGTCATCGCCCGCTGCTTCGCCCCTCGCGAAGACGATGGCCACGAAATCTCCCTCAAGGACGGTCGCCGTCTCTCTATCTCGACCCGTTCGCTGGATGCCGAGCCAGGGCAGTTGGTGCTGCTCAATGACCTGACTGAAACCCGTCACCTGCAAGACCAGCTTGCGCGCCACGAGCGCTTGTCTTCCCTTGGGCGGATGGTGGCGTCGCTGGCCCATCAGATCCGCACGCCGCTGTCCGCCGCGTTGCTCTACGCCAGTCATCTGACCGAACAGCAATTGCCGATGGACACCCAGCAGCGCTTCGCCGGTCGCCTGAAGGAGCGCCTGCATGAGTTGGAGCATCAGGTGCGCGATATGTTGGTGTTCGCCCGGGGCGAGTTGCCGTTGACCGACCGCGTGACACCCAAGGCGTTACTGCAATCCTTGCAGGCCGCAGCGTTGACCCATGTGCAGGATCTGCCGATCCGCTGGCAGTGCGACAGCCATGTGGGCGAGGTCTTGTGCAACCGTGACACCTTGGTGGGCGCGGTATTGAACCTGATTGAAAATGCGATCCAGGCCAGTGGCGGCGACGTCCGGTTGAAGGTTCATCTGTACACCCGTGGCAGCACGTTGCGCCTGTGTGTCAGCGACAGCGGCAGTGGCATCGATCCAACCGTATTGACTCGCCTGGGCGAACCGTTTTTTACCACCAAGGCCACTGGGACGGGCTTGGGCCTGACCGTGGTCAAGGCTGTGGCGCGTGCCCATCAGGGAGAATTGCTGCTGCGCTCGCGGCTGGGGCGTGGCACTTGTGCGCTGATCGTCCTGCCGCTGTTTTCCAGTGCGCCAGGGGTGGAGTGAAGGCAATGGCGATCAAGGTTTTGCTGGTGGAGGACGATCGTGCGCTGCGCGAGGCGCTGGCCGATACGCTGCTGTTGGCCGGGCATGATCACGCCGCCGTCGGTTCGGCGGAGGAGGCGCTGCTGGCCGTTGCGCGCGAGCCGTTTAGCCTGGTGGTCAGCGACGTCAACATGCCGGGCATGGACGGTCACCAGTTGCTCGGATTGCTGCGTGCGCGCCAGCCTCAATTGCCAGTCCTGTTGATGACGGCCCACGGTGCGGTCGAGCGTGCGGTGGATGCCATGCGCCAGGGGGCGGCGGATTACTTGGTCAAGCCGTTCGAGCCCAAGGCGCTGCTGGACCTGGTGGCGCGTCATGCCCTGGGAATCCCGGCAGTCGAGGGTGAAGGGCCAGTGGCCATCGAGCCGGCCAGTGCTCAGTTGCTGGACTTGGCCGCGCGGGTGGCACGCAGTGACTCGACCGTGTTGATTTCCGGCGAGTCGGGTACGGGCAAGGAGGTGCTGGCTCGCTACATCCATCAGCAATCCCGTCGCGCCAACGAACCGTTCATTGCCATCAACTGCGCGGCGATTCCCGACAACATGCTCGAGGCAACGTTGTTCGGGCACGAGAAGGGCTCGTTCACCGGCGCCATCGCGGCCCAGGCCGGCAAGTTCGAACAGGCGGACGGCGGCACCATCCTGCTCGATGAGATTTCAGAAATGCCCCTGGGCCTGCAGGCCAAGCTGTTGCGGGTGTTGCAGGAGCGAGAAGTGGAACGGGTCGGCGCTCGCAAGCCCATCAGCCTGGACATTCGAGTCGTGGCAACCACCAACCGTGACTTGGCGGGCGAGGTCGCGGCGGGGCGTTTCCGGGAAGACCTTTATTATCGGCTGTCGGTTTTTCCGTTGGCCTGGCGTCCGTTGCGCGAGCGCACCGCCGATATCCTGCCGCTGGCCGAGCGCCTGCTGGCCAAGCACGTCAATAAAATGAAGCACGCCACGGCGCGACTGTCCGCCGAAGCCCAGGCTTGCCTGATCGCTTATCCCTGGCCTGGTAATGTCCGTGAGTTGGATAACGCCATCCAGCGGGCCTTGATCCTGCAGCAGGGCGGCTTGATCCAGCCTGAGGATTTTTGCCTGGCCGGTCCGGTGGCTTGCGCGCCGTTACCCGTCTTGCAGCCAGCACCAGCGGTGGTTCCACCAGTGGAAGTGGCGGAGTCCGCGGGTGCGCTGGAGGACGACCTGCGTCGGCGCGAATTCCAGATGATCATCGATACCCTGCGTGCCGAGCGCGGCCGTCGCAAGGAGGCGGCCGAACGCCTCGGGATCAGCCCTCGCACCCTGCGCTACAAGCTGGCGCAGATGCGTGACGCGGGGATGGATGTGGAGGCTTACCTTTTCGCCAGTTGAATAGTCGCCACCAATCCTTGTGGGAGCGAGCTTGCTCGCGATAGCGGTGGGTCAGTCAAAATTGATGGCGGATTTGATGGCATCGCGAGCAAGCTCGTTCCCACAGTGGAGCGGTGTGCGCAATTGTTTCTGCCGGCCATCGAGCTGGCACCCTTGTTGCTAATACCTACGTACCCGCTGAGTAAGTGTCAAAAAAACGCGGGCCGCCAGAGAGAATAGACCATGAGCCAAGGTATTGAATTTAATCGATTGATGTTGGACATGCGCTCCATGCAAATGGACGCCATGGCCCAGCCGAAATCGGTCGCGGTCCCCCAGGTGGGTGGCAGCAGCTTTTCCGACATGCTCGGTCAGGCCGTCAATAAAGTGAACGATACCCAGCAGGCTTCGAACCAGTTGGCCAGTGCTTTTGAAATTGGCAAAAGTGGCGTCGACCTGACGGACGTAATGATCTCTTCGCAGAAAGCCAGTGTCTCGTTTCAGGCGTTGACCCAGGTACGCAACAAACTGGTTCAAGCCTACCAAGACATCATGCAGATGCCGGTCTAAGGAAACTATTGAGTCATGGCAGAAGCAGCCGTTGATAACGTTCCAGCCAAGGCCACTCCGGTAGACGGCAAACCGCCGTTGTTCGGTCTGTCTTTCCTGGAAAACCTCTCCGAGATGACCATGCTGCGTCAGGTTGGCCTGTTGGTCGGCCTGGCTGCCAGCGTGGCGATTGGTTTCGCCGTCGTGTTGTGGTCCCAGCAGCCAGACTACCGTCCGTTGTACGGTAGCCTGGAAGGCATGGATGCCAAGCAAGTCATGGAAACCCTGGCTTCTGCCGACATTCCCTACACCGTCGAACCCAACTCTGGCGCCTTGCTGGTCAAGGCCGACGACGTGGCGCGCGCGCGTCTCAAGCTCGCTGCCGCGGGCGTGACACCCACCGATGGCAACATCGGTTTCGAGATTCTCGACAAGGACCAGGGCCTGGGCACCAGCCAGTTCATGGAAGCGACGCGTTATCGTCGCGGCCTGGAAGGCGAACTGGCGCGCACCATCTCCAGCCTCAACAACGTCAAGGGTGCCCGTGTGCACCTGGCGATCCCGAAAAGCTCGGTCTTCGTGCGCGATGAGCGCAAGCCGAGTGCGTCGGTCCTGGTTGAACTGTATTCCGGCCGCTCCCTGGAGCCAGGCCAGGTCCTGGCCATTATCAATCTGGTGGCGACCAGCGTTCCCGAGCTGAGCAAGTCGCAGATCACCGTGGTCGACCAGAAGGGCACCCTGCTCTCCGACCAGGCGGAAAATTCCGAACTGACCATGGCCGGCAAGCAATTCGACTACAGCCGCCGCATGGAAGGCATGCTGACCCAGCGTGTGCATAACATCCTGCAACCGGTCCTGGGCAATGGCCGCTACAAGGCCGAAGTCTCGGCGGATGTGGATTTCAGCGCGGTCGAATCGACCTCCGAGCAGTTCAACCCGGATCAGCCGGCGTTGCGCAGCGAGCAGTCGGTGAACGAACAGCGCACTGCCAGCAATGGCCCGCAAGGCGTGCCGGGTGCCCTGAGCAACCAGCCGCCATCGCCGGCCAGCGCGCCGCAAACCACCGGTGGCGCCACCGCCGCCGCGGGCATGGTGCAGCCAGGCCAACCGCTGATCGATGCCAACGGCCAACAGATCATGGACCCGGCCACCGGCCAGCCGATGCTCGCGCCGTACCCGGCCGACAAGCGTCAACAATCCACCAAGAACTTCGAGCTCGACCGTTCCATCAGCCACACCAAGCAGCAACAGGGTCGCTTGAATCGCCTGTCGGTCGCCGTGGTGGTGGACGATCAGGTCAAGATCAACCCGGCCAACG
Organism: Pseudomonas brassicacearum subsp. neoaurantiaca; assembly: GCF_013608025.1. Classification (GTDB taxonomy): domain Bacteria; phylum Pseudomonadota; class Gammaproteobacteria; order Pseudomonadales; family Pseudomonadaceae; genus Aquipseudomonas. The sequence goes on along the minus strand of NZ_VDLV01000010.1, from coordinate 34,322 downwards.
GCGAAACCAGCCGTGCGCCGTGGAGCGCCGACGAATTGGCGCGCTTCACTCGCCTGGTACAGGACGCCGTCGGTTTCGACGCCAGCCGTGGCGACAGCGTCAGCGTGATCAACGTGCCGTTCTCCCTGGAGCGCGGTGAAGAAATCGCCGACATTCCGTTTTATTCGCAACCCTGGTTCTGGGATGTGGTCAAGCAAGTATTGGGTGTGCTGTTCATCCTGATACTGGTATTCGGTGTGTTGCGTCCGGTGCTCAACAACATCACCGGTGGCGGCAAGAACAAGCAGTTGGCTGGCTTGGGTGATGTAGAGCTGGGAGGCATGGGCGGCCTGGATGGCGAATTGGCCAACGATCGCGTCAGCCTCGGCGGGCCGCAGAGCATCCTGCTGCCAAGCCCGAGCGAAGGCTATGACGCTCAGTTGAACGCCATCAAGAGTCTGGTGGCAGAAGATCCGGGTCGTGTGGCCCAGGTCGTGAAAGAGTGGATTAACGCAGATGAGTGATAATCGAGCCGCTGTTGCCAAATTGTCCCGGGTCGACAAAGCCGCGATCCTGTTGCTGTCCCTGGGTTCGACCGACGCCGCCCAAGTGCTGCGCCACATGGGGCCCAAGGAGGTCCAGCGCGTCGGCGTGGCCATGGCCCAGATGGGCAACGTGCACCGCGAGCAGGTCGAGCAGGTCATGAGCGAGTTCGTCGACATCGTTGGCGACCAGACCAGCCTGGGCGTCGGCTCCGACGACTATGTGCGCAAGATGCTCACCCAGGCCCTGGGCGAGGACAAGGCCAACGGCCTGATCGACCGGATCCTGCTGGGTGGCAACACCAGTGGCCTGGACAGCCTGAAGTGGATGGAGCCACGCGCAGTTGCTGACGTGATCCGTTACGAGCACCCCCAGATCCAGGCGATCGTGGTGGCGTACCTCGACCCGGACCAGGCAGGCGAAGTGCTGGGCAACTTCGACCATAAGGTGCGCCTCGACATCATCCTGCGCGTGTCGTCGCTGAACACCGTGCAGCCGGCGGCGCTGAAGGAATTGAACCAGATCCTCGAGAAGCAGTTCTCGGGCAACTCCAATGCTTCGCGCACCACCTTGGGCGGTATCAAGCGCGCGGCGGACATCATGAACTTCCTCGACAGTTCGATCGAAGGTCAATTGATGGACTCGATCCGCGAAGTCGACGAAGACCTGTCCGGTCAGATCGAAGACCTCATGTTCGTGTTCAACAACCTGGCCGATGTCGACGACCGCGGTATCCAGGCACTGTTGCGCGAAGTGTCCTCCGACGTCCTGGTGCTGGCCCTCAAGGGATCGGACGAAGGCGTCAAGGAAAAGATCTTCAAGAACATGTCCAAACGGGCGGCCGAACTGTTGCGCGACGACCTCGAGGCCAAGGGCCCGGTGCGTGTCAGCGACGTGGAAACTGCACAGAAGGAAATCCTCACCATCGCCCGCCGTATGGCCGAAGCCGGAGAAATCGTGCTCGGTGGCAAGGGCGGCGAAGAGATGATCTAAGGTCGTTATGTCTGCCAAGAGTGATGGTTCACCCAGCGACCTGATCCGCGCCCGTGACGTCGGTGGTTTCGACGTCTGGTCGCTGCCCAGCTTCGACCCTCATGTGCCCGAGCCCGAGCCGGAACCGGTGGAAGAACTGCCGGAGATGGAAGAGGTGCCGCTGGAGGAAGTCCAGCCGCTGACCCTCGAAGAGGTCGAAAGCATTCGCCAGGAGGCCTACAACGAAGGCTTCGCCATTGGCGAAAAAGAAGGTTTCCACAGCACCACGATCAAGGTTCGTCAGGAAGCCGACGTGGCGCTGACGGCCAAGCTGCGCGCATTGGAATCGCTGATGCTCAACCTGTTCGAGCCCATTGCCGAGCAGGACACGCAGATCGAAAAGTCATTGGTCGGGCTGGTGCAGCACATCGCCCGGCAAGTGATCCAGCGCGAGCTGGCCATCGATTCGAGCCAGATCGAACACGTCATGCGCGAAGCCCTCAAGCTGTTGCCGCTGGGCGTGGGCAACGTGCGGCTGTACATCAACCCCCAGGACTTCGAACTGGTCAAGGCTTTGCGCGAGCGCCACGAGGAAACCTGGCGCATCGTCGAGGATGAAACCTTGTTGCCGGGCGGTTGCCGCGTGGAAACCGAGCACAGCCGCATCGACGCTACCGTCGAGACCCGCATCAGCCAGATCATGGCCAAGCTGTTCGACCAACTGCACGAACAGGCTTTGCACCCGGCCCCCGCCGACTTGAGCCTGGAGTTGCCGGACGAACCCAAGCCGGCCGTCATTGTCGATCCCGACAGCGGCGAACCGATCACACCTGAAGTGGCAGGCCACGATGCGCCTTGAGCGAACCAGCTTCGGCAAGCGCCTGGGCAGCTACGCCGAGGCCACCGAACTGGCCGGCCAACCGATCCTGGAAGGTCGCCTGTTGCGCATGGTCGGCCTGACCCTCGAAGCCGAAGGATTGCGTGCGGCCATGGGCAGTCGCTGCCTGGTGATCAATGACGACAGCTATCACCCGGTGCAGGTGGAAGCCGAGGTCATGGGTTTTTCCGGTAGCAAGGTATTTCTGATGCCGGTCGGCAGTGTCGCCGGCATTGCCCCGGGTGCCCGTGTGGTGCCGTTGGCCGATACCGGCCGCCTGCCCATGGGCATGAGTATGCTCGGTCGCGTGCTGGACGGCGCTGGTCGGGCGCTGGACGGCAAGGGCGGCATGAAGGCCGAGGATTGGGTGCCGATGGACGGCCCGACGATCAACCCGCTCAAGCGCGACCCCATCAGCGTGCCGCTGGATGTGGGCATTCGTTGCATCAACGGCTTGTTGACCGTCGGCCGCGGCCAGCGCCTGGGCCTGTTCGCCGGTACCGGCGTGGGCAAGAGTGTGCTGCTGGGCATGATGACTCGCTTTACCGAGGCCGACATCATCGTGGTGGGGCTGATCGGCGAGCGGGGCCGCGAGGTGAAGGAATTTATCGAGCACATCCTCGGCGAGGAAGGGCTCAAGCGCTCCGTTGTCGTCGCTTCGCCGGCGGACGATGCGCCGCTGATGCGCCTGCGCGCTGCGATGTATTGCACGCGCATCGCCGAATATTTCCGCGACAAGGGCAAGAACGTCCTGTTGCTGATGGACTCGCTGACCCGCTTCGCCCAGGCCCAGCGGGAAATCGCCCTGGCCATCGGCGAGCCTCCGGCGACCAAGGGTTATCCGCCTTCAGTGTTCGCCAAGCTGCCGAAGCTGGTGGAGCGTGCCGGTAACGCGGAGAAGGGCGGCGGCTCCATCACCGCTTTCTACACCGTGCTGTCCGAGGGTGACGACCAACAAGACCCGATCGCCGACTCGGCCCGAGGCGTGCTCGACGGCCACATCGTGTTGTCCCGACGCCTGGCCGAGGAGGGGCATTACCCTGCCATCGACATCGAAGCGTCGATCAGCCGGGTCATGCCGTCGGTCATTAGCGCCGAGCACATGAAGCGCGCCCAACAATTCAAGCAGTATTGGTCCCGTTACCAGCAAAGTCGTGACCTGATCAGCGTCGGAGCGTATGTGCCTGGCGGGGATCGTGAAACCGACACGGCGATCAACCTGTATCCGTCCATGGCGGTGTATCTGCGCCAGGCGCTGAACGACAGCATCGGCATGGGCGCCAGCGAAGCGCACCTGCAAACCATTTTCGCCCCTGTTTCCGGCACGTAACCGGTCATGGCCACGAGTCGTGCGGCGCGCCTGGCGCCAGTGGTGGACATGGCGGAAAAGGCTGAGAAAACCGCTGTCCAGCGACTGGCCTATTTCCAGGGGCAAGTGGCCGTTGCCGAAAGCAAGCTGGCGGACCTGGAGAATTTTCGCCTCGAATACCAGGAGCAGTGGATCGCCCGAGGCAGCCACGGCGTTTCCGGGCAGTGGCTACTGGGCTACCAGGGATTCCTCGCGCAGTTGGGCACGGCCATCGACCAGCAGCGCCAGAGCCTGGTCTGGCACCAGAACAACCTGGAGAAGGCCCGCCAGAGCTGGCAAGAGGCGTTCGCCCGCGTCGAAGGGTTGCGCAAACTTGTACAGCGCTACATCGACGAGGCGCGGCAGTTGGAGGACAAGCGTGAGCAAAAACTGCTGGATGAATTGTCCCAGCGCTTGCCGCGCCAGGATCCATATTGATAACGGCGGTAGAGTTTTGTCGGGTGGGTGATTTGAAACCTTGCTCATACCTCTACCAAGTGCTAAACCTTGTACACGTATGTCCATGACAAGGAAGTGAATATGTCTGTCATTACCGAAGTATCCCCGGATGGGCAAAAGCTGACGATCTCGATCAAGGGCCGCTTCGATTTTGGCCGGCACCAGGAGTTTCGTGAGTCTTATGAAAAGCTCAACACGAAACCCGAGTCCATCGTTGTGGATCTGAAAGAAGCCACTTATCTCGACAGTTCTGCCTTGGGCATGCTCCTGCTGTTGCGTGATCATGCCGGCGGCGACGAATCGGATATCCGCGTCGTCAACAGCAGCAGCGACGTCAAGAAAATCCTCGCGATCTCCAATTTCGACAAGCTGTTCGACATCAGTTGATCGCCATGCAATCGTCGCCGGAGCCGCTGACGATCCTGATTGCCGAAGACAGTGCCGCTGATCGACTGCTGTTGTCGACCATTGTCCGTCGCCAGGGCCATCACGTGCTCACCGCGGCTGACGGTGCCGAGGCGGTCGAGGTCTATCTGCAACAGCGTCCGCACCTTGTGTTGATGGACGCGATGATGCCGGTCATGGATGGCTTTGAAGCGGCGCAGAAGATCAAGCAGTTGGCCGGGGATCAACTGGTCCCGATCATCTTCCTCACCTCGTTGACCGAAAGCGAAGGGTTGGCCCGTTGCCTGGAGGCCGGTGGCGATGACTTCCTGGCTAAACCCTATAACCAAGTCATCCTGGCCGCCAAGATCAAGGCGATGGACCGTTTGCGTCGGCTGCAGGCCACGGTGGTGGAGCAGCGTGACCAGATCGCCCGGCACCACGACTATCTGCTCAACGAGCAGCGGGTCGCCAAGGCGGTGTTCGACAAGATTGCCCACTCCGGTTGCCTGAGCGCGCCGAACATCCGTTACCTGCAATCGCCCTACGCCTTGTTCAACGGCGATCTGCTGTTGGCCGCGTTCAACCCGGCGGGCGACATGCATATCCTGCTCGGCGACTTCACCGGCCACGGACTGCCGGCGGCGGTGGGGGCGATGCCGCTGGCGGAGGTGTTCTACGGGATGACCGCCAAGGGCTATGGCCTGGCGCAGATTCTTCGGGAGATGAATGCCAAGCTAAAACGCATCCTGCCGGTGGACATGTTCTGTTGCGCGACGCTGCTGTGCCTGAGTTTCCAGCGTTGCACCGTGGAAATCTGGAACGGTGGCATGCCCGACGGTTATCTGCACGACAGCCTCACTGGCGTGCGCACACCATTACCGGCTCGGCATTTGCCGTTGGGTGTGCTGACGCCTCAGTTGTTCGACGACCGCACCGAAGTCCACCCGATGTCGGTGGGCGATCGGGTGTTCCTGCTGTCCGATGGCGTGATCGAGACCAGTGATCGCGACGACCAGCCGTTTGGCGTCGAGCGGTTGCAGCAGGTATTTTCGGCCAACCGTGAGCCCGACCGCCTGTTCGAAGATATCCAGCAAGCCCTGCAGGATTTTCGCGGCGAGGCCCGTGACGACTTCAGCATGATCGAGGTGCGTCTCGTCGCGCCGACGCAACTCAATCCGCCGCCTCCGGTCTATTCCGATAGTGGCCAATCCAGTCCGCTGGACTGGTCGGTGAGCTTCGAATTTCGGGCGCAGACGCTCAAACGGTTCAACCCGATGCCCTACCTTTTGCAGTTGCTGCTTGAGGTTCATGGGCTCAGGGCACACAGTGGCGCCCTTTACAGCGTGCTGTCGGAGCTGTATTCCAACGCCCTGGAACATGGGGTGCTGGGGTTGGACTCAAGCCTCAAGCGCGATGCGACCGGGTTTGCCCGGTATTACCGGGAGCGCAACGAGCGCCTGGATGCGTTGAGCGATGGTCATGTGCGAGTGCATTTGCATGTCACCCCTCATGGTGACGGTGGCTGTCTGGTGATTGAGGTCGAGGACAGCGGCAAGGGCTTCGATGTTGCGAAGGTCATGGCGCGACCACTGGACCGTGACCGATTATCGGGGCGTGGCGTGAGCCTGGTGCGCCAGCTATGCCAACGGGCCTCTTGGTCCGACGATGGTCGTAGTGCGCGCGTGGAGTTTTTCTGGGAGGCTCTGGCATAATCGGAGCCAATCTTGATCAGGGAGCGAGCAAGTGAGTGAAATTCATCTCGATCGCGACGTGCTCAGCACGTTGAGGGAAGTCATGGAGGACGGGTATCCGGAATTGCTGGACACCTTCCTCGAAGATTCCGAAGCACGCCTGCGTGTGCTGCATGAAGCCAGGGACGCCGAAAAGCTGAGCGCTACGGCCCACAGTTTCAAGGGCAGTAGCAGCAACATGGGCGCCCTGCGCCTGGCTGAGCTGTGTGGTGAACTGGAGCAACGTGCCAAACAGCCGTCGCTGGGAGGCATCGAAAGACTGGTCAATGAAATTGACAGCGAGTTTGCCTTCGTCCGCACGCTTTGCCGCGAAGAGCGTGAAGGCTTTCATTGCTGAAACGATGGCGTTCGACGCGTTGGCCCGCCCCTTGCATTGTCCTGTCTCGACTGCATCTATGATTCCAGTGCAGCGGAGACCATTTTATGCCTGTTACGCCCAATACACTCCTCCAGGCCACCGCCCCGGCCAAGCCGCAGGCCGCCGTCAATCCACTGGCAGCGGGCCCGGAAGCCGGGGATAAAGCCTCCAGCTTCGCCCAGGTCTTCGCCAAGCAGGCACCCGTCAAATCACCGGCGGTACCTGAACCTTCGGTGAAGCCGGGGCGCGACAAGACTTCCGATACCTCCGTCAAAAAGGATGCCGACAGCGACACCGCTGCCGCTCCGGAGCCGGTGGTTGCCGATAGCGGCAAACCCTTGCCCGCCGACAAGCCGGCCGCTGCCGACGACAAGGCCGCGCGGGATGACGATACCGAAGCGGCCGGGACGCCTGTAGCGGACGCCGCGCCTGTCGATCCAACCCTCGATCCTGCGTTGTTGCCGGTTGTTCCGGTGACCACTGCCGAGGTTCAGCCCGCCCCCGTGGTGATCGCGACCGATGCTCAAGTCACCGCTGCGGTTGCGGCTGCCGGTGTTCCGACGTTAGTGGCCAGCGCCCCGGCGCCCGTGACTGATCCGGAGTTCGACCCGCAGGCTGATCCGCTCGACGCGCTGCCAGCCTTGCGGTTGGCGATGGAGCAGGGCGGCCATGTGTCGGCTTCCAGCCAGGCGCAGCCCAAGGCTGCCCCGGCGGCTTCGCCCGATGGCGAGCCGACCTCGGCTCAGACTTTCGCGGCCGGCATGGCCAGCATGCTCACCGTGCAAGCCGACCAGGACAGCACCGGTGCCGGCAGCCAGGGCGGTGACAAGGCGTTCAGCGGCCTGATCAGCGAGGGCCTCAAGGATCTGACTTCCGCTTCCAGCGATACGCGCGTGGACGACTTTGCCAATCGCTTGGCGGCACTGACCCAGGCGGCCACGCCGAAAACCGCCAACGCGGTGCCGGTCAACCAGCCTATCGCCATGAACCAGAGCGGCTGGACCGAGGAAGTGGTCAACCGGGTGATGTACTTGTCGAGCGCCAATCTCAAGGCGGCCGACATCCAGTTGCAACCGGCCGAGCTCGGGCGCCTGGACATCCGAGTGAACATGGTTCCGGACCAGCAGACCCAAGTCACCTTCATGAGCGCCCACGCTGGCGTTCGCGAAGCCCTCGAAGGTCAGATGCATCGCTTGCGCGACAGCTTTGCCCAGCAGGGCATGGGGCAGGTCGACGTGAACGTGTCGGATCAATCCCGGGGTTCGCAGAACCCGGACCAGCAAGCCCAGCAGCAGGCCCAGGCTGGACGCGCCACGTCCTCCGGCGGACGCGTGGATTCGGTGGATGAAGCCGCTCCCACCAGCATCGCTGAAGTGGCTGCCAGCACGACCAGCGTCATTGGCACCAGCGCGGTGGACTACTACGCCTGATTCAACGCACTAGACCCTGTGGGAGCGAGCTTGCTCGCGATAGCGATGGATCAGTCACCCGCAACGGTGACTGAAAGTCCGCTATCGCGAGCAAGCTCGCTCCCACAATGGTTTAAGGTTGTCCTCGAAATTGCATCGACGTCATTTCTCTTCTGGCATAACACTTGCTCCTGCCTAGCCATGCAACAGTGAACCCCCCGATTAGTGACGGATTATTGGCATGGCGAAGAGTGAAGCAGCAGCTGTAAAAGACCCTGCAACCAAAGGCAAACTCAAGATGATCATCCTGATCGTGGTGGGCTTGCTGTTGGCGGTGGGTGTTTCCGTGGGGGCGACCTGGTATTTCATGCACAGCGCCCAAAGCAAGCCGGCACCCGCTGCAGAAGCCGCTCCGGTAGGCAAGCAACCTGCGATTTTCGAGCCCATGGCCCCGGCCTTCGTGGCCAACTACACCGTGAACGGTCGTCAACGCTACATGCAGGTCAGCATTACTTTGCAGGGTCGCAACCAGGCGGACCTGGAAGCATTGCGGGTGCACATGCCGTTGATCCGCAATAACCTGGTGATGCTGTTTTCCGGACAGAGTTTCGACACCCTGGCCACTCCGGTGGGCCAGGAAATGCTGCGTCAGAAAGCCACGGCCAGCGTGCAGGAAGTGGCCCAGAAAGAGCTTGGCAAAGTGGTGATCGAACAGTTGCTCTTCACTAACTTCGTATTGCAGTAGGAAACACGACATGGCCGTGCAGGACTTGTTGTCCCAGGACGAAATCGACGCGCTGTTGCACGGTGTCGACGACGGCCTGGTGCAAACCGAAAACGCTGCTGACCCGGGCAGCGTCAAAAGCTACGACCTGACCAGCCAGGACCGCATCGTTCGCGGACGCATGCCGACCCTGGAAATGATCAACGAGCGTTTCGCCCGCTACACCCGTATCAGCATGTTCAACATGCTGCGCCGCTCGGCCGACGTGGCTGTGGGTGGCGTGCAGGTGATGAAGTTCGGCGAATACGTGCACTCGCTGTACGTGCCCACCAGCCTCAACCTGGTGAAGATCAAGCCGCTGCGTGGTACGGCGCTGTTCATTCTCGACGCCAAACTGGTGTTCAAGCTGGTGGATAACTTCTTTGGTGGCGACGGTCGTCACGCCAAGATCGAAGGTCGCGAATTCACTCCGACAGAGCTGCGCGTCGTGCGCATGGTGCTGGAGCAGGCCTTCATCGACTTGAAGGAAGCCTGGCAGGCGATCATGGAAGTGAACTTCGAGTACATCAACTCGGAAGTGAACCCGGCCATGGCGAACATCGTCGGCCCCAGCGAAGCCATTGTGGTTTCGACATTCCACATCGAACTCGACGGTGGCGGCGGCGACTTGCACGTGACCATGCCCTATTCGATGATCGAGCCCGTGCGCGAAATGCTCGACGCCGGCTTCCAGTCGGACCTCGACGACCAGGACGAGCGCTGGATCAACGCCTTGCGCCAGGACGTGCTGGACGTCGACGTGCCGATCGGCGCGACGGTTGCCCGGCGCCAGCTGCGTCTGCGGGACATCCTGCACATGCAGCCGGGGGACATCATCCCTGTCGAGATGCCGGAAGACATGATCATGCGCGCCAATGGCGTGCCGGCCTTCAAGGTCAAGATGGGCTCTCACAAAGGCAACCTGGCGTTGCAGGTGATCGAGCCGATCGAACGCCGCTGAGCGGTGTCAACTTTTTAAGTTTTCGTTTTTAACCGATTTATGCCCGCCGAGGAAACATGATGGCTGACGATATGAATACCCAGGATGACCAGGCGCTGGCCGACGAGTGGGCTGCGGCCCTGGAAGAAACCGGCGACGCCGGGCAGGCCGACATCGATGCGTTGCTGGCAGCCGATACCGGCGCCCACGCGTCCAACCGCTTGCAGATGGAAGAGTTTGGCAGCGTGCCAAAAAGCAACGAGCAGGTGACGCTTGACGGTCCGAACCTGGACGTGATCCTCGACATTCCGGTGTCGATTTCCATGGAAGTGGGCAGCACCGACATCAACATCCGCAACCTGCTGCAACTCAACCAGGGCTCGGTAATCGAGCTCGATCGCCTGGCCGGTGAGCCGCTGGACGTATTGGTCAACGGCACCTTGATCGCCCACGGCGAAGTGGTGGTGGTCAACGAGAAGTTCGGCATTCGCCTGACGGACGTGATCAGCCCGAGCGAACGCATCAAGAAGCTGCGCTGAATGAAAGGCTTTTTCGCCGCAGCCTTGATGCTGCCGTTCAGCGTGCTGGCGGCCGAGCCGGTGGCCAACGCGGCCGTTACGCCGGCCAGTGGCAGCGGCATGGCCGGGCAATTGGCGCAACTGGTGCTGGGCCTGCTCCTGGTGCTCGGGGTGATTTTCTTCCTGGCGTGGATGCTACGGCGCGTGCAACAGGCGGGGCCCGCCGGCAAAGGTCAGGTCATCGACATCATCAGCTCCCGGGCGTTGGGCCCGCGGGACCGGTTGGTGCTGGTGCAGGTTGGCAACGAGCAGATCCTGTTGGGGTTGAGCCCCGGCACGATCACTGCGCTGCACGTCCTCAAGGAACCGGTCCAGGTGCCTTCCGCCGAGCAGGCCACCCCCGAATTTGCCCAGCGGCTCATGGAACTACTGGGTAAAGATCAGAAGGATAAGAAGTAATGCCGTTGCGCATTCTGTTGGCGTTGGGCCTGATGCTGGCCGCGCCGTTGGCGTTTGCCGCCGATCCGTTGTCGATCCCGGCGATTACCCTCGGCACCAATGCCGAAGGGGCACAGGAATACTCGGTCAGCCTGCAGATCCTGCTGATCATGACCGCGCTGAGTTTCATCCCGGCGTTCGTCATGCTGATGACCAGTTTCACCCGGATCATCATTGTCTTTTCGATCCTGCGCCAGGCGCTGGGGCTGCAACAGACGCCGTCGAACCAGATTCTCACCGGCATGGCGCTGTTCCTGACCATGTTCATCATGGCGCCAGTATTCGACCGGGTGAACCAGGACGCGCTGCAACCCTACCTGGCGGAAAAACTCAGTGCCCAGGACGCCGTGGCCAAGGCCCAGGTGCCGATCAAGGATTTCATGCTCGCCCAGACCCGCAGCAGCGACCTGGACCTGTTCATGCGCCTGTCCAAGCGCACCGATATCGCCAGCCCCGACCAGGCACCGCTGACTATCCTGGTGCCGGCGTTCGTGACGTCCGAGTTGAAGACTGCGTTCCAGATCGGTTTCATGATTTTCATCCCGTTCCTGATCATCGACCTGGTGGTCGCCAGTATCCTCATGGCCATGGGCATGATGATGCTGTCGCCGCTGATCATTTCCCTGCCGTTCAAGATCATGTTGTTTGTGCTGGTGGATGGCTGGGCGTTGATTATCGGCACCCTGGCGGGCAGTTTCGGCGGTGTCTAGACCACTTTTGCGGATAACACGATATGACGCCTGAAGTTGCGGTAGACCTGTTCCGCGAAGCCCTCTGGCTGACCACCACGATGGTTGCCATCCTGGTGATCCCGAGCCTGCTGGTGGGCTTGTTGGTGGCGATGTTCCAGGCCGCCACGCAGATCAACGAACAGACCCTGAGTTTCCTGCCGCGCCTGCTGGTGATGCTGGTAACGCTGATCGTCGCCGGCCCCTGGCTGGTGCAAACCTTCATGGAATACATCCTGCAGTTGTACGGCAGTATTCCCCAGTTGATCGGCTGACCCGATGTCGATGCTCGCGCTGACGGACACCCAGATCAGTAGCTGGGTGGCTTCGTTTGTCCTGCCGTTGTTTCGCGTCACCGCGGTGCTGATGAGCATGCCGGTCTTCGGCACGACCTTGGTGCCGCGCCGCGTGCGCCTGTATTTCGCCCTGGCGATCACCGTCGTGATTGCGCCCGGGCTGCCGCCGATGCCACCGGTCACTGCGCTGGACCTCAGTGCGCTGATGCTGGTCGCCGAGCAGATCCTCATCGGCGCCTTGCTGGGCTTTTCGCTGCAGTTGTTTTTCCAGGCGTTCGTGGTCGCCGGGCAAATCATTTCGATTCAGATGGGCATGGCGTTCGCCTCGATGGTCGACCCCACCAACGGTGTGAACACCGCCGTCATCGGGCAATTCCTGACGATGCTGGTGACCTTGCTCTTTCTCGCCATGAACGGGCACCTGGTGGTCTTCGAGGTGTTGACCGAGAGCTTCACCACATTGCCCGTGGGCAGTGCGATGCTGGTCAATCATTTCTGGGAAATCGCCGGCAAGCTCGGTTGGGTCCTCGGCGCGGCCATGGTGCTGGTGTTGCCGGCGATCACCGCGTTGCTGGTGGTCAACATCGCCTTCGGCGTGATGACCCGGGCGGCTCCGCAGTTGAACATCTTCTCCATTGGCTTCCCGCTGACCCTGGTGTTGGGCATGGTGATTTTCTGGGTCAGCCTCGGGGACATCCTCAACCAGTACCAGCCGCTGGCCACCCAGGCCTTGCAGTTGTTACGCGACATGGCACAGGCGCGCTGAACCATGGCCGAGAGCGAAAGCGGTCAGGACAAGACAGAAGACCCCACGGAGAAACGCAAAAGGGAATCCAGGGAAAAGGGCGAGATCGCCCGTTCCAAGGAGCTCAACACCCTGGCGATCATGTTGGCTGGCGCCGGTGGCTTGCTGATCTACGGTGGCGGGCTGGCGTTGGATCTGTTGGAAATCATGCGGCTGAATTTCTCCCTGCCACGAGACGTGTTGCTGACCCCCGGCGCGATGACGCAATACTTGCTGCATTCGGGCAAGATCGCGATCGTTTCGATTCAGCCGATTCTTGTGTTTTTGCTGTTGGCGGCGTTCATCGGTCCGATCTCCCTGGGCGGATGGTTGTTTGCTGCCGGTAGCCTGGCCCCTAAATTCAGTCGGATGAACCCGGCGGCCGGCATCAAGCGAATGTTTTCAACGTCGGCATTAATGGAGTTGCTGAAGGCGTTCGGGAAATTCCTCCTGGTGCTGTCCGTTGCGCTGACGGTATTGCAGGCCGACATCGATGATGTGCTGCGCATTGCCCATGAGCCGCTGGAACAAGCCATTATCCACAGCGTGCAGCTGGTGGGCTGGAGCACCTTGTGGATGGCGTGCGGGCTGATTCTGATCGCTGCCATCGACGTGCCGATCCAGCTCTACCAGAGCAAGCAGAAGTTGATGATGACCAAGCAGGAAGTGCGCGACGAGCACAAGGACTCGGAGGGCAAGCCGGAGGTCAAGCAGCGGATCCGCCAGTTGCAGCGCGAGGTTTCCCAGCGCCGGATGATGGCGGCGATTCCCGACGCGGACGTGGTTATCACCAACCCGACCCACTACGCCGTCGCGCTCAAGTACGACCCCGACAAAGGCAACGCACCGGTCCTGCTGGCCAAGGGCAGCGATTTCCTGGCGTTGAAGATCCGCGAGATCGCCGTCGCCAACGAAGTGATGCTGCTTGAATCCCCGGCATTGGCGCGGTCGATCTACTACTCCACCGAGCTCGACCAGGAAATCCCGGGAGGCCTGTACCTGGCCGTGGCCCAGGTCCTGGCGTACGTCTACCAGATCCGCCAGCACCGCGCCGGCAAGGGCAAGCGCCCCGAACCGCTCAAGGACCTGCCGATCCCGCCGGATTTGCGCCGCGATTCCTGATTCCGACAGACGCAAAGCCTGTGGGAGCTGATGCTGCTCAATCCAGGCAATCGATGAACCCGTGGCGAGGGAGCTTGCTCCCGCTGGGGCGCGAAGCGGCTCCAAAACCTGTCAGTCGGGGAGCATCAGACACACCGTACCCGCCGGTTTACGACTGCTTCGCAGCCGAGCGGGAGCAAGCTCCCTCGCCACAGGTACATCAGTTTCTCAAGCGAACCGCATTACCTGTGCTGGCAAGCTCGCTCCCACAGGGTGGGAATGTGCGCCAAGTCGCTCTATTTCAGTCTCCCGCAAAAGTTGGAAAGCTTCTTGCAATACCCCGCCTGCGCCCCTCTCGGGCGTCAAAAGTTTGCTTCACAGGAACGGGGAATATTGGTGGATCGCTCTCAGTTACTCAGCACCGCGCGCAGCAACGTCGTAGACCTCAGCCGGGGTAATCTGGGCGTGCCGCTGTTGCTGCTGGTCATGCTCGCCATGATGATGCTGCCGGTGCCGCCGTTCCTGCTGGACGTGTTCTTCACGTTCAACATCGCCTTGTCGATCGTGGTCCTGCTGGTCTGCGTATACGCCCTGCGGCCGCTGGATTTCGCTGTGTTCCCGACCATCCTGCTGGTGGCGACACTGCTGCGCCTGGCGCTGAACGTCGCGTCCACCCGGGTGGTCATGCTCCACGGCCAGGACGGCCATGCCGCCGCCGGTAAGGTGATCCAGGCCTTCGGTGAAGTGGTGATCGGCGGTAACTACGTGGTCGGTATCGTAGTTTTCGCCATCTTGATGATCATCAACTTCGTCGTAGTGACCAAGGGCGCCGGGCGGATTTCCGAGGTAAGCGCGCGTTTCACCCTCGACGCGATGCCCGGCAAGCAAATGGCGATCGACGCTGACCTCAACGCCGGCCTCATCGACCAGAGCCAGGCCAAGCTGCGCCGTCTGGAAGTCGCCCAGGAAGCCGAGTTCTACGGCTCCATGGACGGTGCCAGCAAATTTGTGCGCGGCGACGCCATCGCCGGCCTGCTGATTCTGTTCATCAACCTGATCGGCGGCATGGCCGTCGGTATTTTCCAGCACGGCATGTCCTTCGGTGACGCCGGCAAGGTTTACGCCTTGCTGACCATCGGTGACGGTTTGGTGGCGCAATTGCCATCACTGTTGTTATCCACAGCCGCAGCCATCATGGTGACCCGCGCCTCGGGCTCCGAAGACATGGGCAAGCAGATCGGCCGGCAAATGTTCGCGTCGCCGAAAGCCTTGGCGGTTGCCGCCGGCCTGATGGCGGTGATGGGCCTCGTGCCGGGCATGCCGCACGTTTCTTTCTTGACCATGGCGGCCCTCGCGGCCGGCGGCGCCTACCTGTTCTGGAAGAAGCAGAACGTGCAGAAGGTACAGGCGCTGGAAGAGGTCAAGCGTCAGCAAGAACTGCTGCCATCGCCGGCTCGCGCCATGGAAACCAAGGAGCTGGGCTGGGATGACGTGACGCCGATCGACATGATTGGCCTGGAAGTCGGCTACCGCCTGATTCCATTGGTCGACCGCAACCAGGGCGGCCAATTGCTGGCGCGGATCAAGGGCGTGCGCAAGAAGCTGTCCCAGGATCTGGGCTTCCTGATGCCCACCGTGCACATCCGCGACAACCTCGACCTGGCGCCGAGTGCCTATCGCCTGACGCTCATGGGCGTGATTCTGGCCGAGGCGGAGATCTACCCGGACCGCGAACTGGCGATCAACCCAGGTCAGGTCTACGGTTCGCTCAACGGTATTACCGCCAAGGATCCGGCTTTCGGCCTGGAGGCGGTGTGGATCGAAATCAGCCAGCGCGCCCAGGCTCAGTCCCTCGGCTATACCGTGGTGGACGCCAGTACCGTGGTGGCGACGCACTTGAACCAGATTCTGTACAAGCATTCCAGCGAGCTGATTGGCCACGAAGAAGTCCAGCAATTGCTGCAAGTACTGGCCAAAGGCTCGCCGAAGCTGGCTGAAGAACTGGTGCCAGGCGTGGTTTCGCTGTCGCAGTTGCTCAAAGTGCTGCAGGCGCTGTTGGCTGAACAAGTGCCGGTGCGCGACATTCGCAGCATCGCCGAGGCGATCGCCAACAACGCTTCGAAGAGTCAAGATACCGCCGCCTTGGTGGCTGCGGTGCGGGTCGGCGTATCCCGTGCAATCGTCCAAAGCATTGTAGGTACTGAGTCTGAGCTGCCTGTGATCACTCTGGAACCAAGGTTGGAACAGATATTGCTCAATAGTCTGCAGAAGGCAGGACAAGGCTCGGAAGAGGGTGTTCTGCTGGAGCCCAGCATGGCCGAGAAGCTGCAACGTTCATTGATCGACGCAGCCCAGCGGCAAGAGATGCAAGGCCAACCGGTGATCCTGCTGGTGGCCGGTCCGATTCGCGCGATGCTCTCGCGATTCGGGCGCCTCGCGGTCCCGGGGCTGCATGTGTTGGCGTACCAGGAAATACCGGACAACAAGCAAGTGACCATCGTTGCGACAGTAGGGCCCAACGGCTGAGGTAGTGGTTTATGCAAGTGAAGCGTTTTTTCGCCGCCGATATGCGTCAGGCCATGAAGCTGGTACGTGACGAGCTGGGCGCTGAAGCAGCCATCATTGGCAATCGCCGGATCGCTGGCGGTGTCGAGCTGACGGCTGCGCTGGATTACAAATTGTCGGCGCTGGCCCCGCGCGTTCCGAACATGGAACTCGAGGATGAGCTGCGCAAGACCCAGTCGCGCATTGCCAGCGCCCAGGCCGAATTGAGCCTGCGCAGCAGCGAAGGCGCGGCGAGCGCTGGCACCAATCGTCAATTGTTTGCGGGCCAGCCACTGACCGCAGGCCTGCCGCTGACCGCCGCCGAACCGTTGGTCGAAGCCACGCCGGCCGAGCCGCGTCGCCCGGAGCCGGCACCCGCCGCGCCTGCCCGGGGTGTCGACCCGCGCGCCCTCGACTCGATGCGTTTTGAACTCAACAGTCTGCGCGAACTGATGGAAGTCCAGCTCGGTTCGCTGGCCTGGAACCAACTGCAAGGCAGCCGTCCAGCCCAGGCCAACCTGTGGCGTCGCCTGCAACGCATTGGCCTGTCCGGCCCGTTGGCGCGTGACCTGCTGGCGCTGATCAACGGCATCGACGAGCCTCGCCAGGCCTGGCGCATGCTGCTGGCGCACCTGGCGCGGATGATCGCCACACCGGAAGTCGAGCCACTGGAAGAAGGCGGAGTGATTGCCATGGTCGGCCCGGCCGGCATGGGCAAGACCACCACCCTGGCCAAGCTCGCGGCCCGTTATGTCCTCAAGTACGGCGCCCAGAGTATCGCCCTGGTGAGCATGGACAGTTTCCGTATCGGCGCCCAGGAACAACTCAAGACTCTGGGTCGTATCCTCAATGTGTCGGTGACCCATGTGGATCCGGGCCAATCCCTGGCCCAGGCGCTGGAACCGTTGATGCGCAAGCGCGTCGTGCTGATCGACACCGCTGGCCTTCAAGCCAGCGATCCGGCCCTGCGCATGCAGCTGGAAAGCCTGGCCGGACGTGGCATCAAGTCAAAAAATTATCTCGTGTTGGCAACCACCAGCCAGAAACAGGTTCTAACCGCCGCATACCACAGCTACAAACGCTGCGGGCTGGCCGGCTGCATCCTGACTAAGCTGGACGAAACGGCAAGCCTGGGCGAGGTGTTGAGCCTGGCGATCGGTCATGAACTACCGGTGGCCTACCTGACCGACGGGCCGCGGATCCCGGATGATTTGCATCTGCCGCGCCGTCATCAATTGGTCAGTCGTGCCGTGAGTGTGCAAATGCAGGAAGAACCCAGCGAGGAAGCCATGGCTGACATGTTCGCTGATATCTACCACAGCCCGACCAAGCAGGTTGGCTGAGGTATTCATGAATATTTTTTGTACCTACATCGATGGTCTGCCATGCATTGTTCCATATGTGAACGCGCAGCCAGTAATGTGGCCTCCGTCTAAGTAAGACAAGGTAAAGAACGAACATGGGCAGCATGCATCCCGTACAGGTGATCGCGGTGACCGGCGGCAAAGGTGGCGTCGGGAAGACTAACGTGTCAGTGAACTTGTCCCTGGCCCTGGCAGAGCTAGGCCGACGGGTCATGTTGCTGGACGCCGACCTGGGCCTGGCGAACGTCGACGTGCTGCTGGGGCTGACACCCAAGCGCACCCTGGCGGACGTGATCGAAGGCCGCTGCGAACTGCGCGACGTGCTTCTGCAGGGGCCCGGCGGGATTCGCATCGTGCCGGCCGCTTCCGGCACCCAGAGCATGGTGCACCTGACCCCGGCGCAGCACGCTGGCCTGATCCAGGCTTTCAGCGACATCGGCGACAACCTCGATGTGCTGGTGATCGACACGGCTGCCGGCATCGGTGACTCGGTGGTCAGTTTTGTCCGCGCCGCCCAGGAAGTCCTGCTGGTGGTCTGCGACGAACCGACATCCATCACCGACGCCTACGCCCTGATCAAACTGCTTAACCGCGACTATGGCATGAACCGCTTCCGCGTTCTGGCCAACATGGCCCAGAGCCCGCAGGAAGGGCGCAACCTGTTCGCCAAGTTGACAAAGGTCACGGATCGCTTCCTGGACGTCGCCCTACAATACGTCGGCGCAGTGCCTTACGACGAAAGCGTACGCAAGGCGGTCCAGAAGCAACGTGCCGTATATGAAGCCTTTCCACGTTCCAAATGCGCGCTGGCGTTCAAGGCGATCGCCCAGAAGGTCGATACCTGGCCACTGCCGGCCAACCCGCGCGGGCATCTGGAATTTTTCGTCGAGCGTCTTGTGCAACAAACAGCAGGGCCCGTGTTATGACAGCCAGCGGTTACAACCATCTCTACAAAAAATCGGCACGGGACGCCCAGTACGAATTGATCGAGCGTTACGCGCCATTGGTCAAGCGCATCGCCTATCACTTGCTGGCACGCTTGCCGGCCAGTGTCCAGGTCGAAGACTTGATCCAGGCGGGCATGATTGGCCTGCTCGAAGTGGCGAACAAATATGACGCCAGCAAAGGCGCGAGTTTCGAAACGTATGCCGGTATCCGCATTCGCGGCGCCATGCTCGATGAAGTCCGCAAGGGCGATTGGGCGCCGCGTTCGGTGCACCGCAATACCCGTATGGTCAGTGACGCGATTCGCGCGATTGAAGCGAAAACCGGGCGTGACGCTAAAGATCATGAGGTTGCGGCCGAACTCCAATTGAGTCTCGACGATTATTACGGGATTTTGAACGATACCTTGGGCAGCCGCCTGTTCAGTTTCGACGACCTGTTGCAGGACGGTGAACACGAAGGGCTGCATGAGGATGGCGCAAGTGCTCACATGGAGCCATCGCGCGATCTGGAAGATGAACGCTTCCAGAGTGCGCTGGCGGAAGCGATTGCCAATTTGCCGGAGCGTGAGCGACTGGTCTTGGCGCTGTACTACGACGAAGAGCTGAACCTCAAGGAAATCGGTGAGGTCCTGGGGGTCAGCGAATCGCGGGTCAGCCAGTTACACAGCCAGTGCGCGGCCCGTTTGCGGGGGCGTTTGGGGGAGTGGCGAGCACGCTGACAGGCGGTGCGGAGATGCTGCGAGCGGGGCAGGCATGGCAAATGCCACGCCAGTCTCCATCCGTTGTGCTCCAGACCGTTGTCGAGTGTTGTGCCGGATTGATTGAAATGGCGCGTTCAGGTGCTGGGCGCGTTTAAGACTGCTTGGAGGTCGAATTGGACAAGAACATGAAAATCCTCATCGTTGATGACTTCTCAACGATGCGGCGGATCATAAAAAACCTGTTGCGTGACCTTGGGTTCACCAACACGGTCGAGGCCGACGATGGCACCACTGCCATTCCGGTTCTCAACAGCGGGAGCATCGACTTTCTGGTGACTGACTGGAACATGCCTGGCATGACCGGTATCGACTTGCTGCGCCATGTGCGCGCCGACGAAAAACTCAAGCATCTCCCCGTGCTGATGGTGACTGCCGAAGCCAAGCGCGAGCAGATCATCGAAGCGGCCCAGGCCGGTGTAAACGGCTATGTGGTCAAACCCTTCACGGCCCAGGCGTTGAAAGAGAAGATCGAAAAAATCTTCGAACGCATCGGTTAACGGCGCCACGGGGGAGCTATGGACAACGAATCTTCAATGGGCGATTTCGAATCGACCCTGAAAAAACATGCCCGCGAACTGGTCGACAGCCTTGAAAAGGGCCGCTTCGGCGATGCGGTTCAAATGATTCATGAGCTCAACCAGACCCGCGATCGTGGTCTGTACCAGGAAGTCGGCAAGCTCACCCGTGAACTGCACAGCGCGATCGTCAATTTCCAGATCGATCCGAACATGCCGCAGGCCGAGGAAGTCTCGCAGATTACCGACGCGACCGAACGCCTTGGCTATGTGGTCAAGCTGACCGAAGCCGCGGCGAACCGCACCATGGACCTGGTGGAAAGCGCAACGCCCCTGGTCAACGGCCTGAGCGAGGAAGCCCAGGCGTTGAGCACCGATTGGGGACGGTTCATGCGTCGCGAAGTCGGCGCCGAGGAATTTCGGGAGCTGGCCCGTCGGGTCGACGGTTTCCTGACACGCAGCAGCGCCGAGAACCGCGCCGTCGCAAGCAACCTCAACGACATTCTGCTGGCCCAGGATTACCAGGACCTCACCGGTCAGGTCATCAAGCGCGTGACCCAACTGGTCACCGAAGTGGAAAGCAATTTGCTCAAGCTGGTCCTGATGGCAAGCCAGGTTGACCGCTTTGCCGGCATCGAACACGACCGTGAAGCGATGCTTGCTGAAAAAGATCCACAAAAACATCTCTCTCAGGGTGAAGGTCCGCAGATTCATGCCGATAAAAGAGAAGACGTTGTGTCCGGTCAGGACGATGTGGACGATTTGCTGTCCAGCCTTGGATTTTGATTTAGCCCTATTTTAGGAGCAGCCATTAATGAGCTTCGGCGCCGATGAAGAGATCCTTCAGGATTTCCTGGTTGAGGCCGGCGAGATTCTAGAGCAACTGTCCGAACAGCTGGTCGAGCTGGAAAGCCGACCTGATGATGCGGATCTGCTCAATGCAATTTTTCGCGGTTTCCACACTGTAAAAGGAGGCGCCGGCTTCCTCCAGCTCAACGAGCTGGTGGAGTGCTGCCACATTGCCGAGAACGTGTTCGACATCCTGCGCAAGGGTGAGCGTCGCGTCGACTCGGAACTGATGGACGTGGTGCTCGAAGCGCTGGATGCGGTCAACAGCATGTTCAGCGAAGTGCGCGAGCGCTCGCCGATCACCCCGGCCACCCCCGAGCTGCTCGCCGCGCTGTCGCGCCTGGCCGAACCGCAGTCGGCTGACGAAGCCGCACCGGTCGCCGAGCCTGTGGTGGAAGAACCGGTCGCCGAGGAATCGGGCGACATCACCGATCATGAATTCGAATCGCTGCTGGACTCGCTGAACGCCGTCAAGGCCGAAGCCGAGGCGCCTGCCGCACCTGCTGCGCCTGCCGCCGATGCCGCTGCCGGCGATGAAATTACCGACGACGAGTTTGAGTCGCTGCTTGACCAACTGCACGGCAAGGGCCAGTTCGCCCCCGATGCGGTCGCCGCACCGGCGGCCCCGGCTGCGCCAAAGGCAGCAGGGGATGACTCCGACATTACCGACGACGAATTCGAAGCCTTGCTCGACCAGTTGCATGGCAAGGGCAACTTTGCTGTCGATGCGCTGGATTCGGCCATCGCCTCCGCGCCGAGCCCGGCCAAGCCAGCGGCCGCGGCCGCCGGCAGTGACCTGATCAGCGATCACGAATTCGAATCGCTGCTCGACGAATTGCATGGCAAGGGCAAGTTCAGCGAGGTTGGCAAGGCTTCCGCCGCGCCAGCCGCTGCAACCGCCGCCGCGACGGTCGCACCTGCCGCCAAGGCTGCGCCCAAGCCGGCCGCCAAGGCACCGGAACCAAAGGCCGAGACACCGAAACCGGCTGCTGCCGCCGCTCCGGCGCCAGCCCGTGCTCCGGCGGCTGCGCCTGCGGAAAAACCAGCCAGCGAAGCCGAGACCACGGTGCGGGTCGACACCGCGCGCCTGGACGAGATCATGAACATGGTCGGCGAACTGGTGCTGGTGCGTAACCGCCTGGTACGCCTGGGCCTCAACAGCCAGGACGAAGCCATGTCCAAGGCCGTGTCGAACCTCGACGTGGTCACGGCCGACTTGCAGACCGCGGTCATGAAGACCCGGATGCAGCCGATCAAGAAAGTCTTCGGGCGCTTCCCGCGCCTGGTTCGCGACCTGGCTCGCCAGCTCAAGAAAGAAATCAACCTGGAACTGGTGGGTGAAGAGACCGACCTCGACAAGAACCTTGTCGAGGCCCTGGCCGACCCGCTGGTCCACTTGGTGCGCAACGCGGTCGACCACGGCATCGAGTCGCCGGAAGAGCGCGAAGCTTCGGGCAAGGTCCGCAGCGGCAAGGTGATTCTGGCCGCCGAGCAGGAGGGCGACCACATCCTGTTGTCGATCTCCGACGACGGCAAGGGCATGGACCCGAACGTCCTCCGAGCCATCGCCGTGAAGCGTGGCGTGATGGACAAGGACGCGGCCGATCGCCTGAGCGACACCGAGTGCTACAACCTGATCTTCGCCCCGGGTTTCTCGACCAAGACCGAGATCTCCGACGTGTCGGGTCGTGGCGTGGGCATGGACGTGGTGAAAACCAAGATTTCCCAGCTCAACGGCTCGATCAACATCTACTCGACCAAGGGCCAGGGTTCGAAGATCGTCATCAAGGTCCCGCTGACCCTGGCGATCATGCCGACCCTGATGGTGATGCTGGGCAACCAGGCGTTCGCCTTCCCGCTGGTCAACGTCAACGAGATTTTCCACCTCGATCTGTCGCGCACCAACGTAGTCGACGGCCAGGAAGTGGTCATCGTGCGGGACAAGGCACTGCCGCTATTCTACCTCAAGCGCTGGCTGGTCAGCTCCGCCGCCCATGTCGAGCAGGGCGAGGGCCATGTGGTGATCCTTTCGGTGGGCACCCAGCGGATCGGCTTCGTCGTCGACCAGTTGGTGGGCCAGGAAGAAGTGGTCATCAAGCCATTGGGCAAGATGCTCCAGGGCACCCCGGGCATGTCCGGCGCCACCATCACCGGCGACGGCCGCATCGCGTTGATCCTCGATGTGCCAAGCATGCTCAAGCGCTACGCCGCCCGGCGTATTTGATTCTGGAGGGGCGCGGCCCGACGCCGCGCCTCGTCTAACGGAGTGTTTATGGTAGTTAAAGTCCTGGTGGTGGACGATTCGGGGTTTTTCCGCCGCCGCGTCTCGGAAATTCTTTCGGCGGACACGAGCATTCAGGTCGTCGGTACGGCGACCAACGGCAAAGAAGCGATCGATCAGGCCCTGGCGCTCAAGCCGGACGTGATCACCATGGACTACGAGATGCCGATGATGGATGGCATCACGGCGGTGCGGCATATCATGCAGCGCTGCCCGACCCCGGTTTTGATGTTCTCCTCCCTGACCCATGAAGGCGCTCGGGTCACCCTCGATGCGCTGGACGCCGGGGCGGTGGACTTCCTGCCGAAGAACTTCGAGGACATTTCGCGCAACCCGGACAAGGTCCGCCAGTTGCTGTGCGAGAAGGTCCACAGCATTTCCCGCAGCAACCGCCGCGTCAGTGCCTACAGCGCACCGGCGCCTGCGCCGACTGCTGCGCCCGCGCCCGCGCCCGCGCCAGCGCCGACGCCTTCGGCGTCGAGCAACTTCAATCCGGCACCGGTCCGCAGTGCTCCGGCACCTGCTCCTGCTCGCCCGGCGCCAACCAGTCCGTCGTCGCCAGCGCCCAAGCGCAAGGCCTACAAACTGGTCGCCATCGGCACGTCTACCGGTGGTCCGGTGGCACTGCAACGGGTCCTGACCCAATTGCCGGCCAACTTCCCGGCGCCGATCGTATTGATCCAGCACATGCCCGCGGCCTTCACCAAGGCGTTTGCCGAGCGCCTGGACAAACTCTGCCGCATCAGCGTCAAGGAAGCCGAGGATGGCGACATCCTGCGGCCAGGCCTGGCGCTGCTGGCGCCAGGTGGCAAGCAGATGATGATCGACGGTCGTGGCGCGGTGAAGATCCTGCCGGGCGACGAGCGCTTGAACTACAAGCCTTGCGTGGATATCACCTTCGGTTCCGCAGCTAAATCCTACGGTGACAAAGTTCTGGCGGTGGTCCTCACCGGCATGGGCGCCGACGGTCGTGAGGGCGCCCGCTTGCTCAAGCAGGGCGGCAGCGCGATCTGGGCCCAGGATGAAGCCAGCTGCGTGATTTATGGCATGCCGATGGCGATCGTCAAAGCCGACCTCGCCGATGCGGTCTACAGCCTGGACGACATGGGTAAACATCTGGTCGAGGCGTGTCTGTAATGGATGTTCTCAGCCTGATCGGCATCATCATGGCGTTCGTCGCCATCATTGGCGGCAACTATCTGGAAGGCGGCCACCTCGGCGCGCTGGCCAACGGTCCTGCCGCATTGATCGTGCTCGGTGGCACCGTCGGCGCTGCGCTGTTGCAGTCGCCCATGAGCGCCTTCAAGCGGGCCATGCAGGTCCTGGTGTGGATTCTGTTCCCGCCTCGTGTCGACTTGGCCGGCGGCATCGACCGCGTGGTGAATTGGAGCCTGACCGCTCGCAAGGAAGGCCTGCTGGGGCTGGAAGGGGTGGCCGATGCCGAACCCGACAGCTACTCACGCAAGGGCCTGCAGTTGCTGGTGGACGGCGCCGAACCCGAAGCGATCCGCAGCATCCTGGAAGTGGACTTCTACACCCAGGAAGCCCGCGACATCGAAGCGGCGAAAGTCTTCGAAAGCATGGGCGGCTACGCGCCGACCATCGGCATCATCGGTGCGGTCATGGGCCTGATCCATGTGATGGGCAACCTGGCCGATCCCTCGCAACTGGGCAGCGGCATCGCCGTGGCCTTCGTCGCTACCATCTATGGCGTGGCGAGTGCCAACCTGGTGTTGCTGCCGATCGCGGCCAAGCTCAAGTCCATCGCGCTGCGCCAGTCGCGCTACCGTGAAATGTTGCTGGAAGGCATCCTGTCGATCGCCGAAGGTGAAAACCCGCGCTCCATCGAGTTGAAGCTCCAGGGCTTCATGGACTAAGGCCATGGCACGTCGCAGAAATCACGAAGAACACGTCAACCATGAACGCTGGCTCGTTTCCTACGCGGACTTCATCACGTTGCTGTTCGCCTTTTTCGTGGTCATGTATTCGATCTCTTCGGTCAACGAAGGCAAGTACAAGGTCATTTCCGAAGCGTTGATTGGTGTCTTCACCGATTCCGACCGGGCCCTCAAGCCTATTCCCATTGGCGAGGAGCGTCCCAAGACCGTCACCCCCGCCAAGCCGCTGGTCAAGGACGCCGAACAGGTCGACGCCGGCATTGCCGGTAGCAGCGATCCGTTGAAAAGTATTGCGGATGACATCAGCGCCGCGTTCGGCGACTTGATCAGCTCCAACCAGATGACCGTGCGTGGCAACGAGTTGTGGGTAGAAATCGAACTCAATTCCAGCCTGCTGTTCGGCAGCGGCGACGCCATGCCCAGCGACATGGCATTCAACATTATCGATAAGGTCGCGGCGATCCTGAAACCGTTCGACAACCCGATCCACGTCGAAGGGTTCACCGATGACCAGCCGATCCGCACCGCGCAGTACCCGACCAACTGGGAACTGTCTTCGGCCCGCTCGGCGAGCATCGTGCGCATGCTCGCCATGCAGGGCGTCAATCCCAGTCGTCTGGCGTCGGTGGGTTACGGCGAGTTCCAGCCGGTGGCCAACAACGCCACCGCAGAAGGGCGCGCGCGCAACCGGCGGGTGGTGCTGGTGGTCTCGCGCAACCTCGATGTGCGTCGCAGCCTGACCGGTACCGGCACCGCCAATGCAAAACCGGATGCGGCATTGAAGCGGGCTGGCACACAAACTGCACCGACCCCGGTCAAGTCGCCGGGAAGACAGAACGCCGTCAATTCTCCGTCACCGGCTTTATAACCGAGCTATTTCTCGGTCGAGCGCGTCTCGACCGGGAGGAACGATCCGAATGAGAGTCTGGGCAGTCGCCAATCAAAAAGGTGGTGTGGGCAAAACCACATCCTCCATCGCTCTAGCTGGTTTGCTGGCTGAGGCGGGCAAGCGCGTGGTCATCGTCGATCTGGACCCTCACGGCTCGATGACCAGTTATTTCGGCTACGATCCCGACAGCCTGGAGCACAGCAACTACGACCTGTTCCTGCACAAGGGCACCGTGCCCGAAGGCTTGCCGGGACAATTGCTGCTGTCCACCAGTGATGAGCGGATTTCCTTGTTGCCGTCGAGCACGGCCTTGGCCACCCTCGAGCGCCAGTCGCCGGGCCAAAGCGGTCTGGGCCTGGTGATCGCCAAGAGTCTGGCGCAGCTGTGGCAGGATTTCGATTACGCGATCATCGACAGCCCGCCGTTGCTTGGGCTGCTGATGGTCAACGCTTTGGCCGCCAGCCAGCAGTTGGTGATTCCGGTGCAGACCGAACACCTCGCGGTAAAAGGCCTGGAGCGCATGGTCAACACGCTGGCGATGGTTAACCGTTCCCGCAAGCAATCACTGGCGTTCAATATCGTGCCGACCTTGTTCGACCGTCGCACCCAGGCGTCCCTCGGTACCCTGCGGGTATTGCGCGACATGTACCCGGACGACATCTGGCAAGGCTACATTCCGGTCGATACCCGCCTGCGCGACGCCAGTCGTGCCGGTGTGACGCCGTCGCAGTTCGATGGCAAAAGCCGTGGCGTACTGGCCTATCGCGCGCTGCTCAAGCATCTGCTGGCCCAGCAGCTCGTTCCGCAGCAGGTGGCTTAAGGTGAGCAGTTTCTCCATGAACGGAGCGTTCGCTCCCCGGTCCTCAAGTCCTGGCGCATTCATGCCGATAACCTTTTCAAGTGGCGCACAGTTCTCATGAACCGGCCGATCAAGACAACCTCGCGTCCGCAAATGGCCCTGCAGTCCTATCTGGATGGGCTCTTGCAGGAAGCGACCGAAGAATTGCCAGCGCCGCCGAGCGCGGTCGAGGCATTGCCCGAGCCCGTCGAGGCCGAGGTGGTGCTGGATGAGTTTCAAGCGGCCGTGCTCGAAGAGCAGGCCCGTGATGCACAAGCGTCGGTGATTGTTGCTGCGGTCGAGGCGCCGTTCATCAAGCCTCAGGTGGCGGTAATGGAAGCCCCCGCGCCGATCCTGGCGTCGGTCTCCACCGTCGCACCGTTGCTACAGGGACTGGTGACACCGGTGGTGGAAATCCACTTGCCGCCGAGCAACACACCGCCGCCGGTGCAGGTCGATGACCGTCCGGCGTGGGCCGCCGAGCCGTTTGAGTGTCTGTTGTTTGATGTGGCCGGATTGACGCTGGCGGTGCCGCTGGTTTGCTTGGGGTCGATCTATTCCCTGGCCGGCCAGGAGTTGACGCCGTTGTTTGGCCAACCGGAGTGGTTCCTCGGAATCCTGCCGAGCCAGGCCGGCAACCTGAAGGTGCTGGATACCGCGCGCTGGGTCATGCCGGACCGTTATCGCGATGATTTTCGCCAGGGACTGCAGTACGTGATTTCGGTGCAGGGTTACGAATGGGGATTGGCGGTGCACCAGGTCAGCCGTTCGCTGCGCCTGGACCCGAACGAGATCAAATGGCGCAGCCATCGAGGGCAACGGCCATGGCTGGCCGGTACGGTGATCGAACACATGTGCGCCTTGCTGGACGTTTCCGAACTGGCGGAGCTGATCGCCAGCGGCGGGGCAAAACACCTGGACGGCGGCAAGCCGGTCCGGAAACCGAAATAAGACAACCGGTGGCGTCAGGCGCCGCCGGACAGAACACACACCGCCACAGGCGGTTTTTCGAGGGGTCAGGGTATGAATGATAAGGCGTCGTCTCTCAAGGGTTCCGAAGATCCGATCTTGCAATGGGTGACGTTCAAGCTCGATAACGAAACCTACGGCATCAACGTGATGCGCGTGCAGGAAGTGCTGCGCTACACCGAGATCGCCCCGGTTCCGGGTGCGCCAAGCTACGTGCTGGGCATCATCAACCTGCGCGGTAACGTCGTGACCGTCATCGACACCCGCCAGCGTTTCGGCTTGAACTCCACCGAGGTCAACGACAACACCCGTATCGTGATCATCGAGGCCGACAAGCAAGTGGTCGGTATCCTGGTCGACAGCGTGGCCGAAGTGGTTTACTTGCGTCAGTCGGAAATCGAAACCGCGCCTAACGTCGGTAACGAAGAATCGGCGAAGTTCATCCAGGGCGTCTGCAACAAGAACAATGAGTTGCTGATCCTGGTCGAACTGGAAAAAATGATGAGCGAAGAAGAGTGGTCGGAACTGGAGAGTATCTGATTTGATTCTTGAGGTAGCAGTCATTGTCCTGTTCCTTTTCTGGGCAGGCACGCTGGCGATGTTTTTGTCCTACATACGTGGCCAGCGGGATATCGCCGCTCAGCAGGCCCAGGGCGATGCGCTGCGCGACCAGCGCATCAAGGACCTGGCCAAGCGTGTCGACGACTATCAGAACGGCACCGTGCGCATGGGCGAAGCACTCCATGAGCTGCGTGCCGTGGTCGCGCCGTTGCCGGATAAGTTGGCGCAACTGGAACAGCGCGACCCCTCCAGCCTGTCCTTTGCCCAAGCCGCCCGACTGGTCGGCATGGGCGCCAGCATCGACGAACTGACCCAGGCGTGCGGCCTGACCCAGGCCGAGGCGGAATTGATGAGCAAGTTGCACAAGGGCGGCTGATCTTTAGCTATCACCCAAGACCAATGTGGGAGCGAGCTTGCTCGCGATAGCGGTGTGACAGTCAATAGAGATGTTGAATGTGAGTCCGCCTTCGCGAGCAGGCTCGCTCCCACAGGTTTTTCTGGCGGGTGCATCGATCATCCCAGCCAAGCCACCTGTGGCGAGGGAGCGTGCTCCCGCTGGGTTGCGCAGCGACCCCAGGCTTTTTACGACTGCTGCGCAGCCGAGCGGGAGCACGCTCCCTCGCCACGGGATAGTGCCTTCAGCGACTAGTAATCATCCCCACGTTCCGTCACATCTTTCTCCACACTCTGCGCATGCGGATCAAACCCCTGGGGGAACTTGCCCTTCAGGTTCCAGGCAAACGCAATGATCTCGGCAATCGTGCGGTACAACTCTTCCGGGATGCTGTCCCCGAGTTCCATCCGCGCCAGCAGCTTCACCAACTCGGCATTTTCATAAATCGGCACTTCGCTTTCGCGAGCGATGCGGAGGATTTCCTCGGCCAGGGCTTCGTCGCCCTTGGCGGTGAGGGTCGGTGCGTGGTGGCCGTCGTACTTGAGGGCGATGGCCTGGCGGGGTTCTGTGTTCATGCGGTTTCGTCCACCCAGCGTTGCTCCAGCCGAGTCTTGGGGCCCTGGGGCGGGGTGCCGAGGTGGCAATCAAGATCGCCAACATTCAACCCGCACGTCACCAGCCGTTCACGCAATGCGGTCAGGTTCCGCTCGATCAGGCTCGCGGTGTATGGCCGTTCTGCCCAGAGCTGGCTGGACAGGCTGCCACTCAGCAATTGGGCCTGGATCTGCAGCGGCCCCAGCGGTTCCATGTCGAATGCGAGCTCGACCCGCCAAAGCTGCTGTTTCGGTTCGGGTTGTTCGCGGCGCTCGTCCGGTTGTTCCCGGGCGGCGGTTTCCTCACGCTGGAACTTGACCTGCAGCGGCACGATGTCCTGCAGGTTGCGCATCGGAATTTCCAATTGCCACGTACTCATCAGCCGACCGTCGTCGGTCAGCCCGGTTTGCTCCAGGCTCGACAATTGATGGCTTTGCAGGCGTGACACGGCGGCCGCTGCGAGGCGCAGCAAATGCTCAACGTCGCCTTCTTCGTCTTGTCCTTTCAATAGTCGCGAGGGCAGCGGAAAACTGGTGGGTTGTGGCTTGGCGCTGACCTGGCCAAGCATCCCCAGGGCGCTGCGGACAAAGCTAGGCAGGGCCTGGGCCAGTGTGTTGGCGGCGATGATGGCAGAGAGGTTGGTGGAGGCGGGCAGGGCGGGCGTCAGTTGGGCGATCAGTTTCAACAGGTCGCCCTTGAGGTCCGGCGCCAGGCTTGGCGGTTGTCCGGCCAGCAGTTTGCTTTCGAGGAACGCGCCGCTGGCGACCATGGCCTGGGCCAGGCCCTTGGGCGTCATCAATTGCTGGATATCCGGCAGACCGGCCAGCAGGCGCGTCACCGCAGCGCGGAGCTCGGGGCCGGTGTCATCAGTGGCGGGTAGGTTCTGCAGGGTGTTGAGCAGGCTGTCCAGCGAACCCTGCCGGCTCATCTGCGTCACCAATTGCTGGCTCACCGCCAGTTGTTCCTGGCGATTGCTCAAGGGCACGAATTTCAATGTCTGCGCATCTTGCACTTGTGCGCTCAGCAGCATGCCGATCCGCAGGGGTTGTGGACTGTCGATGTCCAGGGTACTGCCGGCCTGGGCGGTGTTGAGCAGACTCACCAGCGAGCGATACACCGCCGGTTGCCCCGGCAGTTGCGGTAACGCCTGGCTGGTCAGCACCTTGCCTTGCAACAAGGTGCCCACGGGCAGTTGCGCCGTGTCGATTCGGGTCAGGGTGGCGACACTGGAGGCGAGGGCCTGCTGCACGGTAATAGCCAGGTTGCTGGCGGACGGCTGGGTCACGGCCAGGCTGGTGCCTTGGGGCAATGGCTGGGTGCTTGTGGCCTGTACGGTGGCTTGGCGACCGCTTTCCAGCGTGACCTTGAGCAGCAACTGAAACGTCTGGTCCGCCTGCTTGAGCGACAGCACCTCGGCCTGGGCCGTCTGGCCAGGGCCGATCAGCCCTTCGGCGGGTGCCAGCAACTTGAGCAATTCGCCCGTCACCGCGGGCATTCGCGTCGTTGCCGTGACCTGGGGCAGTGGCGGGATGTTCATGTCGCCTGTCATTAGCGGTCTTACCTTGGAATCAGCCCAGAGGGGGCTTCACATGTATAATGCCGCCCGCCTTCCGGAGAGTGGCAAAAACCTTGCAATTGTTTGACCCAGCTCTGTGGAACAGGCCTTCAATGCATCTATGCTGCACTACTTTAACGGCCGCTGCATGGCCGACTTGAACCGTATAAGGCCCGCGATCCCTTGACCAGTCCTCTCCTGCAAACCGTCGGCCTCGCCTGTGAGCGAGACTTGCGGCTGCTCTTCGAAAATCTCGAATTGAGACTCTCGCGTGGCGATATGGTGCAGATCAGTGGCCCCAACGGCAGTGGCAAGACCAGTCTGCTGCGCCTGCTGGCCGGGTTGATGCAACCCACTGCCGGCGAGATCCTGCTCAACGGCCAACCGTTGCATAGCCAGCGCAGCGAGCTGGCACGCAATCTGTTGTGGATCGGCCACGCCGCCGGCATCAAGGACCTGCTGACCCCTGAAGAGAACCTCAGTTGGCTCTGCGCGCTGCATCGTCCGGCCGGACGCGAGGCGATCTGGCAGGCGTTGGCGGCAGTAGGATTGAAAGGCTTCGAGGACGTGCCGAGCCATACCTTGTCGGCCGGCCAGCAGCGCCGCGTGGCCCTGGCGCGGCTGTACCTGGACAGCCCGCCGCTGTGGATCCTCGACGAGCCGTTCACCGCCCTGGACAAGCAAGGCGTGGCGCAGCTCGAAGAGCACCTCGCCCGGCACTGCGAGAACGGCGGCATGGTGCTGCTGACCACCCACCACACCTTGGCCCGGATGCCCTCCGGTTATCGCAGCATTGACCTGGGGAACTGGGCGGTATGAGTGTCTTTGGCCTGTTGCTTGCCCGTGAAGCGCGCCTGTTGTTCCGGCGTCCGGCCGAACTGGCCAACCCGTTGGTATTCTTTGCAATCGTCATCGCCTTGTTCCCGCTGGCGGTCGGCCCCGAGACTCAATTGTTGCAAACCTTGTCGCCGGGACTCGTCTGGGTGGCGGCGCTTTTGTCGGTGCTGCTCTCGCTGGACGGGCTTTTCCGCAGTGATTTCGAAGACGGTTCCCTGGAGCAGTGGGTCCTTTCGTCGCACCCCCTGGCCCTTCTGGTTTTGGCCAAGGTACTGGCACACTGGGTTTTTTCCGGGCTGGCGCTGGTGCTGCTCTCGCCGTTGCTGGCGATGATGCTGGGTTTGCCCGCCGCCTGCATGCCGGTGCTGTTGTTGTCGCTGTTGTTGGGCACGCCGGTGCTGAGCTTGCTCGGCGCGGTGGGCGCGGCGCTGACGGTTGGGCTCAAGCGCGGCGGCCTGTTGCTGGCCCTGCTGATCCTGCCGTTGTACATACCGGTGTTGATCCTTGGCAGCGGCGCTTTGCAAGCCGCACTGCAAGGCATGCCGGCAACCGGTTATCTGCTGTGGCTTGGGAGCCTGACCGCCCTGGCGATAACCCTGACACCCTTTGCAATAGCCGCTGGCCTGAAGATCAGCGTCGGCGAATAATAACGATGCCTGGTCAAGAAATGACCACTTCTTAGGAAGGTAAAGGCAGACCCGGCGGTTCGCGATGCGAGCCGCAACCGTGATGGAAACAGCAATGAACTGGACCTGGTTTCACAAGCTCGGCTCACCCAAGTGGTTCTACGGCATCAGCGGCAGGATGCTGCCCTGGTTGAGCGTCGCCGCCCTGTTGCTGATCGGCATCGGCGTGGTCTGGGGCCTGGCCTTCGCGCCGCCGGACTACCAGCAAGGCAACAGCTTCCGCATCATCTATATCCATGTTCCGACGGCGATGCTGGCCCAGTCGATCTATGTGATGCTGGCGGTCTGCGGCGTGGTCGGGCTGGTGTGGAAAATGAAACTGGCCGACGTCGCCTTGCAATGCGCCGCCCCCATCGGCGCGTGGATGACCGCCGTGGCGCTGGTTACCGGGGCCATCTGGGGCAAGCCGACCTGGGGTTCATGGTGGGTCTGGGATGCGCGACTGACGTCGATGCTCATCCTGCTGTTCCTGTACTTCGGTCTTATTGCGTTGGGCAACGCCATCAGCAATCGTGACAGCGCCGCCAAGGCTTGCGCGGTACTGGCGATTGTCGGGGTCATCAATATCCCGATCATCAAGTACTCGGTGGAGTGGTGGAACACCCTGCACCAGGGCGCGACCTTCACCCTGACTGAGAAACCGGCGATGCCAGTGGAGATGTGGCTGCCGCTGCTGCTGACCGCGCTGGGTTTCTACTGCTTCTTCGGCGCGGTGTTGCTGCTGCGCATGCGCCTGGAAGTGCTCAAGCGCGAGGCCCGGGCCAGTTGGGTGAAAGCTGAAGTACAGAACAGCCTGGAGGCCGCTCGATGAGTTTTGCGTCATTCGGCGATTTCCTCGCCATGGGCCATCACGGCCTGTATGTCTGGTCGGCCTACGGCATTTGCCTAGCGGTGCTGGCCCTCAACGTGGCGGCGCCGATCCTGGCCCGCAAGCGGTATCTGCAACAAGAGGCGCGTCGTCTGCGCCGGGAGAACGGTCAGTGAATCCGCTGCGTAAAAAACGTCTTGTCATCATTCTGGCGATCCTGGTGGGGGTCGGCGCTGCGGTCGGCCTGGCGCTGAGTGCCTTGCAGCAGAACATCAACCTCTTCTACACCCCGACCCAGATTGCCAACGGCGAAGCGCCCAAGGACAAACGCATCCGCGCGGGGGGCATGGTGGAAAAAGGCTCGCTGGCGCGTTCCGGCGATTCGCTGGACGTGACGTTCAACGTCACCGACTTCAACAAGACCGTGACCATCACCTATCGCGGGATCCTTCCGGACCTGTTCCGCGAAGGGCAGGGCATCGTAGCCCTGGGCAAGCTCAACGCCGACGGCGTGGTGGTGGCCGATGAAGTGCTGGCCAAGCACGACGAGAAATACATGCCGCCGGAAGTGACCAAGGCCTTGAAAGACAGCGGCCAGTCGGCGCCCGCGCCCGTTAAGGAGGGCTGATCGATGACCACCGGCATTTTTATTCCCGAGCTGGGCCATCTGGCGATGATCCTGGCGCTGTGTTTTTCCCTGGTCCAGGCCGTGGTGCCGTTGCTCGGTGCCTGGCGTGGCGATCGCCTGTGGATGAGCCTGGCCCAGCCAGCGGCATGGGGGCAGTTCGCGTTCATGCTGTTCGCCTTCGGCTGCCTGACCTACGCCTTCATGACCGACGATTTTTCTGTGGAATACGTCGCCAGCAACTCCAACAGCGCCTTGCCCTGGTACTACAAGTTCAGCGCGGTGTGGGGCGCCCATGAAGGTTCGTTGTTGCTGTGGGCACTGATTCTCGCCGGCTGGACGTTTGCGGTGTCGGTGTTCTCCCGGCAGCTGCCCCAGGTGATGCTGGCCCGGGTATTGGCGGTGATGGGCCTGATCAGCACCGGTTTCCTGCTGTTCCTGATCGTCACGTCCAATCCTTTCGAACGCATCCTGCCGCAAGTGCCGATGGATGGCCGCGACCTTAACCCGCTGCTGCAGGACATCGGCCTGATCGTCCATCCACCGATGCTCTACATGGGCTACGTCGGCTTTTCGGTGGCCTTCGCCTTCGCCATCGCTGCATTGCTCGGTGGTCGCCTCGACGCCGCGTGGGCGCGCTGGTCGCGTCCGTGGACCATCGTCGCCTGGGCATTCCTCGGCATCGGCATCACCCTC
>NZ_VDLV01000054.1:8816-9482 GCF_013608025.1 Pseudomonas brassicacearum subsp. neoaurantiaca | reverse complement strand
CTGCTGGCCGATGTCGGCATCTGGTACCGCATCACCAGCGACGATCGCCTGAACATCGACGTGGTGGAATTTCACGACGACCAGCGGCACTACCAGCGCGGCGTCACGTTGCCGTGCCGCCCGCCGTCGGGCTTGTCCGCCGATGGCCAGGATGCCGTCTGGAACCTGCAGACCGCCCACCGGATGGTCGAGCAAAGGATCAACTTTCGCGCCTACCATCACCGCGAGGCCCATGCCTTCCTGGACGGCGAAGTCGACCACACCCGAGGTGCCAAGGGCACCTACGGCGAGGCCTATCACTACGGCGAACCCTACACGGTGCTGGGCGAGCGCTACGCTCTGGACGAGGACCTGCAAAGCGAAAGCGGTTTCTTCTACGCCCGCCTGCGTCACGAACTCTACCTCAACGACCAGACCCGCCTCAGCGGCACCACCAGCAGCGCCATCCTGGCCCCGGCGCAGCGCCTCGACATCACCGGCGGCGCGCCGAAGGCCTTCGGGCCCGGCGCGGTGATCGTCAGCCTGCGCACCGAAGCGGCCCGCGACCGCAGCTTTGTCGCCCACTTCCAAGCCATTCCCTACTCGGAAACCGTGTGCTTTCGCCCAGCGCTGCTGCCCAAGCCGCGCATGAGCGGCACCCTCCCCGCCCGCGTCAGCCACCCGGTC
>NZ_VDLV01000054.1:1649-8806 GCF_013608025.1 Pseudomonas brassicacearum subsp. neoaurantiaca | reverse complement strand
TTCCTGTTCGACCGCGACACCTGGCAACCCGGCCGCGAAAGCGCCTGGCTGCGCCTGGCCCGACCCTACGGCGGCGACACCCACGGCCTGCACTTCCCATTGCAGGCCGGCACCGAAGTGGCGATCGCCTTCGAACACGGCGACCCCGACCGCCCCTACATCGCCCACGCCCTGCACGATGACCGCCACCCCGACCCGGTCACCGCCCGCAACGAACGCCGCAACGTCCTGCGCACCCCGACCAACAACAAACTGCGCCTGGACGACACCCGCGGCCAGGAGCACATCAAGCTCAGCACCGAACACAGTGGCAAGAGCCAGTTGAACCTGGGGCATTTGGTGGACGCCAAGCGGCAAAAACGCGGGGAAGGGTTTGAGTTGCGCACCGATGGCTGGGGGGCGATTCGGGGTGGCAAGGGGGTGTTTATCAGTGCGGATGAGCAGGTCAAGGCCAGGGGTGACGTCCTCAGCATGGACCCGGCCACCGCCCAGATCGAGGGTGCCAAGCGCCAGATGGCCGAGTGGCAACACATCGCCCAGGCCCATCACAGCCGCACGCCTGACCTGGACGGTTTGCAGCAACTCCAGGCCGACGCAAAAGACCTCAAGGCCGCGGCCATCCTGCTCAGCGCCCCCCAAGGCATCGGTGCCGTCACCCCGGCCAGCCTGCTGCTCAAGAGCGGCGCCGCGCTCTACCTGCAAAGCCACGACGACATCAACCTCGCCACCGCCAAGCGCCTTTCGGCCCACGCCAACCAGGCCATTTCGCTGCTCGCCCAACAGGAAGGCCTGCGCCTCGTCTCGGGCAAAGGCCCGCTTGAAATCGAATCCCACGGCGACGTGCTGGCCATGAAAGCCCAGCAGGACATCAGCGTGCAGTCGGTGCAAGGGCACGTGCAAGTGACAGCCAAGAACGGCATCACTCTGGCCTGTGGCGGTGGGTTCATCCGGATTACCCCGAGCGGCGCGATCGACATCCATAGCCCCGGCAAGCTGAACCTCAAGGGACAACACGTCTGGGAGCTGCCGGCCGGGCAGAGTTTTGCGTTGCCGGAGTTGCCGCAGTCGGTGTGCAGGGAATGCCTTCAAAGGGCACGTAAAAACGCCGTCGGCCTACTGCCGCGTGAAAGCTAAAAAGGACACATGCAAATGGCAAGTGAATGGCAAGACCAAATTGAACACGTTTGCGCCGCAGCGGATGCATCGCGTGTGGATCTTCTATTGGACCAGACTGGCTGGAACAACTGTGCCATCCCGGCCTTGAAGCAAATAAGGCCGGAGATTCCATGGCACTCGTTGTTCAGCGGTACGCCGGAGGAAAACCTGTTGGAGCAGGCACCGCTGTTGATGCGCTTGGATCTGGCGCATTGGCAACACCGCGCCTGGCTGGAGCAACTCATAACGCATTGTGCAACCGACGCACGGTTGCTGATCGCGATCTCACCCTTGCCCTTCGATGCGCTCAGCTATGCCCTGCAAGCCCTGTCTCAGATTAGGTGGGGCGGGCACCCCGGTTTGTTGCGGTACTACGACCCACGAATCTTCCCCCTGCTGATCTCCTCCATCTTGAGCGACGAGCAACGTATTCAGTACCTGCTCCCCGTCAGTTATTGGACTTGGCTGGACCGGGATGACCAGCCGCAATGGCGACGGGGCGCCAGTCAGGCACGGGGCAGCATCGAAGTGCCGCCCTTCGTCGAACTGAGCGATGAGCAATGCGACCTGATCGGCTGCATTTCCGATGCGCAGCAGATTTTGAATGGCGGCGAATTTGACCATCTTGAGGACAGTAAGGAAGAGCGTTTCGCCTTGTTATATCGACTGGCCGTGCAGGCTGGCAAAGAGAATTACTTCGGGAATCTCAATGAGTACGTGAAGGGAACTGTGCTTGTTCAGTCTTAAGGGCGGCTCGGTGTTGATAGCGAGAGATATTGCTGCGTAACAGATCGCATGGAAGGAGCCGTGCGTACGAGACGGTTCTGCGTTTGAAATTTAAATAAAAAGGACTTTGCCATGAGGCAGTTGATGTTCTGTAAATCGATGGTGCGAGGTTCTTATGCCTTGCTGGGGTTGATGTTGCATGGGTGCTCTTCTGCGGAAAATGAAATGGCAGGAGGGAACATAGAAGCCGTAAATCATACGTTGAATGCGATTAATTGGTTGTCGGTCAACGGATACCGGGCTGACGGAGGGGGAGGAAGTTCCTGTTGCGTCATCATGCCGACGAAGTGGCGTCCCGGACTGAGCGCTGATATCGAATGGGAAGTGGATCCTAATCGTTTTGCAAAAATAAAACAAAAAACCACTGGGTTTGGTTTCGATGAGGAGGCATGGGCCGCGCATAAGGCAAAATTCCAGCGTCATAGCGCCACGGTGGAAATTCCGGAGTGGCCGGGAACGCAGTCCTGCGATTTGAAAGTGCATTTTCTGACTTGCAACCAAGTGAAGGTTACCACCGCATGCGCGGTATACGGCCAGCCCAACTATCCCATCAAAGAATTGCTGGAGATGAAGGAGCCTGCCGTATGCCCGAAATAGAAATTATCTCGAGGGCGGACAAAAATCTGAGGTTGTCGATGTTAGGAAAATTGACGCGGTGGGTACTCTACGCCTTGTTGGGATTGATGTTGCATGGCTGTTCTTCTGCGGAAAATGAAATGGCGGGAGGGAACATAGAGGCCGTTAACCATACGTTGCACGCGATTAATTGGTTGTCGGTAAATGGATATAGGGCTGACGGGGGCGGAGGTAGCTCATGCTGCATCATTATGCCGACCAAGTGGCGCCCCGGCCTAAAGGCTCATATCGAATGGGAGGTTGATACAGATCCTTACGCATATTCGAAATGGCCTCCGTTGGGGAGTGACGGTTATCGAGCGGCTCAGATAAAGCATAGAGCTAATTATCAGCACCACAGCGCCACCGTGGAAATTCCAGAGTGGCCGGGAACGCATTCCTGCGATTTGAAAGTGCATTTTTTGACTTGTAATAAGGTGAAGGTTACTACTGCATGTGCGGTATACGGCCAACCCAACTATCCGATAAATGATCCCTTGGAAGCGAAGGAGCCTGTTGTATGTCCGAAATAAAAGATACTAATTCGAAGAGCAAGGCCTGGGCACCACCTATCTTTCCCGTCGGTGGACGCTTGCCCACAGACATACGGAAGGTGACCGGCAATTACAATAAGCAAACTGCAGAAGAAAATGCGTTTCGTCGAACTACCAACGCCCGAGGGCAAAGACGGCACTCCGCCTGCTGTCACAGTTTGCACATCAGTCTGTTTTTTGACGGTACCAACAACAACGAGGACAACGATACCAAGAAAGAACACCCCAGCAATATTGCCAAGCTGTTCCATGCATCACTCAGAGGTACACCGGCAAAAGAGTGTGGTTACTTCTCTTACTACATGCCCGGTGTCGGCACCCCTTTCCCAGAAATTAGCGAACTGGATTACAGCGAGGATGGATTGAAGTTCGCCACGGGTGGCGAAGACCGTATCAATTGGGCCCTGGTCTCTTTGGCGGATGCCTTGCACACAGCGCTGATCAAAACGCCGTTGTCACAGGAACATCGGGCGAAAGCCGTCGAATCCATGGAAACGTATAAGGCCCCCATGATGAGCATCTTCGGCGCCGGTCGGCGGCGCCAAGTCATGAAGGGCCTGCTGGAGCCATTGAGGCCCTACGTCCCCAAAACCAGACCTGAAGTGCTGGGCGTCAAGCTATTCATCTATGGTTTTTCCCGCGGCGCAGCGGAAGCACGCACTTTCGTGAGCTGGTTGAGCCAGTTGTTCGACACGCCGGACGGGGCCGAGAATCCGGAACAGACACTGCTGGGCCTGCCGGTAAGCATCGAGTTCCTCGGCCTGCTGGACACCGTGGCGTCGGTGGGTATCGCCCACGTCACGCCGTTTTTTGCCGGGCACATGGACTGGGCCGATGACACCCAGCTATTGCCGGACGCAAAGACGTTTCCCGACTTCGTCAAATGCTGTCGGCATTTTGTCGCGGCGTTCGAACAACGTGCCTGTTTCCCGCTGGACTCGGTCCGTAACGAGGATGGCAAGTACCCGCCCAATACTTATGAAGTGGTGTATCCCGGTGTGCACTCCGACGTGGGCGGTGGGTATCCGAAGAACGATCAGGGCAAGGCGCGTGGCGGTACAAGTGAGCTGGTGTCGCAGATTGTCCTGCACGATTTATATGCCGCTGCCTTCGCCGCAGGCGCGCCGTTGCAGGTACCGGAAGGGGTTCTACCGAAAAGTCTTGAGCCGGAAAAGCACTGGAGAATCATGTCTGAGGCAACCAATACGGAATTCGATGTAAGCCCTCTAGTCATCGAACGCTTCAACGCCTGGCACCACCAAACCCTGCACACAGTCCCACCCGAAGATCAGGACAGCAGCACCCCCACCGACGGCTACCACCCTCTGCTCCTCACCACCACCGTCGAAGACACCCTGGCCGATCAATTAGGCTGGATCACCGGCTGGCGCATTGGCCGTTTTGCCAACGATCTCAACAAGATCGACGACCGCTATCAATACAACGACAGCTACAAGCATCAACCTTTCTTCACCGAGGCCAACGAAGCCACCGCCTACGATACGGCCGAACAGCGTCGCGAATATGAAGAGAAGAAACAGATCGCGCTGAAAAACCGCCAGAAAGCACCCGCCGCAGCGATGAACCACCCCGGCCCGCCGATCTACGAGCCGCAGATCGATCAGACCCAGCTCAGCCAGGCCGCCACCGAGTTCAAGCACGACTACCTGGACATCGATCGCCAGCAGACCAGTTTGTCGGGCACGGTTCTGGACGTGGTCTTGCGCGACACGATGTACCTGCTCAACGAGAACGATGAGGTGCGGGACCATGCGAGCATCAAGGCGGCGGGCGAGTTGCGCAAGGAGCAGCTGTTCCTGGACAGGTTCGGTTTGCCCAGCCGGAAGCCGGGCCTGGCGCTGCTGGTGGCGTTGTTCGATGACCACATCCACGATTCGCGGGCCTGGTTCATGCACGACAAGTTGGCGTCCCGGGAGCTGTGGGCCGGTTACTTTTTCTATCGCATGACCTATTTCGGCAACGAGAACAGCCGTGCCCTGTCCCCGGTGGTGGTGGCCGGGCGGATGCTGGGCGTGGCGGTGCTGGCGGGCGCCACGGTGTATGGCATCAAGCGCAGCGGCACGCTGGGCGCGGTGGGTGGGCTGGCGGCCGGCATGGGCGCGGCGACCATTGGTTATCAGGTGATCGACAAGGTCAGCGGTGCGGTGGTGCCGTTCCTGCCGGGGGCGGAAAAGATCCTGCAGCCGACGCGCCATATCGGCGAAGTGGTGATCGAGCAGAAGAAACAGATCGCCTTGGACGACCATCTGCGGCGCCTCGAGCGGACCGACGAAATACTGCGGCTGGCCGGCGTTCTGGTGGAGTTTGATGGGGAGGTCGCCTCATGATGCCCTTGATACGCCTGGGCGACCCCTTGCGCCCCTTCGGCGGCGAAGTGCTCGAAGGCCGTTTCCTGGCATTCGGCCAACGGCTGTCCTGCGCAGGGGACAAGGTCCGCTGCGATAAGCACGGCGAGAATCGTATCGCCCAAGGCGCGACAGGTTTCAGCTTCAATGGGCAGTTGTTGGCCTTGGACGGGTACCGCTGTGAGTGTGGTTGCACGTTGGTTAGCACGCTGCCGCTGTCGTCCATATCGGTGAAGCCATGAACCGCCCGCCGCGCTATCCGTCGTTCGCCGAGCCATGCGAACCGCGCTGGGGCCGTTGGTGGCTGGCGTTGCCGTTGCTGTGGGGAATGCAGTCGGCAGTCCTGTTGGCGCTCTGGCCCCAAGACCGGCCACGTTTGGAGTTGTGGCTGTGGAGCGCCGTGTTGCCCTTGGGCTGGGGACTGGCATTGGCGCTGCGGGTGTTGCCGTGGCAGATCGGCTTGTTCAGCCGCGACGTATTTCGCCGCACCCAGGACGATGACACTCGACGCTGGTGGCGTTGGCGAAGCCTGGCGTTGCCGGTGGAGGAGGTGCTGTTGTTGGGGCCGACTGGGGACGATCAAACACACTTTCAGAACCTGATGAACGACACGCCCCTGCCGACGCCCACGGCTGCGTCGTCATTGAATTGCCCGGTGGTCCTCGGTCAGTCCGCCGAGCGTGCTCCGGCACTGGCGCAACATTTGGCCCGGTTGGTACTGGAACTGGCCACGGTGTCGGAGCGCTGGCCGAGGCTGCGAGCGATTGCCTGGGCGGGCGGCGAGAGCGATTTGGCTGCCTTCGAGAAGATGCTGGGCAGCCAAGGTAACGAGCTGCCCAAAGTGCGCTTGCCGTTGCAGGACCTGGCGGACCTGGACGAACTGATCGACATCTTCAACCAAGAATGCCGTCACGCAGACGACTGGCTGCTCTGCGCCGGAGTGGTATCGGTGCAGAGCAGCGAAGAGGGAACGCCGTCCGGCGAAGGAGGCTTTCTCTGGCGGGTGAGTCGAAAAGGCCCGCTGCTGTTGCATCGGGGGGAATACCTGTCGGGCGAGCCCCATGAACCGCCCGCTGAACGCTGCTCGCAAATGCAGCGTTACGCCGGGCTGCAAGCCCCGCCCCCGACCTGCCTGGCCATGGACCAGGTCAGCCAGGAAGCGTTCTTGGCGGGCGGTTGGTCGGCGCTCGAACATCAACTGGCGGGACACTGGGGCACGTTGGCGCATCTGGCGCCGTTTATCGGCATGTCGTTGGCGTTGTTGCAAGCAAAGGAGGCCGGACAGCCCTGTGGCTGGCTGAGCCAGGATGCGGACAAGCGATTGGCAATAGGAGTGGCACAACCTCATGGCAACGGATAAACACGAGCGCAAGGGCTCATTGATTAGGCTGGGATTGGGCTACCTGTTTTTCATCATCTTCGTGGTGATGCTCGGCTGCCTGTTGTATCGCTTGGGTGGTGAATACCTCGGCTGGCCGGCGGTGGATTTACAACAATTGGGGACATGGGGATTGGGCGCATGGTTAGCGCTCGTTTTGTTCTGCCCATCGATTTTGTTGGCCTGGGAACAGTTGGCGGTACGCCAGGCGCAACGGTCCACGCTGGGGGGCGATGGCAGCGTCGCTGCGTCCCGCTTGAATCCGCTGCCTGATTTGAAAGACGACGAAGAGAAACTGGCCAG
>NZ_VDLV01000054.1:1466-1639 GCF_013608025.1 Pseudomonas brassicacearum subsp. neoaurantiaca | reverse complement strand
CCTTCGGGCCCGGCGCGGTGATCGTCAGCCTGCGCACCGAAGCGGCCCGCGACCGCAGCTTCATCGCTCATTTCCAGGCCATTCCCTACTCGGAAACCGTCTGCTTTCGCCCCGCGCTGCTGCCCAAGCCGCGCATGAGCGGCACCATCCCCGCCCGCATCAGCCACCCGGTG
>NZ_VDLV01000054.1:1351-1456 GCF_013608025.1 Pseudomonas brassicacearum subsp. neoaurantiaca | reverse complement strand
TTCTTCGACCACAGCCGCCACACCCTGCGAATCTCCGGCCTCGACGCCCACCTCGACGTCCTGGCCTTCATCGGCGAGGAACACCTGAGTCGTCCCTACCTCTAC
>NZ_VDLV01000054.1:870-1341 GCF_013608025.1 Pseudomonas brassicacearum subsp. neoaurantiaca | reverse complement strand
ATCTGGTACCGCATCACCAGCGACGATCGCCTGAACATCGACGTGGTGGAATTTCACGACGATCAGCGGCACTACCAGCGCGGCACCACGTTGCCGTGTCGCCCGCCGTCGGGCTTGTCCGCCGATGGGCAGGACGCGGCC
This sequence comes from Pseudomonas brassicacearum subsp. neoaurantiaca, assembly GCF_013608025.1. Lineage (GTDB taxonomy): Bacteria > Pseudomonadota > Gammaproteobacteria > Pseudomonadales > Pseudomonadaceae > Aquipseudomonas. Next base: position 1,200 of record NZ_VDLV01000054.1, on the reverse strand, counting down.
TGGAACCTGCAGACCGCCCACCGGACGGTCGAGCAAACCATCAATTTTCGCGCCTACCACCACCGCGAGGCCCATGCCTTTCTGGACGGCGAAGTCGACCACACCCGAGGTGCCAAGGGCACCTACGGCGAGGCCTATCACTACGGCGAACCCTACACGGTGCTGGGCGAGCGCTACGCCCTGGACGAGGACCTGCAAAGCGAAAGCGGTTTCTTCTACGCCCGCCTGCGCCACGAGCTCTACCTCAACGACCAGACCCGCCTCAGCGGCACCACCAGCAGCGCCATCCTCGCCCCGGCGCAGAAGCTCGAAATCACTGGCGGCGCGCCC
>NZ_VDLV01000054.1:268-860 GCF_013608025.1 Pseudomonas brassicacearum subsp. neoaurantiaca | reverse complement strand
CGATGTGCTCAACCGGTGGGGTTATTTCAACCTGTACGCCGTGCCGCCACCGCCGACGCCCAGGGGCTTTACGGCGCCGGTGATCAAGCCGCTGCGTTCCTTTCATGGCGTGATCTCGGGCTTCAAGCGCCTGTCCGGTTCCAACGACGAAGCCCGCTACGAAATCACCTTGCAACCGCGTTTCGCGCGGCTCACGCGGGGCAAGCAATTTCGCATCTACCAGCAGCAGTCGGTGCCGGAGATCGTCGAGCACATCCTGCGCACGCGCCACGATTTTCGGGGCGAGGAGTTCTATTTCAACCTGGCGCGCCAGTACCCCCGGCGCGAACAGGTCATGCAATACGACGAGAGCGACCTGGCTTTCGTCGAGCGCCTGCTGGCCGATGTCGGCATCTGGTACCGCATCACCAGCGACGATCGCCTGAACATCGACGTCGTGGAATTTCACGACGACCAGCGGCACTACCAGCGCGGCGTCACGTTGCCGTGTCGCCCGCCGTCGGGCTTGTCCGCCGATGGGCAGGACGCGGTCTGGAACCTGCAGACCGTCCACCGTATGGTCGAGCAAAGCATCAACTTTCGCGCCTACCAC
>NZ_VDLV01000054.1:0-258 GCF_013608025.1 Pseudomonas brassicacearum subsp. neoaurantiaca | reverse complement strand
CGATGTGCTCAACCGGTGGGGTTATTTCAACCTGTACGCCGTGCCGCCACCGCCGACGCCCAAGGGTTTCACGGCGCCGGTGATCAAGCCGTTGCGTTCCTTTCATGGCGTGATCTCGGGCTTCAAGCGTCTGTCCGGTTCCAACGACGAAGCCCGCTACGAAATTACCCTGCAACCGCGTTTCGCGCGGCTCGCACGGGGCAAGCAATTTCGCATCTACCAGCAGCAGTCGGTGCCGGAGATCGTCGAGCACATCCT
>NZ_VDLV01000053.1 GCF_013608025.1 Pseudomonas brassicacearum subsp. neoaurantiaca | reverse complement strand
TCCGAGGCGGTGCTCGCGTTGCTGTCGTCCACGGCCTTGGGCAGATCATCGACGATGTTCACGTCCAGATTGCCCGTGGCGGTGGTGCCGTTATCATCGGTGGCGACCACGGGGAATTGCTCGCTCAGGCTGTTGGCGCCGTTCGCATTTGGATGCGCTTCGTTGTCGAGCAAGGTGTAGCTGTAGCTGACCACGCCCGTGGCGGCGTTGAAGCCGGTCACGGTCAGGGTGTTGCCCAGCGCCGTAGTAATCGATTGTGGGAAGCCGGCGGTTACGCCACCGCTGACCACGGTGATGCCACCAACGCTGAGGGTTTGTACACCGTCCAGTGCGGTCACGGTGAAGGTGCCGCTTTGGGTCAACGCCGGAGCGTCCGGGCTGCTGCCGTCGCTGAGGTTTTTTTCCTGAACCGTCAGCTCGCCGCCTTCCGTGTCGAGGCCGGTGATGATCACTGGATCGTCGTTGTTGTGGACTTGCAGCACCAGGTTGGCGGTGCTGGTGTCGCCGTCGGCGTCGGTCAGGGTGTAGGTGAAGGTTTCGCTGCCATTGCCGCCACCGTGCAGGCCTTTGAAATCGGCGTCGGAGGTATTGAGCGTGTAGGTGTAGGAACCGTCGGCGTTGAGCACCAGCGTGCCGTAGGTACCGGTGAACGTGCCGGGGGTGATCGGGCCGGACGCCACGTGATCCGCACCTTGGGTGTCGTTGGTCAGCACGCTGCCGGTCAGGGTCAGGTTGCTTTCCGAGGCGGTGCTCGCGTTGCTGTCGTCCACGGCCTTGGGCAGATCATCGACGATGTTCACATCCAGATTGCCGGTGGCCGTGGTGCCGTTGTCGTCGGTGGCGACCACGGTGAATTGCTCGCCCAGGCTGTTGGCGCCGTTCGCATTCGGATGCGCTTCGTTGTCGAGCAAGGTGTAGCTGTAGCTGACCACGCCAGTCGCCGCGTTGAAGGCAGTCACGGTCAGGGTGTTGCCCAGCGCGGTGGAGATCGATTGTGGGAAGCCGGCGGTTACGCCACCGCTGACCACGGTGATGCCACCAACGCTGAG
>NZ_VDLV01000009.1 GCF_013608025.1 Pseudomonas brassicacearum subsp. neoaurantiaca | reverse complement strand
TCAGCAGATAGGGGTTTCGGAATTTAATCTTGACGATGACCTACTCTCACATGGGGAAACCCCACACTACCATCGGCGATGCATCGTTTCACTTCTGAGTTCGGGATGGGATCAGGTGGTTCCAATGCTCTATGGTCGTCAAGAAATTCGGTAGCCAGCGCGTGCCTTGCGGTCACGTTCCAGCGAATGGGTATGCGATAGTTTGTGGGTTTTGACTCGAACTTTCGGTTCACTTCGTCTTCACACACCGCAATCTGGCCTCTTTCGAGTCTACAGATTGCTTGGGTGTTATATGGTCAAGCCTCACGGGCAATTAGTACAGGTTAGCTCAACGCCTCACAGCGCTTACACACCCTGCCTATCAACGTCGTAGTCTTCGACGGCCCTTCAGGGGACTCAAGGTCCCAGTGAGATCTCATCTTGAGGCAAGTTTCCCGCTTAGATGCTTTCAGCGGTTATCTTTTCCGAACATAGCTACCCGGCAATGCCACTGGCGTGACAACCGGAACACCAGAGGTTCGTCCACTCCGGTCCTCTCGTACTAGGAGCAGCCCCTCTCAAATCTCAAACGTCCACGGCAGATAGGGACCGAACTGTCTCACGACGTTCTAAACCCAGCTCGCGTACCACTTTAAATGGCGAACAGCCATACCCTTGGGACCGGCTTCAGCCCCAGGATGTGATGAGCCGACATCGAGGTGCCAAACACCGCCGTCGATATGAACTCTTGGGCGGTATCAGCCTGTTATCCCCGGAGTACCTTTTATCCGTTGAGCGATGGCCCTTCCATACAGAACCACCGGATCACTAAGACCTACTTTCGTACCTGCTCGACGTGTCTGTCTCGCAGTCAAGCGCGCTTTTGCCTTTATACTCTACGACCGATTTCCGACCGGTCTGAGCGCACCTTCGTACTCCTCCGTTACTCTTTAGGAGGAGACCGCCCCAGTCAAACTACCCACCATACACTGTCCTCGATCCGGATAACGGACCTGAGTTAGAACCTCAAAGTTGCCAGGGTGGTATTTCAAGGATGGCTCCACGCAGACTGGCGTCCACGCTTCAAAGCCTCCCACCTATCCTACACAAGCAAATTCAAAGTCCAGTGCAAAGCTATAGTAAAGGTTCACGGGGTCTTTCCGTCTAGCCGCGGATACACTGCATCTTCACAGCGATTTCAATTTCACTGAGTCTCGGGTGGAGACAGCGCCGCCATCGTTACGCCATTCGTGCAGGTCGGAACTTACCCGACAAGGAATTTCGCTACCTTAGGACCGTTATAGTTACGGCCGCCGTTTACCGGGGCTTCGATCAAGAGCTTCGCGTTAGCTAACCCCATCAATTAACCTTCCGGCACCGGGCAGGCGTCACACCCTATACGTCCACTTTCGTGTTTGCAGAGTGCTGTGTTTTTAATAAACAGTCGCAGCGGCCTGGTATCTTCGACCGGCGTGGGCTTACGCAGCAAGTGCTTCACCCTCACCGGCGCACCTTCTCCCGAAGTTACGGTGCCATTTTGCCTAGTTCCTTCACCCGAGTTCTCTCAAGCGCCTTGGTATTCTCTACCCAACCACCTGTGTCGGTTTGGGGTACGGTTCCTGGTTACCTGAAGCTTAGAAGCTTTTCTTGGAAGCATGGCATCAACCACTTCGTCACCCAAAGGGTAACTCGTCATCAGCTCTCGGCCTTGAAACCCCGGATTTACCTAAGATTCCAGCCTACCACCTTAAACTTGGACAACCAACGCCAAGCTGGCCTAGCCTTCTCCGTCCCTCCATCGCAATAACCAGAAGTACAGGAATATTAACCTGTTTTCCATCGACTACGCTTTTCAGCCTCGCCTTAGGGACCGACTAACCCTGCGTCGATTAACGTTGCGCAGGAAACCTTGGTCTTTCGGCGTGGGTGTTTTTCACACCCATTGTCGTTACTCATGTCAGCATTCGCACTTCTGATACCTCCAGCAAGCTTCTCAACTCACCTTCACAGGCTTACAGAACGCTCCTCTACCGCATCACTTACGTGATACCCGTAGCTTCGGTGTATGGTTTGAGCCCCGTTACATCTTCCGCGCAGGCCGACTCGACTAGTGAGCTATTACGCTTTCTTTAAAGGGTGGCTGCTTCTAAGCCAACCTCCTAGCTGTCTAAGCCTTCCCACATCGTTTCCCACTTAACCATAACTTTGGGACCTTAGCTGACGGTCTGGGTTGTTTCCCTTTTCACGACGGACGTTAGCACCCGCCGTGTGTCTCCCATGCTCGGCACTTGTAGGTATTCGGAGTTTGCATCGGTTTGGTAAGTCGGGATGACCCCCTAGCCGAAACAGTGCTCTACCCCCTACAGTGATACATGAGGCGCTACCTAAATAGCTTTCGAGGAGAACCAGCTATCTCCGAGCTTGATTAGCCTTTCACTCCGATCCACAGGTCATCCGCTAACTTTTCAACGGTAGTCGGTTCGGTCCTCCAGTCAGTGTTACCTAACCTTCAACCTGCCCATGGATAGATCGCCCGGTTTCGGGTCTATTCCCAGCGACTAGACGCCCTATTAAGACTCGCTTTCGCTACGCCTCCCCTATTCGGTTAAGCTCGCCACTGAAAATAAGTCGCTGACCCATTATACAAAAGGTACGCAGTCACCCAACAAAGTGGGCTCCCACTGCTTGTACGCATACGGTTTCAGGATCTATTTCACTCCCCTCTCCGGGGTTCTTTTCGCCTTTCCCTCACGGTACTAGTTCACTATCGGTCAGTCAGTAGTATTTAGCCTTGGAGGATGGTCCCCCCATATTCAGACAAAGTTTCTCGTGCTCCGTCCTACTCGATTTCACTTCTAAGATCCTTTCGCGTACAGGGCTATCACCCACTATGGCCGCACTTTCCAGAGCGTTCCGCTAAAATCAAAGAAGCTTAAGGGCTAGTCCCCGTTCGCTCGCCACTACTAAGGGAATCTCGGTTGATTTCTTTTCCTCAGGGTACTTAGATGTTTCAGTTCCCCTGGTTCGCCTCTTGCACCTATGTATTCAGTACAAGATAACCATCTTATGATGGCTGGGTTCCCCCATTCAGACATCTCCGGATCAAAGTCTGTTTGCCGACTCCCCGAAGCTTTTCGCAGGCTACCACGTCTTTCATCGCCTCTGACTGCCAAGGCATCCACCGTATGCGCTTCTTCACTTGACCATATAACCCCAAGCAATCTGGTTATACTGTGAAGACGACATTCGCCGAAAATTCGAATTTCTCAACTAAGAGAACTCACAAATTTTACCTTAGCCTGATCCGTTACCAGTGAAAGTAACGTTCAGTCTATCTTTCTATCACATACCCAAATTTTTAAAGAACGAACTAGTCAAAGACTAGAAATCAACATTCACCATCGAACCGATGGAATGCTCATTTCTAAGCTTTATACAATCGAAGCAGTAGTGGTGGAGCCAAGCGGGATCGAACCGCTGACCTCCTGCGTGCAAGGCAGGCGCTCTCCCAGCTGAGCTATGGCCCCGTATTTCTACAGGCGTTTCCCACACAAAATTGGTGGGTCTGGGCAGATTCGAACTGCCGACCTCACCCTTATCAGGGGTGCGCTCTAACCAACTGAGCTACAGACCCAATTTCGGGCTGCTTCTTTCGTCTTCTTCAATGAATCAAGCAATTCGTGTGGGAGCTCATGGAGCAGCTGCGGTCGTCGATTAAGGAGGTGATCCAGCCGCAGGTTCCCCTACGGCTACCTTGTTACGACTTCACCCCAGTCATGAATCACACCGTGGTAACCGTCCCCCCGAAGGTTAGACTAGCTACTTCTGGTGCAACCCACTCCCATGGTGTGACGGGCGGTGTGTACAAGGCCCGGGAACGTATTCACCGCGACATTCTGATTCGCGATTACTAGCGATTCCGACTTCACGCAGTCGAGTTGCAGACTGCGATCCGGACTACGATCGGTTTTGTGGGATTAGCTCCACCTCGCGGCTTGGCAACCCTCTGTACCGACCATTGTAGCACGTGTGTAGCCCAGGCCGTAAGGGCCATGATGACTTGACGTCATCCCCACCTTCCTCCGGTTTGTCACCGGCAGTCTCCTTAGAGTGCCCACCATAACGTGCTGGTAACTAAGGACAAGGGTTGCGCTCGTTACGGGACTTAACCCAACATCTCACGACACGAGCTGACGACAGCCATGCAGCACCTGTCTCAATGTTCCCGAAGGCACCAATCCATCTCTGGAAAGTTCATTGGATGTCAAGGCCTGGTAAGGTTCTTCGCGTTGCTTCGAATTAAACCACATGCTCCACCGCTTGTGCGGGCCCCCGTCAATTCATTTGAGTTTTAACCTTGCGGCCGTACTCCCCAGGCGGTCAACTTAATGCGTTAGCTGCGCCACTAAGAGCTCAAGGCTCCCAACGGCTAGTTGACATCGTTTACGGCGTGGACTACCAGGGTATCTAATCCTGTTTGCTCCCCACGCTTTCGCACCTCAGTGTCAGTATCAGTCCAGGTGGTCGCCTTCGCCACTGGTGTTCCTTCCTATATCTACGCATTTCACCGCTACACAGGAAATTCCACCACCCTCTACCATACTCTAGCTCGACAGTTTTGAATGCAGTTCCCAGGTTGAGCCCGGGGATTTCACATCCAACTTAACGAACCACCTACGCGCGCTTTACGCCCAGTAATTCCGATTAACGCTTGCACCCTCTGTATTACCGCGGCTGCTGGCACAGAGTTAGCCGGTGCTTATTCTGTCGGTAACGTCAAAACACTAACGTATTAGGTTAATGCCCTTCCTCCCAACTTAAAGTGCTTTACAATCCGAAGACCTTCTTCACACACGCGGCATGGCTGGATCAGGCTTTCGCCCATTGTCCAATATTCCCCACTGCTGCCTCCCGTAGGAGTCTGGACCGTGTCTCAGTTCCAGTGTGACTGATCATCCTCTCAGACCAGTTACGGATCGTCGCCTTGGTGAGCCATTACCTCACCAACTAGCTAATCCGACCTAGGCTCATCTGATAGCGCAAGGCCCGAAGGTCCCCTGCTTTCTCCCGTAGGACGTATGCGGTATTAGCGTCCGTTTCCGAGCGTTATCCCCCACTACCAGGCAGATTCCTAGGCATTACTCACCCGTCCGCCGCTCTCAAGAGGTGCAAGCACCTCTCTACCGCTCGACTTGCATGTGTTAGGCCTGCCGCCAGCGTTCAATCTGAGCCATGATCAAACTCTTCAGTTCAAACATCTTTGGGTTTTGAGAAAACCCTAAACTTGGCTCAGCAATCGTTGGTTACATCTTTGATTTCTCGCGGAGTAACTTGTGATGCTGATAATCTGTTGACTAGCAGTCTGACTCCACAAGCACCCACACGAATTGCTTGATTCAGTTGTTAAAGAGCGGTTGGCTGAGTCTTTCGTCTCAACCGAGGCGCGCATTCTACAGCGCCCCGTGTATCTGTCAAGCGGTTATTTTAAGAAGTTTTCAAAGTTTCGCTT
>NZ_VDLV01000052.1:120268-120585 GCF_013608025.1 Pseudomonas brassicacearum subsp. neoaurantiaca | reverse complement strand
CCCTCGCCACGGGAATACGTTCAGCTCAGGGGCTGCTCTCAACCCCAGAAACCAGGCAGTGAGGTCAACACGACCAGCGCTGACGCTACTCAACCCGTGGCGAGGGAGCTTGCTCCCGCTGGGTTGCGCAGCGACCCCCATTCTCCAAATGTGATCTGCCGGACACACCGAGGCGCCAGGGTTTGGAACTGCTGCGCAGTCCAGCGGGAGCAAGCTCCCTCGCCACGGGAATGTGTTCAGCTCAGGGGCTGTTCTCAACCCTAGAAACCGGGTGAATAGGCAGTGAGGTAAACACGATCAGCGCTGACGCTACTCAA
>NZ_VDLV01000052.1:119649-120258 GCF_013608025.1 Pseudomonas brassicacearum subsp. neoaurantiaca | reverse complement strand
GGAATACGTTCAGCTCAGGGGCTGCTCTCAACCCCAGAAACCAGGCAGTGAGGTCAACACGATCAGCGCTGACGGTACTCAACCTGTGGCGAGGGAGCTTGCTCCCGCTGGGTTGCGCAGCGACCCCAAGCAATCTCAATGCGATCTGCCTGACACACCGAGGCGCCAGGGTTTGGGACTGCTGCGCCGTCCAGCGGGAGCAAGCTCCCTCGCCACGGGAATGTGTTCAGCTCAGGAGCTGTTCTCAACCCCAGAAACCAGGTAGTGGGGTCAACACGACCAGCGCTGACGGTACTCAACCTGTGGCGAGGGAGCTTGCTCCCGCTGGGTTGCGCAGCGACCCCAAGCAATCTCAATGCGATCTGCCTGACACACCGAGGCGTCAGGGTTTGGGACTGCTGCGCAGTCCAGCGGGGATGAATCCCCTCGCCACGGGAACGTGTTCAGCTCAGGGGCTGTTCTCAACCCCAGAAACCAGGCAGTGGGGTCAACCCAATCAGCGCTGACGCTACTCAACCTGTGGCGAGGGAGCTTGCTCCCGCTGGGTTGCGTAGCGACCCCAAGCAATCTCAATGCGATCTGCCTGACACACCGAGGAGTCCCAGGGTT
>NZ_VDLV01000052.1:596-119639 GCF_013608025.1 Pseudomonas brassicacearum subsp. neoaurantiaca | reverse complement strand
ACCTGTGGCGAGGGAGCTTGCTCCCGCTGGGTTGCGCAGCGACCCCAAGCAATCTCAATGCGGTCTGCCTGACACGCCGAGGCGTCAGGGTGTGGGACTGCTGCGCAGTCCAGCGGGAGCAAGCTCCCTCGCCACGGGAATACGTTCAGCTCAGGGGCTGCTCTCAACCCCAGAAACCAGGCAGTGAGGTCAACACAATCAGCGCTGACGCTACTCAACCTGTGGCGAGGGGATTCATCCCCGCTGGGTTGCGCAGCAACCCCAAGCAATCTCAATGCGGTCTGCCTGACACACCGAGGCGTCAGGGTTTGGGACTCCTGCGCCGTCCAGCGGGAGCAAGCTCCCTCGCCACGGGAAATATGTTCGGCTCAGGGGCTGTTCTCAACCCCAGAAACCAGGCAGTGAGGTCAACACAATCAGCGCTGACGCTACTCAACCCGTGGCGAGGGAGCTTGCTCCCGCTGGGTTGCGCAGCGACCCCCATTCTCCAAATGCGATCTGCCGGACACACCGAGGCGCCAGGGTTTGGGACTGCTGCGCAGTCCAGCGGGGATGAATCCCCTCGCCACAAGGAGTGTTCTTCAAGAGTATTCTTTCTTCACTCGGCGACTCCCCTTGACGCCCCCCACCGCTGTCGTAGACTCCGACCATCCGTCAGGGAGTAACGGTCATGCGACGTTTATGCAGTTGGGTTGTGGGATTGACCTTTATAACGTGCGGGGTGCAGGCGCAGACGCCGGCATCCGACGATCCGTTGCTGGAGAGCAACGTTTCGGCCAGTGCGTCGGGCAACGAGGCGCGAGGAGTGCTTCGGGCGCGGGATCAGGCGGTGCTGGCCAGTGAGCTGGCCGGGCGGATTGTCGAGTTGCCGTTCAGCGAGGGCGAGTCGTTCAAGAAGGGCGACACCCTGGCGCGTTTCGATTGCTCGGCCTATCAGGCCCAGCTCAATGCGGCCCAAGCGGCGAGTCGGGGCGCCAGTGAGGAACTGGCCCACAATCGGCAGCTCGCGGCGCTGAAATCCGTCGGGCGTTTCGAGGTGTCGCGGGCCGAGGCCCGGCTCAGCGAGGCCCAGGCGCAATCTCAGGTTTACCAAGTGCAGGTCAAGCGCTGCAGCGTCATCGCGCCGTTCGACGGGCAGGTGGTGGCGCGCAAGGTCCAGCGTTATGAGAGCGTCGCGGCTGGCGCGCCGTTGCTGGACGTCGTGGACAATCGCACGCTGGAAATCCATTTGTTGGTTCCCTCGCGCTGGATGGGCAAGCTCAAGCCCGGCCAGTCGTTCAGCTTCGTTCCCGATGAAACCGGCAAGCCGTTGCAAGCGACGGTCAAGCGCCTGGGCGCACGCATCGACGAGGGCAGCCAGACGCTGCTGCTGGTGGCGAGCGTGCCGGATGCCAGCGGTCTGTTGTCTGGCATGAGCGGCACGGCGCGTTTCTCGGAGTCGAAGTGAACGCGCCAGTGACGGGCAGCACCGAGCAGGTGTTCGCCCGCTTCCTCGATCTGGAGCGCCAGACACGGGCCGCGCGTACACCGGAGCAATTGAGCTACAGCCTGGTCAACGACGGCCAGGCGCTGTTCGGTTTTCGTCATGCCGCGTTGTTGATCGCCGGTAAAGTGCAGGCCGTGACCGGCGTCAGCGCAGTCGAGCCGAACGCGCCGTTCGTGGCGTTTGTCGAGCAGGCCATCGCGCAGTTGTTCAAGAAGGGATCGCTGGACAAGGCGCGGGTCATTGCCCCTGACGAGGTGAGTGAATCGGTCCAGGCGGATTGGCGAAGCCTGTCGGCCGGGCAAGTGTTCTGGTTGCCCTTGATCGATCATCAGGGCCAGGTATTTGGTGGCGTGTGGTTCGCCCGCGACCTGCCATGGACTCCGCCGGAGCAAGTGTTGCTGTCGCAACTCGGCGACACCTACAGCCATGCGTGGCTGGCGCTGCAACCGCGCAAGCCGTGGCGCCTGCGTTGGACGCGCAAGCGCCAGGTCGCGCTAGTAGCGGTGTTGCTGCTGGGGTTGTTGATTCCGGTGCGCCAATCCGTGTTGGCCCCGGCCGAAGTGGTGCCGCTGGGCGGGCAGGTGGTGGCGGCACCATTGGATGGCGTGATTGCCGAATTCCTGGTCAAGCCTAACCAGGCCGTGAAGAACGGCGATCTGTTGCTGCGTTTCGAAAGCACCACCCTCAAGGCCCAGGCCGATGTGGCCGAGCGGGCATTGGGTGTGGCGGAGGCGGAACTCAAGGCAAACTCCCAGCGCTCGTTTGCCGATGCTGAATCCAGCTCGAAAATCGACCTGCTGGCGGCTCGCGTCGAGCAAAAACGTGCCGAGCGCAACTACGCCATCGAGTTGCTCAAGCGCAGCGAAGTCCGCGCCGAACGTGACGGCATCGCGGTATTCGCCGATGCCGAGCGCTGGCTCGGAAAACCGGTGCAGACCGGCGAGCGGCTGATGGAAATTGCCGATCCGAACCAGGCCGAGTTGCGCATCGAGTTGGCGGTGGGCGACGCGATTGCCTTGGAGCCAGGCGCGCAAGTGGCGTTGTTTCTCGACAGCGATCCGTTGCAGCGACACCTGGCCCGGCTTGAGCGTTCGGCCTACGAAGCGCAACCCACCGCCGCCGGGCAGTTGGCCTATCGGTTGGACGCACGTTTCGATGCCACGGCACCGCGCATCGGCCTGCGGGGCACGGCGAAAATCTTCGGCGATCGCGCGCCGTTGGCGTTGTATCTGTTGCGCCGGCCACTCGCGGGTCTGCGCCAGAGCGTAGGCCTGTAGCGTGAACCTGCCGAGCTTGCGGTCGGATCTGCAATTGTCCCCGGCCGCCCCCGACCCGGATGGTTCGCCGCAATGGACCTTGGCCGATCCGGTACGCGGACGTTATTTCAAGCTGGGCGCGGCGGCGATGCGCATGTTGCGGCACTGGTCCCTGGGCGATCCGGAGCAGGTACTGCGAGCGGCGAATTGCGAACCGGGCCTGCCGCTCAATGGCGAATCACTGGAGCAATTGCTGGGCTTTTTGCGCGGCCATGACCTGATCAGCGCGATGGACCCGCAGCAACGCGACAGCTATCAATACAAGACGGCTTCCCAGCGCCAGAGCCTGTGGCAAGTCCTGCTGCATCAATACCTGTTTTTCCGCATACCGCTGTGGCGTCCGGATGCGTTCCTCAATCGTGCCTGGCCATTTCTGTCGCGGTTCGGCCCCGGCATCCTGCGCTATGGAATACCGCTGACCCTGGGCCTGGGCATTTTCCTGGTGTCCAGGGACTGGCAGCGGTTCCTGGCGACGTTTCCGCACCTGTTCAGCCTCGGCGGTGCGCTGGCGTTCGGGGTGGCCTTGTTCTTTGCCAAGCTGTGCCACGAATTCGGCCATGCGTTCATGGCCAAGCGCGCCGGCTGCCGCGTGCAAAGCATGGGCGTGGCGTTCATGGTGCTGCTGCCGATGTTCTATACCGACGTCAGCGACGCCTGGCGGGTCAATGACCGCCGAGCCCGATTGCTGATTGGTGCGGGCGGCGTGCTGGCGGAGTTGCTCTTGGCCTGCATCGCATTGCTGGCCTGGTCACTGTTGCCCGACGGCCCGGCGCGCACGGCAGCGTTCATGTTGGCCAGCGCCACGTGGATCACCACGCTGATCATCAACCTGAACCCCTTCATGCGCTTCGACGGCTACTTCCTGCTCAGCGATTTGTGGGCTGTGGACAATCTCCAGGGCCGTGCGTTTGCCCTGTGTCGCTGGCGCTTGCGCGAAGCCTTGTTCGGTTATGGCGCTGCCGCCCCGGAACCCTGGTCACCGAAAATGCGCCGGCGCTTGCTGGTGTGGGGCTATGGTTCCTGGCTGTGGCGTGCGGCGTTGTTCTTCGGTATTGCCCTGGCGGTCTATCACCTGTTCTTCAAGGTGCTGGGCATCTTCTTGATGTTGGTGGAATTGGTCTGGTTCATCTTTATGCCCATCGTGAATGAAGGACGGCAATGGTGGAGCCGCCGCGAGCAGGCCCATGGCCCGCGCGTGTTGCTGACCTGTCTGGTGCTGCTGGTCGTGCTATTGGGCCTGCTGCTGCCGTGGCGCAGCGCCGTGGAAGTGCCGGCGATGCTTGAGGCCGGTCGCGCCAGTGCCTTGCATGCGCCAGTGGCGGCGCGGGTCAAGCAGGTGAATGTTCATGACGGCCAGGTCGTGGCCCAGGGCGACGTATTGATCGAGTTGGAATCGCCGGACATGGCGTCGCGCCTGGCGATCGTCCGTCGGGAAATCGAAATCCAGCAATTGCAGATGCGCCGTCAGGCCGGCCGCAGTGAGACCGCGGCTGATGCCGGCATCGTCGAGCAGCAACTGGCCGAAGCCGTGGCCGACTATCGAGGGCTGGTTGCCCAGCGTGAACGCCTTCTGTTGCGTGCGCCCCACGCCGGACAGGTACGCGATCTGCTGGCGGACCTGACGGTGGGGCGCTGGTTGTCGCCCACGCAGTCGCTGGCGCGGGTGGTGCAAGCAGACTCCCGCTTACGTGGCTACCTCACCGAAGCCGAACTCTGGCGAGTTGCGCCCGGTGCCACCGGACGGTTTATCGCGGACGATCCGATGCACGCCTCGATTGCCGTCCAACTGAACGAAATCGACACCAACGGCGTGGCCTGGGTCGAGCAACAGGCGTTGACCTCCGATCACCACGGGCCGATTGCCGTGCGCCGCGATTCGCAGCAACGGGCCGAGCCGGTGCAGGCGCAATACGGCGTGCGGCTGAGTGCGGTGGACGACACATCCGCCCCGGTGCAGCCGTTGCGTGGCGTGGCGGTGCTGCAGGGCAAGGGCGAGTCGATATTGGGTGCGGCCTGGCGTCGGTTGGCGGCGTTGGGCGTCAGGGAAAGCGGGTTCTGAGGAGCGAACATGGAAGCAGTGGCGGCAGAAGGATTGGTGGTACGTCCATCGCGGGTCAGCGATGGTCCGTTCCTGCAGGGCCTGTACCAGGCGGCGCGGCCGGACTTGCAATGGATCGACGGTGATCCCGAGCAGGTGCAGCAAGTCATCGCCCAGCAATTCCAGGTACAAGAGCAGGGCCTGGGGGATAACTTCCCCAACGCCTTGCATTACGTCGTGGAAAAACTCGGCACCGCCATCGGCGCCTTGAGTACCGATTTCGGCCCTAACGAAATCCGTGTCCTCTACCTGGCTTTCGTCCCCCAGGCCCGTGGACAAGGCTACGGTCGGGCAGTGTTGCAAGGGGTGCAGAAAGCCGCACAACAGATCCGCTGCCCGGTAGCGACCGTGGTCTGGGCCAGTAATCCCCACGCCCGCCGACATTACCTGGCGCTGGGCTTCGAAGTGCAAGAACGCAACCCCGCAGCGGAACGGTTGGTCTGGTATCCGAAAGGCAACTGACCCGATCTTACAGACGCTAAAGACCCCTGTGGGAGCGAGCCTGCTCGCGAAGGCTGTGTGCCCGTAACTTCCGCGCCGCCACCCTCGCTTTCCGAGTAAACCCTACGATGGAGTCCTCAAAGAGCGTAGGAATAATCGGTTTTTTGCCTAGGACGTTTCCTATTCGTTCTAAATCCATACCCCTCGGGATTGCGGCTTGCCCGTGATGCAACGTCTTATTCAGGGCTCTGAAATTTTTTCGGCTTGGCAGAGGCGAAGCGAACAATTATCCCTGAGTAGGAGCCTGAAAATGCATGCATCCCTGCAACTCGCCTATACCAACGAAGCATCCGCTGAATATCTCCGTCGCCTGGACGACTCACCTTTCACTGATCAGCAACTTGCCGGTTTCGACGAGCACGCTCTGGCGAGCGTTAACCAACAACAGGCTTACGCCCAGGCTCATCCACCGATCGCCATTTACCGAGTCGCCACCGAAGGCAGCCAGACCCGCGACGGTGGGGTAATCCAGCAAGGTACGGCACCGCTGGAGTTGCCGTTGGCGGATGGCCGCCCGGTCTGCGCAGCGCGCAAAGGCGATCAGGTTGTGTACGCCGATGGGAGCATCGCACGGATCGTCACTGGCGCGGGCGAGGGCAACAGCCATGTTGCGCTGGTAGGTAGCGTTCTGAGCAATGGCGATGAAATCATCAATACGCCACAAGGCGCGTTGTTGCTCATTGCCCGTGAAGGCGTGCCGATGGCGGATGACTTCTTGCCCGCGATTGAACAGGTGCAGGGCGCCGACCTACGATCGGATGAGATGAAGGATGCCATCCGATGAACCGGGGTTATTACATTGGAATCGGTGACGAAACCACCTGTGGTGGGAAGGTGCTGGATGGGGACGCACACAACCGAATGAATGGTATCGCTCGTGCCCGTGAGGGTGATCCGGTTTCTTGTGGCAAGGACGGGAAGACTTATCAGATTGTGGGTGGCATTTCGGGCATGACCAGCAATGGCCGGCGTAACGCCGGCACGCTGGACAGCGTCAGCAGTTGCCCTTGTAACGCTCAGTTGATTCCATCGCTACTCTCGGCCACTTACAGAAAAGCCGGCGCTGCACCGCAAGCCAGCCGAGCCGCTGAACAGGCTTCTCCGCCCGCGAACACCGTTCCCGCTACGTCGCGCCACTCGGGCTTCGTCCCTTCGAACAACACAGCATTCGAGGCATCCACCCGCCTCGAACCCCAGGAACCAGGTTTCCATGTCGTGCCTAAAAGTATGACCCGCGAAGCGCTGGAAGCCACGTTGTTCCCCGCTCCCGACCCGCAGGTGATGCGCAAATTCCGAGCGCTGAACCCCCACCGCGATGTAGTCAAAGCGGGTTCGATGATCGTGCTGAGCGACCCGAACAACCTGCAATGTACCCGCGAAGAAGCTCAGGTGATGGCTGCAGCGGAAACGGTGAATGCCGCGCTCGAAGACCTGACCGCCGAACAGGCCGACTTCATGCACCGCCACGCCGCCGAGATCGCCAGTTTCACCGGCCAGACCTCGACTTGGCTGGGTGTCAGCGCCGTGGTGATGGAAAAACACCTGACCAGCCTGCGCGACACCCTGCAAGCCATGGAGCGCTTGCATCAGGACAGCTACCGCCAGCACGGCCATCTCAAATCAGCGCAATTCTTCGCTGAGCGCAAACTCCTGCTCGCCCAGTTGGACGCTCACTTGCTGAATTCCACCCGCCTGCGCGGCCATACGACGCTGGGCGATCATCCCAAGTTGAAAACCGCCCTAGGCATTTCGAATCGTAGTCTGGTGCACCACTGGAGCAAGGCAGGCGCGCCCGGGCAGATACCGGGTTATGCCTCGCATGTGGAAAGCACCAGTCGTGCTGCGAAATATATGCAGATGGGTGGGTATGTCGGGATTGGGATTGGTGGGGTTTCTTCGGTGTTGGCGGTTCAGGCTGTGTGCGATGCGGGAGGTGAGGAGGCTTGTGAGAGGGTCCGTTTTACTGAAGGAGGTAAATTCGGCCTGTCGGCGGCTGGTGGTTGGGCAGGTGGAGAGATAGGCAAGTTAGCAAGCGGTCCAATTTGTTTGGCGCTTGGCGTTTCAACGGGAATCGGAGGTGTTGTCTGTGTCGCAGCCTTGATAGGTACTGGCGCCTGGGTGGGGACAACTTACGGTGGTGAAATTGGCGAATACATGGGGGGGAAAATCTACGAGGTTACACAGCCATGAGCAGTATCGACGCGTGGCCTCCCTGGGCGGCGATCATAGCTACTGGAGGCTGGGGACTGCTTGGGATTGTGAGTATTGCATACAGTTTCTACCTGAAATGTCGTTATCTGGACGCCATGATGAATGCCTTAAAAAACAGCCGATACATTTATCTTTGGGGCCCCGCATGGCGGGGTCGAGGCTGGTTTGGAGGTTGCGTATTGATCATTTCAATTGCCGGAATGGTGGTGTGGCCAAGGGCATATATCCGAATGGGTGACGTGAGCCCTGCCGATATCGAAAATTTCCCGCCTTACTTGAAACGTCTTTTGATGATCAAGGTGACGATGACGATCATCTCATTTACCGGAATGATAGTTGCAGCCCTCCTAGTCAAGTTCAGATAACTCAATGAAAGTACAGAAGGCCGTGCTACACATTTGCTGTTCGGTGGGCCCGTGGCGAGGGAGCTTGCTCCCGCTCGGCTGCGAAGCAGTCGCGAAACCAGACAAAACGGCCCGTCTGAAGAAAGGCAGAGGCCCGCTTCGCAGGCCAGCGGGAGCAAGCTCCCTCGCCACGGGGACCGGGTGCGATGGGAGATCGCTATCGCGAGCAAGCGCTCCCACAGTTCTATTGAATCCCATCAATTAAACGCAATATAAAAATACCCCACCGCCGGATCCCGTCCCATCGGCGGTACCCGTGATACGAACACGCCTTCGAGCCTACCCAATTCCGGTACTTCCAGCGCGCAGAGTCCATCGACGAAGTCGGTGTTTTCCAGGCTGTTGAATTCGACGCTGAACGGCATGCGTTCGCTGCTGGGCATTTTTGCCCGGGGCGCTTCTTCCAGGGTTTCGATCCGCACGGGCAGGCAACTGCCGTCGGGCAGGGTCAGGTGGCTGGTCTGGCCGAGAAGGGGTTGGAAATGGCGACTGTGGACTTGTTGCAGCATGTCGATGCTCCCAAAAGCCGGAAGGCCGAGGCCCTCCGGCGGGTGGTCAGTTGCGGGATGGGAAATAGCCTTGCAGCGCGATGCTGAAGTTGATTGCCAGGTACGGGTTCATGATTGCCATCGGCGTGCTGCCGCCAGTAGGGGCGACCGTGCCACTGACCACCGTGGTCACGCCTTGCAATGGCACCGGCGAAGCACCCACTTGATCGGAATAAATCGCCGCCGAACCAGGGCCGGTACCCGAGGTGCCGATGAATGAGTTGGTGGCTGTCGGGGTGTTCACCGGGTTGCTGGCTGGGTTCGCCAATTGCAGGGTGGTGGCGGCGGTAATACCGGTGAGTGCATGGGTATGGTTGGGCAGGTTGTTCAGCGTTGCGCTGACGTTTTCCGTACCGGAGATCTCGCCGATCACCCGCGGAGTCAGGCCCAGCCCGTTGCCTTGGCCCAAAGGCAGGCGCCCCTGCAGATTGGGCAGCATGAAGGTGGTCTGGCCGTTACCGCCGTACGTTACGCCGATCAGCGCGAACAAGGTCTGGTACTGAGAAAGGGCGAGCGTCTGCCCATTGCACAGGGCCCAGTCCCTGGGTGCAAAGTTAAAGGCGAATGATTGGATAGTGCCGATGAATACTTCCATAGATTCCTCGTCCCTCAGGTTATTGGTCTTGCGATGCCTGGCACGTGAAGGACAAGAGTGCGATCAGCCCGACTCCTTCGTTCCCTGGCCTGGTCACGCACGGCTGAGCGTAGACGGGGATGTCTGATTTTGCCGGGCGGGTCGAATGAAAAAACAGGCTCGGCTGGCTTAATCGATTCACGTCTCGGGCGCCCCGATACCGTCCATCTTTTTTACAGGTTTTGATGTGTTTGATATCAAAACACCACTAGGCGAAGTTTTTTTCCTCGGCTACGCTTCGGCTACAAAGGACTACAAACAAGGTGAATGGATTGCCGCAGTTTCACTTTATTTCCGGTTTGCCGCGCTCAGGCTCGACCCTGCTTTCTGCCATTCTGTTGCAGAACCCGCGCTTTCACGCCGGCATGACCAGTCCCGTCGGTACGCTGTTCAGCAGCGTCTTGCAGCAATGCAGTGCCGGCAGCGAGTTCGGTTCGGTGATCGACACCGACCTGCGTCGCCGCCTGCTGCGCGGCCTCTTCGATTCCTACTACGCCGACAAATCCGATAAGCCGGTCATCTTCGACACCAACCGCCAATGGTGCGCGCGCCTGCCAGCCCTGCAGGACCTGTTCCCCCAAGCCAAGACCATCGCCTGCGTGCGCAACGTCGCCTGGGTCCTCGACAGCCTGGAGCGGCTCTACCGCGCCAACCCGTTCGAAAACACCAAGTTGTTCAACGACGATGACGAGCGCAACACCGTCTACAGCCGTTGCGAAACCCTGGCCCAGCGCAATCGCCTGGTGGGGTTCGCCTGGACTGCGCTGAAAGAAGCCTATTACGGCGAGAACGCCGAATCGTTGTTGATCGTCGACTACGACTTGTTGAGCCAGGCGCCTGAACGCGTCATGCGGCTGGTCTACGAATTCATTGGCGAGCCGTGGTTCGAGCACGACTTCAATCACTTGACCTACGACGCCCCGGCCTTCGATCAGGCCTTGGGTGTTGCCGGCCTGCACAAGGTCAAGCCCAAGGTTGCACCGCAAGCCCGACGGACGCTGCTGCCGCCGGATCTGTTCGATAAATTTGCCGAATTGTCGTTCTGGCGCGATGGCACCGCCAGCGCCGCCAATGTCATTCGCATGAAAGCCGACGCCGCGATCAGTTGATCGCGGTTTTTATCAGTTGCGTTCAAGAAAGTTCGAGTCCGGGTGATCGTCATGTGGTGGAGCAAAGGCAAATCGCGGGTAACCGAGGGCGCACAAGCCCTGGCATCGCCAATGATCATGTCGCTGGAGCCGCGAATGCTCTTCGACGGCGCGGTGGCCGCGACCGTGGCCGATGCCGCGCAGCCGGACGCACACCCGACCGCTGACGCGGCGAAGACGCCCACGGCGGACCAGCCTTCCGACACCCATGCGCCGCAAGGCCAGACCGATGCTACCGAGGCGGCCGTGCCGGGCAAGTCCGTGGTGTTCGTCGACTCCCGCGTGAAGGACTCCGCCCGGTTGCTGCAAGGCGTAGCGCCGGGTACCGAGGTGGTGCAACTGGATGGCACCAAGGACGGCTTGCAGCAGATCGCCGATTACCTGGACACCCACCAGGGCGTCAGTTCGGTACAGATCATCGCCCACGGTAACGCCGGTGATTTATGGCTGGGCAACAGCTACCTGTCCGCGGACAACGTCCAGGCCCGCAGCGAAGTGCTGGCGCAGATCGGCAAGGATATGAACGCTGGCGGCGATATCCTTATTTACGGCTGCTACACCGCCGAAGGCGACCGCGGCATGAGCCTGGTCAACTCGCTGGCGCAGCTCACCGGCCGGGACGTGGCTGCTTCCGACGACCGCACTGGCCTGGGCGGCGACTGGAATCTGGAAATCGCCACCGGCAGCATCGAAAGCGCCAATGTGCTGTCGAGCAAGGCCATGAGCGAATATCAATGGGGCCTGGCCACCTGGACCGCCACCAACAACCTCAATACTGGCGTCGGTTCCCTGCGCGCCGCCTTGGCGTCTGCGCAGAACGGCGACATCGTCACGTTCAACAACACCATGACCGTCGGGCTGACGTCGGTGCTGGTGGTCAACAAGAACATCACCATCGACGGCGACCTCAACAACGACAACGTGGCCGACGTGACCCTGGATGGGCAATTCCGCACCCAGATCATCAACGTGACATCCGGCACGACCGCAACCCTCGATGGGCTGGTGATCACCCGGGGTATGACGGCGGGTAACGGAGGCAATGGCGGCGACGATGCGTTGGTGTCCAAGGGCGGGGGTATCTATAACGCCGGCACCCTGACCCTGCGCAACGTTACGGTCACCGCCAACGCCGCTTCGGGCGGTGGTGGTGGCGGTGGCGTGACGCCGCAATACGCCGGTGGCGGCGGTGGTGGCGGCGGTGCGGTCGGTAGCGGTATCGGCGGCAAGGGCGGCGACACGCTCAACTCCACGGGTTCCAACGGCACGGCCGGGCAGGGCGGCGCGGGTGGCGGCTTCTTCAACATTGGCGGGCGTGGCGGTTCGACCACGGGTGGCGCTGGCGGCGCCGCCTATCCGGGCTACAGCACCGGTTCGGCCGGCGGTACGGCCAGCAGCGGCGGATTATCCATCGGCGGTGGCGGCGGTGGTGACGGGTACGACAACTTCGGCGGTGACGGTGGCGGTGCGGTCGGAGGTATCTACAACGATACCGGCGCGACCCTGCGGATTATTGGCAACTCGGTCATTTCCAATAACGTCGGCGCGGGTGGTGGCGGTGGCGGCGGCGGGGCTGGCGGTGGCTATCTCCAGGCGGGCGGTGCCGGTGGCGTCGGTGTCGGCGCCATTTGGAACAAAGGTTCGATCCTGATCACCGCCGCGAACTTCGCTGCCCTGGCCGGCAACGTCGGCGGCAGTGGCGTGGGGGGGACGAGTGCGGGCACCGCAGGCGTTTCGCCGGCCTCAGTGGCCAACGTCTACGGCGACGGCGGCACCATCAATACCAACTATGTGCCGGACGAGACGCCGCCCACCGCGACCGTCGTGGTGGCCAATACCAACCTGAACTCCGGTGGCACGTCGACGGTGACCATCACCTTCTCCGAAGCGGTGACCGGCCTCACCGCGGCGGACCTGACGGTACAGAACGGCACCGTCGGCACCTTGACCACCAGCAACGGCGGCATAACCTGGACCGGTACGTTGACCGCGGCCAGCAACATCGCCGACACCACCAACATCATTACCCTTAACAATACCGGCGTTGCCGACCTGGCCGGCAATGCTGGCGTAGGCACTACCGACTCGAATAACTACATCGTCAACGACACCGTGGCGCCCACGGCGTCCATCGTGGTGAGCGACACGGCCCTCAGGATTGGCGAGACCTCGACAGTCACCATCACCTTCTCCGAGGCCGTCAGCGGTTTCACGACCTCCGACCTGACCGTCGCCAACGGCTCGATCAGCGGCCTGAGCACCAGCGACGGCGGCATCACCTGGACGGCCACGTTGACGCCGGATGCAGCGGTCACCGACACCTCCAATCTCATTGTGCTGAATAACACCGGCGTGGCGGACCTCAATGGCAACGCCGGCGTGGGCACGACCAATTCCAACAACTATGCCGTCGACACGCAACGTCCGACCGCCACAATCGTAGTCGCCGACACCGCGTTGAGCGTGGGCGAAACCTCGGTGGTCACCATCACTTTCAGCGAGGCCGTGAGTGGTTTCACCGCGGCGGACCTGACCGTTGCCAATGGCAGCGTGACCGGGCTGAGCACCAGCGACGGCGGTATCACCTGGACTGCGACGCTGACTCCGAGCGCCAGCACCAGCGACACCACCAACCTGATCACACTGGACAACAGCGGCGTTGCCGACCTGGCCGGCAACGTCGGCAGCGGCACCACCGACTCGAACAACTACGCCGTCGACACGCAGCGTCCGACGGCATCCATCGTGGTCGCCGATACGGCCCTGAGCGTCGGTGAAACGTCCCTAGTCACGATTACTTTCAGCGAGGCCGTCACGGGCTTCACCCTGGCCGACCTGACCGTCGCCAACGGCAGCTTGAGCGGGCTGAGCAGCAGCGACGGCGGCATTACCTGGACCGCAACGCTGACCCCGAGCGCCAGCATCAGCGACGCCACCAACCTGATTATCCTGGCCAATACCGGCGTGGCGGACGCGGCGGGCAATGCCGGCTCCGGTACCACCAGCTCCAACAATTACGCCGTCGATACCCAACGTCCCACCGCCAGCATCGTCGTCAGCGATACCTCGCTGAGCGTCGGCGAAACCTCCCTGGTGACCATCACCTTCAACGAAGCGGTAACAGGCTTTACCACCGCTGACCTGACGGTCGCCAACGGTACGGTCACCGGCCTGAGCAGCGGCGACGGCGGCATCACCTGGACCGGGACGCTGACGCCAAGCGCCAGCGTCAGCGACACCAGCAACCTCATCACCCTGGATAATACCGGCGTGACGGACGCGGCGGGCAACAGTGGCAGCGGCACCACCGATTCCAACAACTACGCCATCGATACCGCGCGTCCGACTGCAACCATTGTGGTTGCTGACTCGGCTGTCGGCGCTGGCGAAACGTCAGTGGTGACGATTACCTTCAGCGAGGCGGTGACCGGTTTCACCCTGGCGGACCTGAGTGTCACCAACGGCAGCCTGAGCGGCCTGAGCACCAGCGACAACATCACCTACACGGCGACATTCACGCCGTCGGCGGGCGTCACCGACGCCACTAACCTGATCACCCTCAACAATTCCGGCGTGGTGGATGGCGCGGGCAACACCGGCAGTGGCACCACCGACTCCAATAACTATGCCGTCGACACCCAGCGTCCAACGGCCACCATCGTGATCGCCGACACCGCCCTGAGCGTGGGCGAAACCTCCCTGGTTACCATCACCTTCTCCGAAGCGGTCAGCGGTTTTGACAATTCGGACCTGAGCGTGGCCAATGGCACGTTGAGCGCGGTCAGCAGCAGCGATGGCGGCATTACCTGGACCGCTACCTTCACCCCGGCCCTCGGGGTCAGCGATACGTCCAACGTCATTACTCTGAACAACACCGGCATCGCTGATGCGGGGGGCAATACCGGTACCGGGACCACCAATTCCAACAATTACCAGGTCGACACCAACGTACCGACGGCAACCATCGTGGTCGCCGACAGCACCTTGGGCATTGGCGAAACGACGATCGTGACCGTGACGTTCAACTCGGCGGTCAGTGGCTTCGACAATTCGGACCTGACCGTCAGCAACGGTACCTTGGGCACCATGAGCAGTACCGACGGCGGCGTCACCTGGACCGCCACCTTCACGCCGAGCACCAGCATTTCCGATACCAGCAACGTGATCACCCTGGACAATACCGGCCTGATCAACGGCGCGGGCAACGCCGGTGTCGGCACCACCGACTCCAATAATTATGTGGTGGATACGGTGCGTCCGACCGCGACCATTGTCGTGGCCGATACCGCCATCGCGGCCGGCGAAACTTCCTTGGTAACCATCACGTTCAGCGAGGCCATAACGGCGTTCACTGCCGCCGACCTGACCGTCGCCAACGGGACGATCTCCGGGCTGAGCAGCAGCGACGGCGGTATCACCTGGACCGCGACTTTAACGCCCACCAACGGGATCAACGACAGCAGCAATGTGATTTCGCTCAACAGCGGCGGCATTATCGACCTGGCGGGCAACGCCAACGTCGGCACGACCGATTCCAATAACTACGCCCTCGATACCCAGCGTCCGACCGCCACCATCGTGCTCAGTGATTCATCGCTGAGGCCGGGGGAAACGGCGCAAGTGACCATTACGTTCAGCGAGGCGGTGAGCGGTTTCAGCAACGATGACTTGAGCGTTGCCAACGGCACGCTGAGCGCCGTGAACAGCAGTGATGGCGGCCTGACCTGGACCGCCACGTTTACGCCTACCCTGGGCGTGAGCGACGCCACCAACCTGATCATTCTCGACAATACCGGGGTGAGCGATGCGGCGGGCAACACCGGAACCGGCACTACCGATTCGGCCAACTACGCCGTTGAGACTCGCGTGCCGACCGCCACTGTCGTCGTCGCCGATACCGCGCTGAGCGTGGGTGAAACGTCGCAAGTAACGATCACCTTCTCCGAAGCGGTCAGCGGTTTCGACAACAGCGACCTGACCGTCAGCAACGGGACGCTGAGCAATGTGTCGTCCACTGACGGCGGCGTCACCTGGACGGCAACGTTCACGCCGGCGAGCAATATCACCGACACCAGCAACCTGATCAGCCTGGACACCAGTGGCGTCACGAACGTTTCGGGCAACAGCGGTGTCGGCGTGGTCGCCTCCAACAACTATGCAATCGATACCGTGCGCCCGGGTGCGACCATCGTGGTGGCCGATACCTCGCTGGGCATCGGCCAGACCACCACCGTGACCATCAGCTTCACCGAGGCGGTGTCCGGTTTCGACCTGTCGGACCTCAGTGTCGCCAATGGCGTGCTGTCCAATCTCGCCAGCAGCGACGGCGGCCTGACCTGGACGGCGACCCTGACGCCAACGGTGGGTGTCAACGACGCCACCAACCTGATCCTGCTCGACGCCAGCAACGTGCAGGACAGCGCCGGCAACGCCGGCGTGGGCATCGCCATCTCCGCCAACTATGCCCTCGATGCGACCCGGCCGACCGCGACCATCGTGGTCGCCAACCCGAACCTGGGGGTGGGCCAGACGACCCAGGTGACCTTCACCTTCAGCGAGGCGGTGACGGACTTCGACCTGTCGGACCTGAGCGTCACCAACGGCGACCTGAGCAACCTGAGCAGCAGCGACGGCGGCAAGACCTGGACGGCAACGTTCACGCCCACGGTGAACCTCACCGACCCAAGCAATTTCATCGCCTTGGACACCAGCAACGTCAGCGACCTGTCGGGCAACGCCGGATCAAGCGTGGCGGTGTCCAACAACTACGCGATCGACACCGTGGCGCCCAACGATGTGACGCCACCGCCGGACTTCCTGACATCGGACCCCGTGACGGTCATCCCGCCGTCCGAGGTGCCGTTGCAGCCGATCGTCTTCACTCCGCCGACCGGCAATCTGGGCTCGCCGCTGGGCTTCCCGCCGCTGTTCGAGCAGCGCGATGTTGGCGGTCTCGATCCTATTGGCAGCATCTTCATCAACCGTGGCGAGCTGGCGCCCAGCTATATCGCCCAAGTGTTCAGCAGCGACGCCGCCGGGGACGGTTCGGGCCAGGGGTTCCTGGGCTTTGGTGGTGGCGATGGCGGGGTGTTCGGCAGCAGCACGATTTCCAGCCTGTTCAACCAGGACGCCAGTTCCGAAGGCGAATCGCTGGATGCCTTCGACAATCAGTCGATCAAAGGGGGCGATGCGTCCCAAGGCATGCGCGGGGTATTCGGCGCACCGACCTTGGGCCAGCAATTGCAACAACTCAAAGACACAGAGCAACGTCAGGTGGACAGCCTGGCAATGGCTCTGAAACAGGCCGGCATCCGCCAAGTGCAGGCCTGAACAACTCCCATAAGAAAATACGGCAGCCAGGGGCAATCCAGGGATGAATAGAAGTCAGAAGTTATTCGGTATGAGTCTGCTGGCGTTGGTGGTCAGCGGTTGTGCGGTCACCAGCGAGCCGATCGATCGCAGCGTCAGCGAGCAACGCGCCCGCACCGACCTGCAGAATATGTACAAGGACCAGGAGCCCCTCAGTGGGCCATTGACCTTGCACCAGGCCATGGCCCGCGCGGTGAAGTACAACCTTGAAGGCCGCTTGAAAATCATGGAAGAGGCCTTGGCCAAGCGCCAACTCGACCTGGCCAGTTTCGACATGCTGCCGCGCATGGCCCTGGACGCGGGCTATGTGGGCCGCAACAACGTCAACGCTTCCAGCAGCCAGAGCGTGGAAACCGGCACCCAGTCCCTGGAGCCGTCCACCTCTCAGGATCGTGACCGTGAGGTGGCGGACCTGACCATGGTCTGGAACGTCCTCGATTTCGGCGTCAGCTACATCAGCGCCAAGCAGGCCGGTGACCAGCGGCTGATCGTGCAGGAGCGCCGGCGCAAGGTGATCAACACGATCGTCCAGGACGTGCGTTCGGCCTATTGGCGAGCCATGGCCGCCGAACGCTTGCTCAAGCAGATCGACAGCCTGATGGCCCGGGTCGAGACGGCGCGCGGCAACAGCCAGAGCATGAGCGAGCAGCGCATCGGTGACCCGGTACAAGCCCTGGGTTACCAGCGCTCGCTGATCCAGGCCACCCGTCAGTTGGAAGAACAGCGCCGGGCCTTGTCCCTGGCCAAGACCGAACTGGCGACCCTGATCAATCTGCCGCTGGGCACCGAGCTGACCCTGGCGACCCAGGATGAATATGCCATCCCGGAACTCAAGGTCGACCTGGCTCGCCTCGAACAGGAAGCCTTGGCCAGCCGGCCGGAACTGCGCGAGCAGGATTACCAGACCCGCATCACCGCCGCCGAAACCCGCAAGGCCATGTTGCGCCTGCTGCCAGGCCTGGAGTTCTCGGCCGGCGGGCATTACGACAGCAACTCGTTCCTGGTCGAACAGGGCTGGGCCGACTATGGCGTGAAGGTCACCTGGAACCTGTTCAACGTGATCTCCGCCCCCGCAGCCATCGATGTGGCCAAGGCCGGCGAAGAAGTCGCGGCGGCCCGACGCCAGGCCATGTCGATTGCGGTGCTGGCGCAGCTGTACGTCGCCAACGCGAACTACCGTGAAGCGCTGCGCCAGTTCAAGACCAGCCAGCAGCTGTCGGACATCGATGGACAGATCGTCGGTCAATTGCGCAGCCGTCACCAGGCCGCAGGCATCGGGGAATTGGATTTGATCCAAGGCGAGTTGAACACCTTGCAGGCCGATCTGCGCCGGGACTTGGCCTACGCCGACCTGCGCAACGCCTATGGGCAGATCTTTGCCAGCGCCGGTCTCGATCCGCTGCCAAACGAAGTGCAATCGACCGAGGTACAGTCGATCGCCACTGCCCTGGCTAATCGCGAAGCGGCCTGGGCCCAAGGGGATATTGCGGTGGCAACGCCGCCGGTGGCGCAATAACGGAGTGTTGGGATGACGCTTCCGGCGTTTTCCCGGCTGCCCGTCACGGTAAACCTGCCGCTGCTGTTGCAGGCGTTGGCCGCCGTCGAAGAGGATCGTTGGCGAGGCCACTTCAACACCGCCTATCACAGCGGTGATTGGAGTGGCGTCGCGTTGATTTCGGCGGCCGATGCCTTGACCGAACTGTCGCCCGGACGCGGTAGGCCTTTGCCCCGTGCGCCCTGGCTGGAAGACGAGCGCTGGCGGCAGGCGTTGCGCGGTTGGCCGCTGGATATCGTCTCGGCCCGCCTGTTGCGACTGGGACCTGGCGGACGCATCCATGAACATCGCGACTACGACCTGGGCGGGCCGGATGCCGACTTGCGCCTGCACGTTCCGCTGCTAAGCGCGCCTGACGTGGATTTCTGGCTGGACGGGCAGATCATTCCGATGAAAGCGGGAGAGTGCTGGTTCCTTGATCTGGCGCGTCCGCATCGTGTCGCTAATCGAAGTGACCAGTCGCGTGTTCACTTGGTGCTCGACTGCCGTCCCGGGCCGTGGTTGGAAAGGCAAATTGCCGACGGGCTGACCTCCACGCCCATCGCCGGCGTCACGCAAAGTGACTTGGCCTGCTTTCAGCGGCGCGTGGAGGCTGATCCGCACCTTGCCCGAACGTTGCAAAGCCTGCAGGACCTGGACGTGTTCATTGAATCGGCCCTGACGCTGGGGGCGGAGCAGGGGTTTCATTTCACCCGGGAAGAACTGCGCGCCGCCATGCGCACCGGTCGCCGGCAATGGAGCGACCAGTGGAAGAGCTGAACCTGGAGGGCTGGCTACCGATCCGCCTATGGCAAGAGGCGGGGCAGTGGCGGGTCGATTGGTGTTGGTTCGGTGACCAACGATTGTCACAGCCATTCTTCAGCGATGCCGTGGAGCAAGCCCTGCGCTTGCCGTTCAATCAAGCGTTCCGCCGCCAGACGCCGCTGGATGCTCTCGGTCAGTGGCAACGTCAGAGCCCGGGACTCAAGCCCGGTGCGTTCATTTTCCATGCCTCCCGATGCGGCTCGACATTGATCAGCCAGATGCTCGCCCAATTGGACGACCACATCGTTATCTCCGAGCCGCCGCCCCTGGACGCACTGCTGCGCAGTGACCTGCCGACCGCCGAACGGTGCGTGGCGCTCAAGGGCTTGATGTCCGCCTACGGGCAACGTCGCCGAGGCGTGGAACAGCGGTTGGTCATCAAGCTCGACGCCTGGAACATCGGCGAGCTGGCGTTGCTGCGCGAGTGTTTTCCCGACACGCCTTGGCTGTTCCTTTATCGCGACCCCGTGGAAATCGCGGTTTCCCATATGCGCCGTCCCGGCATGCACATGGCGCCAGGGATGATCGGGGCAAGCGTGCTGGACGACGGGGCGCCGTTTGATGGCCAGGAAGACTATGTCGCTCGACGGTTGGGAAGGCTGTTGCAGGTAGGACTGGAGCACTGCCGGGCGCTTGCCGGAACGGCGGTCAACTACGCCGAATTGCCCGAGGCGATGGCAGGCAGGCTGGCTGGTTTTTTCCGACTGGACATCGAACAACGCGGGCAAGCCTCCTCGGCGGCGGGGCTGCATGCCAAGCAGCCGACGCAGGCGTTTGCGGGCGATAGCGAGGACAAGCGCCGGGAGGCGTCGCCGCTGTTGCGCGATCGGGTAGAACGTTGGGCACAAGCGCCTTACGAATCGCTGGAGTTGCTGAGAATGGTCGAAGCCAAGACAAAGGGCTCGGTGTCCTCGCCAAAGGACTAGACTTCGAGGACAACGCCCCAGCCATCCGACCCTGCTCAGGAGCCCCCATGGAAACCCCGGTCCACACCCTTCCCGCCTTGTTCAAACAGCTCGGCCTGCCAGATGACGCCGTCAGCATCGACCAGTTCATCGCCAGTCATTCGCCGCTCAAACCGGATCTGCATCTGGCCGATGCCTTCTTCTGGAGCGAGGGCCAGCGACAATTGCTGCGTGACGAGATTCTTGAAGATGCAGACTGGGCGGTGGTGGTGGATCAGCTCGACGTGCTGTTGCGCAAAGGCCGTAGCGATTGAGGCTTATGCTGCATACCTGTGGGAGCGAGCTTGCTCGCGATAGCGGACTGTCAGTCAATCCTGATGCAACAGACACGTCGATATCGCGAGCAAGCTCGCTCCCACAGGCTAAATAGTTATTCATTTTAATTATTAATAAATAGCTTCTTATTCCTTAAATAATATAACTCTCCTCCTTATACTCGTCCGGGAACAGACACGCAGGAGAGCACCCATGCGCAACGAATCGATTCGCTACCTGATTGTGCCGGGCTGGCAAGGATCGCCGGAAAATCATTGGCAAACCCACTGGCAGAACAGCCTGCCCAACAGCACTCGGGTCGAACAGGCCGATTGGTTGACGCCCCGGCGAGAAGATTGGGTTGCCGCGCTGGCCGAAGCGATAGCCGCCGACAGCACGCCAGTGATTCTCATCGCTCACAGCCTGGGCTGCATCACGGTGGCCCATTGGGCCGCTACCGCGCCGGTGCAATTGCTGCGACAGGTGCGCGGTGCGTTGTTGGTCGCGCCGGCGGATGTGGAGCGGCCGGCCTGTGCTCCGGCGCTGCGCAATTTCGCGCCGATCCCGACGACGTTGCTGCCCTTCCCCAGCCAAGTGGTCAGTTCCGACAACGACGCGGCGGTCAGTGCCCCACGCGCCATGGAGCTGGCCCGCAACTGGGGCGCCGAGGCCGGGATCCTGGCCGGGGCGGGGCATATCAATGTGAAGTCCGGCCACCAGCGTTGGGAGCAGGGATTCGCTTATCTCTATCGTTTGCAAAACCGCATGGAGCATCACGCCCTGCGTCGCGCCTGAATTTTAAACGCCCTCCGTCTCCCGGCGGCCTGGGGCGGGAGACTGCCATGAGTTTGCATGAAACCTTTGGTCAGCCCTTGCTGACCTTTCCCGATGCGGAAAAAAGCCCCCTGAGCATCCGCGCCAAGGCGCTGGTGTTCGTCGACCCACGCTCTCGGCAATTGCGCGAGGAGCTGGAGCAACTGGCGCCACGCTCGGTTTCGGTATTGATTCGCGGTGAAACCGGCACCGGCAAGGAATTGCTGGCCCGGCATATCCATCGCGAGAGTAATCGCGGCGGATTGTTTGTCTCGGTCAATTGCGGGGCCATCAGCCCGACCTATGCCGATGCCGAATTGTTCGGCTATGCCGCTGGCAGCCATAGCGGTTCGGCCAGCAGCCGGGCAGGGTGGTTTGGTTCGGCCAATGGCGGCACGCTTTACCTGGATGAAATCGGCGATTTGCCGCTGCCGATCCAGGTCAAGTTACTGGCGGCGCTGGAAAATCACGAAGTCACCCGCGTAGGTGCACATCAGCCCAGCCCAGTAGACGTACGTCTGGTTGCGGCCACCAGCATCGACCTGGCGCAAGCGGTGACGGCTGGGAAATTCCATGATCGGCTCTACCACTACCTGAGCGAGGGGCAACTCGAATTACCGGCCTTGCGCGAGAGGGTGGGCGACATCCTGTCCCTGGCCGAATATTTTTTGGGCATCTACAGCCAGCGCCTCGGTCTGGCCGTGCCGTTGATCAGCGAAGCGGCGCAGCACGCGCTGGAGCGGCATAGCTGGCCGGGCAATACCCGCGAATTGGAGAACATCATCCACTTTGCATTGCTGGTGAGTACCGGGGACGAGATTTCGCCGGAGCATCTGAACTTGCCGTCCCAGCCATCGGCGCTGGAATCGATTGACCGGCAGGTGGCGCAGGTCATTGCCCAGGGTTCGGAAGCCGAGCGCACAGCGCTCAGGGCACTGCTCGATCAATTGAGCCAAACGCTATAGGCCGGGACCCGCTCAACTGTGGCCAGGGAGCAAGCTCCCTCGGCACAAAAAGCTGCGTTTTTCCTATATGAGTAAAATGAATATGAACTTGAATAAAAGATATTGTTAAGGCATAAAAAATATCGGTATCTTCCGCATCACGCCAGCGATAGCACTTCGCTGGCACCTCACTTTGGCCGTCGTCGATGACGACCGTGATTTTCGATAAGGACACTGCATGAAAAAGGTTCTGTTGTTCACCGCATTGGCGGCAGCCCTGACCTCGGGCCTGGCCCAGGCCGCAGAGAAACTGGTCGTCGCCGCCACCCCGGTACCTCACGCCGAAATCCTTGAGCTGATCAAGCCAGCCCTCGCCAAAGAAGGCGTGGACCTGGAGATCAAGGTGTTTACCGACTACGTCCAACCCAACGTACAAGTTGACCAGAAGCGCCTGGACGCCAACTACTTCCAGACCCTGCCGTATCTCAAGAGCTTCAACGAAGGCAAAGGCACCAACCTGGTAACTGTCATTGGCGTACACGTCGAACCGTTCGGCGGCTATTCGAAAAAGGTCAAGAGCCTGTCTGAGCTGAAGGACGGCGCAACCATCGCTATCCCTAACGAAGGCAGCAACAGCGGCCGCGCCCTGATCCTGCTGCAGAAGGCTGGCCTGATCAAACTCAAGGATCCGAAAAACGCTTTGGCGACGCCGAAAGACATCGCTGAGAACCCGAAGAACTTCAAGTTCAAGGAGCTGGAATCGGCCATGTTGCCGCGCGTACTGGATCAGGTTGACCTGGACATGATCAACACCAACTACGCCTTGGAAGCAGGCCTGAATCCGGCCAAGGACGCCTTGGTGATCGAGGGTTCGGATTCGCCGTACGTGAACTTCCTGGTGGCCCGTCCGGACAACAAGGACAGCCCGGCCATCCAGAAACTGGCCAAGGCCCTGACCAGCCCGGAAGTGAAAGCGTTCATCGAGAAGAAATACAGCGGCGCGGTACTGCCGGCGTTCTGATTCGCGCGGTAGACCCTTTCACGGTTTCAAACGCCGACGGCTGATACAGCGTCGGCTGTTTTTTTATGCTCGAAAGATTGCTTGGGTCAGGGACAGGATTACCTGTGGCGAGGGAGCTTGCTCCCGCTCGGCTGCGCAGCAGTCGCAAAACCCGCTGATGCGATCTACCTGAAGGACTGCTGGGGGCCTGCTACGCAGGCCAGCGGGAGCAAGCTCCTTCGCCACAAGATCAAAGGCGCAAATCAGGCCACCCTGGTCTTCAACGCCCTGCGCAACGCCACCAATAATTTCACCATCTCCCGCGGTTCCAGTCGCTGCGGCACTTTTACGTCAGCCATATCTTCTTCCTTGTGATGGATCAAGGATGACCCCTGAAGGTCTTCCCTGCGACGCAAGGAAAGTAGTCGCCTTTGCCCATCCGGGCAAATGCGCGGGGATAGTTTTTTGGGTGATATCAATATGCTTTAACGGTATTTAAATTCTACTTCTTATGCCTTTAAAGTCGCTTCCTGCGAGCAGTCATCCGCTGCCCATGGACCGCATCACCGCCGCTTACCCAGTGGCGTCCAGGATCTTCAATGAACTTCGATTTCGCTTTTATCCTTGGCACTCTCCCGGCGTTCCTCAAGGCTGTGGGCGTGACGCTGCAGGTTGGTCTAATCGCGATCGTGACGTCGCTGCTGGTGGCGCTGATCAACGCGACGATCCTCGTGCTGCGCACGCCTTATCTGCAACGCCTGGTGGGGCTGTATGTGGAGCTGGCCCGCAACACGCCGCTGCTTATCCAACTGTTTTTTGTCTACTTCGCCCTGCCGGCGTTGGGCATCAAGGTGTCCGGGTTTGCGGCGGCAATCATCACCATGACCTTCCTGGGCGGTGCCTACCTGACGGAAGTGCTGCGGGCGGGCGTGGACGCAGTGCCCCAGGCGCAATTGGAGTCCGGTCGTTCCATCGGGCTGTCCCACGGGCAATTGCTGCGTTACGTGATCCTGCCGCAGGCCGGGATCCTCAGCCTGCCGTCGCTGTTCGCCAATTTCATTTTCCTGCTGAAGGAGACCACCGTGGTCTCGGCCGTGGCGGTGCCGGAGATTCTCTACACCACCAAGAGCTACATCGCGCTCTACTACAAAACCTATGAAATGCTCGCCGTGCTGACGTTGATTTGCGTGCTGCTGTTCTTGCCGCTGTCGCTGTTGCTCAGCCGCCTGGAAAGGAGGCTCCAGCATGGCCAGTTCGGGTCTTGAATTGCTGTGGGTGTCGTTGCCGCAACTGGGCAAGGGCGCCGTGCAAACCCTGTCGATTTCCTTTCTCGGCATCGCCTTCAGCACCGTTGGCGGTGTTCTCTATGGCGTGTTGCGGACGTTGGGCGTGAAATGGCTGGACGCCGTCCTGCGGGTCTACCTGGAGCTGTTCCGGGCGATTCCGGTGCTGGTCTGGTTGTATCTGCTGTTCTTCGGTCTGCCGATTTTTTTCGGACTGAGCATTCCCAGCTTCTGGTGTGCGGTCCTGGTGCTGTCGTTGTGGGGCGCCAGTGAGGTCGGCGAAGTGGTGCGTGGCGCGTTGCATTCGCTGCCGCGGGGCCAGCGGGAGGCGGGCTTGTCGATTGGGCTGAACGGGCCGCAACTCTATGGCCATGTCCTGTTGCCGCAAGCGATGAGACGCATGACGCCGCCGACCATCAACGTCTACACGCGCATCATCAAGACCAGTTCCCTCGCGGTGCTGATTGGTGTCGTGGATGTGATCAAGGTCGGCCAGCAGATCATCGAGCGCACCTACGAATCCGTGCTGATCTACGGCGCGCTGTTCCTGTTTTTCTTTTTCATCTGCTACCCGCTCTCGGCCGCCTCGCGCGTGTTGGAGCGGCGCTGGACGCAAGCATGAGCGCATTGATCGAGTTCAAGGGTTTCAACAAGTTTTTCGGCGAGCAGCAGGTGCTGGACGGCATCGACCTGCAAGTGAAGACAGGCGAAGTGATCGTCATCCTCGGTCCCAGCGGTTGTGGCAAAAGTACCTTGCTGCGGTGTCTCAACGGCCTGGAAGTGGCCCACAGCGGCAGCCTGGCATTCGCCGGACGCGAGCTGCTGGATAAAAGTACCGACTGGCGTGAAGTGCGACAACAGATCGGCATGGTGTTCCAGAGCTACCACTTGTTTCCGCACATGAGCGTGCTCGACAACGTGCTGCTCGGCCCGGTCAAGGTACAAAAACGCGACCGCCGCGAAGCGCGCGACCAGGCCGAAGCGCTGCTGGCGCGGGTGGGCCTGCTGGACAAGCGCGATGCTTTCCCGCGCCAGCTCTCTGGCGGTCAGCAACAACGCATCGCCATCGTGCGTTCGCTGTGCATGAATCCCCAGGTCATGTTGTTCGATGAAGTCACCGCCGCCCTCGATCCGGAAATGGTCAAGGAGGTGTTGGAAGTCATCCAGGGCTTGGCCCGCGAAGGCATGACCTTGCTCATAGTCACCCACGAAATGGCCTTCGCCCGCGCTGTGGCTGACCGCATCGTGTTCATGGACGCTGGGCGCATCCTTGAACAAAACCCTCCCGAGATTTTCTTTACGAACCCGCAAACCGCACGCGCGCAGCAGTTCCTGGAGAAGTTCTCCTACGTCGCCGCACTACCCAAAACGACTCAAACAAAGGAACTGCAACCGTCATGAAAACTGCCAAGTCTTCTCTGCTGCTATTGCCATTGCTCGCCGCCTTCCTGCTGGCCGGCTGCAATAAAACCGAAGAACCGCCGAAGCCCAACGTTGCCAGCCAAGGCACCGCGCCGGCCAGCTACCTGGACAAAATCAAGGCGCGGGACAAATTGATTGTCGGCGTCTTCACCGATAAGCCGCCGTTTGGTTTTGTCGATGAATCGGGGCGGTATGTCGGCTTCGATACCGACATCGGCCGTCGATTCGCCAAGGACCTGCTCGGTGATGAAAACAAGGTCGAGTTCGTCGCAGTCGAGCCGGCGAGCCGGATTCCGTTCCTGCAAAGTGACAAGGTCGACCTGATCCTGGCCAACATGACCGTGACCCCGGAGCGCAAGGAGGCGGTGGAGTTCACCAATCCGAATCTGAAGGTCGCGGTGCAGGCGCTGGTGCCGCAAGCCAGCGCGGTGAAAAGCCTCGATGACCTGGCGACCCGCACCACCATCGTCACCACTGGTACGACGGCGGATATCTGGCTGACCAAGAACCATCCGGATTGGAAACTGCTCAAGTTCGAGAAGAATTCCGAGTCGTTGCAGGCGCTGGCCAACGGTCGTGGCGATGCCTATGCCCAAGACAATCTTGTGCTGTTCAGTTGGGCCAAGCAGAACCCCGGCTATCGCGTGCTCGAGCAGACCCTGGGTGCCGAAGCGCCGATTGCACCGGCGGTGAAAAAGGGCAATGTCGAACTGCGTGATTGGGTCAATGCCGAGCTGGCGAAGCTGGGTGAGGAAAAATACCTGCTCAAGCTGTACGACCAATATGTGCGCAAGGAACTGAGCGATGACACCAAGCCTGAGAGCGTGATAGTCGAGGGGGGCAAGTGGCAGGGGTGAGACTCTGATTGTTGAGGTGACCTTCCGATAGCCATCGCGAGCAAGCTCGCTCCCACAATGGATTTTCATATGCTCACAGTCCTGTGTTCACTGAAGGTCTACTGTGGGAGCGAGCTTGCTCGCGATTCGGTTGATCAGGCGCCCGTCAATCTGGCCAATGCCACGCCGGCTCATCCAACGCGCGCTGCCCGGTAATCCCGGTCTGCCCGAAGTCTTTTTCCAGCACGATGCAATTGCAATCCTCATCCTTTTCCAACGCTGCGATCAGGCGCGTGGCG
The DNA here is from genome assembly GCF_013608025.1 of Pseudomonas brassicacearum subsp. neoaurantiaca. GTDB lineage: Bacteria > Pseudomonadota > Gammaproteobacteria > Pseudomonadales > Pseudomonadaceae > Aquipseudomonas. The sequence goes on along the minus strand of NZ_VDLV01000052.1, from coordinate 92,748 downwards.
TGGGACACGACCCAGACCTGGCAATTGGCGGAGGCTCGGATGATCAAGCGTGCCAAGGCCGGCAACAGGTCCGGGTGCAGGCTGGTTTCCGGCTCGTTGAGCACCATCAGCGAGGGCGGTCGCGGCGTGAGCAGGGCGGCCACCAGCAACAGGTAGCGCAGGGTTCCGTCCGACAGTTCGGCGGCGGTCAGCGGTCGCAGCAGGCCGTGCTGCTGGAAGGCGATGGCGAAACGTCCACCTTGCAGCTTGTCGATTTGCAGATGAGCACCCGGGAAGGCATCGCCGATAGCGGCATGCAACGCCTCGACGTCGCCTATCTCAAGGATCGTTTGCAGTGCGGCGGCGAGGTCGCGGCCATCGTGATGCAACACCGGCGTGCGGGTGCCCAGTTGCGGCTGGCGCACCGGGGCGTCGGCGTCGCTGCGAAAGTGATCGTAGAAACGCCAGCGGCGAATGAACTCGCGCATTTGCAGCACCTCCGGCGAGGCACGCAGGCTGCCGACCAGGTCGAACAGGCTGTCAAAGGTCGGGGTGTGCTGGGACAGGACGTCCCACGAACGTCCCTCGCGGGCACGGACCATCGGCCCGTTACGATCCACCAGCAGGCTGGCCGGTCGAAACACCGGGCCGGCCCAGATGCATTCGCGCTTGATCTCCGGATCCAGCGAAAACGCCGAGCGACTGGGCTCCGGCAGGCCCAGGGCGATTGAATAGCTGAAGTCTTCAGCGGCGAAGCCCAGGCGCAGGCGCTTGGTGCCCTGACGCACCGTCGCCTGGACAGGCACTTCGCCGTTGCGCATCCGACGGCTGATTTCTTCCGGCCCGGCCCAGAAGGTCGAATCCAGTCCGCCTTCACGGGCCAAGGCATTCACCACCCCGCCCTGCGCCGTCTCCGCCAACAGGCGCAGGGCACGATACAGATTGGATTTGCCGCTGCCGTTGGGGCCGGTGATCAGGTTCAGTCGGCCCAGCGGGATGACCAACTTATTGATGGACCGGTAGTTGGCCACCGCCAATGTCTTGAGCATGCATATCTCCTTCGCATGGGCCGTAGGAGCTGCCGAGCGAAGCGAGGCTGCGATCTCCAAGATTCAACTGGAAAGGAAAGATCGCAGCCTCGCTTCGCTCGTCAGCTCCTACAGCGGGCGATCTGTTTGCCCGATTTGCTGCATCCATTGTATTCGGTGAACCCTGTTCTAAGCTCACAGTCGTATCGTCACTGGTACGTCGGTACAACGCAAAGGAGTCTGCATGACTGGTCCCGGAATCAAACTGATTGTTGGCTTGGGCGTGTGTGCGTTGTTGACGGGTTGCGGTGAGAAGAAACCCGAGGAAAAAGCCTTGCCTCGGGTGTTCATCCAGCAAGCCACGCCCAGCGAATACGCGGCCTCGGTCACGCTGACCGGTGATGTCCAGGCCCGGGTGCAAACTGATCTGTCGTTTCGCGTGGGCGGCAAGATCATCGAGCGCAAAGTCGACGTGGGTGATCGGGTCTCTGCCCGACAAGTGCTGGCCCGGCTCGACCCTCGCGATTTGCAGACCAACGTCGATTCCGCCGAAGCCCAGGTGGCCGCCGAACAGGCGCGGGTCAAGCAGAGTGCGGCGGCCTTCGTGCGCCAGCAGAAGCTCTTGCCCAAGGGCTACACCAGCCAGAGCGAATACGACGCGGCCCAGGCGCAATTGCGCAGCAGCCAGAGCGCGCTGACGGCAGCCCAGGCCCAGTTGGCTAACGCTCGCGAACAGCTCAGTTACACCGCACTCGTTGCCGAGGCGCCCGGCATCATCACTGCGCGCCAGGCCGAAGTCGGCCAGGTGGTCCAGGCCACGGAGCCGATCTTCAGCCTGGCTCGGGACGGCGAGCGCGACGCGGTATTCAACATCTATGAATCACTGCTGCGCGAACCGCCCTCGGACCCGCAGATCACCATCAGCCTGCTGGACAACCCAGCCATCAAGACCACCGGCACGGTGCGCGAGATCACCCCGGCGGTGTCCGCCGAGACCGGCACCGTGCAGGTCAAGGTCACGCTCAATGATTTGCCTGAAGGCATGCGCCTGGGGTCGGTGGTCAGCGCCACGGCCAAATCCGCCGGAAAGACCGCTGTGGAATTGCCTTGGTCGGCACTGACGAAGAACCTCAGCGAGCCGGCCGTGTGGCTGGTGGACGGCGAGGGCAAGGCGCAGTTGCAGACGGTCACGGTCGGTCGCTATTTGACTGGCAAGGTCATCATCAGTGACGGGCTCAAGGGTGGCGAGAAGATTATTATTGCCGGCGGGCAGTTGCTTCATCCTGGCGTGCGCGTCGAGATCGCCGAAAACAACCACGACAAAGCCGCGACAGGAGCCCAGCCATGAAGCGCTTGTGGATGGTTTCGGCCAGCCTGCTGCTGGCTGCCTGCTCGAAGGAAGAAGCACCGCCGGAGCCGATCCGGCCGGTGTTGTCCATCGAGGTGCGGGCCCTCGACCAGCAGGCCCTTGGACGCTTCGCCGGGAATATCCAGGCGCGCTACGAAACCAATGTTGGGTTCCGAGTGCCGGGCCGCATCGCCAGCCGCAACGTCGATGTCGGCGCCGAGGTGAAAAAAGGCGATTTGCTCGCGACCCTCGATCCCACTGACCAGCAGAACCAATTGCGCGCCGCCGAGGGCGACCTCGCGCGGATCCAGGCGCAGTACATCAACGCCCAGGCCAACGCCCGTCGCCAGCAACAATTATTCGACCGTGGCGTCGGCGCCCAGGCGCAACTGGACATCGCCCAGACCGACCTGAAGACCACCGCCGCCTCCCTGGAGCAAGCCCGGGCTGCGGTGGACCAGGCCCGTGACCAGCTCAACTACAGCGAGCTTCGCACCGACCATGACGCCGTCGTCACGGCTTGGAATGCCGAAGCCGGGCAAGTGGTGACCGCCGGCCAGCAAGTGGTGACGCTGGCCCGTCCGGACATCAAGGAAGCGGTGATCGACTTGCCTGCCGGACTGGCCGAGCGCTTGCCCGAGGACGTGGTGTTCGAAGTCGCCGCGCAACTCGACCCGGCGACCCGCACCACGGCTATCGTCCGCGAGATCGAGCCCCAGGCGCAAAGCGCCACCCGCACGCGCCGCGCGCGCTTGACCCTGACTGACACGCCGCCCGGATTTCGCCTGGGCACGGCCATCGGTGTGACCCTGAGCTCGGCCATCGAGCCGCGCATCGAGTTGCCGCTCAGTGCGCTGCAGGAAGTGGATGGCAAGACGCGAATCTGGCTGGTCAACCCGCAGGATCAGACGGTTTCGCCCCGGGACGTACAGGTGCTCGAACGATCGGACGGCTCGGTGCTGGTGGCCAACGGCATCAAGCCCGGCGACCGCGTGGTCAGCGCTGGCGTGAACAGTCTCCAGCCGGGGCAAAAAGTGAAACTCGACGAGGACGCACGATGAAAGGGCCTTTCAACTTATCGGAATGGGCCCTGCGGCATCAGTCGTTCGTGTGGTACCTGATGTTCGTCGCGCTGCTGATGGGCGTGTTCTCCTACATGAACCTCGGGCGGGAAGAAGACCCCTCGTTCACCATCAAGACCATGGTCATCCAGACCCGCTGGCCTGGCGCGACCCAGGAAGAAACCCTCAAGCAGGTCACCGACCGCATCGAGAAAAAACTCGAAGAGCTCGATTCCCTCGATTATGTGAAGAGTTACACCCGGCCTGGTGAATCCACGGTGTTCGTGTACCTGCGCGATACCACGGGCGCCAAGGAAATCCCGGAAATCTGGTACCAGGTCCGCAAGAAGATCAACGACATCCGCGGTGACTTCCCTGAAGGCCTCCAAGGTCCGGGATTCAACGACGAGTTCGGCGACGTCTATGGCTCGGTGTACGCCTTCACCGGCGACGGCCTGTCGATGCGTCAGTTGCGCGATTATGTGGAACAAGTACGTGCCGAGATCCGCGATGTGCCTGGCCTGGGCAAGGTGGAAATGGTCGGCGAGCAGGACGAAGTGCTTTACCTGAACTTCTCCACGCGCAAACTCGCGGCCCTGGGCATTGACCAACGCCAAGTGGTGCAGAGCCTGCAATCGCAAAACGCGGTGACCCCGGCCGGGGTGATCGATGCCGGGCCGGAGCGGATTTCCGTGCGTACGTCGGGGCAGTTCCAATCGGAGAAGGACCTGGCCAACGTCAACCTGCGACTCAACGATCGCTTCTATCGACTGGCCGATATCGCCGACATCCGTCGTGGCTACGTCGACCCCGCCACACCGATGTTCCGCTTCAACGGCACGCCGGCCATTGGCTTGGCCATCGCCATGAAGAAGGGCGGCAACATCCAGGAGTTCGGCAAGGCCCTGCACGCACGCATGGATGAACTGACCGCCGACCTCCCGGTGGGCGTCGGTGTGCACACGGTGTCGGACCAGGCCGAAGTGGTGGAAGAGGCCGTCGGCGGTTTCACCAGCGCGTTGTTCGAGGCGGTGATTATCGTGCTCGTCGTCAGCTTCATCAGCCTCGGCATCCGGGCCGGGCTGGTGGTGGCCTGCTCGATTCCGTTGGTGTTGGCGATGGTATTCGTCTTCATGGAATACAGCGGCATCACCATGCAGCGGATCTCCCTCGGCGCACTGATCATCGCCCTTGGGCTGCTGGTGGACGACGCGATGATCACCGTGGAAATGATGGTCACGCGCCTGGAAAAGGGCGACAGCAAGGACCAGGCCGCCACGTTCGCCTATACCTCGACCGCCTTCCCGATGCTCACCGGGACCCTGGTCACCGTGGCCGGTTTCGTGCCCATCGGCCTGAATGCCAGTTCGGCGGGTGAGTACACCTTTACCTTGTTCGCGGTGATTGCCGTGGCGATGTTGGTGTCCTGGATCGTCGCGGTGCTGTTCGCCCCGGTGATCGGCGTGCACATCCTCAGCACCGACGTAAAACCCCACAGCGCCGAGCCGGGGCGGATCGGACGGGCGTTCAACGGCGGCCTGTTGTGGGCGATGCGCAATCGTTGGTGGGCCATCGGCATCACAGTGCTGCTGTTCGCATTGGCGGTGTTTTGCATGCGCTTCGTGCAGAACCAGTTCTTCCCGTCCTCGGATCGGCCGGAGATCCTGGTAGACCTCAACCTGCCGCAAAACGCCTCGATGGACGAGACGCGCAGGGCGGTCGATCGCCTGGAAGCGACCCTCAAGGACGACCCGGACATCGCGCGCTGGAGCACTTACATCGGCGAAGGCGCCATTCGTTTCTATCTGCCGCTGGACCAGCAACTGCAGAACCCGTACTACGCGCAACTGGTGATCGTCAGCAAGGGCCTGGAGTCGCGGGCGGCGCTGACCGAACGCTTGCAGAAACGCCTGCGAGAAGATTTCGTCGGCATCGGCAGCTACGTGCAAGCGCTGGAAATGGGCCCGCCGGTGGGGCGGCCGATCCAGTATCGCGTCAGCGGCAAGGACATCGACCAGGTGCGCAAGCATGCGATCGAGCTGGCGACCGAGCTGGACAAGAACGCCCACATCGGCGAGATCATCTACGACTGGAACGAGCCGGGCAAAGTGCTGCGCATCGACATTGCTCAGGACAAGGCGCGGCAGTTGGGCCTGTCTTCCGATGATGTGGCTCGGCTGATGAACAGCATCGTCAGCGGCTCGCCGGTGACCCAGGTCAACGACGATATCTACCTGATCGACGTGGTCGGGCGTGCCGAAGACGCCGAGCGTGGTTCGCCGGAAACCCTGCAGAACCTGCAGATCGTCACTCCGGGCGGCACGTCGATTCCACTGCTGGCCTTCGCCACGGTGCGCTATGAGCTGGAACAGCCGCTGGTGTGGCGTCGCGACCGCAAGCCGACCATCACCATCAAGGCCGCCGTGCGCGATGAAATCCAACCCACGGACCTGGTGAGGCAACTGCAGCCGGATATCGACAAGTTCGCCGCCAAGTTACCGGTGGGCTACAAGATCGCGACTGGCGGTACGGTGGAAGAAAGCAGCAAGGCCCAAGGACCAATCGCCAGCGTGGTGCCGCTGATGCTGTTCTTGATGGCGACGTTCCTGATGATCCAATTGCACAGCGTGCAGAAACTGTTCCTGGTGGCGAGCGTCGCGCCGTTGGGCTTGATTGGCGTGGTGCTGGCGCTGGTGCCGACTGGCACGCCGATGGGCTTCGTGGCGATTCTCGGCATCCTTGCGCTGATCGGCATCATCATTCGTAACTCGGTGATCCTGGTGACCCAGATCGACGAGTATGAACGTGACGGCTACGAACCCTGGGACGCAGTGGTGGAAGCCACCGAACACCGGCGCCGACCGATCCTGCTGACGGCGGCTGCGGCGAGCCTGGGGATGATCCCGATTGCCCGCGAAGTGTTCTGGGGGCCGATGGCCTACGCGATGATCGGCGGGATCATTGTCGCCACGTTGCTGACGCTGCTGTTCCTGCCGGCGCTGTACGTGGCCTGGTACAAGATCCGCGAGCCGAAGCGTGATTGAGGCGCGCGCGGACCCTGTGGCGAGGGAGCTTGCTCCCGCTGGGCCGCGAAGCGGCCCCAATAAGGCCTGCTGCGCAGCCCATCGCGAGCAAGCTCGCTCCCACAGGGATCTTTAGTGAACACATATTCTGTGAGCAACAAAGAACCACTGTGGGAGCGAGCTTGCTCGCGATAGGGCCCTTCCAGTCACCGTCAATCTTTACTTGCGCAACAACCGCAACCCATTGAACACCACCAGCAAGCTCACCCCCATGTCGGCAAACACCGCCATCCACATGGTGGCGAACCCGGCGAAGGTGACGCCGAGGAAGATCGCCTTGATCACCAGCGCCAGGGCAATGTTCTGTTTCAGGATGCTCGACGTCTGCCGCGACAGGCGGATGAACGCCGGGATTTTGCGCAGGTCATCGTCCATCAAGGCAACATCGGCGGTTTCGATGGCCGTGTCGGTCCCGGCCGCCGCCATGGCGAAACCGATTTCCGAGCGGGCGAGTGCCGGGGCGTCGTTGATGCCGTCGCCGACCATGCCGACGCGGTGGCCTTGGGCATACAGGTTTTCGATGGCGTGCAGCTTGTCTTCTGGCAGCAGGTCACCGCGGGCTTGATCCATGCCCACCTGCTTGGCAATCGCATCGGCGGTGTGGGCGTTGTCGCCGGTGAGCATCAAGGTCTTGATGCCCAGCTCATGCAATTGCCGGATGGCTTCGCGGCTGGAATCCTTCACGGTGTCGGCCACGGCGAACAGCGCCAAGGGCTTCGTGCTATCGAGCAGCAGCACCACGGACTTGCCTTGCTTTTCCAGGGCGAAGAGTTTTTCTTCCAGCTCGGGGGAGCACAGGCCGAGATCTTCCACGAGGCGGTGATTGCCCAGGTGATAGGTCTGGCCGCCGATGTCGCCGCGAACACCGCGCCCGGCCAGCGCGGCAAAGTTATCCACAGCGTGCTGCGTCAGTTGTTTATCCACAGCCGCGTCGGCAATCGCCCGGGAAACCGGGTGGTCCGAGCGTGCCGCGAGGCTGGCGGCCAAGGCTGGGACGGTGGCTTCCATGGTTGGGTCCAGCAACACGTAATCGGTCTGCACCGGCTTGCCGTGGGTGATCGTGCCGGTCTTGTCCAAGGCCAGGTAATCAAGTTTGTGGCCACCTTCAAGATAAACCCCGCCCTTGACCAATATGCCTTTGCGCGCCGCTGCCGCCAGACCGCTGACGATGGTCACCGGGGTGGAAATCACCAGCGCGCAAGGGCAGGCGACCACCAGCAGGACCAGCGCGCGATAGATCCAGTCGAACCATTCAGCGCCCATGAACAACGGCGGGATGACGGCCACGGCTAAGGCCAGGGCAAACACCGCCGGGGTGTAGACCGTTGAAAACCGATCGACGAAGCGCTGAGTCGGTGCCCGGGAGCCTTGTGCCTGTTCCACAGCGTGGATGATTCGCGCCAGGGTCGATTGATCGGCAGCGGCGGTGACGGTGTATTCCAGCTCACCGGCCTGGTTGATGGTGCCAGCGAAAACTTTGTCGCCCACGGTTTTTTCCACCGGCAGGCTCTCACCGGTGATGGGCGCCTGATCGATGGTCGAGCGCCCGGCAACCACGTCGCCGTCCAGCCCAACCCGTTCGCCGGGACGAACCCGCACCCTTGCACCCAGGGCAATGGTCTTCACATCGGCTATCTGCCAAGTGCCGTCGGCCTGTTGCACCGTGGCTTGTTCCGGCGCCATTTGCATCAGGCCGCTGATGGCGTTGCGTGCCCGGTCGAGGGATTTGGCTTCGATCAGTTCGGCCACGGTAAACAGGAACATCACCATTGCCGCTTCTGGCCATTGGCCGATCAGCACGGCGCCGGTCACGGCGATGCTCATCAAGGCGTTGATGTTCAGGTTGAAGTTTTTCAGGGCAATCCAACCCTTCTTGTAGGTGCCGAGGCCGCCACTGAGGATCGACACCAGCGCAACCAGCGCGACCACCCAGGTTGGCGCGGCGTTGGTGAAGTGGATCACCTCGGCAGCCAGCGCCGTGACGCCGGACAACGCCAGCGGCCACCAGGGCTTCGTTGGGGCAGGCAGGTTGTTGGTTTCCGGTTTCTCGCCTGCGGTCAGCGGATCGGCTTGCATCCCTAAGGATTCGATGGCCTTGATGATCGGCGCGTCGCTGGGCAGATCGTGGGTCACGCCCAATACCCGGTTGATCAGGTTGAATTCCAGCTGCTGCACGCCTTCGAGCTTGCCGAGTTTGTTCTGGATCAGCGTTTGCTCGGTGGGGCAGTCCATGGCTTCGATACGAAAACTGCTCAGCCGCGCACCGTCCGTCGCCGTTTTGCCGAGATTGACTACCGACGGTGCCGCTTTCGAGGCACAGCAGGAATGCCCATGGGCATGGCCGTGGTCGGGTTTGTGGATGTGAAGGGAATCGCTCATCGGTAACGTCCGTGAAAAGTGCCTGTTGCGCAGTAAAGACCCTGTAGCCACTATAGGGTCAAGCAGCTATTTTCGGAGGCCGCACTATGAAGATCGGAGAACTGGCGAAAATCACCGACTGCCAGGTCGAGACCATCCGCTACTACGAGCGCGAAGGCGTGCTGCCGGAACCGGCCCGCAGCGACGGCAACTATCGCGTCTACACCCAGGCCCATGCCGAGCGGCTGACGTTCATCCGCAACTGCCGCACCCTGGACATGACTTTGGAAGAGATCCGCAGCCTCCTGGCCTTGCGGGACAGTCCCCAGGATCAGTGCGAGAGCGTCAACGCGCTGATCGACGAGCACATCCATCACGTCAAGGCACGTATCGATGGCCTGATGGCGCTGCAGGCGCAACTGATCGACCTGCGCCATCGCTGCGGCGAAGGACCGGATTTGGATCAATGCGGGATCTTGCAGCGGTTGGAAGTGAGCGGGGCGGTGGCGCCGGAGGTGGAGCATTCCCATGTGGGCAGGAGCCATGGGCATTGATGCCGATCTCGCAGCACATGCAGATCCAATGTGGGAGCGAGCTTGCTCGCGATGGCGGCTTAGCAGTCAACATCTCTGTTGAATGTAATGGCCTCATCGCGAGCAAGCTCGCTCCCACAGTGGAGGGCGGGGTGGCTCAGACCGCCATCGGCGCAGTCATCGGCGCATGGTGCTGGTAGCCTTCTAGAGAAAAGTCGCTCGGCTCCACCAGCTCCAGCCATTCAGGCTGATACACACCCGTCTTGGCAAACTCCGGCACGCGCTCGGAAATCGCCAGTTTTGGCATCGGGAACGGCTCGCGCTTGAGCTGTTCGTTGAGCATGTCCAGGTGGTTTTCGTAGACGTGGGCATCGCCGATGAAATAGGTGAACCAACGCGGCGTGTAGCCGGTCAGGCGACCGATCAGGCTCAGCAGCGCCGCGCCTTCGGTGAGGTTGAACGGCGTGCCCAGGCCCAGGTCGTTGGAGCGGATGTAAAGGGTCAGGGAAATTTCCCTGGTCTCGACATTCGGGTGGAACTGGTAGAGCAGATGGCACGGCGGCAGGGCCATCTCGTCGAGCTGGGCGCAGTTCCAGCCGTGGAACAGGATCCGCCGGCTGCCCGGGTCCTTGATGATGGTGTCGACGCACTGGCGAACCTGGTCGATGGCCTTGTACAGCACCACGTAGGCTTGGCCGTTTTCCTCGCCCTCGGCGATCTGCCGGTAACCCTGGGCCAGCGTCTGCTCGATGGCCGCCGGGTTGCTTACCGGGATCTGCTTGTAGGCCGGCCATTTGCGCCATTGCACGCCGTAGATCTCGCCCAGGTCGTCTTCGCCCTGGCGGAACGGGTTGGCCAGCCATTGGGCGTTTTCGTTGGCGTTCTGGTCCCAGACCTTGCAGCCCAGGGCGCGGAACTCGGCGGCATTGTTCACGCCACGCAGGAAACCGCACATTTCGCCGATGGCCGATTTGAAGGCCATCTTGCGAGTGGTGATGGCGGGGAAGCCTTCCTTCAAGTCGTAGCGCAACATGGCGCCGGGGAAACTGATGGTGTTCACACCGGTGCGGTTGGCTTGCTTGGTGCCGTTCTTGATGACGTGAGCCACCAGATCGAGATATTGCTTCATGGATTACCTGTGTCCTTGAACCCGGGGCGCGCCCCCCGGGGTTCGAATTTTAAACTTTGGCGGCGGCAGCCGGCGCGCGACGATAGGCCAGCCAGATCAGCGCCAGGCCACCGATGATCATCGGCAGGCACAGCACCTGGCCCATGGTCAGCCAGTTCCACGCCAGATAGCCGAGTTGGGCGTCCGGAACGCGGACGAACTCGACGATGAAGCGGAAGATGCCGTAGAACAGGGCGAACATGCCCGACACGGCCATGGTTGGCCGTGGCTTGCGCGAGAACAGCCAGAGAATCAGGAAGAGTGCCACGCCTTCGAGGGCGAATTGATAGAGCTGCGACGGGTGGCGCGGCAACTGCGCCGGGTCGCTGAAGGGTGGGAAGATCATCGCCCACGGCACGTCGGTCGGCTTGCCCCACAATTCGGCATTGATGAAATTGCCGATGCGCCCGGCGCCCAGGCCGATCGGCACCATCGGTGCGACGAAGTCCATCAGTTCGAAAAATGATTTGTTGTTGCGCTTGCCGAACCACAACGCCGCCAGCATCACACCGATGAACCCGCCATGGAACGACATGCCGCCCTTCCAGACCTCGAAGATCAACGTCGGGTTGGCCAGGTAGGCGCTCAGGTCGTAGAACAGCACATAGCCCAGGCGTCCGCCGACGATCACGCCCATGGACAGCCAGAACACCAGGTCGGAGAGCTTTTCCTTGTTCCAGGTCGGGTCGAAACGGTTCAACCGGCGCGAAGCCAGCAGCCAGGCACCTCCGATGCCGACCAGGTACATCAGGCCGTACCAGTGGATTTTCAGCGGGCCGATGGCCAGGGCAACCGGATCGATCTGCGGGTAAGGCAGCATTGATATTCCTCGTAAGCGTCAAAAATACCCGGGCGACGCTGTCACCTCGGGATTAAGCCAGGATTGCGTCAAAGCAAGAAACTCAAGCCCACGCTGAACAGCAAAGCGGCGAACAGCCGTTTGAGCAAGCGTGGCGACAGGCGATGGGCCAGTCGCGCACCGACGCGGGCGAAGACCATGCTCGTCAGGGCTATGCCCAGCAGGGCCGGCAAATATACAAAACCGAGACTATGGGGCGGCAACAGCGGATCGTGCCAGCCGAGAATCATGAAACTCAGCGCACTGACCAGCGCGATCGGCAGCCCGCAGGCCGAGGAAGTCGCCACCGCTTGTTGCATCGGTACGCTGCGCCAGGTCAGGAATGGCACGGTCAGCGAACCGCCACCAATGCCGAAAATCGCCGAGGCCCAGCCAACGACCGTGCCGGCCAGGGTCAACCCGACTTTGCCCGGTACCGTGCGGCTGGCCTTGGGCTTGAAGTCCAGGGCCAGTTGCGCAGCGACGATCATGGCGAACACGCCGATGATCTTTTGCAGGTGCGGGCCGGAAATGGCTTCGGCGGTGAGCGCGCCGAAACCGGCGCCGATCAGGATTCCGACGGTCATCCAGGCAAAGATCAGCCAGCGCACCGCGCCTTTGCGGTGATGTTCGCGCACGGCGTTGACCGACGTGAAGATTATCGATGCCAGGGATGTACCGACAGCCAGGTGTGTCAACACCTGCGGATCGAAACCCTGCAAGGTGAAACTGAACACCAGCACCGGGACGATGATCATTCCGCCCCCCACGCCGAACAGCCCGGCCAGCACGCCGGCGCAGGCGCCGAGCAGCAGATAGAGCAAAAATTCCACTAGCGTCGCCTCGACCATCGCAAATAAGAGCGGCATGGTAACGGATCGGGGGGCTTGGCCTCTACTGAAGGCGATGGATGCGTCAGTAATGTATGGGTAGAGTGACCCATAGCTGACTTGCGCAGAATCTCTGTGGCGAGGGGATAAATCCCCTCGCCACAAAAACGCTGCTCGGTTTTATTCCTATAACAGGACAACCTGATGTGCCTCATCGTATTCGCCTGGCGACCCGGCCACGCCCAGCCGCTGATCGTGGCGGCCAACCGCGACGAGTTCTATGCGCGCCCGACGCTGCCCCTGGCGCAGTGGCCTGACGCGCCGCATGTGCATGCCGGTCGCGACCTGGAGGCTGGTGGCACCTGGCTCGGTATTGGCGCCGACGGTCGCTTTGCGGCCCTGACCAACATTCGCGACCCTGGCCAACTGCCGGCCTTCAAGTCGCGCGGCGAACTGGTGGCGCGATTCCTGACCGCAAACCTGTCGATTGCCGACTATCTGAGTGAAGTGGTGCCACGTGCCGGCGAGTACGGTGGCTTCAACCTGCTGCTCGGCGACGGTACGGAGCTTTGGCACTACAACGCCCGCGATACCCGGCCGCAGCAGTTGGCGGAAGGGGTCTACGGCTTGTCCAACGCCGGGCTGAACACGCCATGGCCTAAATTGCTCAAGGCTCGAACGGCGTTGAGCGAAGTACTGGACGATCCGCAGCCCCAGGCGTTGCTGGCGCTGTTGAACGACCCGCAACCTGCGCCGGTGGCTGAGCTGCCGGATACGGGTGTGGGGCTGGCGACGGAAATGTTGCTTTCGAGTGTGTTCATTGCCAGCCCCGCCTATGGGACGCGGGCGAGTACGGCGCTGATTGTCCATGCCGATGGGAGGCGGCATATCGTCGAGCACAGTTTCGGGCCCCATGGTGGGCATTTGGGGGAGGTGGAGCTGCTCGTTTAATGCCGACGATAACCCGTGGCGAGGGAGCTTGCTCCCGCTGGGCTACGAAGTAGCCCCAAAGCTTTTGGGCGGGCTTCGCCCGCCAGCGGGAGCAAGCTCCCTCGCCACAAATGCTCGCCGCAGGATTTAGAGGGTCTTGCTCGAAGCCGGATTGATCATCCGCGCCAACCCGAGGTTCTTCAGCGCCAACTGCAAGGAGCTATGAATCACCTGCGGATTGTCGATGGTCATCAGCTCCGCCAGCAGTTCCTGGGCCTTGCTGAGGTTGATCTGGCGCAGCATCCATTTCACTTTCGGCAAGTTGGTGGCGTTCATCGACAGGCTGTCGAAACCCATCGCCATCAACAGCACTGCCGCCGCCGGGTCACCGGCCATTTCGCCGCAGATGCTCACCGGCTTGCCTTCGGCATGGGCGTCACGCACCACGGTCTGCAAGGCTTGCAGCACCGCCGGGTGGAGGTAATCGTAGAGATCGGCCACCCGTGGGTTGTTGCGGTCCACGGCCAGCAAGTACTGCGTCAGGTCGTTGGAACCTACCGAGAGGAAGTCTACCTGCCGCGCCAGTTCCTTGGTCTGGTACACCGCTGCCGGGATTTCGATCATCACCCCGACTGGCGGCATCGGCACGTCGGTGCCTTCGTCGCGTACTTCGCCCCAGGCCCGGTGGATCAAGTGCAAGGCTTCTTCCAGTTCATGGGTGCCGGAAATCATCGGCAACAGGATGCGCAGGTTATTCAAGCCTTCGCTGGCCTTGAGCATGGCGCGGGCCTGGACCAGGAAGATCTCTGGATGGTCGAGGGTCACGCGAATGCCGCGCCAGCCGAGGAAGGGGTTGTCTTCCTTGATCGGGAAATAGGACAGGGACTTGTCGCCGCCGATGTCCAGGCTGCGCATGGTCACGGGCTGCGGATGGAACGCAGCCAGTTGCTCGCGGTAGATCGCCAACTGTTCCTTTTCGCTGGGGAAGCGCTGGTTGATCATGAACGGCACTTCGGTGCGGTAAAGGCCTACGCCTTCCGCACCACGCTTCTGCGCCCGCGCCACGTCGGCCAGCAGGCCGGTGTTGACCCACAATGGCATGCGGTGGCCATCGAGGGTCACGCACGGCAGGTCCCGTAGCGCATCCAGTCCCAGGGACAGTTGCTTTTCTTCCTCCACCACATCGGCAAACTGCTTGCGCAGCACGTCGCTGGGGTTGGTGTAGACCTCGCCGTGGTAGCCATCGACGATCATCTGGATGCCGTCGACCTTGGAGTACGGCAGGTCCACCAGGCCCATCACCGTCGGGATGCCCATGGCCCGGGCCAGGATCGCCACGTGGGAGTTGCCCGAGCCCAATACCGAGACCAGCCCCGCCAGCTTGCCTTCGGGCACTTCGCCGAGCATGGCCGGGGTCAGCTCTTCGCTGACCAGGATGGTGTTGTCGGGGTAGACCAGGGTCTGCTGGCGCTCTTGCTGCAAGTAGGCCAGCAGCCGGCGGCCAAGGTCCTTGACGTCCGAGGCGCGCTCACGCAGGTAGGCGTCGTCCATCAATTCGAAACGGTTGACGTGGTCGGTCACCACCTGGCGCAGCGCGCCCTGGGCCCATTGGCCGGTCTTGATGACCGTGGTGACTTCGCTGCCTAGCGACGCATCGTCGAGCATCATCAGATAAACGTCGAACAGCGCTCGTTCTTCCGGGCGCAATTGCGTCGCCAGCTTCGCCGACAAGGCGCGCATGTCGGCCCGCACGCCTTCGATGGCGGTCTTGAACAACCCCAGCTCGGCGTCGATGTCGCTGATGGCCTTGTCCGGCACCACGTCGAGGTCGGCGGGCGGCAACATGACCACCGCCGTGCCCACCGCCGCGCCCGGCGAACCCGGCACACCGACGAACTTGGCTTCCTGGATGCCCTTGCCCTGGCGACCCAGGCCGCTGATCGAGCCAGTGGCTTCGGCGTGGGCGATAACCCCTGCCAGCTGTGCGCTCATGGTGACGAGGAAGGCTTCTTCGCCTTCGTCGAACTGACGGCGCTCTTTTTGCTGGATGACCAACACGCCGACGACGCGGCGGTGGTGGATGATCGGTGCGCCGAGGAACGACGCGTAGCGTTCTTCCCCCGTTTCGGCAAAGTAGCGGTAGCGCGGGTGATCCGCGGCGTTTTCGAGGTTCAGGGGTTCTTCGCGCGTGCCGACCAGGCCGACCAGACCTTCATTGGGGGCCATGCTGACTTTGCCGATGGAGCGCTTGTTCAAGCCCTCGGTGGCCATCAGCACGAAACGGTTGGTCTCGGGATCAAGCAGGTAGACCGAGCAGACCTGGCTGCCCATGGCCTCTTTGACGCGCAACACAATAATCCCCAACGCCGCCTTGAGATCCTTGGCGGAGTTAACTTCCTGGACGATCTTGCGCAGCGTATTGAGCATGGCTCGGGGTCGAACTCCGTCGTCAGTCGCGCGTCAGCAGGCGCGGGGCAAGCTCTTTAAGGGCGCGTCGATAAACCTCGCGCTTGAATGTCACCACCTGGCCCAACGGATACCAATAGCTGACCCAGCGCCAGCCATCGAATTCCGGTTTACCGGTCAAATCCATCCGCACCCGCTGCTCGTTGGAGATCAGGCGCAGGAGAAACCATTTCTGCTTCTGGCCGATGCACAGCGGCTGGCTGTGCGTCCTGACCAGGCGTTGCGGCAAACGATAGCGCAACCAGCCCCGGGTGCAGGCGAGTATTTCGACATCTTCTCGCTCCAGCCCGACTTCTTCATTCAACTCGCGGTACAAGGCTTCTTCCGGCGTCTCCTGGGGATTGATCCCACCCTGGGGAAACTGCCAGGCGTCTTGATTGATACGGCGTGCCCATAGCACCTGCCCAGCATCATTCGTAAGAATGATCCCCACATTGGGACGGAAACCATCGGGATCGATCACGGCAACAACCTCGTAAACGCATGTCGCCGCATTGTTCCACAAAGGTTGTGAAAGCAGCAACGAGCGTCCCTAGCTTATGTGCACTCTTGTGAAAAGTCCGTATTCTGGACGCCTTTCTTCAGAATTTTCAGCGAGTAACTGCAATGCGGCTGGCTTTATTCGACTTGGATAACACGCTGTTGGGTGGCGACAGCGATCACGCCTGGGGCGATTACCTGTGTGAACGCGGGTTCCTTGACGCCGTTACGTACAAGGCGCGTAACGACGAGTTCTACCAGGATTACCTGGCTGGCAAGCTCGACAACGCCGAGTACTTGAACTTCTGCCTGGAAATCCTCGGCCGCACCGAGATGGAAGTGCTGGCGCAGTGGCATCTGGACTACATGCGCGACTGCATCGAGCCGATCGTGTTGCCCCAAGCCATCGAACTGTTGAAAAAGCACCGCGACGCTGGCGACAAACTGGTGATCATCACTGCCACCAACCGCTTCGTCACCGCGCCGATTGCTGAACGCCTGGGGGTCGAAACCCTGATCGCCACCGAATGCGAAATGATCGATGGGCGCTACAGCGGGCGCAGCACCGACATCCCGTGTTTCCGCGAGGGCAAGGTGACCCGGCTGAACCGTTGGCTGGAAGAGACCGGCTATTCGCTGGAAGATAGCTACTTCTATAGCGACTCGATGAATGACCTGCCGCTGTTGGAGGCAGTGACGCATCCGGTGGCGGTGGATCCGGACCCGAACCTTCGGGCCGAGGCTCTGAAGCGAGGTTGGCCGGTAATCAGCCTGCGGGACTGAGTGCTTCGACGCCCACCGCAGATCGTCCGGTGGGCTGGCCTCAAGCGGGCTTGGCCACCATCAGATAGAAAATCGCCATGAATGCCAGGAACGCTGGCCAGCCCAGCGCGAACCACCAGCGCATGTAGGTGGCAGCCTTGATCGGCATGGGCGTGCCGTCCCGCAAGGCTTGCTCGGCCATTCTGTGTACGCGGATCTGCAACCAGACCACCGGCAGCCAACAGGCGCCCGCCAGGCAATAAAGGCCGACGCTCCACATCAACCAGCTCTGTTGCAATGGCCAGCCGGCAATGTGCACCAGGGCCAGCCCGCTCAGCGGCTGGAACACGGCGGTCGTGGCGGTGAACGCCCAATCGGCGAAGACCAGATGCTTGAAGGTGACGGCAATGACTTCAAGCTTGCCGCTGCGCCAGGCTCGAAGCGCGTAGTAGGCAGACCCGGCGCCCAGGCCGAACAGGACGGTCGAAGACAGGATGTGCAGGGTTTTCAGTAGCAGGTAGAGGCTCATTTGCGGGGTTCAGTCCAAAGCAGCCATAAAGTCGCGACTATCAATACCAGGTTCTTGGCGACCGCCGCGTAAGGATCGAACCAATAATGCGGCAGGACGAAACTGATGCACAGCGTGTAGCCGAGCATCAGCGCCAACTGCAGCCGCAATGCCTGGCGTCGCCAACGCTGGAGCAACATGCCCACGCCTAGTATTCCGTCACACAGCGCACCACTGATGACCGCAAGTTCTGCCCAGGCACCGTGCACACCGGCTTCGGCCATGATGCGCAAGCCCCACTCGTAGCCGGGGCCGAGGCACACTACGGCGGTACCCAGCCAGATGAGTGCCAGTACGACGAGCATCAATGGACGAATGGCCCGAAGGCTGCTTTGAGCGACCGTAGGCCATTCATTCAGGCGGGCTTGCACCGGGGCGGCGCGATAACCGCAGACTGAAGCGAGTACCGCAGGGTCAGCCAGATTGTCCCGTTGCGCCAGCACCACGCTTTGCCGGTTCAAGGCGCGCCAGCCGAATCGGTCCCCCAATCGGCTGCCCACCTGGGTCAGCAAGGCCGGTGCTTTCAAGTAGCGCGCGGGCGGCCAGCCTTGGGCGGCTCGCAAACGGTCGATAAGCTGCGCCAGGGTCATCGGCTCTGGCCCCACCAATGGCAACACCACCGACTCGGTTGGCCAGTGCCGCAGCAGGGCGAGGACTGCGCCGGCCAAGTCATCGATGTGCACGGGTTGGATGCGGGCCTTCAGATCCAGCAAGGGGATCACCGGCCAAGGCGAAAGTCCCATCAGCCAGCCGCTGCTCGCGCCGCCCGGTCCCAGCACCAGCGAGGGCCGCAGCACAACGGAAACGTTGTTCAAACCGGACAAGTATTCGTCTGCCATGCCTTTGCTGCTCAGGAAGGGCACGTCCGATTGAGCGCTCGCTCCCAGCGCGGAGATCTGCAGAACCGGTACGCCCCGGCGTGCGGCCTGGTCGAATAGCGTTCGGGCGCCGTAATCCTGGACCAGGCTCAACGCTTGAGTATCGACGCTTAGCAGGCCGGCAGCGTTGATCAGCAAGTCGATGTCGTCAGGGAAAGAAAAATGCCCGGGGTCGTTCGCCAGCAAGCCGAGATCCAGCGCCAGCCATTCGACTCCGGGCCAGCTCGACGCCTGTGCTTGGCGACTTGTTGCGATGATCGAGTGGCCGGCGCCGTGCAGCGCTCGCAGCAGATTGCTGCCGATAAAGCCGCTGCCACCCACCAACAGAATCTTCATGGCGATCCTTGTCGCTTAGATCGGCTTGGCGCCCATCAAGGCAGCGATGGACAGAAAACCGATCCCGCTGATGATCGCCAGCACCCAAGTGAATTTGCCGCCACCGCCGCTGGCCGTTCGCTGACGATTGAGCCGTGCCAACAGCCAGAAAACGCTGAGCGCCGCCACGGTATAGATAACGCTGGAGCCCAGCAGCCAGCTTTGTCCCAGCGGCCAGCCCACCAGATGAACCAGCCACCAGCCGGTGAACGGCATGCTCAGCATGCAGAGCAGCATCACGCCCCACGCGAACAGCCATGGGCGCCGCAGCGTGCAGGCCGGCCCCTCGCTGCGTTTACGCCAGGCCAGGGTGGCCAGGCTCACACCGCAAGCCAGCAGAATGACCGTGGCTGCGACGTGCAGCACTTTCAAGGTCAGCAGAGTTTCCATGGGTTTTTCCTTGAGCCGATGTCCTTGAGCCGATGCCTTGAGCGTAGCCCCTCAGCCAAGAAACAGCTGGTACGCGGGGTTGTCGCTCTCATCCCAGTACGGATAGCCGATTTCTTCCAGGGCAGCCGGCACCAGGTGGCGCTCATCGTGGGGCACTTGCAGTCCGGCGACGACACGGCCATCCGCCGCGCCATGGTTGCGGTAGTGGAACATCGAGATATTCCAACGACCGCCCAGCTTGTTGAGGAAGTTGAACAGCGCCCCCGGACGCTCCGGGAACTCGAAACGCAGGACCACTTCGTCGATGACATGGGCCGCGTGGCCGCCGACCATGTGGCGGATGTGCAACTTGGCCAGTTCGTTGTCGGTCAGGTCCAGCACCGGGAAACCCTGCTCGGTCAGGCTGGCGATCAGCTTGCTGCGCGGGTCGTTTTCCGGATGGGTCTGCACGCCAACGAAGATGTGCGCTTCGCTGCCGGTGTTGTAGCGGTAGTTGAATTCGGTGATCTGGCGTTTGCCGATGGCTTCGCAGAAGGCCTTGAAGCTGCCCGGTTTCTCGGGGATGGTCACCGCGATGATCGCTTCGCGGCCTTCACCCAGTTCTGCGCGCTCGGCCACGTGGCGCAGGCGGTCGAAATTGACGTTGGCGCCGGAATCGATGGCTACCAGGGTCTGGCCGCTGATTGCGCGCGTCTCGACGTATTTCTTGATCCCGGCAACGCCCAAGGCGCCGGCAGGTTCGGTGATCGAGCGGGTATCGTCGTAGATATCCTTGATCGCGGCGCAGATTTCGTCGGTGCTGACGGTGATGACTTCATCCACGTAATGCTTGCAGATATCAAAGGTGTGCTGACCGATCTGCGCCACGGCCACGCCATCGGCAAACAGGCCCACGGTCGGCAACACCACACGCTCGCCAGCGGCCATGGCCGCTTGCAAGCAGTTGGAATCGTCCGGTTCGACGCCGATGATCTTGATCTCCGGACGCAGGTATTTCACGTAGGCCGCGATCCCTGCGATCAGCCCGCCACCGCCCACCGGGACGAAAATCGCATCGAGGCGCCCCGGGTGCTGGCGCAGGATTTCCATCGCCACCGTGCCCTGCCCGGCAATGGTGTGAGGGTCGTCGTACGGGTGGATATAGACGTAGCCTTTTTCGTCGACCAGCTTCAGCGAATAGGCCAGTGCCTCAGGGAACGAGTCGCCATGCAGCACGACTTTGCCGCCACGGGAACGCACGCCTTCGACCTTGATTTCCGGCGTGGTCTTGGGCATGACGATGGTGGCTTTCACCCCCAGTACCTTGGCGGCCAGCGCGAGGCCCTGGGCATGGTTGCCGGCCGATGCCGTGACCACGCCGCGGGCGCGCTCTTCGTCGCTGAGCTGGGTCAGCTTGTTGTAGGCCCCGCGAATCTTGAACGAGAACACCGGTTGCAAATCTTCGCGCTTGAGCCAGACCTCGTTGCCCAGCCGCTCGGAGAGCTGGCGAGCGGTCTGCAGCGGGGTTTCCACGGCAACGTCGTAAACGCGCGAGGTGAGGATCTTTTTGACGTACTGTTCAAGCATCGGAAGCATCACTGAGCGGGTTGGGCAGGGCCAAGGAGTCTAACCCGGCTTTTGGCCGGGCGACCACACGAATTAAGGCACTTTGAGCGCAGAAATCCCCATGGCGAGGGAGCTTGCTCCCGTTGGGTCGCGCAGCGGCCCCCTTCGATATGCGGTAGGCATCAATTACGACTGCTTCGCAGCCGAGCGGGAGCAAGCTCCCTCGCCACACTGGATCGGTGCCAATCAGGCAATGACCAGGCCTCTTTCGGCGCCTATAATGCCGGCCTTTCGTTCCCTCTCGGCACCTTCGGAGCCCGCATGACCCAGGATCAACTCAAACAGGCCGTGGCCCAGGCCGCTGTCGACCTCATCCTCCCGAAACTGGATGACAAGAGCATCGTCGGGGTCGGCACCGGCTCTACCGCCAATTGCTTCATCGACGCGCTGGCGCAGCACAAGGGTGCATTCGATGGCGCGGTCGCCAGCTCCGAAGCCACCGCCGCGCGCCTCAAGGGCCACGGCATCCCGGTGTACGAGCTCAACACCGTGAGCGACCTGGAGTTCTACATCGATGGCGCCGACGAAAGCGACGCGCACCTGAACTTGATCAAGGGCGGTGGCGCAGCGTTGACCCGCGAGAAAATCGTCGCGGCCGTCGCCAAGACGTTCATCTGCATTGCCGATGCCAGCAAGTTGGTGCCGGTGCTCGGCGCGTTCCCGTTGCCGGTGGAGGTCATCCCGATGGCTCGCAGCCACGTGGCACGCCAGTTGGTGAAGTTGGGCGGCGACCCGGTGTATCGCGAGGGCGTGTTGACCGACAACGGCAACATCATCCTCGATGTGCACAACCTGCAGATCACCAACCCGGTGGAGCTGGAAAGCCAGATCAACGCGATTGTCGGCGTGGTCACGAACGGCTTGTTCGCTGCCCGTCCGGCCGATGTGCTGTTGCTGGGGACGGCGGACGGGGTGAAGACCCTGCGGGCGGAATAAACCTGGCTGATTCAACACCAAACCCTGTGGGAGCGAGCTTGCTCGCGATAATGGTCTATCCGACACATCGATGTTGGCTGACACACCGCCATCGCGAGCAAGCTCGCTCCCACATTGGTTTTTGTGTTGAGTCAGGAGTGGTTCAAGGCTCTGGCTTCTTGAACACGTAGAACAGATTCGGTTCGCTCACCACGTACAGGTTGCCATCGTCGTCCATGGCCAGGCCTTCGGCCTGCGGTACGTTTTTTTCCAGTCCATGGCGACCCTTGTTCAACGACAGCGTGCTCAGCGGTCGTCCGTCGATATCCAGCTCAATGATCAATCGCGACTCATCGGACAGGGCCAGCAAATGGCCGCTGCGTTCGTCGTATTGCAGGCTTGAGAGATCGCGGACAAACAATCCGGCGTCGCGCTTGGGGTTGTTGATCACATGAACTGCGTAGGATTTTTCCGGGTTGTGGTGAGGAAAACCGTGCACTTCGTAGATCAGCATCGGGTCGCGCTCCTTGGCAACGAACAGGCGCTTGCCGATCGAGTCGTAGGCCAACCCTTCGAAACCTTTGTTGCCGTTCATGTGTACGCCAAGCGTCATTTGCTCGGCGTCGGCCGCGTCGAGGAACCGGGTGTCTTCTTCCAGATGGATTTTGATCAGTCGTTGTTGGCGTTCGTCGGTGATGACATAGATGTTCTCACTGATGAACTCCACCGCTTCCGGGTCGCCGAAGCCGATCAGGGCGATGCGTCGCAGGATCTTGCCGTCCAGCGACAACTCGATCAGTTCGGCATTCTGATTGGTCACGGTGAACAAGCTCTTGCGGATCGGATCGAACGTCAGCGCCGACACATCATCGTCGAGGCCTTCGATGACCTGGGCTTGTACCGCGACCTGATATTTATCCAGGGCAATGGCCTGCTCGCCAACGGTATGCCACAGGGTATTGATGTTGAACCAGGCGCGCTCGAACAGGCGCAGGTACTGTCCTGCTGCGATCAGCAGCACCAGGACGACCGTCAATGACAGGAAAATCAGGGGTTTGGGGCGGGCGAGTCGACGCATGTGGGGTGGGCTCGGATAAGAACAGGTGGCTGGAAATACCACGACTGCCTGAACTGAAGCTTAATGGCTGTGTGCCACACCCTACAACGAAGGAAGATTTGTCCTGCAGAGTTCGCGCCGTCAGCGTGTTTTTTCAAAACGATAGAACAGGTTGGGTTCGCTGACCATGTAAAGATTGCCTGCTTCATCGACGGTGACACCTTCGGCGCGCGGGATCGTGTCTTTCAGGCCGTTGAAGCCGCCCAGCAGCGTCATGAAGCTGACCTGATCACCTTTTTCATCCAGTTCCAGCAGCAGATGGGAGTCGGCGGACAATACCAGCATATGACCGGTGCGAGGATCGACCGCCAGGGCCGAGAGGTTGCGCAGGTCCAGCTCGTTGCTTACATGGATCTGCTTGTCGCCCTTGAGCGATTGGCTGCCATCGCTTTTCCAAGTGAACAGGGCGGGTGGGCGCTCTTCACCCAGCACCAGTTGCTGGTTACGGGGATCCCAGACGACTGCCTCGAATCCTTTGTTCTGATTCTTAGACGGACCAAGGTCGTATTTGGGAAAGTCCTTGCTGTCCAGCGTTTGCGTTTGGGCATCGACCTGCACGATCGACAGGCTGTGATCTCGCTCGTCAGTAATGGCCAGCAGGCCATTTTCCATATAGGCCACGCCTTCCGGATTACTCCAGCCTACCAACGGCATCTTGCGCAGTACGTCGCCTTGCAGGCTCAGTTCCACCAGGAACGGGTTCTTGCCCATGACCGCAAACAGGGTTTTGGTTTGCGGGTTGTAGGTGATGTCCGAGGCTTCGTCTTTTTCCATGCCAGGCAGGGGTTTGGCGTCGATCACGGCGCGGTAATCCGGTAGCCAGACACTCTCCTGGCGCTGCGCCGGGCTTTCGAAGCGTTCGGACACCCAGAGCAGGCCCCGGTCATCCCAGTGCATTGCGAATGCCAGCCCGTAGGCAGCGACGGCGGCTAGCAACAGCCAGGCATACCAAGGCAAGCCAAAGCGAGCGCGTCGGGCGGAAGTGGGCAGGGTTTGGGTTTTGGCCATCGGGGATGCGTTCCAGAAATTCGCACGAGGGATTGGCAGGCTCAGATGCCGCGATCCCCGGAATTATCCGGATGGCATGTGAAAAAAACGGTAAATGCCGTAGGTAACTTTCCACATTGTGGGAGCGAGCCTGCTCGCGAAAGCGGTGTGTCAGTCAACATTGATCTGTCGAACAGATTGCTTTCGCGAGCAGGCTCGCTCCCACAGTGGTAGGACTTTTATTTAGCGAACGCTGCTCTCGAAGCGGCTTGCCCCCGGCAACTCCAGGACCAGCTCATCGCCCGCATTCAGCGGCCCGACGCCCGCCGGGGTGCCGGTGAGAATCACGTCGCCAGCCTGCAGCGAGAAGCAGCCGGCCATGTATTGGATCATCGGCACGATGGGGTTGAGCATCAGGTTGCTGTTGCCGTCCTGGCGCACTTCACCATTGATGGTCAGGCGAACAGGGATGTCCGCCAGATCGGCAAAGGTGTCTTTTGAAACAAACGGGGCGATCACCGCTGCACCGTCGAAAGACTTGGCGACTTCCCACGGCAAGCCCTTGGCCTTGAGTTCGGCCTGCTTGTCCCGCAGGGTCAGGTCCAAGGCCGGGGCGAAGCCGGAGATGGCGTCCAGCACTTCTTCAGCGCTGGGCTTGGTGGACAACGGCTTGCCGATCAGCACTGCGATTTCCGCCTCGTAGTGCACCGCGCCGCGGTCTGCCGGGATGCTGAAGCCACCCTCCAGCGGCACCACGCAACTGCCCGGCTTGATGAACAGCAAGGGTTCGGTGGGCACCGGGTTATCCAGTTCCTTTGCATGTTCGGCGTAGTTACGCCCAATACAGACTACTTTTCCCACCGGGAAATGAATGCGCGTACCGTCGACATACTGGTGCTGATAGCTCATTTACCGACTCCTGCCTTTCCGATTTCAGGTGTTTTATTGGTCAAACCGCGAAAATCTTGCCCGGGTTCATGATCCCGTTCGGGTCGAACACCGCCTTCACGGCTTTCATGTATTCGATCTCTACTGGCGAACGACTATAGGTCAGGTAATCGCGCTTGGTCATGCCCACGCCATGTTCCGCGGAAATCGAACCGTTGTATTTCTCGACGGTTTCGAACACCCATTTGTTCACGGTCGCGCACTTGGCGAAGAATTCATCCTTGCTCAGGTTTTCCGGCTTGAGGATGTTCAGGTGCAGGTTGCCGTCACCAATATGGCCGAACCAGACGATTTCGAAGTCTGGATAATGTTCGCCGACGATCGCGTCGATTTCCCGCAGGAAGCCCGGTACTTTCGAAACGGTCACCGAAATGTCGTTCTTGTACGGCGTCCAGTGCGAGATGGTTTCGGAGATGTACTCGCGCAGCTTCCACAGGTTCTGCAGTTGGGTTTCGCTCTGGCTCATCACGCCGTCCAGCACCCAGCCCTGCTCTACGCAGTGTTCGAAGGTTTCCAGGGCGTGGTTGGCGACTTCTTCGGTGGTGGCTTCGAATTCCAGCAGGGCGTAGAACGGGCAGTCGGTTTCGAACGGAGCGGGAACGTCGCCACGACCGAGGACCTTGGCCAGGGCCTTGTCGGAGAAAAATTCGAAGGCGGTCAAGTCGAGCTTGCCTTGGAAGGCATGCAGTACCGGCATGATCGAGTCGAAGTCCGGGGTGCCGAGCACCATGGCGGTGAGGTTCTTCGGGGCACGGTCCAGGCGCATGGTGGCCTCGACCACGAAGCCAAGGGTGCCTTCGGCGCCGATGAACAATTGCCGCAAATCGTAGCCGGTGGCGTTCTTGATCAGGTCCTTGTTGAGTTCCAGCAGGTCACCCTTGCCGGTGACGACCTTCATGCCCGCCACCCAGTTGCGAGTCATGCCGTAACGAATGACCTTGATCCCGCCGGCATTGGTGCCGATGTTGCCGCCAATCTGGCTGGAACCGGCGGAAGCGAAGTCCACCGGGTAGTACAGCCCGTGCTCTTCGGCCTTGTTTTGCAATTGCTCGGTCACCACGCCCGGCTGGCACACGGCGGTACGGTCGGTGAGGTTCACGTCGAGCACCTGGTTCATGTAGTCGAATGACACGACCACTTCGCCATTCGCCGCCACGGCTGCCGCCGAAAGCCCGGTACGCCCGCCCGATGGCACCAGCGCGACCTTGTGCGCATTGGCCCAGCGCACGATGGCCTGGACTTGTTCGGTGGTCTTGGGAAAAACGATGGCGGTCGGCGCGGGCGCGTAATGCTTGGTCCAATCCTTGCCATAAGCATTCAGGGAGTCGGCATCGGTCAGGACCTTGCCAGGCTCAACCAGGGTCTTCAGCTCATCTATCACGGCAGGATTGGTCATCGACAGAACTCTCGAACAATTCATGGTCATCCTGAGAACGCTTCACGTCGCAGGAATGGGTGTTTGCGGGGGGCATATGCTAGCATACCGACCCCGCAGCGTAGTGCCCAACGGCTGTTCTGCGGCGACGGCTGTCACGCCGGTCGGGCCAGCCCAGGCTGTCCGATTCCCTGCCATTTTTCTCCGGGACACAGGTTTACGCAGATGAGCAAGACTTCTCTCGATAAGAGCAAGATCAAGTTCCTTCTTCTCGAAGGCGTCCACCAATCGGCTGTCGACGTCCTCAAGTCGGCGGGCTACACCAGCATCGAGTACATCACCAGTTCTCTGCCGGAAGCCCAGCTCAAGGAAAAGATCGCCGATGCTCACTTCATCGGTATTCGCTCCCGTACCCAACTGACCGAAGAGATCTTCGACCACGCCAAGAAACTGGTCGCGGTCGGCTGCTTCTGCATCGGCACCAACCAGGTTGACCTCAACGCAGCTCGCGAGCGCGGCATCGCGGTGTTCAACGCACCGTACTCCAACACCCGTTCCGTTGCCGAACTGGTGTTGGCCGAAGCGATCCTGCTGCTGCGCGGCATCCCTGAGAAAAACGCTTCCTGCCACCGTGGCGGCTGGATCAAGAGCGCGGCCAACTCCTTCGAAATCCGCGGCAAGAAGCTGGGCATCGTCGGCTACGGCTCGATCGGCACCCAACTGTCCGTATTGGCTGAAGGCCTTGGCATGCAAGTGTTCTTCTATGACACCGTGACCAAGCTGCCATTGGGCAACGCCACCCAGGTCAACGACCTGCACGAGTTGCTGGGCATGTCCGACATCGTCACCCTGCATGTGCCGGAAACCCCGGCCACCCAGTGGATGATCGGCGAGAAGGAAATCCGCGCCATCAAGAAAGGCGGGATCCTGATCAATGCCGCTCGCGGCACCGTAGTCAAGCTCGACGCCCTGGCCGAAGCGATCAAGGACAAGCACCTGATCGGCGCCGCCATCGACGTGTTCCCGGTGGAGCCACGCTCCAACGACGACATCTTCGAGAGCCCGTTGCGTGGCCTGGACAATGTGATCCTGACCCCGCATATCGGCGGCTCCACCGCTGAAGCCCAGGCCAACATCGGCCTGGAAGTGGCGGAAAAACTGGTCAAGTACAGCGACAACGGTACCTCGGTATCGTCGGTGAACTTCCCGGAAGTGGCCCTGCCGGCCCACCCTGGCAAGCATCGCCTGCTGCACATCCACGAGAACATCCCGGGTGTGATGAGCGAGATCAACAAGGTCTTCGCGGAAAACGGCATCAACATTTCCGGTCAGTTCCTGCAGACCAACGAGAAAGTCGGCTACGTCGTGATCGACGTCGATGCCGAGTACTCGGATCTGGCGCAAGAGAAGCTGCAACACATCAACGGCACCATTCGTTGCCGCGTGTTGTTCTGATCAGATTGGGCTTGCAATAAAAAACGGGAGCCCCGAATGGGGCTCCCGTTTTTTTGCCTGACACAACCTTGTTCTGTGGGAGCGAGCCTGCTCGCGAAAGCGGTCTGTCAGACGCATTTGTACTGACTGATACGCCGCCTTCGCGAGCAGGCTCGCTCCCACAGGGGGACAGCATTTTTGTGTTATTTCACGTTCACCGTGATCTTCTCGGACACGATCGATGGATCGAACGGCATATGGCCGCTGTCGCCCAGGATCAACTGCAAGGTGTGCTTGCCCGGCGCCAGTTTGATCGTGGCCTCGGTTTGCGCCTTGCCGAAGTGCATGTGGTTGGCGTCGGTCGGAATCGGCGCGCCTGCAGCCGGCAGTTTGTCCACATCGATGAGCAGGTGATGATGGCCGGTGTTTTTGGTCGTGTCGCCCGCCGGGGCCAGGGCGATATCCTTGACGCCGAACTTGACCTTGAACTCTTGGCTGACGGTGGCGCCGTCTTCAGGGGAAACGATGAACACTTCTGCGCCCTTGGGTGCCGGGGTTGCGGCTGTCGCCAGCATCGAGGCTCCCAGCAACAGACCGGTCAACGCGGCACGAGACATAAAGCTTTTCATTTTTTTCTCCAGTTTTTCCATGAAATCCGTCTGGTCATGACAACTTCATGACCAATCGTTGTCGAAGGCTGCAATAACCATAGCAAAGCGAGCCTGAAACGAGCCTCGCTTGTATAAAAACCTAGGAGTGACCATGCGTTTCCTGCCTGGCCTGATCTGCCTGCTACCCCTGTTGAGCCCTCTGGCCCATGCGGAACTGATCGACGACGTCAACGACCGTGGCGAGTTGCGAATCGCCCTTGAGGCCAACACCGCCCCGTTCAATTTCAAGGAGGACGGCAAGCTCACCGGTTTCGAAGTGGAACTGGGCGAGATGCTCGCGGGAGAGCTCGATGTCCGGCCTGATTTCGTCGTGACCGATGCCGCGGATCTGTTATCCGGCGTGGAAAGCGGCAAGTACGACGTCGCCATCAACCACATAGCAATGACCCCGGAACTGGCGGAACGTTTCGACACCAGCGCTGCTTATGGTCAACCGGATGCGCAATTACTGGCGAGCAAGGAAGAGGCGCAACGTCCGCTGGTCCTGGCGCAGTCTTTCCAGCCGGAGGAGAAGAAGGGGCCGGCGCCGCACCTGGTGATTCCATTCCAGAAGGGCAACCCGGCGTTCAAGGCCAGCCTGGACAATGCCTTGGGGCGTATCAAGGACGACGGGCGGTTGGAGCAGCTGACGCAGAAGTGGTTGGTCAAGCCGGAATGAAATCTGTGGTCAAGCACAATCTCTGTGGCGAGGGAGCTTGCTCCCGCTCGGCGGCGCAGCCGTCGTAAAGCGGTTGACGCGGTCTGTCGGGAAAACCACATCAACCGGGTTGGGGCTGCTTCGCCCGAAGCCTCGGACCGTCCCAGCGGGAGCAAGCTCCCTCGCCACAAGAGCTCGGCGCAAACCCTTACAGAACTTCTTTCACGTCTTGCGCCAAACACTCGCCAACCAAGGCTGCTGCTCCCGCGGCAGCCCCGCTGGCCGGTAGTAATGCTCCAACTCCTCAAAACCCGCGTCCGTGAGCAGCGTGCGCCAGGCCGAGAGGTCGTGGTAGGCGCCGAAGCGCTGGCCGTTCCAGCCTTCCTGGTTTTCGCCCCGGGGGTTTGAGCTGAACAGCACACCGCCAGGCTTGAGCGTGGCGTGCAATTGCTTGAGGACGCGGGGCAGTTCCTGGACGGGAATGTGAAACAGCACGGCGTTGGCGAAGATCCCGTCGAAACGCGCCGCCGGCAGATCCAGTTGCAGGAAATCCTGTTGCCATACCTCGCAGCCGCTGTCCTGGCGGGCCATGCGCGCGAACGCTTCGCAACCGTCGAGGCCCACCGCGACATGGCCCAGACCGGTGAAGGTGCGCAAATCGCGCCCGGGGCCGCAGCCAAAATCCAGGATATGAAACGGTGCCTGTCCTTGGATGTGTCTTAGCAAGGCGTCGATGTTCTGGCTGACATCATGGTCGCGGGTGCCTTCGCGAAAACTTTCCGCCACGGCGTTGTAATGCCCCAGGGTCGTGGCGGTGATGGCGTGCAGGTCGTCGTCGGTGTGTTTCATGGTTGCGGGCTTTGGATGGGGAGTGTTCGACGACTATACCGCAAGCTCGCCCACACAAATGAAGCGCGCTTCAGCGCTTGTTCAAACCCCGCGCCAGCCGATCCCCACCCAGTTGAATCACCGCCACCAACGCCACCAGCAACACGATCACCGTGAGCATGATCTGGCTGTCGAAACGCTGGTAACCATACCGGTAGGCGATATCGCCGAGGCCGCCGGCGCCGATCGCCCCAGCCATGGCGGAGGAATTGATCATCGTTACCAGTGTGATGGTAAAGCCGCCGACGATGCCGGGCAGCGCTTCGGGCAGCAGCACATGCCAGACGATATGCCAGCGCCGGCAACCCATCGCCTGGGCTGCTTCGATCAGGCCGTGGTCGACTTCCCGCAGGCTGACTTCGGCGATCCGCGCAAAAAACGGCGTGGCGGCGATGGCCAGTGGCACCACGGCGGCCCACACGCCATAAGTAGTGCCGACGATCAGGCGGGTGAAGGGAATCAGCGCGACCATCAGGATCAGGAAAGGTATTGAACGGAACAAGTTCACGAACGCGCCCAAAGCCCTGTTCAAGGCCGGCGCCTCATAAATCTCACCCTTGCCGCTCGTGACGAGGATCACCGCCAACGGAATGCCCGCCAACAACGCGATCAATGACGACACGCCGACCATCAGGAAGGTGTCGATGAAACCCTGCAATAACCGATCAAACCACATAACCCAGCACCTCCACCTGTTGTGCCCAATTGCCCGCGCGCCGACGCAACTCCTCGGCGCTCCATGGCGAGCCGCTCACCGCCAGCAGCAATTGCCCGAGCCCATGGCCCTGAATCCGCTCGATGCCGCCATGCAGCAGGCGCACCCGCCCACCGAGGGCGCTGAACAAGGCCGCCAGGTCCGGCTCATCCTTCGTGGCACCAGTGAATTTCAGGCGCAGCACCGTGGCCGCGTCCACGGACGCCGGGTGGGGTTGCAAGCGACTTTGCAGCTCTTCGGGCAGCGCATGCTGCAACGGCGCCAAGAGCGTGCGGCTGACGTCATGCTGCGGGTTGCCGAAGACCTCCCAAACCGGCCCTTGTTCGACAATTCGCCCTTGTTCGAGCACCACCACCCGGTCGCAGACTTCGCGGATGACCGCCATCTCGTGGGTGATCAGCACGATGGTCAGGCCCAGCCGCTGGTTGATCTCGCGCAGCAAGCCGAGGATCGATTGAGTCGTCTCCGGATCGAGCGCCGAAGTGGCCTCGTCGCACAACAGGATCTGCGGGTCATGGACCAGCGCCCGGGCAATCCCGACACGTTGCTTCTGACCGCCCGAGAGCTGCGCCGGGTAGGCGTCGTGCTTACCTTCCAGGCCCACCAGTTCCAACAGTTCGCGCACTTTGTGCTGGCGTTGTTCCTTGGGCACGCCGGCCACCTTGAGCGGCAGCTCGACGTTTTGCCACACCGTCTTGGCCGACATCAGGTTGAAATGCTGGAAGATCATGCCGATGCGCCGACGCAACTCCACCAGGCGATCCTCATCGAATTCGCCAATGTCCACCTGATCGATCAGCACCCGCCCGCTGGAGGGCTGTTCGAGGCGGTTGATGGTGCGGATCAGCGACGATTTGCCCGCGCCGCTGCGGCCGATGATGCCGAATACCTCGCCGCGCTGGATCGCCAGGTCGATGCCTTGCAGCGCAGCCACCGGACCCTGCGTGCCCTGGTAGGTCTTGCCCAGGCCGATGAAGCGCACATGGGCACGATTCAGTTCCGGATGCAGCTCGGTCTGGTCGGCGGTGTAGGGCGCAGGGGCTTCGTGATGGAGTCGAGCGTTGACGGCACTCATGTTCAGCCTTCCCAGCCGGCTTGGTAGAGCTTGCCGTGGGCCTTGTCCAAGGCTGCGCGCACAGCGGGCGAATGCTGGTAGATATCGACGAACTTGATCAGTCGCGGGTCGTCCTTGCTCTTGGGCTGGATCACGAACTGGATGACGTACTCCTTGTGGTCCAGGCCGTCGAACAGCAACGCGGAAGTCGCATCGAAGGTGTTCGCCAGACGAATGTAGGCCGGATAGCCCTGCACCAGATCAGCGTCTTCGTAGGCGCGCACCAGTTGTACCGCTTCGACTTGCAGAATCTTGAGCTTCTTCGGGTTGGCCACGATGTCATCTTCGGTGGCTTTGTAGCCGACCCCTGGCTTGAGCGTGATCAGCCCGGCCTTGGCCAGCAACTGCAAGCCACGTCCGCTGTTGATCGGGTCGTTGGCAATGGCGACGCTGGCGCCTTCCGGCAACTCGGCGAAACTTTTGTACTTCTTCGAGTAGAGGCCGACGTTGTTGATGATGCCCGGGGCGAAGGGCACCAGGTCGAAACCAGCGGCGGCCTTGGCGTTTTCCAGGAAGGGGATGTGCTGGAAATAATTCACGTCGATGTCACCCGAAGCGAGGCTGACGTTGGGCGCGATCCAGTCGCTGAACTCCACCAGTTCGACTTTGAGGCCTTGTTTGTCGGCTTCTTGCACCGCTGCCTCCAAGGGAATGGCGAACGCGGCGGTGGTGCCGATTTTCAGCGGGGCGTCGGCGGCAAACAGCGCCGAGCTGAACAGGCCGAGAGCCAGGGCCAGGGTTTTGACTGGCAGAGTGAGGAAGTGCTTGGTCATGTCGGGTATCCCAGTCATCGATTATTGAGTCTGTGCTTTTGTGGCAAGGGAGCTTGCTCCCGCTGGGCTACGAAGTAGCCCCAAGCTTTTTTGGGCGGGCTTCGCCCACCAGCGGGAGCAAGCTCCCTCGCCACGGGGTCAGTGCCGGTAGGTTGAGCCGGTGTGTTGTTCGGGCAAATGAGCCCCCGTGTGAAACAGCTTTTCGCGCAGTGGACCGTTGTCGTATTCGGTCTTGTACGACCCGCGTCGCTGCAGCTCGGGAACCACCAGGTCGATGAAATCCACGTAGCTTTGCGGCGTGACGATGCGGGTCAGGTTGAAGCCATCGAGGCCGGTTTCGGCGATCCAGGATTCCAGCTCATCGGCGACCTGTTCGGGCGAGCCGACCACGGTGATGTAGCGCCCGCCCAAGGCGTGTTGCTCCAGCAATTTGCGGCGGGTCCAATCGTTGTTTTGCAGGGTCTTGGTGGCGGACTGGATGGCGTTGCTCTTCACGTACTGGATCGGTTCGTCCAGTTCGTACGCGGAAAAATCGATGCCCGTCGACGCGGAAAAATGCGCCACGCCGGCCTCGGCGCTGGCGTAGCCCAGGTACTCGGCATGCTTGGCCCAGGCGGCCACTTCGGTCTCGCCGACGATCACGTTGAGGCCCATGAAGACCTTGATGTCCTCAGGGTTGCGCCCGGCCTCGATGGCACTGGCTCGGACCTTGTCCACTTGGACCTTGGTCGCCGGTTTGTTCTGGCCGCTGATGAACACGCATTCGGCGTGACGCCCGGCAAACAGCAGACCCCGCTCCGAGCTGCCGGCCTGGAACAGCACGGGTGTGCGTTGCGGCGAGGGTTCGCAGAGGTGGTAGCCTTCGACCTGATAGAACTCGCCATGATGCCGGACCTTGTGCACCTTCTCTGGCTGGGCATAGATCCGCTGCTCGCGATCGTTGATGACCGCGTCGTTTTCCCAACTGCCTTCCCACAGCTTGTAGAGCACTTGCAGGTACTCGTCGGCCTGGTCGTAGCGGCGGTCATGTTCGACTTGCGCAGTGAGGCCCATGGCCTTGGCGGCGCTGTCCAGGTAGCCGGTGACGATGTTCCAGCCGACCCTGCCGCGACTCAGGTGATCCAGCGTGCTCATGCGCCGGGCGAACAGGTACGGTGGTTCGTAGGTCAAGTTGGCCGTGAGGCCGAAGCCGAGGTTCTTCGTCACGGCAGCCATCGCCGAGACCAGCAGCAGCGGGTCGTTGACCGGCAGTTGGATCGACTCTTTCAGCGTGACATCCACCGATTGCTGATAAACGTCATAGACCCCGACGATATCGGCAATGAACAAGCCATCGAACAAACCGCGCTCCAACAACTGGGCCAGCCCGGTCCAGTATTCGATGGTGTTGTACTGGGTCGAAGTGTCCTGTGGATGGGTCCACAGGCCATGATTGATATGCCCGATGCAGTTCATGTTGAACGCATTGAGGAGAATTTTTTTCTTGCCGGCCGCCATCAGATCGTCCCCCGCAGCGGCGGTTTTTCATCGTTGAGGTAGAAGTTGCCGACCGCGTGATATTTCCAGCGCACCGGGTCGTGCAAGGTATGCACCCGGGCGTTGCGCCAGTGACGGTCGAGGCCATGTTCGGCCAGGGTCGCCTGGCTGCCGGCCAGTTCGAACAGCGTGCTGCCAGCCGCCAGGGAGATTTCCGTGCTGATCGCCCGGGCTTCTGCCACCGCAATCGAGGCCGCTGCTACCGTTTCTGCGTTCGTGTCAGCCTGGGCGCGGTCGAGGAATTCTCCGGCGCGTTCCAGCAAGGCTTCGGCGGCGTGCAAGCGAATGCTCAGGTGACCGAAGCTCTTGAGGGTATGTGGGTCCTGGGTCGCGACGTCAGTGGTGGCGTCGATCCATGGCCGGGTTTTGTGGCGGACAAAATGCAAGGTGTCTTCATAGGCGGCGCGGGCGATGCCGGTATCGATGGCGGCGTGAAGGATCTGCGCCAGCGGGCCTACCGGGGTTGGGCGTTCGAAGGCGCTCTGGAAGGGCACGATGTCCTCGGCACCGACCTGGACATCCTCGAAGACCACCGAGCCGCTGCCCGTGGTGCGCTGGCCGAAACCGCTCCAGTCGTCGATCACCGTCAGGCCTTTGCTGTTGCGCGGGACGAACGCCAACTGCTGCACACCGTTCTCATCCACCACCGAGGTGGGGATGCGCTGGGCGTAGATCGCCCCGGTGGCGTAGAACTTGCGACCATTGATGCGATAACCATCGCCGTCGCGGCGCAGCTGGGTGATGCGGTCATGGGCCGTCCGGGTCCCGAGCTCGGCAAGGGCATTGCCGAACCGCTGGCCGGCCAGCACCTCGGCGTACAACCGCTGCTTCTGGGCTTCGCTGCCGTTGACCCGCAGCACTTCCAGCGCATAGAAATGATTTTGCGGAATCTGGCCGAGCGAGCCGTCGGCCTGGGAGATCAGCGCAACGACCTTGGCCAGCGTGACGTTGGATACGCCCGCGCCGCCATAGGCCTTGGGCACGCTGATGCCCCACAGGCCAGAGCGTGAGAACGCCTCGAGTTCCGGGTGCGGCAGGCGCCGTTCGCGGTCGCGCAGGGCACTGTCGCGCTTGAAATCTTCGGCCAGGTCGCTGGCGACAATCAGGGCTTGTTCATCGCTGGTAATCACCGCGACGTGTTGGGAAAGCGTCATGTGCTGCTCCAGAGGTCGGGTCGTCAGATCCAGGAATGCCGGGCCGGCAAGGTGCCGTTCAAGCGGTAGTCGCCGACCGCGTGGTATTTCCAACGCACCGGGTCGTGCAGGGTGTGGACCCGCGCGTTGCGCCAGTGGCGATCAAGATTGAATTCGGCGAGGGTCGCGCGGCTGCCGGCCAGTTCGAAGAGCTTTTCGCTGGCTTGCAGGGCAATCTCGGTGGTCAGCACCTTGGCTTCGGCCACGGCTATCGAGGCGCGGGCCGCGGACTGTTCGGTGATCGGCGCGGCGTTGACCTGATCGAGGACTCGCCCGGCCTTGCGCAGCAACGCCTCGGCGGCGTGCAGTTCGATCTTCAGCTTGCCGACATCGGCGATGACGTACAGGTCATCGCTGGCCCGCTCGACCTTGGCCTCGATCCAAGGACGGGCGCGTTCACGGACGAACGCGATTGCGTCATCGATGGCGCCCCGGGCGATGCCCAGGTCAATCGCCGCCTGGATCAGTTGCGAAAATGCGCCTTGCACGTTGGGCGTGTCATTGATGCGCCAGTTGTCCAACACCAGCTCGGCGTCGACCCGCACATTGTTCAGCAGCACCGTGCCGCTGGCCGTGGTGCGCTGGCCGAAGCCCGACCAGTCATCGACGATGCGCAGGCCTGGAGTACCACGTCGAATGAAGGCCAACACCTGGCGACCCTCGTCATTCAAAGCCTTGACGGCGACCCAATGGGCGAACAGCGCGCCGGTGGAATAGAACTTCTGGCCATTGATGACAAAACCGTCGCCGTCGGCCGTGATCCGCGCCTTGAGCTCCAAGGTGTTGCGGGTGCCGCGCTCCGGTCCGGCATTGCCGATGCGCCAGCCTTCGAGCAGGCTCTGCAGGAGAATCTTCTTTTGTCGTTCGGTGCCGGTGGCGAGAATCAGTTGGAGCACGCCGAACTGGTTCTGTGGAATCTGGCCGAGGGCCGGGTCTGCCGCCGAAATGATTGCGAACACTTCGGCAACGGTAACTGAGGAGACTTGCGGTCCGCCGTATTCGCGAGGAACGGCAATGCTGCCGAGCCCGCTACGAGTGAATTGCTCGATTTCCGACCAAGGCAACTTGCGCTGCTGATCGCGACGCGCGGCTTGCTGGCGCGCGACCTGGGCCAATTGATGAGCGGCCTCGATCGCTTCCGCATCGTTGCGCAGTATCTGTGCCGGCAGTAACAGCGGCGCGATGTCTTGGTCGCTCTGGACCTTTGCCTGGGCCAAATCGGACATCACAGCCGCTCCGTGGCTGCGTGCAGGGCCTTGGCGCTCTGCACTGGGGTGATTGTGTTCCGTACCATACCCACCTCACATCTCAAGAAAACACCGCGATGAATGCGGCGAGCGAAAATCCAGAATGTCCGGTGGTCCGGTTTATATACCCTAAACGTGTAGATATCGTTTTTGAACTAACCTTTAGGAATAACTATAGGTTGGATTTGTCATGCGGTGTTGCCTGTGCAGATACGACTGCATGAGAAAACGCATCAAGGCGCCCGGTGTCGCGGTTCAGCGGCCATGAGCGGGGCTTTCGGCGGATTCTTCAGATACGGATTGGCGCAGCCGATTTTCAGTGTCCGCGGCGGAGCCCAGCGGGAGTTGTTGCCCACCCGGTCGATGATGCAATAGGTCACTTCCAGGCGCAGGTCCTCGCCTGCTTCCATGATGATTTCCGGGGGCACCCAGACGTGGACCGGTTGGCCCACCTCGCAAGGCTTTATCCCCGGTAGATCCATGCGCACGTCGCCCCAGCGCACGGTAATCGCATCGTCGGCGGCCATGTTCAAGTAGGGCTCGATGGTCAGCGGCACGCCACGTTTGATCTGGTTCGGGTTCACGCCTTGGCGGCGGATGGCTTGGGGAATCCGCACCGGCGCCAGGCTCTGGTTTTCATCACCGGTCAAGGCCGAAGGCTGGCCGCCGGGGCAGTCCAGCTTGACCTGAACCTGTCGCGCGGCAGAGAGCGCCGGCCCTCGTCCGATTTGCATGACACGGTAGTGGACGCGGCAGGTCCCGTTGACGATGAAGCTCTCAGGTACCCGCAAGCGGATGCTTTCGCCAACATCCGTCTTCGTAAGCAGGCGGGAGCCGACGTAGCAGTTGTCCCAGAACAGTTCGACCAGGTCGCCTGCGTCCATGTCGGGGTAGGGCGGGACGACGACTTCCAGGTGCGCGGCGCTGGTGATATTGATGCCGCTACTGGCCAGGGTGGGTGCGGCCAATTCAGGGGTAAGCGACGTACATGTCATGGTGTTCTCCTTGATGTCTAAACGCACTACGTTCCGAAAAGCGAGAAGGCGCGAATAATGACGCGTTATCCAATTGCTTGGGTGAGTTGCATGTTGTTTTATCCAACTTTGTTGGGGGATAAATAATGCGCTTCACCTGTTTGCACCTAGATATAGGCTCAGGAGTTACAGTGTCAATAGAGGCGCTTGCGCAAAAGTTGATTATGTCAGGCTTCAGAAATGTCCTACGCGTTGCTGTTACGAATACGTGTTGCTCGGTGCGCTTTTCCTCGGCGCGCCGGGATTGAGGTTTCTATACGTTTGAGGCGGAGCTGGTCAGAAATATTGACTTGATATATTAGATAATAAGTTGCGGGCGGGGATTGTAAGTTTGTAGTGGGCGTTTCTATGTCTGGCAAGTAGTCTTACTTCCTTCCGTGGAAGTAATGCCAATGTTGCTGACTTATTGTGCGCCGTGACCGGCTGAGAGGAACTTGCTGAGAAACTGTCGAGTACGTTCTTCTTTCGGGGCCTCGAACAATGCCTTGGCTTCGCCTTGTTCGACGATCACGCCTTTATCAAAGAACACCACGCGGTTTGCCACATCCCGGGCGAAACCCATCTCATGCGTCACGATGACCATGGTGCGCTTTTCTTCGGCGAGGCCGCGAATGGTCGCCAATACTTCGCCCACCAATTCCGGGTCGAGGGCCGAGGTTGGCTCATCGAAGAGGATCACCGCGGGTTCCATTGCCAACGCCCGGGCAATTGCCACGCGCTGTTGCTGACCGCCCGACAGGCGCCTCGGATAGGCGTTTTCCTTGCCGGCCAACCCAACCTTGGCCAACAGCTTGCGACCCAACCCCTCGGCTTCCGCGCGCGGCGTCTTTTTCACCACGATCGGGCCTTCGGTGACATTCTCCAATGCCGTGCGATGAGGGAACAGGTTGAAGTTCTGGAACACGAAGCCCACCTGCTGGCGCAAGCGACGCACCAGGCCCTGCTGCTGGTTCAGCGGGCGACTGCCATCGATCTCGATGTCGCCGACCTTGATCCGGCCACTGCTGGGTTCTTCCAGGAAGTTCAGGCAGCGCAGGAATGTGGTCTTGCCCGAGCCGCTGGGGCCGATGATCGCAACCACTTCGCCTTCTTCGATCTTCAAGTCGATGCCGTTGAGCACCACCTGACCCTTGAACTGCTTTGTCAGTTTTTCCACGACAATCATGGGTCAGGACTCCTGGTCGTGCCGATTGACCCGGGCTTCCAGTACGTTCTGCAGGTGCGAAAGCACGGTGGCAAGAACCCAATAGATCAGCGCGGCGGCAAGATACATGGTGAAGATTTCGAAGGTGCGGGCGGTGATCAACTGCGCCTGGCGAAACAGCTCCGGTACCTGGATGGTCGCCGCCAGCGCGGTGTCCTTGACCAGGGAAATGAAACTGTTGCCCAACGGTGGCAGGGCGGTGCGGGCGGCTTGCGGCAGGATGGCCCGGCGCAGCGTCTGCGCACGGGTCATGCCGATACTCGCCGCCGCTTCCCATTGGCCGCGCTCGATGGAGCTGATGGCGGCTCGCAGGATTTCACACGCATAGGCCGCCATGTTCAGCGAGAAACCAATCAGCGCCGCCGGCAGCGGGTCCAGCTCGACGCCCAACTGCGGCAACCCGTAATAGATCACGAACAGCTGCACCAGCAACGGCGTGCCGCGAAAGAACGACACGTAGATGCGGGCGATCCAGTTCACCAGCTTGAAGCTCGACAGGCGCATCAGCGCCAGGCCGAACCCCAGCAACAAGCCGAAGAACATGCCGCCCAGGCTGAGGATGACCGTGTAATACGCGCCCTTGAGCAGGAAGGGCGCGGAGTCCAGCGCGAGT
Source organism: Pseudomonas brassicacearum subsp. neoaurantiaca (assembly GCF_013608025.1). Classification (GTDB taxonomy): domain Bacteria; phylum Pseudomonadota; class Gammaproteobacteria; order Pseudomonadales; family Pseudomonadaceae; genus Aquipseudomonas. Next base: position 53,667 of record NZ_VDLV01000052.1, on the reverse strand, counting down.
TGAAGAGCTGCTTCCATTATTGGGTGACGTCAGCGCTGAAGTATTTTTCCGACAGTTTTTTCAGCGTGCCGTCGGCGCGCAGTTTTTCGATGGCCTTGTTCACCGCGGCCAGCAGCTCAGGCTCGCCTTTACGCAGGGCGATACCGGATTCCTGGCGGGAGAAGGCTTCGCTGGTGACGGTGGTGTCCTTGGCTTTCTTGGCATATTCCAGGGCGGCCAGACGGTCGATCAGGATGGTATCGATACGGCCGACGCGCAGGTCCTGGAACTTGGTCGGATCGTCGTCATAGGTTTTGACTTGGGCGCCCGGTACCTCGGCCTTGACCCACTGTTCGTAGTTGGTGCCCAGGCCCACGCCGACTTTCTTGCCGTCCAGATCAGCCGCTTTCTTGATGTTCAGCTCATCGGCTTTCTTGGTCAGCACCAGCGCTTGAATACCGGAAACAGTGTACGGCTCGGAGAAGTCGTATTTCTTCTTACGCTCCTCGGAGATGGTCACTTGGTTGACCACCGCGTCCAGACGCTTGGATTCCAGGGCGGCGAGAATGCCGGCCCATGGTGTGGTCTGCAGCTTGACCTTCACACCCAGCTCCTTGGCCAGGGCTTCGGAGAACTCCACTTCGAAGCCGGTCAGTTTTCCGCTGTCATCAACGAAACTGAACGGTGGATAAGTGCCTTCCAGGCCAATCTTGATTTCACCAGCGTCCTTGATTTTTTGCAGTTGCTCACCGGCAACCGCTTGCCCCAGCAGGCCGGCGCTCAATGCCAGGCCCAGCGAACCCACCAGCAGGTTGCGACGTAATGCGGAAAAATTCATGACAAGCCCCTGTGTTTTCTTATGACGACGTTATTTGGCTGAGATAAGGCGTAGCCGCGATCCGAAAAGATTGCCACATCCTGCCTTAAAGCAGCCTGGACGTCTCGCGGCAAATGCGCTTGCGGCGAGACTATAGGGTGGGTTTTATAGATTGGAAAATAATATTAAATCAGCAATATATGCCAAATTGGAATGGAAACCTGTGGGAGCGAGCTTGCTCGCGATAGCGGTGGTTCCGGCAAAATTTATGACGCTGACAGACCGTCATCGCGAGCAAGCTCGCTCCCACATAGGATTCAGTAATTTCAGAATGCCGTGTTATAGGCAAACAAAGCCGGCGCGCCGCCGGTATGCAGGAAGATGATCGGGCCGTCATCGAAACGGTCGCGGCCGATGCCATCGAGCAAGCCGGCCATGGCCTTGCCGGTATAGACCGGATCGAGCAGGAGTCCCTCCTGGCTCGCCAGCAGCTTGACCGCTGCCAGTGTTCCGGCATTCGGCTCGCCATAGCGGGGCGCGAAATACTCATCCCACAAATTGACCTTGAAGGCCTCCGGAAGAGCCATTTCAAGCAGCTCGGCGGTACGCTCGGCCAAGCCTTGTACCTTTGGAAACTGATCCTCCTCGCTGCGCGAAACCGTTACGCCAATGACCGGAAGCGCAGGCAGGCTTTCGCTCAAGGCCAGCGCCAGGCCGCTGTGCGTGCCGGCACTGCCCGAGGCCAGTACCACGGCGGAGAAATCGAGCCCGGTGTCCTTGATCTGTTCGGCCAGCTCCAGGCCGGCGCGTACATACCCCAGCGCACCCAAGGCATTCGAACCACCAATCGGCACCAGATAGGGTTTCTTGCCGTTGCTGCGCAAACGGCCAGCGAGGGCCTGCAATTGGTCGTCGGCGTTGTCCAGGTTGTCGACCAACTCGACCTTGGCATCGAAAAGCTCCAGCAGCAGACGATTGCCATTGCCCAGATAATTGCTGTCCTCGGTACCGATAGGGTTTTCCAGCAGCGCCACGCAGCCAAGGCCCAGCTTCGCGGCCAAGGCTGCGGTCTGGCGTACATGGTTGGATTGGATTGCCCCGGCGGTAATGAGGGTATCGGCGCCCTGGGCGATGGCGTCGGCGGCCAGGTATTCGAGCTTGCGCAGCTTGTTGCCGCCCAGCGCCAGCGGCGTCAGGTCGTCGCGCTTAAAGTAAATGTCCCGGCCGAGCCACTCGGAGAGGCGGTCGAGTTTTTCCAGAGGTGTCGGGTGGCCGAGCAGGTCAAGACGATGAAAGCGAGACAGCTGTTCTTTGATCATGGGTCCGTACTGGTTGTAGGCGATGCCTGGACTATAGGCACGTGGATATTCAGGGGCAACCGACATGTTTCTGTTCGGGCGTGGATGCGGCGACACTGCCGCCGGTTTGGCTTGTGCCGGACCTGTGGGAGCGAGCTTGCTCGCGATGGCGGTGCAGCGGTCAATAGAGATATTGGAGGTCAGGCCGTCATCGCGAGCAAGCTCGCTCCCACAGGGGTATCTGCCCTTGAACACTGAACGAATGCCCGCCAGACAACGTCATACCCAGCCATGGGCTAGGGTAGGAAACGTGCCGTTTAGCCCTGCGATTAGTCCTTAGCTAGCTATTCATGTTTAACTTGAACGTTCATTCAAGTTAAACCATTGGTTTGCTGCCCGCTCACAACAGGAGGCTTGCCTTTGCCGAGTCCGTTTGCGCACGTCACGATTTCACTTTGCGAGGTACTTCGTCGATGAGTACGTCGTCCCTTCCACCCAGCGGCCTGGTCCGCATGAATCCGCCGGTGTTTTACTTCGCCGCGACCTTCATCGTGTTGTTCGGCCTGGTCGTGATTGCCATGCCCGGTCAGGCCGGTGCCTGGCTGCTGGCGGCACAGAACTGGGCGGCCAATACGGTCGGTTGGTACTACTTGCTGGCGATGACCCTGTATTTGATCTTCGTGGTGGTCACCGCGTTGTCTGGCTACGGCAAGATCAAGCTCGGTGCCGACCACGACGAGCCCGAATTCAGCTACTTGTCCTGGGCCGGCATGTTGTTCGCCGCAGGGATCAGCATCACGTTGTTTTTCTTTTGCGTCTCCGAGCCGCTGACCCACTTGGCGCAGCCGCCCCAAGGCGAAGCCGGTACCGCCGATGCGGCGCGCCAGGCCATGCAGATCCTTTTCTTGCACTGGGGCCTGCACGGCTGGGGGGTGTTTGCTTTTGTTGGCATGGCCTTGGCGTATTTCGCCTATCGGCACAATTTGCCGCTGGCCTTGCGATCGGCGTTGTATCCATTGATTGGCAAGCGCATCAACGGTCCGATCGGCTATGCCGTGGATGGCTTCGGCATTATCGCGACGGTCTTCGGTCTCGGTGCGGACATGGGTTTTGGTGTGCTGCACCTCAATTCCGGGTTGGATTACCTGTTCGGCATCGCTCACACCCAGTGGATCCAGGTCGGCCTGATCGTGCTGATGATGGGTGCGGCGATCATCGTCGCCGTGGCCGGCGTCGACAAGGGCGTGCGGGTGATGTCCGACATCAACATGCTGCTGGCCTGCGCGTTGCTGTTGTTCGTGCTGTTTGCCGGGCCGACCCAGCACTTGCTCAACACGCTGATCCAGAACGTCGGCGACTACCTCGGCGCCCTGCCGATGAAAAGTTTCGACCTGTACGCCTACGACAAACCGAGCGATTGGCTGGGCGGTTGGACGGTGTTCTATTGGGCTTGGTGGATTGCGTGGTCGCCGTTCGTGGGGCTGTTCATCGCGCGTATTTCCCGTGGTCGGACGATTCGCGAATTCGTCTTCGGCGTGCTGTTGATCCCCCTCGGTTTCACCCTGGCGTGGATGTCGATCTTTGGTAACAGCGCCCTCGACCAAGTGTTGAACCATGGCATGAGCGCCTTGGGAATGTCGGCGGTGGACAATCCGTCGATGAGCCTTTACCTGCTGCTGGAAACCTACCCGTGGAGCAAGACCGTCATCGCTGTCACGGTGTTTATCAGCTTTGTGTTTTTCGTCACCTCCGCCGACTCCGGCACCGTTGTGCTGTCCACGCTTTCGGCCAGGGGCGGCAATCCGGATGAAGACGGACCGAAATGGCTGCGGGTTTTCTGGGGCGCAATGACCGCGCTGGTGACCAGCGCCTTGCTGTTTTCCGGCAGCATCGATGCGCTCAAGTCCGCGGTGGTGCTGACTTCCTTGCCCTTTTCACTGATTCTCTTGCTGATGATGTGGGGCCTGCACAAGGCGTTCTACCTCGAATCCCAGAAGCAGATCGCGCAATTGCATTCATTGGCACCCGTCTCAGCTTCGCGACGGGGCACTGGCGGCTGGCGCCAACGCCTGAGCCAGGCCGTGCATTTTCCCTCTCGCGACGAGGTGTACCGCTTCCTCGATACCACGGTGCGGCCGGCCATCGAAGATGTGAAAGCGGTGTTCATCGAGAAGGGGCTGACCGTGCTGACCCAACCCGACCCGGCGGCCGACAGCGTCAGCCTGGAAATCGGCCATGGCGAGCAGCATCCGTTCATCTACCAAGTGCAGATGCGCGGCTACTTCACGCCGTCCTTCGCCCGAGGTGGCATGGGCTCCAAGCAAATCAACAATCGGCGTTACTACCGTGCCGAAGTGCACCTGAGCGAAGGCAGCCAGGATTACGACCTGGTGGGCTACTCCAAGGAGCAGGTCATCAACGACATTCTCGACCAGTACGAGCGGCACATGCAGTTCTTGCATCTGGTGCGTTGATCGAGCGAAGCCTCAAACCAGCCCACCGTTGGCCCGCAGGATCTGCCCATTCACCCAACCGGCAGCCGGGCTGACCAGGAAAGACACGATGCTGGCAATGTCTTCCGGCTGGCCGAGGCGCTCCAAGGGCGGCATCTTCGCGTAGTGCTGGACCTGCTCTTCGCTTTTGCCGTGCATGAACAGCTCGGTGGCGACCGGCCCCGGCGCGACGGCATTGACCGTGATCTGGCGACCGCGCAGTTCCTTGGCGAATACCTGGGTCAGCGATTCCACAGCGGCCTTGCTGGCGATGTACACCGAATAGCCAGGCAGGTTCAGGGCCACGGTGCTGCTGGAGAAATTGACAATGCGGCCGCCGTCGTTCAGCCGAGTCGCGGCTTCGCGCAAGGTGTTGAAGGTGCCGCGGGTATTGATGGCGAACGTACGGTCGAACAATTCGTCGCTGTGCTGCGCCAAGGGCATGACCTGAAGAATGCCGGCGTTGTTGATCAGCACATCGACCTTGCCCAGTTGCGCTTCGACTTCATCGAACATTCGGCTGACATCGGCGGCCACCGACACGTCGGCCTTCACCGCTATGGCCTGGTGCCCGGCCTGGCGCAACTGCACGACCAGCTTGGAAGCTTCGGTGGCGCTGCTGGCGAAGTTGATGGCGACGGCAAAGCCGTCGCTGGCCAGTTGCTTGGCAATCTCGGCGCCGATGCCACGGGAGGCGCCGGTCACGATGGCAACTTTGGCGTTTTGGACAGTCATGGCAAGAATCCCCTTGAGGTGTGGTGATGGGTTGGAAGCAGGTTCACATGTTTACTCGCGCCGATAAATGCCGGAAAGTTGGCTTGACTGTTCAATAATCTTCAACAATCAGAGCGCAGGATTTCGATGGATCAGGTCAAGGCCATGCGGGTGTTTGTCCGCATCTACGAGCGCAGCAGTTTCACCCTGGCGGCTGAAGACTTGAACATGCCACGGGCCACGCTGACCCATACGCTCAATCAGTTCGAGGCCTGGCTGGGTGTGCGTTTGCTCGAGCGCAGCACGCGCAAGGTACGCCCGACACTCGATGGCGAAGCCTATTACCCACGCTGCGTGCAGTTGCTGGCCGAGCTGGAAGAAGCCGAACTGGCGTTTCGCGGCGTGGCACCCAAAGGCAAGCTCAGGGTGGACCTGCACGGCACCCAGGCGCGGTATTTCGTGATCCCTGCGTTGCCGCAATTCATGGCCCGCTATCCCGAGATAGAACTGTTCATCACCGAGGCGGATCGTTTCGTCGACCTGATTGCCGAAGGCGTCGATTGCGTCGTGCGCTCCGGCACGCTGGCGGACTCATCATTGATTGGCCGGCGTGTCGCCAACCTTCGGCAGGTCACCTGCGCCAGCCCCGGTTACTTGCGCCAATACGGTGAACCGAAAAGCCTCGACGACTTGAAGCATCACAAGGCAGTGAATTACGTCTCCCGCACGACCGCCAAGCTGTATCCGTTCGAATTCATGGTCGACGGCGATCTCAAGGAGGTATCGATCGGGGGCACGTTGTCGGTGTCTGGCGCGGAAATCTACGCCGCTTCGGCCATTGCCGGCATGGGCCTGATCCAGTGCCCGCATTACCGGATGGAGGAGCCGATCCGGCAGGGCCTGATCCAGGAAGTCCACGCCGCGACGCCGCCACCTTCCATGCCGGTGTCGGTGCTTTATCCGCACAACCGACACATGTCGCCACGGGTAAGGGTGTTCGTCGATTGGGTCGCGGAGGTGTTTGCGCAGGCGCGTTAAGGTTTGGCTACCAAGGACCTTGTGGGAGCGAGCTTGCTCGCGATGAGGCCATTGCAGTCGATAGTTTTTTTGGCTGATCCACCGTTATCGTCGGATCGCCGCCCGGAGCAGGCTCGCTCCCACAGGGATCTGCGAACTTTCGGCCTGACCGATGCGTCTGTGAAATGTTAGCTTTTGCCATTCGTCGTTCGCACAGAGAGCCTTTTCGATGACCTACACCGCTGCGCAAAACCGCTACGAGTCCATTCCCTACCGCCGCGTCGGTCGCAGCGGACTGGTGCTGCCGGCCCTGTCACTCGGCTTGTGGCACAACTTCGGCGACAGTACGCCGATCGATACCCAGCGAGCCTTGCTGCGCACGGCGTTCGACCTGGGCATCAATCACTTCGACCTCGCCAACAACTACGGCCCGCCCTATGGCAGCGCCGAAGTCAATTTCGGTCGGCTGTTGCGTGAAGACTTCAAGCAGTACCGCGATGAACTGATCATCTCCAGCAAGGCTGGTTGGGACATGTGGCCTGGCCCTTATGGACAGGGCGGCGGTTCGCGCAAATACGTGCTCGCCAGTCTCGATCAGAGTCTGCAGCGCCTGGGGTTGGACTACGTGGACATTTTCTATTCCCACCGTTTCGACCCCGACACACCGCTGGAGGAAACGGCTAGCGCGCTGGCAACCGCCGTGCAGCAAGGCAAGGCTTTGTACATTGGCATTTCTTCGTACTCGGGCGTGAAGACCCGGGAAATGGCCGCGCTGCTCAAGGAATGGAAAGTCCCGCTGCTGATCCACCAGCCGGCCTACAACCTGCTCAATCGCTGGGTGGAAAAAGACTTGCTGGACGCCACCGAGGAACTCGGCACGGGCGTCATTGCTTTCACGCCGCTGGCCCAGGGCCTGCTGACCGACAAATACCTCAAGGGCATTCCGGCCGATGCGCGGGTGAATCGCCCGGGAGGTGGCTCGTTGCAAGCTTCGCATCTGTCCGAGGAAAACATTGCTCACGTCCGTGCGCTCAATGAAATCGCCCAGCGTCGCGGCCAGAGCCTGGCTCAAATGGCCCTGGCCTGGACGTTGCGCGATCCACGGGTCACCTCCGCCCTGATCGGTGCCAGCCGGCCGGAGCAGATCGTCGAGAACGTCGGGGCCCTGCGCAATCTCGATTTCAGCGCCGAAGAACTGGCCGAGATCGACCGCTTTGCCCAAGAGGGCGGGATCAATCTGTGGGAGAAGCCTTCGACGGCGGAGTGACAGCTCTGCAAGGACGGCAAACACATAACTCTGTGGCGAGGGAGCTTGCTCCCGTTCGGTTGCGCAGCAGCCGCAAAATGGGACTGCTGCGCAGTCGAGCGGGAGCAAGCTCCCTCGCCACGGGGATATGCGTTACCCCGGAAAACCATTCGGGCAAGGCACTCACCTGAAAAACGGCACATCCCCCAACACCGTCGCCCGGTGCATTACGCGCCGGGCGGGGCGGTAGTCGTCCACGGCGAAATGCTGGGTCACGCGGTTGTCCCAAAACGCCACGTCATTGGCCTGCCAGCGCCAGCGCACGGTGAACTCCGGACGTGTCGCGTGGGCGAACAACAGTTTCAGGATCGCCTCGCTTTCACCTTCCGAGAGCTCGTTGATGCGAGTGGTAAAGCCTTCGTTGACGAACAGCGAGCGACGACCGCTCACCGGATGAGTGCGAATCACCGGATGGGACAGCGGCGGGTTCTTGCGCCGTGCCTCTTCCCAGCGCACCAGGTCTTGAGGCGAGTTGCCAAAGCGCTCCAGCGGAAACGAACGGGTAAAGTCGTGCGTCGCTGTCAGACCTTCCAGCAAGCTTTTCAACGGTGCCGACAGCGCTTCATAAGCCGCGATGCCGCTGGCCCACAACGTGTCGCCGCCAAACGCCGGCGACAGCTTGGCGCTGAGCACCGCGCCCAGGGCCGGGGTCGGCAGGAAGGTCACGTCGGTGTGCCATACGGCGTTATCGCGAACGTCGGTGACGGCGGTGTCGAGCACCAGCACTTCGGGCTGATCCGGTACGTTGGGGTAGATCGGATGAATGTGCAGGTCACCGAAATACGCCGCGAAACGCGCCTGCTGCGGCGGTTCGATCGGCTGGTCGCGGAAAAACAGCACCTGATGTTCCAGCAGCGCCTGCTCGATGAAGTCGCGCTCTTCGGGGCTCAGCGGTTGGCTGATGTCGATCCCGCTGATCTGCGCGCCGAGGGCAATGCTCAAAGGGGTAAGGGTCGGGCGGCTCATGGTGGCTCTCTCGGATGGGCGCCGAATGGTCGGCGTGGTCATTGCGTATCAATGGGCCTGGCCGTGCCATGGCACCAGCTTGCGTTGCAGGGCGCGCAGGCCCATTTCCATGGCGAAGGCGATCAGTGCGATCACCAGGATTCCCAGCACCACGACATCGGTGACCAGGAACTGCGCCGCCGACTGCACCATGAACCCCAGGCCGCTGGTGGCCGCGATCAGTTCAGCGGCGACCAGCGTCGACCAACCCACGCCCAGGCCGATGCGAATGCCAGTAAGAATGTCCGGCAATGCGCTGGGCACGATCACATGACGAATCAGCTGCGCCCGCGTGGCGCCCAGGGATTGCGCGGCGCGCAATTTGGCCGGGTCGACGGTGCGCACGCCGGTGGCGGTGGCGATGGCGATCGGGGCGAAGATCGCCAGGTAGATCAGCAGGACTTTCGACAGCTCGCCGATGCCGCACCAGATCACGATCAGCGGCAGGTAGGCCAGGGGAGGAATCGGTCGGTAGAACTCGATCAGCGGATCGAGTACGCCACGGGCGATACGGTTGGCGCCGATGGCGATGCCCACCGGCACGGCCGTCAGCACCGCGAACAACAGGCCCAGGCCAATCCGCCCGAGGCTTGCGCCCAGGTGTTGCCAGAGTGTCGAATCCATGTAGCCGCTGGTCGCCAGCAGCCAACCCTTCTGCAGCACGGCGGAGGGCGGCGGCAGGAACAACGGTTCGATCAGCCCGGTGGCGGTGATCGCCCACCAGAGAAACAGCAATACCACCAGCGTCAGCCCGCTGATTGAGCGTGTGCTCAGGCTGCGCCGAACGGGGGCGGCCGCGCGCGAGGTCACGGCATCGCCGGCCACGGCTGGAACTTCATAGCTGCTCATGCGCGCTCCTGTTGTCGAGTGGCGCTGCGTTGGGAAAACACCTTGGCAAGCACGTGCTCGCGGGTCTCGATGAAGCGTGGATCGGACTTGATGGATCGAGCCGATTCGCCAGCGCCGTAGCGGCGGCCGAAATCCAGGCTCAGGCGCTCGACGATCTGCCCGGGATCCGGCGCAAGCAGAATCAGATCGGTGGCCAGGAACACGGCTTCTTCAATGTCGTGGGTAATCAGGAACACCGGCTTGGCGGTGCGTTGCCAGACTTGCAGCAGCAGCTCTTGCATCTGCTCGCGGGTGAAGGCGTCCAGGGCGCCGAAAGGTTCGTCCATCAACAGCACGCGAGGGTCGGCCGCCAATGCGCGGGCCAGGCCGACGCGTTGTTTCTGGCCGCCGGACAGCTGCCAGACACGGCGCTTTTCGAAACCGGCGAGGTCCACCAAGGCGAGCATTTCCCGGGCGCGGGCCTCGCGTTTTTCCTTGGCGACCCCGGCCAGTTCCAGGCCGAAACCGACGTTTGCCAGCACGTCCTGCCAGGGCAACAGCGCATCGTCCTGGAACACCACGCCACGTTCGGCGCCGGGACCTGACACCGGCACGCCGTCGAGGGTGATCTGCCCGGCGCTGGGCTCGACGAACCCGGCAATCAGGTTCAGCAGCGACGTCTTGCCGCTGCCGGATGGGCCGAGGGCGACCAGCAACTGCTGCGGGCCCAGGGTCAACGAAATATCCGCCAGTACCGGTTTCGTCGCGCCGGGGTACTGAGCGCTGATGCGCTCCAGCTGTAGCAAGGCCATCTCGGCGTCTCCTTTTCTATCAGCGAGTGATGTATTTGGCGCTGACGTACGGCGCGTAATCCGGCAGCACGGCTTCGACCTTGCCTTGCTCCTTGAGGAACGCGGCGGTATTGGTGATCGCCTGGGTGGTTGGAGCGCCGAGGCTCACCACCTGGTCTGCGGCCAGCGGGAATACGTTGCCTTGCAACAGCAGCGGGATATCGCTGGCCTTGGCGCCGGAGAGCTTCACCAGTTTGTCGATGTTGGACGCATCGGCGAGCCAGGCTTGCGGGTCCTTGCGGTACTGGGCGTAGGCGTCCAGGGTGACTTTGGCGAAAGCGGTGACGATCTCGGGATGCTGCTGGGCGAAATCCTTGCGCACGATCCACGCGTCGAAGGTCGGTGCGCCGAACTGGGCCAGTTCTGCTGAAGTGATCAGCACCTTGCCGTTTTCCTTGGCTACGCCCAAGGCCGGGTCCCAGACGTAGGTGGCGTCGATGTCGCCGCGTTTCCACGCCGCGATAATGGCCGGTGGCGCGAGGTTGAGCACGGTGACTTTCGACGGGTCGATGTTCCAGTGCTTCAGCGCGGCGAGCAGGCTGTAATGACCGGTGGAGACAAACGGCACGGCGATCTTCTTGCCGATCAGGTCTTGTGGGGTCTTGATGCCGGAGCCGTCACGGGCGACCAAGGCTTCAGCGGCGCCGATCTGGGTGGCGATGAGGAACGTTTCCACCGGAACCTTGCGGGTGATGGCGGCGGTCAGCGGGCTGGAACCGAGGTAACCGATCTGCACATCGCCCGAGGCGATGGCGGCGATGATGTCGGCGCCATTGTCGAACTTGCGCCAGGCGATCTTGGCCTGGGTGGCTTTTTCATAGGCTCCGTCGGCTTGGGCGACTTTCGCCGGGTCCACGGTGGTCTGGTAGGCGACGGTCAGGTCGGCCGCCTGGGCAAAAAGACTCGCCGCAGCCAGGGAGGCGGCCGCGAGAAGGCGAAGGGGGAAACTCAAAGACATGATGAAGCTCCTCAACAGGCCGCCGGAGAGTCGGCGTTGGAGGAGACTAAATGATCTAAGAATTAAGAAATAAATAACTTTTTCGAATTAGCTTATCTGCGAAAAAGTCTATCGAGAAGGTACGAAACCCCTGTGGCGAGGGAGCTTGCTCCCGCTGGACTGCGCAGCAGGCCCCATCTTTACGGCTGCTGCGCAGCCGAGCGGGAGCAAGCTCCCTCGCCACAAAAGTATTCTTGGCAGCGGCGATTCAGTTACTGATCGCCAGGATGCTCGCCTGGTACGAACCCACGAACACGTCGAAATCCCCGACTTCGTTTTGCTCCAGCTCGGTTTGCTGGGCCAGGGATTGGCGAGCAGTCTGTTCGAACGTGGCTTGCTCTTCGGTGGCCAGCGGCTCGGCGCGGAAGAACTCGGCGTGGGCCTTGCTCTGGCGCAGGGAGAACTGGGCGAAGCTTTCCTGATGCTCGGCCATGGCGGCCAACACCTGGGCGGATGGCGTCAGCGACGGATCGCGTACTTTTGCCTGTTGCGCGTCCAGCGCCTGGCGGTGGGCGTCGCCACCGTGGCTCTGGTCGAGCAGCGCGGCCAGCGGAGCGATTTTTTCCAGCAGTTCCAAGGCCCAGGCCTGCATGTCCACCGCTTGGCCCTGGCGCTGCAATTGCAGGCCCGGCTTGCGACCCTCCTTGACCACCGTCAGGAAGTTGCTGGTGGCGTTGCTGCACTCGTTGTTTTCCAGCTGCGGGCTGTCATTGAGGCCGCAATACAGCAGGAACGCATCGAGGAATCGCGACTCGGTGAGGTCGATGCCCATCGGCAGGAACGGGTTGATGTCCAGGCAGCGGACTTCGACGTACTGGATCCCGCGAGCCATGAGCGCCTGGATCGGCCGCTCCCCGGTATAGGTCACGCGCTTGGGACGGATGTTGGAGTAGTACTCGTTTTCGATCTGCAGGATGTTGGTGTTGAGCTGCACCCACTCGCCGTTCTGGTGCGTGCCGACTTTGACGTACGGCGCGTACGGTGTTGCCACCGCTTTGCGCAGGCTGTCGGTGTAACTCGCCAGGTCGTTGTAGCAAGGCGTGAGGCCGGCCTGGGCGTTGCTCTGGTAACCCAGGTCGCTCATGCGCAGGCTGGTGGCGTAGGGCAGGTACAAGGTTTCCGGATCCAGGTGTTCCAACTGATGCGGTCGGCCACGCAGGAAACCGACGTCGAGGGCCGGCGAGGCACCGAACAGGTACATCAACAGCCAGCTGTAGCGACGGAAGTTACGAATCAGGGCGATATAGGCCGACGACTGGAAGTCCCGGTCGCTCGCGCCGATGGCCTCGTCCTGACGGAGCAGGGGCCAGAGCTTTTCCGGCAGGGAGAAGTTGTAGTGGATCCCGGCGATGCACTGCATGGTCTTGCCATAGCGCAGCGCCAGACCCTTGCGGTAGACGTACTTGAGTCGACCGATGTTCGAGGTGCCGTAATAGGCGATCGGAATTTCTTCCTCGGCCGGCAACGGACACGGCATCGAGGGGCTCCACAGGTATTCGTCGCCGAGCTTGCTGTAGACGAACCGGTGGATCCTGTCGAGGCTATGCAGGGTATCAGCCGGGTTGGCCAGGGCCGGGGTGATGAACTCCAGCAGCGACTCGGAATAGTCGGTGGTGATCTGTTCGTTGGTCAGCGCCGAGCCCAGGGCCTCGGGGTGCGGGGTCTGCGCCAGGCGCCCGTCGCCCGTGACGCGCAGGCATTCACGCTCGATACCGTGCAGGCACTGCTCGAGCAGGGAGAGGTTGGCGCGCTCGCCGAGCAGGGCCAGGCGGCGGTTTAAAAGGTCGCTCAAGTTGAATTCCTTCACGCGTCAGTCGCCCCAATATGGGGGTGGGCAAGACGGTCTACAAGGGTGAAGTTAAAACTGGCGTTTTCGCCTGGTTTTCATACGGCTGAAGAAGATCGCCGCCGTCCCTTTGTGGGAGCGAGCTTGCTCGCGATAGCGGTATGTCAGTCAACTTAATAGTGACTGGTCCACCGCTATCGCGAGCAAGCTCGCTCCCACAGGAAAGCCCGACACCGCATTCGTGGCGTCGAAATTACCCTAAATCGATGACAGGGAGCTACAGGACAGCGAACGTGCCTTGCGCTTTTGCGACCAGCTTGTCGCCCTGCATCACATCGGCCTCGACCACCAGCGTGCGCCGGCCCGGGTGGATGACCCGGGCGGTGCACAACACCTCGCCGTCGGACACGGCGCGGATGTAGTTGATCTTGCACTCGATGGTCGCGCTCTGCTGGTCGAAGCCATGGACGCTGGAGCAAGCCAGGCCCATGGCGATGTCCACCAGGCTGAACAGCGCGCCGCCGTGCAGCTTGCCACCGCGATTGCGCAACTCGGGTTCGAGGCCCAGGGCGACTTGTGCCACCCCGTCCCCAAGGCTGTGCAGACGGCAGCCGAGCAGCTTGAAGAACGCGCTCTCCACCAACCCGGCCGGCGCGTCCATCAGCGTTTCTTCAATTGCTTGGCGTTGGCGAACAGCGAGGCCATGGCGTTATTCGCCGGGGCCGCCGTGGCGGTTTCCTTGCGCGGCGCGGTGTTCTGCGACTGGCGCGGCGCGGCGCCTGGGCGAGCACCGCGGGCACCGTCGACCTTCTCGCCCGGCGTGTCGCTCATGCGCATCGACAGGCCAACGCGTTTGCGCGGGATATCGACTTCCATGACCTTCACTTTCACCACGTCACCGGCCTTCACGGCTTCGCGCGGGTCCTTGATGAACTTCTCCGACAGCGCCGAGATGTGGACCAGACCGTCCTGGTGCACGCCGATGTCGACGAACGCGCCGAAATTGGTCACGTTGGTCACCACGCCTTCGAGGATCATGCCCGGTTGCAGGTCCTTGAGGTCTTCGACGCCTTCCTGGAATTCGGCGGTCTTGAACTCAGGACGCGGGTCGCGTCCCGGTTTCTCCAGCTCTTGCAGGATGTCGGTCACGGTAGGCAGGCCGAAGGTTTCGTCGGTGAATTTCTTCGGGTCCAGGCGCTTGAGGAACGCGGCGTCGCCGATCAGCGAGCGGATGTCGCGGTCGGTCTGGGCGGCGATGCGTTGCACCAGCGGGTAGGCTTCCGGGTGGACTGCGGAAGAGTCGAGCGGGTTGTCGCCGTTCATGACGCGCAGGAAGCCGGCGGCCTGCTCGAAGGTTTTTTCACCCAGGCGCGGGACTTTCTTCAACGCGGCGCGGGTCTTGAACGCGCCATGTTCGTCACGGTGGGTGACGATGTTCTGCGCCAGCGTGGCGTTCAGGCCGGAGATACGCGCCAGCAGCGCCACCGAAGCGGTGTTCACGTCCACGCCCACGGCGTTCACGCAATCCTCCACCACGGCGTCCAGGCCACGGGCGAGTTTCAGTTGGGAAACGTCGTGCTGGTATTGGCCGACGCCGATGGATTTCGGATCGATTTTCACCAGTTCCGCCAACGGATCCTGCAGGCGACGGGCGATCGACACCGCGCCGCGAATCGACACGTCCAGGTCCGGGAATTCCTTGGAAGCCAGTTCCGACGCCGAATAAACCGAAGCACCGGCCTCGGAGACCATGACCTTGGTCATTTTCATGGCCGGGTATTTCTTGATCAGCTCGGCGGCCAGCTTGTCGGTCTCGCGGCTGGCGGTGCCGTTGCCGATGGCGATCAGGTCCACCGAATGCTTGGCGCACAGGGCGGCGAGTACGGCAATGGTCTGGTCCCACTTGTTGTGCGGCACGTGCGGGTAGACCGTGGCGTGGTCCAGCAGTTTGCCGGTCGAGTCCACCACCGCCACCTTGCAGCCGGTGCGCAGGCCTGGGTCGAGGCCCAGGGTGGCGCGCGGGCCGGCCGGTGCGGCCAACAGCAGGTCGTGCAGGTTGTGGGCGAATACGTTGATCGCCTCGGTCTCGGCGTTGTCTCGCAACTCACCGAGCAAGTCGGTTTCCAGGTGGGTGTAGAGCTTGACCTTCCAGGTCCAGCGCACCACCTCGGCCAGCCATTTATCGGCGGCGCGGTTCTGGTTCTGGATGCCGAATTGCTGGCCGATCATGCCTTCGCACGGGTGCATGGTGCCGGGCAGTTCTTCACCGACCTTCAGGGCTGAACTGAGAATGCCTTCGTTGCGGCCACGAAAAATCGCCAGGGCACGGTGGGACGGCATGCTCTTGAGCGGTTCGTCATGCTCGAAGTAGTCGCGGAACTTGGCGCCTTCCTCTTCCTTGCCGGCGATGACGCGGGCGCTGAGGATGGCTTCCTGCTTGAGGAAGTTGCGCAGTTTCTCCAACAGGTTGGCGTCTTCGGCGAAGCGCTCCATGAGGATGTACTTGGCGCCTTCCAGCGCGGCCTTCACGTCCGCCACGCCTTTTTCGGCATCGACAAAGCGTGCGGCCTCGGTTTCCGGGGCCAGGGTTGGATCATTGAATAGGCCATCGGCCAGCTCGCCGAGGCCGGCTTCCAAGGCGATCTGGCCCTTGGTGCGGCGTTTTTGCTTGTAGGGCAGGTACAAGTCTTCGAGGCGGGTCTTGGTGTCGGCCAGCTTGATGTCGCGTTCGAGTTGCGGGGTCAGCTTGCCTTGCTCCTGGATGCTCGCCAGGATGCTGATGCGCCGTTCGTCGAGTTCGCGCAGGTAGCGCAGGCGCTCTTCCAGATGACGCAACTGGGTGTCATCGAGGCTGCCGGTCACTTCTTTCCGGTAACGGGCTATGAAAGGGACCGTGGAGCCTTCATCGAGTAGCGCGACGGCCGCTTCGACCTGTTGTGGGCGGACGCCGAGTTCCTCGGCGATGCGGCTGTTGATGCTGTCCATAAAACCACCTGACAAATTGTGAAATCAGGCTCGCCGCCGCAGAAGCCGGGCTCGGCGAGACTGGTAGAGCGGCCTGGCATGCGCCGCTGCCTGGGTCAAAAGGCTGCCTGTTGACCCGCGAAATTCAAAAAGTGCTGCCTGGCCAGGGGTAAAAAAGTGCTGCGCCGGTGTAAAGATCCGGCCTGGTCCTGGCACAAAGGCCGCGCATTATAACCAGCGTTCCGTTGTTCGGGGGTGTCGTGAACCGAGGGTTTGATGGGTGGATTGCTGGAGATAGAGGAAAAATCTGCTAACAATGCACACGGTGCGTATAACGGCAGCTAGGCCATAATGCGCGCCAAGATCAAAGGAGCTTCCTATGAGCAGCACTGCACAAACTGCTGAAGGCGAAAAAATTCTGATTGTTGACGACGATCCCGGGCTGAGCAGCCTGCTGGAGCGTTTTTTCGTCAGCAAGGGCTACCGCGCCCGTACCGTACCGAACACCGAGCAAATGGATCGCCTGCTGGCCCGTGAGGTATTCAACCTCGTGGTCCTCGACCTGATGCTGCCTGGCGAGGACGGCTTGACCGCTTGCCGTCGCCTGCGGGGCGCGAACAACCAGATCCCGATCATCATGCTCACTGCCAAGGGCGACGAGCTGAGCCGCATCAAGGGGCTGGAACTGGGCGCCGACGATTACCTGGCCAAGCCGTTCAACCCCGACGAGCTGATGGCCCGGGTCAAGGCGGTCTTGCGTCGCCAGTCGGCCCCGGTGCCTGGCGCGCCGGGCAGCGAAGACGAAAGCGTGACCTTCGGCGACTATGAACTGTCCTTGGCCACCCGCGAGCTCAAGCGTGGCGACGAGATCCATATGCTCACCACCGGTGAGTTCGCCGTGCTCAAGGCTTTGGTGATGAACGCCCGCCAGCCGTTGACCCGCGACAAACTGATGAACCTGGCCCGTGGTCGTGAGTGGGACGCGCTGGAGCGTTCCATCGACGTGCAGATATCCCGCCTGCGCCGGATGATCGAGCCCGATCCATCCAAACCGCGTTATATCCAGACGGTCTGGGGCGTCGGTTATGTGTTCGTGCCGGATGGCGCCGCCAGCAAGTGATCGGCGATTTGTAGGAGCGGGTAGCCTGGCTGGTTGAAATGTCTTCTTCCAGGCGACTCGCGGTCCGTCATTGTGCGAGCATCGCTCGCTCCTGCAAGTGTGTAGCGGTTATTCATGAAAACCCCCGTTTGGTTCCCCCAGAGTTTTTTCTCCCGCACCCTCTGGCTGGTGCTGATCGTCGTGCTTTTTTCCAAGGCGCTGACGCTGGTCTACCTGCTGATGAACGAGGATGTGCTGGTGGACCGCCAATACAGTCACGGCGTGGCCTTGACCTTGCGTGCCTATTGGGCGGCTGACGAAACCAATCGAGCCAAGATTGCCGAGGCGGCAACATTGATCCGGGTCGTTGGTGCTGGCGTGCCGGAAGGGGAGCAGCACTGGCCGTACAGCGAAATCTATCAACGACAGATGCAGGCCGAACTGGGCGCCGACACCGAGGTGCGTCTGCGCATGCATTCGCCTCCGGCATTGTGGGTGCGTGCCCCGAGCCTGGGTGACGGTTGGTTGAAGGTGCCTCTGTACCCGCATCCACTGCGTGGCCAGAAAATCTGGAACGTGCTGGGCTGGTTCCTGGCGATCGGCCTGTTATCGACGGCTTCGGCATGGATCTTCGTCAGCCAGCTCAACCAACCGCTCAAGCGCCTGGTGTACGCCGCCCGGCAACTGGGTCAGGGTCGAAGCGTACGATTGCCCATCAGCGATACCCCAAGCGAGATGACCGAGGTCTACCGCGCCTTCAACCAGATGGCCGAGGATGTCGAACAGGCCGGGCGCGAGCGTGAACTGATGCTTGCGGGCGTTTCCCATGACTTGCGTACGCCGCTGACCCGGTTGCGGCTTTCCCTGGAACTGATGGGCGAGCACACCGACCTGACCGACGAGATGGTTCGCGACATCGAAGACATGGACGCGATTCTTGACCAGTTCCTGGCGTTCATTCGCGACGGTCGTGATGAATCCGTGGAGGAAGTGGACCTCAGTGAGTTGGTGCGGGAAGTGGTGGCGCCCTATAACCAGAACGACGAAAAAGTACAGCTGCGCCTGGAGCCGATCCAGCCGTTTCCGTTGCGCCGGGTGTCGATGAAGCGTTTGCTGAACAACCTGATCGGCAATGCCTTGAACCATGCTGGCGCTGGCGTCGAAGTCGCGGCCTATGTCTCCGGCGACACCAGCGCGCCTTACGTGGTGCTGAGCGTCATGGACCGTGGCGCCGGGATCGATCCCTCGGAGCTGGAAGCCATCTTCAACCCCTTCACCCGGGGTGATCGCGCCCGGGGTGGAAAGGGGACGGGGCTGGGCTTGGCAATCGTCAAGCGCATCGCCGCGATGCACGGCGGCAATGTAGAGCTGCGCAACCGCGTCGGTGGCGGACTGGAAGCGCGGGTCCGGTTGCCGTTGGGCCTGATGCTGCCTCGGGATGCGGTGTAGCGGAATCGCTCGAAAGGCGCAAAACCTGTGGGAGCGAGCTTGCTCGCGATGCGGTGGATCAGCGAATTTGATGCAGGCTGACACCGTCATCGCGAGCAAGCTCGCTCCCACAGTAATTTGTAAATGGATTACCCCTTGCCCTTGGTCCGGGTCATGTTCGGCCCACCATTCTTTTCCAGATGCTCGATGATGATTCCCGCCACGTTCTTGCTGGTGGTGGTCTCGATGCCTTCCAGGCCTGGCGAGGAATTGACTTCCATGACCAACGGCCCGTGATTGGAGCGCAGGATGTCCACGCCAGCTACGGCGAGCCCCATGACCTTGGCGGCGCGCAGGGCGGTCATGCGCTCTTCGGGAGTAATCTTGATCAGGCTCGCACTGCCGCCGCGATGCAAGTTGGAACGGAACTCACCGGGCCGGGCCTGGCGCTTCATCGAGGCGATCACCTTATCGCCGACCACGAAGCAGCGAATGTCCGCACCGCCGGCTTCCTTGATGTATTCCTGGACCATGATGTTCTGCTTGAGGCCCATGAACGCCTCGATCACCGATTCCGCCGCCGTTGCGGTTTCACACAGCACCACGCCAATGCCCTGGGTGCCCTCCAGTACCTTGATTACCAGAGGGGCGCCATTGACCATCGCGATGAGGTCGGGAATGTCATCCGGAGAGTGGGCGAAGCCGGTCACGGGCAAGCCGATACCGCGCCGAGACAGCAATTGCAGCGAGCGCAGCTTGTCTCGCGAGCGGGCAATCGCGACGGATTCATTGAGGGGATACACGCCCATCATTTCGAACTGGCGCAATACCGCGCAGCCGTAGAAGGTCACCGACGCGCCGATGCGCGGGATCACCGCATCGAAGCCTTCAAGTGGCTTGCCCCGGTAATGGATCTGCGGCTTGTGGCTGGCGATGTTCATGTAGGCGCGCAGGGTATCGATCACCACCATTTCATGGCCACGTTCGGTCCCGGCCTCGACCAGGCGGCGGGTGGAATACAGACGCGGGTTTCGCGACAGCACAGCGATCTTCATGCAACACCTGTGGCAGAGGTAGTGGACACCGGGAATGCCGGCTTGTCTTGAACGTATTTGATGCCTGGATTGACCACCAACTGGCCGTCAATCAAGGCTTTGGAGCCGAGCAACAGGCGATAACGCATGGATTTTCGGCAGGCGAGGGTGAACTCGACCCGCCAGAACCGATCACCCAGCGCCAACGTGGTGCTGATCACGTAGCGGACCTGGGCGTGGCCGTTGGAACTCTTGATGGTCTTGCGCGCTACCAGCGGCGCTTCGCAGCGGCGATGGCGCAACTGCACCACCGTGCCCAGGTGCGCAGTGAAACGCACCCATTTTTCACCGTCGCGCTCGAATGGCTCGATGTCGGTAGCGTGCAGGCTGGAAGTACTGGCTCCGGTGTCGATTTTTGCGCGCAGGCCGGCGACTCCCAAGTCCGGGAGCGCCACCCATTCGCGCAGACCGACGACGGTCAGATGGTCAAATGTCTTCAATAAAAACAACCTGAAATTGGCACATCGGATCGCGGACTCCGCTAATCGCGGTATTCACGCAGAATAATCACAAAATGGCGACAGTTATCTACGCACCCGTTTGAATGTGTAACCGATGCCGACGCCGGCCCTGCGGACGGGCGGTTCGGCGAGCATTCTATCCGTCGCGACGGATTCGTGCGCCCGACAAAAACGGTAGTACAGTTCCAGCTATTCGTTAGAAAGAGGAATTCCAGTGGCACAAAAAAGCGAAGAGGATGACAAGGTCCGTCTCGATAAATGGTTGTGGGCGGCACGATTCTACAAGACCCGAGCCTTGGCCAAGGCCGCCATTGAAAGCGGCAAGGTCCATCACCGGGGCGAGCGTTGCAAGCCTGGCAAAGAGCCACGTATCGGTGATGAATACGTCATCCGTACCGGTTTCGATGAAAAAACCGTGGTTGTCGAAGCCTTGTCCATCGTGCGTCGCGGTGCGCCGGAAGCTCAAACGCTGTACCGCGAGACCGAAGCCAGCATCGCCAAGCGTGAAGCCGCAGCCGCCCAGCGCAAGGCCGGCGCCCTGGGTGTCAGTACGGATGGCAAGCCGAGCAAGAAGCAGCGCCGGGATCTGTTCAAGTTCCATGGCAGCAACAACGATTAAAGCATCGGCCACACCGGTAACCCGTGGCGAGGGAGCTTGCTCCCGCTGGGCTGCGCAGCGGCCCCAGAATCTTGCGGTCGCTACGCAACCGAGCGGGAGCAAGCTCCCTCGCCACAACAGCGCTGCACATGCAGATAGATGCTCAGTCTTACCACCAGGCAAAGTCACGCCTTGCTTGGAACCCACCCTGAATGCCCATAAAATGCCCGTCATCAATTGTCATCACCTCAGATACCAGACCTTATGACTGATTTACCGGATACCGACTACACCCAGCGTTTCATCTTCGATGACAGCGACGCCCGTGGCGAGCTGGTGGCGTTGGAGCGTAGCTACGCCGAAGTCCTTGCCAAGCACCCCTATCCGGAGCCGGTCGCGCAGTTGCTCGGCGAGCTGATGGCCGCTGCGGCGTTGCTGGTGGGTACCTTGAAATTCGATGGCTTGCTGATCCTCCAGGCGCGCTCCGAAGGTCCGGTGCCTCTGCTGATGATCGAGTGCTCCAGCGAGCGCGAAATCCGTGGCCTGGCCCGGTATCACGCGGAGCAGATCGCGCCCGACGCGACCTTGGCCGATCTGATGCCCAACGGCGTGCTGGCCCTGACGGTCGACCCAAGTCATGGCAAGCGCTACCAGGGCATCGTCGATCTCGACGGCGCGACGCTGGCTGAGTGCTTCACCAATTACTTCGTCATGTCCCAGCAGACCAACACCCGTTTCTGGCTCTATGCCGACGGGCGGCGCGCCCGTGGGTTGCTGCTGCAGCAACTGCCTGCCGACCGCATCCGTGACTCGGAAGAACGCGACGCCAGCTGGCAGCACGTCACCGCTCTGGCCAGCACCTTGAGCGCCGATGAATTGCTGGGGCTGGATAACGAAACCGTCCTGCATCGCCTGTACCACGAAGAGCAGGTTCGCTTGTTCGACGGCCAGCCGTTGCGCTTCAAATGCAGTTGCTCCCGTGAACGTTCCGGCAATGCGCTGGTCAGTCTGGGTCTGGAAGATGCGCAGCAACTGGTGATCGAGCATGGCGGCGCCATTGAAATCGATTGCCAGTTTTGCAATGAGCGCTACCTGTTCGATGCCGCGGACATCGCCCAATTGTTCGCCGGTGCGGGTGTCGACACACCGTCAGATACTCGTCACTAAAACGGTTCAGCGCAGGTAAATCTCCTGGCAAACGCCGGATTTACGCCGTACTGACGGGAGGGCCCTACTTTTTTTGGGCTTTTCTGGCATAATCCGGCCCACTTTTTTCGGGTAGTAGTGCGCGACTTCCTACTACAAAACGTTTGGAGCACTCGGCCACGGGCCGACGGGGAATCTCATGACGCAAGCCAATAACGCCGTGTACACCGATCTGAGTGTCGATGATCTGGTCAAAGAAGCCCTGAATCGCGGTGAAGGCGAGCTTGCCGATACTGGCGCGCTGGTTGTACGTACCGGTCATCGTACCGGTCGCTCGCCAGTCGACCGTTTCATCGTGGAAGAGCCAACCACCCAGGACGCCATTGCCTGGGGCCCGATCAACCGCAAGTTCCCGGCCGACAAGTTCGATGCCCTGTGGAACCGCGTCGAAGCCTACCTGGGCGAGCGCGAGCGTTTTGTTTCCCATGTGCATGTAGGTTCCGATCCTGCGCACTACCTGCCGGTCAAGATGACCACCGAGACTGCCTGGCACAACCTGTTCGGCCGCTGCCTGTTCATCAACCCGGAGCAGTACAACGCCGGCGGCAAGGACGAGTGGCAGATCCTCAACGCGCCTAACTTCGTCTGCGAGCCTGAGCGTGACGGCACCAACTCCGACGGCACCGTGATCATCAACTTCGCGGCCAAGAAAGTTCTGATCGCTGGCATGCGCTACGCCGGCGAGATGAAGAAAGCCCTGTTCTCTGTGCAGAACTTCCTGCTGCCGGCTGTTGACGTGCTGCCAATGCACTGCGCCGCCAACATGGGCGAAGAGGGCGATGTGACCCTGTTCTTCGGCCTGTCGGGCACCGGCAAGACCACCCTGTCCGCCGATGAAAGCCGTTACCTGATCGGTGACGACGAGCACGGCTGGGGCGTGGGCGTGGTCTTCAACATCGAAGGCGGTTGCTATGCCAAGTGCATCGACCTGTCCGAGAAGAACGAGCCGGTTATCTGGAAAGCTATCCAGCACGGCGCCGTACTGGAGAACGTGGTCCTCGACCCGGTCACCAAGAAAGCCGACTACGCCGATGACAGCCTGACCCAGAACAGCCGCGCCGCCTACCCGCGTGAGCTGATCGAAAAACGCGCACCGAAAAACCTCGGTGGCGAGCCAAACGCCGTGATCTTCCTGACCTGCGACCTGACCGGCGTGCTGCCGCCGGTGTCGATCCTCAGCGAAGAACAAGCCGCCTACCACTTCCTGTCCGGCTACACCGCACTGGTGGGCTCGACCGAAATGGGTTCGGGCAGTGGCATCAAGTCGACCTTCTCCACCTGCTTCGGCGCGCCGTTCTTCCCGCGTCCGGCCGGCGAATACGCTGAGCTGCTGATCAAGCGTATCCGTGGTTTCGGCTCCAAGGTCTACCTGGTCAACACCGGCTGGACCGGCGGCGGCTACGGCGTCGGCAAGCGCTTTAACATCCCGACCACCCGTGCGGTGATCGCAGCGATCCAGAGCGGCGCGCTGATCGGTGCTGAAACCGAACACCTGGACATCATCAACCTGGACGTGCCGCTGGCTGTTCCAGGCGTCGAGACTGGCCTGTTGAACCCACGCAACACCTGGGCCGACAAAGCCGCCTACGACGAAGCCGCCAAGGCATTGGCCGGCCTGTTCATCGAGAACTTCAAGAAGTTCGAAGTGAGCGACGCGATCAAGGCGGCAGGTCCGCAGCTGTAAGGCTTGATTGGTCAATGAAAAAGCCGCCCTTCGAGGGCGGCTTTTTTGTGTGCGACTATTTTTCTTCCAGTGCCTGCGTATCCCATCGCTGCGCCTTTATTGCCTTGTAAAGCATGCCGATGGTCAGCGGCATTTTGGTCCCCCGGCCCTTCGCCCGGCGCTTTTGAAACACATCGAATCCTTCCGGCTGGAAATAGCGATAGGCGTCATAGTCGATGAGCTCGATGGCGAATCGTTCTTCCAGTGTCTCCATCAAATGCCTCGCATCCGCGCCATCGCAGCCCAGATCATGATTGATTGCGGTCTCCAGGCGAAGGGTCTTGCGTTCCGGCAGGCTGATTTCCTCATGGAGCAGCTCCATGAGTTGGCGCATGACAAGGTCGTCGGGGAAGTCTGGGGCGAAGTGCATGTTGAGGGATCCGACTGATGGGAATGGCGCGGCTGTAGAGTTGGAAAGTTTAGGGCGAATCGTTTCCACCGAAAAGAAGGCAGCCATTCTACGGTTCAGCCCGGGAGGTCTGAAGCTCCGTGTGCACAAGGCTTGAAGCAAGGTGCGCGGATTTGTATCGTCTCGTGGCAAAGCGCAAGGACGTTCACGCTGTATCATCCAGTATCGTTTTCCCCCCGACCTTTTCTCGACTCGCTGCGCTACCCGACTAGGCTTTGGGCTCCACAGCAGTCAAAGGAGCGACCGCTTATGCACAGCACCCTGGAACAGGTCTTCGGTTATCCACAGTTTCGCCTCGGTCAGGAAGCGACCATCGGCGCGATCCTCGCCGGTCGGTCGGCAGCGGCCATTTTTCCGACGGGATCCGGCAAGTCGCTTTGCTATCAACTACCGGCGCTGTTATTGCCGCACCTGACGTTGGTGGTCTCGCCGCTGCTGGCGTTGATGCAGGACCAGTTGGCGTTTCTCAAGCGCCACGGCGTCCCGGCGGCGAGTATCGATTCGGCCCAGAGTCGTGACGAAGCCAGCGATGCCATGGCACGGGCCCGCTCAGGTGAGCTGAAGATCCTTATGGTTTCGGTGGAACGGTTGAAGAATGAGCGCTTTCGCAATTTCCTGCAGCAGGTGCCGATTTCGTTGTTGGTGGTGGATGAGGCTCACTGCATTTCCGAATGGGGGCACAACTTTCGCCCCGATTATCTGAAGCTCCCCGATTACCAGCGCCAGTTCAACATTCCCCAGGCGTTGTTGCTGACGGCCACTGCTACGCCCAAGGTCATCGCCGATATGCAAGCCAAGTTCGCCATCGCTGCTGACGACGTGGTGACGACTGGCTTCTATCGGCCGAATCTCAATCTGCTGGTTGAGCCCGTGCGCAGTGAGGACAAGCGTGAACGTTTGCTGCAATGGCTGGGCGAACGCGCCGGGCAGCCGAGTATCGTCTACGTTACCTTGCAGCGAACCGCCGAGCAGATCGCCGAACACCTCAGTTATCATGGCATCCAGGCTGAGGCTTATCACGCCGGCCTGCCCCATGATCAGCGCGAAGCCATCCAACGGCGATTCATGGGCGGGCAGTCCAACTGCATCGTCGCTACGATCGCGTTCGGCATGGGTATCGACAAAAGCGACATCCGCAACGTAGTGCATTTCGACCTGCCCAAATCCATCGAGAACTACAGCCAGGAAATCGGCCGTGCCGGACGGGACGGACAGCCGTCCGATTGCCTGGTACTGGCCAACCGGGACAGCCTCAACATTCTCGAGAATTTCGTCTATGGCGATACGCCTGAGCTTACCGGCATTCGCTGCGTGCTCGATGAGTTGAAGGCCGCTGCTGGTGACGGGCAATGGGAGTTTTTGCTGGGGCCGTTGGCGGACAAGAGCAATATCCGGCAGTTGCCGCTCAAGACGCTGCTGGTTCAACTGGAGCTGCGCGGTCTGATTGCACCGCGCTATGCCTATTACGCGGAATATCGCTTCAAATTCCTGACCGAGCCGCAAGCATTGCTTGAGCGCTTCGAAGGTGAGCGAAGGGACTTTGTCTCGGCCATCATCCAGACCTCCAGTCGCGCCCGTACTTGGGCGACGGTGAATTTCGAGAGGATGTACCAGCAATATCACGCGGAGCGGAATCGAGTGGTCAAGGCTCTGGATTATTTCCAGGAACAAGGCTGGATCGAGCTGGAAAGCAAGCAGATGACCGAGGTTTATAACGTTCTCGACGCCGATTTCGATTCAGGGCTATTGAGTGCCGAGCTCCACGCTGATTTCACTCGTCACGAGGAAACAGAGGTCGCCCGGATTCACGCCATGCTGGCGTTGTTCGCCACGGCGAGTTGCCTTGGCTGTCGATTGGCGCGGTATTTCGGTGATGACGATGCGCCACAAGAGTGTGGTCACTGTTCGGTATGCCACGGACATGTCGCTTGTTTGCCGGAACCGCCATCGATGCCGTCCCTTGTGGACAAAAGTTTCGAAAGCCTGTGTGGGGACTTTATCCACAGGCATGAGCAGCACACCGGCGACAGGCCTTCTGCCGAGCGCCTGACCCGGTTTCTCTGCGGCATCAGCGTACCGCTCTTCACCAAACTGAAGGCCCGGACGATCCAGGGGTATGCCGTGCTGGAAGCATATCCGTATGCCGAGGTTCGTCGTTGGGCCCAAGCGCACCTGTGACCTGCATCCATCCGCTGAATGCCGTGCATCACACGAATAAATTTCTAAAATCTTCGGTGGCTGACTATGGTGATGGCTGTCCTTGGATCGCCAACAAGAGAGCAAACATGAGCCAGACAACCTTCGATATCCAGCGTGCTGCCGTGGTCGGCGCGGGCACCATGGGCCGTGGCATCGTGATGTGCCTGGCCAATGCCGGCGTCACCGTGCAATGGGTCGACAACAATCCACAAATGCTTGAGCAGGCATTGGCCACGGTGGCCGAGACTTATGCCCATAACGTACGCCAGGGTCGACTTGAACAAAGCGAAGCCGATGCCCGGGTCGCCCGGATAACGCGTGCGAATGACTACGCGGCGATCCGCAATGTGGACCTCGTCATCGAAGCGGTCTACGAGAACCTCGAACTCAAGCAGAAAATATTCCGCGAGCTGGATGGCATGCTCAAGCCCGAGGCTATCCTTGCAAGCAACACTTCGGCGCTGGACATCGATGCCATTGCCGCCGCCACGCGCCGGCCAACCCAGGTCCTGGGCCTGCATTTCTTCAGTCCGGCGCACATCATGAAGCTGCTGGAAATCGTTCGCGGCGCGCAGACATCAAAAGCGGTTCTGGACGCAGCTCTGGCGTTGGGCAAACGCATGGGCAAAGTGAGTGTCGTGTCGGGCAATTGCCACGGGTTCATCGGCAACCGGATGCTGCACCCCTATGTGCTTGAAGCGCGCAAGATGCTCTTGGAAGGGGCTTTCCCCCATCAGGTCGATGCGGCGCTGCAAGGCTTCGGCTTCGCCATGGGGCCGTTTCGCATGTATGACGTGGTTGGGATCGATCTGGAATGGCGTGCGCGGGAGCTGGCGGGCCAGGGGCAGGATGCGCCCGAGGTGCAGGTGGACAACCGCCTGTGCGAGTTGGGCCGGTTCGGCCAGAAGAGCGGCAACGGGTACTATCACTACGAGCCAGGCAGCCGTCAGGCTGAACACGATGTCGAGGTCGATGCGCTGGTGCAGCGGGTCAGCGAAGAGTTGGGCTTTCAGCGGCGCGAGATAGGCGCCGAGGAAATTCTCGAGCGCTGCTTGCTGGCCCTGGTCAACGAAGGTGCGAAGATTCTGCAGGAAGGCATCGCCGAGTCGTCTCACGACATCGATCTGGTTTACCTCAACGGCTATGGCTTCCCGGCAGACAAGGGCGGCCCGATGGCCTGGGCTGACCAACAAGGGCTTGAAGATATCCACGCGCGTTTGTTGGAGCTTGAAACCAAGCAGGGCGATCAATGGAAACCCGCCCGTTTGATCGGCGAGCTGGCTGCGCAAGGCAAAGGATTCTCCCAGCGATAATGCCGAGGCCTGCCCAGCGTTCCAAAACCGAATGACCCAAGGACAACTGATGCCCCAACGCACGGAATACTTGCACTTCCAGCCCATCACCACGCGCTGGCACGACAACGATGTGTACGGTCACGTCAATAACGTTACCTACTACAGCTTTTTCGATACGGCAGTGAACACCTACCTGATCGAAACCGGCGGGCTGGATATCCATGAAGGAGAAGTGGTGGGATTCGTGGTGAGTTCGGCCTGCGACTACTTTGCCTCGATCGCGTTTCCGGACCGGATCGAGGTCGGCCTGCGGGTCGGCAAGCTGGGCAACAGCTCGGTGCAATACGAGCTGGCGGTGTTCAAGGAGGGTGAGGAAGAAGCCTGTGCGGCGGGGCGTTTCGTGCACGTGTTCGTGGATAGGACGTCGAATCGGCCCGTGGCGATTCCGGATCGATTACGCGCAGCGTTGGAACGGTTGGTGGCCTGAAACGAAAAATCGCAGCCTCCGGTCAGTCTCTGGGGAGAACGACCGAAGGCTGCGATCTTTTACCGGCTGGCAGGAAAGTCAGCCGTTAGTCGCGGTAGTAGCGATGATGATGCTTGCGATGGCCGTAGGCGTGGCCGCGACCCGGGTGGCCGTCACGATAGTAGCGACGATCGCCACGGCGACCTTCATAACGGTCGTCATCATCATCCTTGCCCATGTAGTTGCCCAGCGCTCCACCGGCGCCACCGCCAGCTGCGGCACCTATCAGGCTACCGGTGGTGCCGCCTACGCTGCGGCCGACCACGTTACCGCCGGCTGCGCCCAATGCGCCGCCGATCGCCGCTTCGCCGCGGCTATGTCTGTCTGCACCGACTGCGCTACCGCCCGCGCCGCCAAGGGCTGCGCCGATAGTGGAGCCGGTGTTGCCGCCCAGGGACTGGCCGACGACCGAACCCAAAACCCCGCCCAATGCGCCGCCTACACCTGCTTCGGCGGTACCGCCGGCAGACGCGACGCCACTGATCAGGCCAAGGGACAACAAGAGAATGGAGGAGAACTTCATAGAGGAGCCTCAAAGGGATGACGGCGCGATCCTGAGGCTGGCTTCGCTTGGTTACAATCGAAATCCGACGAGTAACACGACTTGTGCACAATTCTCTAAGTTATTGTTTTTAGGCTGGAACTTAACCTAATTTTGCCGGTCTTTAGCTACTTCAGACAGGCCGTTTTCCTTGGAAAACGGCCTTTTTTGTGGGCGTCTGAAAGTATGTGGGATACGTGCTACTCGAGAGTTGCCTCAGGCGGACTTGGCCAGGATCAACCCGTTTTCGCTCGCTGCTTCGAGGCGGATCGCCACGAACTTCGAGGTGGGGGTAAAGCTGTCGTCGCCAGTGCTTTCCAGCGGCACCAAAGGATTCACTTCGGGGTAATAGGCTGCGGCCTGCCCTGCGGGAATGTCGAAGGCCAACAACGTAAAGCCTTTGACCCGACGCTCACGGCCATCATCCCAAAGCGAAACGATGTCAGCTTTCTGTCCCGGCTTGAAGCCCAGGCGGATGATGTCCGCTTCGTTCACGAACAACACGTCGCGCTGGCCTTTGACGCCGCGATAACGGTCATCCAACCCATAGATCGTGGTGTTGTACTGATCGTGGGAACGCATGGATTGCAAGATCAGGTCCGGCAGTTGGCCTGTCGCGCGGGTGCGTTCATGGATCAGGTCCGTCGGCAGCCGGTTGGGCTTGAAGTTGGCCCGGCCCGAAGGGGTGTTCCAGCGACGGGCGCCGGCGCTGTTGCCCAGGTAGAAACCGCCGGGGTTCTTGAGTTTTTCGTTGAAATCCTTGAAGCCAGGAACAGTCTCCGCGATCAAATCGCGGATGCGGCTGTAGTCGGCCACGAGCCAGTTCCAATCCACTGGGCGACTGCCCAGCGTGGCGGCGGCGATACCGGCGATGATCCAGGGCTCGGAGCGCATCTGGTTCGACAGTGGCTGCAATTGCCCATTCGAGGCGTGAACC
The DNA here is from genome assembly GCF_013608025.1 of Pseudomonas brassicacearum subsp. neoaurantiaca. Classification (GTDB taxonomy): domain Bacteria; phylum Pseudomonadota; class Gammaproteobacteria; order Pseudomonadales; family Pseudomonadaceae; genus Aquipseudomonas. Next base: position 24,097 of record NZ_VDLV01000052.1, on the reverse strand, counting down.
ATGCTGAAGGAGTCTTCCACGGTCACGGCTTGCGAGCCTTCGGCTTGCAGGTCGATGTCGGTACGACCCAGGCATGGCAGGATCAGCGCCTCCTTCCCATGGGCCAAGTGGCTGCGATTGAGCTTGGTGCTGATCTGGACGGTCAGGTCGCAATTGCCCAAGGCCTGGAAGGTCCGGTGGCTGTCTGGCGTAGCCTGGGCAAAGTTTCCACCCAGCGCGACGAAAACTTTCGCCCGGCCTTCGGCCATGGCGTGGATCGCCTCGACCACGTTGTGGCCGTGTTCACGCGGCACCTTGAACTGGAAACGCCGCTCCAGGGTGTCGAGGAAAGCAACGGGCGGACGCTCGTTGATTCCCATGGTCCGGTCGCCCTGCACATTACTGTGGCCCCGCACCGGGCAGAGCCCCGCGCCTGGCTTGCCGATGTTGCCTCGCAGCATCATCAGGTTGGCGATTTCCTGGATCGTCGCCACCGAATGGCGGTGCTGGGTAATGCCCATTGCCCAGCACATGATCACGTTGCTGGCTTTCGCGTACATACGCGCGGATTGCTCGATCTCGGCCAGGGTCAGGCCGGATTGCTCGACGATCTGCTCCCACGAGGTGTCATCGACAACGGCCAGGTATTCCAGGACGTTGGCGCTGTGTTCGTTGAGGAACCCATGGTCGAATACCGCAGGGCCGCCACTGTTCTGCGCGTCCCGTTCCCATTGCAACAGGAATTTCGCCATGCCCCGCAATACAGCCATGTCACCGCCCAGGGCCGGGCGGAAATAGGCGGTGTTGGTCGGTTTATCACCGTTGGTGAGCATTTCCAGTGGATGCTGCGGATGCTGGAAGCGTTCCAGGCCGCGTTCTTTCAGCGGATTGATACACACCACCTGGGCGCCACGTTTGACGGCTTCACGCAGCGGTTCGAGCATCCGTGGATGGTTGGTGCCGGGGTTCTGGCCCCAGACGAAAATCGCGTCGGCATGTTCGAAATCGTCAAAAGTGACCGTGCCTTTGCCCACGCCCACGCTCTGGGACAGGGCGACGCCGCTGGCTTCATGGCACATGTTCGAGCAATCGGGAAAATTGTTGGTGCCGAAGGCGCGCACGAACAATTGATACAGGTAGGCCGCTTCGTTGCTGGCCCGGCCCGACGTGTAGAACTCCGCCTGGTTCGGGCTGGACAGTCCTTTCAAATGCTTGCTGATCAGCGCGAACGCCGCGTCCCAACTGATAGGCTTGTAGCGGTCGGTTTCGGCGTCGTAGCTCATCGGCTCCGTCAGGCGCCCCTGGTATTCAAGCCAGTAGTCGCTCTGTTCCAGCAACGACGTCACGCTGTGCTTGGCAAAAAAAGCCGCGTCGACACGACGCTTGGTCGCTTCCCAGTTCACGGCCTTGGCGCCGTTCTCACAGAACTTGACCATGCCGCTTTCCGGCGAATCACCCCAGGCGCAGCCGGGGCAGTCGAAACCGCCGTTCTGGTTGGTCTTGAGCATCATGCGGATGTTCTTCAGCGCGTTATCGCTGGTCAGCCAGGCCTGGGCAACGCTGATCAGCGCCCCCCATCCACCGGCCGGGCCCCTGTAGGGCTTGTAGCGCGGTGCGGGTTTCTGGTTGGCTTGTGGATAGTTGCTCACGCTTGTTTCTCCATCGCAGGGCTATAGACCCGCGGCGCACTTTTCTGCGGCAGGTGGATGAGGTTGAGGTTGTGTTGGCGGGCCCACTGCACGGCGAGGCCCGTGGGCGACGACAGGCTGACCAAGGTCTGGATGCCCGCACGCAAGACTTTCTGGATCAATTCGAGGCTGCAACGGCTGGTGACGATCGCCAAGCCGCCGGCTACTGGGATTTGTTGCCGGATCAACGCACCGATCAGTTTATCGAGGGCGTTGTGTCGGCCAATGTCTTCGCGGCCCAGCAGCAGTTTGCCCTGGGCATTCATGAACAATGCCGCATGGACCGCGCCGCAGTGCTGGCCCAGGGGCTGGAACTGGCTGATACGTTGACGCAGGCCATCGAGCCATGGCGCCGGAGGCAGCGGCGCCCCGGGCAACGCCTTGAGATCGGGTAGCGCCTGCTCCACGGCTTCCACGCCACACAGCCCGCAGCCACTGGTGCCGGCCATCTGGCGACGTTGCTGCTTGAGATTCCAGAAGGCGCGATTGGCAATGGTGACCTGGGCGTATTGTGCGGAACCCGCACCGCTCAGTTGCAGGTCATAGATATCGGCAGGGTCCTCGATGATGCCGCTGCCGAGGCTGAAGCCGACGATGAAATCTTCCAGATCAGTGGGCGTGACCAACATGACGGCCTGGCTGATGCCGTTATAGGCAATCGCCAACGCCACTTCCTCGGCCAGCGCGGTGCTGTCCGAGTCGGAGTGGTCCAGGTTGCAGTAGCGATAGCTCTGGCTGGCGGCTGGCGTGGAGGGTTCCACGTCAGGCGCTGGACAGACCGGAGGCTTGTCGTTCATGGGCATCACTGAAAGTAGGAATAGTGGTAAGACTAAATGCGGCAATCTGCCACGTCTAATCGCTATTACTGATCTTCCAATAGATGACGTCGATCAAGAGATGCTTGTTGATTTCTGATAGAGCGCGAAACAGGCCTCCGCCAGCGCCGAACGCGGGGCGCCGCGACGCATGATCAGGCCGAGTGGAACGAGTGACTGCGCGCCTTCGATGGGCTGGATCCGCAGGTCTTCGGCCATGTCGTGCAGGCCACCCTCCAACGGCACCACCGCGCAACACAGCCCACCGTGCACGGCCTGTAGCAGTTGATGCACGGCGTCGGTCTGCAACAACGGCTGGGGTGACAGTCCCCGACTGTGGAAGTTGTGGTCGATGGATTGGCGAAAGTGCATGCCGCTGGTGAGCATGCCCAAGGGCAATTCGACCAGCGCTTCCCAGCTCAGCGGTTGCTCATCGAAAAAGAAAAAACGTTGGTCGTAAAGCAGGCCCATGCGGGTATGGCTGAATGGCAGCGCCTCGAAACGATCGTTGTCCAGGCGTTCCAGATAGGAAATGCCCAGGTCGATGCGGTTGTTCGCCAACTGTTCGAGAATCTGCTCGGAGCTCAGGGACGACAATTCGAAACGCAGGCTGGGGTGGTCGGCGTGCAAGCGCTGCATCATCGACAGCGGATCGAAGTTTGACAGCGGCACCACGCCCAGGCGCAGCGTGCCCACCAGGTTGCCCCGGCAGGCCGCCGCTTCGGCCTGAAGCCCGTCGTAGGCGGCCAGCACCGTGCGAGCCCAGGCCAGCACCCGCTCACCGGGCGCGGTAAAACCCTCGAAGCGCTGCCCTCGGTTGACCAGTGGCAGGCCAAGCTCTTCTTCCAGGCTGCGCAAGCGCATGGACAGAGTGGGTTGGGTGATGTGGCAACGAGCGGCGGCCTGGCCGAAGTGACGGGTTTCGTCGAGCGCGATGAGAAATTTCAGCTGCTTGATGTCCATCTTCGCTCCTGGGCGCTGGAAGGTTGGGATTCTAGCGCTTGCCCGTGGCGTGGTCATTGGTCGGCTGGGCGGTGGACTCGTCTCGACTGGTCTAGCCTTCTACGTCTGGACACTTAAACCCAAGGAGCGTGCAATGAGTCTTTTCAGCTTTGTTAAAGAGGCGGGCGAGAAGCTTATCGACCTGCTGACCCCCGGTAACGCCAACGCCAGTGAGCAATTGAAGGAACACATCAACAAGGTCGGGTTGGGCAATCCGAACGTGGAGGCAACGATCGAGGGCGACAAAGTCACTGTCACCGGTGAGGTCGCAAGTCAGGAAGAAAAAGAGAAGATCCTCTTGGCCGTGGGTAACATCGAGGGCGTCGGCAGTGTCGATGACCAGATCACCGTGACCGGCCCGGTGGCAAAGGCAGCGCGTTTCGTGACCGTGAAAAAGGGCGACACCCTCAGCGCCATATCCAAGGCCGAATACGGCGACGCGAACAAGTACAACAAGATTTTCGAAGCCAACAAGCCAATGCTGAAGCACCCGGACAAGATCTATCCTGGGCAGGTGCTGCGTATCCCTGAGTAATCTTCAGACTTGCGGTGTCTTCATCGCGAGCAAGCTCGCTCCCACAGTTAACCACATGTCCCTGTGGGAGCGAGCTTGCTCGCGATGAAGGCGGTGCGGTTCAAAGTTCGGCAATCAAGTCCCGATAATCCCCGACCGCCTCAAACTCCCCCGTATCCTTCGGCCCCTTGCGGCTGTCCGGTTCGCTGACCGCCAGCAGGTGCCCGACGCCAAAGTCCCGGGCGCTGCGCAATACCGGCAGGGTGTCGTCGATGAACAGGCTGCGGGCCGGGTCGAAATCCAGGTCAGCTTGCAAGGCATCCCAAAACTGCGGGTTCTCCTTGGGGAAACCGTAGTCGTGGGAACTGATCAAGCGCTCGAAATACGGAGCCAGTTCGATCCGCTCCAGTTTCAAGGACAGCGAGTCTCGGTGGGCATTGGTGATCATCACGACCCGTTTGCCGGCCCGTTGGATCGCCTCCAGGAATGTATCGGCGTCCGGGCGCAAGGCGATCAAGTGCGCGGTTTCCAGTTTCAACTCGCGCACCGGCAGTTTCAGTTCCTCGCTCCAGAAGTCCAGGCAATACCACTGCAACTGGCCGGCGTTGCGCTCGAACAGCGGTTGCAGTTCCATTTCAGCCATCGCGCGGCTGACGCCATGCAGTTCGGCGTAGCGCTGGGGCAGGTGCTCCAGCCAGAAATGGTTGTCGTAATGCAGGTCCAACAAGGTGCCGTCCATGTCCAACAGCACCGTGTCGATCTCATGCCAGGGCAATAAAGCCATCAAACTTCTCCAGCGCTAATCAGATATCCGACACAAACAATCAGGATAGGCCGGGTATAGTAGCCCGCTATCGCCCAGGGAGCCGTTTATGCGCCAGAAACCCACCATACTCGACCGACGGATCGTCGCCACCAGCCGCCTGTTCTGCGTGGAAGAACTGCAACTGCGTTTTTCCAATGGTGTGGAGCGTACCTATGAGCGGCTGGCGAGCAAGGGCCCGGGCTACGGCGCGGTGATGATCGTGGCGATGCTCGATGCCGAGCACGCGGTGTTGGTGGAAGAATACTGCGGCGGCACCGATGCCTACGAATTGTCCCTGCCCAAAGGATTGATCGAGCCCGGGGAAGACGTGCTGGCGGCGGCTGAACGGGAGCTCAAGGAAGAGGCCGGTTTCGGCGCGCGACAACTGGAACATCTGACAGAGTTGTCGCTGTCACCCGGCTACATGAGCCAGAAAATCCAAGTGGTGTTGGCGACCGATCTGTATGAAGAACGGTTGGAGGGCGACGAGCCCGAGGCGATGCGCGTCGAGAAGGTCAACCTGGCCGAGCTCTGGGCCCTGGCGCAAAATCCACAATTCACCGAAGGCCGGGCGCTGGCGGCGCTGTACCTGGCCCGCGACCTGCTGACCCAGCGCGGAACCTACCTGCCATGAATTACCCTCATCCCTTGATCGCCCCGGTGATCGAGCTGGCACTCAAGGCCGGCGCGGCGATCCTGCCATTCTGGCGTGCCAATGTGGAAGTCGTGCAAAAGGCTGACGAATCACCCGTCACCGCCGCCGACATGGCCGCTCACGATGTCATCGTCGCTGGATTGACCGCGCTGGCACCAGATATCCCGATCCTTTCCGAAGAGGACGCCAATATCGCGCAAAGCGTGCGCGCGACCTGGAAATGCTGGTGGCTGGTGGACCCGCTGGATGGCACCAAGGAATTCATTTCCGGCAGCGAAGAGTTCACCGTCAACATCGCCTTGGTCGAAGAGGGGCGGGTGGTGTTTGGTGTGGTTTCGATGCCCACCAACGGGCGCTTTTATGTCGGCGGCGCTGGTCTGGGCGCTTGGCGTGGCGATAAAGATGCCGAGCCTTTGCCCATTGCCGTGCGTAACGAATTGGCGCCTGGAGACGCTTTCACCGTGGTCGCTAGTCGGCGCCACACCAGCCCGGAGCAGGAGCGCTTGTTGGCCGGCTTGAGTGAGAACCTTGGCGACTTGCAACTGACCAACATCGGCAGTTCGTTGAAGTTCTGCCTGCTGGCCGAAGGCGCGGCCGATTGCTATCCACGGTTGGCGCCGACGTCGCAGTGGGACACCGCCGCGGCCCAGGGTGTGCTTGAAGGCGCGGGGGGCGAAGTGCTCGACTTGAACGGCAAACCGTTCAGCTATCCGGCGCGGGAGTCGCTGTTGAATGCTTCCTTCCTGGCGTTGCCGGCGAAAGCGGCGTGGCGCGGGAAATTGTTGGAGCTTGCCCGCGCCTAGGATCAGATACCACTTGTGGCGAGGGGATTTATCCCCGCTGGGCTGCTGCCGATACACCAGTCAAAACGCGTTAGCCGCTCTTGGGGTCGCTTCGCAACCCAGCGGGGATAAATCCCCTCGCCACGGGTTTTATGCTGCTGGGATCAACGGTGCAGCACGTATTGCCCTTCGAATTGCACTGCTACGTCTTCGCTCTCCACATTCAGCACCCGCGTTTGCAGGGCCAGTCGTGCTCGTCCGTAGCGCCGGTAGGTGGCGAGGAAGCGCTTCCAGGTTTTTTCATCAGGCGCGTCGCAGATAACCGTCGCATCGCGGGTGACCGGCAGCGGATAACTGATTTGACCTTCCTGGATCACGATGTGCCCGTCTTCAATGCTCTCTTCGCGCAAGGCCAGGTGCAGCCAGCCCCAGCCGCCCAATACCGCGCCGCAGTACAGACTGCCGCCGAACATGGTGCTCTTGTGGTTGACGTTGGCTTCAAGAGGCAGGAACAGGCGCAGTCGCCGGCCCTGCCAATCGAGCACTTTCAGGCCCATGTCCCGCGTCAACGGGATGTCCCGGTGCAGAATCGATTCCAGGTAGGTGCTGTCGCGGTTCATGCTGGGCCTCTTGCTTGAAAGGGAAGATGGGCGGGCATTCAATCAGACTCTTCGGCCGGGCCATGGCTGCTATCGAAGGCCAGCCCATGCTTGCGCAGCTTGTCGTGCAGGGTCTTGCGCGGGATGCCCAATGCTTCGGCAAGGCTGCGTACCGAACTGTGTGGGCGGGCCAGCTCGGCGGCGATCAGGGTCTTTTCGAAGTTCTCCACCTGCTCGCTCAAGCCGCCGCTGACCACTTCCACCGGCGTGCCCGGATGACTTTCCGGCGCGCTGTTATCCAAGGCCAGTTCCAGGCCCAAGGCGAAACGTTCGGCGGCGTTCTGCAACTCGCGCACGTTGCCCGGCCAGCCATGGCGCAGCAGCAGCGCCCGATGGGCCGGTTGCAGCTCGTGGGGCGGCAGGCCGTGGCGGGCGCTGGCCTCGTCGGCGAAATATTGGAACAGCAACAACACGTCCTCACCTCGTTCGCGCAACGGTGGTATGCGCAGTGGCGCGACGTTCAGGCGGTAATACAAGTCGGCGCGGAACCGCCCCTGATCGGCGGCCTGGCGCAGGTCTTCCTTGGTCGCGGCAATGATGCGGATATCCAGCGGGATCTGCTGATTGCCACCCAGCCGTTCCACCACGCGTTCTTGCAGCAGGCGAAGCAACTTGACCTGTACGTCCAGGCTCATGCTTTCGATTTCATCGAGGAACAACGTGCCACCGTTGGCGAACTCGAATTTGCCGATGCGGCGTTTCTGCGCGCCGGTAAAGGCGCCGGGTTCGTGGCCGAACAATTCGCTCTCCACCACCGACTCAGCCAAGGCGCCGGCATTGATGGCCACGAATGGCCCGTTGCGCCGGCTGGAGAGGTCGTGCAGGGCGCGGGCCACCACTTCCTTGCCGGCGCCGGTTTCACCGAGGATCAGCACATCGGCGCGGGTCGCTGCCAAGGCGCCGATCTGCTCGCGCAGGCGCAACATGGGCGACGACTGGCCCACCAGCCGGGCGCTGAGTTCGTGACGGTCGCTCAGGGCCAGCCGCAGGCTGCGGTTGTCCAGGACCAGGCGGCGCAAGGCCAGGGCTCGGCGAACGCTGTCGAGCAGATGATCGCTGGCGAACGGTTTCTCCAAGAAGTCGTACGCGCCAGCGCGCATGGCCTGCACGGCGAGCGGCACGTCGCCGTGACCGGTGATCAGCAGCACCGGCAGCTCCGGATCCTGGGCGTGCAGTTGGCTTAGCAGCTCGAGGCCGTCCATGCCTGGCATGCGAATGTCGCTGACCACCACGCCCGGCCAGTCGCGGGGCAATTGCCCGGCCAGGCCATTGGCTTCGCCCAGGGGCAGGATTTTCAGGCCGGCCAGGTCGAGGGTCTGGCTCAAGGCCTGACGCAGATGGGGATCGTCGTCGATCAGCACCACCTCAATCTGGTTGTCGATGGTCATACACTACGGTCCTCGGAGGGTTGCAGGCTTACCCCGGGCGCGCCCGCGCGCAGCTTCAGGGTGATCAGGGCGCCGCCTTCCTTGTGGTTGGCGAACAGCAGCTCGCCGCCAAAGGCGCGCATCAGGGTGTCGCAGATCGCCAGCCCCAGGCCAAGCCCCTGTGTACGGGTCTTGGTGGTGTAGAACGGCTCGCCGGCGCGGCCAAGGGCTTCCATGCAAAACCCCGGGCCGTTATCGCGGATGTACAGGTTGACGCCGGTTTCGGTCGCCTGGGCACTGAGCCAGAGTTTACGTGGAGGGCCTTTTTCGGTCAGTGCATCCAAGGCGTTTGCCAAGAGATTGCCGAGCACCTGGCGCAAGCGCGTTTCGCCGGCCTCGACCCACAGTGTGGCGGCCGGCAGATCGCGTATCAGTTCCACTTCCATACTGCGCCGCCGCTTGGCGAGCAATGCCAAGGCATCGTCCAGCGCGGGTTGCAGGGCGACACTTTCTGGCGCGTGGCGGTCGCGACGGGCGAAGGCGCGCAAGTGGGCAATGATCGACGCCATGCGCCCGGTCAGTTCGTTGATCAGCCTGAGGTTGCCACGGGCGTCTTCGGTACGCTGGTGGTCGAGCAATATCTCGGCGTTTTCGGCATAGCTGCGAATCGCCGCCAATGGCTGGTTGAGTTCGTGGCTGATGCTGGCCGACATGGTGCCAAGTGCCGACAGCTTGCCGGCCTGGACCAAATCATCCTGAGCCCGGACCAGTTCCTGTTGGGCGTGCTCGCGTTCCAGAACCTCCTGCTTGAGGCGCCGATTGAGGCCTTCCAGGTCGCTGGTGCGTTCCGCGACCCGGCCTTCAAGTTCGTGGCGCGCCTTGGCCTCGAAGGCGATGCGGTCCAGATAATGGCGCCTACGCTGCATCATCAGGCCGAGCAACAGCATCAAGACCAGAAGCGCTGCGCCGCCGATGATCACCACCGTGCGCACCGGGCGATCGATCAGGGTGCGCGGGGCGAGGATGCTGACGCTCCAGCCTGTTTCTTCAATGGTCTGGGTCTGGGGCAGCCAGGCGCTGGCGTCGAGGTTCAGCGGCTTGGGGTCGCGTGTCGGGTAGGGTTGTATCGCGCTGATCGCCTTGCTTTCCGCATCGCTCAGGGGGCGGGTCGAGCGGAAACGCCACTCCTGGCGTGAGGTGAGGATGACCACGCCGTTGGGGTCGGTCACCAGCAGTTGTTCCGGGGTTTTGCCCCAGAGGCTTTCGGTGTGGTCCAGGTCAACCTTGACCACCAACACGCCGATGACTTTCTCACGATCGTGGACTGCTGCGGCAAAGAAATAACCGCGCTTGCCCGACGTGGTGCCCAGGCCGAAGAAGCGTCCCAGGCGCCCGGCCATGGCTTCGATGTAGTATGGGCGAAAGGCAAAGTTGCGGCCGACGAAGCTGTCATGTTTGTCCCAGTTCGACGCCGCCAGGGTCTTGCCCGTGGTGTCCATCAGGTACATGACTTCGGCGCCGGTCTGAGCGCTGATGTTTTTCAGCAGCCGGTTGGCGTTGCCCTGGGTGACACCATCGTCCGGTGCCGACAGGGCCGCGCGCAGGGCCGGCAATTCACCGAGAATCTGCGGCAGCACTTCGTAGCGATGCAGGGTGCCCAGCAGGTTCGCGACGTAGAGATCAAGTGTCTGGCGGTTCTGTCCGGCCAGTTCGCTGCGGTAATACCGCTCGGCCAGATGCTCCAGCGGCCACAGCAAAGGCGCCAGGCACAATGCGAGCAAGGCCAGGCTGCGCCAACGGGGTCTGCGGGGGAGGGAGGAATTCATGAGCAGGATGCGCCTGTGGTTACAGACGCATTATGCCTAGGCTTGTCCGGCAAGGCACTGTTGCAAAGCGCTTCGCCAGTCTGGCTGGCTCACGCCCCACTCCCGCAACAGGCGCGTGCAGTCGAGCCGTGAATTCAGCGGACGCGGCGCCGGCGTCGGGTACTCGCTGGAAGGGATTGGCTCAAGCACGGCGCAAGGTTTGTGCTGCTCCACCAGGTGTTCACCGATGGCTTGGGCGAAGCCGAACCATGACGTCTGGCCCTGGGCCGTCAGATGATAGGTGCCCCAGGCACCGCACTGTCTGGCCTGCCAATGCTCGATCAATGATGCGGTGCTGTCGGCAATGGTGCCAGCCCAGGTTGGGGCGCCGATCTGATCGGCCACCACCCGCAGGTGAGGTTTTTCCTGGAGCAGGCGCTGCATGGTCAGCAGGAAGTTACGCCCCGCATTGGAATACACCCAACTGGTGCGCAGGATCAGATGTTGCCCGCCAGCCTCGCGGATGGCCTCTTCGCCCGCCAGTTTGCTGCGACCGTAGACACTCAGGGGGTTGGGCGCATCGTCTTCGGTATAGGGCTCGGGCTTGCGGCCGTCGAAGACATAGTCAGTGGAGTAATGAAACAGTGGAACGCCCAGCTCAAGCGCCGCCCGCGCGAGCACGCCCGGTGCCGTGGCGTTGATCGCAAACGCCCGCTGCGCTTCACTTTCTGCCTGGTCGACGGCGGTGTGGGCGGCGGCATTGATGATCAGGTCGGGCCGCAATGCATCGATGGGCGCGCGAATGTGATCCGTACGCGCCATGTCGAGCTGGTTGCTGCCCAGCACGATCAGTTCGCCCATGGCGGCGAGGCGCGTTTGCAGCGCCTGGGAGAGCTGACCGTTCTGGCCGATGATCAGAATGCGCAATGAAGAATTCATGGGAACAGGTCGGCCTCGCGAAGGGCGCTGCCGGCCTGATCCTTGGCCGACAGGATCGGCGCGTCCTGCAGTTCCCAGTCAATCGCCAGTTCCGGATCGTCCCAGCGAATGCAGCGTTCGGCTGAAGGCGCGTAGTAATCGGTGGTCTTGTAGAGAAAATCGGCTGACTCGCTCAGCACCACGAATCCATGGGCGAATCCTGGTGGAATCCACAACTGCCGATGGTTCTGTCCCGACAGGTGTACGCTTGTCCACTGGCCGAAAGTCGGTGAGCTGCGGCGAATGTCCACCGCAACGTCCAAGACCTCGCCTGCGGTGACGCGTACCAGTTTTCCCTGGGATTGTTCGATCTGGTAATGCAGGCCGCGCAGCACGCCCTTGGCGGAACGCGAATGATTGTCCTGGACGAACTGCACCACGCGGCCAGTGGCTTCGGCGAACGCCTGGGCATTGAAGCTTTCATAGAAAAAACCGCGTTCGTCGCCGAAGACCTTCGGCTCGATGATCAGCACGTCCGGCAGGCGGGTGGCGATGACGTTCAATGTGTCTCTCCAGCGATCTTGAACAGGTACTGGCCGTAACCGGTCTTGCCGAAATATTGGGCGCGCGCAAGAACATGCTCTCGACTGACCCAACCCTGTTGATAAGCGATTTCTTCCAGGCAAGCGACCTTCAAGCCCTGTCGATGCTCAATGGTCTGCACGTATTGCGAGGCTTCCAGCAGGCTGTCATGGGTACCGGTATCCAGCCAGGCAAAACCACGTCCAAATCGCTCGACGTGCAAATCCCCGCGATGAAGATACGCGTTATTGACGTCGGTAATCTCCAGTTCGCCTCGTTTGGACGGCTTGATAGTCTTGGCGATCCGTATCACATCGTTGTCGTAGAAATACAGGCCAGTCACCGCATAGCTGGACTTGGGCCTCGCGGGCTTTTCTTCGATGGACACGGCGCGGCCTTCAGGGTCGAAGTCGATCACGCCGAAACGCTCGGGGTCCTTGACCCAATAACCGAACACTGTCGCACCGCGCTCTCGATTGACGGCGGTCTGCAACTGCTCGCCGAAATGCTGGCCGTGAAAGATGTTGTCGCCGAGGATCAAGCACACCGGGTCGCTGCCAATGAATTGCTCGCCAATCAGGAATGCCTGGGCCAAGCCGTCGGGGGCGGGCTGTTCGGCGTAGCTGAAATGCACGCCGAACTGAGAACCGTCGCCGAGCAGGTTGCGATATTGCGGCAAGTCCAGTGGGGTGGAGATGATCAGGATTTCCTTGATGCCAGCGAGCATCAGCACCGAGATCGGATAATAAATCATCGGTTTGTCATAGATCGGTAGCAGTTGTTTCGAAACCCCGAGGGTAATCGGGTGCAGCCGCGTACCGGAACCGCCGGCCAGAACAATGCCTTTCATCATGCAATCGTATCCTTGTTGTCGAGCGAGCCCAGGCGCTCGCCCTGATAACTGCCGTCCTGGACGCGCCGGCACCACAGCAGGTTTTCGAGGTACCACTGCACGGTCTTGCGCAGTCCGGTCTCGAAGGTTTCCGATGGTGTCCAGCCGAGCTCCCGTTCGATCTTGCCGGCATCGATGGCGTAGCGCAGGTCGTGGCCGGGACGATCCTTGACGAAGGTGATCAGGTCGGCGTAGTGCTCGACGCCCTCAGGCTTGTGCGGCGCCAGTTCTTCAAGCAGTGCACAAATGTTGCGCACCACGTCGATGTTCTTTTGTTCGTTGTGGCCGCCGATGTTGTAGGTCTCACCGACCACCCCTTCGGTGACGACTTTGAGCAGCGCCCGCGCATGGTCCTCGACGAACAGCCAGTCGCGCACTTGCAGGCCGTCGCCATACACCGGCAGCGGTTTACCGGCCAGGGCGTTGAGGATCACCAGCGGAATCAGCTTTTCGGGGAAGTGAAAGGGACCGTAGTTGTTCGAGCAGTTGGTCAGCAGCACGGGCAAGCCATACGTACGCTGCCAGGCCCGGACCAGATGGTCGGACGCGGCCTTGCTGGCCGAATACGGCGAGCTTGGGGCGTAGGCGGTGGTTTCGGTGAACAAATCATCCACACCGTGCAGGTCGCCATACACTTCGTCGGTGGAAATGTGGTGGAAGCGAAACGCTCGTTTTTGCGGCTCGCCGAGGGTTTGCCAGTAGGCGCGGGTGGCTTCCAGCAGGCTGTAGGTGCCGACGATATTGGTCTGGATGAAATCCGCCGGACCGTCGATGGAGCGGTCCACATGGGATTCTGCGGCCAGGTGCATGATGGCGTCAGGTTTGAATCGCGCCAGCACCGCGCTGATCGTCGGTTGGTCGATGATGTCCGCCTGCACGAACTCGTAGCGGCTATCGTGATCGATGCTGCTCAGCGACTCCAGGTTGCCAGCGTAGGTCAGTTTGTCGAGGTTCAGGACCTGATGATCAGTATGGCCAATCAAATGACGTATTAAAGCCGAGCCGATGAAGCCGGCACCGCCGGTAATGAGAATGCGCATCCGGTTAAGCCTTTTTCGATAAGACGATACAGCGATGGAGCATAGCTTGTCGGCATGACGAAGAGGGTGCAAGCGGATATCCGCAAGAAGCACGTGGTCGACAGAGCAAATAAAGAGGGGGGTTGCTAATCCCCCGACTCAATGGCGTGATAGGCATCCAAAACAAAACCACACAGGGGTCGTTGTATGCCGCTCGCCACGTTGGTTCACCGTGCCAGTTTGCCAAGCCCACAGATCAGCGCCGAAGAGGCGTTGGTGCTGTTGCGCTCGAATTACGGACTCAGCGGCGACCTGCGACCCCTCGGCAGCCATCAGGACCTCAACTACCGCGTCGATAGCGAGCGCGGCCGGTTCGTGTTGAAGATCTGCCATGGCGACTACGCCATCCAGGAACTCCAGGCCCAGCATGCTGCGCTCAAGCAACTGGCGGGGCATAGCACGGTGAAAGTACCGCGCGTAATAGAGGCATCGAACGGCCAGGATCTGCTGACGCTCGACGTTGCCGGACAAACGGTCCATGTACGCCTGCTGGAATACATCGACGGCCAATCCCTCACTCAACTCAAGCACCTGACACCCGACCTTGTAACAGGGTTGGGACGGCTGTGCGCGGAGATGAACCTGGCCCTTGCCTCCTTCGACCATCCGGGCCTGGAACGCACCCTCCAATGGGACGCACGCCATGCCCCGGCCTTGGTCGACCATCTGCTGCCCGTGATCCAGGATAATCATCGGCGCCAGTTGATCGCCGACATCGCGCAACAGGCCGAACGGCGCTTGCTGCCACTCAAGGCCAGCCTGCCAATACAGGCGATCCACATGGACATCACGGATGACAACGTGGTCTGGCAGCGCGACGGCCAGCGCCAGTGGCAGATGCAGGGCGTGATTGATTTTGGCGATTTGATCCGCACCTGGCGTGTCACCGACCTGTCGGTGACCTGCGCGGCCCTGCTGCACCATGCCGATGGCGATCCGTTTTTCATCCTGCCCGCGATCAAGGCCTATCACTCGACCAATCCGTTGCTGCGCGAAGAACTCCTGGCGCTCTGGCCGTTGATCGTGGCCCGCGCCGCTGTGCTGGTACTCAGCGGCGAACAACAAGTCGCGATCGACCCGGACAACCGATACTCACGTGACAATCTTGAACATGAGTGGGAAATCTTCAACGTCGCCCGTTCCGTGCCGCTTGAGCTGATGGAGACGGCGATTCTCACTGCTGCCGGCCATAGCCTGCCGCCCGTTGCCAACGAGGGCTTCGCGCCGCTGTCGCCGACGCTGGTGGGACGCGACTTTGCCTTGATCGATCTTGGCGTCCTCAGCCCGCATTTCGAGGCCGGCAACTGGGAGCAGGCGGGGATCGACCAGCGTCTGCTGAGCGAGGCCGCTGCCGTGCACGGCCTGGCGGCCAGCCGTTACGGCCAGTACCGGTTGTCCCGCACCCAGCCGGACAGCGCCATCGAGCCCGATACTTATCCGCTGCACGTCGAATTGCATGTGCCGCAAGGCACGCCGTTGGAGTCGCCTTTCGCTGGCGTGGTGCACACCGGTGTAGATGGCTTGCTGCGGCTCGACGGCCCGCAGTTGAGCGTGTGCCTGTGGGGCGTGGCATCGTCGTTGCTGTCCGGGGCCGCGTTGGTCAAGGGGCAGGTGATCGGCGAAGTGGCAGGGCCGTTGCGGGTCCAACTGTGCCGGGGCGCGCACTTGAACCCTCCACTGTTCTGCTCGCCCTCGCGGGCGCAAGCGTGGCAGGCGCTCTGCCCGTCGCCTGCGGCCTTGCTGGGGCTGGCGTGTGATGCCGAGCCGGAAATCGATCCCGAGGCGCTGCTGGCTCGTCGCGATGCGAGTTTTGCCCGTTCACAGAAGCACTACTACGTCGATCCACCGCGCATTGAGCGCGGCTGGCGCAACCACCTGATCGACATGCAGGGTCGCTCATACCTCGACATGCTCAACAACGTCGCGGTGCTGGGGCACGGCCATCCGCGCATGGCGGCGGTGGCGGCCAGGCAGTGGTCGCTGCTCAACACCAACTCGCGTTTTCACTACGCAGCGATCGCCGAGTTTTCCGAGCGCTTGTTGGCGCTGGCGCCGTCGAACATGGACCGCGTGTTCCTGGTCAACAGCGGCACCGAGGCCAACGACCTGGCGATCCGCCTGGCCTGGGCCTACAGCGGCGGGCGCGACATGCTCAGTGTGCTGGAGGCGTACCACGGTTGGTCGGTGGCGGCAGACGCGGTCTCGACGTCCATCGCCGACAACCCCAAGGCCCTCAGCAGTCGTCCGGACTGGGTGCACCCGGTAGCCGCGCCAAACACTTATCGCGGTGAGTTCCGTGGGCCCGACAGTGCGCCGGACTACGTGCGCAGCGTCGAACACAACCTAGCGAAAATCGACGAGCAGAAACGCCAGCTCGCCGGCTTCATCTGCGAGCCGGTCTACGGCAACGCCGGCGGCATCGCGCTGCCGCCGGGCTACTTGAAGCAGGTGTACGCGATGGTGCGCGAGCGCGGTGGCGTCTGCATCGCCGACGAAGTGCAGGTCGGTTACGGGCGCATGGGCGAATTCTTCTGGGGCTTCGAAGAGCAAGGCGTGGTGCCGGACATCATCACCATGGCCAAGGGCATGGGCAACGGCCAACCGTTGGGTGCGGTCATTACCCGCCGGGAGATCGCCGAGGCGCTGGAAGCCGAAGGGTATTTCTTCTCGTCTGCCGGCGGCAGTCCGGTCAGCTGCCAGATCGGCATGGCCGTGCTGGATGTCATGGAGGAAGAAAACCTCTGGGAAAACGCCCGGGTGGTCGGCGGACATTTCAAAGCCCGCCTGGAAGCCTTGATCGACCAATACCCGTTGGTCGGAGCGGTGCATGGTTCGGGCTTCTACCTGGGCGTGGAGCTGATCCGCAACCGCGACACCCTGGAGCCGGCCACCGAAGAAACCACGGCGCTGTGCAATCGCTTGAGGGAGCTGGGCATTTTCATGCAACCGACCGGTGATTACTTGAACGTTCTCAAGATCAAGCCGCCGATGGTCACCAGCCGTCAGAGCGTGGATTTCTTCGTCGATATGCTGGCGAAGGTATTGGAGGAGGGGTTATAGCCAATCTGACACGCCACGCTGTTCCCCTGTGGGAGCGAGCTTGCTCGCGATGACGGTTCAAGGCCGATAGTGATTTGGTTGGCCTACCGCTATCGCGAGCAAGCTCGCTCCCACAGGTCTTTCGGTGCTCTTAAAATCGATTTTTGTCGGTATTTTAAGTCTTGATTATAGGGTTTTTGATTTTATTTCCTTTAAAAGCCGATTTTTATCGGCTATAAAGACGCCTCTGTCCATCGCCCAGGAGATGATTCATGAGTCGTATCGTTACCGTAGCCGCTACTCAAATGGCCTGTTCCTGGGATCTCGAAGCCAATATCGAGACCGCCGAGAAGCTGGTTCGCCAGGCGGCTGCCCAAGGCGCGCAGGTTATCCTGATCCAGGAATTGTTCGAGACGCCGTACTTCTGCCAGAAGCCGAACCCGGACTACTTGCAATTGGCGACTCCGGTTGACGACAACGTTGCCATCAAGCATTTCCAGAAAATCGCCGAAGAGCTGCAAGTGGTGTTGCCCATCAGTTTCTTTGAACTGGCCGGCCGCGCGCGCTTCAACAGTATTGCGATCATCGATGCCGACGGGCGGAACCTGGGCGTCTACCGCAAGAGCCACATTCCGGACGGTCCTGGCTACCATGAAAAGTACTACTTCAATCCTGGCGATACCGGTTTCAAAGTGTGGAATACCCGCTACGCAAAAATTGGCGTAGGCATCTGTTGGGACCAGTGGTTTCCGGAATGCGCCCGCAGCATGGCGCTGCAGGGCGCGGAAATCCTGCTGTACCCGACCGCCATCGGCAGTGAGCCGCACGACAAGACCATCTCGTCGCGTGACCACTGGCAACGCGTTCAACAAGGCCATGCGGGCGCCAACCTGATGCCGCTGGTGGCGAGCAATCGCATCGGCAATGAAGAGCAGGATGGCTACGACATCACATTCTACGGCTCGTCGTTCATCGCCAATCAGTTCGGTGAAAAAGTCCAGGAACTGAACGAAACCGAAGAAGGTGTGCTAGTACACAGCTTCGACCTCGACGAGCTGGAACACATTCGCAGTGCCTGGGGCACTTTCCGTGATCGGCGGCCGAACCTGTACGGCGCGATCAAAACCCTCGACGGCTCATTGGAGTCCTGATTGATGACAACTTTGTACAGCACTCCGCGCGCGGACGGTTTCCACATGCCTGCCGAGTGGGCGACCCAGAGCCAGGTCTGGATGATCTGGCCCGAGCGCCCGGACAACTGGCGCCTGGGCGGCAAGCCCGCGCAGGCCGCCCATGTTGCGGTCGCCAAGGCGATTGCTCGTTTCGAACCGGTGACCGTGGCAGTGTCCGCCGCGCAGTATGAAAACGCCCGGGCGCGCCTCGATGTGCCGAATATCCGCCTGGTGGAAATGTCCAGTGATGACGCCTGGGTCCGCGATACCGGCCCTACGTTCGTGATCAATGACAACGGCGAAGTACGCGGCGTCGATTGGGATTTCAATGCCTGGGGTGGTTTCGATGGAGGCCTGTATTCGCCGTGGAACCGCGATTCGCAAGTGGCGGGCAAGATTCTTGAAATCGAGCGCAGCCCGCGTTACCGCACTGAAGGTTTCGTGCTGGAAGGCGGCTCGATCCATGTCGACGGTGAAGGCACCGTTATCACCACCGAGGAATGCCTGCTCAACCGCAATCGCAACCCGCACATGAGCCGCGAACAGATCGAAGCCGTGCTTGGCGACCAACTGGCTGTGGATAAAGTCATCTGGCTGCCGGACGGATTGTTCAATGACGAAACCGACGGCCATGTGGATAACTTCTGCTGCTACGTGCGCCCGGGTGAAGTGTTGCTCGCCTGGACCGACGACCCGCAGGACCCGAACTACGCGCGTTGCCAAGCGGCCATGAATGTCCTGCAAAACAGCACCGACGCCAAGGGCCGCCCGTTCACGGTGCATAAAATGCCGATCCCCGGGCCGTTGTACGCCACCGAGGAAGAATGTGCTGGCGTGGACGCGGTAGAAGGTTCCCAGGAGCGCAACCCAAGCGTGCGACTGGCGGGCTCCTATGTGAACTTCCTGATCGTCAACGGCGGCATCATCGCGCCGAGTTTCGACGACCCGCTGGACGCCACTGCCAAGGAGATTTTGCAGAAGCTGTTTCCGCAGCATGAAGTCATCATGGTGCCGGGACGGGAACTGTTACTGGGGGGCGGGAATATTCATTGCCTTACCCAACAACAACCGGCGCCGCGCATGAAATGAGTGGCTATGTAACAGCCTGGTGATGTCCATCGCAGCGGCCTGGCGCCGCTGTTTTTGGATCCAAGCAGAGCAAGCCCGCGCCCCGATTGGAGCGCGGGCTTTTTTGTGTCTGGCTTGTTGCCGACGTGACGACATTGGCATAGCTCTTGTATCGGCATCCTCGCAGTTCTGAAGAGAGCAACTGCGTTGTTTTGTCATAAACCTTGGATAAATTGGCCGCTCATCAACCAGGAGGGCGCTGGAATGAACATGATAAGCGAGCACACATGCCATCCTTTGGCCGTTAATGGTGAGTCGCTTCAAGCCGTGGCGCAGTGGTTGAAGTCCAATGGAACGCGTCAGATCAGGGAGCCTGATCCGCGTCGGACGATCATGGAACGCTACCCCGCTGGCCTGTTCAGCGAGGCGGAAATGGAAGCGTTGTGGGATGTGATGCAAGGATAGAAATTCAACGGATTGATAAAGGCGCTGCCCGCAAGGGCGGCGTTTTTTTATGCCTGTGGATTTCCCACAGATTCGACCGATCCACGAAACAGACTGAACACTATTCCGGCGTTTTTCCGCGCGGTCCTCCAAGGCTAACCTGCCGCTACAGAAACCAAAGCCCCGGCGGAAGTCTTCATGACCCAACTTCACTATATCTATGATCCCCTGTGCGGCTGGTGCTACGGCGCCAAGCCGCTGATCCAGGCCGCCAGGACAGTATTGCCAGTTATTGCCCATGGCGGCGGCATGATGACCGGCGCTAATCGCCAGAAAGTCTCCGCCCAGTTGCGCAATTACGTGATGCCCCATGACCGGAGAATCGCTGAATACACCGGGCAGCCGTTTGGCGAGGCTTATTTCGAGGGGCTTTTGCGGGACGAGGAGGCGGTCTTCGACTCGGCGCCTCCGACTGCGGCGGTTCTTGCGGCTGAACAGCTCGAGGGCCGAGGCCTGGCGTTGTTGGAGCGCTTGCAAACGGCCCATTACGTTGAAGGCCGGCGAATTGCTGACGAAACGGTGCTGTTGGAATTGGCCAACTCCATTGGCTTCGAGGCCGAGGCATTCCGGCGTTCATTCATCGAAGTCGATGTGCAAGCGCATTTCGTTGCAAGCCGGGCCTTGTTGGCCAAGGTTGGCGGGCAGGGTTTCCCGACACTCGCCTTGGAGCGGGACGGCCGGCTGACGCTGATCGATATCGGTCCCTGGCTGGGCAAGCCCGAGGCGTTCGCCCAATGGCTGAAGCAAGCCATGCCATCTCACTAATCTGCACCCACAGTGGTCTGTGGCCTGGACGGCTGTTCAAACTGATCTGTTCTTAGACGTTTTTCGCCTAATTACAGATGATTCACGAAATTGACACAGGGTTCATGGCGCGACTAGGATTCGTCCACGCCTGTGGCCAACAGCCATGACTCTTAAATAATAAAAGGGCCCGACACGATCATCGTGGGCGGGCCTTTTCATTATTTTCAGGAGCAAGAGTCCGAATAAAGAGCGCAAAAGCGCCATTCCGGTTGCCGGTTGCAGTGCGAATCAACCCGTACAAGGAAAATAATCATGTTGAACAAGCGCATCAGTTTGATCGCACTGGGGATCTTGAGCACCACACAAGCCATGGCCAATGACCAGGCCGAGTCCAAGGGCTTCGTTGAAGACAGCAGCTTGAAAGTGCTGTTGCGCAACGCCTATATCAATCGCGACTACAAGGACGGCAACAAGGACAAGGCCGAATGGGGCCAATCAGCCATCGGTACGTTCTCGTCCGGCTTCACCCAAGGCACGGTGGGCGTGGGTGTGGATGCATTCGGCTTGTATGCGTTGCGTCTGGACGGCGGCAAAGGACGTACCGGTGCGCAAGGCATCGATTTCTTCAAGAAAGGCGACAGCGGCAACGCGGCCGATGACCTGTCCAAGTTCGGTGCCGCGGTGAAGTTCCGCGTCTCCAACACCGTACTGGCCTACGGCGACCAGATGCCGGCCTTGCCCGTATTAAGTTATGACAACGGGCGCCTGCTGCCGGAAAGCTACACCGGCACACTGATCACCTCCAAGGAAATCAAAGGGCTCGAACTGAACGCCGGTCGTTTCACCGCCGAGTCGCGTAAAAGCGCCGAAGGCCGTGACAGCGGTGGCTTGAAGTCGATCAACGTACTGGGCGGCAGCTACCAGTTCACCGAACAGTTCAAGGCTTCGCTCTACGCCTCGGACGTCGAGGACGTGCTGAAGAAACAATACGTGAACGCCAACTACGTATTCCCGCTGGCCAAGGACCAATCCCTGACCCTGGACTTCAACGGCTATCGCACCAAGCTGGATAACAGCTACGTGCGGGAAAACAACGTCACCGGCGACGACAACAAGATCTGGAGCCTGGCGGCCACCTTCGCCACCGGTCCGCACAGCTTCACCCTTGCCCACCAGCGCAGCACCGGCGACAGCAACCTCGGCTACGCCTACGGTGGTTACCAGCGGGATCAGAATCGTGTCGGCGATGGCGGCAATACCATCTACCTGGCCAACTCCTACTGGTCGGACTTCAACGCCGAAGACGAACGCAGCTGGCAGTTGGGCTACGGCCTGGACTTCACCACCTTCGGCGTCCCGGGCCTGACCTATAACGTGGCTTACGTGCGCGGCGACAACATCACCACCTCCACCAGCGAGGGCGGCACCGAGCGCGAAATCTTCAACCAGTTCAAATACGTGGTCCAGGGCGGCCCGGCCAAGGACCTGAGCGTGCGGTTGCGCAGTTCGGTATTGCGTGTGTCGCAGAAGTCCAGTGAGTACAACGTCAGCGGTAATGAGCTGCGGGTGTTTGTGGATTATCCGATTAATGTTTTTTGATGGGTGATGGGGTTTAAAAACCTTATATAAACCCCGGCCTAGCTATTGGTCGGGGTTTTTTGTCGCGCGAGCTGCTGTTGTTGGGGGAGGCGGCGATATTTCTGCTATAGAAATTTAACTCCTTTCTGTCAAGCGAACATGTTTCGAACGAAAAATTTATTGGGGCTTCCAGAAGTTAAGGCCTTCCATGTGTCGTTCGATATCGTCCATATCATCTGTGCCTAGAGTTGTATCAAATCCTTCGCTGATAATTCTTCGAACTTTAGCGAGTTTCTGTGTTACTTTTTCATTATCAATAAACTCTGTGGTGGCGCGGTGGTATTCTTCAGTTGACTTGTCGCTGTAATAGCTGCCCATCTTGTGTAGTGATATCAAAATAAACTCGATTTCAGCTAGGGCTTCAAGTGCAGATTCTCCGGGGATAATGATTTTCCTATTCTGTTCTAACATTATTTTCTCCGTTTAAAGGTTGGGTTTTCCAACTTTAGATTTCCCTTGATAGTCAGCTCCATCGTGCCATATCTTGGGTTTTTTACCCATTCAAGTTTAGACTCAGGCACATCTGTTTCAATGTAATCCCTACCACGGCCTCTTCCGATTTGATACTTATCTTCAGCATCAAACGCGCTTAGTGGCTTCCTATTCGCAGGCTCGACATAAACTCTGTTGTTATCCTGAGCTTGGATGACTCCTTGCTGCTCAATACCCGTTGAACCTTTTCTGTTGGTGTAATGACGAACTCGAGCTGTCTTTTCTGCTTGGACTGTAGGAGCAGGAGCGTCCGGTTCACCTTGTTTTACCCTTGTCTTATCTTCCGGTTTTTCAACATCACCTGAAGACTTAGTTTTGTTTCCCGGGAGTTCACAATTCAACCCCAACGGATCCACCCACCCCGTCGGGTTGGGCACGTACCGGTAGGCATTCAACCCACCTGCCAGCTTTATCGGATCAGCCGTCAGATACCGCCCCGTCTCCGGATTGTAGTACCGGTGCCGGTTGTAATGCAGACCGCTTTCCCGGTCGTGATATTGGCCTTGGAAGCGCAGCGGTTGTTCCAGGCGCTTGCCGTCGCCGTGGCGCAGTTCGGTGAGTTTGCCGTAGCCGTTGTAGCGCGCGGCCCAGACGATTTCGCCTTGGTGGCTGGTCAGTTCCTGGGGCGTGCCGAGGTGGTCGTTGTGGTAGTGGAACGGCGTGGCGTTGTCCGGGCCTTCGCCTTCGAGCAGGGCCAATGGACGGAAGGTGCCGGGTTCGTAGACGTAGCTTTGGTAATGGCGGTCGCTGCTTTCGGCGATGACTTGATCGCCTTGCCAGATAAATTCCGTGGTCTGGCCGGCCACGGTCTTTTCGATGCGTCGGCCGAAGGCGTCGTAGCGGTAGGACGTTTCGTTGCCGTCGGGGGTGGTGACGCCGATGAGGCGATGTTGGCTGTCGTAGCGGTAGTGCGTGACGAGGCATTGGGCTTTGCCGCGGCGTTCGCGGATGAGGTTGCCGTAGGCGTCGTAGTCGTAGTGACGGTTGCCCTCCATGAGCAGGCGGTTGGCCTTGAGGGTGGTCGGGCCGGGGCGGTCTTGCAGCAAGAGGTTGCCGGCCGGGTCGTGGGCGAAGCGTTCGGGGCCTTGGCTGTGGGCATGGTCGATGCGGACCAGGCGATCTTGCGCGTCGTATTGGTAGCTGCGGCGGTTTCGATTGTCAGAAAGGGCGGCGAGGTTGCCGTTGGCGCTGTAGGAGTAATCGCGCCAGAACAATTGGTGCTGCTGGGTCTGCCACACGGTCTGGGCCTTGAGGCGACCCTGTTCGTCGTAGCGGTAGTCGCTGAGCAGCAGGCCTTGC
>NZ_VDLV01000052.1:0-586 GCF_013608025.1 Pseudomonas brassicacearum subsp. neoaurantiaca | reverse complement strand
TCTGGCCGGCCACGGTCTTTTCGATGCGTCGGCCGAAGGCGTCGTAGCGGTAGGACGTTTCGCTGCCGTCGGCAGTGGTGACGCCGATGAGGCGGTGTTGGCTGTCGTAGCGGTAGTGCGTGGCGAGGCTTTGGGCCTTGCCGCGGCGTTCGCGGGTGAGGTTGCCGTAGGCGTCGTAGTCGTAATGGCGGTCGCCCTCCATGAGCAGGCGGTTGGCCTTGAGGGTGGTTGGGCCGGGACGGTCTTGCAGCAAGAGGTTGCCGGCCGGGTCGTGGGCGAAGCGTTCAGGGCCTTGGGTGTGGGCATAGTCGATGCGGAGCAGGCGATCTTGCTTGTCGTACTGGTAGCTGCGGCGGTTTCGATTGTCAGAAAGCGCGGCGAGGTTGCCGTTGGCGCTGTAGGAATAGTCGCGCCAGAACAATTGGTGCTGCTGGGTTTGCCAGACGGTCTGGGCCTTTAGGCGACCTTGTTCGTCGTAGCGGTAGTCGCTGAGCAGCAAGCCTTGTTGGCGTTGGGTTTCGCGGCCGCCCTTGAAACGGTGTTCGGTCAGGCAGGTGCCGTTGAGGTCGATGGCGATCAGCGCGCC
>NZ_VDLV01000051.1:1994-2323 GCF_013608025.1 Pseudomonas brassicacearum subsp. neoaurantiaca | reverse complement strand
CCGCCCTTGAAACGGTGTTCGGTCAGGCAGGTGCCGTTGAGGTCGATGGCGATCAGCGCGCCGCCGCGGGCGTGGCGGTAGTCGAGGGTGCTGCGGTCGGGCAGGCGGCAGTGGATCAGCCGACCGACGCTGTCGTAGCGATAGCGCAGGGTCGCCCATCCCTGGTGTTCGGCGACGAGGCGGTCCTGGGTGTCGTATTCGTAGGCCAGCGGCCAATGGCCGTCGTCGACGCTGACCAAGCGGCCAAGGGCGTCGTAGCGGTAATCGACCGCAGTGCCGTCGGGCAAGGTCTTGCGCAGCAGGCGGCCAGCGCTGTCGCGTTGGTAAGC
>NZ_VDLV01000051.1:757-1984 GCF_013608025.1 Pseudomonas brassicacearum subsp. neoaurantiaca | reverse complement strand
CGGATCAGTCCGTTGGGCGTGTAGTCCAGCCGATAGTGCTCGCCGGATTCGTTCTCGATGTCGGTCAGCAACAGCCGCGCCGAGTCGTAGCGGTACTTCAGTTCGCTGCCGTCGGGGTTGAGGCGGCGGCTGATCAGGTGCAGGTCGTCGGCGTATTCGTAGCGGGTGGTGTGCCCGATTTCGTCCTGCTCGGCGATGACCTTGCCGTAGGCGTTGTAGCGCCAGGCGCGGGTGGCGCCACCGGGCAAGGTGATTTGCAGCAAGCGGCCCACGGCGTCCCATTGGTAATGGGTGATGGCGCCGTGTTCATCCTGGCGGGTCAGCAAACGTCCGAGGGCGTCGTAGGAAAAACACCGCTGACTGCCATCGGGCAGGGTTTCTTCCGTCAACTGGCCCAGGTGATTGCGCACAAAGTAATGGGCGCTGGCGTCCGGGTAGCTGATGGTTTTCAGTTGCCCTTGGCCGTCGTAGTGGTACCAGGTGCTTTGGCCGTCCGGGTCGATGGCCTCGATGACATCGCCGTGGTCATTACGGCGGTAGGTCCACACCGCTTTGCCGCGCTGCCGGGCGTGCAGGAAACCGTTTCGGTATTCGTAGGACGTCGGCTCATCTTCAGGCGGAATCAGCGCCACCAGCCGTCCGACTTCGTCGTAGCGGTATTCGGTGACGGCGCCGAGCGGGTCTTGCTCGGCGATCAAGCGGCCCTGTTCGTCATAGGCCTTGAGGTGTTCGCCGCCGGCGGGATCGACCTGGCGCACCAGTCGCGCGCGGTCATCATGAACGTAGGCTTCCTGGCTGCCGTCGAGGTTGTGGACCGTGACGCTGCCGTCCTCGCCCCAGGTGTAGCGGCTGTCCATCTGCGCGAACGACGCCCAATGCCGGAAGCAGCGGGCCGCTGCGCCGACGCCCTGCCATTCCCAGTAGAAACTCGCGCCGCCGGCCAGTTGCCGCTGAAGGATGACGTGCTGGTCGTCGTAATCGTAGCGTTCGCTTTCGCCGGCCGCGTTGGTCGCTTCGATGAGTCGGAAACGGCCGTCGTAGCGGTAGGAAATCAGCGTCTGTTCAGTACGCCAGCCCTCGTCGCGGGTCGGTGCCGGGTGAAAACGCTGGTAGTCGATGGCGACCAGGTGACGGTGTTCGTAGCGCAGGCGCAGGCAGCGTCCAGCGCCGTTGTCCAGGCGGCTGATGTCACCGTAGATGTTGCGCTGGACGGTCAGGCGGTTATCG
>NZ_VDLV01000051.1:0-747 GCF_013608025.1 Pseudomonas brassicacearum subsp. neoaurantiaca | reverse complement strand
CCCTTGAAACGGTGTTCGGTCAGGCAGGTGCCGTTGAGGTCGATGGCGATCAGCGCGCCGCCACGGGCATGGCGGTAGTCGAGGGCGCTGCGGTCGGGCAGGCGGCAGTGAATCAGCCGACCGACGCTGTCGTAGCGATAGCGCAGGGTCGCCCAGCCCTGGTGTTCGGCGACGAGGCGGTCTTGGGCGTCGTATTCGTAGGCCAGCGGCCAATGACCGTCGTCGACGCTGACCAAGCGGCCAAGGGCGTCGTAGCGGTAATCAACCGTCGTAGCGTCGGGCAAGGTCTTGCGCAGCAGGCGGCCGGCGCTGTCGCGTTGGTAGGTGGTGATCCGCTGGCTGCCGTCGGCGCCGTGTTCGGTTTTCTCCAGCAGGTGGCCGTTGAGGTCGTAGGCGTAACCGGTGCGCTGGCCGTCGAAGCCGGTTTCCTGTCGGATCAGTCCGTTGGGCGTGTAGTCCAGCCGATAGTGCTCGCCGGATTCGTTCTCGATGTCCGTCAGCAACAGCCGCGCCGAGTCGTAGCGGTACTTCAATTCGCTGCCGTCGGGGTTGAGGCGACGGCTGATCAGGTGCAGGTCGTCGGCATATTCGTAGCGGGTGGTGCGCCCGAGTTCGTCCCGCTCGGTGATGACCTTGCCGTAGGCGTTGTAGCGCCAGGCGCGGGTCGCGCCGGTGGGCAAGGTGGTTTGCAGCAAGCGGCCCACGGCGTCCCATTGGTAATGGGTGATGGCGCCGTGTTCATCCTGG
>NZ_VDLV01000050.1:1089-14165 GCF_013608025.1 Pseudomonas brassicacearum subsp. neoaurantiaca | reverse complement strand
TACCGCATGGAGCTCAAGGCCCCCGATGGCCTGGGCCTGACCTGGCACCTGCGCACCGAACTCGATGCCGGGCCGATGACGCTGCTGAAGTTGCGCGGGTTCAAGTTGCCGGGGCGGATATTCCTCGCTGACGGCGGGGCAGAGGCGTCCCATGCGCGCAAAGAGGTTTTCGAATGAGCCTGCAAAGCTTGATCACCCGTTGCCTCGGAAAGCGCGACGCGGTGGCCGTTGCCCGTGAACAGGCCGCACGTTGGCAGCCCTGGCTGCAACCGATCAGCGAGGCGTCACCCGTCGGCGACGACCCTGGCTATGACGATGACTTCCAGCGCATGCGCGAAGAGGTCGACAAGTTGTCCGGTGCCGATGCCGAGCGAGTAGCCCAGTTGGCCGAGAAGCTGTTGACCCGGACCTGCAAGGATCTGCGCGTGGTCACCTATTACGTGTGGGCGCGTTTGCACCGGGACGGTGAGGCGGGGCTGGCCGACGGTCTGTGCCTGCTGGCGGCTTTGGTGGAGCGGTTCGCTGACAGCATACTGCCGGCGCGCGCCACCAGTCGCAAGGTGGCGCTGCAATGGCTGGCCGGCGCCAAGGTGCTGGACACCCTGTCGCTGTACCCGGAGGTGGTCAAGGCCGAGGCCGAGCGCACTGCCGCAGCGTTGGCCTGGCTTGAGCAGGGGCTGGAGGCTTGGCCGGAAGATCAACGTCCTTGCCTTGGCGCGCTACATGCCGCGCTGTCTGCCCGCCTGGCTCAATCCGGCGGTGTGGAGGCGGTGGTTCCGCAGAATGCCAGCCAGGAATCGAATGCCCAGGCCGGTGCGCCGACGGTCAGCTCGATAAAGTCCGGTCGGGATCTGTTGGACCACGGCCGGGCCTTGGCCGGTTATTTGCGCGATCAACCCCACGGCTGGCTGGCAGGCCATCGACTGATGAAAAGCCTGCGCTGGGACACGGTGCATCAGGCGCCGCCCGAGGATGCCGGCGGCAATACCCGGCTGACGCCGCCGAGGGCTGATTATCGGGCACAGCTCAAGCGTTTGTACCTGCAGCAGGCTTGGCGCCAGTTGCTCGATCAGGTGGAGCGGATCTATGCCGAGGGCGTGAACCATTTCTGGTTGGATTTGCAGTGGTACGTCTATCAAGCCTTGGGTCGACAACCCGCGCCACAGGACGGCTGGGCCGATGTCATCCAGCGTGACCTGGGCATGTTCGTCGAGCGGTTGCCGGGAGTGGAACTGCTGCGCTGGAGCGACGGTACGCCCTTCGCCGATGAGACCACCCGTGAATGGATCGCCCAGCACACCAGCGCCAATCGTCCTGGGCAATGGCTACCGGCTCCATCGTCGACGCATGGCATCGGCGATGCCGACGTCTTGTCGTGGGAGGGCGAAGCCTTGGCGCAGGCCGACAGGGAAGGGGTCGAGCCCGCACTGGCCTGGCTGGCGGCGCGCCCGGATATTCATGACGGGCGGCAACGTTGGCTGCTGCGTCTACTCATGGCACGGGTCGCCGAACAGTTTGGCAAGACCGATCTGGCCATCCACCTGCTCGGGGAGCTGGATGTTGCCGTCCAACACCACGACCTGCGCGTGTGGGAGCCCGAACTGTATTTCGAGGTCAAGGCCCGACTGCTCAAGCTGCTGCGCCTGAAAGCCCAACGCAATGACACCGACAAACCCGCCCTGGCTCGACGCATGGACGCCTTGCTGGCGGCGCTCGTAGCCATCGATCCGGTACGCGCCGCAGTGCTGTGCGGCTGACTCTCATTGATCAGGATTCTTTATGGACATGGACAATCTGACACTGCGCTATTTCGACGCCGAAATGCGCTACCTGCGCGAGGCGGGCAAGGAATTTGCCGAGGCGTTCCCGGATCGGGCGGCGCACCTCAACCTGGACAAGCCGGGGGCACAGGATCCCTATGTGGAACGACTCTTCGAGGGCTTTGCGTTCCTGATGGGCCGCCTGCGGGAAAAGCTCGACGATGATCTGCCGGAACTGACCGAAGGTCTGGTGAGCCTGTTGTGGCCGCATTATCTGCGGACCATTCCGTCGCTGTCGATCATCGAGATGGCGCCCGATCTCGCGCAGATAAAACGCAGCGAACGGATCGCCCGAGGGTTCGAGATCCTCTCGCAGCCCATCGGGCCGCAGCGCACCTGCTGCCGCTATACCACCACGCAAGACGTGACGTTGCAGCCGCTGGCGTTGGCGTCGGTGGCGCGTGACCACGAACCGGATGGTCGCTCGCTGCTGCGCTTGCGCTTTGCCCGCAGCAAATCCGTCCCTTGGACGGAGATCGATCTGAGTCGCCTGCCGTTGTACTTGAATGCCGATGCGCCGCTGGCCAGCGCGCTGCACCAAGCCCTGACCTTGAACCGGCAGGCGATGTACGTGCGCGTGGCAGGGGAACCTGGCCGCACGCCCGTTGACGGCTACTTCGCGGCCAAGGGCTTTGCCGACGAGGATCGGCTGTGGCCCAAGGGCGACAGTGCGTTCAGTGGTTACCAGTTGCTGCTGGAATATTTCACCTTCCGTGAAAAATTCATGTTCGTCACCCTTTGCGGCTTGGATCAACTGGTGATTGAACCCAGTGCGCCCTGGTTCGACCTCGAATTGGTACTGCGTGAACCCTGGCCTCATGCTTTTGACCTGAGCGCCGAACACATCCGCCTGCACGCCGTGCCGGTGATCAACCTGTTTGTGCTGGAAGCTGACCCGCTTGAACTGGACCCTTTGCAAACCGATTACCTGCTGCGGCCGATGCGCTTGCAGGACGGCCATCTGGAAATCTATTCGGTGGACGAAGTCACCGCATCAAAAGAGGAACAACGCCTGGACTACGTGCCGTTTAGCAGCTTTCGCCACAAGGGCGGCATGCTGCGTGACGAGGCCCCTGAACGTTATTTCCACACCCGCTTGAAGCGCGCCGCCAATGGCTTGCACGACACCTGGTTGATCCTCGGTGGCGAAGGCTTCGACGAGGATCGGCTGCTGCGGCCCGATAAACGCCTGTCGCTGCGCCTGACCGGTACCCACGGCCAACTGCCGCGCAAAGCGTTGCAGAGCACGGTGCTCGACACGGCGGTGCAGCTCACCCAGTTCGGCCTGCGTGTGCGCAACCTGTGTGCCCCGACCTTGCCGTGCTATCCGCCAAATCGCGACCGTTTCCATTGGCGCATCCTCAGCCACCTGGGCTCGAATTTTCTGCCGATGCTCGACAGTGCCGAGGTTTTGCGCGGGACATTGGCGCTATACGACTGGACGGGCAGCGAGCTGAACCGGCGTCGGTTGGCCGCGATCGTCGAAGTGAGTCATCACCTGGTCCAGCGCTTCGAAAAGGGCTTCCTGCTGCGCGGGGTGGATATCGAAATCACCCTGGACGCCAACGGATTCGCGGGGGAGGGCGACATCAGTCTGTTCGGCGAAATGCTCAACCGCTTCTTTGCGCTCTACGCGGACGTCCATCTGTACACCCAGCTCACGCTGGTCCTTCAACCTACTGGAGCGTGCCTGCGATGGAGCGAGAACCACAGCCAGCGTATTCCCGGTTGAACACCGGCGATTTGCTGAACACATTGCAGGAGCGGGTGGCCGAGGCCAGCCTGTACCGTTTTTGCCAGTTGCTGGAACAAGCGTCGCCTGGAAATCCTCTGCTGGGCAGCACTGCGCGTCCGAAGGACGACCCGGTGCGTTTTCGGCCCGATCCCGGCATGGGCTTCCCGGCTGGCGAGCTGAAAGCGATCGAGCTCGATCGGGAGAATCCCGGGCGCCCGGCGACGGTGCGCACCCGTGTGCTGGGGTTGTACGGTGTCGACTCGCCAATGCCGACGGCGTTCCTCGATGACATCGCCCAACGCCGGGAAGGGCATGAGGCGCTGGAAGCATTCCTCGACATTTTCAACCACCGGATCTTTACCCAGTTCTACCGCATCTGGCGCAAGTATTCCTACCCGGCCACTTTCGCAGCAGGCGGCACCGATGCGACGTCGCAATGCCTGCTGGGCCTGATCGGGCTGGGCATCCCCGGGAGCACGCGACGCGTCGCGACGCCCATTTCGCGTTTCCTTGCGCTGCTCAGCGTCATGCGCCTGCCAACCCGCAACGCCGAAGGCATAGAGGCGCTGGTCAAGCTACTGGCGAGCAAGACCCAGGCGCGGATCAGCCCGCACTGGCCGCAGAACATTCTCTTGGCGCATCCGGCCAGCCTTTGCCCGTCCCGTCTGGTGCCACTGTCCGAAGGCACGCCGCTGGGCAGTGTCGGGCGGGACGTCAATAGCCAGTTGCTCTTGATGCTCACCACCGAAGACGCGAAGGAGGCCAGCGACTGGTTGCCCGGCGGAACGCTGCACAGCGACCTGCTGGTGCTGCTGCGGGTGTACCTGGGATGGCGTTGCAGCGCGACGCTGCAATTGACGGTTGCGGTGAGCAGCCTGCCGGCCCCGGTCCTGGGCAATCCCCAGATTCGATTGGGCATGACCGGTGTGCTGGGTTTGGGGACCGACACCTGGCGGGCGAAAGAACACGAAACCCTCACGATCAATCTGGGCCGTTATCAAGGCCTCTCGATCCATTCTCGGAACAGGGAAACACAGCATGTCTCGTACGCTTTTTAATTTATCGATACTGGCAGTGATCGCCACCGCGCTGAGCGGGTGTGGATTGACCCAGACCGTCACGCAAGGCACTGCGTCAGCCGCTGAGACGATTTTCCATAAGCAAGTGAAAACCCTGCATCTGGACTTCAACGCGCGCACGGCGCTCAACACCGACGTTGCGGACATGAATGCGCTGTCGTTGCCAACCCTGGTGCGCGTATACCAATTGCGCGACAGCAAAGCGCTGGATCGGGCGACTTACGAGGGGCTGGTGAGTGGTGACGAGGGGCAGCTCGACGGCGCGTTGCTGGACAAGCGAGCCGTGGTGGTGAAACCCGGAGCAGGAGCGCAGTTGAGCGTGCCGATGGACCCGCAGGCGCGGGTGGTCGCCCTGGTCGGCTTGTTTCGCAGCCCTGATGCCCAAGCGAATACCTGGCGCCTGATGCTGACGCGCGACGACTTGGACCCGGATCGGGCACGGCTCATCGAGATGGGGGACAACCAACTGACCTTGCGTCCCTTGGCGAAGGAATAAGCCATGACCGAGCCCAACCCCTCGCTCTACGAAATGTTGTTGCAGAACTTCGACGGAGAACTGGATTTGCATCGCGTCAGCGAGCAGGACCAGCACACCCTGTCGGTCCTGGACAACCTCCAACGCATCCTCAATTGCCGGGCGGGCGCGCTCAGTCATTTGCCGGACTACGGACTGCCCGATATGGGTACGGTTCTGCAAGGGTTGCCGGCAACGGCCCATACTTTGATGAAGACCATGACCGACACCTTGCTCAAATACGAACCACGGCTCGCAGCGCTTACTATCGAGCTGCTGCCGCAGTTGCTGCCGGGGCATCTGGAATGTGCGCTCGACGTGCAGTTGAAGGGCGGGCGGCGGGTGAGTTTCGGAACCACCGTGGGGCCTGAAGGAAGAGTCCTTGTGCGCCACCTGACGCGGCAGAACTACTTTTCGGCGCCTGGAATGGATCACCCAAGGGGAGGACGATGAGCGCGTTGTTCGAGGTGCATGTTCGACTCGGCGGCGATCCGCGCGGCTATGCTGAGTTCGTCGCCCTGCGCGGTGAATTGGCGAAGCTGGGTCATAGCGCCTGTCCCGATGTGGATTGGCAGAAAGTGGAGCAGTTGTGCCTCGTGCTGCTGCAATTGAACGGGGCAGAACTGCAAACCGTTAGCTTCTATGCGCTGGCCCGGGGGCAGCGTCACGGTTTGGATGGCATGGTCGAAGGCATGAGACTGCTCAAGACCCTCTGTGATCAATGGCCCAGTCTCTGGCCGGCGTCGGTACCCGTTCGCCTGGATATGCTCGGGTGGTTGTTTGCCCAACTGCAAACGCTGCTACGCAGCTTGGCGCTGACAACCAATGACCTGCATGCATTGCTTGAATTGGATAATGCGCTGGCCGGCCTGATTGCTCGGTTGACGTGTCAGATGCCCGCGCCGTTGACCACACTGCAAGCCTTGCAGCTGCAGGTCCGTCACCTTGTCCAGCGCTTGGAACGGAGCGACTTCGGCACCGAAACGGCATTACTCCCCCTCAGGGTGGCGGAACCGGCATTGATGATGCCGATCGTGCTCGTGCCGCCGCCCGATGCGACAAGCGGCAAACGACGATTATGGCCGTGGCCGTGGCTGTGCACCGCGGCGCTGTCGCTTGCCGTCGCCGCTGGCGTTGCCGGGTGGTGGAAGGGCGTGCAGACCGAGGTCGCCTGGCCCGATCCGGTGCGCCTGGACAGCCTGTCGCTGTTCGACGCCGGCAGCGCGGAGCTCAAGCCTGGCTCGACCCCCATCCTGGTCAAGGCACTGGTCGACATCAAGGCCCAGCCAGGCTGGTTGATCATCATTGCCGGACATACCGATGCCACAGGTTCATCCGAGCAGAATCAGCAGCTCTCCCACGCCCGCGCCTCCGCGGTGCGCGACTGGATGCAGAGCGTGGGCAGCATTCCCGCCGATTGTCTTGCCGTGCAGGGCTTCGCCGCCAATCAACCCATCGCTGGAAACGATACCGAGGCCGGGCGAATCGCCAATCGACGTGTCGACATCCGCCGGGTGCCGCAAGCGGGAGCTTGTGAGCTTCCGGCGAACCGCCGGCCAGAGAGGCTCCTTTGAAATTTCTCCTTAAGAACCGCACGGACGTGCCGATACAGCGCGGTAGATCCGATTGTGCGGGCACTGCAGTGGTGTCCAAGAAAAGATATTCCAGGCGTCCGCGCGCCTGTGCCCTTTTGATTTTTCCAGGTTTGACCCTAATCGGACCTCAGGGAATGAACCATGCCAGCCCACTCCAGGACCGAGTTGGAAGATGCCCTTGCCGCATGCAAAGGCAGCTTTCTTTCCGTTGCCTTCTTCAGTTTTTTCATCAACCTGCTGATGCTGGTTCCCTCGTTCTACATGCTGCAGGTCTATGACCGGGCGGTCGCCAGCGCCAGCCTGTCGACCTTGTTGATGTTGACGCTGATCATGTTGCTCCTGTTGACCACGATGGGCGGGCTGGAGTGGGTGCGGTCGCGGATCATGGTGCGGATCAGCACGCGCCTGGACACGTTGCTGGGCCAGCGCCTGTTCGACGCGAGTTTCAAGCAGGCGCTTACAAGCTGCGGCATGAACGCTACGGCCCAGCCCTTGAGCGATTTGAACGCTCTGCGCCAGTTCCTGACCGGCAACGGCCTCTTTGCGTTTTTCGACACGCCCTGGATTCCGATCTACCTGGCCGTCATGTTCATGTTCCATCCCTGGTACGGCTGGATGGGGCTGCTGAGCGCTGTGCTGTTGGGCACGCTGGCCTACGTCAACGAAAAACTCACCCAGGCACCGCTGCATGCGGCCAACCGCGAGCAGATGGCGGCGACCGCGTTCACCAACAAGAGCTTGCGCAACGCCGAGGTGGTGGAATCCATGGGCATGCTTGCCAGCTTGCGTCAGCGCTGGAGCGAGCAGACCCACGCCGTTCTTTCCCTGCAGAGCCTCGCCAGTGACCGTGCCACGACCGTAGCGACTGTCTCCAAGACGTTCCGCCAGGTCGTCCAGTCGCTGGTGCTGGGCTTGGGTGCGTACCTCACGATCAATCACGAGATTTCCTCTGGGCTGATGATCGCCGGCTCCATTCTGCTGGGGCGAGCCCTGGCGCCCATCGATCAATTGATCGGCGTCTGGAAAGGCTTCCTGGGCGCACGTTCGCAATATGCGAGGCTGCACCAATTGCTGGGAACGATCGCCGCCGAACCTGAGCGCATGTCTTTGCCGGCGCCCGAGGGCGCGATCCGAGTGGAAGGCCTTAGCGTTGGCTCGCCCAACCAGCGCAAACCGATTATCCGTGGCCTGACGTTCGAGGTGCCGGCGGGTTCGGTGGTGGGCATCATTGGGCCCAGCGGCGCGGGCAAGTCGACGCTGGCCAGGGCATTGCTCGGCATCTGGCCAAGCCTGGCGGGCACGGTACGCCTGGACGGTGCGGACATCAGCCAGTGGCGGCGGGACGAACTAGGCCCCTACGTCGGTTACCTGCCGCAGGACATCGAGTTGTTCGAAGGCACCATCAGCCAGAACATTTCACGCTTCGGTCCGGTGAACGCACCAGCCGTGGTCGCCGCCGCGCGCATGGCCGGTGTACATGAGCTGGTCCTGCAACTGCCTGATGGCTACGACACGGTGATCGGGGCCAATGGCGGTGGGTTGTCCGGCGGCCAGCGCCAACGCATTGGCCTGGCTCGCGCGCTGTACGGAGAACCGCGCCTGGTGTTGCTCGATGAGCCGAACTCCAACCTGGACGATGCGGGCGAAAAGATGCTCGCCGAGGCACTGCAAAAGCTCAGGCAGAGCCGCGCCACTGTGTTTGTCATTACGCATCGGTCCGGGGTGTTGGCGCAGGTCGACAAACTGCTGGTCCTCAACCAGGGCGAGCTGAGCCTGTTCGGGCCGCGCGATAAGGTCCTGGCGCGACTGCAGGCTGCCACGCCCGCGGCGCACCAGACCGCCGCCATTGAATCGTAGGAAGCGGATGAGCCATTCGATGCAACAGATCAAGCCATCATCCGCCCCTGTCACCGGGTTTTCCATTGACGACAAACCGATACGGCGCATCGGCTATCTCATGCTGCTGGTGACATTCGGCCTGTTTGGCGGTTGGGCCACCCTGGCACCGCTTGACAGCGCGGCACTGGCGCCGGGCGTGGTCACCGTCAAGAGCTACCGCAAGACCGTGCAGCATCTGGAAGGCGGCATCGTGCGCGAGTTGCGCGTACATGACGGCGACCTGGTGAAGGCCGGCGATGTGCTGTTGGTGCTCGACAACACCCAGGCGCGCTCTGAAATGGAAGCGATGCGCAGCCAGTTGATCGCAGCGCTCGAACTCGAAGCCCGACTGGTGGCCGAGCGTGATGGCTTGCCCGAGCCGCTGGCCGTGCCCGCCCTGGACCTCGCTGATGCTCGCGTACGCGAGGCGCGCGACAGCGAAGCACGGATCTTCCAGACCCGACGGACCTCCTTGCTCGGGGAAATCGCCTTGCAGGAGAAGTCGATCGGGCAAATCGAGGAACAGATTCGTGGCTATAGGGCTATCGTCGCCAGCAAGCAGATGCTCGCGGCTTCCTATCAAGAGGAGATCGTCGACTTACGCGCGTTGTTGTCCGAAGGCTACGTGGACAAGCAGCGTTTGCGCGAGCAGGAGCGCAGCCTGGCCCGGCTGCAGGCCGAAATTGCGGAAAGCCAGTCTGCCAGCGCGCGGGCCAGGGTCCAGGCCGACGAAGCGCAGTTGAAGATCTTGCAGCTGAAAAAGACCTTTGCCAGTGAAGTCGCGGGTTTGCTGGGTGATGCCCGGACCAAGGTCTACGAACTGCGCGAGCGGTTGGCCACCCTGCAGGATCGCGATCAGCGCACCGATATCCTCGCGCCGGAATCCGGAAAGGTCATGGGCTTGACCGTGCATACCCTGGGCGCGGTGGTCAGCCCCGGGACGGCGCTGCTCGACATTGTCCCGGCCAACGAGGAGCTGATCGTCGAGGCCCAGGTTTCACCAATGGACATTGACCGCATAGCGCCGGGCAAACTGGCTGGCATCCGCTTCAGTGCGTTCAAAAGCAGTACCACGCCGGTCATCGAGGGCCAGTTGGTACAGGTATCTGCCGATCGCCTGGTCAACAAGGACACCGCAACCCCGTATTACCTGGCACGCGTGGCCTTGACCGATAAGGGGAGGCAGGCATTGGGCGGTCTTACCTTGGTGCCCGGAATGCCCGTCGAGGTGTTGATCAATACGGGGTCGCGGACGTTGCTGGAATACCTGATGCAGCCTGCCAGCAATGCATTTGCCCGTTCGTTGATCGAGGATTGACATGAAATCTCTGGTCGCGCTGTGGCTGGTCGCCCTGTCGTTTGGCGCCCTGGCGGACAATGGGCTGACGTCTTCCTATGTCGATCTCTGGCAGTTGCATCAAGAGGCGCAGGGCGCCGACCCGCGCGTCCTGCGGGCGCAGGCCCTGACTCGCAGTGGCGAAGGCAACGAGCGTGCGGCCTTCGGTCAACTGTTGCCACAGCTCAATGCCAGCGGCAGCGTCAACCGCAGCCGGCGGGACGACGAGCTGAGCCGCATCCAGTACAACGGCAAGCGCATGGCGGTGATGCTCAACCAGGTCATCTACGACCCGCAGGTCTGGCGCAGTTATCAGCGATACGTGGAGCTGGCGCGCCAGAGCGAGTATGAGTCCGACGACACGCGGGTGCAGGCCAGCATTGACCTGTCCGAGCGCTATTTCGCCGTGCTTGCCGCCGAGGACGAATTGGCCCTGGTGCGCAGCGAACTGGACGCGACCGAGCGCAATCTCAAGCGCGTTAATGCCTTGTACACGCGGCAGATGGCAATGGTGACCGACACGCTGGACGTTGAGGCGCGCGTGGATGCGCTCAAGGCTGACGAAATCGAAGCCGTCAACAAGGTCGAGGTCAGCCGCGAAGCTATTTCCGAACTGGTGGGGCGCGAGGTTCGCGAGCCATTCAAGCGCATCGCTGAGAGTCCGGCGTTCAGTCTGCCGGCACAAGCGCAGGATTATTGGGTGCAGACTGCGCTGGACAGCAACCCGGCGCTGCACGCTCGGGAACACAGCATCCGCGCCGCCGACGCGGCCATCGGAGAAGCCAAGGCCGGCCATCTGCCCAAGCTGGGCCTGAACTTGATGGCGCAACGCAGCGACATCGGCTACGAAGGTGCGCTGGCGCCTCGCTCGGACAACCTCGTCGCGTCCCTGGACTTGCAGATGCCGCTCTACAGCGGCGGCACCACCCGCGCCCGAGTGTCCAGTTCAGAAAGCGACAAAGAGGCCGCGCAGCAAGAACTCGAGGCGTTGCGGCGCCAAGTCATCAAGGAGACTCGCACGGCCTATCTGGGCATGACCGCCGAGCTAAGCCGTATCAAGGCGACGCATCGTGCGCTGGAATCGGCCGAGAAGTCGCGACTCGCCACCGAGAAGGCCTTTTCCTATGGCGTCAAGAATGCCGTGGACGTGCTCGATAGCATCAAGGAAGAGTTTCGCGCGCGGCGTGATTTCTATCAGTCCCAGTACCGCTTTGTGACCAGCCTGCTTGTCCTGCATCGCTGGAGCGGCAGGTTGGGGGAGGGCGACATACGCAAGGCCAACGAGTGGCTGGCGACCCCCGCTGCATCGGATATACGGTAGAAAAAAATGATGGCCAAGTAATATTATTGGCGCCATTTTTCAGGCAATATTAACGACTTGTAGCGGCCGCACCCGGGAAGGGCCGCAGATTGCTCATAGGAAGCTTGTATGCCCAGTCCATTCGGATATTCCTCAATTTCGTCTGCCACGCTGACTGCCAACACGCAGGTCAACAGCTTGCTGTACGGTACGTATTGGACCGGTAGCGCGACGACCGGCACGTCGTTGACGTACAGCTTCATGACAATGAAGTCGATCTTCCCCTGGATCTATAGCAGCGAGAACGAATACGAATCCGGCTACGTCCTCACCTCTGCGCAACAAAACAGCATCACCAGCGCGCTTGGGGCGTGGAGTTCTGTCTCCAATGTCAGGTTCACGAAGGTCAGCGAAACCACAACCAACGTGGGGGACCTGCGATTTGGCGGCTATGGGGACATGCCCGATAGCTACGCTGCCTGGGGATATTTCCCTTCCCGGAGCCCGAGTGGCGGCGATGTGTGGATCGGTCCGGTCACTAACGACCCGGCTCCCGTCAAGGGCACTTACGATTACATGACGTTCATGCATGAGATTGGCCATGCGCTGGGTCTCAAGCACCCGTTCTCGCCAAGTGCTACGAACAGCACCGTGTTGTCTGCTCAGTTCGACGATGTTCGTTACACGATCATGAGCTACAACAACAACTATTCGTATGAGCCCACCACACCGATGTTGCTGGATATCGCCGCCATCCAAAGCCTTTATGGGGCGAACAAACAGTGGCTGGTGGGCAACAACACCTATAGCTGGGCGGCCAATCAATCGGTTTTCGAGACGATCTGGGATGCCGGTGGTATTGATACCATCGATGCGAGCAACCAGTTGCAAGCCGTGCGTATCAACCTGAACGAAGGTGAGTTCAGCAAGATCGGCAAGACCTTCCAGAACCTCAGCACCCAGACCGATTTCAATGAAGGGTTGGCGATCGCCTACGGTGCCAAAATTGAAAACGCAATCGGCTCGGTCAACGACGACACGTTGATCGGCAACGCGCTGGCGAATGTGCTCAATGGTGGCGCCGGCAAAGACGTGATGATCGGCGGGGCGGGCAACGATACCTATGTTGTCGATGACATCAACGACGTCGTTCAGGAAACCGGCGCGCTGGATAGCGGTATCGATATTGTCCTGGCGTCCAGCAATTACGTGCTCAGTGCCAACGTCGAAACGTTGACCTTGACCGGCGCTCGCAATATCAACGGCACCGGAAACGCGCTGAACAACCGCATCACGGGCAACGCTGGCGTCAACGTCCTGGACGGAGGCCTCGGTATCGACACGTTGATCGGCGGCACGGGCAATGACACCTACGTGGTCGACAACCTCAAGGATGTGATCAGCGAAACCAGCACCTTGGCTGGGGAAATCGACAGCGTACGGGCCTCGGTCAACTGGGTGCTGGGTGCCAATCTGGAAAATCTTACGCTCACCGGTAGCGCCGACCTCAACGGCAGCGGCAACGCGTTGAACAACGTGCTGACCGGTAACGCGGGCAATAACCTGCTGGATGGCCTCGCCGGGCGCGATACGTTAGTAGGTGGCGCGGGTAACGACACGTATGTCCTCGACAATGCGGGTGACAACGTCGTAGAGCTGGCGGGCGAAGGCATCGATCTGGTCCGGACAGCGGTCAGCCATACCTTGTCGGCTAACGTCGAGAATGCGATGTTGCTCGGCGTCGCCGCGCTCAACCTCACCGGCAACACCTCGGACAACGTGCTGATCGGCAACGCCGCCGCCAATGTGCTCAACGGCT
>NZ_VDLV01000050.1:0-1079 GCF_013608025.1 Pseudomonas brassicacearum subsp. neoaurantiaca | reverse complement strand
GGCATCGACCTGGTCCGGACAGCGGTCAGCCATACCTTGTCCGCCAACGTCGAGAATGCACTGTTGCTCGGCGTCGCCGCGCTCAATCTCACCGGCAACGCCTCCAATAACAGCCTGATCGGCAACGCTGCGGCGAACGTGCTCAACGGCATGGACGGTGCGGACATCCTCGACGGCGGCGCCGGCATCGACACTCTCATCGGCGGCACCGGCAACGACACCTATGTGGTCGACAACCTCAAGGACGTCATCAACGAAACCAGCACCTCGGCCTCCGAAATCGACACTGTTCGTTCCTTGGTGAGCTGGACCTTGGGCAACAACCTGGAAAACCTCACGCTGACCGGCGTTGCCGCGATCAACGGCAGCGGCAACACCTCGGACAACGTGCTGATCGGCAACGCCGCCGCCAACGTGCTCAACGGCCTGGGCGGCGCGGACACCCTGGACGGTGGCGCCGGCAACGACACTTATTACGTCGACAACCTCGGCGACACGGTGATCGAGCGAGGCACGGCGCTGACTGAGATCGACAGCGTCGTTTCGTCCATCAGCTACGTGCTGGGTGCCAACCTCGAAAACCTGACACTCAATGGCGCCGGCGCTATCAATGGCACCGGCAACGCGCTGAACAACCGCATCACCGGCAACGCTGGCGCCAACATCCTGGACGGTGGCCTCGGCATCGACACGTTGGTCGGCGGCACGGGCAACGACACCTATGTGGTCGACAACCTCAAGGACGTCGTCAGCGAAACCAGCACGTTGGCTGGCGAAATCGACAGCGTACGGGCCTCGGTCAACTGGGTGCTGGGCGTCAATCTTGAAAACCTCACGCTCACCGGCAGTGCCAACCTCAACGGCAGCGGCAACACGTTGAACAACGTGCTGACCGGCAACGCTGGCAATAACCTGCTGGACGGCCTCGCCGGGCGCGATACCTTGGTAGGTGGCGCGGGTAACGACACATATACCCTCGACAACGCGGGCGACAGTGTCGTCGAGCTGGCGGATGAAGGCATCGACCTGGTCCGGACAGCGGTCAGCCATACCTTGTCCGCCAACGTCGAGAATGCACT
>NZ_VDLV01000049.1:200-146113 GCF_013608025.1 Pseudomonas brassicacearum subsp. neoaurantiaca | reverse complement strand
CCCAGCACCACGACGATTTCGTCGGCGCGCGGGGCGTCTTCGATCTGCATTTCCAGGGTGATGTAGTGCGAGCGCAGGCCTTCGTCGTCCTTGTGCATCATCGGGATCTGGATCGAAGTGCCGGGGCCGCCGCGCTTGTTGGTGAAGCTCAGGTAGCTCCTGGCCTTGACCGCTTCGCGGTAGTGATTGCCGAAGCGCAAGGTGTGGATCACCGCCGAGGCGTGTTCGATTTCACCGTCGGCGCCGACTACCGCAGCCTTGCCATAGGCTTCGATTTTTTCCGCACCGCCAATGATGCCCACCAGGCGCTCGACCATCAGTGCACCGAGGTCGGAGCAATTGGCGCGGATTTCCGGTTTCAGGTCTTCGACGAAACCGCGGCCCAGCCAAGGGTTCTTCATGACCACCGCCAGCCCGACCATGGTCACCGGCTTGTCGGTGGCCTTGCCGCCTTCGATGAAGGTTTCTTCGACATAGCTGACGATCTTGCGAATTTCGAAACTCATGAGCTGCTCCGTGGGAGGTGAGAAGTGTCTGTGCGTATGATGGTATACCATAATACTGTTCGTGCAAGCGTCGGCTTTGAATTTGTTCGAAGGGAGGCGACGGAAGGCGGGGGTTCGAGGAGATAGGGCTCTTGTGGCGAGGGGATAAATCCCCTCGCCACAGGAAATTCGCAGCTACAGTGAATG
Source organism: Pseudomonas brassicacearum subsp. neoaurantiaca (assembly GCF_013608025.1). Classification (GTDB taxonomy): domain Bacteria; phylum Pseudomonadota; class Gammaproteobacteria; order Pseudomonadales; family Pseudomonadaceae; genus Aquipseudomonas. The sequence goes on along the minus strand of NZ_VDLV01000049.1, from coordinate 145,421 downwards.
GGTATTAATTTCCCCTTTTCGGGGCATTCGGCCTCAACTTCCCGTTTGCCTGCACCGATTCGACCCGTTTGCACTGTCGACGCCTGAAATCGGGGTAAGCGTTTCAGCCCGCAAATTCTTTTTCGTCGCTAAATCGAAAATAAATTTCGCTTTTGCGCCGTTTCGCGCCGGTTTTTCCAGCATCACCTCGATCCGTCGCACTTAGGCACAGCCCTTGCTACGGCTCCATGACAACCCAGCAGACAGGAGTTTCGGTACGCCAATATAAAAGGGGGGCGCACGTCATCCGGACGCAAAGGCCTGAATCAGAGACCCATGCCTGACGAGGTATTCGAAGAACCAGGGCTCATAAACAAGGCAAGGCTGCATTGGTGGAATGACGACGTAATAAGAAATGCCGTGTACGACACGGCTTGGAGTTGGCTATGCCCCACGCTTTTTTCAATGAAATGTATGACGCCCAGGGTGACTGCCGCCCGCATTACCAAGCCTTCTCGCGCTGGCTGGCGGACACGCCGCTGGAGCTGCTGGACCAACGCCGCCGCGAAGCCGACCTGCTGTTCCATCGGGCCGGGATCACCTTCACGCTTTATGGGGACGAGCAGGGCACCGAACGCTTGATCCCATTCGACATCATCCCCCGCAGCATCAAGGCCAGCGAATGGCAAATCGTCGAACGTGGCTGCATCCAGCGGGTCCAGGCCCTGAACATGTTCCTGGCCGACATCTACCATGGCCAGCGGATTCTCAAGGAAGGCATCATTCCCGCCGAGCAGGTGCTCGCCAACGAGGGTTATCAGATTGCGATGCAGGGCCTGGACCTGCACCGAGGTATCTACGCCCACATCGCTGGCGTTGATTTGGTTCGTGACGGCGATGGCAGCTACTACGTGCTCGAAGACAACCTGCGCACGCCCAGTGGTGTGAGCTACATGCTCGAAGACCGCAAGATGATGATGCGCCTGTTCCCCGAGCTCTTCGCTGCCCAGCGCGTGGCGCCCATCGATCACTACCCAAACCTGCTGCTCGATACCCTCAAGAGCTCCAGCCCGCTGGACAACCCGACCGCCGTGGTCCTGACTCCGGGGCGTTTCAACAGCGCCTATTTCGAGCATGCGTTCCTGGCGCGGGAAATGGGCGTGGAACTGGTGGAGGGCGCGGACCTGTTCGTGCGTGACGACCACGTCTATATGCGCACCACCGCCGGGCCCAAGCAGGTGGATGTGATCTACCGACGCCTGGACGATGCCTACCTTGATCCGCTGTCGTTCAACCCCGACTCCATGCTCGGCGTGCCCGGGCTGATCGCGGTCTACCGTGCAGGCAATGTGGTGCTGGCAAACGCCGTTGGTACGGGCGTGGCGGATGACAAGTCGATCTACCCCTACGTCGATGAAATGATCCGTTTCTACCTCACCGAAGAGCCGATCCTGAAAAACGTACCGACCTGGCAGTGCCGCAAGCCGCAGGATCTGTCCCACGTGCTGGCGAACCTGCCGGACCTGGTGGTCAAGGAAACCCAAGGCTCCGGCGGCTACGGCATGCTGGTCGGGCCGGCTGCCACCGCGGCGGAGATCGAAGATTTCCGCGCCCGCCTCAAGGCTCGGCCGGAGGCCTACATCGCCCAGCCGACCCTGAGCCTGTCCACGTGCCCGACCTTTGTCGAAAGCGGCATCGCCCCGCGTCACATCGACTTGCGTCCCTTCGTGCTGTCCGGCAAGGAAACCCGCCTGGTGCCCGGCGGCTTGACCCGCGTGGCGCTGCGCGAAGGCTCGCTGGTGGTGAACTCGTCCCAGGGCGGCGGCACCAAGGACACTTGGGTAGTGGAGGACTAAGACATGCTTTCAAGAACCGCTTCGGACCTCTATTGGATGTCCCGCTACCTGGAGCGCGCCGAGAACCTGGCGCGTATGCTCGAAGTCAGCTATTCGCTGTCGCTGATGCCCCAGGCCGGGCGTGGCGACGGCCAGGCTGAACTGGCGATGTCGCTGTTGGCGGCCGGTACGCTGGACGATTACAACGCCCGCTATGACGCGCTCAACACTGAACGCATGCTGCATTTTTTCGCCTTGGATGAAACCAACCCCGGCAGCATCTATAGCTGCCTGCGGGCGGCGCGGACCAACGCCCATGCCGTGCGCGGGCGCATCACCGCCGACATGTGGGAAAACATCAACGCCACTTGGCTGGAAATGCGCAACATTGCCAGCAACGGCCTCGGCCGCTACGGCATCAGTCATTTCTGCGAGTGGGTGAAGGAGCGCTCGCACCTGTTCCGTGGCGCGACGTCGGGCACGATCATGCGCAACGATGCCTACTGTTTCATTCGCCTGGGGACGTTCATCGAACGCGCCGACAACACCTTGCGCCTGCTGGACGCACGCTACGAAATGTTCGGCGAGGAATCGGAGGAGGTCAGCGACAACTCCGCGCGTGGTTATTACCAGTGGAGTGCCTTGCTGCGGGCATTGTCTTCGTTCGAAGCGTTCAACGAGATCTACCGCAACGCGCCGAATGCCGAGCAGGTGTCCGAGATGTTGCTGCTGCGGGCCGACGTGCCGCGCTCGCTGCACGCCTGCATCGAGGAGCTTGACCATATCCTCGCCAGCCTGCCGGGCAACAACGGCCGACCGGCCCAGCGCCTGGCCGCGGAGTTGAATGCACGGCTGCGGTATTCCGGAATCGACGAGATCCTTGCGTCGGGCCTGCACCAGTGGTTGACCGAACTCATTGGCCAGATCCGTCATTTGGGCCAGACCGTCCACGAGTCCTATCTGGAGGTGGTATGAAACTGTCCATACGCCACGACACCACCTACAGCTACGCCGATGAAGTCTGCACCAGCATCCAGTTCCTGCGCCTGACGCCCCGGGACACCCCACGCCAGCGCATCCTGCAATGGCACCTGGAACTGCCGCGCCTGGTGCGTAGCCAGCTTGACCCCTATGGCAACATCCTCCACGTGATGACCATGGACGAGCCCCACGGCGCGCTGATATTGACCGCCTATGGCGAGGTGCAGATCAACCAGGCGGTGGAGATGGAGCCCGATGACCAGTCACCGCTGCCATTCCTGCGCACCAGCCGACTCTCCCTGGCGGATGACAGTCTCAGCGCCTTCGCCATGGAACAATGTGGAGACCGGCGAGATCGATCGGCGCTGGGCAACTTGATGAACGGCTTGGCCGACCGCATGCCCTACAGCCCCGGCGCGACGGCCGTCAGCAGCACGGCCGCCGAGGCGTTTGCCGGTGGTGCCGGGGTCTGCCAGGACCATGCCCATGCGTTCGTGGCCTGCGCCCGCAGCCTCGGCGTGCCGGCGCGGTATGTGTCCGGCTACCTGTGCACCGAGGACGAGAACCACCTGGCAAGCCACGCCTGGGCCGAGGCTTGGCTGGATGACGGTTGGTATAGCTTCGACGTGACCAACCGCTTGGTTCGTCCCGACCGCCATTTGAAGTTGGCGGTTGGCCTGGACTACCTCGACGCCTGCCCGGTACGTGGCATGCGCCGAGGGGGCGGGGCGGAGCAGATGCAGGCGCGGGTGCAGGTGAGTTCGATGGTGCAGGTGCAGCATCAGTAGTTGATTTGTCTTGAAGGCCCTCATCGCGAGCAAGCTCGCTCCCACAGAGGTTTGGGTACTCCTCATTCATTGTGGGAGCGAGCTTGCTCGCGAAGAGGTCGACGCAATACCGCTACCACAAGCTCGCCTGTGCAAGGACCACCGGCTTATAGTGGCTGGCCATGTCGCGTCTCCAGGAAGGAGCCAAAATGTCCGAATCCTCGATCACCCTTGCGCGTTTTACTGAGGCCCATATCCCCGGCGTCACCGCGCTCTACAACAATCCCGCCGTTACCCGCCAGGTACTGCAGATGCCTTTTCAGTCCACCGAAGTCTGGCGCCAGCGTCTGGCAACAAACGATGAGCGCCAGCTGAAACTGGTGGCCCTGCATCAGGGCGACGTCATCGGCAACCTGGGCCTGGAACAGTTTTCTCGCGTTCGTCGCGCTCACTGCGCCAACCTGGGCATGGGTGTCGCGGTGGCCTGGCAGGGCAAGGGTGTGGGTTCGATGCTGCTGGCCGCGGCGCTGGAGGTGGCGGACAACTGGATGAACCTGCGACGGGTCGAGCTGACGGTGTATGCCGACAACGAAGCGGCCATCGGCTTGTACCGCAAATTCGGCTTCGAAACTGAAGGCCTGTTGCGTGACTACGCCGTGCGTGATGGGCGCTGGGTCGACACGCTGGCGATGGCGCGGCTGCGCTGAACAGGCAAAAGTCCGCACATTGGCTATACCTGTAGTTCCGCCCCCGTCAGGTGTGGCCTACAGGAGTAACAGCATGAAGTTCGCGTCGATGATCGGCACCGTTTGCATCGCTTCGCTCGCATTGATGGGCTGCGCGAGCAAAGTCACCCAGCCGAACGAATATTCCGGCTTCCTGGGAGACTACAGCCGGCTCAAGGAAGAAAAATCACCGTCGGGGGCAGAGGTGATGCGGTGGGTCGATCCGAAGATCGATCTGGCCAGGTACTCAAGTGTGTATATCGAGCCGACGCAGCTTTATCCCAAGCCGCAACCGACGGTGAAGATCCCTGCGGCCACGTTGGCCGGCATTACCAGTTATTACGATCAGGCGCTCAAGCGGGAGGCGGGCAAGTCCTTGCCCTTGGCGACCAGTCCCGGGCCCGGCGTATTGGTGGTGCGCGCGGCTATTACCGCCGTCAGCAGCAAGACCGAAGGCCTGAAACCGTATGAAGTCATCCCGATTGCCCTGGTGGCCGCCGCGGTGAGCACGGCCAGCGGCATTCGCGACCAGGAGACCACGCTGGGCACCGAAGCGGTGTTTCTTGACGGCGGCAGCAACGCCGTGATCGCCCAGGTGGTGCGCAAGGGTACGGGCAAGCCGTTGTCGAACGAGTCCCAGGTGATGAAGCCCGACGACGTCAAAAACGTGATCGATGGTTGGGCGTCGGACCTGCATCAGTCCTATCTGCGTCTCAAGGCGAAATAGTCCGTTGTAGGAATCATTACTTTTTACGCGCAGCCATAGGTCGGAGCACCATTTCATGGTTAACTCCGGCCTCACCATTTTTCAAACCTGTCAGAAGGAATCCGTTCATGGCTCAAGTCACCCTTAAAGGCAACCCGGTCCAAGTCAACGGCCAGTTGCCACAAGCCGGTTCCAAGGCGCCAGCCTTTTCCCTGGTTGCCGGCAATCTGTCGGACGTTTCCCTGAAGGACTTCGCCGGCAAGCGCAAAGTACTGAACATTTTCCCAAGCGTCGACACGCCGACCTGCGCCACCTCCGTGCGCAAGTTCAATGCCCAGGCCAACGACCTGAATAACACCGTGGTGCTGTGCATTTCCGCCGACCTGCCGTTCGCCCAGGCCCGTTTCTGCGGCGCCGAAGGCCTGGAAAACGTACAGAACCTGTCCACCCTGCGCGGTGCCGAGTTCATCGAGAACTACGGTGTTGCCATTGCCGACGGCCCGCTCAAAGGCCTGACCGCTCGCGCCGTGGTGGTGCTGGACGAAAACGACAATGTGCTGCACAGCGAGCTGGTCAAGGAAATCGCTGAAGAGCCGAACTACGAGGCGGCACTCGCAGCGCTGAAATAATTGGTCTGAAATAAAGTAATTATTACAATTGTTAACGGCCTGGCTTGCCCAGGCCGTTTTCATTTGTGTATCAACGTCTTAGCCAGATACGCGAAAGGTAAGCCCAAGGTAAATTGCCGGTAAAGGCGCTTTGCTAAAACCTCGACAGTGCTTATCGTTCAGCCTCCCGTAAAAGAAGCCCACGCGCCCAATGGTTGACCATTCAATGCAATCCTCTGTTTCCCGCAAATCCCGTCGCTGGTTGTTCGGCCTGTTTGTCTTATTGGTCGTCGCGTTGCTCGCCTGGAAATTCTGGCCGGCCAGCAGCGACTCGAAGAATGCGGCGGGGCAGAAGGGCGCAGCCGGACACATGGGGCGTTCGGGTGGCATGCGACCAGGCTTTGGCGGTGCGACGGGGCCGATCCCGGTTCGGGTGGCGCCAGCGGTCACGGGCGATTTCCCGCTGTATTACAAGGCGCTGGGCACGGTCACGGCGCTCAATACCATCAACGTGCGCAGCCGCGTGGGCGGTGAGCTGGTGAAGATCGCGTTCGAGGAAGGGCAGATGGTCAAGGCCGGGGACCTGCTGGCCGAGATCGATCCTCGTCCGTACCAGAACGCCTTGCTCCAGGCCGAAGGCACACTGTTGCAAAACCAGGCCCAATTGAAGAACGCCCAGGTCGATCTGGAGCGCTATCGCGGCTTGTATGCCGAGGACAGCATCGCCAAGCAGACCCTCGATACCGCCGCTGCGCTGGTGGGCCAATACCAAGGCACGGTCAAGACCAACCAGGCGGCGGTCAACGACGCCAAGCTCAACCTCGAATTCACCAAGATCCGCGCGCCGATTTCCGGGCGTGTGGGCCTGCGGCAACTCGACCTTGGCAACCTGGTGGCAGCCAACGACACCACGGCCCTGGCCGTCATCACCCAGACCCAGCCCATCAGCGTGGTCTTCACGCTGCCGGAGAACAACCTCGAAACCGTACTCGCCCGCTACCGCAGTGGGGCGAAACTGCCGGTCGAAGCCTGGGACCGTGGCGATGTGAAGCTCCAGGCCAGCGGCGTACTGCAAAGCCTGGACAACCAGATCGACATCACCACCGGCACCTTGAAGTTCAAGGCCCGCTACGAGAACCGCGACCAATCGCTGTTCCCCAATCAATTCGTCAACGTGCGCCTGCTGGCCGACACCCTGAAAGGCGTGGTGCTCGCGCCGACGGCCGCCATTCAATTCGGCACCAACGGCACGTTTGTCTATGCCTTGGACGGTGACAAGAAGGTCACGATCAAACAGCTCAAGATCGGCGCCAGCGATGGCGAGAATACGGTGGTCACCGAAGGGCTGGCCGCCGGCGACCGGGTGGTGCTCGAAGGCACCGACCGCTTGAAGGAAGGCAGCGAAGTGGAAGTGGTCAACGACAGCCAGGAAGTGCCGACCACGCCGACCGAGCACCTGCAAGGCAAGAGCGCCGCGGCCCCGACTGAGCCAGCCGCGGCCGACAAGGCGAAAAAGGGCGGCGCATGAATTTCTCGCGGCTGTTCATCCTTCGCCCGGTCGCTACCACGCTGAGCATGCTGGCCATTGTCCTGGCCGGTCTGATCGCCTATCGGTTGCTGCCGGTGTCGGCATTGCCCCAGGTCGACTACCCGACCATCCGCGTCATGACCCTGTACCCGGGCGCCAGCCCCGACGTGATGACCAGCGCCGTGACCGCGCCGCTGGAGCGCCAGTTCGGGCAGATGCCGGGCCTGACGCAGATGGCCTCCACCAGTTCCGGTGGCGCATCGGTGATTACCCTGCGTTTCAACCTGGACATCAACATGGATGTCGCCGAGCAGCAGGTGCAAGCCGCGATCAACGCGGCGACCAATCTGTTGCCCGACGATTTGCCGGCGCCCCCGGTGTACAACAAGGTCAACCCGGCCGACACCCCGGTGCTGACCCTGGCGATTACCTCCAAGACCATGCTGCTGCCCAAGCTCAATGACTTGGTGGACACGCGCATGGCGCAGAAAATCGCCCAGATCAGCGGCGTCGGCATGGTGACGATTGCCGGTGGCCAGCGCCAGGCGGTGCGGATCAAGGTCAACCCGGAAGCCCTGGCATCCGCGGGCCTGAACCTGGCGGATGTGCGCACCTTGATCAGCGCCTCCAACGTCAACCAGCCCAAGGGCAATTTCGACGGCCCGACCCGGGTCTCGATGCTCGATGCCAACGACCAGTTGACCTCGCCCAAGGACTACGCCGAACTGATCCTGGCCTACGCCAATGGCGCGCCGCTGCGGCTCAAGGACGTGGCAGAGATTGTCGACGGCGCCGAAAACGAACGCCTCGCCGCCTGGGCCAACGAGAACCAGGCCGTCTTGCTGAACATCCAGCGCCAGCCCGGCGCCAACGTCATCGAGGTGGTGGACCGGATCAAGGCGCTTTTGCCCAGCATCACCGACAACCTGCCGGCCGGCCTCGACGTGACCGTGCTGACCGACCGCACCCAGACCATCCGTGCTTCCGTAACCGACGTCCAGCATGAGCTGCTGATCGCCATCGCCCTGGTGGTCATGGTGACGTTCCTGTTCCTGCGCCGGGTCAGCGCCACGATCATCCCGTCGGTGGCCGTGCCGTTGTCGCTGATCGGTACGTTCGGCGTGATGTACCTGGCCGGTTTCTCGATCAACAACCTGACCCTGATGGCCCTGACCATTGCCACCGGTTTTGTGGTGGACGATGCCATCGTCATGCTGGAAAACATCGCCCGCTACATTGAGGAGGGCGACAGCCCGATGCAGGCGGCGCTCAAGGGCGCGAAACAGATTGGCTTCACCTTGATTTCCCTGACGCTGTCGCTGATCGCGGTGCTGATCCCGCTGCTGTTCATGGCGGACGTGGTCGGGCGCTTGTTCCGCGAATTTGCCATTACCTTGGCGGTGGCGATCCTGATCTCGCTGGTGGTGTCCCTGACCCTGACGCCGATGATGTGCGCGCGCTTGCTCAAGCGCGAACCCAAGGAAGAAGACCAGGGGCGTTTCTATCGCGCCAGCGGTGCCTGGATCGACTGGTTGATCGCAGGCTACGGGCGCAAGTTGCAGTGGGTCCTCAAGCATCAACCGCTGACGCTGTTGGTGGCAGTTGGCAGCCTGGTGTTGACGGTCGTGCTGTACCTGGCCGTGCCCAAGGGCTTTTTCCCGGTGCAGGATACTGGTGTGATCCAAGGTATTTCCGAGGCGCCGCAAGCGATTTCATTTGCGGCGATGGGCGAGCGCCAGCAGCAGTTGGCCAAAGTGATTCTCGCCGACCCGGCGGTGGAAAGCCTGTCCTCCTACATTGGCGTAGACGGCGACAACGCGACGCTCAATAGCGGCCGGTTGCTGATCAACCTCAAGCCTCATCGCGAGCGGGACGACAGCGCCAGCGAGATCATCGCCCGCTTGCAGCCCCAATTGGATCGGCTGGTGGGGATCCGCCTGTTCATGCAGCCGGTGCAGGACCTGACCATCGAAGACCGGGTCAGCCGCACCCAATACCAATTCAGCCTGTCATCGCCGGATGCCGAGTTGCTCAGTCTTTGGAGCGGTCGTCTGGTCGAGGCCTTGGCCCAGCAGCCGGAGCTCACCGACGTCGCCAGCGATTTGCAGGACAAGGGCTTGCAGGTTTATCTGGTGATCGACCGAGATGCTGCCTCGCGGCTGGGCGTGTCGGTGTCGAACATCACCGATGCGCTCTACGACGCCTTCGGCCAGCGGCAGATCTCCACCATCTACACCCAGGCCAGCCAGTACCGTGTGGTGCTCCAAGCCCAGGCCGGGGAGAAGATCGGCCCGCAGGCGCTGGACCAGATCCACGTCAAGACCACGGACGGTGGGCAGGTCCGCTTGTCGAGCCTGGCGCGGGTGGAGGAGCGCCAGGCGCAACTGGCGATTGCCCACCTCGGCCAGTTCCCGGCGGTAATGATGTCGTTCAACCTGGCGCCAGGCGTGGCCCTCGGGCACGCCGTCGATGTCATCGAAAAGGTGCAGAAGGACATCGGCATGCCCGTTGGCGTGCAGACCGAATTCCAAGGTGCGGCACAGGCGTTCCAGGCGTCGCTGTCGAGCACCTTGCTGCTGATCCTGGCGGCGGTGGTGACCATGTACATCGTGCTGGGCGTGCTTTACGAGAGCTACATTCATCCGATCACGATTCTCTCCACTTTGCCTTCGGCGGCCATCGGTGCCTTGTTGGCGTTGATCCTCAGCGGCAATGACCTGGGCATGATCGCGATCATCGGCATCATCCTGCTGATCGGTATCGTCAAGAAAAACGCGATCATGATGATCGACTTCGCCCTCGACGCCGAGCGCAACCAGGGCATGGACCCGCAGACCGCCATCTACCAGGCCGCGCTGTTGCGCTTCCGGCCGATCCTGATGACGACGCTCGCGGCCCTGTTCGGTGCCGTGCCGCTGATGCTCGCCACCGGTTCCGGCGCCGAATTGCGCCAACCGCTGGGCCTGGTGATGGTGGGTGGCCTGCTGGTGAGCCAGGTGCTGACGCTGTTCACCACGCCGGTGATCTACCTGTACTTCGACCGCCTGGGGCGCCGGTTTGCCAGGCCTGATGGGGATGAGGTGCGGGTATGACGGTGGGGGTCGGACCCTGCGGGTGCTTTTCGTGGCGAGGGAGCTTGCTCCCGCTTGAGTGCGCAGCGCTCACAAAAGGGGCCGCTGCGCGACCCAGCGGGAGCAAGCTCCCTCGCCACAAAAGCCTAGCCAGTTCTTGTGGTCGGTGGCTTGAAGCCTGGGGTGGCGGCCTATGAACCTCTCCGGCCCCTTCATCCGCCGCCCGGTGGCGACCATGCTGCTGAGCTTCGCCATCATGCTGCTCGGTGGCGTGTGCTTTGGCTTGCTGCCGGTTTCGCCGTTGCCGCAGATGGATTTTCCGGTGATCGTGGTCCAGGCCAACCTGCCAGGCGCCAGCCCCGAGGTGATGGCTTCCACCGTGGCGACGCCGCTGGAGCGCTCGTTCGGCGCCATCGCCGGGGTCAACACCATGAGCAGCCGCTCGAGCCAGGGCTCGACCCGCGTCATCCTGCAATTCGACTTGGATCGCGACATCAACGGCGCGGCCCGGGAGGTGCAGGCGGCCATCAACGCCTCGCGCAACTTGCTGCCCAGCGGCATGCGCAGCATGCCGACCTACAAGAAGGTCAACCCGTCCCAGGCGCCCGTCATGGTGCTTTCGCTGACCTCCGATGTGCTGGAGAAAGGCCAGCTTTATGACCTGGCCTCGACGATCCTGTCCCAGAGCCTGTCCCAGGTGGCGGGTGTCGGAGAGGTGCAAATTGGCGGCAGTTCCTTGCCGGCGGTGCGCATCGAGTTGGAACCGCAATTGCTCAACCAATACGGCGTGGCGCTGGATGACGTCCGTACGGCGATAGCCAATAGCAATGTTCGCCGGCCCAAGGGTTCGGTCGAAGACGACAAGCGCATGTGGCAAGTCCAGGCCAACGACCAACTCGAAAAGGCCAAGGACTACGAAACGCTGGTCATCCGTTACCAGGATGGCTCGGTGTTGCGGCTCAAGGACGTGGCAAAGGTCAGCGACGGTGTCGAGGATCGCTATAACAGCGGCTTCTTCAACAACGACTCCGCCGTGCTGCTGGTGATCAACCGCCAGGCCGGCGCGAACATCATCGAGACCGTCAACGAGATCAAGAATCAGCTGCCCGCTCTGCAAGCGGTGCTGCCCGCCAGCGTCAAGCTGAACCTGGCCATGGACCGCTCGCCAGTGATCAAGGCCACCCTGCACGAAGCGGAAATGACCCTGCTGATCGCCGTTGCGCTGGTGGTGCTGGTGGTGTTCCTGTTCCTGGGCAATTTCCGTGCATCGCTGATCCCGACCCTGGCGGTGCCCGTGTCGTTGGTGGGTACGTTCGCGGTCATGTACCTCTACGGTTTTTCCCTGAACAACCTGTCGTTGATGGCGCTGATCCTCGCCACCGGGCTGGTGGTGGACGATGCCATCGTGGTGCTGGAAAACATTTCCCGGCACATCGACGAAGGCGTTCCGCCGATGAAAGCCGCCTACCTCGGCGCCGAGGAAGTGGGCTTCACCCTGTTGTCGATGAACGCTTCGCTGGTGGCGGTGTTCCTGTCGATCCTGTTCATGGGCGGGATCATCGAAAGCCTGTTCCGCGAGTTTTCCATCACCCTGGCGGCTGCCATCGTCGTCTCGCTGGTGGTGTCCCTGACGCTCACGCCGATGCTCTGCGCGCGATGGCTCAAGCCCCATGTGCCAGGACAGGAAAACCGCTTGCAGCGCTGGAGTCAGCACGTCAATGAACGCATGGTCCGCGGTTACGCCCGGAGCCTTGACTGGGTGCTGCGCCATCGGCGCCTGACCTTGCTCAGCCTGCTGGTGACGGTCGGTGTGAACATTGCCTTGTACGTGGTCGTGCCGAAGACGTTCATGCCGCAGCAGGACACGGGCCAGTTGATCGGCTTCGTGCGCGGTGACGACGGGCTGTCGTTCAACGTGATGCAGCCGAAAATGGAAATCTTCCGGCGCGCGGTGCTCAAGGACGAAGCGGTGCAGAGCGTGGCGGGTTTCATCGGCGGCAACAACGGCACCAACAATGCCTTCATGCTGGTGCGCCTCAAGCCGATCAAGGAGCGGGCGATGTCCGCGCAGAAGGTCATCGAGCGCCTGCGCAAGGAAATGCCCAAGGTGCCCGGTGCCCAATTGATGCTGATGGCCGACCAGGACCTGCAGTTCGGCGGCGGCCGCGAGCAGACCACCTCGCAATATTCCTACATCCTGCAGAGCGCCGACCTGGCGTCCCTGCGCGAGTGGTACCCCAAGCTCGTGGCTGCCTTCAGGGCCTTGCCGGAGCTGACCGCCATCGACGCCCGTGACGGTGGCGGGGCGCAGCAAGTGACACTGATCGTCGATCGGGACCAGGCCAAGCGCCTGGGCATCGACATGAACATGGTCACGGCGGTGTTGAACAACGCCTACAGCCAGCGGCAGATCTCGACGATCTACGACAGCCTCAACCAATACCAGGTGGTGATGGAGGTCAACCCGAAGTACGCCCAGGACCCCAACACGCTTGAACAGGTCCAGGTCATCACCGCCGACGGCGCGCGGGTCCCGCTGTCGGCGATTGCCCACTATGAAAACAGCCTGGAAGACGACCGGGTCAGCCACGAAGGCCAGTTCGCGTCCGAGAGCATCGCCTTCGACATGGCCGAAGGCGTTACGGTGGAGCAGGGCACGGCCGCCATCGAGCGCGCAATCGCCAAGCTTGGCATGCCCGAGGATGTCATCGCGAAAATGGCCGGCACCGCCGATGCGTTCGCCGCCACCCAGAAAAGCCAGCCGTTCATGATCCTCGGCGCGTTGCTGGCGGTGTATCTGGTATTGGGCGTGCTGTATGAAAGCTACATTCACCCGCTGACGATCCTGTCCACCTTGCCCTCGGCCGGGGTGGGCGCGTTGCTGTCGATCTACGTGCTGGGCAGCGAGTTCAGCCTGATCTCGTTGCTAGGCCTGTTCCTGCTGATCGGCGTAGTGAAGAAAAACGCCATCCTGATGATCGACCTCGCGCTGCAATTGGAGCGCGCTGGGCAGACGCCGCTCGAGTCAATCCGCAGCGCGTGCCTGTTGCGGTTGCGGCCGATCCTCATGACCACGCTGGCCGCGATCCTCGGCGCCTTGCCGCTGTTGCTCGGCGGCGCCGAAGGCTCGGAAATGCGCCAGCCACTGGGCCTGACCATCATCGGCGGGCTGGTGTTCAGCCAGGTCCTGACGCTTTACACCACCCCCGTGGTCTACCTCTATCTCGATAACCTGCGCCATCGTTTCAACCGCTGGCGTGGGGTGCGCACTGATGCTGCCCTGGAAACTCCGCTATGACCGACCGTTCGCTTTCCAACCTTGCCGCCTCGCTGGCCACCGCCCGTGGCTCGCGAATATTGAGCCTGACGCTGTGCGTGGCAATGCTCAGTGCCTGCGCGATCGGTCCGGATTACCAACGTCCCGGGGCCGCCGCGCCGGTGCAATACAAGGAGGCCCAGGGCTGGCGCCAGGCCAATCCCAGCGATGCCTTGGCCCGTGGCGCCTGGTGGGAGCTGTACGCTGACACCCGCCTCAACGAACTGGTGGAAAAACTCAACGCCTCCAACCAGACCGTGGCCCAGGCCGAAGCCCAGTACCGCCAGGCCCAGGCGTTGGCGCGCAGTGCTCGCGGGGCATTCTTTCCGACGGTCGACCTTACGGTCGGCAAGACCCGCTCCAGCCAGGGCACCGGCAGCAGCAGTTCGAGCCTGAGCAGTTCCTCCAGCGGCATTCGCGACACTTACAACGCCCAGGCCGGCGTGAGCTGGGAAGCTGACGTCTGGGGCAAGTTGCGCCGCACCCTGGAAGCCGACGAAGCCAGCGCCCAGGCCAGTTTTGCCGACCTGGCGGCGATGCGCCTGAGCCAGCAATCGGAACTGGTGCAGAACTACCTGCAGTTGCGGGTGATCGACGAACAGAAGCGTCTGTTGCAGACCACCGTCGACAACTATCAGCGCTCGCTGAAAATGACCGAAAACCAGTACCGCGCCGGCGTGTCCGGCAAGGATGCGGTGGCACAGGCGCAGAACCAGCTCAAGACCACCCAAGGCGACCTGATCGACCTGATCTGGCAGCGCGCGCAGTTCGAAAACGCTATTGCCGTGCTGGTCGGCCTGCCACCCGCCGAGTTCAACCTGGCCGAGACGCAGGATATCCCGGCGCTGCCGCAAGTCCCGGTGGCAATACCGTCCCAGCTGCTCGAACGCCGTCCGGACATCGCCTCGGCGGAGCGCTCGGTCATGGCTGCCAACGCGAACATCGGCGTGGCGAAGGCCGCTTACTACCCGGACCTGACCCTGAGCCTGAGCGGAGGCTACAGCAGCAGTACCTACGATAACTGGGTGAGCGTGCCGAACCGCTTCTGGTCGGTCGGCCCGCAGCTGGCGATGACGTTGTTCGACGGCGGCCAGCGCTCGGCGGAGGTCGACCGCAGCGTGGCCGCCTATGACCAGACCGTCGCCACCTATCGCCAGACCGTGCTCGACGGCTTCCGTGAAGTCGAAAACTACATGATCCAACTCAAGGTGCTCGAAGACGAAGCCCGCGTGCGCCAGGAAGCCCTCGACGCCGCCCGCGAGTCCCTGCGCCTGACGCAGAACCAGTACAGGGCGGGGCTGATCGGCTACCTCGACGTGGTGAGCGTCCAGGCCACCGCCCTGAGCAACGAGCGCACCGTGCTGAGCCTGCAACAGAGCCGGTTGATTGCCAGTGTGCAGTTGATTGCCGCGTTGGGCGGCGGTTGGGATGGGCGGTTGGAGGCGGAGGACGGGGAGTAATCGTGCGAGGCCTTTGTGGCGAGGGGATTTATCCCCGCTGGGCTGCGCAGCAGCCCTAAAGCCTGCCACCTCGGTGTGTCAGCCAGGTTGCACTCAGCTTCCAGGGGCTGCTTCGCAGCCCAGCGGGGATAAATCCCCTCGCCACAGAGATCTCCCGAACATCCAGCGCAAAGTCCCGCTTTTGGCCGATGCACTGCCTACGTCCTGTCGTGATCGCTTGGTATAGTTCAGGCCTCTTCCCAGCCGGTAAAAGGATACTGCCATGTCGCAATACCAAGCGTTCAACGTCGAACTTGCAGACAACATCGCCCATGTGCAGATCAACCGACCGGACAAGATCAACGCCATGAACGCGGCGTTCTGGAGCGAGATCGTCGACATCTTCCAATGGATCGACGATACCGACGAAGTGCGGGTGGTGGTCTTGAGCGGCGCGGGCAAGCACTTTTCTTCAGGCATCGACCTGATGATGCTGGCCGGTGTGGCTAACGAACTGGGCAAGGATGTGGGCCGTAACGCCCGCGTGTTGCGGCGCAAGATCCTGCAACTGCAAGCATCGTTCAATGCCGTGGACAATTGCCGCAAACCGGTTCTCGCGGCGGTGCAGGGCTATTGCCTGGGTGGCGCCATCGACCTGATCTCTGCCTGTGACATGCGCTACGCCGCCGAGGACGCGCAGTTCTCCATCAAGGAAATCGACATCGGCATGGCGGCCGATGTTGGCACGTTGCAACGCTTGCCCCGAATCATCGGGGACGGCATGCTGCGTGAACTCGCTTATACGGGACGTACTTTTGGTGCCGACGAAGCGCGCAGCATTGGCCTGGTCAATCGTGTCTACAGCGATACCGCCAGCCTGCTCGACGGCGTCATGGGCATTGCCCGGGAAATCGCTGCCAAGTCGCCGATCGCCATCACCGGCACCAAGGAAATGATCAGCTACATGCGCGACCACCGCATCGACGACGGGCTGGAATACGTCGCCACGTGGAACGCCGCCATGTTGCAATCCAATGACCTGCGCGTGGCCATGGCCGCCCATATGAGCAAACAGAAACCCGAATTTCTGGACTGACCGATCATGATTTCACGCTGGACCACCGCAGTACTCGATACCGATAAGCCCGGCGGCTGGGCCGTGGCCCGCAGCCCGGAAGGCTTCTTGTACGACGATAACGGCGCGCTGTTTCCTCGCGACTGGCTCAAGCGCCAGGACTTGTCGATCCTTGCCGAGCACGGCATCGGCCATCTCGATGGCGAGCCGGTCTACTTGCTGGAACTGCACAGCGCCCTGGACATTCCCGGCTGCAACTGGAAAGGCCTGCGGGCCTTCATGCTCGAAGACGACCACACGCTGTTCAAGGTGTTGGGTTACGCGGCGCAGATCGGCACCTGGGCTCGCGAACATCGTTTCTGCGGCAGTTGCGGCCAGCGCATGATCCAGGTACCGCGAGAGCGGGCGATGTATTGCCAGGCGTGCGACCTGCGGCATTATCCGCGGATCTCACCGAGCATGATCGTGCTGATTACCCGTGGCGATGAGGTCCTGCTGGCCCGTTCGCCCCGGTTTGTCACAGGGGTCTACAGCACGCTGGCAGGCTTTGCCGAGCCCGGTGAGTCAGCCGAGGATTGCCTGGTCCGGGAAGTCCGTGAAGAAGTCAGCATCGAAGTGAAGAACATCCAGTACATGGGCAGCCAGTGCTGGCCGTTCCCGCACTCGATGATGCTGGGTTTCCACGCCGAATACGCCAGCGGTGACATCGTGCCCCAGGAGGACGAGATCGAAGACGCGCAGTGGTTCAGCGTCCACGATCTGCCACCGCTTCCTGCCTCGCGCTCGATTGCCCGGTACTTGATCGATCTCTATGTAGCGCGGCGCTTAGGCCATGCTGAACCAGTGTTGCCAGGCTAGGCGCACGGTCAGGGCCAGCACCACGGTGATGAACACCGGCCGGATGAACTTCGCGCCGCCGCTGATCGCGGTGCGCGCGCCGAAGAACGCGCCGACCATCACCGACAGGCCCATGCTCAGGCCAATGATCCAGTCCACCTGACCCGAGAAAATGAAAACCGACAGCGCTGCGATGTTGCTGACGAAGTTCATGCTGCGGGCCACGCCGCTGGCCTTGACCAGGTCGATGGGGTAGAGCAACAGGCTGCTGACGGTCCAGAATGCGCCAGTGCCCGGGCCGGCCACGCCGTCGTAAAAACCAAGGGTGAAGCCTTGCGGCGACTGCCAGGTCTTCTTGATCGGCGCGTTGCTGTCCAGCGGTGCCTTGGGCGTGCCGCCGAACAGCAGGTACAGGCCACAGGCAAAGACAATCACCGGCAGCATCTTGTTCAGCCACTCGGCGGGCAGGTAATGGGCGACGACGGCGCCGGCCAAGGCACCGATCAACGTACCGACCAGGGCGTGGGTCCACTGCCGTGGATGAAACAGCTTGCGCCTGTAGAACGTGAAGCTGGCCGTGGCCGAACCAAAAGTCGAGCTGAGCTTGTTGGTGCCCAGCACCAGGTGCGGCGGCAAGCCAGCAGTCAGCAGGGCCGGCGTGGTGAGCAGGCCACCGCCGCCGGCGATGGCATCGATGAAGCCGGCGATGAACGCGACAACGGCCAGGATAGCGAGGGTGGAGAGGTCAACGCTGAGTTCAAAAGGCATGGAATGGGCTTATTCGGCAGGGCGCAGAAGGGCTGCGGGAAAGGCCGGTATGTTACCGATAATGGCGCTGGGCCGCGACTCTCCGGTGAGATCCATGGCGAGGGAGCACGCTGCCTCGCCATGGGATTGATTTCACTCCGGTCGAAACACCGCCCGCAGACAATCCTGGCGTTTCTCCTTGAACATCGCATAACCCTCCACCGATTGTTCCAGGCCCATGGGGTGAGTCAGGAGATAGGAGGGGTCCAGTTCGCCTTTCTGGATGTGCTCGAACAGCCGCTTCACATAACGCTGCCCCGGTTGCTGGCCGGAGCGCAGGGTCAGGGACTTGTTGACGATCGCCCCCATCGGAAACTTGTCCAGCAAGCCGCCGTACACCCCGACCACCGATACTGTCCCGCCTTTGCGGCAGGCGCGGATCGACTGGCGCAGCACCGTCCCACGCTCAGTGTGGAGGCGCAGCATCTGCTTGGTCTTGTCATAGAAATAATCCACTTCGGTGCCGTGGGCTTCCATGCCGACGCAATCGATGCAGCGATCCGGACCTCGGCCGCCGGTCAGTTCCAGCAGGGCGGCGTGTATATCCGTGGTCTCGTAGTTCAGGGCGATGGCACCGGCCTTTTCCTCGGCCAGGCGCAAGCGATCGGCGAAGCGGTCGATGGCGATCACCCGTTCGGCGCCCAACAGATAGGCGCTGGACATTGCCATCAACCCGACTCCGCCACACCCCCAGACCGCGACTGTATCGCCGGGCTGGATATCGGCGTTGTCGGCGGCAAAGAAACCAGTGGGCACCGCGTCGGAAACGAATACGGCCTGCTCGTCGCTGACGCCCTCCGGAATGGTGAACAGGTTCACGTCGGCGAAAGGTACCCGGATATAAGTGGCATGGCTGCCGGCATAACCGCCGAACGCATGGCTGTAGCCGATGATGCCGCATGCCGGCTGGCCGTAGGCGATGTCCGTTGCGCTGGGGTTTGGATTGGAGTTGTCGCAGCAGGAAAAGTCCGAGCGTTGGCAGTGCTCGCATTCGCCGCAGCCGACGATCGAGACTGTGACAACCCGGTCACCTTTCTTGATTTGCGTGACAGCCGAGCCGGTCTCAACCACTTCGCCCATGAACTCATGGCCAATGATGTCGCCGGCCTGCATGGTCGGCACGTAGCCGCCCAACAAATGCAAATCCGAGCCGCACACCGAAGACAGGACCACCCGCACGATGGCATCGCGGGGGTTGAGAATGGAGGGATCGTCAACCGTTTCGACTTGCAGTTTGTTCGGGCCTTGCCAAGTCAGTGCGCGCATCAGACGGTACCTCCATTGAGTTCGGGTTTGTCAGTGGGTGAGTCATTGGCCGCTGCTTGCTTCGCGCTGGAGGCCGGGTGTACGAAGAGGAAATCCTTCGTCTGCGGATCGCGCATTTTGTTGGTGCTGACTTCACCGGTTTCCAGTTGTTGCTTGATGCTGCGCAACACGTTCAACAGGGCTTTGTCGGAGAACCGGGAAATAGCGGCGGCGAGGGCATAGCCGGCGGCGCCGAGGGGCGTCTCGCATGCCACGATGACTTTGATCTGCGTACCACGACCGGCCGGCGCATCGCTGAAATGCATCTGGATGTCGTGCTTGAAGCGTCTGTCCGGGCCGGCGACCCAGTGCAGCTTGCGGCCTTCCTTGGGCTCGCACTGTTCGAGGTCACAATGCAGCGTCTTGTCCATCGGGCCGTGAGCGACCCAGCGATAGGTGCGTTCGCCGGTCTGCTCGATCCCGTCGATCCACGGCATCAGCGCACCAAGATTGGCCGGGTCGCTGCAAAACGCGTAAACCTCGTCGCGGGGCTTGCCAATCGTGATACTGCGAGAAATCACCTTGCTGCCGTCCCAATCGCGATCCTGCTCGAACGTTTGCTCGAAGGGGCTGTGGGTCATGGCCCGCTTGATCCTGCAGGTGCCGGAATACGCCCGCCAGGCGGCGCACGCACCCAGCAGCAGTTGCGGCAAGCCCTTGAATCCTCCCTGACGAAGACCGTTGGCAATCAGCAATGAGCCGGCCGCCAGCGACACCAGTCGCTCCGGCGTGCCGAGGTTGGGATGAGAAGGCGTGGGTACCGGAGCCCGGCTCGCCACCAGTTTTGGGCGTTCAGTCATGATGGTTCTCCTTACTGATCCAGGGACGACATAAGGGATGAACCAAAGGCAATGGCGGTTGTTCCGTTGGCATTACTGGTTTGCCGATGAGCCGGGTGGGGGCCGGTTTCGGCTCGTTGTGTTGACCGGGGGGAAAGAGCCGCGGGCTTGCTCGCCGGGCAAATTTTTTTTGAAATCAAGGGGTTGTCAGCCTAGGCAAATGAGTACATAATTGCGCCCATCGAATGCATCGAGGCGTAAAAAACTTCAATGTTTTCAAGGAGATAGCTCGCTATTGGCGGCTATATCCGGATAAGTTTTTATCCGTCTGATGTGTTTCATTGCATCGGGCGTATTGAGGCCGAATAGCAAAATGGTTATGCAGTGGATTGCAAATCCACCTACGCCGGTTCGATTCCGACTTCGGCCTCCACTTTTAAAAAGCTCTGTAGATCCATGATCTACAGAGCTTTTTTATTTGCGGAGCAATGAAAGGTTTTGTCTTGAAAAGGGCAATGGCGACCTTGCTTCACCGGGGATGGATGTATATATTTCCCCCTCTGTTGTACCCGCCGCGAGCCTGTCAGATACCTATTTGACAGTTTCACACGGCTTCACCGCGCTACCGCCCGAATGGCGAAACTGGTAGACGCATGGGACTTAAAATCCCCCGCTCGTAAGGGCGTGCCGGTTCGATTCCGGCTTCGGGCACCATCTAAAATCAAGGGTTTGCGAGCGAAAGCTGATGCAAACCCTTGTTCGTTTCCGGTCCGCAATTTCAATGTGGTCCGCAATGACCAAGGCGCTTGCAGCGAACTACAGCCTGCGCCGAAACGCCTCAAGTATCTCCCGCATGCCTTTTTTCATCTGCAACTGGGCGATGGCTTCCAGCGGGTGCCACACGCAGTCGCTGATTTCATTCTGTGGCCTGGCCGCCTTTGTGTTGTTGACTGACGCTTCGAACACGTGATGTTCGGTGCCGCCTTCACTGAACTGCATCAGATAAAGCAGGTTTTCGGCGCTCAGCCCGGTTTCTTCCGACAGTTCCCTGAGCGCGGCATCGGCATGGGTCTCGCCGCGCTCGACGGTGCCACCGGGCAGGGCCCAGCGGCTCTTGGGTTTACGCACCAGCAGGATGTGGCGGTCTTCTTCACAGATGACGGTCGCTCGAATCTTCATATTCTTGTCCAGCCTCGACTGTCATGAAATTGCAATATAACTGCAATATTTGAGCCTTGCTCGATTGAAGTGTTCAACAACGATTTTGTTGTCCATGACCGTAGGAACGCGGCCCACGGAAAAAGGCTGCGTATATTTCACGAACGGTTCGAGGGATAGGGACGGAAGGCTGCGCCAACGACCGATCATCGCCAAAAATGAATCAGCGCCGAAAAAACGCATCAATGTTGGGTGGACTGGCCGGCCCCGTCGTGGGGGAGCGAGGAGAGATGACCACCGTTGAAGATTTCAAAGTCAAATCCCATGAGCTCTTGGTCGAGCTCGATGCAGCGACGTCGGAAATGATGGCGCTGATCTGTATCCATCAAATGTCCGGGACCGCTTGGGATGAGGCGGTTCGGCGTCAACATGAGGCCTATGAGCAATGGGTCGACTACCTGAACGAGCGCTTGTAGCAGCACGATTGTCATTGCGGCCAGCAGGGCAGATTCTTTGAACGGACCCATGGCGGCCATGCCTAATCCATAGACTGACAAGAGGATTAAGGCCATGTCTGAACTAGCCAGTTATTTCTGGATCGCCGTCGCGGTGTTGCTGTTGCTTGTTGATCTTTGGGCAATCGTCAGCGTCTTTCGGAGCGACAAGGCGGCTGGCACCAAGGCAGGCTGGGCGCTGCTTCTGATCATCTTGCCTGTACTGGGCTTGATCGTCTGGGGAGTGGCCGGGCCGCGAGGTGTCAAGAACCCGCCGTCATCGCCGGAGCACAGCAAGGGCTGATGCCAGAGATGCGAGCCACCCGGTCAGCGGTTTTTCCATTGGCCGCCGGTGGTCTCGCAATCCTTTTGGGCCTGCTGGAGCTTTTGCGCGTCGTAGTAATACCAGGTGACCTGCGCGTTGTCCGGGATGTTCGCCGAGCCTGCGCTTGGGTCCTTGCTGGTGGAATGGGGGTTGGCGAGGGCCTCCTGGGTCAATCTGGCTTGGCAGGTGGCCACATAGCCTTGGGCGCAACGCTCGACCGGTTTCTTTTCAGTGCTCAACGTGCCCTTGCTTTCGTTGCTGCATGACCAGCCAATGGCTTGAGAAGGCACGCCCTTGTACTCGTAGCAACTACGGGTTTCGATTTCCGGCACTGCCTGGCTTTGGGATCGGCTAATGACCTCGCACCCTTGCGCCATGACGGTGGCAGGGCAGGCGCAGGCGATGAAAAGCAGGACTCTGGCATTCATGGTGGTTCTCCCTTTTGACGGCTCTTGCATCGATACCTATCAATATCGAGGGGCGAAGGAATGCCGTTGTTCCATCGGATTTCAAACGGTGGAGTTCAGGGGGAACCGGTGAGGTGCATCAGCGAAACTTTGGCAGTGGGCGTTCCGCAGGCTTGAGTGAAGACAAGGCACTCTGGATCGAAGGAGCATCTTTTTCGATATCATTGAGCCGGTCGCGGATGCGCACTGCGGCGGGGTGCCCGCCCTGGTGGTCGACCCAGTCGGCGATTTCCTTGCAGGCTGCTGTCAATCGTGCCTGGCGCGATTCCAATAAGGTGAGCAGGGTGGTGATGGACTCTTTTTCGGACATGTCACACCTCCATTCAAGTTTGAAAAAAGGGCAGCACGAAGGCCGTCATTGATGACGGCTCATGCTGAGGTTAAGCGTAGTTGAGTTATTTGCGATCTGTCGAAGAATCCGGCGCACGACTGGACAGTCGGTGCGCCGGGAACCTTACTTGATTCAGCCAGACTCCTTGACCCAGGATGGCGCAACGGAGGCTCGCCAGCGCACATCGGTAATGCCATATTTCTCTGCCATGGGTTTGGAAACCCGCTTGACCTTCTCCCTGCCGAATTTGGGTATGCGCCCAACACCCGCGTCGCAACTGGCCCAATGCCAAGCTTCGGAGTTATTCATCACTTCCGCGCGAATGATGAAAGACTTGGGCTCGCCATGGAGCATGTAGTCGATGATGTAAAGCGATGGACCGCCCATAAATCCTCCCTAATTGATCCTATACGGATGGATACGGAGGCGTTCGGAAAATTCCATCGGATTTCCAGACGGTCAAGGCCGGGGCTGGCAGAGGGGCGTCGCGCGTTGCCAAACAACCGTGCTCACGGTGTGGAACCAAACCCGGGTAACCTTCTCCAAGGTGAGCTTGAAAACACCGGTGCCAGGGATCGAAGGCGACGTAATGTGGCACTGAATAAAGGCAAAACATGAAAAACATCGCCTGGGCGTTGATCGTGGCGCTTCTCGCCAGCGGTTTGTCGGGTTGCATCGGCCCGCCCATCGAACTGACCGCGAAAACCGAACAACGCTTGCGTGCGCAACCTCCCATCCGTTTCCTGCTGACATTCGATGACGGCCCCAGCGCATCATCTTTATGGAACCCGAGCGACGAGGTGCTGGATGCCTTGGCCCAGAACACCGTTCAGCCTGGGATCAAGGCGGTATTTTTTGTCCAGACTCGAGCGCCACGAGCCGGTGGAAGTGAAACAGGCCGTTCGATCATGCGCCGTGAGCATCTGGAAGGGCATGTCCTTGGCTTTCATACGGCCACCCATTGGCACACCAATCATCGGTTTCTCGATCCTGACGAGTTGGAGCAGTCCCTCGATAACGGCGAAGGTGATATCGCTGCGGTCACGGGCGCGCCGCCCAGCCTGGTGCGGCCGCCGTTCTGGAGTTACGACAAACGCACCTTCGCCGCCTATCAGCGGCACGGGATGCATGTATTGCTGACAGACCTGAGCGCCAATGACGGGAAGGTCTGGGGCATCACTCTGAGCCCGCGACGGCGGATGAACCTGACGCGCCAGCTCTCGGAAGTGCGCGAGCGTATCGCTGACGGACAGTTGCCTGTGGTGGAGGGGGTGATCCCGGTCGTGGTGACCTTTCATGATCTCAATCGGTACACCGCCCGCCACGCTCGGGAGTACCTTGAGATTCTGCTCGACAGCGCCAGGCTCACCGGCCTGAAGACCGATGCCAAACCGTTTTATGACGACCAGCATGCTCTGGAACGGGCGGCCATGGCTCGTACGGTCAGGGACACGTCCCAACCGGTGCATCTGCCGGGTTTATGGGACTGGCTGTGGGATTCGGATTCCCATTGAGGCGTTTGAATGGCTCCTGCCTGGGTGTGGATTGCGACGCTCGGTCGGCTAACCGGTGTCAACCGGTAGTAAGGTAGGCAACGCAACCCCGTTTTCCCAAGGAGGTTATGTCCATGAGTACTGCAATGTTGACGAAAATGCACATCAATGGCTATGACGTGCTCAGCGTAAACAGCGGGCCCTGGAGGGTGTGCACCCAGGCTGACCGGCTGGGTTCCTTTACTACGCGCGAAGAAGCGCTGGCCTACGCCGCCGCATTGCCGGCCAGGAGGCCTCGTCGCGTGCGCCCCGAAAACGTCGAGTAACCAAGCGCAACGGCTGCGCGGAGAGCATCAAGGCCCACCGTGCAGCCGGTCCCTTCATGTCTCCGCCCGTTCCAGTGGAACTTCTAGCGTAAACAGGGCGCCTTGCCCTGGCCCATCACTGTGGACGTAGAGGCGACCCTTCATTTCCACAGCGGCCAAGGCACAGCTATGCAACCCGAACCCATGACCGTCCTTACGGGTGGTGAAGCCATGATTGAAGATCCGGGCCTGGTTCTCCGGCGCGATGCCTTCGCCGCGATCCTTGACGCTGATGTGCAATGTCGTCGGGTCGACGATGCGGATGCCCAGCGTCATTTCCCGTGGATGATCGACATGAGACATGGCGAACTTGGCATTGCTGATCAGGTTGATCAGGATCAGCAGCAAGCGGTGTTTATCGCCCATGATCAGCGGGCTGTCCTGGTAATCCTTGATCACCGTGACATGATGTCGACTCAGCGCGCCCGAGTTCATGCGTAGCGCATCTTCGAACAAGTCGCTGACCTTCAGCGGCTCGACCAGCCGGGCAGCACCGGCATAGGTTTGTTGCGTCGTGACGATTTCCTTGATGTGGTCGATGCTCTTGGTCAACTGCGCCAGCTCTTCAATAAGTTGCACTTGCTCGTTGGCAACGGAATCCACCAGCTCATTGAAATAACGAGGCAACAACTTGCCTTTTTCGTCCTCGGTGATGAACTGGCCCAAGTCTGTGGCATGTTCATTCATCATCCTGACGGCTTTCCCCAAGCCCTGCGTCTTACTGTTCTTCAACTTGCGCGTCACCAGCTCCGCTGAAATATTCACGCTGTTGAGGACGTTGCCGACGTTGTGCAACACGTTGGTGGCGATCTCGGCCATGCCTGCCATGCGCGCCGCGTCCACCAGCTCCCGCTCGGCCTCCTTCAGCTCGCGGGTTCGCTCCTGCACGCGCTCTTCCAGCCGATCATTGGCGGTTTGAAGTTCATGGTTGATCTGATTGATGACTGAATAGCTGCGCACCAGCCGCACGGCCAGGTAGATCATCAGAAGCGCCATCAGGCTGGCGCACACGGCCAGGTACATATGGTATTTGCGGTCTGTCGCGGCTGTCCGGCGTTGGGTTTCGTTCAAGAGTTCGTTGATGTTGTCCAGCTCCTGGGCCACGGGGATCACGCTGATGCGATCCAGCAGGTCGTTGACCAGCGGCTGTTCCTCGATAACGGTCTTGGCATGGTGCATCAGTAAGACAAAAGCGGGCCGGTAGGAGGGGGGCAGTTCGTCAATCCGGCGTTCGAGTTCGCTTAACTGATCCTGCACTTCCCTCGCTTTATCCGACGTCGCATAAAGCGCGTATTCCGAGGTGGTCAACGCCAGATCGAGCACGCTGGAGGCCGCGGTCAGGCGAGCGGTTTCACCACTGGATTCCATCCCTTGGAGCAGGGCTTGAATGTCATCCTCGACGGTCGGAAGTTCATCCAGGGACCTGCGCAGGTTGGCATTGTGTTGTTCGAATTGTTCGACCAGCAGGCGCTTGTTCTGGACCGCATCCACATAACCCTGGCGGCGTGATGCCCAAAGCGATGCCAAGGGACCCGAATTGTTCAGCCGTTCCAATTGTTCCCAGCGACTTTGTGCTTCAGGCGGTGGGGCCAAGGACAGGTTGTTGTTGACGCCGATCTTCTTTCTGAGAATTTTCACATTCCAGTTGGCGTCGGCCTGTTTAAGCTGGCGGATGAAATCGCGCGATTCGAAATAGGTCGATGAATCGTACGTATAGGACTTGATCAAAAAGAAAATCAACGCCGAGAAAACAATCAGCGCCGCGGCCAACAAGGCGGGCCATTTGTATTTCCTGATAAGAATGGTCACGTGTTTCTCCTGTCCAGGACGACTGCCGAAGCAGGTGCCGGGTGGGGGAGTGAAAAGCGGTTATCGGGACGAGGGGCGGAGGGAGGAGTATTGCGCAAGCGTTGCGTTGGTTTTTTGCCTGGGTACACGTTGAGCTCCCTGCTAACGGTAAACGTCTGGTCGTCGGTGAACAAAGTGTAGCGTCAACCAACGAGGGGGCGATGTTTGTTCGGCTGCGTTGCGCAGGCAGGTAGCGGAGGCGCGGCCAGAATTGACCGCGCCGATGCAACTTACTTCAGATCGATAAAAGGCAGTGCGCTGTTTGGCAGCATGGTGGTCGGCAATTCGCCGTTCCAGCGTTCGGCCTTGGTCAGCTCCACCAGATTCTGGTTGCTGGCCAGCGCCTGGGCACGCGCCTTGATCGCCTCGGCCTCAGCTTTGCCGCGCAGCTCGGTGGCCAGGGCGTCCGCCTTGGCCTGGGCGACTTGCGAATCGGCCTCCGCCTGGGCCTGGGTCACGCGAATCTGCGCCTGGACCTGCTCGGTGGCGAGTTGTTGCTCGCGTGTCTTCACTTGGACTTCCGCTGCCATGCGCGCTTCGATGGCTTTTTCGTAGGCGTCGCTGAAGTCGATGTTTTCAACCTGGACGCTGTCGATGATCACCGGGCCGGTAATCGTCGATTTGATCGCAGCGGAAATATCGTTGACCAACTGGACGCGATTCTGCACGGCGGCGACGGCGTTGAACTTGCCGAACACGTTCTCGACCTGTGTCGGCACCTGCCGGCTGATCATCCGGTCGCGAATACCTTCCAGGTCCTTGAACTGGGTATAGACCTTCGCCACATCGGAAGGCGCGATGTGCCAGGACACGGACACCTTGAGCTCGGCTGATTGCTGATCCTTGCTATAGGCCTGCAGATCGTCGTAGGACGTGACTTGGCTCTGTGTGCTGATCAGGCGGACCGATTCGATAAAGGGCGTCTTGAACGACAGTCCCGGCTCAACCACCCCCACCAGCGCGCCGTTGCGCAGAAGCACGCCGCGTTCGGTCTCATCAACCGTGTACCAACTGCCGAAGAAGACACACAACAGGGCCACGCCGATAATGGCTGCGCCGATCGAACCGATGGTTTTACTGGTCACTTTACTTTCCTTGAGTGGTTT
Source organism: Pseudomonas brassicacearum subsp. neoaurantiaca (assembly GCF_013608025.1). Taxonomy (GTDB): domain Bacteria; phylum Pseudomonadota; class Gammaproteobacteria; order Pseudomonadales; family Pseudomonadaceae; genus Aquipseudomonas. Next base: position 118,076 of record NZ_VDLV01000049.1, on the reverse strand, counting down.
AGGAGATGGCATGCACTGTTTCCTTTGTGAAGACCGTCACTGTTTTTTCAAACGCCAGACACGAAAAAGCCCTGACAAGTCAGGGCTTTAACATTCAAATATGGCGGAGGCGATGGGATTCGAACTCATGGACCTGTTACAGTCGACGGTTTTCAAGACCGTTGCCTTAAACCACTCGGCCACACCTCCGTATTGCGTTGCGGGCGCCATAATACCCGAATGAAACACACTGTCAAACTCTCTACGTAGCTTGTTACAGAGCGTCTGTTATGATCCTTGCCACTGAATGTTTCAAAACCGGAGGAGTGTCGCCATGCGCGAACAGGATTACGCAGTGAACAACAGCGTGCAGGCTGAGCAGCTAGAAGTTAGCCGCGTCCTGCGCAACACTTATGGCCTGCTGGCACTCACGCTCGCTTTCAGCGGTGTGATGGCCTACGTCGCACAACAGATGCGTGTCGGTTACCCGAACATCTTCGTTGTGCTGATCGGTTTCTACGGCCTTTTCTTCCTCACCAACAAGCTCCGTGATTCGGCCTGGGGCCTGGTTTCGGCTTTCGCCCTGACCGGTTTCATGGGCTACCTGCTCGGCCCGATCCTCAATCGTTACCTGGGCATGCAGGGCGGCGCCGAAGTGGTCAGCTCGGCGTTCGCCATGACCGCCCTGGTGTTCGGCGGTCTGTCGGCCTACGTACTGATCTCCCGCAAGGACATGAGCTTCCTGAGCGGTTTCATCACCGCTGGTTTCTTCGTGTTGCTGGGTGCGGTAGTGGCCAGCTTCTTCTTCCAGATCAGCGGCCTGCAACTGGCGATCAGCGCCGGTTTCGTGCTGTTCTCGTCGGTCTGCATCCTTTATCAGACCAGCGCGATCATTCATGGTGGCGAGCGTAACTACATCATGGCAACCATCAGCCTGTATGTATCGATCTACAACCTGTTTGTCAGCTTGTTGCAGTTGTTCGGGTTGATGGGGCGTGATGACTGATATTGCCAGGATGCTGGTGAGCTGTTGATTTGAGAGACGGCGCTTTTCCGAAAGGGAGGGCGCCGTTTTTTGGTTTGGGATGGGGATTTCTGCAAGAGTGGGGGTGGGGGTACATATCCGTTTCTTCGGTAACGGCGGCTGGCGGTTCCGCTCTTACAGCGGGTCACTTTTTTCAGACGCCAAAAAAGTAACCAAAAAGGCTTTGCCCCACCACTCGGTGCCTCGCCTAGGCTCGGCATGCCCGAACGAAGGCCTTGCTCCGTGGGCCCGCCGCGATGGGCCATCCATGGCCCTGCGCGGCTATCCCGGCATCCATGCCGGGATGCCCACTGCGCAAGACCTGCGTTCGGCCATCGTGGTTAACGGGGCGCCCAGATCAAGATCAAAGTCAAAAGCGGAGCAGCTGTCATGCTGTATGTGGCTGCGCCACTTTAATCGCGAGCAAGCTCGCTCTCACAGTTAGGTCGCTGTAAAAACGGAATTCATGTGCGCCACGGACCCCTGTGGGAGCGAGCTTGCTCGCGAAGAGGCCAGCACATCCAATATCATCATTGGCTGTTACGTCGCCTTCGCGAGCAGGCTCGCTCCCACAAAAGAAACACCGATTACCAACCATCAACCAAGCTCAGCCCATTGGCGGCAATCGCCGCTTCACCGGGGTCTTCTTGACGATCGCCGTATTGGTCTCTGCAAGCACATTCAATTTGTCCAGCAACACATCCAACTGCTCCATTGACCGCACATGCAGTCGCGCAATGAAACAGTCTTCGCCCGTCACTTTGTCGCACTCGGTAAATTCGCCGATGGCCTGGATCTGCCGCTCCACCTCTTGCAACTGCCCCGCCAGCGGACGAATCCGCACGATGGCCTGTAGTTGATAACCAAAACACTTCGGATCGACTTCAACCGTATAACCCCGGAGCACGCCACGTTCTTCGAGTCGTCGCAGGCGCTCGGCTACGCTGGGGGACGACAGGCCGCTCAGGTTCGCCAGGGCCTTGAGCGAGCGCCGGGAGTCTTCCATCAAGGCGCTGATGAGGATTTGGTCGATGTCGTCGGTCATTTCGGCTCCGTTAGGCAAATACGTAAAGCTGCCTTGATAAAAAAGGTGTAAAGCCAGTTTAGCCTTTTCCAAGCCATGGAGAAGCGGCCCGGTGGCTGGGCATACTGTGCTCACTTAACGAAGGAGCCCGAAGATGGACAAGACCTTACGCCGCGGTTCGCTCGAAATGACCGCCGCCATGCTGATTTCCGGAACCATAGGTTGGTTCGTGCTGGTCTCGGGCCAGCCTGTGCTGGACGTAGTGTTCTGGCGTTGCGTGTTTGGCGCCGGCACGCTGCTGTTGATTTGCGCGGGTCTTGGCTTTTTGCGGCGAGACATTCTGACGCGCACCACTTTCCTGCTGGCGGTGCTCAGCGGCGTGGCAATCGTCGGTAACTGGGTCTTGTTGTTCGCTTCCTACTCCCGCGCTTCGATTGCTATCGGGACGGCGGTGTACAACGTCCAGCCATTCATGTTGGTGGGGCTGGCGGCGTTGTTCCTGGGGGAGAAGATCACCGCGCAGAAGCTGTTCTGGCTGGCGGTTTCGTTTCTCGGCATGCTGGCGATCGTCAGTGCCCATGGCGAACAAGGGCAGGGAGGTGGGAACTACCTGGTGGGTATCGCCTTGGCGCTTGGGGCGGCACTTTTGTACGCCATCGCTGCGCTGATCATCAAGCGCCTGACGGGCACACCACCGCATCTGATCGCGCTGATCCAAGTGAGCACCGGAGTATTGCTGCTGGCGCCATGGGCGAATTTCTCTGCGCTGCCGCAGCAGCCAGAAGCCTGGGCCAGCCTGGTGACCCTGGGCATGATTCACACGGGCGTGATGTACGTGCTGTTGTACAGCGCGATCCAACGGTTGCCGACGGCAGTGACGGGTGCGCTGTCCTTTATCTACCCGATCGCGGCGATTTTCGTCGACTGGTTCGCCTTCGGCCATCGTCTCGAACCGCTGCAATGGCTGGGTGTGGCGGCGATCCTGCTGGCGGCTGCCGGCATGCAGCAGGGCTGGGGCCTCAAGTGGCGCCGCGCAGCCCTGTCCTGAACAACGGATGCGGGTCAGAAGATGTAATCGGTGGTCAGGAAATTTGAATCCCGTTCCCGGATGATGTCGCTGATCAATGCCTTGTTATTCTCCTGGAACTTGGTGGCCACCAATGTGCGGATCGAAAAGGTGCGCAGCGCATCGTGCACTGACAACGTGCCTTCGGCGGAGTTTTTCCGGCCATTGAACGGGAAGGTGTCGGGGCCGCGCTGGCATTGGGCGTTGATGTTGATGCGCCCGACCTGGTTGGCAAAGGTGTCCACCAGCTTGCCGACTTCGGCCGGGTTGGTACCGAAGATGCTCAGTTGCTGGCCGAAGTCCGACTCCAGTACGTAATCGACCACCGTGTTGAGGTCGCGATACGGAACGATGGGTACGACCGGGCCGAACTGTTCTTCGTGATAGACCCGCATCGCCGTGTTTACCGGATAGAGCACGGCCGGAAAGAAGAACGAAGCCCTGGATTCTCCGCCGTGCTGGTTCATGACGCCCGCGCCTTTGGCGATGGCATCGGCCACTAGCGAATGCAAATAATCTACCTTGCCGGCTTCCGGCAACGGTGTCAGCGCCACGCCACCTTCCCAGGGCATTCCAGGTTTCAAGGCGGCGAGCTTGGCATTGAATTTCTCGATAAATGCCGGGGCGACGTCTTCATGGACGAAGAGAATCTTCAGCGCCGTGCAGCGTTGACCGTTGAATGACAGCGAACCGGTCAGCGCTTCGCTGACGGCGTTATCCAGATCGACATCGCGCAGCACCAGGCCGGGATTTTTTGCATCCAGTCCCAGGGCGGCACGCAGGCGATGTGGACGCGGATGGAGTTTCTTGAGGTCGCTGGCGGCTTTGTTGGTGCCGATGAACGCGAAAATGTCGATCTTGCCGCTGGCCATCAGCGCGCTGACGGTTTCTCGCCCGCTGCCGTAGATCACGTTAATGACCCCGGCCGGAAAGCTGTCGCGAAAAGCTTCAAGCAACGGACGGATCAGCAGCACGCCGAGTTTGGCCGGCTTGAATACCACGGTGTTGCCCATGATCAGCGCGGGAATCAGCGTGGTGAAGGTTTCGTTCAGTGGATAGTTGTAAGGGCCCATGCACAGGGCAACACCCAGAGGGACACGTCGGATCTGTCCAAGCGTGTCCTGCTCCAGTTCGAAGCGACTGGAGCGACGGTCCAGTTCCTTGAGGGCATTGATGGTGTCGACGATGTAGTCACAGGTGCGGTCGAACTCCTTCTGGGAGTCCTTGAGGTTCTTGCCGATCTCCCACATGAGCAGCTTGACCACGGCTTCGCGTTGCTCACGCATGCGCGCCAAGAAGGTTTCGACATGACGGATGCGTTCGGCGACGCGCATCGTCGGCCATGTGCCCTGGCCGCGATCATAGGCCCGGACGGCGGCGTCGAGCGCGGTGAGTGCCGTCTCGGCATCGAGCAGCGGTGTGCTGCCGAGGATGACCTGTTCATCGCCACTGGGGCTCGCCAGGTAGACCGGGCTGCGCACGGTGGCCAGGGGGCCTTGCCAGGTTCTCAGTACGCCATCGACCAGATATTCCCGTTGTTCGATTGGGTCACCGAGACGGTAGGCCTCGGGAACGTCAGCGGCGCGGGGAAACAAATGGGTCAAGAGGTTGGCTGTGGTCATATCGTTACTCCATCAATGAAATGAGCCATGGGCTGACAGTCTGCAGCGCTTTTAGCGTTATACGCCTTAATGGAGGTGTTTTCGAAGCGGCAAGGGGCGGGCGGCCAGGCTGCCTGCTCCCTCGCGAGATGAAAGACGGACGTTTACCAACGCATCCGCACGCCCAGGCTGGCGATGACGCCGTTGAGGTCGTTGTCATCAACGTCACTGCTGTAGTCGGCGCTGACATACAGGCTTACCAAGGGCGTCATCCGGGCGACCAGGCCCAAGCCCACTTCAACGGTAGAAGATTTGCGGCTGCTGCTGATTTTGTCGACCTTGTCCAGGGTCAGGGTGTCGGCGTTCTGGACCGTGTGCCAAAGGTTCGTGCGCACGTAGGGCTCGACACCAAGGCCGTTGACTTGATAGTTGCCCTTGAGCCGGGCGCCGACGCGACCGCTCCAAGTGCTCAGTTCATTGCTGTCACTTTTTTCACTGGAGCGCGTATCAAGGCTGACGCGTTGATTGATCAACTGTGCCTGGGGCTCGACTACCCAGTTGTCACTGATGCCGATGGGAAAGCCACCTTCGACGGACAGTGTGACGGCGCTGCCCTCGGTGACTTGGCGCTGGCCCTGTTCATTCAGGCTGAAGCCATTGATCCGCCCACCGCTTGCACTCAGGTCCACGTGCCAGCCGGCGGGTCCGGTCAGGCTCCAATAAGCGCCAAGGTTTTCACCCTTCAGGCTCAGGGAATCCTGGCCCGGCTCGGCCAGTGCAGGGGGCACGAGCCTCCCGCTGCCATTGGCTGTGATCTGGCTCTGGCCACTGACCAGACCCATGCGTTGGGTGTGGCCGCTGACGTTTCGCAAGGTGAACAGAGCGGGGCTTTTGCCAGGGACGGGGTCATTGCTCGCCTGGCTGCCGGTGCGTGTACGGCCATACCAGGGAGCTGTGAGGGGATCTTCCAGTTCGGCCTGTACTTGCATCGACGAGCACAGCAACAAGGAAGTCGAGACGGCGCAGAAGGTGGTTTTGAATTCCTGTGGGCGGGGGCACGTTTTCATGGGGGTCTGCCTTGCAATCGCATGCATTTCTCGCTTAGGGCGTCTCTCCTACCCCGAATGAGGGGCGACCGAATGGGATGAGGCAAACCTCTGGCGGCCCGCGATGGCGGGTTTCAGAGGCCTGCCCCTGACTGTTTTCCGGGGGGTAGTACGTTGTAGTCAAGAGGACCGTTGCGGTCACGTCAAGAAATTGGCCGACAAATGGCGGATTGAAATCATGTTGCGATAATTGGCTGATTTTTAAAGGATAAAAATTACCGGCTGTCAGACCTTGCAGGTGGATGCGCTCAGGCCTGGCCGCTACAGATGGACTTCCACCGACAGAGGAAGGTGGTCGCTCAGGTGCGTCCAAGGTTTGTTGCCTAATATTTGCGGGGCATGGCTGGTGGCGTTGCGCAGATATATCCGATCCAGGCGCAGCAGGGGGAAGCGGGCCGGGTAGGTCCGGGCGGGGCGCCCGTGGTGGTGTTCGAAGGCCTCATGCAGGTACTGGCGGCGGGCGAGGGTGAGATTGCCGCGCAATTGCCAGTCGTTGAAATCGCCGGCAATGATCACCGGAGCGTCCTCCGGCAGGGAGTCAAGGAGCTTGCAGAGCAACTTGAGCTGCAATTGGCGATGACTCTCCAGCAGGCTCAGGTGCACGCAGATCCCATGGACTTCGGCGTGGCCCGGTACGTCCAGCACACAATGCAGCAGCCCACGCCGCTCGGGGCCTGTGATCGACACGTCGAGGTTGCGGAACTGGCGGATCGGGTACTTGGAAAGCAACGCATTGCCGTGATGCCCATCGGGGTATACAGCGTTCCGGCCGTAGGCGAAGTCGCTCCACATGCTGTCCGCCAGGAATTCGTATTGGGAGGTCTGGGGCCAATTGTCATAGCGCGTGGCATGACGATCATGTTCGCCCAGCACTTCCTGCAGAAACACCAGGTCGGCGCCCGTACTGCGTACCGCTTCGCGCAGTTCGGGCAAGATGAAACGGCGGTTCAGGGCAGTAAAGCCCTTATGCGTATTCACCGTCAGAACACGCAGTCGATGAATCGCCGCGGGTGCTCCCAGCGGTACTGATTCGTCAGCCCGCCAATCGGGATCGCGAGTCACGTTCACTCCTGAATCAGACGTCTCTGTTCATGCGACTGACGGCGGCTGCGGCAGTTCCGGAATTCTTGATGGGCAGAACTCTCGCAGGCAACAAAACTGTGTGGGAGCGAGCTTGCTCCGGGCGGCGTTCCGACGATCGCGGTGCCCAGCTAGCCTCTCTTTTGACTGATTTACCGCTATCGCGAGCAAGCTCGCTCCCACAGGTCCCAGGGTCAGATAAAGACGATTTCATAGGGCATTCCCATGCGATCAAGAATGACCCTCGGCACCAGCGGGGCGATGCCGTTGGCGGGCTCGCCGTTCAGTTGGCTGGTGTAGGCATGCATGGCGTGACGCTTGCGGGCGGTGGTCCAGACGTCCAGACGCAACTTGCGTGCCCGGTGCCAGGGGATCTTGTTCTGCTCGCGAACGGGCCAATGCCAGGCCCATACGGGCAGCTCATTGAAGGCTGCGCCGATATTGTCGGCGGCCTGGGCTCCGGCGCGGCCGACTGTCTCGTGGTCGCTGTCGCCATCCTTGCGCCAGGTGCTGAATACCACGTCGCCGGGTCGCAGGTGATGACGGATGAATGCGGTCAGTTGCGCCTCATGTTCGGTCAGGCCTTTCTCTGGAAAACCGCCGCGCACCCATTGCAGCCCGTGGGACGGAACGCCCAGGCGATGCAGGGCATCCACGCTTTCCTGGGGATGCGGGCGGAATGTGCGCAGTCGTTCATCGGACCATAATGGCGAACCCGGCGGGCTAGGGAGGCCGTCGGTGACCGAGATCAACAGCATGGATTGGCCGAGGTTGCTCAGCAATTGGAGCAGGCCGCCGCAGGCACCGACCTCATCGCCGGGGTGCGGGGCCAGGATGACCGCGCGGGCGCCCGATGGGATCAAAGTCTGGGTACTGATGATGGGAATGTCGGCCAGTTGCGGCGAGCTGTTCCATATCTGCGGGTGCTGCCGGCCTTGCGAATGAGAGGCTGGTTTCATCGGAATACGTCCTTGTCGTGTTCAATCCTGCAGTCACACAGTGGGCCTGCCGCCCATTGTTGCCTGTAAGGGCCTGACTGTGATTTGCGCTGATCCGAGTCCTGGAGCTTCGCGCAGGGAAAGTATTGACCATGCCGGCGGTTTCGTCGCGTCAGAATGTGTATCTGAACCGCATTTTTACATTCGAACTGCGCTGCATGGCGACGGAAATCGCGTCCTTGCGGGTTCCCCGCCGTCTTGTCGCCGTCTATCGCCTGCGCTTATTCCTCTTCTTCGCGTTGCAGTTCGAACAGCAATAGCGAACGTCCAGTCACTGAATATTCGCAATCAAATTCAAAACGTTCCTGGCCGCGCACCAAGGGTTGGTTGGTGTCCACCATACACGTCCAGAAACTGCCTTCGGGCACCTCCGGCAGACGGAAATTGACGATGTCATGGTGCGCATTGACCACCAGCAGCAATGTGGCGTCGCCCCCTTTGCGGCGGATGCCGGTTTCCTGGGCGCGCCCATCCATCAGCATGCCCAGGCAACGACCCTGGCCGTCCTGCCATTGCTCGATGGTCATTTCGCTGCCATCCGGGGCCAGCCAAGTGACGTCCTTGACGCCGATGTCCTCGTTGTAATTGCCCACGAGAAAGCGTCCGCGCCGCAGGATCGGATAAGTCAGGCGCAGCTTGATCAAGCGCTTGACGAACTTGAGCAGCGCCTCGCCATCCTGGCTCAGGTCCCAGTTGACCCAGCCGATCTCGCTGTCCTGGCAATAAGCGTTGTTGTTGCCATGTTGGGTACGGGCGAATTCGTCCCCGGCGACAATCATCGGTGTGCCTTGGGCCAGCAGCAAGGTCGAGAAGAAATTGCGCATTTGCCGATGGCGCAGGGCGTTGATCTGCGGATCGTCCGTCGGACCTTCCACGCCGTGGTTCCAGGACAGGTTGTTGTTGCTGCCGTCCTGATTGTTTTCGTCGTTGGCTTCGTTGTGTTTATCGTTGTAGGACACCAGATCATGCAGCGTGAAGCCGTCGTGGGCGGTGACGAAGTTCACCGAGGCATACGGGCGGCGCCCGCGCTGGTTGAACATCTCGCCCGAAGCGGTCATGCGGCTGGCGAAGTCGGCGAGTTGGCCGTCGTCGCCTTTCCAGAAGGCACGCACGGTGTCGCGGAACTTGTCGTTCCACTCGACCCAGCCCGGCGGGAAACGTCCTACCTGATAGCCGCCAGGACCGCAGTCCCAAGGTTCGGCGATCATTTTCACCTGGCGCAGCACCGGGTCCTGGCGGCAGGCGACGAGGAAGCTGTGGCGCTCGTCGAAGCCGTCATGGTAACGGCCAAGAATGGTCGCCAGGTCGAAACGGAAACCGTCGACATGCATTTCCGAAGCCCAGTAGCGCAGGGAGTCGGTCACCATCTGCAGCACGCAGGGGTGGCTCAGGTCCAGCGTGTTGCCCGTGCCGGAGTCGTTGATGTAATAGCGTTTGTCGTCGGGCATCAGCCGGTAGTACGAGGCATTGTCGATGCCGCGCATGGACAGGGTCGGACCCTGTTCATTACCTTCGGCGGTGTGGTTGTAGACCACGTCGAGAATGACCTCCAGGTTGGCCTCGTGCATGTGCGCGACCAGTTCCTTGAACTCGGCGATCTTGCCGCTGGCCAGGTAGCGCGGGTCCGGGGCGAAGAAGGCGATGCTGTTGTAGCCCCAATAGTTGGTCATGCCTTTGTGCAGCAGGTGCTGATCGTTGACGAAGGCGTGGATGGGCAACAACTCCACCGAGGACACGCCCAGCTTGCGAATATGTTCGAGCACATCATCGACCATCAGGCCGGCGAACGTGCCACGCAAATTCTCCGGCACCGAAGGGTGGCGCATGGTGAAGCCGCGCACGTGGGTTTCATACAGGATGGTCTTGTCCCACGGCACGCTGACGCGGTGATCGTGGCCCCAGGTATGAGCCGGGTCGATGACCTTGCACTTGGGCACGAAAGGCGCGCTGTCTCGCTCGTCGAAACTGAGATCGCCGTCGGGGTGGCCGATGGTGTAGCCGAACAGCGCTTCGGACCACTTCAGCTCGCCCACCAGTTGCTTGGCGTAGGGATCGATCAATAACTTGTTGGGATTGAAGCGATGGCCATTTTCCGGATCGTAGGGACCATGGACCCGGTAGCCATAGATCAGTCCGGGATGAGCATCCGGCAGATAGCCATGGTAAATCTCATCGGTGTATTCCGGCAGTTCGATGCGTTCGACTTCGACCTCTCCGGTGTCATCGAAAATACACAGTTCGACCTTGGTGGCATTGGCTGAGAACAACGCGAAATTGACCCCCAGGCCATCCCAGGTCGCGCCGAGCGGAAACGGCAGCCCTTCACGAATCCGCGAGGCCTCGATAACGGGCGGCGGCGTGGTTTTCTTTGGACGGGTCATAGTTGCTCCTGCAAAAGACAGATTCGGTAATGCGGTGTACGCGGGGCAGGGTGGTGCCCGGTGCTCGTGGCGAGGAGATAAATCCCCAGGCCACAAGCGAGCCCCTTCGCTGAAAGAAGGACAGGATTGAAGACGATGAGTTCGGTGGATCAGACCGCTGGTGGCTTGCGCGCCGCTCGTGGCTTTTTAGCGGTGGCCTTGTCGGCAGGCGGCACCACCGCAGCGGTCGCCGCGGAAGCTTTCGCAGCAGGCTTGGCCTTGGGCGTGGTGCTTTTCGTGGCGGCCTTGGCAGCGGTGCTCTTGGCCGCGGCGGGCTTGGCGCCATCCGCTTTGCTGGCGGTGGTTTTGCTCGCGGCCTTGGGTGGTTTGCTCGGTGCCAGGGCTTCGGCTTCCGCCAATTTGCGCGCCATCTCCCAGTGACGCTTTTCCTGCCCGGCGGGCTTACCCTCGGACTCCCAGATCTGATAGGCAAATTCACGAATGCGTTTATCGTCGGTACTCATCGTAGTGCTCCTGACTTGACTCAAGATTGGATAAAGACATTGACCGGGAAATCCCCCAGCGCGGCGCTGACCATCAGCTCCCTTTGGGGTGTGACTGTTGCGCTTGCAAAAAGTCCCTTCAGTTTTTCGTCCTCGGCGGCAAACGGTAACGACACGCGGGTGTCGCCCCAGTCCGATGCAGTGACCTGGGGCAGGGCACTGTTTTCCAGCAGGCTGGCCGCGTGAATCGGTACCACGACGATCGCCCGTTGCTGCTGATGCTCGCGCATGAAAGCCAATACTCGCCCGGCTTGTTCGCCTTGCACCGACAGCGGCTGGTAGCTGCCCTGGCGGAACAGTTGCGCGTACTCCGACCGCAGGGCCAGCGTGCGCGCGATCAACGCTTGCTTGATCCGACCGTCGCGCCAGTCCGCCAGCAGCGCCACGGGTGGACTGTCGGCCTGCATCGCCTCTCGGCGGGCCATGAAATCCACCGGGCGACGGTTGTCGGGATCCACCAGGCTGAAATCCCAGAACTCGTTGCCCTGGTACAGGTCCGGCACGCCGGGTACGGTCATGCGCAGCAAAGTTTGCGCCAGGCTGTTGAGGGCGCCTGCCGGAGCAATGGCCTGGACGGCTTCGGCGATGGCGCAACGCAACGGCAGGCCTTCATCGCACAGCAACAGCCGTTCGAGGAACATCTGGGTGGCTTGCTCGTAGGCATCGTTGACCGCCGCCCAACTGCTTTGCAACTTGGCCTCGCGCAGCGCCTTGCGTTGCCATTGCCACAGGCGTTCGGCGTAGTCGCCCAGGGCTTTCTGATCCTGCAGGTCGAGGTCCAGGGGCCAACTGCCGAGCAGCGCCTGGTAGAGAATCAGTTCATCACCGGCCGACGGCGCCGCGGGGTCGCTGTGCAACGACGGCGAGAGGATGCGCCACTGCTCTACGCATGTGGTGTACCAATCCGGACGTTCGCTGACCACCGCCAGCCGGGCACGGGTGTCTTCGCCGCGCTTGTGGTCATGGGTGGCGGTGGTGATCAGGTTGTCGGGGAAATGCTTGAGCCGCTCGACGCAGGCGTCGTGGAATTCCTGCACCGGCGCGCTGAATCGTTCGGTGTTGTAGCCGACGTCGTTGCGTGACAGCAGGACCGCCGAGCGATAAAGCGCGGTGTCCTCGACCGCCTTGGCGGCGGCGGGCGAAGTCAGTTGCTGGAAGCGCACGCAGGCGTGGCGCAAGCGTTTACGCTGGCTCCCTCTCGGGCGTTGGCGCCAAGGCATGCCGCCGAGCCAGTTGGCCAGGCAATCGAGCACGGGCCAGTCGGCCTCGCTGAGGGTTTGCCGGGCGCCTTCGAGGGCCTTTTGGAAAAATACCTCGTCCTCGGCGGAGCGACCCAAGGGGCTGATGTAGGTGCGATACACCGGGAAATGCACGATCAATTCCTGCAGTGCCCGGCGAATCGCGCCGAGGGTCAGGTCGCGGGTCATCACGTCGTCCCGGGCGACTTGCAACAAGGCCTGGGCGACGCTCTCGAAATCCCCGGCCAGGGAACCGTTGAGAATCTGTTGGCGGGCCAGGCGGGCTTCTTCGATGAAGTGCGCGGGCCGTTCGCTGTGTCGGCTCCAGAATTCGGCGAGGCGCTCGGCACCGGCCGGGTCATGCTGCAGCAGCGAAATCTGGTTCATGAACTCATAGCCGGTGCTGCCGTCGACGTTCCAGTCGCGGCGCAGCGTCTCGTCATCGCCAAGGATCTTCTCGACGAAAATCGGCAGGTGCCGCGTGGGCGAAAGCGAGTCGACGCGACGGCGCAGTTTGCGGCAGTAACCGCGAGGGTCGGCCAGGCCGTCGATGTGATCGATCCGCAGGCCGTCGACCAATCCTTCGGCAATCAACTCGAAGATTTTCGCGTGGGTCGCCTCGAACACCGCCGGGCGTTCGACCCGCAGGCCACCCAGTTCATTGACATCGAAAAAGCGCCGCCAGTTGATGTCATCCGCCGCCGTCCGCCAACTTGCGAGGCGGTAGCTTTGGCGCTCGAGTAACTCATGCAGGCGTTCGAAGCCGTCGGGCTCCAGCGAATCATAATTGCGCAGGTTGTCTTCGATCGCGCCAAGGATGCCCTGCTGGGAAGCGAGCTCCCGCAATTCCTGTTGCAGTGGCTGGGCCAGGGAATGTGCATCGGTCTGGTAGTTCAGCGTGGTGAAACGCTCGGCCAGTGCCCTGAGCGCATCGACCTGTTCCGACGGCAGATTGTCCGAGGGTTTGAGCAATTCACCGTATTGCATCGGGCAAATGGGGAAGTGGTGCTCATAGTGCTCGACAAAGAAGCTGCCTTGAGTGGCGTCGAAGCGCAGTTTCAAGGTGCCTTCCTGCAAGGCCACGCCGTAATCGCTCCCCAGGAAAGGCAACAGCAACTGGCCTTCCATCAGCGGGTCGGGTGAGTGCCACTGGATGTCGAAGAATTCGCCATAAGGGCTCAGGCGCCCCCATTCCAGCAGGTCGAGCCACCAGGGATTGTCATTGCCGCCAACGGCCATGTGATTGGACACGATGTCGAGGATCAGGCCCATCCGATGTTCGCGCAAGGTGGCCACCAGGCGCCTGAGCGCGGCCTCGCCGCCGAGTTCCGGGTTGACCTGGGTCGGATCGACCACGTCGTAGCCGTGCATGGACCCGGCTCGCGCCTTGAGCAGCGGCGAAGCATAGATATGGCTGATGCCCAGGGAGGCGAAGTACGGCACTTGGGCGATGGCATCGTCCAGGGTGAAGCCTTTGTGAAATTGCAGGCGCAAGGTCGCCCGCAGCGGTTGAATCAATGTCTGGTTCATCGGTCACGCTCGTTCGCCTGAAGTCTCGCGCAGGCGAGTATTTCCAGACGCCGCGCGGCGTCCGGGTCGTCCAGCAGTGCCCGGCTGTCCAAAGCCAGGCGCCGCCGCCAATTAGGGTGGGTGTCGGTGGTGCCGGGCAGGTTGGCCTGTTCTTCGACGCCCAGGGCATCTTCAAGGGGCAGCAGCACCAGCGGCGCACGGGTATGCCCGAGGAAACGCACGCTGGCGTCCAGCACTTGGTCGGTTTCGCGATGTTCCTCGCGAAAGTTCTGCGGATCCTGGTTCAGCGCGCTGCGCAGCCCGTCGCGTTCACGCTCGCGGTGCCGGCGCCAATCCATTTCGGTGTGGGAGTCGATCAAGTCCAGCCGGGCGTTCCAATCGATGTCATGGCCGTGCCACCAGCCATTGAGCGTGGGCAAGTCATGGGTGCTGGTGGTCGCGAGCGCGTTGTCCGGCCAATCGAGGATGGGCTTGAAATGGGTGTTGTCCTGTTCGAACAGCAGCACGCGCATACCCAGGATGGAGCGGGCAATGAGCTTTTCCCGCAGGCCATCGGGCACGGTGCCAAGGTCCTCGCCCAGGACGATGGCCTGGTGACGATGGGACTCCAGGGCCAACAGGCGCAGCAGGTCATCGATGGGGTAATAGAGGTAGGCACCATCGGTGGGGGGCGCGTCGTTAGGGATCACCCACAAGCGTTGCAGGCCCATGATGTGGTCGATGCGCAAGCCACCCGCATGGGCGAAGTTGGCCCGCAACATCTCGATGAACGCGCGGAAACCGTTGCGTACCAAACCTTCTGGAGAAAAGGCCGAGATGCCCCAGCCCTGGCCCGAGCGATTGAGAATATCGGGCGGTGCGCCGACGGTGAGCGACGCGAGCAATTCGTCTTGCCGGCTCCAGGCCTGGCTGCCGCCGCCGTCGGCACCCACCGCCAGGTCGGCGATCAGCCCGACACCCATCCCACTGGATTTGGCCGCGCTCTGGGCGCGTTCCAGGCAGCGGGCGATCAACCACTGGCAGAAGGCGTAGAAGCCGATTTCGTCGGCGTTTTCCTCGGCGAAACGGGCGATCGCGGTGCTGCGTGGATCGCGCCATTCTTCGGGCCATTGACGCCAGTCGAGGCTTTCGCCCCGGGCGGCGCGCTCGGCTTGCAGGGCTTCGAAGCGGCAGTGGTTTTCCAGGGCTTCGCCGCTGCTGTGGCGAAAGCTGCTGAAATCCTCGTGCAACGGATGCTCACCCTGGCTGAAACCGTCGTACAGGGCGCGAAGAATTCGTTGCTTGGCCTCGGCGGCCACCGGCCAATCGATCAGTGGCTGTTGTTCAAGATTCTGCAATTGGTTGGCCAGGCCCGTAGCGTCGATGGCCGTGCGCAGCGCACGTTCGCCGAGGATGGTGCCGGGCGCGGCGTACAGGCTGTTGAGAAACAGCCGGCTGGACGGTGAATAGGGGCTGTAGCGTCCGGTGTCGCTGCTGAACATGGCGTGCATCGGACTGATGGCCAGCGCGTCGGCGCCCCGTTCGCCGGCCACCCGCGCCAATTCTTCCAAGGCCTGGGTGTCGCCGAAGCCACCATCATCCGGGCGGCGCAGCGAATACAGCTGGGCACTCAGGCCCCAGGCCCGTGGCGTCGGGTCATCGACCGCATCCGCCACGCTATAGCAGCGGGCAGGCGCCACGGCCAAGGTGAAATGCTGGCCCTGGATGCTGACATGTTGGTAACCCACCGGCACGATCCCCGGCAGGGCAGCGGCGGCATCGAGTTTCGAATTCAGTGTCGCGCCGTCCTCAAGCTGGATTTCGCAAGGCGTGCCGGGCTCGAAGTAGCGGCTCAAATCGACATTGACCCCGACATCCGCCGTGATCAGCGGGGGCAGGCGATGGTTCTGTTGATCTTGCTGCAACTGCAGCAGGCTGGCATCGATTTCCTGGGCGCTGCCAGCGGGATGACCCAGCCCGGTCAAGACCGAGCGCAATACGGCCGGCGATACCTTCTGGGCACGGCCGTTGGCATCGATCCAGTCCACCGCCAGGCCCGCTCGGCCGGCGAGGATTTCCAGTTGCGCATCGCTCATAGGCGCTCTCCAGTAATTGTGGGCAAGGTGGCCGCTTGCGTCAGACTGACCAGCGCGCTATGGGGCATGAGAGCCCCCTGTTGCAACAGACCCATGGCCTGCGGTGGATGTTCGAAAAGAATCTGCGCGTCGTGAGGCGCGCTGTGTTCAACGGCTTGGTCACTGAGGTTCAGGTCGATGCGCAAGACGCTGCCGTCGCCCAGTTGCCAGCGCGCGCTCACCGCGCCATGGCCCAGCACCTCGGCACCCAAGGCATGGGCAGCCGGCAGGCGCGGGACGATTTGTTCACGGCGAATTTTCAGCAACTGGCGATAAAGCGCTTCGCTGGCCAGTTGTTCCGGCTGGTGCGCTTCGAGGTTTGGCCGTGAGGCCTCGAAGGTATTGGCGGCGTTCGGATCAGGGATCCGCTCGCGCTTCTCGGGATCGGCAAAGGCACTGAAAGCCTTGAATTCGTTGCGTCGGCCTTCGCGTACCAGCTCTGCCAGCTCGCCGTGGTGGCTGGTGAAGAACAGGAAGGGTTGGTCGGCGATGACTTCATCGCCCATGAACATCAACGGAATCATCGGCGACAGCAGCAACAACGCCGTCGCCGCTTGCAAGGCCTGCGGCGGGGCCAGTTGATGCAGGCGCTCACCGAGGGCCCGGTTGCCGATCTGGTCGTGGTTCTGCAGGAACAGCACGAACGCGCTCGGCGGCAGGTGGCCACTGGGCTCACCACGGGATTCACCATGACGGTTGGTATGACCCTGGAACACGAAACCCTGGCTCAGGCAGCGCGCGAGTTTTTCCGTGGGTTGTTCGGCGTAGTCGGCGTAATAGGCATCGGTCTCGCCCGTCAGCAGTACGTGCAGGGCGTTGTGCCCGTCATCGTTCCACTGGGCGTCGTAACCCTGTTCTAGCAGGCTGGCCTGGTTGTGTTCGTTTTCGACGGTCAACCAGACATGCCGCCTTGGGTCCACTTGCTGTCGCACCTGGGCGGCCAGTTCCTGGAGGAAATCGGGATCCTCGATGGCGTGCACGGCGTCCAGGCGCAGACCGTCGAAACGGTACTCCAGCAGCCACATCAGCGCGTTGTCGATGAAGAAATCACGGACCTCGCGGCGCCGGAAATCGATCGCCGCGCCCCAGGGCGTGTGCTTGTCTTCGCGAAAGAACCCCTTGGCGTAGCGGTGCAGATAATTGCCGTCGGGGCCGAAGTGGTTGTAGACCACGTCGAGGATAACTGCCAGCCCATGGCCGTGGGCGCTGTCGATCAGGTGCTTGAGCTGGTCCGGCGTGCCGTAGGAGGCTTGCGGGGCGTAGGGCAGTACGCCGTCGTAGCCCCAATTGCGATCGCCGGGAAACTGCGCCAGCGGCATCAGTTCGATGGCGGTCACGCCTAGCCCGGCCAGGCGCGCCAGTTGTTGCTCGACGCCTTCGAAACCGCCGAGGGCGCCGACGTGCAGTTCGTAGATGACGGCATCGTACCAGGGGCGACCGCACCAACCGGTGTGGCGCCATTGATAAGCGTGGGGGTCGACCACCACGCTGTGGCGGTCGATGTCCCCGTCCTGGGACCGGGACGCCGGGTCAGGCACTTCCAGTTCACCGTCGATGTTGTAGCGGTAGCGAGTGCCGGCGGGACAACGGGCCTGGATCATGAACCAGCCATTGGCCTGGGGCAGCATCGGTATGGATTCTCCAGTGTCGAGTTCGACACTGACGTAAAACGCATCAGGGGCCCACAGGGCGAAACGGGTGTGCTCTGGATCAAGCAAGACCGCGCCGTGGGTCCGGGTTTCAGGCATCCTTGACGGCATCGGTTACCTCATTGTCTAGCCGATTTTCCCAATGATTTAGCGACCAGTTGTTCATAGAGTTCGGCGTAGGGTTCCACCGCCTTGCTCCAGTTGAAGGGGGCCGACATCGCGCGGCAGCGCATGGCATTGAGCAGTTCGGGGAATTCGAAAACCTTGAACGCGCGGCTCAAGGCCTCTTTGTAGCTGTCGACGGTCGACTCATCGAACAGGAATCCGGTGACGCCATCCTCGATGGTGTCCGCCAGCCCGCCAGTGTTGCGCGCAACCGGCAGCGAGCCGAAGCGTTGGGCGTACATCTGGCTCAAGCCGCAGGGCTCGTAGCGTGAAGGCATCAACAGGAAATCGCTGCCGGCGAACATCCGCCGTGCGTCGGTTTCGTTGAAGCCGATACGCACGCCGATACGGCCCGGGAAGCGCAGCGCCAGTTCGCGCATGGCTTGTTCTTCTTCAGGCTCGCCGCGACCGATGATCGCGATCTGCCCGCCGGACTCGACGATGAACTCGGCGACCGCTTCGGTCAGGTCCAGGCCCTTCTGGTAGACCAGGCGCGACACCACGGCAAACAGGGGGCCGGTGGAATCTTCCAGGCCGAACAGCTCGCGGACATGGGCGGCGTTGACGGCCTTGCCTTCCCAGTCGCCGATGGCGAATTGACGGAACAGGTGAGAGTCGGTGGCCGCGTCCCAGCTTTCGTCGATGCCGTTGGGAATGCCGCTGAGCAAGCCTTGTTGAGTCTTGGAGGCGAGAAACCCATCGAGCCCGCAGCCGAACGCCGGAGTAGTGATTTCCTGGGCGTAGGTGGCGCTGACGGTGGTGATGTGGCTGGAATAGGCCATGCCTGCCTTGAGGAACGACAGCTTGCCGTAGAACTCCATGCCTTCCTGTTGCAGCGCATGTTCCGGAATACCCAATTCAGGGCAGGACGCCAGGCTGACCACGCCCTGGTACGCCAGGTTGTGGATGGTGAACAGGGTCGGCGTGCGTTGGCCGCGCCAGTGCATATAGGCCGGCGCGAGCCCGGCGGGCCAGTCGTGGGCGTGGACCAGGTCGGGGCACCAGTGGATCTGCGCCAGGTTGGCGGCGATGTCGGCGGCGGCCAGGCCCAGGCGGGCAAAGCGGATGTGGTTGTCAGGCCAGTCGCGACCGTTGTTGGCGCCGTAAGGAGAACCTTCGCGAGCGTAGAGTTCGGGACAGATCAGTACGTAGATCACCAAGCCGTCGGCCATGTCCATGCGACCGATCTTGCAAGGAGGAAGCGCTGCGTGGCCACCCAGTTCGCCGATGATATGGATAGGATTGCCGCTGTTCATGACTTGCGGGTAGCCGGGGATCAATATCCGGACGTCATGCAAACCGGCCATGGCGCGGGGCAGGGCGGAGGACACGTCGCCGAGGCCGCCGGTCTTGACCAGGTCGGCGATTTCCGACGTCACGAACAGGATTTTCTTGCGATTGGGATTCTGTCGAACGACAGGTAACAGTGCCTTGCCTCCGGTGGCCAACACCGGTGCCGTCGGCGATTCGGCCGCCGGCGGTAGTTGAGAACGGACTTGCTGTGGTTCCAAGGCAGCACTGATCATAAATAACTCCTATTTCTCGATCTGTTTCCGGCAAGCGCCAGAGCTGTTGTTTCATTGGCCGAATCCTGCGGCCAGGCGCACAAGCGCTACGCAAGGAGAGCAAAGCGCTGCCCAATGCGGCGAAGCGAATCAGGTGAGGGGGCCGTTGCAAGGAATGCTCCAGCCGTTGTTGCCCTTCCTCTAACCTGACCTGTCGCCGTTGCGAAAAGTTTCGACTTTTTTTCCTCCTGATGACCGGTCGGTTTTCCCCCCGGTTCGGCAGTCTAGGTCAGAAGCTAGAGCGGTGCGGTTCGCTTCGTCGAATTGTCGGACAATCACGCAAACTGTCGGCAATGTCTTACACAGCGTGGGGGAATACGAGCCGACGAAATGCAGCTTGTTTGAAATATGCGGGGTGTATGGGAGGGGCGACGGTTCAATCGCGTGCGCGGTTCAGCGGCGCGTCGCACCATTAAGAGGCGGGCGGGATGGAGGCGTTTTGATGGCTTTCAGGACGGGCTTTGCATGCCCCGTGTGGGAGCGAGCTTGCTCGCGATAGCGGTCATCCAGTCACATCATCGTGACTGACACACCGCTATCGCGAGCAAGCTCGCTCCCACAGGGATGGGGGATTTTCAAACTATTGAGGTCAACACCCGAATCGGCTTGCCAGCCGCCCAGGCCTGCAAATCCTCGATCATCTGGCCATAGAACTGCTGGTAGTTCTGTCGGCTGACATAACCCACATGAGGCGTCGCCAGGACGTTGTCCAACGTACGGAACGGGTGACCGGATGGCAGCGGTTCCTCGGCGAAGACATCCAGGGCCGCACCGGCCAGACGCTTGTGCTCAAGTGCCTCGACCAGCGCAGCTTCATCGACGATCGGCCCGCGAGCGGTATTGACCAGCAGCGCCTCAGGCTTCATCCAGCCCAGCGCCTGGGCATCCACCAGACCGCGGGTGCGGTCGCTGAGCACCAGGTGAATCGAGAGAATGTCGGCCTGTTCGAACAGCGCCTGTTTATCGACATAGGTCACGCCGGCTGCGGCTGCCCGCTCGGCCGTCAGGTTCTCGCTCCAGGCGATCACCCGCATGCCGAATACCTGGCCGAATTGCGCCACGCGCGTGCCGATGCTGCCAAGGCCGAGGATCGCCAGGGTCTTGCCATGCAAGTCCCCGCCCAGGCCCTGCTGCCACAGCCCGGCACGCAATGCGTTGGCTTCCGGGACCAGGTTGCGCGTCAGGGCCATGATCAGCGCCCAGGTCAGTTCAGGCGCGGCGTGCTTGTAGCTGTCGGTGCCGCAGACCTGGATACCCAGCGCGGCGGCGGCCTTGAGATCGAGCGCAGCGTTGCGCATGCCGCCGGTCAGCAACAGCTTGAGGTTGGGCAGGCGACGCAGCAGTGCTTCATCGAAACGGGTCCGTTCGCGCATCACGCAGATGACATCGAAACCTTGCAGGCGCGAGACGAGGGTGTCGTGATCGGCGGGGTAATCGTGGAGAAAGGACACCTGGCCGATGCTGTCCAGCGACGACCAATCCACTACGTCTTGCGCCACGCCCTGCCAATCATCGATCACCGCTATTTGCACCGCCATGGAACACCTCGTCAGGGAATGGGTTTGTCCAGCCAGCCCAACAGGGCCTTGTGGAACCGATCCGGCTCTTCCATCTGGGGCGCGTGCCCCAAGTTGGGGAACTCCACCAGCGTTGACCGCGGGATCAATTGCGCGACCTGCTTACCCAGCACGTCATATTTACCCAGCTTGGCTTTCACGGCGGGCGGAGCAATGTCGCTGCCGATGGCCGTGGTATCGGACGTACCGATCAGCAACAGCGTTGGCGCCTTGAGATTTTTGAACTCGTAATAGACCGGCTGGGTGAAGATCATGTCGTAGATCAGCGCCGAGTTCCAGGCGACTTGCGTATGGCCCGGCCCTTTGTTCAAACCGGCGAGCATGTCCACCCAGCGGTCGAACTCCGGCTTCCAGCGTCCGCCGTAATAGGTGTTGCGCTCATAGTTGCGAATGCCCTCGGCGTTGAGTTTCAACTCGCGTTCGTACCATTGGTCCACGGTGCGGTAGGGCACGCCCAAGGCTTTCCAGTCTTCGAGGCCGATCGGATTGACCATCGCCAGGCGCTCGACCTGGTCGGGGAACTGCAAGGCGTAACGGGTGGCGAGCATGCCGCCGGTGGAGTGGCCTACGACGATGGCTTTCTGCACGCCAAGCGCCTTGAGTAGGGCGTTGGTGTTGGTCGCCAACTGCTGGAAGCTGTACTGATAATGGTCCGGTTTGCTGGAGCTGCAGAAGCCGATCTGGTCTGGCGCGATGACCCGATACCCGGCGTCGCTGAGGGCCTTGATCGAGTCGCCCCAGGTGGCGCCGCAGAAGTTCTTGCCATGCATCAGCACGACGCTGCGCCCGTTGGCCTTGCCTTGGGCGGGCACGTCCATATAGCCCATCTGCAACGGTTTGCCGTGGGACTGGAGGGAAAAGTGCTTGAGCGTATAGGGGTACTCGAAACCTTCGAGCTGCGGTCCATAGGCGGGGCCTTCGGGCGGCGTCTCGGCCCGGGCGAACATCGGCAGGGCAGCGAGCAAGAACAGGCTGGGCAGCCAGCGGGTGGTCAAACACGGCATGATCAATCTCCTTGAGCAACCGGCCGATCCTGGAACGGTCCGATTATGGCGACATTAATCACAGGCAACCGAACCGTTGGAATGTTCAACCCATCCAGCCCAGGGTCGCCAGCACGAGCACGCCATAACGCAGGCCCTTGGCGAGGGTGACGATCAACAGGAAGCGTCGCCACGGCTCACCCATCACGCCGGCCACCAGCGTCAGGGGGTCGCCAATGATCGGCAGCCAACTGAGCAACAGAGACCAATACCCGTAGCGTTGATAATGCCGGCGAGCCTTGTCCAGATGGGACGGGCTGACAGGAAACCAGCGGCGATCCTTGAACTGTTCGAGGCGGGTGCCCAGCCACCAGTTCACCAGCGAACCCAAGACATTGCCCAAGGTCGCGACGCCCATCAGCAGCCAGGCTGCTTGACGCTCGCTGAGCAACAGGGCGACCAACAGCGCTTCCGATTGCAGCGGCAGCAGAGTCGCTGCGCCAAACGCCGTCAGGAAAAGCCCGACATAAGCACCCGCCATCAGTGAGCTGGATAATCCGCCACGACGGTTTGCGTGCCGTCCTTTTTCTGGCCGATCACTTGATAGGCATCGCTCATGCCATCCATTTCCATACCCGGCGAGCCCATCGGCATGCCCGGTGCGGCGACGCCGAGCAAGTCATCGCGCTTGCTCAACGCCAGCACTTGATCAGCTAGCACGTGGCCCTCGACGAATTTGCCGTTGATCTCGGCGGTGTGGCAGGAGCGCAGGTTCGGCGCCACGCCCAGGCGCTGCTTGACCGAACTCATGTCGGCTTCGACATGGTCATTGACCTTGAAACCGTTGGCCTGCAGATGGGAGATCCATTTCTTGCAGCAACCGCAATTGGCGTCGCGGTGCACGTCGATGCTGACGGGTTCGGCGGCCTGGGCCAGGGTGGACATGAACAGGGCGCTCAGGGCGAGCAGGTGCAGGGGATTGGCCATCGGAATCGGTCTCTTGGCGAACGGAGTTTGAGAGGGAGGATACCAGAGTAGCGGCGGGGGCCTGACGGGAGGCTGAGGGGCGGATTACAGAATTGTCAGATTGGGGACGGAACAGAACCCTGTGGGAGCGAGCTTGCTCGCGATAGCGATCGAACATCCAACATTGATGTCGGCGGATCCAATGCTATCGCGAGCAAGCTCGCTCCCACAGAAAGGTCGGGGTGAACGCGGGATGTCTGTTCAACCCCTGGAGTGTGGGGACGCTCTAGCGAACCTTGAACCGGCCCATGATCGCATTCACCCGCGTGTTGGCTTCCAGCAGTTGCTTGGTGTTGGTTGCGCTGGCCAAGCCACTTTCCACCAGTTCTTCGACCATGTGACGAATCTGCACCATGCTCCGGTTGATCTCCTCGGTCACCGCGCTCTGTTGCTCGGCGGCGGTGGCGATCTGCGTGCTCAGGCTGTTGATCTGGCTGACCGAACCGGCCATTTCGTCCAGGCCCGAGTTCACCCGTGAGGTGGCGTCGGCAGCGGACTGGCAACTGGCCTGGGTGTTTTCCATGGCCGCCACCGACGAGCTCACGCCTTGGGTCAGGCGGGTCAGCATTTCGTTGATTTCCGAGGTGCTGGCCTGGGTGCGGGCGGCGAGGGCGCGGACTTCGTCGGCGACGACCGCGAAGCCACGGCCCTGTTCGCCGGCCCGGGCGGCTTCGATGGCGGCGTTGAGGGCCAGCAGGTTGGTCTGCCCGGCGATGGCGCCGATGACGCCAAGGATCTCGGTGATGCGTTGCGCGTCCTGCTGCATGTCTTCCACTTTGCGCGTGGCGCTGGCGACTTCATCGATCAACGCTACGACGCTGTTGGAGGCTTCACCGACGACTACGCGAGAACGATCGGCATGCTCGTTGGCCCGCTGGGTGAACGCGGCCGTCTCCGCCGCGTTTTGCGCGACGCTCTCAGCCGTGGAGCTCATCTCGGTGATGGCCGTCACCGTCTGATCGGTTTCCGAGGCGTGACGCATGAGGATTTCGCTGGTGTGGGCCGATGTCTGCTGCAGTTTGTCCAGGCTCGAAGCCATTGCGCCGGTGGCTTGGGTGACTTCGCCGATCATGTCTTGCAGGTAGGCGATGAACTTGTTGACCGAGTGACCGATGGCGCCCAGTTCGTCTTCAGCGCGAATGGTAATGCGTCGGGTCAGGTCGGCGTCGCCGGTGGACAGCGCATCGATGTTGCCCTTGAGAATCTTCATGCGGTGGGTCAGTTGGCGGATCGCATACAGTTGCATCAGCACCAACAGGATCACCATGGGAACCTGCAACAGGCTCAGCGTGTTCAAAACGTCATCACGTTGGGCGGTGATCAGGCGGGTCGGCAACGCGGTGGCGAGGAACCAGGGCGAGCCTTCGATGGGCCGCATGAAGAACGTGCTGGCTTCGCCCTTGTTATCGAATTCGACGCGCTGCAGTTGGTCACGGTTGGCCAGGCCCGCCTTGACCTGGGCCGCAAACGGTGATGTCGACGCCAGATCGCTGATGTTCTTGAGCACAATCGGGCCGCTGATCCGCGAGCTGTTGCTGATGATCTTGCCGTCGCCTTCAACGATCAGCATCTCGGCGCTGAGTTCGGCTTCCTTGCGTGCAATCAGGTCGTTGAAGAAACCCAAGGTCACGTCAATGGTGGAGACGCCATAAGGCGCGCCGTTCTTCTGGATCGCCATCGCACAGTTGGTGCGTGGTTCGGCACTGGCGTCGTCCTTATAGGCGGCGGCCCAGGCGCATTTGCCAGGGGGCGTGGCCATGCCGCCCTTGTGCCAGGGTTGCTCGTAATAGTTTGGCGCGGCGTCGCTGTTCCAGAACGTGTTGACGATCAGCTTGCCCGAGGCATCGCGATGCCAGAAGGTGCTGAATTTGCTACGGCCTTCCGCCCGTTGGTTGGGCAATGGCCAGATCCCGCCACCGAAGACTTTCAGCTCGCCGTACTGATCCACCAGGCCCGGCAACACCTTGTCGATGGCGTCGCTGTCGAGCAATGGAATGGTCTGGGTGATGCTACGTTGCTGGGCTTGTACCTTGTTGAGTTCGCCCTTGATCTGTTCGGCGACCTCGGCAATACGGTTCAACACCACTTGCTCCTCGGTATGGCGCAGCTTGGGCGCGACCAGGTAACTGATGCCGACGACGGTGAGGATGGATAACACCAGGATGAACAGAATCAGGAACAGCGTGTAGCGGGCCTGAATGGTGCGCAATGAGGGCATGTGGGTGTTCCTTGCACGAAGGCGTCTTTCAGAAGCAATTGGTATGGACGTACCAGCTTGTATCGGCTTCCCCGCCGATAGCTTGAATGTAGCGGGGGGCGTTATGTCGGGCGGCCGAGCTGGCCTGCGTGGTTTTCCAGGCTTGGGCGTGAGCCTGCCATTCATCGTGGAGGCGTTGCATGGAGGCGGATTGCAGATCGAGCTGGCGTGGCTCTGCAACGCGGTGGAACAGCGCCTGCCAACCTCGCGCTGTGTCGGTGGGCATTATCCCGGTGAAGAAGACCTCGGCGGTTACCCGCAACTCAGTCGCGCACAATGTACGGGCGGCTGTACCATAGGCCGCTGCCTGCATCGCGCCGTGGCACTGGCAAGACGGTGTCTGGAAAACGGATGACAGGCAGAACGAATCACTTCAGGAAGCTGGCAAATGACTCATTCGCAACGTTTGAAATACTCGATTCTGGTGGTTGTCGTGGTCCTGGCGATCATGCTCGGACTGTCCTGGATGCAAGGCAAGGGCATGATCAGCGAGCAGCTGTTTCAATACATCGCCATTGCCGTGGCGGTCATCGTCGTGGTGATCAACGGTGTGATGCGGCGCAAGGTCAAGCCCTGAGCGCCGCTTATTCCGCCGCACTGAGCCGGGCCACGGCCTGGTGATGCAAGCTGTAGCTTTTATCGGGATTGAGCGTGACCACGCCTTCGCTGCACAAGCGCTTCAGGACTTCGCGCACGCTCAGGAAGGACAACGGAATGTCCAGCCCCAGCAACTGGTTATGAACGCCTCTCACGCCCAATTGGCGATTTTCCTCGGCGGCCTTCAGCAAGGCGTCGATCACCTTCAGGCGAATCAGGCTTGTCCTGAGCCCATAGCTCTTGAGCAGGCGTTTGATCTGCTCGTTGCTGGTTCGCTCCGGCGAACCGAAGACACTGTTGGGCGCGGTCAGCGTGCCACGGGACGAACCTGGCTTACCCTCCATGGGTAGTTGCGCGTTATGCATGTAGAAAACTCCTTACCAGCCAGACAGAAAAGATCACAAGTGCTCTCCTGTAATAGGACGAACCAGAGCGGCCAATCATGAGGGGAGTGATGTGAAAAATTTGCCTGGACACGTTCAACTCCCCGTAAAAGCGGGTCGCTGGGCCATTAATTTTTTTTCATCCGGTTCGTCCTCAAGGAAGGCGCTTTTTGCGTTCAAGCACGTCGCCGTTGTATTTCAGACCAGGTCGCCGGTTTCTACGGCCCTGGTCCTTGAGCGCTTTTGATCAGGAGTGAATGTGGGAATGTCCGGGCAGTTATCGAGGTTTTGTCTCGCCGGTGCCTTGCTGGGGATGACCCTGGGCTTGAGTACCGTCGTCAGCGCGCGAGGCGAGGCCGGGCAGGTCACTGCCGAAATTCGTCGCACCAGTTTTGGCGTGCCGCACATTCGTGCCCAGGATGAGCGGGGGTTGGGGTATGGCATCGGGTATGCGTATGCGCAGGACAACCTGTGCCTGCTGGCCAACGAGATCGTGACGGTCAATGGGCAGCGCTCGCGCTATTTCGGCCCGGAGCAGGTGACTGTCGAGCAGCGGGAAAACCGTGCCAGCGATGTGTTCTTTTCGTGGCTCAATACGCCGCAAGCGGTATCCGGTTTCTGGCAGGCCCAGACACCCGAGGTCCAGCAACTGGTAGAAGGCTATGCCGCCGGCTACAACCGTGCGCTGGCCGAACGCAAGGCGAAAGGCCTGCCGGAACAGTGTGCAAGCGAGTGGGTTCGGCCGATCACCGCGCTGGATCTCGTCAAGCTGACCCGGCGCCTGCTGGTGGAGGGCGGCGTCGGCCAGTTCGCCGAGGCCTTGGCCGGCGCGCAGCCGCCCAAGGCCACCGCGCAGGCGGCCGTTTCGACGTCCGGCTTCGCGGTTGCGGCGGCCCACCAACAGCGCTTTGCCCTGGAGCGCGGCAGTAACGCTCTGGCGATCGGCAGCGAACGGTCATTCAACGGGCGTGGCATGTTGTTGGCGAACCCGCACTTCCCTTGGGTGGGAGGCATGCGGTTCTATCAGATGCACCTGACGATACCGGGCAAGCTGGACGTCATGGGTGCAGCGTTGCCGGGCCTGCCGATGATCAACATCGGGTTCAGCCAGCACCTGGCCTGGACCCATACCGTCGACACGTCCAAGCATTTCACGCTGTACCGCCTGCAACTGGATCCCAAGGATCCAACCCACTATCTGCTGGACGGCAAGTCCGTGCCGATGAGCCAACAGACGGTCACGGTGGACGCCAGGCAAGCCGATGGACAGGTCAAGCCGGTTTCCCGGGTGGTCTACGGTTCGCAGTTCGGGCCGATCGTGCAATGGCCCGGGAAGTTGGATTGGGACAACCGGTTCGCCTACAGCCTGCGCGATGCCAACCTGGAAAACGACCGGGTGCTGGCGCAGTGGTACGCGATGAACCGCGCCGTCACGCTCAAGGACCTGCAGGATTCGGTCCAGCGGATCCAGGGCATCCCCTGGGTCAACACCCTGGCGGTGGACGATCAGGGACAAAGTCTGTACATGAACGTGTCCGTGGTGCCGAACGTCGACGCCAATAAACTCGCCCGCTGCAGCGACCCCAGGGCCGGGCAGAAACTGATCGTATTGGATGGCTCGCGCAGCGAATGTGCCTGGGACGTGGACGCCGGCGCTGCCCAGAAGGGCATCTTCGCAGCGGATAAACTTCCGCAATTGCTGCGTCGCGACTATGTGCAAAATTCCAACGATTCGGCGTGGCTGGTCAACCCCGCGCAGCCCTTGTCCGGCTATTCGCCAGTCGTCAGCCAGCAAGACCTGCCGCTGGGGCTGCGGGCGCGTTTCGCCCTGGACAGCCTGGCGCAATTGGCCAAGGCGGGACCGGTCACAGCGAGTGACCTGCAGCGTCTGGTCATGGACGATCAGGTATACCTGGCCGATCAGGTCATGCCAGACCTGCTGGCTTTTTGCGCCGCCGACCTGGGGCCCGACGCGCAGCCTTTGACCGAGGTGTGCACTCGCCTGAAACGCTGGGATCGCACCGCGAGCCTGGACACCGGCGTGGGTTTCGTTCATTTCCAACAGATCATGCAGGCGTTGCAGCCGGTGCCTGGCCTTTGGCGCGTGGCGTTCGACCCGAAGGATCCACAACATACCCCGCGTGGCCTGGCAGTCGAGCGGCCCTCCGTTGCCGAGGCGTTGCGTCAGGCCATGCGCGCATCGCTGGAATCGGTGAAAAAAGCCGGACTTCCGGCTGACAGCCGATGGCAGGATGTTCAGGTCGCCAGCCGTGCTGACCGGCGCATACCCATTCATGGCGGACCTGGCGAGTTGGGCATCTACAATGCGATCCAGAGCGTGCCGGGTGCGAACGGTAAGCGGGAGGTGGTCAGCGGCACCAGTTATCTGCAAGTGGTGACGTTTGATGGCAACGGTCCCAAGGCCCAGGGATTGCTGGCATTCTCGCTTTCCAGCGATCCTTCATCGCCTTATTCGGTGGATCAGACCCAGGCATTTTCAAAGCGACAGTTGAGTGCGTTGCCGTTTACCGAGCAGCAGATCAAGGCAGATCCGCATTATCAGGCAATGACCATTCGAGAGGATGAGCTAGTGAGCAGGGTCGTGACGCACTAATTGCGGCCATGAACAAAAGCCGCGACCCGAAGGGCCGCGGCTTTTCAGTTTTTGCTCGGGCGGGGGCCGATAGCGTTCAGCACCAGGTTGCCGTCCTTGTTCTGGGTCAGATAGACCGGCAACACCTTGGGCAGCGATGGCACGAGGTTCTTCACCTCGTTGAGGTTGTAGATCCCGCCGATGCGCAGGGTGCCGGTGGTGTTGTCGGCCAGCATGACCGGGTGATCGAGGTAGCGGTTGATCAGCGGCAACGCGTCGGACAAGGCCAGGTTGTCGAGGACCAGTTTGCCATTGCGCCACGCCAGCGAGTTATCGTCGGCGGGAACCTCTCGGACCTGCGGCTGGTAGTCGCCAACCTTGTAACTTGCCTGCATGCCAGGCGACAGTTGCGCCCCGTTGGCATTGGAGGCCTTGTTGCTGCTCACCCACACCGAACCTTCCAGCAGCGTGACCTTGACCTGATCCTGATACAACCATACGTTGAAACGGGTGCCGGTCACGCGTACTTGGCCTTGGCCTGCCCGAACGATAAACGGATGCTGTTTGTCGTGGCTCACGTCAAAAAAAGCTTCGCCCTTTTTCAGCGTCACGCGACGTTCATGCTTGTAGTTGGCAAACACCAGTTCACTGCCCAGGTTGAGTTCCACCTGGCTGCCATCGTCCAGCGTAACTTGCCGTCCGGTCGCGCCCGCCTCGAATCGTTGATAGGCGTTCGGCACCCAGCCCAGGTTCCAACCGGTGAAAGCCGCCAAGGGCACGCCCAGCGCGAGCACCGTGGCGGCGACGGCCAGTTGGCTCCAACGCGCCCTGGGGCGACGGTTCGAAGCAGCAGGCACGGGCTCGACGCGCGGCAGGTGTTCAGCCGTGCCCCAGATGTCCAGCATGGCTTCGTACTCGAAAGCGTGCAGCGGATCGGCGTCATGCCAATGCTTGAACGCCAGCCGTTCGGCATCCGTGCAGTCGTCAGCATGCAAACGCATGCACCAATGCGCGGCCGCATCGGTGATGGCGTCGTATTCGGCTTCCGAGAGTGTACGTTCGGTCATTGACTCTTCCTGGTTTGCCGCATTCTAACCCTCGGGAGCCACCGTCGAGAACAGCGATGATGGCGTTTGCGCAGTAACTGCCCGGTTTTTTCTCATGTTTGAAAGGTATGCGCATTCGCTCCTGGACCGGACTGTCTCATACGCGTCGTGAAAAAAAGATCAACGAGAAGGGGGCGGATCGAGCTGGCGCCCCATTTCACAGATGAGCAAGGTCAAAGAGTCGGCGTTGCGAAGGATCAGATCGATGCGCTGGTCCGGCACAATCGGATTGAGAAAGGCATCACGTGCTTCGTCCAGGTTCCGGGCTCTGCTGATTTTCAATATTTCCTTGGCAGCACTTTTCATTTTGGGCAGCAGCTCGAAACCTTTCTGCGTGTTATCGGCACTGTCCCATCGGGTGAACAGTTTCGATTTGGGCGTGGTGAGTGAAAATCCGTTGAGTTGCAGGTCTTTCTGCGTTTCGTACCGTTCGCGGCCGTAATGCGTCGTGGTCGGTATCAGGTCCAGAAAAGGACATGCTGCATCAAGGTAAGTGAAGTCGAAAGTATCGAAGAACTGGTGGGACGTTTCATGGATCAAGATCGATGCTTGAGCATGGGCCTCGACATCGAAAAAATCCGGCACGGCAGATTTGTACCAATCCAGTTCCGGTTCGAAGAAGCGTTGGGTGAGATAAATTCTCCCAGCGGGCGAAGGTTCCATCACGAAAGCGGAGGCGCTGTCGTCGAGGAATCGAAGATGGCCAACAACGATACGGTTTGAGTTGAGCTGTTCCCAGTAGGGATCGGCCAATGCCGTGCACATCGGTGAAATGGCCGCCTCGATCTTGTCAATCAGTTGGCTGTCAACGCGTACGACGCCAAAGAACGACTTGAGGAAGGTATCCAGCCGAGAGCCCTGCACCACGTTTCGTTTAAGTTGAGCGAAATTGTGCAGGGCGTTGCGGGAATAGAACCTCGCCGTTTCCAAGGCCTGGACGATTGCAGCGGCGCGGTGGGGATATTTCCTGCGTATCTCCATCATGCCCCGCGCCTCGATATTCAATGTTTCTTTGGCGAAGTAATCGCTACAGCCCAGGGCTATCGTCGACCCCGCCTGGCCAAAGCGAATCGTCTGTCGCTGAGGATCGATCTCCCAGGTGTCCCCAGGCGAGCGCGTCACTAAAGGCCCCTCGCCGTCATCGTGGATGATGCGCCAGGCCTGGTTGTATCTTGCGACTTGAAAGACTTTCCCGGCGAGGGGGATATAAAGCCTGCCGTTTTCCACTGCCTCGTACGTTCCGTCGACCAGCTCTTTCAGTCTCGAGAGGCTGATGCCCACGGCTTCGAAGGGCTGCAGGTCGGTACGAGGTGCCGCGGTGCTGGTGATGTTTGTCCAGTCGGACCTGGACAGGGTGCTGGACGATGCAGGCTCGATGGGCTCGAGAAGTCCGAAGGTATCGTCGCGATTCAAAAAGCCCAATGAGACCATCTCCGCAGCGCCGCCGATGAAGTTGTGCAACCCAGCTTTCCAGTCACCCTGTTGAAAGGCTTGCGACGAGGTCTTGAAGTCATCGTAGCTGTCCCAGAGGGTCCCGATGATCGACAGTTTGCCCGGCAGATGCCTGCCAACGAACCGAGCCCCGGCACTGAGTACGTGGAGCACGGTTGACCAATCAATCTCACGTCCTTTCCGGGTTCGGGTGCTCGCCATGTCTGTCAGCATTTTCGCGTTATCGTCGTACAGCGTGTCGAGCAGGTTTGCGCTGATGGGGTTGGCCGCCAGAGTGATTTCCGACACTTTTCCGAGGGTGGAAGCCAGCAGATGCTTGAACGTGGCTTGCTGGTCCTCGGGAAGCCGGCGAATCAGCAAGTCCTGAAGCGCGCCGGGTGCATTGAAGGCGGCGATGATGCTCGCTTCATCCTTGAACTCGGTGAGTTGATGGCCGTCGTGGTAGGGCGCGTACAGGATGTGCGGGCTTGCGGTATCGGCGCTCGAACTGATGACGTAAAGCCCCGCGGCTTTGACCGCAGCAGCGCCGCCGGTTTTGATCAGTTCCAGTGGACGAAAGATCGCGTGAGCGTTCTGCACGGCTTCCCGGGCGATCGCGTCCGGCATGTCCATTATCTGGTGGATCAGGTCGAATGCTGTGGCGCTAAGATGCTGTTGCAGATGAAGTGCATGGGCGTATTGCAACAGCTGCCAGGGCAGTTGTCGGCAAAAACGTTGTCTTCTTGGAAGGACGTCCGCGGCGACGCCAGACAGTCCTTGAGTCAAGGCTTGCTTGAAGGTGGTTTGCACATCCAGGGACGATAATATCTGCCTGACAGCCGTCTCGTTCAAACCGTCTGGTAAAGGTTGGGTGGAGGTTGACGAGACCTGGAAGCTTTTCTCGGTTACATCGACATGACACAAGGCAAAATCGGTCAATGAGCTGGCTGCACCCACTACCGCAAGGGTTGGCGTGATCTGAACCGTCTCGGGGTTCAGTTTTTTATGCGGAAAGCGCGCCGCTAGAATCATTTGCAGTTTTCTTTGCACATAGGTGCGCACCGGCTCGATTCCGTGCAGATAATCCTTGCCCTCACTCGCGCTGTTTTTATATTGCTCCAGGAGTTCGACATGAAAACGCTGCTCATCAAGAGCGGCCGTGCCGAGCCAGGCGGGAAGTGTGTGTCGCAGTTTGTCGGCCCGGGCGATGCGCGTGGCACGTTCGAGGTTGTTGGGCGCGCCTTTGCCGAGCAGTGCCTGGAGGCTTCTCTGAAGCGTCGCCCCCGTCAGATGCCAATCACCGGCTTTCAAGGTACTGAGGTAAGCATGCTCCGCCTCGAAATACGTGATGAACGATTTCATCCGGTTCAGCAGCACGTTCTCTTGGATAAGCTCGTAGGACTCGAGTTGATACTGGGCATGAGGCCTGCGTTGCGCGGAAGGCAGGTTCGCGAGATAAGCAAAGCGCTTTCGAGAATCGAGCAGGCAGTGATTCAGTCGCCGGGTAACAGCCTCTACGGATGAAAAGGCCTGCAAACCTTCGGAGGGTGTCCAAAGAATGCCCATGCCGGAATACGGTGTGTCCAGTCCGCCGCGTTCAGTCAATAAAAAACAGTTGGCGAGGGGGAGCTGAACCGTTTGGTCTTTATCGCTGCGTTTGAGCGTCAATGAGTAGACGTCAGGTCGAAAACCTCTGACACCGGTGCGCAGTGAGCGGTCCGGGTAATCCGCGTCAAAGGTGAAAACCGTGTTGATCAACTCATGGGCAATCGACGGAAGCGTTTCATTACGCGCTCTCAGCTCGGCCTCCGCGCGTATGCCGAGGGAAAAAACATTAGTTAGTTGTGACAGCAGGTCTCTTGGCCGGGTATAGAGCGAAGCGCCGCCTGAGTTCGGTAACCGGGTGAACAGCTCGTCGAAGGTCTGCGCGATATCGGTGTAACTCTTGATGTTTCTTTCCAGCTGATCGGCCCGCAGATTGGAGGAGCGCAGGTTGCCGTAAAAGGCGGGATGAGTGCCCCAATGCCCGGCGGTGGGCTGACTCAACAGGTTTTTGTTAACGAACGCGCGTATATCCAATGCCTTGTCGACGAGTGCTTGGGCATCAACATCGTCCTGGCGAGACATTTCCAGCGCGTAATGAAGGTTTTTCTGCTGTTTTTCAAGCATTGAATCGGCCAGGTATTCGGCAATCGGCAAGTCCGCCGGTTTTCCCGAAATCTGCGGTTCATCAAAGCGCAGGAAACGATTGCATCCTTCCAGGTCCAGGAGGCTATAGATGGCTTCCTTTGCCATCGCCGCGTTGGGTTCAGTCAACAAGGCATCTCTGAAAGCGGAATAGTTGTCGACCTTTCGAATCCCCTGGATGGGCGTGTAAAGGTAATGGTCTTTGCCGCTGATCATCAGGGAACCCGCGAGCTCCACGTAGTCGGACGCACGTTCGCCCAGTCGAATCGTTTCGATAAACAGGGGTGTCTTGTCCTGGGAAGAAGGTCTGAACATGCGAATGAGTTCATGGCTTTGTGCTTGCGTGAGTTGTCCTTTTTCCCGTTCGGCCAGGATGCTTGCCCATAGCCCGTCGTGAATGACCTGCTCCAGAAGCTTTCGGCGTGACAGGTAAAAAGAACTGCTCATCTTTTTCCAAAAGCCTTCGATGCAACGTGCGAGCGCTGGAATCAGTTGGGTGGCGGCGCGCGTGATCAGGTCCAGCCATTGCGCCGCGGTATAGGGCGAACTGGCTGTGCCGGGAAAGGTGATATAGCCGTAATGCCCCGGCGGCCAACCCTGATGATGGAAATAGATCAGGACCGCGTCTGTAAGCGGCATGCTTTCTGTCACCCCGATATCCTCGGCACCTCCCGGGCGAACGCCTTTGCCGAGGGCAAGGCGGGCCTGTCGGTAGTCGAGCTTCGGCAGCATCTCGTTGAGGATCTGATCAAGCATCGACGTTAGCGAAGGCAACTTGACCAGTTCACTTACCATTGAGGAAGCATTCAGGTGCTGGGCACTTTCAATGGATGCGAGTTGATCCTTGAAAATGTCTCCCTCGATAACGTGTCTGGTCTGGGTAATCTCGGAGGTGCCGAGCAATTCACTGCGCTGGGAAACGGACAGGAGGCTGTAAAGGTCGTTGCGCCGTGCGGCGTCTAGGCGCATCTGATCAATTGCTGTTCCGAGCGATACAGGGCTGTGGAATTTCCTGATGCCTTCCATCGGCGTATAGAGAAACGCTGGCCCGGTATCGGCGCTGTTGCCGCCGGACGAGGTGCTGAGGGCAAAGCAGCCGGCCAGCGCGATGGGCGTTTTTTTCTCGGCTTGCAGCAGGATCCTTTCGGCAAACATCGGCGGCGTCTTCGCGGCGCGCTGCGTGTGGCTGGGTAGCGAGACATGGCGCAGCCAGTCGAGGTCTTCCTGTGTCAACTCGTTGGGCGTGGTGAGTTGATCCAGGCGCTCGGCAGCTAATATTTCCGGGAACAGCAGGGGGGCGGGTCTAGTCGTCATTGTCGTATCTCGTTGAAGGCACCGCTTGACGGTGCGAAGGTGAGAAACGGCAGGTTAGGCAGTGGCGGACAGGCAATGGCGGTACATAGTTACCGCACGTGCAGTTGCCTGAGCTGTCAGGCTTGTGACAGGTGCCGGGCAATGATTGACAGGGCGCGTGCGAAGCGGTGTTTAATCACCCCGTGGGTCCCTCACGCTGTTGCTACCTCCAACAATCATCCTGGAGCTTCAGATGTCCGCGCCATCCGATCATGCCGCTTCCTGCACCCTGTCTTTCGACGCCTTGGTGAACCTGCTCGAGCAGATTTTCCTCCGCCATGACACCTCGGCCGATGTCGCCCGCACGCTGGCCCTGAACTGTGCCGCCGCCGAGCGTGACGGTGCCCACAGCCATGGCGTGTTCCGCATACCCGGCTATGTCTCGACGCTGAACAGCGGCTGGGTCGATGGTCAAGCGGTGCCGGTGGTCGAAGACGTCGCCTCCGGGTTCGTCCGGGTGGACGCCTGCAACGGTTTTGCCCAGCCCGCCCTGGAAGCTGCCCGGCCACTGCTGGTGGAAAAAGCCCGCAGCGCCGGGATTGCGGTGCTGGCGATACGCAACTCCCACCATTTCGCGGCGCTTTGGCCGGATGTCGAGCCGTTTGCCTATGAGGGACTGGTGGCGCTGAGCGTGGTCAACAGCATGACCTGCGTGGTGCCCCATGGCGCGGACCGCCCGCTGTTCGGCACCAACCCCATCGCCTTCGCCGCGCCACGCGCCGGGGGCGAGCCGATCGTCTTCGACCTGGCCACCAGCGCCATTGCCCACGGTGATGTACAGATCGCCGCGCGCAAAGGCGAGCGGTTGCCACCCGGCATGGGCGTCGACAGCCTTGGCCAGCCGACCTGTGACCCGAAGGCGATCCTGGAAGGTGGCGCGCTTTTGCCGTTTGGCGGGCACAAGGGTTCGGCGCTGTCGATGATGGTCGAGTTACTGGCGGCGGCGTTGACCGGCGGGAATTTCTCTTTCGAATTCGATTGGCACAATCACCCGGGCGCCAAGACGCCGTGGACCGGGCAATTGCTGATCGTGATCGATCCAAGCAAGGCCGCCGGGCAAGGTTTCGCCGAGCGTAGCCAGGAACTGGTCAGGCAGATGCATGGGGTGGGATTGCGCCGGTTGCCGGGTGATCGTCGGCACCGTGAGCGCAGCAAGTCCAATGAGCAGGGGATCACACTGGACGAGCAGACGTTGGCGCAGTTGCGCGAACTGGCGGGGCTGTAAACCGCAAACAATGGGTTTTGTGGCGAGAGAGCAAGCTCCCTCGCCATCACCTTCTTAGCGACGCCCGAGCAACAACCCCACCACCAGGCCGAAGCCTGCGGAAATCGCGACGGTCTGCCATGGATGGCCGCCGATATAGACTTCCGTAGCGTCCACCATCGGGCGTGTACGCTCCCGCGCGCTGGCGACTGCGTCCAGGGCCTGTTGCAGCTTCTGGGCGATCTGGCCGCGCAGGTCCTCGGCATCTTCACCCACCAGGGCGGCGCTGCTCTTGAGCAACTTCTCCGACTCCTCGATCAACGCTTTCAGTTCGCTGAAGGCCTGATCCTTGATTTGCTCTCCGTTCGGTTGCGCGACGCTTCTACGAGCCATTGAGGTACTCCTTGAGGATGATGGCAGTGAACAGTGGAGTGTTGCGCTTGCTTGAAAGTTGCAGCACCGGCGTGCGTCACGCTGGCGCAGTAAAAATCGTGGTTAAGACGTTTCCGCTCAAGGTGTAAGATGGCGCCTATTTACGCAACAGGAAATTCCCCATGAGTTTCAATCTGGCTGACAGGCCCCTGGCCGAGCGCGCCGCGCTGGAAGATGAAAAATCCCGGCTCTTCGAGCTGTGGCAAAACAACCTGGGCAAGGCCAAGGGCGACGCCGCCCGATTGTTCGGCGAGCGCTCCAAGCGCAAGGGCAAATGGGCTGAATGGGTGCGTGCGGAATTGGACGGCATGTCGCCTCCGGAGTACGCCAACATGGTGCGCAGCGAGGTCAACCGCCTGATGGCCGCCAATAAATAAACATTCAAGCGAAGGTGGCGACGATCGCTTCGCGCACTTTGCTGGCCGCCGGATCCATTGGCGTGTGGGTTCGCCATCCGAGTTCGATGGGATAGCGGGGCAAGGCGAGCGGGCAGGGCAGCAATGCCAGGCCGCTGAGTGCCGCAATGGCCTTGGCGGCATGGCCCGGGATAGTCGCCACAGCCTGGCTGCCCTTGAGCAGGAACGGCAGCGCCGCGAAGTGAGTGGTCGAGGCACACACTCGCCGGCGCAAGCCGAGCCCGGCCAGCCCTTCGTCGGTGATGCCGATGAAACCGCCCGACGACACCAGCAGGTGCTCACGGGCCACGAAGGCTTCCAGGCTCAGGCTCTGCTCACCTTCCTCAAGGCTGGCCCGATCCACCAGGCAGGCGTAGTCACCTTCACCCAAGACCTGGCGACTGAGCAGCCGTTCGGTAAACCCTCCCGCAGTGATCGCCAAGTCGAGACTGCGTTCCATCAAGGCGCGGCCGACGATCTGGCTGTGGGTCTGGCGGAAAATCAAGCGCAGGCCCGGCGCTCGCCGTGCCACCTCCTCGATCAGTCGCCGCCCATGGCCGATCTCGAAATCATCGGATAATCCGACGATGACCGAGCGGCCCTCATAGTGGCTCGCGCCCGGATCGACCATCGCCAGGCTTTGCCGGCATTTGTCCAGCGCATCGCTGATCACCGGCTTCAACTGATTGGCCCGCAGCGTCGGAGCGAGGCCGCGCCCGGTGCGCACGAACAGTTGATCGTCATACAGCCCTCGAAGCCTGCGCAACGCGGCGCTGATAGCCGACTGAGTCACGCCCAGGCGCAGGGCCGCGCGGCTGGCGCTGGATTCATCGTGCAAGGCTTCGAAGGTTTTCAGCAGGTTCAGGTCTACGTCGGCGATATTCATTTGGTTCATATCTTTTAGCAGCGTGCTGGGCTTTATTCATGATCCATCGGCACCGGAGAATCGGCAATACCTGAAATCACGGAGTTCAAGACCATGCCCAAGTCCATTGTCGCTGCCTTGCAGATCGGTTCGTTGCCGGGGGGCAAAGCCGAAACCCTGGCGCAGATTCTTTCCTACGAAGAGGCCATTCGTGAAGCTGGCGCTCGTTTGGTGGTGATGCCCGAGGCGTTGCTAGGCGGCTATCCCAAGGGCGAGGGTTTCGGAACCCAGTTGGGTTATCGGTTGCCGGAAGGGCGCGAGGCCTTTGCGCGTTACTTCGCCAACGCAATCGACGTGCCGGGCGTCGAGACGGAGGCGTTGGCCGGTTTATCGGCGCGTACTGGAGCCAGCCTGGTGCTGGGTGTCATCGAGCGTGTTGGCAATACCTTGTACTGCACCGCGTTGTATTTCGAGCCGGACGCAGGCTTGGTCGCCAAGCACCGCAAGCTGATGCCCACCGGCACGGAGCGACTGATCTGGGGCAAGGGCGATGGCTCGACGTTGCCGGTGATCGACAGCCAGGTGGGGCGCGTGGGCGCAGCGGTGTGTTGGGAGAACATGATGCCGCTGCTGCGCACGGCCATGTACGCCAAAGGCGTGGACGTCTGGTGTGCGCCAACCGTGGACGAGCGGGAAATGTGGCAGGTGAGCATGCGTCATATCGCCCACGAAGGACGGTGTTTCGTAGTGAGTGCCTGTCAAGTCCAGGCGTCACCGCAGGCGCTGGGCATCGACGTGGCGAACTGGCCGGCGGAGCGGCCCTTGATCGCGGGCGGCAGCGTGATTGTCGGGCCGATGGGGGATGTGCTGGCCGGACCGTTGAAAGGCACTGCCGGGTTATTGACCGCTGAAATCGACACAGACGAGCTGGTGCGGGCGCGCTATGACTATGACGTGGTGGGTCACTATGCCCGGCCGGATGTGTTCGAATTGGTGGTGGATGAGCGCGCCAAGCCGGGCGTGCGTTTTACCAACTAATCACCAAGTGGCCGTGGATCCCGGCAAGTCGAGGGTGCCGCGGTCGACGAAGCGCATCGTGCCGAACAATCCGCCAGCGAGTTTGCCCTTGAGCACATAAGGCAGGTTGTCGAGGCTTTGGGTCTGGCTCAGGCCCAGAGTCTGGCGCAATACCGAGAAAGCCGAAATGCTCACCGGTATGCTCAGGATGCCTTCGGAAAAACGAGGGATCGAGCCGGTCTGGTCGCTGACCCCGGTCGCCAGTGTATGGCCGTTGACCTCCAGGTCCAGCGCTACGCCGTTGTAGTCGATGGTGGTTTCGTTGGGGTTCTGCAAACGCAGTTTCACCGCAAAGCGCATCTCCAGGCCCTGGCTGGGCAAAGGTTCGATGCCGACCACATTGATGTTCAGCGGGTCTCGGTGCTGGAAGAGGGTGCAGGCGTTCAGGCTGAGTACCGCCAGGACGAGCGACAAGCCGAGGATTTTGCGCATGGAAATCTTCTCATCGAGACGGGTGGGCACAACGATAACACTGGATGAAGCCAGTATCCGTGGCGAAGGTATGGTCCTCCTGACAGTTTCTGACACCAGCCTCTGCTAATCTGCTGCGAATTTCCTTCGGATCTTTTCTATCGTGTCGCGAACCACTCGGCTGCTCACGTTGCTGCAAGTCTTGCGGGGCAAGCGATGCCCGGCCACCGCCGCGACATTGGCGAGCGAGTTGAAGGTGTCCGAGCGCACGCTGTATCGCGATATCGCCGAACTTACGGCGATGGGCGCGCCGATCCAGGGCGAGGCGGGCATCGGCTATGTGTTGCGCAGCGGGCTGTTCCTGCCCCCCTTGATGTTCACCGCCGATGAGATCGAAGCCATCGTGCTGGGCTTGCGCTACGTCGACCAGCGCGGCGATGAGGTGCTGGGCAAAGCTGCGGCCGACGCCTTGGCGAAGGTCGATGCCGTGCTGGCACCGGGTTTACGGGACGCCTTGCATAATCCGACGGTACTGCCGGGCCCCCCGGGTTATGGCTACCCACAGAACATCGTTGACCTGAACGTCTATCGCCAGGCCATTCGCACTCAGGCCAAGCTGCACATCGATTACGCCGACGTGAACAAGAACCCGAGCCAGCGCTTGATCTGGCCCCTGGCCCTGGGTTTTTTCAACGAGGCCCGGGTGGTGGTGGCCTGGTGTGAATTGCGCGGCGCCTATCGAACCTTTCGCACCGATCGGATCGCCGCCGCGACTGCCCAGGGTGAGCGTTATCCGGGCCGGCGCAGCGATTTGTTGCGGGCCTGGTTTGCACTGATGAACCTGGATGAAGCCGGGCGTTTCACTCCTGACAAAAACTGACATGACGCTGTTTTAGCATGGCTGCGGATCGATACAACAAGGAGCCCTGACATGTCCAACCCCGTCTCTTCCCTTGCTCCGGCGATTGCCGGTTACATCGCCGCGGCCAACGCCCGCGACAGCTCGGCGGCGACGCGTTTCTTTGCCGAGAATGCCAACGTCTTCGATGAGGGTCATCACCGGGTCGGTACCCAGGCCATCGCCCAATGGATGGAAGACACCGCGCGACGTTATGAGCCACGGGTCGAAGTGCTCAACGTACAGCAACGTACCGGAAAGGTACTGGTCCACAACCTGATTTCGGGAACCTTCCCCGGCAGCCCGCTGGAGTTGCGCTATACGTTCCGGCTCGATGAGCAGGGGAAGATCAGTCGGTTGGATATTTCCGTGTAGTTTTTGCGTGAGAGGTAGGAGCGAAGCTGTGGCGAGGGCGCTTGCTCCCGCTGGGCTGCTGTAGGAGCTGCCGAAGGCTGCGATCTTTTGATCTAGATCTTTCGCTTTAGACTCAACTGGCTTTGGAAAGATCGCAGCCTCGCTTCGCTCGGCAGCTCCTACAGCGCAGCCCAGCGGGAGCAGGTTTGGGGTGAACCATAGGCAGCGAAACACTCTCCGGGTTGCGCTGCATGGCATACTCGCCACCTTCGCCTTCCGGACCCGGGTCGCATGATTTTCAAATCCCCCTTGAGCGCTTGGCAGCATGCCATCGAACATCACGGTTTCGTCCAGGATGAAGCCCAGGAGCTGGCCATCATGGCCTTGGAACAATGCCATAAGGCGTTGCACGAAGGCCGCAATTCGATCAAGGGTGTGTATCTCTGGGGCCCGGTTGGGCGCGGCAAGACTTGGCTCATGGATCGCTTCTACGAAAGCCTCGAGGTGCCGGCCCGTCGCCAACACTTCCACCATTTCATGGCCTGGGTGCACCAACGCTCATTCCAGCTCACCGGCACGCCTGACCCGTTGCAGGCCTTGGCCCGAGAGTTGAGTCGCGAGGTGCGAGTGTTGTGTTTCGACGAGTTGTTCGTCACGGACATCGGCGACGCCATCATCCTTGGTCGCCTCTTCCAGGTGATGTTCGAGCTGGGCATGGTGGTGGTCAGCACCTCCAACCTGCCGCCCGACGAGCTCTACGCCAATGGCCACAACCGCGAGCGGTTCCTGCCGACCATTACCGCGATCAAGCAGCACATGCAGGTCGTTCCCGTGAATGGCTGGCAGGACCATCGCCAGCATCCGGGCATGCTGCAACAGCGCTATTGGCTGCGCGATCCCGGCCTGGTCGATCCATTGGCGGATGTGTTTGCCCGGTTGAGCGCGGGGCAGGCGTCGAGCAGCGCGCCGGTTGAGGTGGGCCATCGCCTGGTCGTTCCGGTGCAGGCCAGCGACACGGTGCTTTGGAGTCGTTACCCGGACCTGTGCGAGCAACCGTTTTCGGCGGTGGATTTCATGGCGCTGTGCGACCGCTTCAAGGCGATCCTGCTCAGCGACGTGCCTAATTTGAGCGCCGAGCAGCGCGAAGGGCGCATTGCCCGTGGCACTGAAGATGGGATCGAGCGGGTCGAGGCCGGTGATCGTGAACTGCCGCAGTTGTCGGTTCACGACGATGGCGTGCGGCGATTCATCGCCCTGGTCGACGAATGTTATGACCGCAAGGTGCCGTTGTACCTGTCGGCCGAGGTGCCGATGGACCAGTTGTACACCGAGGGCTATCTGCAATTCCCGTTTCGCCGTACCCTCAGTCGCCTCCAGGAAATGCAATTGCAACGTTTCGGTCAGTTCGCCTGACCTGAACCCTGCCGGCGACCACGCCGCCGGCCTTATCGAAACGAGATGGAACAATCATGGAAGAAGCCAAGGACATCCTTGTACTCCAAGCCAGCTACACCAATCCGGTCCACGCGCAAGCGATCTGTCATGTGCTCAACGGCTATGCCGAGGACCCGATGGGAGGAGGCCATTCGTTGCCGGCCGAGGTGCTTGCGCATTTGCCTGAAGAACTGGCCAAGCGCGCCCATGCCTTCAGCGTACTGGCGTTCGTCAATGGCGAACCGGCGGGATTGGTCAACTGCTTCGAGGGCTTTTCCACGTTTGCCTGCCGGCCTTTGGCGAACGTCCATGACGTTGCCGTGATGCCGGAGTTTCGCGGGATGGGCCTGAGTCAGAAGATGCTGCGCAAAGTCGAAGACATCGCTCGCCAACGGGGGTGCTGCAAGATCACTCTGGAGGTGCTGGAAGGCAATGCCGCGGCTCAGGCCAGTTACGCCAAGTTCGGTTTTGCCCCCGGCATGTTCGATCCGGCCCACGGCCTCATGCAGTTCTGGATCAAGCCCCTGTAACAGCGGGCTTCAACCGGTTCCGACTATTTCTGTACGACCTGTCCCGCTGGCCCCCTGGGTTTCATGAGGCTGAAGTCGATCAATGCCTTGTGCTGGCTCTCGTACGGATTGCCGATCAACAGTGGCCTGGCCGTGAACGCATCGCTGACCAGGCTTTTGCTGCGGTCCAGTTCGTCGAAGCTCAAGCCGGCCATGTCCGCCCAGGTATGGATCAGGTGCGAACTGCTGTAAGGGCGTTCCAGGTCGCCGGCGAGGTTCCAATCATGGGTTTCGCGCCATTTCGGCGAGGCCCAGGCCATGAATGGAATGGTATACATCGGCGCGGTCGGTTTGCCCTCGTTGCGCCCCAGGGTCTCATGCCCCGGCGAATCGAATACGTCTTCACCGTGATCCGACAGGTACAGCAGGAAACCGTTGGGGTCGGTCTTGGCGTAGTCCTTGATCAGGCTGGACACCACGAAGTCGTTGTACAGCACCGCGTTATCGTAGCTGTTGTAGGTCGGGACCTGGTCGTCACGTACGCCCGCCGGTACGCCTTGGCGGTCAGTGAACTTGTCGAAGGTTGGCGGATAACGGTACTGATAGCTCATGTGCGTGCCGAGCAGGTGCACCACGATCAGCTTGCGCGGCGCGGTATCGGCCAATGCCTTGTTGAACGGTTCGATCACGTCGCCATCGTACTGGGCGGCATTCTGGTTGCGGTTGTTGTTCAGGTACACCTGCTCGTCGGCCTGCTGGGAGAAGGTCGTGAGCATGGTGTTGCGCTTGGTCATGGTCTGCTGGTTGGTGATCCAGAAGGTCTTGTAGCCGGCCTGTTTCATCATGCTCACCAACGACGGCGTGCTCAGGTAGAGGTCCGGGTTTTCCTCGTCGGCGAACGTCAACACCTGTTGCAGCGCTTCGATGGTGTAGGGGCGCGGGGTGATGACATTGTCGAACACCGCGAGCTGGTCCTTGAGCTTGTCCAGTTCCGGCGTGGTTTCCCTGGGGTAGCCGTAGAGGCTCATGCGCTGGCGGTTGGTCGATTCGCCGATGACCAGGACCAGCGTTGCGGGCTGGTTGGCCATGGTGTCCT
Source organism: Pseudomonas brassicacearum subsp. neoaurantiaca (assembly GCF_013608025.1). Lineage (GTDB taxonomy): Bacteria > Pseudomonadota > Gammaproteobacteria > Pseudomonadales > Pseudomonadaceae > Aquipseudomonas. The sequence continues at coordinate 74,846 of NZ_VDLV01000049.1, read as the reverse complement.
TGAGGTTGCTCAAGGGCGCGATGGTGCTGGCGCTGTGAAGCATGCCTTGCATGTTCTCCAGCTGTTCGGTGTAGCGACGGTACGCCACCACCATCTGCCACGGCACGGCCGGCTCGATGCGATCCTCGAATTTCTCCAGGCCGCCGGCGAGGGTGCCGGTGCGCTGGGTCTGCTTGATCAAGGGATAACCCACCACGGCGACCATGATCACGGCGGCGGCAACCACTGCCTGGCCTCGCGGAAGATAAACCGGGCGCAGCCGGGTCCAGAGGAAATAGCCCACCAACGTGTGGGCGAGGAACGCTGGGACCATCCACCAGGCAAAATACTGGGTCATGTATTCGCCCGCTTCGGCCACGTTCGATTCGAACATGATGAAGATGACGCTTTGGGAAAATTCCTGCTGGTAGATGAAGAAATAGCCCAGGCTTGCCATGGAACACGCCCACAGCACCACGCCGATCAATGCGGCGAGTAGGCGAGTGCGGGCAGGAAAGAGCAGCATCGGCGCCAGCCACAGGGCGCTCATCACGAAGGCCTGGCGAAAGCCGGTGAAGCCGGAGGTGTCGCTCAGCAGGATGAGTAATTGGGTGATGCCGGAAAAGTACCAGAAGAATAGAAACAGCCAGCCGAGCCCGGCCCAGTCAAAACCTTTCGCAGTCGTTTTGCTGCGTTTGAACACACTCATCAAGCGCTCCAGCCCCCATCGACGAAGCTGTTGGCACCGGATTGGTGCTCATGGCATTCGACGAAAAATTCAGTGCGCGGGAGTATTAAGGGAAGGATGTGAAAACTTCGTGAGTTTTTTGGTTACGAATTGCTTGTGGCAGGAGCTTTTTGAAGCGACACCGGCTTGCCCGGTGTCACTTCAACTGCCTTGCCTCTGGGACAGGTGGGTTCAGCGAGCCAAAGCCTGGCCCTGGCAAGGAAGCTGTGCGTGTTTCAACTGCAAGCGCAACTGCGTCACTTCATCAAGCAGCAGATCACGCTCTTCTTTCAGCAGGCGTAATTCGTCGCGACGAATGGTCACGTAAAGGGTTTGGGGAGGACGTGCGGTAACGACTGGGCCCATTGCTCACCTCGCAAATGGCGTACATCAACTAGAGAGATGTCGCCAGTTTTTTTGGTCGACACCTCTTTATCGGCGCCGATTCTGAATACTTTTGCTCGTGAATGGAACTTTTTTATTTTTCATGGTCGCCGTGTCTTCGGCCGGTTTTTGAACGTTATCCTTTGTGATCGGGCGATTTACCCGGAAACTATGCCGCAATGCTCTGGACTAACCTCCACAAGTCATTTGAGCTAAACCTTTGACACACCTTTATTTGTAGTAGGGAGCATCAGCACATGCAACTCGGGATCATTGGACTGGGCCGCATGGGCGGCAATATTGCACGGCGCCTGATGCTCAAAGGGCACACCACCGTCGTGTATGACCGCAATGCCGCTTTCGTCGAAAACCTGAGCCAGGAAGGCGCAACGGGCGTCGCGGACCTGCCGGCGTTGGTCGCCGGGCTGGAGAAGCCACGGGCCGTCTGGGTCATGCTGCCGGCCGGCGCGCCTACGGAAGACACCATCAACGCGTTGAGCGCGCTGCTCGAGCCGGGCGACGTGATCATCGATGGCGGAAACACGTATTACAAGGACGACATCCGTCGTGCCCAGGCCCTGTCGGAAAAAGGCCTGAGCTACATCGACGTCGGCACCTCCGGCGGCGTCTGGGGGCTTGAGCGCGGCTACTGCATGATGATCGGCGGGGATGCCGATGTCGTCCGGCGCCTGGACCCGTTGTTTGCCAGCCTGGCGCCGGGCATGGGCGATATCCCACGCACCCGAGACCGCAAGTCCGACGACGATCGTGCCGAGCGCGGCTACATCCATGCCGGTCCGGCCGGTGCCGGGCATTTTGTGAAGATGATCCATAACGGCATCGAATACGGAATGATGCAGGCCTTCGCCGAAGGCTTCGACATCCTCAAGACCAAGTCCAGCGAAAGCCTGCCGCCCGAGCAGCGGTTCGACCTGAACGTCGCCGATATCGCCGAAGTCTGGCGACGTGGCAGCGTGGTTTCGTCCTGGCTGCTGGACCTGACCGCAGATGCGCTGGCCAGCGATCCGAAACTGGATGGTTTCTCCGGCGAAGTCGCCGACAGCGGGGAAGGGCGCTGGACCATTGAGGCGGCCATCGAACAAGCGGTGCCGGTGCCAGTGCTGTCCAGTTCGCTGTTCGCGCGTTTCCGCTCCCGTCAGCAGGCCACATATGGCGACAAAATGTTGTCGGCGATGCGCTTCGGCTTCGGTGGCCACGTGGAGACGCCGAAAAAATGACTTCGATCGGCAGGAAATCCAAGGCAGAACCCGCGCCACCGACCACGCTGTTCCTGTTCGGTGCCCATGGGGATCTGGTCAAGCGCTTGCTCATGCCGGCGCTTTACCACCTCAGCCGTGACGGGCTGCTCGGCGATGGCCTGCAAATCATCGGTGTCGACCACAACGCCATCAGCGATGTGGATTTTGCGAAAAAACTCGAGGATTTCATCCGTAACGAGGCGCAGGGCAAGGGCGTCGATCCTGATCGGGCGCTCGATCCGGCGCTGTGGGCCAAGTTGGCCCAGGGCATCGGTTACGTCCAGGGTGATTTCCTCGATGACAGTACCTACCAGGCGCTGGCGGCGAAAATCGCCGCCAGCGGTACCGGCAACGCGGTCTTCTACCTGGCGACCGCGCCACGCTTTTTCAGTGAAGTGGTTCGCCGCCTTGGCGCGGCCGGGCTGCTTGAGGAACAGGATGGCGCCTTCCGGCGCGTGGTGATCGAGAAGCCGTTCGGCTCCGACCTGCAAACCGCCGAGGCGCTCAACGCTTGCCTGCTCAAGGTCATGGGCGAGAAACAGATCTATCGGATCGACCATTACCTGGGCAAGGAAACGGTGCAGAACATTCTGGTCAGCCGTTTCTCCAACAGCCTCTTCGAGGCGTTCTGGAACAATCATTACATCGATCACGTGCAGATTACCGCCGCCGAAACCGTCGGCGTGGAAACCCGCGGCAGTTTTTATGAGCACACTGGGGCTCTGCGGGACATGGTGCCCAACCACTTGTTCCAGTTGCTGGCGATGGTTGCGATGGAGCCACCCGCGGCGTTCGGCGCTGACGCGGTGCGTGGCGAGAAGGCCAAGGTGGTCGGGGCGATCCGGCCCTGGTCGGTGGAGCAGGCCCGCGCCAATTCGGTACGTGGCCAATACACCGCCGGGGAAGTCGGCGGCAACGCGGTCAAAGGCTACCGCGAGGAAGCCAATGTCGCGGCCGACAGCAGCACCGAAACCTACGTCGCCCTCAAGGTGATGATCGACAACTGGCGTTGGGTCGGCGTGCCGTTCTACCTGCGCACCGGCAAGCGCATGAGCGTGCGCGACACGGAAATCGTCATCTGTTTCAAGCCGGCGCCTTACGCGCAGTTTCGCGACACCGAAGTCGATGAATTGCAACCTACGTACCTGAGAATCCAGATCCAGCCCAACGAAGGCATGTGGTTCGACCTATTGGCCAAGCGGCCCGGGCCAGCCCTCGACATGGCGAATATCGAATTGGGTTTTGCCTATAAGGATTTCTTCGAAATGCAGCCGTCAACGGGTTACGAAACCCTGATCTACGATTGCCTGACGGGCGACCAGACATTATTCCAGCGTGCCGACAACATCGAAAACGGTTGGCGCGCGGTGCAGCCATTCCTCGATGCCTGGCGGGAAGATGCAACGGTCCAGACGTATCAGGCCGGTGAAGATGGCCCTGCAGCCGCCGATGAATTGCTGACTCGCGATGGTCGCGTCTGGCATGGTCTCGGATGAGTGATCAGGTGAAAGGCCCCATCCGCTTCTTGCTCAGCGACATGGACGGCACGTTGTTGCTGCCCGATCACAGTCTCAACCAGCGCACGATTCAAGCCGTTCGTTCATTGCGCGAGGCCGGCGTGCTGTTCAGTCTTGCCACCGGGCGTCCTCCGCGGGCCATGTTGCAGCAGATCGAAGCCTTGGGCGTCGACTTGCCCACGGCGGCGTTCAACGGCGGGACGCTGGTGCATCCGGACGGCAGCTTCCTGGCTGTTCACTACTTGCCGCCCGAGGCGGCGCTGACCACGTTGGCGCTGTACGCCGATCAGCCCGGCATCGAGGTCTGGGTGTTTGCCGATGGCGACTGGCTGGTGCGCGACGCCAACGGTCCGATGGTGCCGGTTGAAACCCGTGGCCTGGGCTATCCACCGGTGGAAGTGGAGAGTTTCGAACCGTATCTGGAACGCATCGACAAGATCGTCGCGACCAGCGCCAACACGGACCTGCTGGTAGAGCTGGAGGCGCGCTTGCATCCGCTGCTCAAAGGCCAGGCCCAGGTGTCGCGTTCACAACCGATCTATCTGGACGTAACGGCGATGAAGGCGAACAAGGGTGAGGCGCTGTCGACCCTGGCGGAGTTCCTGGGTGTACCACTGGAGCAAACCGCCGCCATGGGCGACGGTGGCAACGATCCGGCGATGTTCCATCGCGCGGGGCTGTCGATTGCAATGGGCCAGGCGGAAGAGGCGATCAAGCGCCAGGCGGATGTCGTTACCGCAGCCAACACCGAAGACGGTGCGGCATTGGCGATCGAACGGTACATCCTGCCGCGCTAGATAATCCCCTACATACTTGTGGCGAGGGGATTTATCCCCGCTGGGCTGCGTAGCGGCCCCCAAACCAGCCAACTCGGTATATCCAAAAGATTGAGTTCACTGTTTTAGGGGCTGCTACGCAGCCCAACGGGGATAAATCCCCTCGCCACAGAGAGTCATGCCTCTTCAGTAATGGCGTTACAGCCAGTAAGTCACCGCATACCAGCCCAGGCCACCCATCACCACCGTATAAGGCAGCGCCATCCAGACCATGCGGCCATAGGACAGGCGAACCAGCGGGGCAATGGCCGACGTCAGCAGGAACAGGAAAGCCGCCTGGCCGTTGGGCGTGGCGACGCTGGGCAAGTTGGTGCCGGTGTTGATGGCGACCGCCAGGGTCTCGAAGTGTTCCTGGCTCATGTTGCCAGCGACAAAGGCTTGCTTCACTTCGGTGATATAGATCGTCGCGACGAAGACGTTATCGCTGATGGCCGACAACAGGCCGTTGGCGATGAACAGCATGCCAGGCTGCTGGTCGGCCGGCAGCGCCAACACCCATTGGATCAATGGCGAGAACAGGTGTTGGTCATGAATGACCGCGACCACGGCGAAGAACACCACCAGCAGCGCGGTAAAGGGCATGGCGTCCTTGAACGCGCTACCGAGCCTGTGCTCGTCGGTGATACCGGTGAATGCCGTGATCAGCACGATGACTGTCAGACCGATCAGCCCGACTTCGGCCAGGTGCAGGGCCAGGGCCACGATCAGGATCAGCGCGGCGATACCCTGGACGATGAGGGCAGCACGCTGGCGTGCGGTGCGCTCACGATTGTCCTCCTCGGCATAATCGGCCAATACCGCCCGGACGTTATCCGGCAGCAGCGTGCCGTAGCCGAACCAGCGCAGCTTCTCCAGCGCCACGCAAGTCACCAGCCCGGCCACGAGCACGGGTAGCGACACTGGCGCGACCTTGATGAAGAAGTCGACGAAATGCCAGCCCATTTCATGGCCGATCAGCAGGTTCTGCGGCTCGCCCACCAAGGTGCATACGCCGCCCAACGCGGTGCCCACGGCGCCATGCATCAGCAGGCTGCGCAGGAAGGCCCGGAACTGTTCCAGGTCCTGATGGTGCAATGACGGCAGGTCATGGTCTTCATCGACGCTGCTGTCCTGGCGCGGGTCATTGCCCGAGGCCACGCGGTGGTACACCGCATAGAAACCCACCGCGGCACTGATTATCACCGCTGTCACGGTCAGCGCATCGAGGAATGCCGACAGGAACGCCGAGAGGAAGCAGAACATCAAGGCCAATACTGCCTTGGAACGCACGCCCAACAGCAGGCGCGAGAACAGGAACAGCAGCAGGTCCTTCATGAAGTAGATACCGGCCACCATGAACATCAACAACAGGATGACCGGGAAGTTGTGGACCAGTTCGTCGTACAGCGCCTTTGGCGTGGTCATGCCCAGCGCCACGGCTTGCAGGACCAACAGACCGCCAGGCATCAGCGGGTAGCATTTCAAGGCCATGGCCAGCGTGAAAATGAACTCCAGGACCAGCATCCAGCCGGCGACGACCGGACCCAGCGTAAAGAACGCCAACGCATTGAGAATCAGGAAAACGATGACGCACGCTTTGTACCAGCGTGGAGAATGCCCCAGGAAGTTGTGCGCAAAAGCTTGAGCCATTTGACCGGACATTGGCTGCTCCTTTTAATTAGAAGCGCGCAACTTGCCGTAAGCCATGAGGAATATCAAGCGTAGGACTTGTTACCGCTAGCCGAAAGGATCGGAAGTCAGGCGTTGTACCGCGTCAATACGGCTCTGGAGGTGCCCTGTAACGAATGCCCACCCACCAGTATTTTTCCGTCGGCCTGCACGGCCACGGCTGTCGCGGTATCGAGGCTGTAGCCCAGTCGAGTGCGCAGCAAACCCTGGCCCTGGCCGAACGCCGGATCAAGATTGCCGTCCGGCAGATGTCGAGCCAGGATGAAATCGGCCTCTATGCCGCCGATGGTTGCGCCGGCCGTCACGACTTTCCCATCTGCTTGCATCTGCGCGGCCGTCCACTGGCTGGCATGGTTGCCGATTGCCAGGAGGCGGCATTGGCCTTCGTGGTTGTCCGGCGTCGGCTGCCCGTCCCTGGGAATGCACGCCGACAGACAATGCATAGGGTCGCGACTGCCGCCAAAAGCATGCAGATCGCCGTGGGTGCTTTCCACGATCTGGCTGACCATCACGCTGCGTCCCTGTGCCGTGAAGGACAGGAAACCGCCGTCGCCGAAGCGTTCGTCGAGTTGGCCGCAGGCGTCATAGCGAGCCATCAAACCGCGCTGGGGCCAATCGATGGCGCCGCCTACGACGATGTTGCCGTCGGCCTGCAGGGCCAGGCAGCTCAGCCAGCTGTTTTTCAGCAGCCGACGAACCATCACGAAACCACGATGGTTGAAGGAGTCATCCAGTGAGCCGTCCGGCAATAATCGAATCAACACGCCAACGTGATCGGACGTCTGGAAATGATGGTTGGCCAGGATGAATATCCTGCCATCGGCCTGTACGCGCATGTCGCAGGCTTCGACCCCAGGCACGCCGGGCGGTAGCCAAGGATCGCGCATGCCCTGGGAAAGGTTGCCGCAAAGTCGCACGACTTGTCGCCCGGCATCGCCAAAGCCATGCACGGCATGACCGTGGGGATCGAACAGCGCCAGGGCAGGGAGGGTATTGTCGGCGCTTTCGTAATGCAGGCCGGATAACAGGATATTGCCGTCGGGCAGCTCGGTGATCTTGCCCGCGGTGGCTTCGCAACCCGGTGCAAACGCATCGACCACGTAGCCGTTGATGCCAAAGTCCCTGTCGATCATGCCGTTCGGGGTAAGCCGGGCCAGACCGAAGCGACTGCCTTGGGCTGTCATGACCCGCGCCGCCAATAGAATTCGGCCGGCATGATCAACGGCCAATCCGGTGGTGAGCGTCGAGGTGTTCCCTGGAAAGCCGACCCAGGCCTTACCGCCGTCGGCAAAGCCTGTATCGAGGTACCCGGCCTGAGCCCGGCGTATCGGGAGTGCAAATGCGGATTGAACGGGCATGCGTGGCTCTCCTTGCGCATTGACCGGCCTGGTAAAGAGGCGGTGTTTGCATGAGAGCGATATTCAATCCTTGAAACAGACAGTGCACAACTGTGAGTACCTAAAAGCACGAAGACTATTCGTGCCTAAACAATGGCTTTGCAATCCAATGCCAAGCCGGCCAATAAACAACCGGCTTGTCAGGGCATTATTCAGGCATGGACCAGGATTGCAGTTTGTAGCCTTCCTGGCTCAATTCGGCACGGGCCTGTTTCAACAGGTCGGCGAGTTGGGCGGGATCGGTATAAGCGCTGCTTGGAATCTGAGTCCGGCCAATATGCGTATTGGTGCGGTCGATGACGGTCAGGCTCAGTTCGCCGTTACCGTCTTGTGGGGCCCAGGCCACGCATTGGAAAGGACGGAATGCGCGGTCGGCAATCAAAAGAGCTTCGTTGATACGGAGCGGGGCGTTCATGGCGTTATCTCTCAAGGGTGCCCAATCAAATGATATGCCGTCGGTTGGGCTTACCGTGCGGCGGGTTACTTGTACTGATGTCCCGAACCCGGGAGCAGGTCACACAATTGATGAATAAATTTCGATTTTCTTTCAGACCCGGCTTTTGGCCTTTTGTTTGAAAGGGTGGTGAAAGATTCCAAGTGCCACGAACTAACGAAACGCTCGCTTATAACCGCTTCTTGGTCGCCCTGATAACTAATCGATACAAGCAAGTGTCAACTTCTTGCTACTGTTACATGCAGGTTCGCCAAACGCCTGTTTCTAATCATATTTCCTTATTTTTGGCGCCAAGGATCAGTCATGATCGAAGCCAGTGCGTTGCGTCGTCTGCTCGTGGTCGATCCTTGCGATGATTGTCATCGCCTGATGCCGGGGCTGCGTGCCATCGGCTGGAATGTCGACAGTTGTTCCCTGGAGCACGCAAGCGACCGAAGCTGCGACGTTGGCCTCTTGCGGTTGCAGCCTTTTCATCTGGAGCGCCCCGAAGCGGTTAAAGAATTGATCAGCCGCAGCGGCGCGGAATGGATCGCTGTGCTCAACCAGGAAGTGCTGCGCCTGAAAAATGTCGGTGATTTTGTCTGCGAATGGTTTTTTGACTTCCACACGTTGCCCTTCGATGTTTCCCGGGTCCAGGTGACGCTAGGCCGTGCCTTTGGCATGGCGCGGCTGAGGGGCCAGGGCTCGGTTCATATCGACCAGCCGGAACATGAATTGCTGGGTGACAGCAAACCGATTCGCGAGCTGCGCAAATTATTGAGCAAACTGGCGCCCGCCGAGTCACCGGTGCTGATCCGTGGCGAAAGCGGTACCGGCAAGGAATTGGTGGCGCGCACCCTGCATTACCAATCGCACCGGCGCAATAAACCGTTTATCGCCATCAATTGCGGCGCAATCCCCGAACATCTGATCCAGTCCGAGCTGTTCGGCCATGAGAAGGGAGCCTTTACCGGCGCCCATCAACGCAAGATCGGACGGATCGAAGCGGCCCACGGCGGCACGTTGTTCCTCGACGAAATCGGCGACCTGCCGCTGGAGCTGCAGGCCAACCTGCTGCGGTTTCTCCAGGAAAAACACATCGAGCGCGTGGGGGGCAGCCAGCCGATTGCGGTTGATGTGCGGGTGCTCGCGGCCACCCATGTGGACCTGGAAGCGGCGATCGAACACAAGCGTTTTCGCGAAGACCTTTACTACCGCTTGAACGTTTTGCAGGTAGTGATGGCACCGTTGCGAGAGCGTCACGGGGACTTGTCGATGCTGGCCAGTCACTTCGCGCATTTCTATAGCCACGAAACCGGCCGGCGACCACGCAGCTTCAGTGAAGACGCCTTGGTGGCGATGGGGATGCACGACTGGCCCGGTAATGTCCGCGAACTGGCCAACCGTGTTCGTCGCGGCCTGGTGCTGGCGGAGGGGCGGCAGATCGAAGCCCGGGACCTCGGCCTGGCGAGCCATCAAGGCGTCACCGCACCGATGGGCACCCTGGAAGACTACAAGACCCGCGCCGAGCGGCAGGCGCTGAGCGATGTACTCAACCGCCACAGCGACAACCTGAGTGTCGCGGCCCGGGTGTTGGGCGTATCGCGGCCGACGTTCTATCGGTTGTTGCACAAGCATCAGATTCGCTGATTCAAAGCTGCGCAAAACCTGTGGGAGCGAGCTTGCTCGCGATGGCGGCCTGCCAGTCAACATCAATGTTGGCTGAGAGGACCTCATCGCGAGCAAGCTCGCTCCCACAAGGGAGGGGCATCAGAAGTAATACGGGAATTTCAGGCTAAACGTGAAGTCCGGCGCATCGTCCGTCAGCCCGATGGACAGGTTGGGAACGATGGTCAGGTTGTCGCTGGCCGCCAGCGTCATGCCGATATTGAAGTAGCCGGCATTGGCGTCGCTCGAGACTACCGATTCCCAGTCCCCGCCGTCCTGCTTGAGCTTGCTTTTCTTCTGGACCAGATCGGACACCGAGAACGCCATGCTCATCTTTTCATTCAAGGCAAAGGCGATACCTCCGCCAATCTGGAAGCTGTCGCCGATCCGCACTTTGCCCGGTACTTCCTGATTGACCGTGGAACTGATGTCGTCAAACGACTCTTCGAAGTTGTGGGTGTAGGACAGGCTGCCGAACAGCACCGCCGGATCGTAGGTCTTGACCAGCGAAATACCGGGCGTGATCGACCAGACGCCGTTGCCGGTCGGCAGGTCTTCCGGCACGAACAGGTTGGTGTTGGCCTGGGATTGGCGCAGCTTGATGCCGAACGGGTCCTTGCCGGTGGGCGCCTTGACGCGCAGGGTCACGACCGCGTCCGGGCTGTTGACCGATTCGTCCATGAACTTATAGGCGATGCCGAAATTGACGTCGCCGATGGTCGGGTCGCGGGTCACGGTTTCTTCGCTGGTGACCCCGGCCGCGCCTTGGTTGGCGCCGCCGGACTGATAGGTGGATTCGCGATAGACCACCGGCACGTTGAGGTCGAACTGCCAGCGATTGTCGAAGTTGTAGCGACCGGTGAGATCCAAGGTCCAGGTGTCGGCCTTGATCCGGTCCAGGTTGATGTTGCCGAGGAAAATCGAATCCAGGGCCAGGAAACCGTTGAGGATCAGTTGCCGCGTGTCGTAGCGCGAATAGGTCACGCCGGTTTCGAAGCTGAATTTGCCGCCGCCGAAAAAGCCGCTGGCCTCGTCATACAGGTTGGAAACGCTTTGTGCCGGTTGTGAATCGTCAGCCAGGGATTGCCCGTAGCCGCTGCCTCCCGCCGTTGCCGAACCACTGCCGGCGACACCCTGGTTGCCTTTCATGTCGGCTGGCGATTTGGCCAGGCGCTTGGGCTGTGGGGCGGCGGGTTGATCCTCTACCTGGCGGACTCGTTGTTCGAGTACCGCCAGGGCTTTTTGCTGGACCTCGTAGCGTTGCTTGAGTTCGAGAAGTTCTTGTTTCAGTGCCTCGATGTCGGCATCGGGGGCTGCTTGCAGCAAAGTGGCCGGGAACAACGTGCTTAAACACATCACAGCGCGCAACGATACGGATCGATACATGAAATATGCCGTCCCTAGTGTGCCAATGATCGGAAATCAGCGTAGATCAATATCCGAGATTTCGGAGACCACGAAGCTGCGTCAAATTGCAGTCCAAGGCCCCGGCGCTGGGGCCGTTATTGTTCAGCACCACGTTGAGCTGGGTCATGTTGTTGACCAGGTTGCTGTTGCCCAGCAGGCGGGTGTTCTGCAACAAACCACCCTGGGCCACCTGTTGCAGGGTGCTGCCCTGGTTGTGGTTGGCCTGGATCGCCATTTGCACGCCGCTGCCGGTCGCGGTGACCGCGACGCTGCCGGCGGCGTTGCTGCCGCTGATGGTCTGGCCCTTGGTCAGCAGTTGGCCTTGGGATGGCGCCAGCGCAGGTGCCTGGTTGCTTTCCTTCACGTTGATGCTGACGTTGTTGTAGGCGCTGTTGCCATCGCCCGCGGCACGCACGCTCTGGGTCACGCCCTGGCCTGAGCCAAGGCCGGCGCCACCGGTAATCGTGCCGCTGCCCTGTTCCGGGGTGCTGCCGTTACCGGTTTGCTTGATGGTCGAGACGTAGAATTGCGGTTTGACCGTTGAGGCTTGGATCTGCATGGAGCTGGACGCGCCGATCACGTCGCCACTGGCGTTGCGCCAGGTGCTGCTCATGACGATGCCAAAGCTGATGACCCTTCCGGGCATGACGTAGCGACCGCGCAGCTCGGCGAGCTCCTGGTCCTTGACTTCGATGGGTTTGAAACCGGCGTGGGCAAGACCCGACGTCGTTGCGGCCAGGCAGGCCAGCATGAGCCAGTATGAGCGTTTCATGTGTTGCTCCCGGAGCATCCTGCTCCTTTTGTATTTTTATTGGCAGTTGTACGGCGCTTAGAAAAAGTCGCTCTGGATGAAGCCGAAATCCATCAATTCCGCATCCTTGACCGGGTTGAATCCGTCCAGTTTGTTACGCGCCGTCAGCGGTTGCGGCGGGCTGCGCAAGGCGTTGGTCTTGTCGTAACCGGGACCGACGATGGCGAAGACGATGCCGTTCCAGCCTTTGGCGAACTCATCATGGGCGTAGCGCTTGTGCCCCAGCACCGGGTCGGCGATGTAGACCCATTGCTTGTCGGCCCGCTGCAACACCACAAAGTGCTTGTAGCCGCGGATTTCCATCAGGACCACAACCGGGATCGTCACCGCTTCGAGCTTTTCCGGCGGTATCCGATAGCCACGGGCGCGCATGCCGATGGTTTCCACGTAGCGCTTCATGTCCAGCATGGAAAACCCCTGGGTACGAACCAGGTCCTCGTCGGCATTGACCAACATGCCCTTGATGACGTGTTCTTCATCGACATCAAGCCAATAGGCCTGGCGCAACACAGTGGCCAGCGCGGCGGCGCCGCAACTGAAATCGGTTTTCTGTTCGACGATGTCGCTGAACTTGCGCTCGCGCACGCTTTGCACGGGTTTGTAGACCAGCATGCCGCCAGGCAGGGCGGCGACGGGCATCTGCGCAGCTTCGGTCGCACAGGCAAAGCAAATGAACAGGCAAAGGGCAGTCGCACGCATGATCAATACGCCTGATGGACATCCGGGAAAAAAGCCCCTTTTCCCAGCAGCGCCCTTCATCTAAAGCATTGAAATGAGTCCGTGGCGGGGGAGCTTGCTCCCGCTGGGCTGCGGAGCGGCTCCAAGTTTTTGCGGTTGCTGCGCAACCGAGCGGGAGCTAGCTTCCTCGCCACAAGATTCATCCAAACCCTAGGGGAACAGCATTACTGTTGCCGGGGGCTTCGTTTCATGCGCGTTTACATGCAAGCCTTGCAGCCAGCCGCAATCGACAGCGAGTTGCTTTGCTGGTTGCCCACGCCCGCCGACACGTTGGCGCCGCCGTTGCCGGAGAAGCCGTTCATGGAGTTGGTCATGGTGGCGTTGTTGTAGACAGGGTTTTTCCAACCGTCGCGAGTCAACACTTGCTGGGTGTTGCTACCGGCCAGTTCGAACGTGCCTGCGACGGAGATCTTATCGCCGTCATGACCGCCGTAACCGCCCTTGTTGTCCCAGCCTCCCTCATCCTTGATCGTGCCTTTGGCCTTGAAGCTACCGGACGCTTCATAGGTGTTGGTAAGGGTGTCGGTCTTGTAGTTCTTGACGCCTTTGTTATCCACGACGAGACCGGTGGAGGACTGGTCGGCCGAGGCCGAGGCCTGGGCGACACGGCCACCCGACACGGCGATGGCCAGGTTGTTTTTCTGTTGGTTGAAGTTGCCGGCGGTTACGTTGATGCCGATGTTGCCGGAGCCGTTGTTGCCCGCATTGGTCAGCGAGGCGTTGTTTTGCGTGGAGTTGTTTTTCACATAGTTGTTGTTATTGACTTGCGTGGCGCTGGAAGCGGCGACAGCCGAACCGAAGATGAAGCTCTCGTCGGCGGTGGCCAGTGCGGCGGCGTTGTCCTGCTGGTTGCCATCGCCGGCCGCGATGTTGGCGCCCATGTTGCCGTTGCTGCCATTGAGCGAGTCAGTGGCCTCGGCGGTGTTGCGGGTCGCCTGGTTGGTCACTACGTTGCCGTCGCTGTTCTGCTCATCCAGCACCGTGGCCCCAGCGCCGGCACTGATAGAGAGCAATTGATCCAGCGTCGGCCCTTGATGACCATGGTTGCCATGGCCGTTGCCATGACCGTTGTTGTCGTTTCCTCCAGCCTGTGCAGCCATTGCCATGACAGCGGCGAGAGCGAAAACCAATGGTTTGAGCGCCATTGTAGGTTTCATGGTGTTTCTCCTTGCGTGTCGTTGGTTAAGTGTTGGTTCTTTCTTATGTGCTGCGCCGAGTCAGTCAGCGACCCGGATGCTCAGGGTGTTAGCCATGCGGTTCCCCACCCCGGCACTCTGGTTCACCTGGATCACCCCTCGGCTGCCGGTGAAGGCCTGGTCGCTGGTAGCGACCTGGCGACTGCCGGTTGGGGTGTCAGTTGCTCCGGAGTTCGGTACCAGCGCCACGTTCTGTTGGGAAAGGGCGCTGTCATCCATGCTCTGCGGGCGGGCACTGATGCCTACGCGCATGACATTGGCCATCTGGTTATTGGCGCCGGCGGACTGGTTGACGCCCAGCACACCGTTGCCGTTGATGAATGAGCTGCCGCCGATGCGCGCGCTGGCGTTCACCGCCGGGCTGGCAGACGTGTCGAGGCGTTGGCGCACGACGGTGGTCACCTGGGCGTTGGTGCCGATGGCGATCGCGCGGGTGTTGGTCTGCTGGGTCTGGTCGCCAGCCGCCTGGTTGAGGTTGAAGTTGCCGGAGTAGCGACTGCCGGAGTTCTGCAGATCGGCATGGCTGTTCACTGCCACGCCTGGATCGGCGAGCGCGGCGGATGAGCCGAGCAAGGCGATCATGAGCCAGGTCGAGTTCATCTCACTGGCCTCCCGCCAGCCGACCCAATGGGGCCAGGCCGGAACTCAGCGAGCGGTTGATGGTGCCGGAGATTGCGCCGCCGCTACCGCCGCCGTGGCCGGCACCCATGCCGGGCATGCCGTTGGGGTTGGTCACGACGTTGAGGCCTTGTACGCCAGTGGTCGGGTTGACCGTGTTACGGATCGTCGAGCCGCTGGCCACGCTGGCGAATTCGCCGTCGCTCAGCTCGGTGCTGGCGATTGCTTGGTTGATCCGATCGGACGGATTGGCATTGACGGTGGTCGGGTAGGGGTCTTTGCCGCCATTTCGACCGATATGAACGGGTTGCACGTCACGGTTGAGTACGATGACGCCGTTGCCCTCGGCCTGCGCAGCCACACTGAACGTCGCGCTGGCGGCGCAGCCAATCAACAACAGACAGATCAACCTTCCGTTGAATGTCCCCATGACATCGATTCCTTCTTCACTGGACGCTGGCCCTAGTCAGCGTTGCGAAGGGGAAAAGCAGGTGTTGTGCCGTGTTTTGAAAAGTCTTTTGATTCAATGACTTGAAAGATATGGCAAATATCTGGCGCGCAACCTGTTTCAATCCTGAGACGACCCTTGCGAGTCACGACGGGTCGCCCGCCGTCGTATGGCTCTGGATCCAGGCTTGGGAGGAGGGTGTTTCAGTGACTTGACAGTCAGGCCGGCAATGACGTGAAGCGGCTTTGGATCCGCCTTTGGCAGGCGCTCGCTGTTTCAGCCATGTAACAACTCAAGCCTGGAGTAGCCGAGAAACGGCCTCAAATACGCGCTCGCGACGTTGAGCCCAATCACCATCGATCTTGACGAAAGTTTGCCGGTGGCGAATCAGCCAGCCTTCGATGGCTTCGAAAAAAGCCACGCGTTCGACTAGCGCTGGCTGACAACGCAAGCCGTCACCGACCCATTCGACCTGCTCCGGACTAAGCAGTAGGTGCAAGTCGTAATGACGCGCCAGCAAGGCCGGTTCGAGCCAGCTCGGGCAGTCGCCGAACAGGGTCTGGCTCCAGAGGATATTGCTCAGCAGGTGCGTGTCGAGAATCAGTAGTGGCGGCTGCTGGGTGCGAGCCGCGTCTTCCCGGGCCAATTGCCCGGAGGCGATGTCGGTGATATCGCCCAGGCAGGTGTCACGCTGGGTCTGTTCCATGAAATCGCGCACGTACTCATCCACTCGCAAGCCGCCAAAATGGGCCTGCAATTGCGCCGCCAGCCAGCTCTTGCCACTGGATTCCGGGCCGGTCAGCACCACCACCTTCATGCGCGCAGCGCCGGGTCGGCGCGCCATTCCCGCCAGCCTTGCACCGCCAGTAGCGTGAACAGGGCATAGAGCGCGGCGGTCAGGTACAGGCCTTTGTAAATGAACAGGCCCACGAAAATCACATCCAGGACGATCCACAGCGGCCAGCATTGCACGCGTTTCTGTGCCATCCACCACTGGGCTACCAGGCTGAACCCGGTGAGCGCGGCGTCGAGCCAGGGTTGCGCGGCGTCGGTCCAATGGGCCATCGCCGCCCCCAACGCCAGGCTGCCTGTCGCACCGATGGCCAGGCCGAGGGCCACTGACGGGCCTTCAAGACGCGTCACCTGTCGTCCGTCGTGGTTGCGCCCGGCACGGGTCCACTGCCACCAGCCGTACAGTTGCAGGACGGCGTAGATGACCTGAAGCAACATGTCGGAATACAACTTCACGTCGAAGAATATCCAGGTGTACAGCAACACCATGACCAGGCCGATCGGCCAGCACCAGGGGTTCTGCTTGACGGTCAGCCAGACCGCGATCACGCCGAGGGCTGCGGCAAACAGTTCAAGCCCGGACATGGCGGTTCCTTGGGGAAGTCGAGAAGGGCGGGGATTGTAAACGCTATGGGGCGTAGAGCTCCAATCTCTGCGCTGAACGCACTGGTGCTATTGCGAGAAAGGGAGATGAAAGTGGACAACGAACCTGAGGTCAGCACCGAATCAATGTGGGAGCGAGCCTGCTCGCGAAAGCGGAACCTCAGCTTGAATCCATGCTGAATATTCCACCGTCTTCGCGAGCAGGCTCGCTCCCACAGGGTGTTTCTCAGACCCGGAATTGCTTGAGCAACCCGTTCAGCTGTTCGCTCAGGTCCTTCAGGCGCGCGCTCGCCAGGCTCGATTGCTCGGCAGCCACGGCGGTGCTGTGGGAGAGGCCGGCGGCCTGGGTGACGTTCTGGTTGATGTCTTCCACCACGTGGGCCTGTTGCAGGGTGGCGCTGGCGATGGAGGCGTTCAGGCTGTTGAGATTGCGCAGGGCCTGGCCGATGGCGTTGAGGCTGGCGCCGGCAAGGCCGGCCTGCTCGATCGTTAGTTGCGACGCACGGCTGCTGTCGCTGATGACTTTCACTGCGGCTTCGGAATGGTTTTGCAGGCGTTCGATCATGGCCTGGATTTCGGCGGTGGATTTTTGTGTGCGCTGGGCCAGCAAGCGCACTTCATCGGCTACCACGGCAAAGCCACGGCCTTGCTCGCCGGCGCGGGCGGCTTCGATCGCAGCGTTGAGCGCCAGCAGGTTGGTCTGCTCGGCGATGGAGCGGATCACTTCCAGCACGCTGCCGATCTGGGTGCTTTCACTGGCCAGGGTGCGGATCACCTCCACGGCCTGGTCGATGGTCTGGGACAGCCGGTCGATCTGTTGCAGGCTGCCGTCGATATTGACCTGGCCTTGCTGGGCCTGGGACTCGGCATCGCGCATCTCGCTGGCCGCGTGCTCGGCGTTTTTTGCCACGTCCTGCACGCCATAGGTCACTTCGTTGATGGCAGTCGCGACCAGTTCCATTTGCTGCGATTGCTGTTGGCTGCGCTGCTGGGCCTGGGCGGCGTCGTTGCCCAGTTCACTGGACGATTGTCCCAATGCGCTGGCCGAGACCTGCAACTGGCCGACAACCTGGCGCAGCTTGGCGGTGAAGGCGTTGAAGTGCCGCGCCAACTGGGTGACTTCATCCTGGCCGTGGGTATCGAGGGTACGGGTCAGGTCGCTTTCGCCGCTGGCGATGTTGGCCATGGCGTTTACGGTCTCCTGCAGAGGACGGACGATGCTGCGTACGATCAGGGTCAACAGCACGCCCATCAGCAGAGTAATCACCAGGCCGACCAGCGAGGCCTTGATCACCTGGGACTGGAATTCGGCCTGGACATCATCCACATAAACGCCAGAACCGATGATCCAACCCCAGGGTTCGAATAGCTGGACGTAGGAGGTCTTGCCCACCGGCGCCTCGGCACCCGGTTTCGGCCAGAGGTAGTTGATCATGCCGGCGCCTTTGGCCTTGGCGATGGCGACCATTTCGTTGAACAGCGCATACCCGTTGGGGTCGCGGATGGCCGAGAGGTTCTGGCCTTCGAGCTTCGGGTTGGCCGGGTGCATGACCATGACCGGCGTCAGGTCATTGATCCAGAAATAGTCCGTCTGGTTGTAGCGCAGGCCACGAACCGCGCTGAGGGCCTGCTTTTGCGCCGCTTCGCGAGTCAGGGTGCCAGCCGTTTCCAGGCCATGGTAATAGGTGAGCACACCGCTGGCGGTCTGCACCACGTGCTGGGTTTTCTGGACCTTGGCTTGATACAGATCGCTGTGGATCTGTTTGAGCATCAACGCGCCGAGCGTGAACAACATCACGACCGCCACGATCAGGATGAGCCACAAGCGTCGGCTGATCGATACACTGCGCAAGCTATTCATACGCTGTCACTCCGGTTTTTATTCTTGTCATATACGACGGCCGGCACTTTAACGCTCGGCGGCCCTGCTGAATTGACCTGGGTCATGACGCGGCAGCGTTATCAGGGCTTGTCTGATAGGATTTCGGCCCCGCAGCGCAAAACCTGAGTCGGTTCTGCTTTTTCATTGGTTTTTTTTGCAAGGTCGCGGTTATCGTGCAGCCGCTGCGTGCACCTGCACGACGTTTAAATAGTGATGAGGCCTGAGCAGACTGGCCTTTTTTGGGGGAATAATGGATTTGTGGACAGCCTTTTCGGCATTGATTCTTGGCGTGGTTGAGGGGCTGACGGAGTTCCTGCCGATTTCCAGCACGGGGCACCAGATCGTCGTTGCCGACTTGCTCGAGTTCGGGGGCGAGCGTTCGATGGCCTTCAACATCATCATCCAGCTCGGCGCGATCCTCGCGGTGGTCTGGGAGTTTCGGCGCAAGATCTTCGACGTGGTGCTGGGCCTGCCGACGCAACCCGGTGCCCGTCGGTTTACCGCCAACCTGCTGATTGCCTTCTTTCCGGCGGTGATCCTGGGCGTGCTGCTTGCCGACTGGATCCACCATTACCTGTTCAACCCGATCACCGTGGCTACGGCGCTGGTGCTGGGTGGGTTCGTGATGCTCTGGGCCGAGCGGCGCCAGCATCAGGTCCACGCCGAAACCGTGGATGACATGACGTGGAAGGACGCCCTGAAAGTCGGCCTGGCCCAGTGCATCGCGATGATTCCCGGCACCTCCCGCTCCGGAGCGACCATCATCGGCGGGCTGTTGTTTGGCCTGTCCCGCAAGACTGCCACCGAATTCTCGTTCTTCCTGGCGATGCCGACCATGGTCGGTGCTGCAGTTTACTCGGGCTACAAATACCGCGAGCTGTTCGTCCCGGCGGATTTCCCGGTGTTTGCCATTGGTTTCATTACCGCGTTCATCTTTGCAATGATCGCCGTCAAAGGCTTGCTGCGGTTTATCGCCAGCCACAGCTACGCGGTCTTCGCCTGGTATCGGATCGCGTTTGGCCTGTTGATCCTGGCGACCTGGCAGTTTGGCTGGGTGGACTGGTCAGCGGCCAAGCCATGACCGAATCGGCCAGGCGCGCCGTGCGTCATTCCGGCGGAGCCGTACAGAACCTGCGGCTCAAACTGATGGTGTTCGCGCTGCTGTGCGCGTTGCCGCTGGTAGGTTCGCTGCTGCTTGGGCTGCAAGGCGAATCCTGGGTCCCGATGGTCGCCTATGGCAGCGTCAGCCTGGTGGCATTCCTGCTCTACTGGAGCGACAAGCGCAAGGCGCGGGCAGACGCCTGGCGTACGCCGGAAAATGTATTGCACGCCGTCGAACTGGCCGGCGGCTGGCCCGGCGCGTTGCTGGCGCAACAGGTGTTTCGCCACAAGACTCGCAAGGTGTCGTTCCAAGTGGTGTTCTGGTTCATCGTGCTGTTGCACCAGGGATTCTGGGTCGACCAGTTGTTCCTGGGCGGGCATCTGTTGGCGTTGTTCTAGCCGCCACGCATCCCTTGTGGGAGCGAGCTTGCTCGCGATAGCGGTCTTCAATCCAATATTGATACTGGTTGGGCTGACCTCATCGCGAGCAAGCTCGCTCCCACAGTGGGTCGGTTGTACCCGCCAGCCACCGCTACAGCAACAACCCAACCTGCGTCCGCTTCGGCAATTTGCTCACCACCAGTTGATGGGAGCGCTGCAGCAACCCGCGTAACTCATCATCGCCCAGCGGGTAGGGCACGTTCATGATGATCCACTGTGCCCGGGCCAGATAAGGCGCCGGATGGATGCCTGGCCGGTCGCAATGACCAAGGAACAGGTCCTTGTCGACCTTGAACGCCAACGAGTCGCTGCGCAGCCCCTGCAAGGCGAACATCTTGTTTACCGCGATGGAAAACACCCGCACGCCACCCCATTTGTAATCCTCCCTGGCGCCTGGCAAGCCCAGGCAAAACTGTGCGACATCCTCTTCGCTCAAGCTCATATCGTTTTGTCTCCACATTGTTCGAACGCCACCACCAGATGATCGATCCAGGCGCGCACCGCCGGCAGCATACCGCGCCGGTGAGGATAGACCGCCTGCAACCAGCCATCGGGCGATGACCAGCCAGGCAACAGTTCCACCAACCTGCCGTCCTGCAGTTCTTCTTCGCAATACATGCTGGGCAGCAACGTGAAACCCAGGCCGGCGAGGGCGCAAGCGCGACGCACAATGAAATCGTCGATGCCCAGGCGCGCTTCCAGGGCCAGATCGACATTTTGCCCGGTGCTGTCGAGCAGGCGCAGATGGACCAGTCGATCGGCCTCCAGCGCGCCCAACACCGGCAGTTGCCTCAGGTCGTCCGGGGTTTCGATCCGCCGTCCCTGGGTGAAGGCCGGGCTGGCGACCATCATCAGCCGGGCCTGACGCAGGCGTCGGGTCATCAGCAACGGGTCTTCGTCGCCAAGATCGCGCACGCGCAACGCTACGTCGATGCCTTCGCCGATCAAATCCACCCGCCGGTTCAGCAGGGTCATCTCCAATTGCACTTGGGGATACTTCGCCAGGAACGTTTCGATGATCGACGGCAAGAACTGATGCGCCAGCCCCACGGGGCTCGACACCCGCAACCGCCCGCGGGGTTCGCTGGACATGCTCGCCACCGCTTCGTCGGCCATCTCCGCTTCGAGCAACATCGCCTGGCAATGGCGCAGGTAGCGTTCGCCGACGGCGGTGAGCTTCAACTGGCGCGTCGTGCGTTGCAGTAGCCGGGCACCGAGGCGTTCCTCCAACTCGGCGATGCGCCGCGACAGCCGCGACTTCGGAATACCCAGCAAACGCCCGGCAGCCGCGAAGCCATCGGCTTCGACCACCTTGGCAAAGTAATAGAGATCGTTGAGGTCTTGCATGTCTGGCCTCGATTGTCCTGTCAGTGGAACGAACTATCGCATTGTTGCTGACTTATCGGCCATTGGTTTCATCGATAGGATTGTCCTCAATTGATCGCCCAGCTGCGGTCCTCACTTGGAGAGTACTCATATGAAACTGTTGCACATCGATTCGAGCATCCTCGGCGACAACTCCGCTTCGCGCCAATTGAGCCGTGAGCTTGTCCAAGCGTGGAAAACCGCCGAGCCGGACATTACCGTCACCTATCGTGACCTGGCCGCCGACGCCATCAGCCATTTCTCCTCCCAGACATTGGTTGCCGCTGGCACCAGCGCCGAACTGCGTGACGCCGCCCTCAAGCACGAAGCCGAGCTCAGTGAGTCGACCATGGCCGAGTTCCTCGCGGCAGACGCGGTGGTGATTGCAGCGCCGATGTACAACTTCAGCATCCCAACGCAGCTCAAGGCCTGGATCGACCGCATCGCGGTGGCCGGCAAGACGTTCCGCTACACCGAGGCCGGTCCCGAAGGCCTGTGTGGTGGCAAGAAGCTGCTGATTGTTTCCACCTCCGGCGGCCTGCATGCCGGCCAGCCAAGCGGCGTCGGCCATGAGGAATACCTGAAACTGGTCTTCGGTTTCCTCGGCATCACCGACATCGAATTTGTCCGCGCCGAAGGCCTGGCCTACGGTGACGACATGCGCGCCAAAGCCATGCATGAGGCCCAGTTGCAGATCGGCCAGCAGTTCGCCGCTGCGTAAGGCTTGCGTAAAAGCCCCAAGCATTACGGGCAACCTTCGGAAAACCCTGTATTCTCGTCGTCATTGGATGGCCGGGATGCAGGGTTTTCCTGCATTTGGCGCCGGTTTCTGGCGCAGGTTATGCACGGCCAATGTGCGAGCAGCGGGGCCTTCCCGCGCGCTGGTGAAGGTGAGATTCAAATGAAACGTCTTGGTGCAGCGTTGCTGCTTTGTCTGGCTACCAGTCTCGGTTCGGTGCACGCCGCGCCGGCGCCGCATCCGCATTGGAGCGCAGGCTTTCATGAGTTGAATTTTCTCGATCCGCTGGATCAACAGCCGATGCACGCCATCGCGTTTTATCCATCGACTGCCCGGGAGCAATCGAGCTCGCTGGGGGGCTATCAGATCGACGCGGCACCGGAGGCCCAGATCGCCATCGGGCGGTTTCCGCTGTTGATGCTGTCCCACGGCAACACGGGCACGCCGCTGGCCCTGCATGACCTGGCCACATCACTGGCCCGCAAGGGATTCGTCGTGGTGGCGGTGATTCATCCCGGCGACAACGCCCAGGATCACAGCCGGCTCGGTACCTTGAGCAACCTGTATGGTCGACCGATCCAGATTTCCGAGGCCATCACCGCGACATTAAATGACCCGATGCTTTCTCCCTTCGTGAATGCCGGGCAAGTCGGCGTCATCGGTTATTCGGCGGGTGGCGAAACCGCCTTGATCCTGTCCGGCGCCACGCCAGACCTCAATCGCCTGCGGCGCTATTGCCAGGAGCGACCGGACGACCGCGACGCGTGCAATACCCAAGGTGAATTGGTTGCCGATCGCGATGACCTGGCCCCGGTGGCGGATCCCCGGGTGCGTGCATTACTGCTGATGGCGCCGCTGAGCTTGAAGTTCGGGCGTCACACCCTGGCGGATGTGCATGTGCCGGTGCTCTTGTATAGCGGCGACGGCGACAAACTGGTGGCGTTTGATAAGAACGCCGCCGCGCTGGCTCGCAAGCTCCCCACGGCGCCGGATTTCAAGACATTGGCCGGGGCAGGGCACTTCGTGTTCCTGGCCCCCTGCACCGACGAGCAGATCGCGGCGATGCCGGCGCTGTGCACCGACGCCGACGGCGTCGACCGCAAGGACATCCATCGCACCATGATCACTGAAGCCACTCGCTTCTTCAGCGACGCATTGGGCAAGCCGACGCGGGCCGGCTTGAGGACGGCCGATCAGTAATCGGCTTTTTCGGCCCGACGCCTCAGCAGCAGGGCCAATCCCAGGCCGACGATTGAAAGCAGTGCGGCAAAAAAGAAAATCGCGGGGTACCCCAGGTTCGACGCCACCGCGCCCATCAGTGGCCCGGCAATCGCCAATGCCAAGTCGAAAAACACCGCGTAGGCGCTCAATCCTGCGCCGCGGCTGCTGTTGGGCACCTGCTTGATGGCCTCCACCCCCAGCGCCGGGTAGACCAGCGACAGCCCGAAGCCGGCCAGTCCCGCGCCGATCAAGGCGAACGCGGTGGACGGCGCCAGCCACAGCAACACCAGGCCCAGGGTTTCGATGCTCATGCAGACAATCGCCGAGCTGAAGCCGCCGAAACGGGCGATGCTGGAAATGAACAACAGCCGCGACAGGATGAAGCAAATGCCGAAGACCGTCAGGCACCACGCCGCGCCGGTCCAGCCGCGACTTATGTAGAACAGGGTAATGAAGGTGGTGAGCGTGCCGTAGCCGATCGAGGCCAGGCACAAGCTCGTGCCAAACGGTGAGATGCGCCCGAACACGGCCCAGAACGGCAGCCGCTCGCCGCGCACGACCGGCACCGAGGGTTTGTTGCGAATCAGCAACAGCGCCATGCCGGCCAACAATGACAAGGCGATGCCCAGGCTGGCGAAGCCGAGGCTGCCGACCATCACCACCCCCAGCGGCGCACCGATGGCGATGGCCCCGTAGGAAGCGATGCCGTTCCAGGAAATCGAACGGGCCGTGTGCTCCACGCCGACCTGGCCCATGCACCAACTGATTGTCCCGACGCCGATCAGGCCCTGGGCCACCCCGAGGAGCAAACGACCGGCGATCAGGATCAGCAGGCTCGTCAGCGCAAAGTCCTGCAGCAGTGTCGAGATCAGCGTCAGCACGCCGCTGAGCAGAATCCCCAGCAAGCCATAAACGATGGCCCGCTTGGTCCCGACACTGTCCGACAACCGCCCGGCCATGGGGCGGCTGAGCAGGGTGGCGAGGTACTGGGAACCGATGGTCAGCCCGGCGATGACCGCACTGAAGCCCAATTGCTCGTGGACATAACCGGGTAGCACCGCTATCGGCAGGCCGATGCAGAGGAAGGCAATGAAGGTATAGAAAACGATGGAGACGATCTGCAAAGTGATCGACAAGGAACTGGGAGCGGGCTGGGCTGTTGGCATGGGACTCGTTCGCGGGCAGCGGCAGGAGTGCTTCATCATGGCGTGTGGCGGAGAGAAAAGGAAGCAGGCTAACGGTTCCTTGCACGGTGAACTTGCTGACGCTATCGCACATATGAGTAGGGCTGATCACTCAAGGGTGTCGAAAACCCGTGGCGAGGGAGCTTGCTCCCGCTTGAGTGCGAAGCGCTCACAGAAGGGGCCGCTACGCAGCCCAGCGGGAGCAAGCTCCCTCGCCACGGGGGCATCGTTTTTAGCTGGACATCGCTTGCATGCGACTGCGCCTTGAATGCAAAAAGCCCCGTCACATGGACGGGGCTTTTGCTTGCAGCTCGAAGCTTATCGCTCGTGGCTGCTCTTAGAACATGACACCCTGGCTGCGCAGGTAGTCGTCATAAGTGCCGCTGAAGTCGACCACGCCGTCGGCGCTCAGCTCGATGATGCGGGTGGCCAGGGACGATACGAACTCGCGGTCGTGGCTGACGAAGATCAGCGTGCCCGGGTAGTTCTCCAGCGCCAGGTTCAGCGCTTCGATGGATTCCATGTCCAAGTGGTTGGTCGGTTCGTCCATTACCAGCACGTTCGGCTTTTGCAGGATCAACTTGCCGAACAGCATGCGGCCCTGTTCACCACCAGAGATGACCTTGACCGACTTGAGGATCTCGTCGTTGGAAAACAGCATGCGGCCCAGGGTGCCGCGGATGATCTGTTCGCCCTGGGTCCACTGGCCCATCCAGTCGAACAGGCTGACGTCGTCTGCGAAGTCATGGGCGTGGTCCTGGGCGTAGTAGCCCAGTTCCGCGCTTTCGGTCCATTTGACCGTACCGGCGTCCGGCGTCAGCTCGCCCATCAGGGTGCGCAGCAGGGTGGTCTTGCCGATGCCGTTCGGGCCGATGATCGCCACGCGCTCGCCGGCTTCGACGGTGAAGCTGAAGTTCTTGAACAGAGTCTTGCCGTCGAAGCCCTTGGACATGCGCTCGATAGTCACCGCCTGGCGGTGCAGCTTCTTGGTCTGTTCGAAGCGGATGAACGGGCTGACGCGGCTCGATGGCTTGACCTCGGCCAGCTGGATCTTGTCGATCTGCTTGGCGCGGGAGGTGGCCTGCTTGGCTTTCGAGGCGTTGGCCGAGAAGCGGCTGACGAACGTCTGCAGTTCGGCGATCTGGGCTTTCTTCTTGGCGTTGTCCGACAGCAATTGCTCGCGGGACTGCGTGGCCGCGATCATGTACTCGTCGTAGTTGCCCGGGAACAGGCGCAGCTCGCCATAGTCCAGGTCGGCCATGTGGGTGCAGACGCTGTTGAGGAAGTGCCGGTCGTGGGAAATGATGATCATGGTGCTGTTACGCGCCGTGAGGATGTTTTCCAGCCAACGGATAGTGTTGATGTCCAGGTGGTTGGTCGGTTCGTCGAGCAACAGCACTTCCGGATCGGAGAACAGGGCCTGGGCGAGCAACACACGCAGCTTCCAGCCTGGCGCGACTTCGGTCATCGGACCGAAATGCTGTTCCAGGGGAATGCCCAGGCCCAGCAACAGTTCACCAGCGCGGGATTCGGCGGTGTAGCCGTCCATCTCGGCGAACTCGGTTTCCAGCTCGGCCACGGCCATGCCGTCTTCTTCGGTCATTTCCGGCAGCGAGTAGATGCGGTCGCGTTCGGCCTTGACCTTCCACAGCTCTTCATGGCCCATGATCACGGTGTCGATCACGGAGAATTGCTCGTAGGCGAACTGATCCTGGCGCAGCTTACCCAGGCGCACGTTCGGCTCCAGCATCACCTGGCCGCCGGACGGCTCGAGGTCGCCGCCAAGGATTTTCATGAAGGTCGACTTGCCGCAACCGTTGGCGCCGATCAGGCCGTAGCGGTTACCCGCGCCAAACTTGACAGAGACGTTTTCGAACAGTGGCTTGGCGCCGAACTGCATCGTGATGTTAGCTGTAGAGATCAAAGGTTTATCCTGCGGAACATTCAGAGTAGCTAAGGGTGCGGCAGTACCTGTTCAGTACCTGTTTGCGCCGATCCGCACCGCGCTAGAGGCTTCGCGGTCGCAAGCGCAAGGGTCCATCCGGCATAAGAGGACAGCAGCATACGGAGCGCCTGGCCCGAGTGCATATGCGCCGAAGTCGGGATTTCCGGCATCGGCCAAAGGGGGCGCGTGATATTTGGCGGCGATTGTACTGATCTGGGCGCGTTAACGATAGGGTGTTGCCCTGGCTAGACAGTTTTTCACAACTGGGGGATAACTTCAGGTTACAAACTCTGGCTAAAATGCCATCTCACTCGACGCCTCTCCCTTGCCGCTTGGCTGGCCTGGAGAAGCAGCCTCTTCACTTCTGGGCCTGACCGACTCCGTGAAGCTCATCATTGTTGCGATCTATATCCTTTCCATTGGCTATGTGCATCTGCGCGGACGCGTGCGGCACAAGCTCGGTCGTCAACTGAGCGACCACTCGTCCTTTCTCGCGCCGATCAATTGCTTGCTGTACCTGTGTTCGAAATGGCCGAACAAGCCGTTCCTCAGTCCCGAGCAGTTTCCAGACCTGAGCCCGCTGCAGGCGCATTGGGAAGAAATCCGCGCCGAAGGCCAGAGCCTGCTGCAGGCTGGAGAGATCAAGCGTTCCAATCAATACGACGACGTGGGCTTCAACTCGTTCTTCAAGACCGGCTGGAAGCGCTTCTACCTCAAGTGGTACGGCGACAGCCATCCGTCGGCCATGAAGCTGTGCCCGCGCACGACCGAACTGGTCCAAGGCATCGGATCGATCAAGGCGGCGATGTTCGCCGAGTTGCCGTCTGGCTCGAAACTGGTGCGCCATCGCGACCCGTATGCCGGGTCCTATCGCTACCACCTTGGCCTGCAAACGCCCAACGATGCCGGTTGCTACATCAATGTCGACGGCGAGACCTATCACTGGCGTGATGGCGAAGCGGTGGTGTTCGACGAGACGTTCATTCACTACGCTGAAAACACCACGCCGCAGAACCGCATCATCTTGTTCTGCGACGTTGAGCGGCCGATGAAATACCGTTGGGCCACGGCGTTCAACCGCTGGTTCAGCCGCACCGTCATGGCCGCCGCCGGAGCGCCGAACGATGCGGGCGACAAGACCGGCGGCCTGAACCGGGCATTTTCCCGGTTGTACAAGATTCGCCTGCAAGGCAAGGCGCTGAAGAAACGCAACCGCACGTTGTATTACGTGCAGAAGTGGGCGTTCTTTGGCGCGCTGCTGGGGATTTTCGTCTGGATCTGATGAGGTCAGGGCTTTTCAGCTTCCAACTGGTCCCACATCCTGGCGGTGATCCGCTGGCGATGGCTATAGCCTTCCCACGGATCGGCGCCCAGGCCCTTGGCCCGTTCCAGCGCAGTCTGGATATCCCACTGCTGGGCATTGCGCAGGTCTGCGAGCTCATCCCGGGCGATCGGCACCGACACCGGTAGCCCGGGCCTAGCGCGCACCGAGTAGGCGGCCACCGTACTGGCACCGCGGGCGTTGCGCAGGTAGTCGACAAACACCTTGCCCACACGGTTTTTCGGCCCCATGGTCGCGGTGATCCGTTGTGGCATCTGCCGGGTCAGGAATTTCGATATGGCCTTGGCGAAGGCCTTGGTGGTGTCCCATCCCTCGCTACGCGCCAGCGGCACGATGATGTGCATGCCTTTGCCACCGCTGGTCTTGAGAAATCCTTGCAGACCCAGCTCGTCGAGTACCGACAAGGTCATGCGCGTCGCCTCCAGCATGGCGCTCCAGGGCAGCGACGGGTCCGGGTCCAGGTCCAGGACAAACATATCGGGCGCTTCGATCCGGTCATGGGTCGCCGTCCAGGTATGAAATTCCACCGCGCCCATCTGCGCCGCGCCGACCAGGGCATGGATACTGTCGACTTCCATCAGCGGCGCATGGCCGGGGTCCAGACGCTGGTCCAGCTGTTTGATATGAGGGATTTCCAAACGGTCGGCGTGCTTCTGGAAGAACAGCTCCTCGCCAATCCCCTCGGGTGCTCGCACCAGCGACACCGGCCGCAACTTGAGGTGCGGCAGGATCCACGGAGCGATCTCCAGATAGTATTGGGCCAGCTCGGCTTTCTGCACGCCACTGACGCTGTCGACCACGCGATCGGGGTGGGTGATGACCACGCCGTCGACTTTGGCGGTGTCGGCTTTGGTACGGCGCTTGGGCTTGGGCGCCGCGGCTTTTATCGGCATGGGTTGCTCACGGACCACGCGGCTGGCCTGGTTGCCACCCGGTAGATCGAGGAACACCGCTTGGCGTACCAAGCCATCAGCGGTCCATTCGGCGAATTCGACCTCGCAGACCTGTGTCGGCTCGACCCAATGCACATCGCGCCCTTTGGCACCCTTGATTGGTTGGTCCAGCGCTGAAGTCTGGCGTTCCTGGGCACATAGTTGTTCGTGCAATTGTTTGAGCTGGGACTGGCTGAAACCCGTGCCAACCCGGCCGGCATACACCAGCCCTGACGGCCCGTTGACCGCTAGTACCAGCGCACCGAAACCGTTGCGCTTGCCTTGCGGGCGTGTGAACCCGACGATGACGAAGCATTGGCGCAGCCGACACTTGAGCTTGACCCAATCGGGGTTTCGTCCCGAGACATACGGGCTGCCCAGGCGCTTGCCGACCACGCTGTCGAGCGAGAGGGCTGAAGCGCTTTCGAAAATGTCGTGTTGGCTGGCGGAAAACGCCTCGGAAAACCGCAGGCGCTTGCTGGCGTTGTTCTTCAACGCATTCTTCAGCGCTGCGCGGCGTTGTTCCACTGGTTGTTCGCGCAGGTCGACGCCATCGAGGAATGGCGCGTCGAAGAGGAAGTACACCATGTCGACGCTACGGCCAATCTCGAACGCCTGGCGCAGGGCAGGGAAGTTGGAGTGACCGGTGTCGTCGAGCAGGACCAGTTCGCCATCGAGCCAACTGTCGCCCAAGTCCAACTGCGCCAAGGCTTGCGCATGCAGGTTGAGGCGATCGGTCCAGTCCGTGTGGTGGCGATTGAACAGCCGGACCTCACCTTTCTCGATGCGCGCCAAAAGCCGATAGCCGTGGAACCGCACCTCATAGCGCCATTCCCCGGCGGGTGGTTGCTCCACCGGCGTGGCCAACTGGGGCGACAGGCGTTCCGGGAGCTGGCCGGTGTCTGCCTGCTTACCCCGTCGGGCGCGGCTGCGAGTCGTTGTTGCGTCCGCTTCCACGGCGGACAGACGGGCAGATTCACTCTCGGCCTTAGCCATGACAGATTCCCTTGTGTGACAGGCGCCCGGGGTTCAGCCCCGGGAGGCCTTGGTGGCTTTTTTAGCTGGAGCGGATTTGCGCGTTTTCGTCGATTTTGCCGCGGGTTTTTCGGCCGTTTTGTCGGGCGCCTTGCCTTTGCCACCGAGGCTGCGCTTGAGCAGCTCGGTAAGGTCGATGACGTCGGCAGTCTTGCGTTGTTCTTCGCCGGGGTCGGTTTCCACCGCTTCGAGCCGGCCTTCGGTGGCCTTTTTCTCCACCAACTCCATGATCTTGTCCTGGAAACTGTCGCGATATTCCTGCGGCTCCCAGTCGCCACTCATGTCTTCCACCAGGCGCTTGGCCATGTCCAGCTCGCCCTTGGCCAGCGTCGGGCTGGTGACTTCGTCGCCCAGTTCCAGGACGTCGAGTTCGCGCACTTCTGCTGGCCAGCGCAGCATCACCAGCACCAAGGCTGATTCCAGCGGCATGAGCGCCGCCAGGTGCTGGCGGGTGTGCAACACCACATTTGCCAGGGCGACTTTGTTGGTCTTGAGCAGCGTCTCGCGCAACAACGCGTAGACCTTGCCGCCGCGTTTGTCAGGCGCCAGGAAGTAAGGCTTGTCGATGTTCTGCAGGGGAATTTTTTCGCTGTCGACGAAAGAGAAGATGTCGATGGTCTGGGTGGATTTGGGGTGGGCGGCGCGAATTTCTTCTTCGCTGATCAACACATACTGACCTTTCTGGTATTCGACGCCTTTGACGATGTCGTCCTTGGTCACTTCCTTGCCCGTGGTCTTGTTGACGCGCTTATAGCCCACTGGGTCCATGGTGCGTTTGTCCAACCAGTCGAAATCCACACCTTGGGAGGCCGTGGCCGACACCAGCGCCACGGGAATGTGGACCAGTCCGAAACTGATTGCGCCTTTCCAGATTGCCCGTGCCATGGTGCAGATTTCCTTACCGGTGAATAGTCTCTCTGGTGACACTGGGAGATTTGGAAAAGTTTCCATCCGGCGCCGGTTGGCTGCGGTTGGCGCCTGGGTTTGTCCAAAACCAGAGACGCTTGGTTACATCTTCGCCCGGACATTTCGCCTGACAACATCGAACCTGCGGCGTAGCGTGCTTTCGATATATCGGTGCCGTATCCGTGAATCCGGGAGGTGTCCCATGAACAGGCTGATGTTCGCCATCGCAGGGTTATTGATAAGTACCGCCGTCCAGGCAGCTGCGCCTGGCCACGGCTCGGTGCTCCTGGCGCAGAACCTGCCGGGCAACAACAATCCCTACAACAGCCCGATTCGCCGGGCCAATCCCAATAGCATGCAGGGCACCCAGCCCAATGTGCCGACGCTACGCGGCAACCCGACAGTGCCCGTTCCTCGGCCACCCACCCTGGAAAATGGCGGCATTGGCAATGGCTATCCGCGTTCCGGCCCTCCACCGGGTTCGCCGCGCCCCACCGCTGAATCACCGACGCCGCCCAGGAACCCGAACAATGGCAATCGCTGAGGCGCCGTCTGATCTACCCATCACCACAGAAGGAAGTGTGCATGTTGCGTAAAACCCTGATGAGCACCCTTTGTGCAAGCGCTGTACTGGCCTTCGCTACACCGGTTCTGGCCGCGCAAGTCCAGACATTCAAGAGCGAGGAAGGCACCGTCGAGGTCACCACCGTTATCAGGGGCCTGGAGCATCCCTGGTCGGTTGCGTTCCTGCCGGAGCAACAGGGCATGCTGGTAACGGAGCGCCCCGGCAACCTGCGTTGGGTTAGTGCCGATGGGAAGTTGTCCGCGCCGTTGAGCGGCGTTCCCGAGGTCTGGGCCAAGGGGCAGGGCGGTTTGCTGGACGTGGTGCTGTCGCCGGACTTCAAGCAGGACCGCACGGTGTATTTGTCCTATGCCGAGGCCGGGGAGGACGGCAAGGCCGGCACCGCCGTGGGCCGTGGGCAGTTGTCCAAGGACTTGAAAAGTCTGGAGGGATTCGACGTGATTTTTCGCCAGCAACCCAAGCTTTCCACGGGCAACCACTTCGGTTCGCGCCTGGTATTCGACCGGGACGGCTACCTCTTCATCACCTTGGGGGAAAACAACGATCGCCCGACCGCCCAGGACCTGGACAAGCTGCAGGGCAAGATTGCGCGCATCTACCCCGACGGCAAGGTGCCGGACGACAACCCCTTCGTCGGCCAGAAAAACGTCCGTCCGGAAATCTGGTCGTACGGCTTGCGCAACCCTCAGGGCGCTGCGCTCAACCCGTGGAACGGAACGCTCTGGGAGAACGAGCACGGCCCCAAGGGCGGCGACGAGCTGAACATCATCGAGCGTGGCAAGAATTATGGCTGGCCGCTGGCGACCCATGGCGACAACTATTCCGGCGCGCCGATTCCCGAGGCCCAGGGCAAGACCGTCGAAGGCACCGTCGGGCCCCATCATGTCTGGCAAGTGTCGCCGGGCCTCAGCGGCATGGCGTTTTATGACAGTGATCGATTCAAGCCTTGGCAACGCAATGCCTTCATCGGGGCGCTGGTGTCCAAGGACCTGATCCGCCTGGAATTCGACGGCGACAAGGTCGTCCACGAAGAGCGCTTGCTGGGCGAGCTCAAGGAACGTATTCGCGATGTTCGCCAGGGGCCGGATGGTTTCCTCTATGTGTTGACCGACGAGGATGACGGCGCGCTGTACAAGGTCGGGCTGAAATAATCACGATGCGATAAAGCATCCGTGGCGAGGGAGCTTGCTCCCGCTGGGCTGCGAAGCAGCCCTAAGATCGGACACTCGATGTGTCAGGCTCACCGCGTCGCCTGGATTGGGGTTGCTTTGCAACCCAGCGGGAGCAAGCTCCCTCGCCACAAGGGCGCGGCCGCAGAAATTTCAATTGACTTGCCCGCCCCCTCGCGGCTAATTTCCAGCCATGACTTCCACCGTACTGCGCAGCCAGCCAAGCATTATTACCGCCATTCCTTATTTGGCGGGCTAGCTCACGACTGCACCCAACCCGCCCTCGAGGCGGGTTTTTTCTTTCTGTCTCCTGGGCCTGATTTGAACCAGGAGACCGCCATGACCCCCACCAGCGACGAGCAAACCCTGCTGGAGCACTACGTCAAGAAGATCCTTGCCGCTCCGGTCTACGAGCTGGCGATTCCCACGCCGTTGCAAGCGGCCCCAGCGTTGTCACAAGCCTTGGGCAACCGGATCCTGCTCAAACGGGAGGACCTGCAGCCGACGTTTTCCTTCAAGATTCGCGGCGCCTACAACAAGCTGGTGCAGCTGACGCCGGAACAACGCGCCCGGGGCGTTATCACAGCGTCGGCGGGCAATCATGCCCAAGGCGTGGCGCTGGCCGCACGGGAGTTGGGCATCTGCGCCACCATCGTGATGCCCCTGACCACACCGCAGTTGAAGGTGTCGGGCGTGAGCAGTCGAGGCGCCGAAGCGTTGCTGCACGGTGAGAGTTTTCCGTTCGCCCTGGCGTTTGCGTTGGACCTGGCTCGGCAGACTGGACGGCAATTCGTCTCGCCGTTTGACGATCCGGATGTCATCGCTGGCCAGGGAACCGTCGCGATGGAAATCCTGCGCCAGCATCCAGGCCAGTTGGACGCGGTTTTCGTGCCGGTGGGCGGCGGTGGGCTGATCGCCGGCGTGGCGGCGTATATCAAATACCTGCGTCCGGAAATCCGCATCATCGGCGTCGAGTCCGAACACTCCGCCTGCCTGCAGGCCGCGCTGACCGCCGGTAAACGGGTGACGCTGCCGAGCGTCGGCACCTTCGCCGACGGCGTGGCAGTGGCGCAGATCGGCGAGCATGGCTTCGATATCTGTCGTTTCTGTGTCGATGAAGTCATGACGGTCAGCAACGACCAGCTCTGCGCGGCGATCAGGGACATCTATGACGACACCCGCTCGATCACCGAGCCATCAGGCGCGTTGGCGGTGGCGGGGATCAAGCAATACGTGGCGCAAAGCGCAGCGTCAGGCCAGACGCTGGTGGGGATCAACTCGGGTGCCAACATCAATTTCGACACGCTGCGCCACGTGGTGGAGCGTGCCGGTGTGGCCGTTTCTTGAAAATATGCAGGGCATCGTGATTTTTTTGAAGCAGCCGACGAATGCCCGGTTGTGCAATCGAAATAGTGGCTAGTCTGAGCAATCAGGCAGGTCGGGCCAGTTGCACTTTGCATGAATAAAACGCCGTTTGCGTGCAAATTGCATGACCGTCTCGCTTGATTTATTTCCTAAGTAATTGATTTGCAACAGTGTCGTTGTATCCAGATAAGGGCATATTTTTTGCGGGTTGATTCGAGAGTTCGAATAACGAGCTTCAACAACACAACAACGCCAAGATGAACGAACGGCACGGCATTCGTAGTCCTGTCCGCAGGGAAGAATCGGACGAAAATTCCGCCGTCGTGAACATAAGTTGGCTGCCTCAACAGGAGAGAGTTGCCATGTTTTTATCTGCCCTTGAAATGCGAAACATCATTGAAAGCAGCTTGCTGCCCAAGCGCTCGCAATGCACGTTGTCCCCAGACCTTTGCATGACGATCAAGATTTACGACGATCACGAAACCGACCGCGTGGCGCTGATCAAAAGTGACATCGATGCCACTAAGCTGACAGGCTGCCGGGCGATCAACGATCTGATTGCCGAGGTGCGCACCGAACTGGACCAAGGCAATACCGGCGGCAACTACTTCCACCAGCAACACCGGATGAGCGGTCGTTAATCACGTTCCTTCAAACCTGACGCCGGGATCGATGAGTTCGAGCCCAGCGTCCGGTTTCGACGGGCTTAGTTCAGTTGTTCACGATAGGGCAGATCTGGCCCAGTCCTGCCACAGGTCAACGCCGCGGCGCGCATGGCAAACGCCAACATGCTGTCGATCTGGTCCTGCTCCAGCGAATTCACCCCTTCCACTGAATCGAAATTGTGCTCCGTGAGCCAGGCGATCAATGCCGCCTGGAAGGTATCTCCCGCACCCACCGTATCGGCGATGGTCACTGGGCAGGCGGGCAGGGACCATACGCCATGTTGACGGCTGAACGCCGTCGCACCCTGGCCGCCACGGGTCAGGAACACCAACCGGCAACGATGCTCCAGCCATCCATCGATCACCTCCTGCGGGTCCCGGTCGGGATACAGCAGGGTCAGGTCTTCGTCACTGACTTTGATCAGGTCGGCGTAGCGCACCAACGTCGCAATCCGCGAGCGCCACAGCTCGATATCCGGTTGCGGGTTGAGCCGCACGTTCGGGTCCAGGCTGATCAGGCGCTTGCCGCTTTCCCGTTGCACGAGCGCCAGCAGCGTGTCGGCCACCGGTTGCACCACCAGGGAAAACGAGCCGATGTGCAAGCCACGCACGTCCGGACCCAGCGCCGGCAGATGTTCCGGGCTCAACTGTCGGTCGGCGCAGCCTTCGCCACGGAAGCTGTAGTGCGGCGAACCATTGGCCCCGACAGCGACCATGGCCAAGGTCGTTGGCGCGTCGAAATCGTGGGCGAACCGGGTGCTGACGCCTTCATCGACCAGCACTTGATGCAGGCGACGCCCCAGATAATCGGTGGAAAGCCCGGTAAACAGCGCCGACTCGACCCCTAGCCGGCGCAACCCGACGGCCACGTTAAAGGGCGAGCCACCCGCGATCGCCTTGTAATTCACTTGCGACGCTGGTGCCCCAGCATCGTTTGCGCTGAAGAAATCAAACAGCGCTTCACCACACACCAAATACATAATTGCCTGCTCTCAAAGGGTTGCGACGTGTTGCCGGTAACGTTCGTAGGCGAGTTGCGACGCCGTGACATGTTCGGTGACGGGCCGGGTTTCGCTGGTTGGATCGAGCTTGACGCAGCGCTCGCACAACTCAGCCAGGGATTCTTGTGTATTGCTGTGGCACCACGCCGCCTGGATTGCGCCGCCAAGCGCGGCCGCCTCGCTCTGCTCGGTGCAGATGACAGTGGTGTCCATGATGTCGGCGACGATCTGCCGCCAGACCGCGCTCTTCGAGCCACCGCCGATCAGGCGGATGCTCTCGGCCTTGAGCCCGTTGGCGCGTAGCAGGTCGAGGCCATAGCGCAGGCCGAAGGTGGTGCCTTCGACAACCGCGCGGCAGAGATTGGCGCGGGTGAGGTTGGTGGTTGTCAGGCCGAGGAGGCTGCCGGTGGCATGGGGCAGGGCGGGGACGCGCTCGCCATTGAGGAACGGCAGCATGCAGACGCCCTCGGCCCCGATCGGCGCCTGAGTCACGAGGGTGTTGAAGCTATCGATATCCAATTCAAGGAGCTCGCGCACGGCCCCGGTGGCGTTGGTCAGGTTCATGGTGCAGATCAGTGGCAGCCAGCCGCCGCTGGAAGAGCAGAACGTTGCCACCGACGCCTGCGGGCTGACGGTGGGATCCGCTGCATAGGCATACACCGTGCCGGAGGAGCCGAGGCTCATGGTGATGACGCCGGGCTGGATGTTGCCGGTGCCGATGGCGCCCATCATGTTGTCACCGCCACCGCTGGAGACCACCGCTTCGGGGTTGATACCCAACTGCGCAGCGATTTCGGGCAGGATCCTGCCGACGGGCTGGTGAGCCTCGATCAGTTCGGGCAACGCCGATTGCAGCCGGCCGCTGGGGTCGATATGCCGCAGCAACTCCATGTCCCATTGGCGGGTGCGCACGTTGAAATAGCCGGTGCCCGACGCATCGCCGTATTCGCTGCAATGACGGCCGGTGAGCCAGTAATTGAGGAAGTCATGGGGCAACAGGACGCTGGCGATGCGTTCGAAAATTTGCGGGTGCTGCTCCTTGGTCCAGAGCAGTTTGGAGACCGTGTAGCCGGGCGCGATGACCACACCGAGGCGTTCCAGGGCACCGCTTTCGCCGCCGAGGTGCGCCAACAGGCGATCGTTTTCCGCCGTGGTCTCGGTGTCGCACCACAACTTGGCCGGGCGCAGCACCTCGCCTTGATCATCCAGCAGCACCAGCCCGTGCTGCTGACCGGACACCCCAATGCCAAGGATCGCGTTTCCATCGACCCCGGCGGCATTCAAGGCTTGATGAGTCGCCTGGGTAAACGCGTCGAGCCACTGCTGGGTGTCCTGCTCACGGCGGCCGTTGGCGCCGCTGATCATGCTATGGCCGGCGGCACCCTGGCCAAGTACCTCGCCGCTGACCGCATCGAGGATCAGCGCCTTGGTGCCTTGGGTGCCGCAGTCGATGCCCAGGAACAGTTGTTGGTTTGCCATGGAAATCCTCGGGTCAAAAGAACAGTCAACACAATACCTGCGGTTAACGGCTTACCTGTGGCGAGGGAGCTTGCTCCCGCTGGGCTGCGCAGCAGCCCCAAACCGGGCAACGCAGTGAGCCTGACAAACCCAGGGGGTCGCTTCGCAACCCAGCGGGAGCAAGCTCCCTCGCCACGAAAAGCGGATCGCGTCGAGATCAGTTTGTGTCAGCCAGCACTCGCTCAAGCGTTCTCGTCACCCCATGCTCTCGCAAGCTGTTGCAGCACCACTCGAAGGCTGCCACGAATTCGGGTGAACGGGGAATCGCCGTGCCAAAAATTTCTTCCACGTCCAGCATCCGCTGGGTGACGAGCACATCGTCAGCCACCAGCGCCTGGCAGAACGCCGCCCGTGGGTCGGGGATCGAATAGGTCGTGCCATTCTCATCCACGCCTTTGAGGTACACGGCCCAGGCCGCGACGACCAGCGCCGCTCGGCGAGTCTCGCCACCGTCGGCAATCAGCCGATTGATCGTCGGTACGGTGAATTTCGGGAATTTCGACGAACCGTCCGAACAGACCCGTTCCAGCTGGTCGGCGATCGCCTGGTTCGAGAAGCGCTCCACCAGGGTGTCCTTGTATTCCGTCAGGTCGATGCCGGGCACGGGCGCCAGTTGCGGCGTGACATCCAAATCCATGTAGGCGCGGATATAGCGCACGAACAGCGGGTCATTCATGGTTTCGTGGACGAAGCGGTAACCCTTGAGGAAACCCAGGTAGGTCAGGGCGAGGTGGCTGCCGTTGAGCAGCTTGATCTTCATCTCCTCATAGGGCGAAACGTCATCGGTGAACTGCACGCCGACGTTTTCCCAGGCCGGGCGACCGTTGATGAACTTGTCTTCCAATACCCATTGCACAAACGGTTCGCAGACCACCGGCCAGGCGTCGTCAACGCCGTGCTCGTCATGCAATTGCAGACGATGGGCGCCGCTGGTCATCGGGGTGATGCGATCGACCATGGCGTTGGGAAAGCTTACGTTCTGGTCGATCCATTGCCCCAACTCAGGGTCGCGCAACGCGGCGAAGGCGAGCAGTGCCTTGCGCGCGACGGCGCCGTTGTGGGGCAGGTTGTCGCAGGACATCAGGGTAAACGCCGGAATACCCGCCGCGCGACGCTTGGCCAGGGCGGCGCAAAGGAAGCCGAACACGGTTTTCGGCTCGTCGGGGTGGCTCAGGTCGTGCTGGATCTGCGGCAGGTGGGCCATGAACTCGCCGTTGCTGTCGTCGATGCAATAGCCACCCTCGGTGATGGTCAGCGAGACGATGCGAATCTGCGGGTCGGCGAGTTTGTCGATCAGCGCCTGGGCGCCGTCTTCGGCCAGCAGCATATCGGTGATGGCGCCGATCACGCGGACTTCGGTGTCGTCGGTGTCGCCCAATTCATACAAGGTGAACAGATAATCCTGGCCGGCCAGGTCATCCCGGGCGCGGCGGTCTTCGGGGCGCAAGCCTACGCCGCAGATGGCCCAGTCGAGGCCTTCGCCGCTGTTCATCAGCGCATCGGTGTAGTACGCCTGGTGGGCGCGGTGGAAACCGCCGACGCCGATGTGGGCGATGCCTTGGCGACGGTCGCCCAGGTTGTAGGCGGGCAGGACGACCTCGGCGTTGAGGTTGTGCAGGTTCTGTCGGTTGAGTTTCATCACAAAAAATCTCGGCAATCAGGCGGCAGCGCGCAGCGCGCGGGAAACCGCTACGCCTTCGGCATCGAATAAGTGGCAGTGTTCGGCGTCCAGGTGCAGGTCCAGTTGCTCGCCGAAACGGCTCGCCAGGTCGCCGCGCACCCGCATGGTCAAGGCTTCGCCGGAGGCGGTGACGACGTGGCAGAAAGTGTCGCTGCCCAGGCGCTCGCTGACATCGGCGGTCACCTTCAGCGTGCAATCGCCCGGCTGTGCCAGGTTCAGGTGTTCGGGACGGATGCCGAGGGTCACGGCACCGCCAACGTTCAGGTTGGCGCCGCTCAGCGGCAGGCTGATGCGGGTCCCGGCGTCCAGCAGCACTTCACAACCCTGGCTGTCGAGCCCGGTGACCTTACCTTTGAGGAAGCCCATTTTCGGCGTGCCGAGGAATCCGGCGACGAACAGGTTCGCCGGTTGGTGATACAGCTCCAGCGGCGAGCCCACTTGCTCGACGCGCCCGCCGTTGAGTACGACGACCTTGTCGGCCAGGGTCATGGCTTCGACCTGGTCGTGGGTCACGTAGATCATCGTCGCTTGCAGTTCCTTGTGCAGGCGCGCCAGTTCCAGGCGCATCTGCACCCGCAAGGCCGCGTCAAGGTTGGACAGCGGCTCGTCGAACAGGAAGATTTTCGGATTGCGCACGATGGCCCGGCCGATCGCCACGCGCTGGCGCTGGCCGCCGGACAGTTGTTTGGGCTTGCGTTCGAGCATCGGTCCCAGTTCGAGGATGCGCGCCGCTTCGTTGACCTTCTTCTCGACGTCGGCCTTGGGCACGCCAGCCAGATCGAGGGCGAAGGACATGTTCTTGCGCACGCTCATGTGCGGGTACAAGGCGTAGGTCTGGAACACCATCGCCAGGTCGCGCTTGGCCGGGCTGACTTCGGTGATGTCGCGGCCGTCCAGTTCGATGGTGCCGTCGCTGACCTCTTCCAGGCCGGCAATCAGCCGCAGCAACGTGGACTTGCCGCAGCCCGAA
The DNA here is from genome assembly GCF_013608025.1 of Pseudomonas brassicacearum subsp. neoaurantiaca. Classification (GTDB taxonomy): domain Bacteria; phylum Pseudomonadota; class Gammaproteobacteria; order Pseudomonadales; family Pseudomonadaceae; genus Aquipseudomonas. The sequence goes on along the minus strand of NZ_VDLV01000049.1, from coordinate 35,320 downwards.
GGGCCGACGAAGACCACGAATTCGCGGTCGTTTACCTCAAGATCGATGCCCTTGATGATGGAAAATCCTTCGAAGCCTTTTTGCAGATTCTTGATTTTCAGGTTGGCCATGATGATGGGCCTCCACTTGTCATTTATTCAATTGGCTCAGGAAGATCGCAGCCTCGCTGTGCTCGGCAGCTCCTACGAGGATCGTGTAGGAGCTGGCGAAGCCTGCGATCTCTTGGCGTTTCATTTCACCGCGCCGAAGGACAAACCGCGCACCAGCTGTTTCTGGCTGATCCAGCCAAAGATCAGGATTGGCGCGCAGGCCAGGGTCGAGACGGCGGACAACTTGGCCCAGAACAAACCTTCAGGGCTGGAATACGAGGCGATCAACGCGGTCAGTGGCGCGGCTTTGGAGGAGGTGAGGTTCAGCGACCAGAACGCCTCGTTCCAGCACAGGATCAGCGACAGCAGCACGGTGGAGGCCAGGCCGCCCTTGGCGATCGGCAGCAGCACGCGGACCATTTCCTGCCACAGCGTGGCGCCGTCCAGGCGCGCGGCTTCGAGGATGTCGCGCGGAATGTCCTTGAAGTAGGTGTAAATCATCCAAACCACGATCGGCAGGTTGATCAGCGTGTAGATGATGATCAGCGCGATGCGCGTGTCCAGCAGGCCAAATTGCTTGGCGAGCAAGTAGATCGGCATCAGCACGCCCACCGGTGGCAGCATCTTGGTGGAAAGCATCCACAGCAGCGTGCCTTTGGTGCGCTGGGTTTCATAGAACGCCATGGAGTAGGCCGCCGGCACCGCGATCAGCAGGCAAAGGGCGGTGGCGCTGAAGGAAATCACCACCGAGTTCCAGGCGAAGCTGAAGTAATTGCTGCGCTCGTTGATGTGCAGGTAGTTCTCCAGCGTCGGCGCGAAGATGAACTGCGGCGGCGTGGCGAAGGCGTCGATTTCGGTCTTGAAGCTGGTCAGCACCATCCAGAAGATCGGAAAGAAGATCACGATCGCGATGGCCCAGGCCAGCGTGCCCAACAGCACGCTTTGCAGGCGACGGGATTGTTGAAGAGTCATGGCGACGGCCTCAATGCTTGTCGGTGAGGTTTTTGCCGATCATCCGGACCAGGATGATGGCGGCGATGTTGGCGATCACCACGGCGATCAACCCACCGGCCGACGCCATGCCGACGTCGAACTGCACCAGCGCCTGGTTGTAGATCAGGTAGGCGAGGTTGGTGGAGGCGTAGCCCGGACCACCGTTGGTGGTGGTGAAGATTTCGGCGAACACCGACAGCAGGAAAATGGTTTCGATCATCACCACCACGGCGATCGGGCGGGCCAGGTGCGGCAGGGTCAGGTGCCAGAAGATCGCGATGGGGCCGGCACCGTCCAGGCGCGCGGCTTCTTTCTGTTCCTGGTCGAGGGATTGCATGGCGGTCATCAGGATCAGGATCGCGAAGGGCAGCCATTGCCACGAGACGATGATAATGATCGACAGCAGCGGGTAATGGGCCAGCCAGTCCACCGGTTGCGCGCCGAAGAGTTTCCACACCGAGGCGAGGATTCCGGAGACTGGGTGGAAAATCAGGTTCTTCCAGATCAGCGCGCCCACGGTGGGCATGATGAAGAACGGCGAAATCAGCAACACCCGGACGATGCCGCGGCCGAAAAACTCACTGGCTTCCAGCAGCGCGCTGATCAAGACGCCGAGCACGATGCTGATCAACAGCACGCTGCCCACCAGCAGCAACGTATTGGTGGCGCCGGTCATGAACCCTGAGTCGGTGAGGAAATACGTGAAGTTCTCCAGCCCGACGAACTCGTTTTCGCCGGGATAGAGCAGGTTGTAGCGGATCATCGAGAAATAGACGGTCATGCCCAGCGGCACGATCATCCACAGCAGCAACAAGGCGACCGAAGGGCTGACCAGGAACCAGCCGGGGTTGGCCAGGCGGATCTTGCGGGCTGGCGGGGCTATTTCGATGGGGGCTTTGACTGTTGTCGTTGAGCTATTCATGAGCGCTTACTCTTATGCGACACATTCCCTGTGGCGAGGGAGCTTGCTCCCGCTGGACCGCGCAGCGGGCCCATGCCGATTGGCAATCGTTCTGATCGCCAGGGCGGGCTTCGCCCGCCAGCGGGAGCAAGCTCCCTCGCCACAAATGGATATTTACAAGTCTTTACTTGGGATACCCGGCACGCTTCATCTCGCGTTCAGTGGTGGACTGCGCGGCGGTCAACGCCTGGTCCACGGTCTGCTGGCCGGTCAGCGCGCCAGAGAAGAACTTGCCCACCTGGGTGCCGATGGCCTGGAATTCAGGAATCGTCACCAACTGGATGCCGATGTAAGGCACGGGCTTGAGGGTCGGGGCTTTCGGGTCGGCGACTTTCAACGATTCCAGCGTCACCTTGGCAAACGGCGCGGCCTTCATGTACTCGTCGCTGTAGGTCGAGGTGCGGGTGCCCGGTGGGACGTTGGCAATGCCGTCGGTCTTGGCGACCAATTGGCTGTATTCCTTGGATGTTGCCCAAGTGGTAAAGACCTTGGCGGCGTCCTTGGCTTTGGAACTGGTCGGGATCGCCAGGGACCAGGAGTACATCCACGAGCTGCCCTTGTCGGTTTTCTCGTGGGGCGCGAAGGTGAATCCGACGTGATCGGCCACCTTGCTCTGGGTCTTGTCGGTCACGAACGAACCGGCGACGCTGGCATCGACCCAGACCGCGCATTTGCCGCTGTTGAATAGAGCCAGGTTCTCGTTGAAGCCGTTGCTGGAAGCGCCGGGCGGGCCGGATTTCTTCATGTTGTCGACGTAGAAGTTCAGCGCATCCTTCCACTCGGGTCCATTGAACTGCGGCTGCCACTTCTCATCGAACCAGCGCGCGCCAAAGCCGTTGGCGAGGGTGGTGATCAGCGCCATGTTCTCGCCCCAACCGGCCTTGCCCCGCAGGCACAGGCCATATTGTTCCTTGGATTTGTCGGTGAGCTTTTCTGCGAACTCACCGATCTGGGTCCAGGTCGGATGTTCGGGCATGGTCAGCCCGGCGTCCTTGAACAGGTCCGTGCGGTAGTAAGTGATCGAACTCTCGGCGTAGAACGGCAGGGCGTACAGCGAGCCCTTGACCGACAAGCCATCGCGCACGGAAGGGAAGACGTCCTCCAGGTCGTAGGAAGCCGGCAGGTCTTTCATGGGTTCCAACCAGCCCTTGGCGCCCCAGAGTGCAGCTTCGTACATGCCAATGGTCAGCACGTCGAATTGTCCGCCTTGGGTGGCGATGTCGGTGGTCAGGCGCTGGCGCAGGACGTTTTCTTCAAGCACCACCCAGTTCAGCGTGATGTCCGGGTGCTCGGCCTCGAAGGTCTTCGAGAGCTTTTGCATACGGATCATGTCGCTGTTGTTGACGGTGGCAATGGTCAGGGTTTGTGCGCCGAAACTGACGCTGCTGAGGGTCATGCAGGTGGAGACAAGCAGAGCTTTTACCGAAGGTTTCATCGCGCACTCCTTTTCCGCGCCCACGGGCTGCAGAAGGACAGTTATTGTTTTTGTGTCTTCCGGATGAGTGGAAGAATGTGCGCTGATTACAGCCCTCAATGAGCGGTGTGACAAATCATCCGTCACACTTTTACTGATACTTTTTTGCACTGGAAAAGGAGTAGCGCGAGCGAGGAGCTCTTGTGGCGAGGGAGCTTGCTCCCGCTGGGGCGCGCAGCGGCCCTGTCTTTTAGGGCTGCTGCGCAGCCCAGCGGGAGCAAGCTCCCTCGCCACGGGGGAAGGGGTGAATATTCAACCCTGGTTCTGCTCGGTCAACCGCTGCACCGCCAGCCGCCGGTAGTGGGAAGGAGTCATGCCCTTGAGTTGCTGGAAGCGCCGGTTGAAGTTGGAAATATTGTTGAAGCCCGATTCAAAGCACACGTCCGTCACCGGTTTGTCGCCATCGGCCAGCAGTTCGCAGGATTTACTGATGCGCAGGCGATTGACGAATTCGATGAAGCAGCGCCCGGTGGCTTGCTTGAACACCCGGCTGAAATAGGTGGGTTTCATGCCCAGGTGCTCGGCCACTTCCTCCAAGGGCAACTCCCGGGCGTAGTGGGCGAAAATGTAGTCCACCGCGCGGTTGGTACGGTCAATGCTGTGCTCGTCTGCCGCTTGAGTGGAGGTGGCGCCTGAAAGCAATTGGTAGTCGTCGCAGCTCGCCAGCAATTCCATGAGGATGAAAAAATAACCCAGTCGGCTCATGCCTTGGGAATCGGCAATGCGCTGCATGAGGATCATCGCCTGGCGGACGGTGCGCTTGCAGCGGAACTCGATGCCGTATTGAGCCCGTTCCAGCAGCGGCGCCAGGGTCTTGAGTTCGGCAAATACCTGGTTGCCACTTTCGAACAGCTCATCGGTGAAATTCACCAGCATGTCGCGCTTGGGCACCACTTCATCTTCCTCCACCTGGCTGATCCAGTTGTGGGGCAGGTTGGGGCCGGTGAGGAACAGCGACTGCGGGGAAAAATTGCCGATGTAATCGCCGATGAACACCTTGCCCGAACTCGCGACGATCAGGTGCAGCTCGTACTCCTTGTGGAAATGCCAGCGCACCAGCGGGCAGGGGAAACCGTGCTGGCGGTAAATGATGGACAGGCCGTTATGATCGTCCATCAACTCGTAGGAAGGGTCGGTGACTCTGGCTGTGCGGGTCATGTGCCTGGCGCTTTTGTTGTTATCGCCGCTGGATAATGCCCCCTTCGCCGCCCGGGTTCCAGCCCTGGCGAACGAAGCCTGGCTCAGCTGTTGCGGTTCTTTTCCTCGATCCATTGGGACATGTACTGAGTGCTCTTGTGCTGATGGTGACGCAGCATGCCGCCGATGAAGTTATCCCGGCGGCGGCGGGCCAGGTCGGCGCGGCAGGCGTTGAGGCTGTCGATCAGCGCAGGGGCGTGGACCTGCCTGCGGAAACGTTCCGCCAGCAAGGCCAGCCCCGCCTCTTGGGCATGGGCCCAGCGGGCCGAGTCGGTATACAACTGCACGGCGGCGTTGGCGATGTCCTCGGCGCTCTGTGCGATCGCACCGGGCCAAGGCATGCCGCCGTGCATGGCTTCGGCGCCAATCGGCGTGGTGACACTGGGCGTGCCGCAGAGCATGGCTTCGATCAGCTTGCCCTTGATGCCAGCGCCGAAACGCAGCGGCGCCAGGCAGATACGCGCCGCGGACATAACCTGCAAGGCGTCCTCGGCCCAGTTCATGATATGAAAGCCCTGGCTCGGGTTGTGCAGCGCCGCGGCCTTGGGTGGCGTGTAGGCGCCATAAAGATGCAGCTGTGCACCGGGCAATCGTTGGCGAATCAGCGGCCACACTGCGTTTTTCATCCAGAGCACGGCGTCCCAGTTCGGTGCGTGGCGGAAGTTGCCGATGCTGAGGAAATGCGCCCGATCTTCGAAGGGCACGAACGGTTCGGTGGGCAGGTCCAGCATCAACGGGCACCAGAGCAGCAACTCGCGGGGCACCTTGAAATGTTCAACCAGCAGCTCGATCTCGAATTCAGACACCATCAGGTTCAAGTCGCAACGCAATAAGGCAGCGATCTCGCGCTTGGCCATGTCAGTGTCGGCCATCAGCTCGAACTCCTCGCGCAGGGCCGGGGCGAACAGATCACTGAAATCCTGGGAAGTCTCGTCGGCTTTCAAGCGATCCTTCAGGCGCTGGTGCCGGGCATGCCGCAGGCTTTGCAAGTCCGAAGTCTCCAGCACCCGCAGGGCGTCGGGGCAGTGTTTTTCCACCCGCCAGCCAAACTGTTCTTCCATCATGAACTGATCGAACAGGACGATATCCGGCGCGAGTTCATTGATGAAGGCATCGAAACTGCTGTTATTGAGCTCGATCGGTACTTCTTGGATGCCCAAGCCGATCAGGTCGGCGCGGTTCTCGCCGGGCCGGGCGGGGCTGCTGAAAGTGATGTCCCAGCCTTGTCCGAGAAAGGCTTCCAGCAGTTGCATGACATGCCCACCCGCCGCCGATGAGCGTGGCTCGGGCCAGACATAGCCGATAACCAGGACTTTGGTGGCGGTGGGATGAGGCATCTGGGGCATTCCTTGAAGCGGGTCAGGCGCGGTCGGCGCGCGGGGCGCCGATAGTGACCAAGAATGCGCCTGGGCTCAAGAAAGAATCTTTTTGACCTTGTCGCGCAATTGATCGATGGAGAACGGTTTGCCAATCACGTTCATGCCTTCCGGCACGTCGATGCTTTCGGCGTAGCCACTGGCGAACAGGATAGGAAGTCCGGGGCGCACGCTGCGTGCTTCTTTTGCCAGTTCGCGGCCGTCCATGATCGGCATGTTGACGTCGGTCATCATCAGATCGATGGAGCGGTCCGTATCATTCAACAGCGCCAGCGCCTCTTCGCAACCTTCTGCCTCCAACACCTTGTATTCCAGTTCTTCCAGCACATCGACAATCAACATGCGCACGATGCTGTCGTCTTCGACTACCAGAATGGTGGGAGGGGTGACAGGAGCAGGGACGGACATAATAGACTTCTCGGAAGATGGAATCGGGAGGGCGTGGTAAAGAACCGGCCGTATGCATGAGTAAGTCGCGAGGCGGCACAAGTTCCCGAACTTGTACAAGAAAGGATCTATAGTACAAGAGCTGACAAGGATAGTCGCATCCTTGAGACCCAGGCGAACGGCCTGGGGGATTTGCGTCCTGGACTTGTCGGAAGTGTGGATCCACCCCGTGTTTTTGGGCAAACTCCACGGTTTTCAACTTTCCACCAGGGCCATTTCCAATGCCTCTTTCGTCTTCGGTCGACGAGCAAAGTTTTCGCAAGCTCCTGAGCCGCAATATCAGCCTGCCCCTGGGCATGGGCGCCCTCAGCGCCGTGTTCTTCATTGTGTTGATCACGTACCTGCTGTCGGTGATCCAGTGGGTCGGGCACACCGATCGGGTCCTCAACAACGTCAACGACGCCATGAAGCTGAGCGTGGACCTGGAAACCGGCATGCGCGGTTATTTGTTGAGCGGCGACGAACACTTTCTCGATCCCTACGAAGTGGCCAAGCCGCGCATCGCGGTGGCACTGGATACATTGTTGGAACTGACAGCCGACAATCCCGTGCAGACTGACCGCCTGCACAAGATCCAAGCACTCCAGGTGGAGTGGAGCAACTACGCCCAGGGCATGATCGATCTGCAACGCAGCAGCGGTGATTACCGGGGAGCGGTGAAGGCCGGACGCGGCAAGCGATTGACTGACGAGATCCGCAAGACCTTCGAAGACGTTGTTGAAACCGAACAACAACTGCGCGCCCAGCGCAACGAGCAAGTGCGCACCACGACGGTCTGGAGCATCGCTCTGTATCTGCTGTTTGTCGCGGCGGTCAGCGGGCTGCTGGCCTACGTGGGGCGCCGGGACCTGTTGAACCTGTCCCGCAGCTATAGCGTGACGCTCAAAGTTCAGCAGGACAGCGCGGCGCGCCTGGAAAAACAAGCGTGGCTGCGCAATGGGCAGACTCAACTGGCCGAGCAAGTCCTTGGACAATTGTCCCTGAACCTGCTGGGCCGCAACATTCTGCAATTCTGCGCGCAATACCTGGGCACCGTGGTCGCGGCACTTTATGCGCGGGAAGAAAATGGCGTCCTCCGGCGCGTTGCTACCTATGGTATGTCCCGGGAGGATGACGAACAGCAACAGGTCATCATCGACGGTGAAGGCATCGTCGGGCAGACCGTGCGGCAAGGCCGGGTCATTCGCCTTGATGACGTCCCGAACGACTACCTGAACGTCAGCTCCGGGCTCGGCAAGGGGCGCCCCAACTGCGTGCTGGTGGTGCCGACCCGTGACGACGACCGGATCAACGGTGTCGTCGAGTTGGGCTTCCTGCGACCCTTGACCGAGCGGGACATCGAGTTGCTGGATCTGGTGGCCGGCAACATTGGCACCTCCATCGAAGCAGCTCGTTATCGCCAGCGCCTGCAGGAAGTATTGGCCGAGACCCAGCAGTTGAACGAAGAACTGCAAGTGCAGCAGGAAGAACTCAAGACTGCGAACGAGGAATTGGAAGAGCAGTCGCGCATCCTCAAGGAATCCCAGGCCCACCTGGAAGCCCAGCAACAGGAGTTGGAGCAGACCAACGAGCAATTGGCCGAGCAGCGCGACGCCATGGATCAGAAGAACAGCGAGTTGAACATCGCCCAGATCCAGTTGCAGGAACGCGCCGAAGAGCTGCAACGCTCGAGCAAGTACAAGTCCGAGTTCCTGGCCAATATGTCCCATGAACTGCGCACCCCGCTCAACAGCTCGCTGATCCTGTCCAAGTTGCTGGCGGAAAACCCGCACAAGAATCTCAGCGAAGAGCAGGTCAAATTCGCCGAATCGATCTACTCCGCCGGCAACGACTTGCTGAACCTGATCAACGACATTCTCGATATCTCCAAGGTCGAGGCCGGCAAGCTGGAAGTGCGTCCGGAAAACACCAGCGTTGCGCGCCTGGTGGAGGGACTGGGGGACCTGTTCACGCCGCTGGCGCGGGAAAAAGGCCTGGACTTCGATGTGCAGGTGCAGCCCGATGCGCCGGCGATGCTGTACACCGATCGCCAGCGCCTGGAACAGGTGCTCAAGAACCTGCTGTCGAATGCGGTGAAGTTCACCGAACACGGCTCTGTCCGGCTCACCGTGGCGGGCCAGCCGGGTGGCGGCATTGCGTTCATGGTCCGCGACTCGGGGATTGGCATCGCCGCCGACCAGCAGCAGAGTATCTTCGAGGCGTTCCGCCAGGCCGACGGCACCACCAATCGCCGTTACGGCGGTACGGGCCTGGGCCTGTCGATTTCTCGGGACTTGGCGACGTTGCTGGGCGGTTCCATCTCGGTGACCAGTGCGCCAGGGCAGGGCAGTGAATTCACCCTGGCAATGCCTGGGCGCTACGTTGAGCCCGGGGACAGCCCCATCGCGCCGATGACGTTCACCCCACCGGCAGCCTCGCTGACACCGGTCCAGACGGCTGCCCCCGCGCCGGCAACACTGGTCGCGGAAGTGGAGGCGCCTGTCCCGCAGTTCGCCGATGACCGTGAAAAGGCGCCTTTCGACAGCCGTTGCATCCTGGTCATCGAAGACGAGCCCAAGTTCGCCCGGATCCTGTTCGACCTGGCCCATGAACTTGGCTACCAATGCCTGGTGGCCCATGGCGCAGACGAAGGGTTTGACCTGGCCTCACGCCTCAGTCCCGACGCGATCCTGCTGGACATGCGCCTGCCGGACCACTCCGGGCTGACGGTGCTGCAGCGCCTCAAGGAACAGGCAGCCACCCGGCACATCCCGGTGCATGTCATTTCCGTTGAAGACCGCGTCGAAGCGGCGATGCACATGGGCGCCATCGGTTACGCCGTCAAGCCGACCACCCGCGAGGAGCTCAAGGATGTGTTCGCGCGCCTGGAAGCCAAACTGACCCAGAAGGTCAAGCGCGTGCTGCTGGTGGAAGACGACGACCTGCAGCGCGACAGCATTACCCGCCTGATCGGCGACGAAGACATCGAGATCACCGCCGTCGGCCTGGCCCAGCAAGCCCTGGATCTGCTGCGCGACAACGTCTATGACTGCATGATCATTGACCTCAAGCTGCCGGACATGCTCGGTAACGATCTGCTCAAGCGCATGTCCAGCGAAGAGATCTGTTCGTTCCCACCCGTGATCGTCTACACCGGGCGCAACCTGACGCGCGATGAAGAAGCCGAACTGCGCAAGTATTCGCGCTCGATCATCATCAAGGGCGCGCGTTCGCCGGAGCGCCTGTTGGATGAAGTGACACTCTTTCTGCACAAAGTCGAATCCAGGCTGTCACATGAACGGCAGCGGATGCTTCAGACCGCCCGCAGCCGCGACAAGGTTTTCGAAGGTCGCAAGGTGCTGTTGGTGGACGACGATGTGCGCAACATCTTTGCCCTGACCAGCGCCTTGGAGGCGAAAGGGGCGATCGTGGTCATCGGGCGTAACGGCTACGAGGCGATCGAACGCCTGAATGAAGTCGAGGACATCGACTTGGTACTGATGGACGTGATGATGCCCGAGATGGACGGCTTTGAAGCCACCACGCTGATCCGCAAGGACCCGCGCTGGCAGAAACTGCCCATCATCGCGGTGACGGCCAAGGCCATGAAAGATGACCAGGAGCGGTGCCTGGCGGCCGGCTCCAACGATTACCTGGCCAAGCCGATCGACCTGGATCGCCTGTTTTCACTGATTCGCGTGTGGTTGCCGAATATGGAAAGAATTTAGTGGAACGTAACACTGACATTGAACTTCGTTTGTTGATCGAAGCGATCTACCTGAAGTACAGCTACGACTTCCGTGATTACTCCGGCGCTTCCATCAAGCGCCGGGTCCTGCATGCGTTGAGCCAGTTCGATTGCAAGACCATCTCGGCGCTGCAGGAGCGGGTGCTGCATGACCCGGGGGCCTTCATGCAATTGCTGCAACTGCTGACGATTCCGGTCAGTGAGATGTTCCGCGACCCCTCGCATTTCCTCGCGATCCGCGAGGAAGTGGTGCCGCTGCTCAAGACCTATCCCTCGATCAAGATCTGGATCGCCGGTTGCAGCACCGGGGAGGAGGTCTACTCCATGGCGATCCTGCTGCGCGAGGAAGGGCTGCTGGAGCGCACGCTCATTTATGCGACGGACATCAATCCGCGGTCGCTGGAAAAAGCCAAGCAGGGCATTTTCTCGTTGGAAAACGTCAGGGCCTACACGCAAAACTATCAGCGGGCGGGAGGTCGGCGATCATTTGCCGATTACTACACCGCCGCCTACGATTACGCCATGTTCGATAAAACCTTGTGCCAGAACGTGACGTTTGCCGACCACAGCCTGGCGACCGACAGCGTTTTTTCGGAAACACAGTTGATTTCCTGTCGTAACGTATTGATATATTTCAATAAAAAACTGCAAGATCGTGCCTTCGGCTTGTTTCACGAATCACTCTGCCATCGTGGCTTCCTGGTGTTGGGCAGCAAGGAAACGCTGGATTTTTCGGTGTTTGGCAAGCAATTCGAACCGTTGGTCAAACAGGAACGGATCTATCGCAAGTTATGAAATCAATGACGGACAGGTCCAGGCCAATGATCGAGGCCATTGTCGTCGGCGCGTCCGCCGGCGGTGTCGAAGCGCTGTTGAACGTGTTCAGCCCACTGCGCCAAGGGTTCGGGGTGCCGATTCTGGTGGTGTTGCATCTGCCGGACGAGCGTCATAGCCAACTGGCCCAGGTGTTCCGTCATCGTCTCGCGATACCGGTGGAGGAAGCCCGGGACAAACAGGACATCGTGCCCGGAACCTTGTACGTTGCGACGCCCGGTTATCACCTGTCGATCGAGGCTGACCGTAGCCTGTCCTTGAGCCTGGAAGAACCGGTGCACCACTCGCGACCATCGATTGATGTGTTGTTCGAGTCGGCCGCCGATGTCTATGGCCGTCATTTGCTGGCAGTGGTGCTGACCGGTGCCAATAGCGATGGCGCCCGGGGCCTGGCCAAGGTGAAGGCGCTGGGCGGTATCACGATTGTCCAGGACCCGGAGGAGGCGCAGGTCCCTACCATGCCCGAAGCGGCACTCACCTTGCACGAGCCCGACCACATCCTCACTTTGCAGGGCATCGGCCAACTGTTGGCCGGCCTGGAATGAACCACATGCCAAGAGATATTCAAGCCAAACTGCTGATCGTCGATGATCTGCCTGAGAATCTGTTGGCCCTGGAAGCGTTGATCAAACGCGACGACCGTCAGGTCTATAAAGCCTTGTCGGCGGACGAAGCACTGTCCCTGCTTTTGCAACACGATTTTGCCCTGGCAATCATCGACGTGCAGATGCCGGGCATGAACGGTTTCGAATTGGCCGAGCTGATGCGCGGCACGGAAAAGACCCGCAGTATCCCGATCATTTTCGTCAGCGCCGCTGGCCGCGAGCGCAACTACGCTTTCACCGGCTATGAAAATGGTGCGGTGGATTTCCTGCACAAGCCGCTGGACAACCATGCGGTCAAAAGCAAGGTCAACGTATTCGTCGAGCTTTATCGCCAGCGCAAGGCGATGAAGGAACAGGTGATTGCCCTGGAGCAGAGCCGTCGGGAGCAGGAGCAACTGCTTCAGCAACTGCAAGCGACCCGCAGCGAACTCGAACAGGCGGTGCGCATGCGTGACGACTTCATGTCGATCGTCGCCCATGAGGTACGTACGCCGCTCAACGGACTGATCCTGGAAACGCAGCTGCGCAAGATGCACCTGGCCCGGGACAACGCCGCAGCGTTCACCCTGGACAAGGTGAAGGCGATGGTCGAGCGTGACGAGCGCCAGATCAAAAGTTTGATCCGCTTGATCGAGGACATGCTGGACGTGTCGCGGATTCGCACCGGCAAGCTGTCCATTCGTCCGACCTGCTTCAATTTGACGGCGCTGGTGCAGAACCTGCTGCACAACTTCCAGCCGCAGATCGCCGCCGCCGAATGCACGGTGACCTGTACCGCCGAGTCATCGGTAGAAGGGCATTGGGATGAGTTTCGCATCGAGCAGGTGGTTTCGAACCTGCTGACCAACGCGTTGCGCTATGGCAGCAAGAGTCCGATCGAGGTGCGGGTCTACAAGACGCCCGAACATGCTTGCATCGAAGTCCAGGACCATGGCATCGGCATCAGCGAAGAGAACCAGGCGCGCATTTTCCAGCAATTCGAACGTGTGTCCTCCAAGGCTGCCACGGCGGGCCTGGGGCTTGGGCTGTTCATTTCCGAGCAGATCGTCACCGCCCACGGCGGTATCATCACGGTCAATAGTCGCCTCAACGAAGGGGCGTTATTTCGCGTTTGTCTGCCTTTTCAGAAAACTGGCGAACGGACGCAACCTCTGAGTGACCCCAAGGTCGTATCAGCAGCTATTGATCCAACAAAGGCTTCTCATGAGTGAAGATGCGCAAGACGTTGTACTGATCGTCGAGGATGACCCATCGATCCTGATGGTGCTGTCGGCCTACCTGTCCGGGGAGGGTTATCGGGTGCTGCAAGCCGAAAACGGTGAGCAGGCGTTCGAGATTCTTGCGAGCAAGCCTCATCTGGACATGATGATCACTGACTTCCGCTTGCCCGGTGGCATTTCCGGGGTGCAGATTGCTGAGCCTGCGGTGCGGTTGCGTCCGGACTTGAAGGTTATTTTCATCAGTGGTTATGCGCAGGAGGTGCGTGAGACTGATAGTCCGATTACGCGCAAGGCGCCGATTTTGGATAAGCCGTTTGATTTGGATGTGTTGCAGGGGATTATGCAGGGGATGTTGTCGTAGGTTTTGCGGTAACGGGTGGTTGAGTACATATCCGTTTCTGCGGTAATGGCGGCTGGCGGTTCCGCTCTTACAGCGGGTCACTTTTGGAAAGAGCGCCAAAAGTCCCTGTGGGAGCGAGCCTGCTCGCGAAGAGGCCGGCACGTTCAATATCTTCATCGAATGACCTGACGCCTTCGCGAGCAGGCTCGCTCCCACCCACATTCGGGTTTTCACCAGCCACAATATTCATGTACACCACAGCCCTCTGTGGGAGCGAGCTTGCTCGCGAAAAGGCCGGCACATTCAATATCTTAATCGACTGACCTGACGCCTTCGCGTGCAGGCTCGCTCCCACCGGAGGAAAGCGTCGTCGAAGAGCCCGGCCGAACTCAAACCTTGATCATTTCCCGCACCTTCGCCGTCAACAGATCAAACGTGAACGGCTTGGTGATCATTTGCATGCCCGAATCCAGGAAGCCGCCGCGCACCGCCGCGTGTTCAGCGTAGCCAGTGATGAACAGCACCTTGAGGTCGGGGCGGATCTGGCGGCCGATTTCTGCCAGTTGCCGGCCATTCATGCCTGGCAGGCCCACGTCGCTGATCAGCAGGTCGATGCGCTGGTTGGATTGCAGGATCGGCATCGCACCATTGGCATCGCCGGCTTCGACGAAGGCGTAGCCCAACTCGCTCAGCACCGCGCTGACCAGGACGCGCACCGCTGGATCGTCTTCGACGATCAGCACGGTTTCACCATCTTGCGCATAAGGCGCCTGTTGGGCGTGGACCAGCGGTTCGTCTATCTCTTCGCCAATGAAGCGCGGCAGGTAGAGATTCACGGTCGTGCCTTTTCCGACCTCGCTGTCGATGGTCACGTGGCCGCGTGACTGTTTACTGAAACCATAGATCATCGACAGCCCCAGCCCGGTGCCCTGGCCGATGGGTTTGGTGGTGAAGAACGGGTCGAATGCACGATTGATCACCGCTTCGGGCATGCCGCAACCGCTGTCTTGCACGCTCAACACCACGTAGTCGCCGGGCTCCAGGTTGGTGTAGGCGTCGGTGAAGCCGGTGTCCAGGTATTGATTGAAGGTCTGCACCACCAGTTTGCCGCCGTCGGGCATGGCGTCGCGGGCGTTGAGGACCAGGTTGAGCAGGGCGCTTTCCAATTGGTTGGGGTCGGCCTCGGCGATCCAGAGTTGTTCGTCCAGGCGCATTTCCAGGCCGATGCTCTCATTGAGGCTGCGTTGCAGCAGCTCGCCCATGGACAGCACGAGGGTGTTCATTTGTACGGCCTTGGAGTCCAGCGATTGCCGCCGGGAGAACGCCAGCAGTCGGTGGGTCAGGCCGGCCGCCCGATTGGCCGATGTCACGCCCAGGTCGATCAGGCTGTCGAGGTCTTCGGTGCGACCACGGGCCAGGCGTCGGCGCAGCAGTTCGAGGCTGCCGATGATGCCGGTGAGCATGTTGTTGAAGTCATGGGCGATGCCGCCGGTGAGTTGGCCGACCGCTTCCATTTTCTGCGATTGGCGCAAGGCCTCCTCGTTGTGACGCAATTGGGCGGTGCGCTCCTCGACTTGTTGCTCGAGGGTTTCCAGGGTGTTCTGCAGGCGCAGCTCGCTGTTGCTGAGGTCGATCAGGCGGTCCCGCGCGTCATATTGCCTTCGACGCCCGCGCAAGGCCGTGGTGACCAGGCTGACCAGCGTCACCGGGTGGAAGGGCCGTTCCAGGAACGTCACGTTGCCCAACTGGGTGCCGATGCGTGCCACCGGGTTTTGCTCCGGTCCGCCATGATGCGTCAGCAGGACGATGGGCAGGTCGGACCAGGCCGGTTGCTGTTCGATGTACTGGAACAGGGTTTCCAGGTCCGGCCCGACCAAGGCCTCCGAAGAAATCACCAGCAGGCCCGCGCCGTGCTCCAACTCCTCGCACAGATGCCCCAAATGACTGCAGACAAGGCCGCTGAAACCGGCTTCGTTGAGAATCATCAGGGCAATCTGGCTGTCCCGTCCCAGCGGCGCAAGAATCAGCGCCCGCTCGGACAAGGGTTCGGCCGACGTCACTGGGAATCATCCTCTAGCAATGGATTATCCGCTCCCATGTAAGTCGGTACTCCACGCAATACACCCTGGAATGCTTCCAGCGGCTCGCCAATGGTCATGCCCAGCCTGCTGATGCGGTATTCGCGAATCGTCGATTCATGGCTGCCGGTCCGTTTCTTGATGATGGAAACCGCCCGGCGAACCTTGCCCAGCGCCTCGAAGTAGCGCAACAGAATGACGGTGTCGGCCAGGTAGGTGATGTCCACCGGTGCCTGCATGTCGCCCACCAACCCATGCTGCGCAACCGTCATGAACGTCGCTGCGCCCTTGCGGTTCAGGTAAAGCAACAGCTCATGCATATGCAGGACCAGGGCGTTTTCTTCCGGCATGGCGGCCTGGTAGCCGTTGATGCTGTCGATCACGACGGTCTTGATGTTCGCGTCATTGACGCAGCGCCGCACGCGGTGGGAAAACTCACCGGGAGACAGCTCGGCGGCGTCGACTTGCTCGATCAGCAGGTTACCGGTCTTTTGCAGCGCCAGCAGATCAATGCCGATGTTCTTCATGCGCTCGAACAACAGACCCAGCTCTTCATCGAAAATGAACAGGGCGGCTTTTTCGCCGCGATGCACAGCCGCCGCTGCAAAGATAAGGGAGATCAACGATTTGCCGGTACCGGCCGGGCCCAGGATCAGCGTGCTTGAGCCGGTCTCGATACCGCCACCCAACAGCGCGTCCATTTCCGCGATGCCGCTGGAGAGCTGCTGGCGAATGTATTGACCTCGATGTTCGGCGGCCACCAGGCGAGGGAAGACATGCACGCCATCGCCCATGATCGTGAAGTCGTGGTAGCCACCGCGGTATTTCTGCCCGCGGTATTTCACCACCCGGAGGCGGCGTCGCTCGGCGCCGTAGTTCGGCGTCAGTTCTTCGAGGCGGATGACGCCGTGGGCCACGCTGTGAACCGTCTTGTCGAGGGACTCGGTGGTCAGGTCATCCAGCAGCAGCACGGTGGCGTCGTAGCGCACGAAGTAATGCTTGATCGCCAGGATCTGCCGGCGATAGCGCAGGGAGCTTTGCGCCAGGAGACGGATCTCCGAAAGACTGTCCAGCACAACTCGAGTCGGCTTGAATCGCTCGACCACTTCGAAGATCTGCCGGGTCGCTTCTCCCAGTTCCAGGTCCGAGGAATACAGCAGGCTTTGCTGGTGCTCGGCGTTGAGCAGGCTCTCGGGTGGGGTCAGCTCGAAAATGTGGATATTTTCATCCAACGTCCAACCGTGGGAGGCTGCGCCCTGGCGCAATTCACGCTCGGTTTCCGATAGCGTGATGTACAACGAGCGCTCGCCGGCTTCGGCGCCGGCCAGCAGGAAGTGCAACGCGACCGTGGTCTTGCCGGTGCCCGGTTCTCCTTCCAGGAGGAACACGTGACCTCGGGACAAACCACCGGAAAGGACATCGTCCAGCCCTTCGATGCCGGTGGCGGCTTTTGCGCTGATCAACTCGTTAGATGTAGTCAAAAATAACCCTCTCGTGACTAGGGAAGTGGGCAGCAGGCGGGGTAACGCCTGAAATGAAACTGCCTGAACACTTGACCTTTGACAGTCATGGCGGTTCCGCTTTCTTTGACAAAACGCGCAGTGGTGCACAACTTTTGGCCTGCGCCCATTGGCTTACAAACCCTGTTGTATCGCCGGGTCGTCGGGGTTCAACTGCTCCAGTTGAGCCAACAGGACCTGGACGTGCTGCAACTGACCGGTTTCCTTCCAGTAATTGATCAGCAACACCCGCGCGTTGCGGTCGGCGGGGTAGCGCTGGACGATTTCCTGTAGCTGTTTCTGCGCGGCTTCCACCTCCTGCTCGGCATGCAGGGTGGTCGCGAGATCGTAGCGGTATTGCCTGTTATCAGGCTCCAGCTCCACGGCTTTTGCCAAGCCTAGCACTGCATACTCACTTTGGCCGTGCTGCAGCAGCCACATGCCCAGCGCATGTTGCAGGTAGGCCGACGCGGGTTGGGTTTGCAACTCCCGGGCGAGCAACTGGCGTGCGGCTTCCCCCTGGCCTTGCTTGTCCAGCACATCGACCTGCATGACGAGCGCCGGCAGGTTGCCCGGTTGTAGCTTCAGTACCTGTTCCAGCGCCTGCTGGGCTTTTTTCAGCTCGGCGTTATGCGCATACAGCCGGGCGAGCTGATAGAGGGATTCGGGGGTGGGCGGAGCGTCATTCAGCACCTGCTTCCAGGTATCGACGGCGATTTGCATCGCTCCGAAATACAGGCCCAGCTCGTCAGGCGACAGACCCAGCAGTGCATTCACGGCGGCGAATCGGACGTCCGGCTCGTTGTCATCCAGGAGCGGGCCGAGCAACAGGCTGCGCTGGGCGTTCGGCACCAGCCCGACGATGCTGCCGATGGCCGCGCGCCGCACATCCGGCGATTCGCTTAGCAGATCCGTCTGGGCCAGTTTCAAGGCTTGGGGGCTTGGATAGTTGGGCAATTCCGCATGCAGCCAGACACGGCGCTTGGGCGACAAGTCCGGCCGTCCCAATTGCTGATACAACATTCTCGCGGCACCAGGCTGGCCGTTGCGTGCGTGTTCCAGGGCTTCGCTGTAGCCGCGCTTGATGGCCTCGGGGATCTGCGGCGTGGTGTTGCGCAGCCATATCGCGACGAGACCGATCGCCAATACAACGGCAAGACTGAGAAGCACATAGCGGCGAGACGAAGACATGCAGGTAATCCATAACCAGAAGCGCGAAATGTCGCAAGCTTCGGTCAGGTGAGGGCTTGAGTCAAACCCTTGTATCTGAGTTCGCCTCGTGTGAGCGAGCTTGCTGCGGGCGGTGATACGACGATGGCGTCGGATCGACGAGGTTGATATCGACTGACACGCCGCTAAGCGCGTTTGTGGCGAGGGAGCTTGCTCCCGCTGGGCTGCGTAGCAGACCCCTATTTGTGGGCGCTTCGCAGCCAAGCGGGAGCAAGCTCCCTCGCCACGGAGTTGGGGTGGCTGGAACATGTTTGGCACTGGCCAGGCACATGCCCTTGTGGGAGCTCCCACAATGGAACCCGGTCAGCAGACAAAAAAAGCCCCGCGTCCGAATGAGGCGCGGGGCAAACAATTGGTTGGTTGCGGCCAACCAAAGGAGCTCGGTTGGGAAGGGGGCTATCAATTGCTGGCGACGGTTTCCGGTTGCCAGCCGCCGCCCAGGGCCTTGTAGATCGCGACGATGCCGCGATACAGGTCCACTTCGGCCTGGGCCTGGCTGTCTTCGGCGGCCAGGCGTTCACGTTGGGCGTCGAGCAGCACGAGGAAGTCCTCGGTGCCTTCGCGGTAGCGAATCTCGGCCAGGTCGGCGGCGGCGCGGCTCGATTCGCTCTGGCGGATCAGCGAGATCAGGCGCTGTTGGCGTTTGCCATAGTCGCTGAAGGCGTTTTCCGACTCTTCCAGGGCCAGCAGCACTTGCTGTTCATAATTCGCCAGGGCGCCATCCGCTTCGGCGCTGGCACCGCGCAAGCGAGCCCGCACGCTGCCCAGGTCGAAAGCAGCCCAGGTAATGCTCGGGCCCAGCGCCCAGGCATTGGCCGCTGAAGAACCGATCTGCGAGCCACGCCCGGCGGTAAAGCCGAGGAAACCGCTCAGGCTGACCCGTGGGAACAGGTCGGCCTTGGCTACACCGATGCGCGCCGTGGCCGCGGCCAGTTGACGCTCGGCGCTGAGGACGTCGGGACGGCGTTGCAGCAATTGTCCCGGATCGCCAATGGGCAGAGCTTTCGCAATGGCCGGCAACTGTTTAGGGCTCAAATCCACTGTCAACTTGTCCGGACGCTCGCCGAGCAAGGTCGCGATGCGGTTGCGTTGGCGGGCCTGTTCGGCCTGCAATTGCGGCACGCTGGCTTCCACTGCGGCCAGGCGGGCATCGGCGCGTACCACATCGAGCTGATCGCCGACGCCGGCTTCGCGCAGGCTTTCGGTGATCTTGCGCGATTCCTGCTGGTTCTGCAGGTTCGCCAGGGCGATTTTTTCCCGCAGCTGCGCGCCGCGCAGTTGGCCGTAGGCGTCCACCAGCTCGGCGATCATGGTCACCTGCAGTTGATAGAGGTCGGCCTCGGCGGCCTGCTGGTCGGCATCGGTCGCTTCCAGGTTGCGCCGGATGCGTCCGAACAGATCCAGTTCCCAGGCCATGTCCAGGCCCAGGTCATAACGCTCGGAGTTGACCCGGTCGTCGGTCTGCCCCATTGGATTCTGGCCTTTGCCCAGTTCGCTGCTGGCGCGGCTGGTAATGGTCGGCATGACGTCGTTGCTGGCGTCGTCGCGAATCGCCCGGGCGGCCCGCAGGCGTGCGAAGGCCACGCGCAACTCACGGTTACCTTCCAGGGATCGGGTCACCAACGCATTGAGGGTCGGGTCGTCGAATTGCTGCCACCAGATGCCTTCGAAGCGGGCGCGGTCGAAGTTCTTCTGGCCGGCGGCGCCGTCGGTGGCGGTGGTGATGTTCGCCGCCTCCGTTTGCGGCGCCTTGTAGTCCGGGCCCACGGCACAGGCGCTTAACGCCAATACCAACAGGCTCGGCAGGAACGCTTTCACACTCATTGTTGCGCCTCCAGTTTCAAGGCACGGGCCGCTTTGCGGGCCTCGCTGCGCTCGACGAAGTTACGGATCAATACGTAGAACACTGGGGTGAGCAGCAGCCCGAAGAAGGTTACGCCGAGCATCCCCGAGAACACCGCGACACCCATGGCGTGGCGCATTTCGGCACCGGCGCCGCTGGAGAACACCAGGGGCACCACGCCCATGATGAAAGCGAACGACGTCATCAGGATCGGCCGCAGACGCAGGCGGCAAGCTTCCAGTACGGCTGCCAGCGGGTTCAGGCCTTCGAGCTGTTTATCCTTGGCGAACTCGACGATGAGGATCGCGTTCTTACAGGCAAGTCCTACAAGTACGATCAAGCCGATCTGGGTGAAGATGTTGTTGTCGCCACCGGACAGAATCACCCCGGTAATCGCCGACAGCAGGGTCATCGGTACGATCAGGATCACCGCCAACGGCAGGCTCCAGCTTTCGTATTGCGCGGCGAGCACCAGGAACGCCAGCAATACGCAGAGCGGGAACACGAACAGTGCGGTGTTGCCCGAGAGGATCTGCTGGTAGGTCAGGTCGGTCCACTCATACGTCATGCCGTTGGGCAGTTCGTCCTTGAGCAGTTTCTCGATGGCTTTCTCGGCCTGGCCGGAGCTGTAGCCCGGGGCGGCGGCACCGTTGATCTCGGCGGTGATGAAGCCGTTGTAGTGCATCACACGGTCGGGTCCCGAGGTGTCGCTGACCTTGATGAAGGTCGCCAGCGGGATCATCTCGCCACGGTTGTTGCGCACCTTGAGCTGGCCGATCTGGTCCGATTCGAGGCGGAACTGTTGCTCGGCCTGGACGTTGACCTGATAGGTGCGGCCAAAGCGGTTGAAGTCGTTGGCATACAGCGAACCCAGGTAGATCTGCAGGGTGTCGAAGATGTCGCTGACGGCCACGCCGTGGGTCTTGGCTTTTTCACGGTCGATGGCGGCATCGACCTGCGGCACGTTCACGGTGTAGCTGGTGAACAAACCGGCCAGTTCCGGCACGCTGCGGCTCTTGGTGATGATGTTCATGGTTTCTTTGTACAGCTCGTCGTAGCCCAGGTTGCCCCGGTCTTCGATTTGCAGGCGGAAACCACCGATCGTGCCCAGCCCCTGTACTGGCGGCGGCGGGAAGATCGCCATGTAGGCTTCCTGGATCTCCGAATATTTGCCGTTCAATGCGCCGGCGATGGCGCCAGCCGACATGCTCGGGTCCTTGCGCTCGTCGAAGGGCTTGAGAGTCACGAACACGATGCCGGCGTTCGGGCTGTTGGTGAAACCGTTGATCGACAGGCCGGGGAAGGCCACCGCACTCTCAACGCCAGGCTGCTTGAGGGCCAGGTCCGACATGCGCTTGATCACGTCTTCGGTGCGGTCCAGGCTCGCGGCGTCCGGCAGTTGGGCGAAGGCCACCAGGTATTGCTTGTCCTGGCCGGGTACGAATCCGGTCGGCGTGGTGGAGAAACCGAAGAAGGTCAGCACCATCAAGCCTGCGTAGAGCACCAGCGCGATGCCGCTGCTGCGGATCACCCGAGCGACCGTGCCCACGTAGCCATGGCTGGCACGTTCGAAGAAACGGTTGAACGGACGGAACAGCCAGCCACCAAAGATCTTGTCCAGGAACTTGGAGAAACGATCCTTGGGCGCGTCATGACCTTTGAGCAACACCGCGGCCAGGGCCGGCGACAAGGTCAAGGAGTTGACTGCCGAGATCACTGTGGAGATGGCAATGGTCAGGGCGAACTGCTTATAGAACTGACCGGTCAAGCCACTGATGAAGGCCGCCGGAACGAAGACCGCGCACAGCACCAGGGCGGTGGCGATGATCGGGCCGGTCACTTCGCCCATGGCGCGCTTGGTCGCCTCCACAGGAGTGAGTCCCAACTCGATGTTTCGCTCGACGTTCTCCACCACCACGATGGCGTCGTCCACCACGATACCGATCGCCAGTACCAGGCCGAACAGCGACAAGGCGTTCAACGAGAAGCCGAATAAATGCATGACCGCGAAGGTACCGATCAGCGACACCGGTACGGCCACCAGCGGAATGATCGAGGCACGCCAGGTCTGCAGGAACAGGATGACCACCAGCACCACGAGGATCAGCGCTTCGAACAGCGTGTGGACCACCGCTTCGATGGAGCCCCGGACGAAGATCGTCGGGTCATAGACAATGCTGTAGTCCATGCCGGCCGGGAAGCCTTTCTTCAGCTCCTCCATCTTTTCGCGCACATCGTTGGAAATCTGGATGGCGTTGGAGCCTGGCCGCTGGAAGATCGGGATTGCCACTGCCGGTTGATTGTCCAGCAGCGAGCGCAGGGCGTATTGGCTGGAGCCCAGCTCAACCCGCGCGATGTCCTTCAGGCGCGTGATTTCACCGTTGGCGCCGGAACGAATGATGATGTTCTCGAACTCTTCTTCGTTTACCAGGCGACCCTGGGTATTGACCGACAGCTGGAACGCCGTGGCGTTAGGTGCTGGTGGCGCACCCAGGGCACCGGCGGCAACCTGGCGGTTCTGCTCACGGATCGCCGTGACCACGTCGGTGGCGGTCAGGTTGCGCGAAGCGGTCTTGTTCGGATCCAGCCAGACCCGCAGGGAATAGTCACCCATGCCGAACAGTTGTACATCACCCACGCCACCCAGGCGCGCCAGCTCATCCTTGATGTTGAGCAAGGCGTAGTTGGACAGGTAGAGCATGTCGTAGCGTTTGTCCGGCGAGGTCAAGTGCACGACCATGGTCAGGTCGGGCGATGCCTTGTCCACCGTGATGCCGATGCGGGTCACTTCCTCCGGCAACTTGGGCTCGGTGCGGGTCACGCGGTTCTGCACCTGCACCTGGGCGTTGTCCAGGTCGGTGCCCAGGGCAAAGGTGATGGTCAGGGTGATCTTGCCGTCAGCAGTCGACTGCGAGGACATGTACAGCATGTTCTCGACGCCGGTGATGGCTTGCTCCAGGGGCGCGGCAACGGTTTCGCCGATGACCTTGGGGTTGGCGCCCGGGAAGTTGGCACGCACGACCACGGTCGGCGGCACGACTTCCGGGTATTCGCTGATCGGCAATTGGAACAGCGAGATGGCGCCGGCGATCAGGATCAACAGCGAGAGCACCGCTGCGAAGATCGGCCGCGAAATGAAGAACTGGGAAAATTTCATCTTGAGTTCAGTCCCTTAGCCGCGTGGGGACGCAGAGGCCAGTTTGCCTGCCGAACTGGACGCTGCCTTGGATGGCGCGACTTGTGGCAGGTTGCTGGCTTCGAGCGCTTTGCGTTGTTGTGCCAGGGCGGCGAGGGTTTGCTCGCTGGCCATCGGCACGGTTTCAGGCGTAACCGGCGAACCCGGACGGGCCCGTTGCAGCCCCTTGACGATGATGGTGTCGTCTTTGTTCAAACCGTTGCGAACGATGCGCAGGCCTTCGATCTTCGGCCCCAGCTCGACGGCGCGGTACGCAGGCTTGTTCTCGGCGTCCATCACCAGGACGAATTTCTTGCCCAGGTCGGTGCCCACGGCTTCGTCGTTGATCAGCACGGCGGAATAGGTGCCGCTGCCGACCAGTTTCAACCGAGCGTAGAGGCCAGGGGTGTAGGCGCCGTCCTTGTTGTCGAACACCGCGCGACCACGGATGGTGCCGGTCTGCGGGTTGACCTGGTTGTCGACGAAGTTCATCTGGCCCAGGTGCGGGTTACCCTCTTCGTTGGACAGGCCCATGTAGACCGGCGTGGCCTGGCCGCGCTGGCCCTGGCGGGCGAGTTGGGTGTACTTGAGGAAGACGCGTTCGTCGGCATCGAAGTAGGCGTAGACCTTGTCGGTGGACACCACGCTGGTCAGCGGCGTGACGTCGGCGGTCACCAGGTTGCCGGCGGTGATTTCCGCCCGGCTGACACGACCGTTGATGGGCGAGGTGACCCGGGTAAAGCTCAGGTTCAGTTTTGCCAGGTCCAACTGCGCCTGGATGCCTGCGACGGCGGCGCGGGCTTCCTGGGCCGCTGTAGTGCGCGAATCGGCCAACTCGGCGGAAATCGCATTGCTCAAACGCAAGCGTTCACCACGCTGGGCCTCGTTTTCGCTGCGAGTTGCGGTGGCGCGGGCCTGGGCCAGTTGAGCTTCGAGACGACGCACTTCAGCCTGGAAGGGACGAGGGTCGATCTGGAATAGCAGGTCGCCTTTCTTGACCAGCGAGCCTTCGGTGAAGGCCACTTCATCGATCTGCCCCGAGACACGTGGACGAATCTCGACGGTTTCCGGCGCTTCGAGGCGTCCGGTGAACTCATCCCATTCGTTGACGGGCTGCTCCAGTACCTTGGCCACACTGACTTTGGCCGCCGGCATGGAAGCTGCCGTGTCGGGGGTCTTGCCACAAGCGCTGATCACCAGCACCGCCAACAGTGCGAGGGGAAAGCGCAATTTAGTAAGTGAATGTTCCATGGATAGCATCCGCCAAGTGTATTGAGATGGGCGGATGATGCGTGTCGAGGCGCAGAGGAACGAATCGAATGAAACAAAGGTAACTATCATTCGGAATGATATAAGCCATCGATGAGCCCTCTAGTCCGGGGCTTTCGTTAGTAGGCTATCAATTTGGCTGATGTCTCGTCAGGTTGGCGTTGTCCTCTGTCACGGCAGGTAGATGTCATGGATTCGCTTGATTTCGCCTTCTTTGCGCAGCATCTCCACGGCGCTGCGTAAGTCTTCGACGATTTTTGGCGAGCATTGCTTCGAACAGGCGAGGTAAAGGTCGGCGCTGCTGCCAACGGAACTCATCAGCAATTTGCGCTTGGACACTTTCGGCCAGATATAGCGGCTCTCGGGAACACCGTTGAACCAGGCATCGATACGCCCCATCAGCAGCAGTTGAGCGGGGTTGTCGCCAATGGCCAGCGGATAGATCTGTTCATCGCTGAAGCCCTCGGCCCGCAGGATATCCTCTTGCGCGCTGCCGAGGCCGACCCCGATCTTGCGGTAGGTTTCTCTCGCTTGGGCGAAGCTGTTCACTCGACGGTCAAGGCTGAAGAAGGCGCGCTCCATGGGCATGATCGAAGCGATCCAAGTAAAACGATCCTCACGCGTGGGAATACGCGAGAGAGGGGTGATCAGGTAGTCATGTTCCTCGCTGACGTGCTTTTGCGCACGGGCCCAAGGCAATACATGGATTTTGACCGCGTAGCCGGCCTTGGCCATGGCCGCCACGGCGACATCGCCAGCAATCCCGTGGCCCCTGGGATCGTCGACGAATGTCAGCGGAGGCGCATCGGGGATGTGCAGCTCCAGCTCCAACGGCTCACCGCCCGCATGAGTCATGACCAACAGCGGTATCAATAGACAAAGCCCGGATAGCGCTTTGATGGGCAGATTCGAAACGCGCTTGCTCGGGGTCATGGTCGGACTTCAGGCATTGAAAAATAATGTGCCCATTCTACGGCGCGGCGCCGCATACAGGTGCTGCAGGCCAATTTTATGTGGTGCAGCGCACCCAAAAGGCGTTGCCACACCCGTTTCGTCTGGACACGTCATCTGTTGCGTCGGCCTGACTGCGTGTCATTGAAGGTATAGATCATTTGGCCGACAAAAGCCTGGAACTTTGTGATTGGCTTACAGAACGGAGACTCGAAGAATGTTTCAAACATAAGTCCTGTTTGTCCTAATCTCTCGTCTGTCATTCTTTTCCTACATAAATAATTTATTCGAGTAATTTCCCGTCAATTTTGCCTTTTTGTAAGTTTTTTCTGTAGGGCCTCGTCCTCCTTTTTGTGAGCTTCTTCCTTTTTGTTCAGATGGGTGGATTTGGCCTATCCGGCCTTGTATTTCGTCGCTACATTAAGACAGCGAAAAGCGTAGATGCAGGATGCAGAGCAACGACGATGTGCAAATCATTGCCTTGACCACGTTTCAAAGGAGGAAGTATGGCGTCATACAGTTTTCAAAATGAAGTGCCCAAAAGCAGGGTCAATATCAAACTCGATCTACACACCGGAGGCGCACAGAAAAAAGTTGAATTGCCGCTGAAGCTGATGGTGATGGGGGACTACAGTAACGGCAAGGAGCAGCGCCCTTTATCGGAAAGGGGCAAGGTCAATATCGATAAAAACAACGTTGACAACGTCCTTGAGGAATTCTCCCCCAGCCTCGCATTCGCTGCGCGCAACACGTTGATAGATGATGAAGCGGATATTTCCGTTGAACTGAGTTTTCAACGGATGAAGGATTTTGAGCCGGAGCAAGTGGCACGCCAGATTCCTCAGCTACGGGCATTGCTGGCCATGCGCAATCTGTTGCGCGACCTGAAGTCGAATTTGCTGGACAACATGACCTTCCGTCACGAGTTGGAACGCATCCTCCAGGATGATGCGCTCAGTGATGAACTCCGGACTGAATTGGCGGCATTGGCGCCAAAAGAAATCCGCTAATTCATTTCGCCAGCAGGCCAGAAGAGTAATTACATCTATGTCTAATGAAAGTTCTAACGTGCAATCGCGCGGCGCTACAGTATTGGCTGAAGATAAGGGTGTTTATGCGGCTCTGTTCAGCAAGATAAATTTGAATCCTGTTGCTGAGCTGGGAAGTATCGAAACTTTCCAGCACGCCGAGGCATTGTCCGAGGCATCGGTTGATGAGCGGGTCACTGCCGCTGTCAGTGTGTTCTTGAAGTTGCTCAAGGACTCACCGCAAAAAGTGGAGCGATTGGACAAGGTATTGCTCGACGAGCATATCGCTTCGCTGGACATGCAGATCAGCCGTCAACTCGATGCGGTCATGCATCACCCGGACTTCCAACGCGTCGAATCAACCTGGCGCGGCGTAAAGTCCTTGATCGACCAGACGGATTTCCGCCAGAACGTGCGCATCGAATTGCTGGATATCAGCAAGGCTGACCTGGTGCGGGATTTTGAAGATGCTCCCGAAATCGCCCAGAGTGGTTTGTACCTGCATACCTACACCCGCGAATACGACACGCCAGGCGGGGAGCCGATCGCCGCCGCCATTTCCAATTACGAGTTCGATCGCAGCCCGCAGGACATCGCCTTGCTGCGCAATGTCTCGAAAGTGGCCGCGGCGGCGCACATGCCCTTTATCGGTTCGGTGGGGCCGGCATTCTTCGGCAAGCAATCCATGGAAGAGGTGGCCGCCATCAAGGACATCGGCAATTACTTCGATCGAGCCGAGTACATCAAGTGGAAGGCCTTCCGTGACAGTGACGATGCGCGTTACGTCGGCCTGACCATGCCACGGGTCTTGGGGCGCTTGCCCTATGGGCCGGATACGATTCCCGTGCGCAGCTTCAACTACGTTGAAAGCGTCAAGGGCCCCGATCACGACAAGTACTTGTGGACCAACGCGTCCTTCGCGTTTGCCGCCAACATGGTCAAGAGCTTTATCGCCAATGGTTGGTGCGTGCAGATTCGCGGCCCCCAGTCGGGTGGCGCGGTCACGGACCTGCCGATCCACTTGTATGACCTGGGTACCGGCAACCAGGTCAAGATTCCTTCTGAGGTGATGATCCCGGAAACCCGCGAGTTCGAATTCGCCAATCTCGGTTTCATTCCCCTGTCGTATTACAAGAACCGCGACTACGCCTGTTTCTTCTCCGCCAGTTCGGCCCAGAAACCTGCGTTGTACGACACGCCGGATGCCACCGCCAACAGCCGCATCAATGCGCGCCTGCCCTATATCTTCCTGCTCTCGCGCATTGCCCATTACCTGAAGTTGATCCAGCGCGAAAACATCGGGACCACCAAGGACCGTCGCTTGCTGGAGTTGGAACTCAATAAATGGATCGGCGGGCTGGTGACCGAAATGACTGATCCCGGCGATGCCCTGCAGGCCTCGCACCCCCTGCGTGATGCCAAGGTGACGGTGGAAGACATCGAGGACAACCCTGGTTTCTTCCGGGTCAAGTTGTACGCCGTGCCGCATTTTCAGGTCGAGGGCATGGACGTCAACCTGTCGCTGGTTTCGCAAATGCCCAAGGCGAAAGCCTGACTTAACCCCGAGGAAACGACGCCATGAAAATCGATCGTCCCTTGTGGACGTCCGGCACCCTATTGTCTGCGCAACAGTTCCAGCAACAAGCGCGCTGGGAAGCGTGGGTCAACGAACAGCTCGCGAGCCTGGCCTTGGCGCACCCTTGGGGCGTGAAGGCCGTTGAGTTCGACGCCGATGCATTGCGCCTGGGCAAGCTCAAGGCTACCCGTTTGAGCGTACGCATGCCCGACGGCAGCCTGCTCGACAGTGAACGGGTGGATCGCCTGCCGCCGGGGCTGGAGTTGTCACGGTTGATGAGCGACGACGACCGGCAGGCGCTCGTGCTGCTGGCCTTGCCCTTGGAGCAGGCCAATGGCAACAACTGCCTGATGCAGGAGGGGCGGGCTGACCGGCCAACCCGCTACCGCCAGGACTGGCGGCCGGTTCAGGATCTGTATGCAGACGAAGTCCAGTCGATCGCCGTGCTGGAACACGCGCTGACGCTGCGCCTGGACAAGGATGACAACGGCGATTACCTGACCTGTCCCATCGCGCGCCTGGTGCGCGAGGGTCAGGGCAGGTGGAGTCTTGATCCGACCTATGTGCCACCGCTGATCAGTTTTGCAGCGCACCCGGGGCTCCTGGTCCAGCTGGACAATCTGTTGAGGCAGCTGTCTGCGAAGCGACAGCGCCTCATGGGCATGCGTCGTGAAAGCAACCAGCGCATGGCCGATTTCGCCGTCGCCGATGTGTCGTTGTTCTGGTTGCTCAATGCCTTGAACACCTACCAGCCGGTGCTGGCCGATCTCAAGGCATATCCCCAACGCCACCCCGAGCAGGTCTACCTGGAACTGGCCAAGCTGGCCGGCAGCCTGCTGACGTTTTCGCTGGAACACGACATCGACAAGATCCCAGCCTATCGCCATGAACACCTGGAAACGGTGTTCCCGCCGCTGATGCGCTGTATTGCGACGTTGCTGGAAGCCAGCCTGCCGTCGCGTGTCATCGCCCTGACGCTGGAGCACAGCGCCAATCGCTGGCAAGTGACGCTCAACGATGCTCGGCTTCGTGAGCCCGACGGGGCTGACTTCTACTTGTCGGTGCGCTGCCAGTTACCGGCGGCACAGCTTCAGGATCAGTTTCCTCGCCTGTGCAAAATCGGCGCGCCGGCGGATGTCGACGAGCTGATCAATGCGGCGCTCGATGGCGTCCCGCTGAAACCCCTCAACCACGTGCCGGCGGCCATCCCGCTGCGCCTGGAAAACCAATACTTCGCCCTCGACCTTGGCCATCCCAAGGGCCAAGCCATGCTGACTTCGGGGACTTTCGCTTGCTACGTGCCCAGCACCTTGTCGCAAGTACAACTTGAACTGTTTGCGGTGCTACGCACATGACTCTGAATTTCTCGAAAAAACCAGGCGCACTGACGACGGATATCGACGCCTTGCTCCAGGACAGCTATTTGCTTGTGGTCCAGCTACGCCAGGGCCTGTCGGTGCCGGACACCCAGGCTCTGCAACAGCTTTGCCTGAACCAGGTCGAGCAGGTTCGCGAGCAGCTCGAACAGATCGCCATGGATCCGCGGGACATCGAGCACATCAACCACGCCCAATGCGCACTGCTGGATGAGGCGGTGCTCCTCTGCACCAAGGACGCGGTACGGACTGAATGGACCCGTGAACCGCTGCAGGCCAAGTTGTTCAATCGGCATCAGGCCGGTGAGTTCCTCTACGAGGAGATCCGCCTGGTGTTGCGCGAGCCGTCACCGGATCCGCGGGTGCTGACGGTGTTTCATCGAGTCCTGATGCTGGGTTTCAAAGGTCGTTACGCGGATCTTGCCGATCCTGAGCGCGAGCAACTGTTGGAGGCCCTCGAAGCACGGGTCACGTCCTTGAAAATCAGCGCAAACCTGGTGACCCGAAAGGGCGGTCGCCTGGCCCGTTCCCAATCCCGCTGGACGCACGGGATGGCGGTGGCGCTACTGCTCGCCGGCGTCTGGTTGATGATGGATCGCTGGCTGACCGGCGTGGTTGCTTCCCTCATGCCCGGCCAGGCGTGAGGGGCCTTATGACAATTCAGTTGCAACGAGTCCTTTGGCTATGGGCGGGAATCCTTGTCCTGGCGTTGCTGCTCATGGTCCCGCTTGCCACATGGATACGCGTGGTTGTCATGCTGGGTATGGTGAGCGTCACGGCGGTGGGTTGGGTCGTGGTCAACCGGCGTGTCGCCCGTTTGCGCGAATCGGTGAAACTCGCCGCCAACGGGTCCGTTCCCCCAGCCTCGTTTCGTCGGCCAGTGGTGCTGGTCTGCGGCGATGGCCTGGACGGTTTGTTCGGCAGCATTCCCGAACTTGAGTTGGCCGTACGGGTGACGCATCAAGGTTGTTATCTACGCGTACCGGCGCTCGATCAGCTCCCCAACGTGACCGAGAGCATCCTGGCCTTGCGTCCGGGATGGAGCGCCCAGCTCAGTGTCATGTTCATCATCAACCCGGCGGCACACAGTGATGAAGCTGAACTGGCGGGGCGGATACGGACGTTTCGTCATCAAGCCACCCTGGCGGGTCAGGGTGCGTCAATGCCGCTGACGATGGTGAGCTATTTCCATGCACCGCGGGGGGAGACTCCGTGGTTCTGTTGGACGGGTGGTCAGTCGAGTCCTCGCGTTCTTGATGCCGGAGCCAGCGTCGATCTGGCCGACTGGCTGCAGCAGCCCACCGACTCATCCTTACGGGCGATGCGGATGCAGGCCGGCGTGCAGTTGAACAGCGCGGTGCAATGGCTGCAGGAGAGGGTGCTGCCGCACTTCAATGCCCGTGCTGGCGGCGCTGATCGAGGCTCGGCGGTGTGCTGGGCAGTCAGGCCGGTACCGGCGTTGACTGAAGCTGTGGAAGGGAATCTCTGGGAGCAGTGGCTACGCGACAAGGTGGCGCTGGCCGACCCCAGGCGAGCTATCACGAAGGCGGTGTTGCCGTTTCCGGATCCTGTGCTGAGCCTGATTCCATTGCGTGCCCAGCGCACGTCTCGACAGCGTGCCGGCATCCTCGCGATATGGATGTTCGGGCTCGCCGGCGTGGTCGCCCTGGTCAGTTCGGCGTGGCAGAACACCTTGCTGGTGCGCCAGGTCACTGACGACCTGCGTCGTTATGCGCCGCTCCTGGCTGTGGAGTCGCCACTGCAAGGAACATCCCATCGGCGACAGGAAGCCGAGGCCGTCCTCGGTGAAGCCGCGCATCGCCTGGACACCTATCACCGACATGGCGAGCCCCTGTCGTTGGGCCTGGGGCTGTATCGCGGCGCCCCTTTGCGTGAGCCGTTGCTGGCGGCGCTTTCACATCGTCAGGCGATGTCCGGGCCCATGGCTTTGCCGGCTTCCGAACCGGTGAGGCTGGACAGTTTGTCGCTGTTCAGTCCGGGCAGCGCGCGGCTCAAGCCGGACTCCACCAGGGTGCTGATCAATGCGCTGGTCGGGATCAAGGCCCAACCCGGCTGGTTGATCGTCATCGCCGGGCACACCGATGCCACGGGCGATGCCGCGCAGAACCTGCGGTTGTCCCGGGAGCGTGCTGCCGCCGTGCATGAATGGATGCTGCATGTGGGCGGCATTCCCGACAGCTGTTTTGCCGTGCAGGGGTTCGGCGCCAGCCAACCGATTGCCGGCAATGACACCGAGGCGGGGCGCGCAGCCAACCGTCGCGTCGATATCCGTCTGGTACCTGAGGTGGGCGCTTGCGCATTCCCCACGACAGGGCCGGACAGCAAACCCCCCGTCGCATCCCGCGACAATCTATGAAAAGGAGCTTCACATGGCAATTCCCGTTTACCTCTGGCTGCAAGATGACGGCGGCGCAGAGATCAAGGGTTCGGTGGACGTGCAAAAGCGCGAGGGCAGCATTGAAGTCATCGCTCAGGACCACAGCCTGTACATCCCGACCGACAACAGCACCGGCAAGCTGACTGGCGCGCGGGTTCACACGCCGTTCCTGTTTTCCAAGGAAATCGACGCTTCCAGTCCCTACCTCTACAAGGCCGTGACCACCGGCCAGACCCTCAAGAGCGCCGAGTTCAAGTGGTACCGCATCGATGATGCCGGGCAGGAAGTCGAGTACTTCATCACCAAGCTGGAGAACGTCAAGGTGGTGAAGGTCGCGCCGAAAATGCACGACGTCAAGGATCCGACCAAGGAGAAACACAACCACCTGGAACAGATTGAGTTGCGCTACGAGAAGGTCACCTGGACCTACAAGGACGGCAACATCATCCATTCCGATTCCTGGAGCGAGCGCCAAAGCGCCTGACGCGCGGGCATCGACAGGCCGCCTGCGCCTGTCGATTGCCGGTGTGCTGGGTTGAGCGTCCGTTCGCGGGCGTTCAGCCAAGCACATCCGCTTTTTGTCCAGCGCTCGCCCGACCTCTACTGAACCCGCACAAGGATGCCACCCATGGTACAGAGCCCCACGCGTCTGCTTCGTCGTCTGAACCCCTATTGCGCCCAAGCCCTGAGCGACGCGGCGTCGCTGTGCCAGAGCCGCGCCCATGCGCACATCACCATCGAGCACTGGTTGCTCAAATTGTTGGGGCAGGGCGAGGGCGACCTGACCGTCATCGCGCGCCGTCACGAATTGGACCTTGAGGCGCTTTGGTGTGGCTTGCTCAGCCACCTCGATAACCTGCCGCGCAGCGTCCAGGCCAAGCCACAATTGTCGGAGGCGCTGCAGCAACTGATCAAGAATGCCTGGCTGCGCGCCTCGCTGGATGACGACAACGACCGGCTGCGCTCCGCCCATCTGTTGGGGGCGCTGATGGACGCGCCCGGCCTGCTGGCCTGCGAGGCGGCCTGGCCGTTGCTGAGCCTTGGCGAGCCGCAACTGCAGCGGTTATCCGGGTTGCTGGACCAGATCTCCGAAGAGCGTCCCGATGTGCAGGCGCTCGTTGTCAATGCGACGGACGGGGCATTGAGCGAGCCCGACTCCGGCGCTGCCGCGAAGCCCGATGCACGGCGGGCGCTGCTGGACAGGTTCACCCAGGATCTCACTGCCCGGGCAGGGGAAGGGCTGATCGACCCGGTGTTCGGTCGCGACGACGAAATACGCCAGGTCATCGACATCCTCAGTCGCCGACGCAAGAACAATCCGATCCTGGTCGGCGAGCCCGGCGTGGGCAAGACCGCGCTGGTCGAAGGGCTGGCGCTGCGCATCGCCCAGGGCAACGTGCCCGATAGCCTCAAGTCGGTCAGCGTGCGCGCGCTGGACTTGGGGTTGTTGCAGGCCGGCGCCGGGGTCAAGGGCGAATTCGAGCAGCGCCTCAAGAATGTGATCGACGCGGTGCAGCACGCCGAAATCCCGATCCTGTTGTTCATCGACGAAGCCCACACGCTGATCGGCGCCGGCAACCAGGCAGGGGGTGCGGATGCGGCAAACCTGCTCAAGCCCGCCTTGGCCCGTGGTGAGTTGCGCACCATCGCCGCCACCACTTGGAGTGAGTACAAACAATATTTCGAACGAGATGCGGCATTGGAGCGACGCTTCCAGCAGGTCAAGGTCGACGAGCCGGATGACGCCAACGCCTGCCTGATGTTGCGCGGCCTCAAGGCCCGGTACGCCAGCCACCACGGCGTGCACATCCAGGACGCGGCGGTGCAGGCTGCCGTCAGCCTGTCGCGGCGTTACCTCACGGGCCGCCAGTTGCCGGACAAAGCCGTCGACCTGCTGGACACCGCCAGCGCTCGGGTGCGCATGAGCGTCGATTGCGAACCCCAGGCGCTGGTCCGGATCAAGGCGCGGCAAATCGCCCTGGAACTGGAGCGCCAGGCGCTGGATGCGGATCAAGACTTGGGCGGTAGCATCGGCACCGAACGGCTGGTGCAAATCGCCGCGCAACACGCCGAGTTGGAACTCGCTCGGGTCGAGGTGGAGCGTCAATACAGCCAAGTGCTCGAATTGTCCCAGCAGTTGCTCGACGCTCGCGAGGCAGAGCCCATGCAACGGGCCGAGTGCGCGCGGTTGCAGCGACAACTGGATGCAATCCAGGGCAAACATCCGTTGCTGTTCCTGGACGTCGATGCCCGCAGCGTGGCCGAAGTGATCGCCGATTGGACCGGTGTGCCCCTGAGCAGCCTGCTCAAGGATGAACAAACCAACCTGCTGGAGCTGGAACAACAATTGGCCGAGCGCGTCATCGGCCAGGCCCCGGCACTCAACGCGCTGGCCCAGCGTCTGCGGGCGGCCAAGACAGGGCTCACCGATGACAAGGGGCCCCTGGGCGTCTTCCTGTTGGTGGGTACCAGCGGGGTTGGCAAGACCGAAACCGCCCTGGCCTTGGCCGATAGCCTGTTCGGCGGAGAAAAAGCGCTCATCACGCTCAACCTTTCCGAATATCAGGAAGCCCACACCGTCAGCCAGCTAAAAGGCTCGCCGCCCGGTTACGTGGGGTATGGGCAGGGCGGCGTGCTGACCGAAGCCGTGCGCCAACGGCCCTACAGCGTCGTGCTGCTCGACGAGGTGGAAAAAGCCCATCACGACGTGCTCAACCTGTTCTACCAGGTTTTCGATCGCGGTTTCATGCGTGACGGGGAAGGGCGCGAGATCGACTTTCGCAACACCGTCATCCTCATGACCTCCAACCTGGGCAGCGACACATTGCAAGACTGTCTGCTGGAGCAACCCGACGCTCCGGACAGCACGCTGCATGAGCGTATGCGACCGATCCTGCGCGAACACTTCCAGCCGGCCCTGCTGGCGCGTTTCCAGACCCTCATCTATCGCCCGCTGAACGTCGACGCCCTGCAATGCATCGTCGCCATCAAGCTCGACCAGGTGGCCAAGCGTTTGCAACGCCACTACGGCTTGGACTGTGAGATCGATGACGCCCTGAGCGAGGCCATGGTCGCCGCTTGCCTGCTGCCCGACACCGGGGCGCGCAACGTCGACAGCCTGCTCAACGAACAGATCCTGCCGGTGCTGAGCCAACAATTGCTGCAACGTCGGGCCGCGCAGTTGCGCACGCGCGGGGTGCACCTGGGTTATTGCCAGGAAGAGGGGATTACCCTGAGCTTCGTCGATGGTGCGGACGCCGCCGAGACTGTGGTCATGGAGCCTGCGCAATGAACATGCCCATGCCGACCTTCTTCGACCATAGCCGCCACACCCTGCGAATCTCCGGCCTCGACGCCCACCTCGACGTCCTCGCGTTCGTCGGCGAGGAGCACCTGAGTCGTCCCTACCTCTATCGCATCGAATTCACCTGCAT
>NZ_VDLV01000049.1:0-190 GCF_013608025.1 Pseudomonas brassicacearum subsp. neoaurantiaca | reverse complement strand
CACACCCTGCGAATCTCCGGCCTCGACGCCCACCTCGACGTCCTCGCGTTCGTCGGCGAGGAACACCTGAGTCGTCCCTACCTCTATCGCATCGAATTCACCTGCACCGAGCGCGACCTGGCGGTCGCCGATGTGCTCAACCGGTGGGGTTATTTCAACCTGTACGCCGTGCCGCCACCGCCGACGCCCA
>NZ_VDLV01000048.1:107939-128427 GCF_013608025.1 Pseudomonas brassicacearum subsp. neoaurantiaca | reverse complement strand
GCCTGCATCCGCGCATCGGCAACCGCTACATCGACCTGGAAGAACTGGCGGCCGAAAAGGCGCAGTGATCCAGCCGAAGCAACCACAATAAAAAAGGCATGCAGGAGCGCTCCATGATTCGGCTCACCGCTGAACTCACCCCGGCCGGCACCAGTTACCTGGCAACCGGCCAAGGCCAGCCCGTGGTCTTGATCCACGGCGTGGGCTTGAACAAAGAAATGTGGGGCGGCCAGGTCGTTGGCCTGGCCACGAATTACCGCGTCATCGCCTACGACATGCTCGGCCATGGCGCCAGCCCGCGTCCCGCCACCGGCACCGACCTGCTCGGCTATGCCGACCAGTTGCTGGAACTGCTGGATCATCTGCAATTGCCCCAGGCAACGGTGATCGGCTTTTCCATGGGCGGACTGGTGGCCCGGGCGTTTGCCTTGCATTACCCGCAGCGCCTGCAAGGCCTGGTGGTGCTCAACAGTGTGTTCAACCGCAGCGCCGAGCAGCGCGCCGGCGTCATTGCCCGCACGGCGCAAGCCGCCGAGCACGGTCCGGATGCGAACGCCGAGGCCGCGCTGTCGCGCTGGTTCAGCCGTGAATACCAGGCCGCCAACCCGGCGCAGATCGCCGCGCTGCGCCAGACCCTGGCGCAGAATGATCCCCAGGGTTACCTGACCACGTATGAACTGTTCGCCACCCAGGACATGTACCGCGCCGACGACCTGGGCAGCATCCAGGTGCCGACCCTGATCGCCACCGGTGAGCTGGACCCTGGTTCGACCCCACAGATGGCTCGGCAACTGGCCGAGCGAATTCCCGGCGCGACAGTTGCCGTGCTCGCCGAACAGCGGCATATGATGCCGGTAGAGTCGCCGCGCCTGGTCAACCAGTTGTTGCTGGAATTCCTCGACACGGCCAGCACCCGACAAAATCCAATAAAGGGGATCGTTGCATGACACTCACACGCTTTTCGATGTGCATCGGCGGTGAATGGGTCGATGCGCTGTCCGGCAAGACCTTCCAAAGCCTGAACCCGGCGCTGGCCCAGCCGTGGGCCGAGTTGCCCGATGCCGACGAAGCCGATGTCGATCGCGCCGTAAACGCCGCCCAAACCGCGTTCGACAGTCCGGCCTGGCGCGGGCTGACCGCCACCGCGCGCGGCAAATTGCTGCGCCGCCTCGGCGACCTGATCGCCGAGAACAAGGAACAACTGGCCCAGCTCGAAAGCCGCGACAATGGCAAGCTGATCCGTGAAACCCGTGGCCAGGTCGGTTATCTGCCGGAGTTTTTCCACTACACCGCAGGCCTGGCCGACAAGCTCGAAGGCGGCACCCTGCCCCTCGACAAGCCGGACCTGTTTGCCTACACCGTGCATGAAGCGATGGGTGTGGTCGCGGCGATCATTCCATGGAACAGCCCGCTGTACCTCACCGCCATCAAGTTGGCCCCGGCGCTGGCGGCCGGCAACACCATCGTGATCAAACCGTCCGAGCACGCCTCGGCGACGATCCTGGAACTGGCTCGCCTCGCCTTGGAAGCCGGGATTCCGCCGGGTGTGGTCAACGTGATCACCGGTTACGGACCAAGTACCGGCGCCGCCCTCACCCGCCATCCGCTGGTGCGCAAGATCGCCTTCACTGGCGGCGCCGCCACGGCCCGCCACGTGGTGCGCAGCAGCGCCGAGAACTTCGCCAAGCTGTCGTTGGAGCTGGGCGGCAAATCCCCCAACATCATCTTTGCCGACGCCGACCTCGACAGCGCCATCAACGGTGCGATTGCCGGGATCTACGCGGCCTCTGGCCAGAGTTGCGTGTCCGGATCGCGACTGCTGGTGCAGGATGAAATCTATGACGAATTCGTCTCGCGGCTGGTGGAGCGCGCCAAGCGCATCCGCATCGGCAACCCCCAGGAAGACGCCAGCGAGATGGGCCCCATGGCCACCGCGCAGCAGTTGGCCGTGGTCGAAGGCCTGGTGGCCGACGCCATCGCCGAAGGTGCGCGCCTGCGCCTGGGTGGCAAGCGTCCGGAGCATCTGGGCGAAGGCTGGTTCTACGAACCGACCTTGTTCGAGTGCGACCGCAACTCCATGAAGATCATGCAGGAAGAAGTCTTCGGCCCGGTGGCCTCGGTCATTCGTTTCAAGGACGAAGCCGAAGCCCTGGCGATCGCCAACGACTCGCAGTTCGGCCTCGCCGCCGGCATCTGGACCCGCGACCTTGGGCGCGCCCATCGCCTCGCCCGAGACGTGCGCTCCGGGATCATCTGGGTCAACACGTACCGCGCGGTGTCGGCCATGGCGCCCATCGGCGGGTTCAAGAACAGCGGCTACGGACGCGAAAGCGGCATCGATTCGGTGCTGGCCTATACCGAGCTGAAAACGGTGTGGATCAACCTTTCCCAGGCACCCATGCCTGACCCGTTCGTGATGCGCTAGGAGTCCTGAGAAATGATCGAACCCGGCATCTACAAAGAAGTCATGAGCTCCTTCCCGTCCGGCGTCACGGTGGTGACGACGCTGGACCCGGACGGCAACATCGTCGGCATTACCGCCAGCGCCTTCAGCGCATTGTCCATCGACCCGGCACTGGTGCTGTTCTGCCCCAACTACGCCTCCGACACCTACCCGGTACTGCGCGACAGCAAGCAATTCGCGATTCATTTGCTGTCCGCCGACCAGACCGCCGAAGCCTATGCCTTCGCCGGTAAAGGCAAGGACAAGGCCAAGGGCATCGATTGGCACCTGAGCGACCTGGGCAACCCGTTGCTGGGCAAAGCCACGGCGATCATCGAATGCGAACTGTGGCGCGAATACGACGGCGGTGATCACGCGATCATCGTCGGCGCGGTGAAGAACCTGATCCTGCCCGAGCAACCGGTCACGCCGATGATCTATCACAAAGGCAAGCTCGGACCGCTGCCCGCCCTGGCCTGATGGCTCAACACCCTCTCCTGTGGGAGCGAGCCTGCTCGCGAAAGCTTTGTATCAGTCGACATCAATGTTGGATGTCAGGCCGCATTCGCGAGCAGGCTCGCTCCCACAGGTAAAGCTGAGCAGCCCAATTTCATTCTTTCCTCAGGAGCCGGCATGAGCCCAGCAGCCTCGCAACTGTTCCGCCAGCAAGCCTACCTCGACGGCCAATGGCTGGAGGCGCCCGATGGCGCCCATCAAGACATCTACAACCCGGCCAGCGGCGAAAGAATCGGCCAGGTGCCGAACCTCGGCGCCGCACATGCCCGCCAAGCCATCGAAGCCGCCAACAAAGCCTGGCCAGCCTGGCGCGCACTGACCGCCAAAGAGCGCAGCCAGATTCTCAAGCGCTGGCACGGCTTGATGATCGAAAACGCCGACGCCCTGGCCGAAATCCTCACCCTCGAACAAGGCAAGCCGCTGGCCGAAGCCAAGGGTGAAATCCTCTACGCGGCGAGTTTCATCGAGTGGTTCGCCGAAGAAGCCAAGCGCCTCTACGGCGACACCATCCCCAGCCACAAAAGCGACGCACGCATCGTAGTGACCAAGGAGCCGATCGGCGTGGTGGCGGCCATCACCCCGTGGAATTTCCCCGCAGCGATGATCACCCGCAAGGCCGGCCCGGCGTTGGCCGCCGGTTGCCCGTGCATCGTCAAGCCCGCGCCAGAGACGCCGTTCTCGGCATTGGCAATGGCCGCCCTGGCGGAACAGGCAGGGATTCCAGCGGGCATCTTCAACGTCATCACCGGCGATGCGATTGCCATCGGCGGTGAGCTGACCGCCAATCCGCTGGTGCGCAAACTGTCCTTCACCGGCTCTACTGCCATTGGCAAATTGCTGATGGCGCAATGTGCGCCAACGCTGAAAAAAGTCTCGCTGGAACTGGGCGGCAACGCGCCGTTCATCGTCTTCGACGACGCCGACCTGGAGCGAGCCGTGGAAGGCGCGCTGATCGCCAAGTTCCGCAACGCCGGGCAGACCTGCGTCTGCGTCAATCGCTTTCTCGTCCAGGAGGGTATTCATGATGCGTTTGTTACGCGCCTGGCCGAGCGCGTGGCTCAGTTGAATGTGGGCAGCGGCTTCGAGCAAGGCGTCAATCAGGGCCCGCTGATCAACGAACGCGCCGTGGCAAAAGTCGAGGACCATGTGCAGGACGCCCTCGCCCATGGCGCCCGATTGCTCTGCGGCGGTGAGCGGCATGCCTTGGGCCATGGCTTCTACCAGCCCACTGTCCTGGCCGGTGTCACCGGGCAAATGAAAGTCGCCCGGGAAGAAACCTTCGGCCCCTTGGCGGCGGTCTTTCGCTTCGCCACCGAGGCCGAGGCGGTGCAGATGGCCAACGATACCGAATTCGGTCTCGCCGCCTATTGCTACACCCGTGACCTTGGTCGTGCATGGCGCATGAGCGAAGCCCTGGAATACGGCATGGTCGGCATCAACGAAGGGTTGATTTCCACCGAGGTCGCGCCGTTCGGTGGCATCAAGTCCTCCGGCCTGGGCCGCGAAGGTTCCAAATACGGCATCGACGATTACCTTGAGCTCAAGTACACCTTGATGGGTGGCCTCGACGATTTTGGGAGCACGCCGCGATGAGCAACGAAAAATACCAACAAGGGCTGAAAATTCGCACCCAGGTATTGGGCGAGGCCTACGTTAACCGGTCCATCGAGAACGCCGACGATTTCACCCGGCCGCTGCAGGAAATGGTCACCGAATATTGCTGGGGCCATGTCTGGGGGCGCGAGGGTTTGTCTCTCAAGGAACGCAGCATGATCAACCTGGCGATGATCTCGGCGCTCAATCGCCCGCACGAACTCAAGCTGCATGTGCGCGGCGCCTTGCGTAACGGCCTGAGTCGTGAGCAAATACGCGAAATTCTGCTTCAGGTCGGCATTTATTGTGGCGTTCCCGCCGCCGTAGACAGTTTCCGGCTTGCCCGCGAAGCCTTCGCCGAAGCCGACGCCGAGGCCCCCAGTCAACCCTCGGCTGTTTGAACTGAACGAGCATGGATGTTTGCCCGTTTTGCATGGACAGCCACATTACAGAGCGGACCCCATGAAACGCCTGCCACTCGACGACAGCTTCAAGGTCAATCGCAACCCCGTTACCCTGCGCGAGATCGTGCTGGATAAATTGCGAAGCGCCATCATGAACTTCCAGCTGCTGCCGGGCGATCGCCTGGTCGAGCGCGACCTGTGCGACCGCCTGGGCGTGAGCCGCACGTCGGTGCGCGAAGCCCTGCGTCACCTTGAGTCCGAAGGGCTCGTCGAATTCGCCGATGCCAAGGGCCCACGCGTGGCGATCATCACCCTGGCCGACGCCGGCGACATCTATGAACTGCGTTGCGTGCTTGAAGGCCTGATCGTCCAGTTGTTCACCCTGCGGGCCAAGGCCAAGGACATCAAGGCGCTGGAAAAGGCCCTGGAAGAAAACCGCAAGGCCCTCAAGGACGGCGAACTGCAACAAGTGCTGGATTCGGTCCAGGGTTTCTACGACGTGCTGCTCGAAGGCTCCGGCAACCATGTCGCCGCGACCCAGCTACGCCAGTTGCAGGCGCGCATCAGCTACCTGCGGGCGACGTCGGTGTCCCAGGAAAACCGTCGCGGCAGCAGCAACCAGGAAATGGAGCGCATGGTCGAGGCGATCAAGAGCGGCGATCCACTGGCGGCCCACCAGGCTTGCGTCGACCACGTCCGCGCCGCCGCCAAAGTTGCGCTGGAATACCTCAAGCGCAAGCAGGAAGAAACTGGCGACATCCCGGAAATCACCGCGCCCATCGCGCTTAAAGAACCTCGTATAGGACGCTGATCATGTTCAGCCCGAGCTTTTGTCCAAAGTGCGGCGGCGCAGACTTGAGTCAGCGCCTGCCAGCGGGCGATACCCATGAACGGCTGATGTGCGGCGGTTGCGGCTACATCCATTACGTCAATCCGAAGATCATTGCCGGCTGCATCATCGAGCAGGACGGCAAAT
Source organism: Pseudomonas brassicacearum subsp. neoaurantiaca (assembly GCF_013608025.1). GTDB lineage: Bacteria > Pseudomonadota > Gammaproteobacteria > Pseudomonadales > Pseudomonadaceae > Aquipseudomonas. The sequence goes on along the minus strand of NZ_VDLV01000048.1, from coordinate 122,495 downwards.
ACCTGTTGTGCCAGCGTGCCATCCCGCCGCGCCCCGGCACCTGGACATTGCCGGCCGGCTTCATGGAAGGCAACGAGACCACCGAGCAGGCGGCGCTGCGCGAAGTCTGGGAAGAAACCGGCGTGCGCGCCGAAATCGTCTCGCCCTATTCGATTTTCAGCGTGCCGAAAATCAGCGAGGTGTACATCATCTTCCGCGCCATCGCGCTGGAGATCACCGGCCAGTTCGGCCCGGAAACCCTCGCCTGCCAGTTCTTCGCCCCGGAAGACATTCCGTGGGACAGCATTTATTACCCGGCCATTCGGCAGATCCTGGAACGTTATATCGAGGAACGCCAGGCCGGGGTCTACGGCATCTACATGGGCAACGACGACAGCGGCAAGATCCATTTCATCCGCTGACACGCCTCAGGGCGCCACGCCCTCGACGATGATCACTTCGGCCCGCGCCACACCTTCGCGGTGCGTCTTCGCCTCCTGGTACTGCTCCGAGTGGTAGCAGGCCAACGCCTGTTCATAGGAATCGAATTCGATCACCACGCTGCGCTGTGGCGTGGCCCTGCCCTCCATCGCCTCACTGCGCCCGCCCCGGGCCAGCATTCGTCCGCCATACAAGGCAAACGCTGCCGGCGCCCGTTGGGTGTATTGGCTGTATTGATCGGGGTCGGTGACATCCACGTGAGCAATCCAGTACGCCTTCATAGTGACCTCTCGGTTTGTTTTGTATTATGGTATACCATATTAATGTTCCAGCAAGCCCATCAAACAAAGAGAGCCCGACATGGCCTTTAACAGTATTGAGGAAATCATCGAAGACTACCGCCTGGGCAAGATGGTGTTGCTGGTGGATGACGAAGACCGCGAAAACGAAGGCGACCTTCTGCTGGCGGCCGATTGCTGCAACGCCCAGGCCATCAGCTTCATGGCCCGGGAAGCGCGCGGATTGATTTGCCTGACCCTGACCGACGAGCACTGCCAGCGCCTGGGCCTCGAACAGATGGTGCCGAGCAACGGCAGTGTGTTCAGCACGGCATTCACGGTGTCCATCGAGGCCGCCACGGGCGTGACCACCGGCATTTCGGCCGCCGACCGGGCACGCACCGTCGCCGCCGCCGTGGCCGCCGATGCCGGGCCCAACGACATTGTGCAGCCGGGACACATCTTCCCGCTGCGGGCCAAGGAAGGCGGCGTGTTGACCCGCGCCGGGCACACCGAAGCCGGCTGCGACCTGGCGCGCCTGGCGGGTTTCACACCGGCCTCGGTGATTGTCGAAGTGATGAACGATGACGGCACCATGGCGCGTCGGCCGGACTTGGAGATTTTCGCCCGCAAGCACGGCATCAAGATCGGCACCATCGCCGACCTGATTCATTACCGCCTGAGCACCGAGCACACCGTCGTGCGCATCGGTGAACGGGAATTGCCGACGGTGCACGGCACCTTCCGCCTGTTCACCTTTGAAGACCGCATCGAAGGCGGCGTGCACATGGCGATGGTCATGGGCGATATCCGCCGGGAAGAGCCGACCCTGGTGCGCGTGCACGTGATCGACCCGCTGCGCGACCTGGTCGGCGCCGAATACAACGGGCCTTCCAACTGGACGCTGTGGGCAGCGCTGCAACGGGTCGCCGAAGAGGGCCGTGGCGTCGTGGTGGTGCTGGCGAACCATGAATCGTCCCAAGCATTGCTTGAGCGGGTGCCGCAGCTCACCCAACCACCCCGCCAGTTCAGCCGTTCCCAATCGCGCATCTATTCTGAAGTAGGCACGGGCGCGCAGATCCTGCAGGACCTGGGCGTCGGGAAACTGCGGCACCTGGGCCCGCCGCTCAAGTACGCGGGGTTGACGGGGTATGACCTGGAGGTGGTGGAGAGTATTCCTTTTACCGAATAGGCCACGGCAACACACATCCCGTGTGGGAGCGAGCTTGCTCGCGATGGCAAAGGATCTGTCGACATCGATAGCGACTGACACACCGTAATCGCGAGCAAGCTCGCTCCCACAGGGGTTCATGAACATAGAAAAAATCCGCTCCAGACAGATAGCCGGTACGGCAAAGTGCTTGCAGAAAGTTTGGAATACCATAATATGATATTCCATAGACCGAACGCTTCAGCCATCCCATGGCACGGTCATTGGCAAGACCGATTGACCCAAAGCTCCCGACAAGTGGGCGAACAGAAGCCCACTCAATAAACACAACAATGAGGGCGTGAAAATGGTGTTGAAGAAAAGTGCAGCCGCAGTTCTTTTTGCCGGTCTGCTGAGTGTCACCAGCCAGGCGACGATGGCCGCTGAAAGCGTCAACTTCGTCAGTTGGGGTGGCAGCACCCAGGACGCGCAGAAACAGGCCTGGGCCGACCCGTTCAGCAAGGCCAGCGGCATCACCGTGGTCCAGGACGGCCCGACTGACTACGGCAAGCTCAAAGCCATGGTCGAAAGTGGCAACGTGCAATGGGACGTGGTCGACGTCGAGGCCGACTTCGCCCTGCGCGCCGCTGCCGAAGGCCTGCTCGAACCCCTCGACTTCTCGGTCGTGCAGCGCGACAAGATCGACCCGCGCTTCGTTTCCGACCACGGCGTCGGCTCCTTCTACTTCTCGTTCGTGCTCGGCTACAACGAAGGCAAGCTCGGTTCGGGCAAGCCCCAGGATTGGTCCGCGCTGTTCGACACCAAGACCTACCCCGGCAAGCGCGCCCTCTACAAATGGCCAAGCCCTGGCGTGTTGGAACTGGCCCTGCTGGCCGACGGCGTGACCCAGGACAAGCTCTATCCGCTGGACCTGGACCGCGCCTTCAAGAAACTCGACACCATCAAGAAAGACATCGTCTGGTGGGGCGGCGGCGCCCAGTCCCAGCAACTGCTCGCGTCCGGCGAAGCGAGCATCGGCCAGTTCTGGAATGGTCGTATCTATGCCCTGCAACAAGACGGTGCGCCAGTTGGCGTGAGCTGGAAACAGAACCTGGTCATGGCCGACATCCTGGTCATTCCAAAAGGCTCGAAAAACAAGGCCGCCGCCATGAAGTTCCTGGCCAACGCCAGCAGCGCCAAGGGCCAGGCCGACTTCTCCAACCTGACCGCCTACGCGCCGGTCAACGTCGACAGCATCGCACGCCTGGATTCGGTGCTCGCCCCCAACTTGCCGACCGCCTACGCCAAGGATCAGATCACGCTTGATTTTGCGTACTGGGCCAAGAACGGTCAGGACATCGCGACACGGTGGAACGAATGGCTGGTCAAATGAAAATGACGGCAGCGGCAACCCCTCGCACCGGGAGCGCCACCGGCGCTGCCGGTTCGGCAAACGCTGCGACCGTAATGTCGAAACAGACGCCGTCCCTGGCACAACGCTGGCGGGGTGCGGGCAACCTGCTTCCTGCCCTGCTGTTCCTCGGCCTGTTTTTCCTCGCGCCACTGATCGGCCTGCTGCTGCGCGGGGTGCTGGAGCCGGTGCCGGGCCTGGGCAACTACGAGCAACTGTTCGCCAACTCGGCCTACGCCCGGGTGTTGTTCAACACCTTTTCGGTGGCCGGGTTGGTGACGCTGTTCAGCCTCTTGCTGGGCTTCCCGCTGGCCTGGGCAATTACCCTGGTGCCCCGTGGCTGGGGCCGCTGGATGCTGAACATCGTGCTGCTGTCGATGTGGACCAGCTTGCTGGCCCGTACCTATTCCTGGCTGGTGCTGTTGCAAGCCTCGGGCGTGGTGAACAAGGCGTTGATGGCCCTGGGCATCATCGACCAGCCGCTGGAAATGGTGCACAACCTCACCGGCGTAGTGATCGGCATGAGCTACATCATGATCCCGTTCATCGTCCTGCCGTTGCAGGCGACGATGCAGGCCATCGACCCGATGATCCTGCAGGCCGGCTCCATCTGCGGCGCCAGTCCCTGGACCAACTTCTTCCGGGTGTTCCTGCCGCTGTGCCGGCCGGGGCTGTTCTCCGGCGGGTTGATGGTGTTCGTGATGTCCCTCGGTTACTACGTGACCCCGGCGCTGCTGGGCGGCGCGCAGAACATGATGCTTCCTGAATTCATCATCCAGCAGGTGCAATCGTTCCTCAACTGGGGCCTGGCCAGTGCCGGCGCGGCCTTGTTGGTGGCGATCACCCTGGTGTTGTTCTACTTCTACCTGAAGCTCCAGCCGGAATCCCCGGTCGGCGCCAGCAACGCGAGGTAAGCCGCCATGCTCCTGACTCCCAATGCCATGAGCCGGCGCATGCGGTTCGGCCTGTATTTCACCACGGGCGTGATCGCGTTGTTCCTGCTGTTGCCGATCGTGTTCATCGTGCTGCTGTCATTCGGCTCGTCCCAGTGGCTGGTGTTCCCGCCACCGGGCTGGACGTTCAAATGGTACGGCCAGTTCTTTTCCAACCCGGACTGGATGAGCGCCGCGCTGACCAGCCTCAAGGTCGCGGTGCTGACCACCGTCTGCGCCGTCGCCCTCGGCCTGCCCACCGCGTTTGCCCTGGTGCGCGGGCGTTTCCCCGGCCGGGAAATGCTCTATGGCCTGTTCACCCTGCCGATGATCGTGCCGCTGGTGATCATCGCGGTGGCGGTGTACGCGCTGTTCCTCAAGCTCGGCTACACCGGGACGATGTTCGCCTTCGTGGTCAGCCACGTCATCGTCGCACTGCCGTTCACCATCATCTCGATCATCAATTCGCTCAAGCTGTTCGACCAGTCTATCGAGGATGCGGCAGTGATCTGCGGTGCCTCGCGCCTGCAAGCGGTGTTCAAGGTGACGTTCCCGGCGATTCGCCCGGGCATGGTCGCCGGCGCGCTGTTCGCGTTCCTGGTGTCGTGGGACGAGGTGGTGCTGAGCGTGATGATGGCCAGCCCGACCCTGCAAACCCTCCCCGTAAAGATGTGGACCACCCTGCGCCAGGACCTGACGCCTGTGATCGCCGTCGCTTCGACGCTGCTGATCGGCCTCTCGGTATTGGTGATGGTGATCGCCGCCGCCCTGCGCCGGCGCAACGAAATCAGCGCCTGAGCGCCTAGGAGAACACGATGAGTGCCGTCAAAGACCCCGCACAACAGAACAACAAGACCCTGGTCAGCCTGCGCAACCTGAACAAGCACTACGGCGACTTTGCCGCCGTGGACGATATTTCCCTGGAGATCCAGGACGGCGAATTCCTGACCTTCCTCGGTTCCAGCGGCTCGGGCAAGAGCACTACGCTGTCGATGCTCGCCGGGTTTGAAACCCCCAGCAGCGGCGAAATCCTGGTGGACGGTAAATCCCTGGTCAACGTGCCGCCGCACAAGCGCGACATCGGCATGGTGTTCCAGCGCTATTCGCTGTTCCCACACCTGTCGGTTCGCGACAACATCGCCTTTCCGCTGGCGATCCGCAAACTCGCGGCGGCAGAGCGTGATCGCCGCGTCGATGCGATGCTCAAATTGGTGCAACTGGAACAGTTCGCCCATCGCCGCCCTTCGCAGCTTTCCGGCGGCCAGCAACAGCGCGTGGCGATTGCCCGGGCGCTGGTCTATGAGCCACGCATCCTACTGATGGACGAACCCCTCGGCGCCCTCGATAAAAAGCTCCGCGAAGACTTGCAAGACGAATTGCGCCAACTGCACCGGCGCCTGGGCATCACTATCGTCTACGTCACCCATGACCAGGAAGAAGCCATGCGGTTGTCCCAGCGCATCGCCATTTTCAGCCACGGCAAGATCGTCGGCCTGGGCAGCGGCTATGACCTCTACCAGAACCCGCCGAACGCCTTTGTCGCCTCGTTCCTGGGCAACTCCAACTTTCTCAAGCTCAAGGCCCAGGGCAATGCGGCGGCGACCTTCGAAGGCCAGTCACTGTCGATTCGCCTGACCGCCGGCCTGCAAGCCGAACAGGACGTGTTGCTGATGGTGCGCCCGGAAAAAGCCTTGGCCTTGAGCGTCGAACAAGCCAGCCAGGATTCCCTGCCAGCCGGCTGGAATGAAGTCTCGGCCAAGGTCGTGGAAGTGCTGTTCCTTGGCGAAAGCCAGACCTGCAGCGTGGTGACGTCCGGCGGCACGGCCATGACCGTCAAGGCGTTGTCCGCCGCCGGCATGCCGCTCAAGGCCGGCGACCCGGTGCGCGTGCGCTGGGCCACCGCCGATGCCTGCGTCTACACCCAATGGGCCGAGAGCGACCTGAACAAGGCCGCCGGCGCTCACTGAAGAACACTGGGTCATAACCGCCTGCGGGCGAGGATTGCGAAAATGATCGATGCCAACGTTTACAAACAAGTCATGGGCTCGTTCCCGTCCGGTGTGACGGTGATCACCACCCTCGACGATAACGGACAGATCGTCGGCCTGACCGCCAGCGCCTTCAGCTCGTTGTCGATGGAACCGGCCCTGGTGCTGTTCTGCCCCAACTACAGCTCCGATTCCTATCCGGTGCTGATCAAGAACAAGCGCTTCGCCATCCACCTACTGTCCGGCGGCCAGCAGAACGAAGCCTATGCTTTCGCCCGCAAAGGCAAGGACAAGGCCCAGGGCATCGACTGGACACTGAGCGAATTGGGCAACCCACTGCTGGGCAACGCCACCGCCATCATCGAATGCGAGCTGTGGCGCGAATACGAAGGCGGCGACCACGCCATCATGGTCGGTGCGGTGAAGAACCTGATCGTGCCGCAACACACACCAGGCCCCCTGGTTTATTGCCACGGCAAGATGGGCGCCCTGCCCGTCCTCGCCTGAATCGATCGTCAACAAGAAGAGAAAGCGCCATGAAATTTTCTTTGTTCGTACACATGGAGCGCTGGGACGAAAGCGTCAGCCATCGCCAGTTGTTCGAAGACCTCAGCGAGCTGACCCTGATGGCCGAGGCCGGCGGTTTCAGCACCGTGTGGATCGGCGAACACCACGCCATGGAATACACCATTTCCCCAAGCCCGATGCCACTGCTGGCGTACCTGGCCGGCAAGACCACCACCATCCACCTCGGCGCCGGCACCATCATCGCGCCGTTCTGGCACCCGCTGCGGGTGGCTGGCGAATGCGCGTTGCTGGACGTGATCAGCAACGGCCGCATGGAAGTCGGCCTGGCCCGGGGCGCCTATCAAGTGGAGTTCGACCGCATGGCCGGCGGCATGCCCGCCTCCTCCGGCGGTCAGGCCTTGCGGGAAATGGTCCCGGTGGTGCGTGCCCTGTGGCAGGGTGACTACGCCCACGACGGCGAGATCTGGAAATTCCCCACCTCCACCAGCGTGCCGAAGCCGATCCGCAAGCCCCATCCGCCGATGTGGATCGCCGCCCGCGACCCGGACTCGCACAACTTTGCCGTCGCCAACGGTTGCAACGTGATGGTCACGCCGTTGATGAAGGGCGATGAAGAAGTCCTCGACCTGAAGAACAAATTCCAGGCCGCCCTGGACAACAACCCCGACGTGCCGCGCCCGCAATTGATGGTGCTGCGCCACACCCATGTCCACGCCGTGGACGATCCCGAAGGCTGGAAAGTCGGTGCCCAGGCGATCTCGAAGTTCTACCGCACCTTCGATGCCTGGTTCGGCAACAAGCAGGTACCGGTCAACGGCTTCCTGGCGCCAAGCCCGGAAGAAAAATTTGCCGAGCGCCCGGAATTCCAACTGGAGAACATCCGCAAGAACACCATGATCGGCACCCCGCAGCAGATCATCGAGCGGATCAAGTATTACCAGGAACTGGGCGTGGACGAGTTCAGCTTCTGGTGCGACAACAGCTTGCCGCATGCCGAGAAGAAAAAGTCCCTGGAGCTGTTTATCCAGCAGGTGGTGCCGGCGTTTCGCTGATCCTGTGGGAGCGGGCCTGCTCGCGAAAGCGTAATGTCAGTCAGCATCAATGTTGAATGCGCCACCGTCTTCGCGAGCAGGCTCGCTCCCACAAAGGTCAGTGGTCTATGCGATATTGGTGCACCCCACTGACCCTGTGGGAGCGAGCTTGCTCGCGATGGCGGCCTTAAGCAGAAAAAAATGCCCGGACATTTGATGCCCGGGCATTTTTATTCAAGCACTGCGGTCAGAACGTCACGCTGGCGCTCAACTTGGCGGTACGCGGCTCACCGACGTTGACCTGCAACTCGCTGCCGGTGGACGACGGGTAGTACTGCTTGTCGAACAGGTTATCGACGTTCAACTGCAACGATGTCTCGTGCCCGAACATCGGCGACTCCCAGCGCAGGAAGGCATCGGCAACGGTGTAGCTGCTCATCCAGAAATCGTTGGCAGCGTTGGCGGCCCGCTCACCGACGTAACGCGCGCCGGCACCGGCGTGCCAGGCGCCGAATTCGGCCGGGACGTTCAGGTGGTGGCTCAGGTACAGGCTGGCGGTGTGCTTGGGGGCGTCGGGCAGGCGGTGACCTTCGTTCTTCGGGGCATCGAGGATCTCGGTATGGGTGTAGGCGTAGGTGCCGATCAGGTCCCAACGTTCGGCCAGGCGACCGGTGATGTCGAGTTCGAGTCCTTGTGAGCCGACTTTGCCGGCGGCTTCGGAGACATTATCGACGGTGGTGACTACGTTCTTTTTCACGATATCGAACAGCGCGAGGTTGATGTTCAAGCCCGGCAGCGGATCGTACTTGGCACCGATCTCGTAGCTGCGGCCCTCCTCTGGCTGGAACGTACGACTATTCTTATCGACCACATCATTAGGCTTGAATGACCGGCTGTAGTTGCCATACAGCGACAGCTCTTCCGTGGCTTTGTAGACCAGGCCGAGGAACGGGACGAAGGCGTCGCCATTATCGTCGCGAACTGGCTTGCCCGGGACGAGTCCCTGCGTCGTGTATTGATCGTAATGCTGATAACGACCGCCAAACACCAGGATCCAGCGATCGTCCAGGTGCCAGTTATCCTTCAGATACACAGAACTGGAGGTCAGCTTGTTGCTCAGGTTGCTCTGGGTTGGGCTGATGACGCTGGGCTCATCCAGGCCGCCATAAACCGGCGATGTGATATCGAAACCAGCCTGAGCCTTTCCACGGTAAGTCTTGCCGCGAAACTGATCGGAAACCTGGTTATCGACGCCGATCAACAAGTCATGACGCTGGCCGAACAGTTCCTGCTTGCCTATGAAATCCCAACTGGCATAACGAGTCTCATCATCGTAATGAGCGCCGTTGGCGGCTCGTTGAAAAGCACCGGTTTTTGACAGACTCGGCTGCGCAATCGAAAGACTGTACCGATCATTGTTCCAGCCATAAGTCACCCGCGTCTTCCACGCGTCAGTCAGCTCGTACTCGAACCGCGCAGTAGCCGTCTCACGAATCCCGACACTCTTGGCCCAAGGCTCATCCAGGCGCTTGTCGTAATCGATATCGGCTGGATGCCCATTGGTAAACACCGTACCCCGGTCAAACGGGTTGGAATATTCGTTGTATTCATAACTCAGGTTCAACGAAGCCCGCTCGCCGGTCCACGCCAACGACGGCGCTACCAGGGTGCTCTCGTTGACGCCGTAGTTGCGCCAGTAATCCTCATGGCCGCGCTCGGCGATCAGGCGATAGGCCAGGCCGGTGTCGCCCAAGGGGCCCGTGGTGTCCACGGCCATGGTGCCGCCGCCTTCGCTGTAGGCGGAACCGCTCAGCGTGGTGCTCTGGGTGTACTCGGGCTTCTTGCTGATGACGTTGACCAGGCCGCCGGGTTCCAGCGCACCGTACAGCATGGAGGCCGGGCCCTTGAGCACTTCGACCCGCTCGGTGGTGGCGCTGAAGTTGTGGCCCAGGTTGGAACGGACGCCGTCGCGCAGGATCGAGCCGTCGTCGTTGGTGCCGAAGCCGCGCTTGACCAGCGAGTCCCGCGAGCCGCCGAGGGTGTTGCCCTGGCTGACGCCGCTGACGAACTTCATCGCGTCTTCCAGCGAGCGCACTTGATAGTCCGCCAGCGTTTGCTGGGTCACCACGTTGATCGACTGCGCCTCTTCCTTGATCGGTACATCGCTCTTGCTCGCCGTGCTGGCTTGCGATGCCGTGTAGCCTTCGTCCTGAATGATCCGACTGCCTTGCACATCCGTAGTGGGCAGTTCGAGGGTGTCCTGCGCCCTCAAGGGGCTTGCCATGAAACAGCAGGACAGCGCGGGTAAAACACATTTGACGAGGGCATTGCGGTAAGCGAGAGGGGTGGAACGATTCAAGACGCTGCACTCAAGGAGGGGTTGTGAATGAGAGCGAATATACTTTGAGAATCATTCCCAGTAAATCTTTTGTATCAAATTGATAGCGCGATACCCTTGTGGGAGCGAGCTTGCTCGCGAAAGCGGTGGGTCTGCCAGCATTGACGTCGACTGTGCCTGCGCCTTCGCGAGCAAGCCCGCTCCCACAAAGTGATATCAAATCGCCCCACTGCCCTAAAGCTTTGCCGCGAGCGGTCGAATGTATTCCATTAAGTGATTTTTTTGCCCAGGAGTAGCGGCATGCAGACGTTAAAGGCCTTGTACGAGTCTATCGAGATGCAGTTTTTCGATACCCTCACCAGAAAGCTTTCAAGCCTTTTCCTGTTGGTCGCGGTCAGTGGGCTGTTGTATTGGGTGGCCCTCAGCGCCCACGCCGATATCCTCCTGCAGTTGCGCACGGCCCAGTTGGACACGACGCTGCTGACACAAATCGAGGGCCGGCTCGACAGCCTCACCCATGCCCTGCTCTTCGGCACGGTCCTGACGCTGGGCATGGTCAGTTTCATGGTCTGGTATTTCCGCCATCTCATCGTGCGCCCCGTCACCGCCATGACCAAGGCCCTGGAAGAGATCGCCAATGGCGAAGGCGACTTGTCCAAAGACCTGCCGCTGGTCACCCATGATGAAATCCGCACGCTGGCCGCGACCTGCAACCGTTTCCTGGCCAAGCAGCGCGAGATCATCAGCAACGTCCAGGCCTTGACCGTGCACATCGCCGTCGAGTCGGCCCGCTCGCTGAAGAACATCAGCGACTCCAGCGACAGCGCGACCCACCAGGCGCGTTTCGCCAAGGAAGTGATGGAGCAGAGCAATACCGCCGTGGGCCGTATCGAAGAGGTGTCGCGCCAGACCCAGGGCATCTCCGGCACCACCGCGCAGAACCTGAGCATGGCCCGTGATTCCTACGCCGAGCTGTTGGAAGTGACCGGCAACATCAGCGAAATTTCCAGCAGCCTCGGCGAGTTCGCCGGGCTGGTGGACGCCCTCAACCAGCGCTCCTCGAGCATCAAATCGATTGTCGGCCTGATCCAGCAGATTTCCGCCCAGACCAACCTGCTGGCCCTCAACGCCGCCATCGAGGCCGCGCGTGCCGGGGAAAGCGGCCGGGGCTTTGCCGTGGTGGCCGACGAAGTGCGTACCTTGGCGCAAAACGTCAGCCGGGCCACCGACGATATCTCGCGCAACATCGACGCCATGCTCCAGGAAGTCAGTTCGACCCACGAGCAGACCACCCAGATCAGCCACAGCGCCCGGGAAACCCAGAAAGTGGTTGAGCGCGCGTCCGGTCATTTCGAAAGCATGATCGTCGACTTCGAATCTACCAACGGCAAGCTGGCCGACATTGCCGAGCACATCCAGCAATTCGCCGACACCAACACCGGCATCAACGAACGCGTCACCCAGATTCACGCCGACAGCCAGTCGATCGACCAGCGCATGCAGCAATCGGCAACGGCCACCCGCGACCTGTCCGGCGTGGCCGAGAAAGTACAGACGTTGTTGGGTCGCTTCGTACTCGGCCACGGCAAGCTGGACGCCGCCATCACCCGCGCCAGCGAATGCCGCGACACGCTGCAGCTTCATTTGCAGGCGTTGCAGGACGAGGGCGTCAATTTGTTCGACCAGAATTACCAGCTAATTCCGGGCACCGATCCCAAGCAGTACATGACCAGCTATACCGAGCGATTCGCCCGGGTCTGCCAGGAGGAATGCGACAAGCTCACCCGCAGCACGCCGGGCGGCAAGGTCTCGTTCATTGTCGATACGAAGGGCTATTGCCCGGTCAACAACAGCTGGGTTTCCAAGCAACCTACCGGCGACCGTGCAGTGGACCTGCCGGTGTGCCGCAACAAGCGGATCTTCAACGACCCGATCGGCCTGCGCGCGGCGGGCAACGTCCAGCGCTTCCTGCTCCAGACCTACCTGCGCGACACCGGCGAAATCATGACCGAGATCGACGTGCCGTTCTTCTTCGGCGGCCGTCACTGGGGCAACTTGCGGGTAGGCTTCGATGCGGCGGTGCTGTTGGCTGACTGATCAAAGGAATCAAGCCAGACAACGTGGCGAGGGAACTTGCGCCCGCTAGGCTGCGCAGCAGACGCAGGACTGGCTGATGCGGTCCGCCTGAAGAACCGCCGGGGCCTGCTTCGCACGCCAGCGGGAGCAAGCTCCCTCGCCACAAGGAATCCGTGGCTCATGCAAATCTTGAGATCACCCAAAAACAACTGTGGGAGCGAGTCTGCTCGCGATGGCGGTGGGTCAGTCGACATCATCGTTAACTGACACTGCGCTTTCGCGAGCAAGCTCGCTCCCACAGGGGATCGGTGGTGTATGCAAAATTAACAATTCACCCCAAAACAACTGTGGGAGCGAGCTTGCTCGCGAAGGCGGTGGATCAGTCGACATCATCATTAACTGACACTCCGCTATCGCGAGCAAGCTCGCTCCCACAAAGGGAACTGACCTCAGTTCAACAGCACTTCGGCCCACCCTTGCCGCCGTAACGGGCCTCCTGGCGCTCTCGGAAGAACGCCTCGTAGTCCATCATCGGCTTGTCCGGGTGCTTGGTTTGCATGTGCTCGACGTAGTTGTCGTAGTCGGGCATGCCGACCATCAGGCGCGCGGCCTGACCGAGGTATTTACCGAGGCGACTCAAGTCATTGAACATGGTTGCAATCCCCTATCACGCGTCCGGCACGGCCTGGAATGGCGCTTCTTTGTCCGTGCGTTCTTTCGTGCCCCAGGCGGCGATGCCGACCTTGAGCGCGTAGAACAGGATGCTGAAGACCACGAACAGGAACAACACCGTCAGCGTTGCGTTGGTGTAGGCGTTGAACACCACGTGCTGCATCTGCTCGATGCTCTTGGCCGGAGCCAGGACCTGGCCGGCGGCCAGGGCATCGTTGTATTTGCGCGCCAGGGCCAGGAAGCCGATCGCCGGGTTGGCGTCGAACAGCTTGATCAGGCCCGCAGTGGTGGTGCAGATCAGCAGCCAGGCCGCCGGCAGCAGCGTGACCCAGACGTAGCGCTGGCGCTTCATCTTGATCAGGACCACGGTGGCGAGCATCAGCGCGATACCGGCCAGCATCTGGTTGGAGATGCCGAACAGCGGCCACAAGGTGTTGATGCCGCCCAGCGGATCGATCACGCCCTGGTACAGCAAGTAGCCCCACAGCGCGACGCAGCCGGCGGTGGCGATCAGGTTGGCGGTCCAGGATTCGGTGCGCTTGAGCGAAGGCACGAACGAGCCGAGCAAGTCCTGCAGCATGAACCGCCCGGCACGGGTGCCGGCGTCTACTGCGGTGAGGATGAACAGCGCTTCGAACAGGATCGCGAAGTGGTACCAGAACGCCATGGTGTTCTCACCCGGCAGCACCGAGTGCAGGATCTGCGCGATACCGACCGCCAGGGTCGGCGCACCGCCGGCACGGGCCAGCACGGTGGTCTCGCCGATGTCCTTGGCCACCGCTTGCAGCGCGTCGGGGGTGATTGCAAAGCCCCAACTGCTGACGGTCTGAGCCACGGCCACCACGTCACCACCGACGATCGCCGCCGGGCTGTTCATGGCGAAGTACACGCCCGGCTCGATCACCGAGGCGGCAACCATGGCCATGATGGCCACGAAGGACTCCATCAGCATGCCGCCGTAACCGATGTAGCGGGCGTTGGTTTCGTTATCCAGCAGCTTGGGCGTGGTGCCCGAAGAGATCAACGCGTGGAAACCTGAGACCGCGCCGCAGGCAATGGTGATGAACAGGAACGGGAACAGACCGCCCTTCCACACCGGCCCGGTGCCGTCGGTGAACTGGGTCAGCGCCGGCATTTTCAGCTCGGGCATGGTGACCAGGATGCCGATCGCCAGGGCGACGATGGTGCCGATCTTCAGGAATGTGGACAGGTAGTCCCGTGGCGCGAGGATCAGCCACACCGGCAGCACCGCCGCGACAAAACCGTAGCCGATCAGCATCCAGGTGATCTGGATCCCGGTAAAACTGAAGGCCTTGGCCCAGACAGGATCGGCGGCAATCTGCCCGCCCAGCCAGATCGAACCCAGCAGCAACAGCACGCCGATGACCGAGATTTCACCGATGCGGCCCGGACGGATGTAGCGCATGTAGACGCCCATGAACATCGCGATCGGAATGGTCGCCATCACCGTGAAAATGCCCCACGGGCTCTCGGCCAGGGCCTTGACCACGATCAGCGCCAGCACCGCGAGGATGATGATCATGATCAGAAAGCAGCCGAACAGCGCGATGGTGCCGGGAATGCGGCCCATTTCCTCGCGCACCATGTCGCCCAGGGAACGACCGTTGCGGCGGGTGGACAGGAACAGGACCATGAAGTCCTGCACCGCACCGGCCAGCACCACGCCAGCGATCAGCCAGAGCGTGCCGGGCAGATAGCCCATCTGCGCCGC
>NZ_VDLV01000048.1:107774-107929 GCF_013608025.1 Pseudomonas brassicacearum subsp. neoaurantiaca | reverse complement strand
CCCAAGGCCTGATCAACTACTTCCGCGGGCGTCATCGCGGCTGACCGCCCCCTCGCTCCCACGGACACTGCTGATCCTTGTGGGAGCGAGCTTGCTCGCGATGGCGGAGTGTCAGTCAACATTGTGTTAGCTGATCCACCGCCATCGCGAGCAAG
>NZ_VDLV01000048.1:75646-107764 GCF_013608025.1 Pseudomonas brassicacearum subsp. neoaurantiaca | reverse complement strand
CGTTAGCGGGAGGCGAATTCTACAGCGTTACTCGCTGCTGTCAACACCTCTTTTTCTCCGCTCTCGACCGAGAAGATCGAATCGCCGATAGAGCCAAACAACACCGCTCTATCAACTCTTTCAGCGCTTCGATGAACTGAAGCACCTGACCTATCGAAACCTACTTAACTCATTGAAACTCAAGGAGTTTTCCGTTTCGACTGCGCCGGAAGTGGGGCGAATTATAGACATCCAGAATCTGCCGTCAACCCTTTATTTCGCTTTTGTTGCAGAAGGAACCTTTTTGCCCATCAATCGAGGAATCCTCCGCGCCACCGGCCCTATTCTCAAAACCAGCAACAGCCCCCCAATACAAGCGTATACCGACCATTCCTTAAGGTCCGCCCGGACAATCCATAGCATATGAAGCAGGCCAAGCCCGAGAATCAGATAAACCAGGCGATGCAGCTTCTTCCAACGCATCCCGAGCCGTCGCTGGCTATATCGATTGGATGTCACCGCCAAGACCAGCAAACCCAGAAAACCAAGCGCCCCGACAATAATATAGGGCCGCTTGCTCAGCTCGACGCCCAACCGCGACCAATCGAATCCCAGGATGAATGCCGCATAACTACTCAGATGCAGCACAACGTAGGTGAAGCACCACAATCCCAACTGACGCCTGACAGCGATCCATCCCGGCCATCCCGTGATTTTTTGCAGCGGTGTCATGCTCAAGGTAATCAACAGCAGGATCAGCGTGCCCAACCCGAGTCGATCCACCAGGACCTTGCCCGGGTCCGGCCCCAATGAATCTGCCAACGCTTCATAAAGCCAAAGCAATGGCCAAGCTGCTGCCGCGAGGAAAACACCGATTCGCCATGCCGGGAAACGCATCAGTAGTCTTTCCTCAAATCCATTCCAGCATATAAGGAGGCAACCTCATCCCCGTAACCGTTGAACATCAACGTGTCGCGGACATTGGGGCTGAATAGTCCACTTGGAAGACGACGCTCCCTCGCCTGCGTCCAGCGCGGGTGGTCAACGGTCGGATTGACGTTCGCGTAAAAGCCGTACTCATCGGACGCAATGCTTTGCCAGGTGGTCTTGGGCTGCTCACTGACCAAGCTGATGCGCACAATCGACTTGACGCTCTTGAAGCCATACTTCCATGGCACCACCAACCGCAACGGCGCGCCATTCTGGTTAGGCAGCTCACGCCCATACATGCCAACCGCCAGGATGGCCAACGGGTTCATTGCCTCGTCCAACCGCAAACCTTCCACGTATGGCCAATCAATCAGCGCGAAGCCTGAACGCTGGCCCGGCATGGCCTTGGGGTCTTGCAACGTTTCGAAGCGGATGAACTTGGCCTTGGAAGTCGGCTCGACCTGTTTGAGCAGCGCGGAGATCGGGAAACCGATCCACGGGATCACCATTGACCACGCCTCGACGCAACGCAAACGATAGATCCGCTCCTCCAGTTGATAAGGCTTCATGAAGTCTTCCAGGGCGTAGCGCCCCGGCTTGCCCACCTCACCGTCCACCACGACGCTCCAGGGCTCGGTTTTCAACGAGCCGGAGTTGGCCGCCGGGTCCCCTTTATCCGTCCCGAACTCATAGAAGTTGTTGTAGTGCGTGGCGTCCTTGAACGGCGTGATCGCCTCATCCTTTGCCGTCACGGCGCCCCACTGGGTAGAAGGAAGCTTTTCGGCAAACCAGGAAGGAGCCTTTCCGGGCTCGACATCAGGGTAACGCGCCATATCGGCGGCACTGGCCCAGCTCGGCAGACCACCAATCGCCAAGCCGGCCACGGTGGCGCCGAGCATCTGGCGACGAGAGAGATAAAATGATTCAGGCGTGACGTCAGACTCACGACAGTCCGACGCCTTGGGGATCTTGATCAGCATGGCGACTCCGCAGTATTGGAGGGCAGATACACCCGTACACTGCGGAGTATGGAGGAGATTACATTAAGGCAACGTTTAGCGGCGACGAAGACGCAGCAAATATTGCACCGGTCCTGACGCGGCATAAGCGAGGAATACCAGCAGCAGGATGCGCGGCGGATCACTGAACACCACGGCGAACACCAGCACCACGGCGAGGATGGCTACGAACGGCACCCGCCCCTTCAGGTCCAGCTCCTTGAAGCTGTTGTACTTGATGTTACTGACCATCAGCATCCCGGCCGCGGCAACCAGCAGCGCCACCAGGAAAGACATCTTCGAACCCTGGATGCCATAGTCGCTGAATGCCCAGACTACGCCCGCCACTACACCTGCCGCCGCGGGACTGGCGAGGCCGATGAAGTAGCGCTTGTCGGCGGTACCGACCTGGGTATTGAAACGCGCCAGGCGCAACGCGGCACCGGCGACATAAATGAAGGCAACCATCCAGCCGACCTTGCCCATGTCACCTAACGCCCAACCGAACGCCAGCAATGCAGGGGCAACACCGAACGCAACCATGTCGGACAGCGAGTCGTACTCGGCTCCGAATGCGCTTTGGGTGTTGGTCATGCGGGCCACGCGTCCATCCAGGCCGTCCAGCACCATGGCGACAAAAATCGCAATCGCGGCGAAAGCAAAGTAGCGACTCGCCCCGACGCTATCGCCAGCGCTCAATGCGGCCTGGGCGCTCATGGAGCTGATGATGGAATAGAAGCCGGCGAACAGGTTCGCAGTGGTGAACAGGTTCGGCAGCAGATAGATACCACGATGCCGGACCTTGCGGCCTTCAGCGTCATGGCCTTCTTCGACGTGTTCATCGATGGGCAACAGGCTTTCGGCGTCAGGAGCCTGGTTCGGCTCGTCGGGACGTTCGCTCATGGACAATACCTTGCAACGGTGTGAAAAAATCGACAGGAGTCTGGGACGACGGTTCTGCCGCAAACGATGCAGCTTTATACCAGAAGCCACCCCCCAAACGAAAAAACGCGGCCAGGGCCGCGTTTTTCGATCAAGCTCGCGACTTAGTTCTTGGCTTTGTCGACAATCTTGTTGGCACCGATCCACGGCATCATCGAACGCAGTTGCTCGCCGATGATTTCAATACCGTGGGCGGCATTGTTGCGACGCTTGGCGGTCATCGAAGGGTAGCCGGTGGCGCCTTCGCTGATGAACATTTTGGCGTACTCGCCGTCCTGAATACGTTTCAGGGCGTTGCGCATGGCCTGGCGCGATTCGGCGTTGATGACTTCCGGACCGGTCACGTATTCGCCGTATTCAGCGTTGTTAGAGATCGAGTAGTTCATGTTGGCGATACCGCCTTCGTACATGAGGTCAACGATCAGCTTCAGTTCGTGCAGGCATTCGAAATAGGCCATTTCTGGCGCGTAGCCGGCTTCAACCAGGGTTTCGAAACCGGCTTTCACCAGTTCGACGGTACCGCCACACAGAACGGCTTGCTCGCCGAACAGGTCGGTTTCAGTCTCGTCCTTGAAGGTGGTTTCGATGATGCCGGTACGACCGCCACCGACACCAGCAGCGTAGGACAGGGCAACGTTCTTGGCGTTGCCGGAGGCGTCCTGGTAGATCGCGATCAGGTCAGGAATACCGCCGCCCTTCACGAACTCGGAACGTACGGTGTGGCCCGGTGCTTTCGGCGCGATCATGATCACGTCGAGGTCAGCACGTGGCACAACCTGGTTGTAGTGGATCGCGAAGCCGTGGGAAAAGGCCAGAGTGGCGCCCTTCTTGATGTTCGGCTCGATTTCGTTCTTGTAGAGCGCCGATTGGAACTCGTCCGGGGTCAGGATCATGACCAGGTCGGCAGCGGCAACGGCGGAAGCCACGTCGGTGACTTTCAGGCCATGGGCCTCGGCCTTGGCGACAGTGGCCGAGCCTTTGCGCAGGCCGACGGTCACGTCAACGCCAGAGTCTTTCAGGTTGCACGCCTGGGCGTGGCCTTGGGAACCGTAGCCGATGATGGCGACTTTCTTGCCCTGGATGATCGACAGGTCGCAATCTTTATCGTAGAAAACTTTCATGAATTTCCCCTATATCCGGCCGTTCCGGCCATTCGCTAATTTGGTTAGATGCTCAGTACTTTGTCGCCACGGGCAATCCCGGTGACACCACTGCGTACGGTTTCCAGAATCGAGGCAGTTCCGATCGATTGAATGAAGCTGTCGAGCTTGTCGCTGGTACCGGTCAACTGAACGGTATAGACGCTGGCGCTGACATCGACGATCTGCCCACGATAAATATCGGTAGTGCGTTTGATCTCGGCGCGCTGGGCGCCGGTGGCCTTGACCTTGACCAGCATCAGTTCGCGCTCGATGTGGGCGCTTTCCGACAGGTCCACCAGCTTGACCACCTCGATCAGCTTGTTCAGGTTCTTGGTGATCTGCTCGATGATCTCATCGTGGCCCACGGTGGTCAGCGTCAGACGCGACAAGGTCGGGTCCTCGGTTGGCGCCACCGTCAGGCTTTCGATGTTGTAGTTGCGCTGTGAGAACAGGCCCACTACGCGAGACAGGGCACCCGGTTCGTTTTCCAGAAGCAAGGAAATAATGTGTCGCATGATTAGGTACGCTCCGTCTTGCTCAGCCACATATCGCGCATGGAGCCGTCTTTGATCTGCATCGGATAGACGTGCTCGCTGGTATCGACCTGGATGTCGAGGAACACCAGGCGATCCTTCATCGCGAATGCTTCTTCAAGCCCGGATTTCAAATCCTTCAGGTCGGTGATGCGGATACCAACGTGACCATAGGCCTCGACCAGCTTGACGAAGTCCGGCAACGATTCCATGTAGGAATGCGAGTGACGGCTGCCGTAGCTCATGTCTTGCCACTGACGAACCATGCCCAGTACGCCGTTGTTCAGGTTGACGATTTTCACCGGCAGACCGTATTGCAGGCAGGTCGACAGTTCCTGGATGTTCATCTGGATACTGCCTTCGCCGGTCACGCAGGCCACATCGTTGTCCGGGAAGCTCAACTTGACGCCCATGGCCGCCGGGAATCCGAAGCCCATGGTGCCCAGGCCGCCGGAGTTGATCCAGCGATTCGGCTTGTTGAACTTGTAGTACTGCGCCGCGAACATCTGGTGCTGACCTACGTCGGACGTCACGAATGCGTCGCCCTTGGTCACTTCACACAGCGTTTCGATGACGGTCTGCGGCTTGATCACGCTGCCGTCGCCCTTGTCGTAGGGGAACAGGCCACGATCACCGCGCCATTCATCAACCTGCTTCCACCAGCTGGCCACGGACTCCTTGTTCGGAGCCTCGCCGATTTCCTTGAGAATGGCGACCATTTCAGTCAGCACGCTTTCTACAGGACCGACAATCGGCACGTCTGCCTTGATGGTCTTCGAGATAGACGCCGGATCGATGTCGATGTGGATGATCTTGGCGTTCGGGCAGAACTTCGCCGGACCGTTGATGACACGGTCGTCGAAACGCGCGCCCACCGCCAGGATGACATCGGCATGGTGCATCGCCAGGTTGGCGGTGTAGCTGCCGTGCATGCCGAGCATGCCGATGAACTGGCGATCGGTGCCCGGGTAGGCGCCGAGGCCCATCAGCGTATTGGTGACCGGCAGATTGAGCATTTTTGCCAACTCGGTCAGCGGCGCGGAGCCACCCCCGAGGATCACGCCGCCGCCGGAGTACAGCACGGGACGCTTAGCCGCCAGCAGCATTTCGGCAGCCTTGCGAATCTGCCCCGAATGACCGCGCACGGCTGGGCTGTAGGAGCGCAGCTTGGCTTTTTTCGGGTAGATGTATTCAAACTTCTCAGCCGGGTTGGTCATGTCTTTCGGCACGTCCACCACGACCGGGCCTGGACGACCGGATTCGGCCAGGTAGAAAGCCTTCTTCATGACTTCCGGGATCTCCGACGCATGCTTGATCATGAAGCTGTGCTTCACGATCGGCCGGGAGATGCCGATCATGTCGGTTTCCTGGAACGCATCGGTACCGACCATGGTGCTAGGCACCTGGCCAGAGATGATCACCATTGGAATCGAGTCCATGTAGGCCGTGGCGATACCGGTAATGGCGTTCGTGGCGCCGGGGCCGGATGTCACCAGGACCACGCCGGCCTTGCCGGTGGCGCGGGCATAGCCGTCAGCCATGTGGGTGGCCGCTTGCTCATGACGAACCAGGATATGGGTCACTTCCGGTTCTTTGAACAGGGCATCATAGACATGAAGAAGAGCACCACCGGGGTACCCGTAGATATATTTGACGCCTTCGTCACGCAAGAAGCGGACGAGCATCTCACCGCCAGATAAAAGCTCCACGTTGTTCACCTCTAAAACGCCAGAATACCGACCCATGAAAAAGGGACGGGTCTTAATAGGTTTACTTCTCGGCAGAGCATGAGCGACGGTGGTCGCCGACTACGTCAGCACTGACTGAGCAAGTATTGGGATCGTCCCAAGTGTTGCGGGCCTTTCCCACCCAGCGCGAGGTAACGCGTTGCGGGTGTAACAGGTCGGCGCGGATGTGCGCCTCATGATCTGCCGAGTGGGTCTGCTTCTGGCAGTCCCTCTACAGCGGACTTTGGATTCTTCTGTTTCGCCCTCTCCAAGTCAAGTCGTCAATGTGCTTTATTGAAGTAAGCACATGAGAACGCAAGAAAAAACCTTTAAACGGCTACTCTGTTAGCTTCGATTGCGCAACCCAGGACAAGGAAACAGCATGCGAACGATGTTATTGACGGCCATCCTGCTGGTTGGCCTGAGCCCAATGAGCATGGCCGGCCAGATCTATAAATGGGTGGACGCCCAAGGTGTGACCCATTTCGGTGCCCAACCGCCCGAGGGCGTAGAAGCGACCACGGTGGGCAAATCCGCAACGCCACCGCCCAAACCGGCAGCGCCAGCGTCGGGAGGAGTCGTTGGCGATCAGAAAGCCATCGACCAGCAGGTCAAACAGCAGGTTGCCGAACAAGAGGCCCAGCTCAAGGCGTTCTGCGAACAGGCCCGGACCAACCTGGCGCAACTGCAGAACAACCCCAGGGTGCGGGAAGAGGTGGAAGGTGAAATGCGCCGTCTTAGCGACGAAGAGCGGCGCCAGCGCATCGACGAAACTCGCGCGCAGATCGAAGAAAACTGTCAGTGAGCCGCATCAGCTGACGTCAGTTATCAATTGATCGAACTGCGCGAGCAACTGCTGCAACTTGACGCCCTGCCCCGGCCGCTGGGCATAGACCATTTCGGCCATGGCCAGGATGCCCGAGGCGTTGGGCAGCGGCAGGTCATTTTCCAGGATGGCTTTCATCCGCGGAAGAAAAATCCATTGCAGCCACTGCTCGAAATCCAGGGTGTCGACCGCGAACGGCTCGACACTGGCCAGCGCCTCGGCCGAAGGCGAAACCTCACTCCACCAGCCCTGGACCCGCAACTCTCGCTCGATCAGCAGCAGCTGATCGGCGATCTGAGGAAAACGAACATCCATCAGAGGGATACCTTGGCCTTCTGGCGGGCCAGTGCGGCGCCCGCCGAATCGCCCTGTTTCTCACGAGCCTGGGCGATCAATTCCCACAGGCTTGCCTGAAGTGCCGGGCGGCCACTGGAGAATGTCAGGCCACGACGGGCCAATTGTTCAGCCTGCGGCGCATCGCCCTGGGCCATGCGTACTTGCGCCAGTCGATAAAGAACCTGCGGTTCGCGCGGTGCAACACGCTGGGCCCGCTCGAGGCTCGAGGAAGCACCGTTGAGATCACCACCGGCTTGCTGCTGTTGCGCCGTGGTCAGCAGTGCCAACACCGGGCCATCCAGTTGCTCATCGGCGGACAAGCCACCCGAACCCGCCGAAGGAATGCTGCTCGGCGTCGACGGCATACTGTAGCTGCCCTGGTTGATCGGTGAAGTCTCGATAGGGCCTGGCGTGATCGGCGTGCTGCTGATCGGAGCCGAAGTTGTCGCACCGCCACCAGGCACCATCACGACGACACCGGTGTCACCTTGCGGGATTGCCTGGACCTGGCCCGGCATCGGTCGTTTTACCGTCGTTTGACGGAAACCACCGTTGGCCGAGACCCGCTCGCTATTGGAGACGGCGGTACCGGAGTCGACCACCGGAATCGAACCGCGCTGTACGGTAGAGCAGCCACTGAGCAAAGCCACGGCGGTTACCGCTGGAATCAACCACTTGTTCACTTGAAACCCTCTTTGCTTAATTCATCCAGTCCTTGACCCAATCCATCACCGATTCGGCGGGATTCTGACCACCGCATGCTGCGCCGGGTGGCGGTTCGCTGCCGCGAATATACGGCATCTGCACGGCGCCCGGGCAATTGGCGTCGGAGCCCTGTCCGGTGCGCGAATCGACCCAGGCCTGGACGATGTTGTCAGGTTGCGGCATGTCCAGCGGCAGCGGATCAGCCTTGCGCATGAAACTGGTCCAGACCTGCAACGCACCAGTGGCGCCGGTGAACGGCGTCTTGCCGTTGTCGTCACGCCCCAGCCAGACCACAGCCAGCAGATCCTGACTGAAACCGGCGAACCAACTGTCACGCGAATCGTTACTGGTACCGGTCTTGCCCGCCAGGGTCAGGGTCCGCGGGAGCACGTTATAGACCGAGCTGCCGGTCCCTTCACGCATGACCCGCTGCATGGCGCTCTGGATCAGGTAAATGGAAGCCGGATCGAAGCGTTGCTGGATCTGGAATGGGTATCGCTTGAGCGGCTCGCCGTCGGCGGTGAGCACGCTGCGGATGCCGCGCATCGGTGTATTGAAACCGCCATTGGCCAGAGTCTGGTACATCGCCGCGACTTCGATCGGCGTGAGGCCACCCGCCCCCAGCAGCATCGATGGGAACGCCGGGAATTCGCGAGTCACCCCTAGGCGCGCCAGGGTCTTGAGCACGTTAGGCACACCGACTTCCAGGCCGAGGCGAGCCGTCGACAAGTTGTAGGAATGCGCCAGCCCCTGATAAAGGAACACCGTACCGTGGGCTCGACGATCATAGTTCTGCGGCGTCCACACCTGGCCATCAGCGCCCTTGACTGAGAATGACTCGTCGGATAGCCAACTGGTCAGGGTGTACTGGCTTGGTTTTTCCAAGGCCGTGAGATACACCGCCGGCTTGATCAGCGAGCCGATCGGCCGCACCGCATCCAATGCCCGATTGAAGCCTGCAAAGCTGGCCTGGCGGCTGCCAATCATCGCCTGGACTTCGCCGGTTTCCGGGTTGGTCACGACCATGGCCGCTTCGACTTCGTCGGAGCCCTTGCGCCCCGCCAGTCGCTTGAAGGTGTCATTGACCGACGCTTCGGCTTTCATCTGCAGGATCGGGTCGAAACTGGTAAAGATCCGCAAGCCTTCTTCGGTCAAGTCTTCGTCGCGATAGTCTTGCCGCAGTTGCCGCTTGACGAGGTCCATGAAACCGGGGAACGAACTGTCCGCCAGGCTGCCCCGCTTGGTCACGCCCAGCGGCATCTTCTTCGCCGCTTCGACCTGCTCGGCCGTTGCCACGCCCTGTTGTTGCAGCAAGTCGAGGACCAGGTTGCGCCGTTCAAGGGCACGCTCCGGATTGCGACGCGGGTTGTAGGAAGAAGGCCCCTTGACCATGCCCACCAGCAGCGCCACTTGATGCAGCTTGAGCTCGGACAGCGGCTGGCTGAAGAAGAACTGGCTGGCCAGGCCGAAACCGTGCACCGCGCGCTGGCCGTCCTGGCCGACGAACACTTCATTGAGGTAGGCCTCAAGGATTTCCTGCTTGCTGTAGTGCATTTCCAGCAGCAACGCCATCATGGCTTCGGTCAGCTTGCGGGTCAGGCTGCGCTCGTTGGTCAGGTAGAAGTTCTTCACCAACTGCTGGGTCAAGGTACTGCCGCCCTGGCGCATATGCCCCGACGATGTGTTGATCCAGACCGCCCGGGCAATCGACTTGGGCGAGACACCAAAGTGGTGATAGAAATCACGGTCTTCGACGGCAATCAGCGTATCGAGCAGGAACGGCGGGACCTGATCGATCTTGATCAGGATCCGGTCTTCAAGGTTCTTCGGATACAGGCCACCGATCAGCAGTGGCTCCAGGCGCACCACCGACAGGCTCGCATTGTTGGCGCCGGTCAACGCCGCGACGTAGTCACCGGAAAAACGTACCCGCACCGGTTGTGCCTGTTCCATGCCTTCATAGAACTGGAAACCACGAGTATTGAGGTCAATGGTATTGCCGTTGACCGAGGCCGCACCCGGACCATTGGCAACGCTTTCGCGGCGATAACCCAAGGCATCGAGCTCAGTCAGGAAATCATCCTTGCTCAGCTTTTGTCCGACGAACAGTTCCAGTGGCCGGGCATACACCTTGGCCGGGATGGTCCAGCGCTTGCCGGAGAACTTCTCCTGGACGATGGCATCGAGGTAGACGGCAAAACCGGCAAGCACGACAAGGCCTACCAGGCTAAGTTTAAGGGCCCAGCCCAGCCAAGGCCGCAGGCGGCTGGCGGGTGGTTTCTTGGGGGTTCGGGGGGATCGGGTACGAGTCATGGCGGCGGATTATACGCACTTTGTCGTGGTTCAACATGAGTCCGCCAAGGTTTGCGTTAGCGCGGCTTGCGGCCATAATGACCGCCTTGAATTTTCCAGACTCTGAAGGATCGCCCGTGAGCCAATCACTGATCGCTGCCCTGCAAAACCCGGCCCTTTACCCGCACCCCGTCGAAGGGTTCCAGGTCATCGAAACCCATATCTCCTGGGTATTGCTCACCGGCCCCTACGCCTACAAATTCAAGAAGCCGGTCAACTTCGGTTTCCTCGACTTCACCAGCCTCGATGCGCGCAAGCACTTCTGCGGCGAAGAACTGCGCTTGAACCAGCGCCTGACCCAGGATCTGTACCTGGAAGTCTTGCCGATCACCGGCAGCGCCGAGGCGCCGCAACTGGGCGGCGACGGCCCGGCCATCGAATACGCCTTGAAGATGCGCCAGTTTCCCCAGAGCGAACTGCTCAGCACCCTACAGGCCAACGGCGAACTGACCACCGCGCACATCGATGAAATGGCCGCGCAGATCGCCCAGTTCCACCTCTCCACACCCAAAGTGCCCGCCGACAATCCGGCGGGGACACCGGACAGCGTCATGGCGCCGGTGCGGCAGAACTTCGAGCAGATCCGTCCGTTCCTCAACGACAAAGCCGACCTGCAACAACTCGAAGCCCTTCAAGCCTGGGCCGAAACCAGCTACGAACGCCTCAAGCCGCTGTTCGCCCAGCGCAAGGCCGACGGTTTCATTCGCGAATGCCACGGTGACATTCACCTGGGCAACGCCACCGTAATCGACGGCAAAGTAGTGATCTTCGACTGCATCGAGTTCAACGAGCCATTCCGTTTCACCGACGTCTACGCCGACACCGGCTTCCTGGCGATGGACCTCGAAGATCGCGGCCTCAAGTCGCTCGCGCGGCGGTTCGTCAGTCAATACCTGGAACTCACCGGTGACTACAGCGGCCTGGAACTGCTGAACTTCTATAAGGCCTACCGCGCCCTGGTCCGGGCCAAGGTCGCGCTGTTCAGCATGCCCGCCGAAGCCGACCCGGTGCAGCGCGCCACCACCCTGCGCCAATACCGCAACTACGCCAACCTGGCCGAAAGCTACAGCACCATTCCTTCGCGTTTCCTGGCCATTACCCATGGCGTCTCGGCCGTTGGCAAAAGCCACGTTGCGATGCGCCTGGTGGAGGCCCTCGGTGCGATTCGCCTGCGTTCGGACGTGGAGCGCAAGCGCCTGTTCGGTGAACAGCAAGTGCCGAACGCCCCACAAGCCGGCATCTATAGCAGCGATGCCAGCAGCGCCACATACACTCGCCTGCATGAGATCGCCGACGTGATCCTGCATGCCGGGTTCCCAGTTGTGATCGACGCCACTTACCTCAAGCATGACCAGCGCGACGCCGCGGCCAAAGTTGCCGAAGGCACGGGCGCGCCGTTCCTGATCCTGGATTGCGACGCGCCGCAAGCCGTCATCGAAAGCCGACTCGCCCAGCGCCAGGCCGACCAGAAAGACCCGTCCGACGCCAACCTGGCCGTCATCGCCGCCCAACAGGCGAGCCGGGAAGCGCTGAGCCCGGCTGAGATTCTCTGCAGCAAGCGCGTTCAGACCAACGAAAGCGGCACGCTGGATGTCGTGGTTGCGCAGATTCGCCAACGCCTGCCAGGCCTGTAGAAAACTATTTCGGCCGTGAACCGACGCCCGGCTTCACGGCCGCCAAATAGTGGCATTATACTGGCGTCATAAAACCAACAGGTGATTTGCCATGAGCCACCCCAAGCTTCTCGATACTCCGCTTTATGCCTTGTTGCGCAAAGATGACATTGCCGGCTTCAACAGCGAACGCGCTCTGGGTCCGATCGATATGCGCGGCGGCGACTTCCGCGGCCTTGACTTGCGCGAACTGAACGCCGACGACGTGGACTTCACGGACGCCTACTTCCGTTCCGCCGATCTGCGCGGCATCGATTTCCGCAAGTCATCGCTGGAAGGTGCAAGCCTTGCCCATGCGCAGATCTCCGGTACCTATTTCCCGCCCGAGCTGTCTGCCGATGAAATCCTGATGTCCATGAACTTCGGTACTCGTTTGCGCTATCGCACCCGCTGAACCTGAAGGAAACGGCCACGGCACCCAACGATCTCCAGCGCCCCCGCTTGCGCTGGACGATGTGCCTTTCTGCTTGTTCATCCCATCGTGCGTAATGCCTTAGAAGCTTTTGCGTCGATTCCGACCAAAGAATCACGCTTTTCCTACTGAGCGCTACACTCCTGAGAAGCTTGCCCACTGCACCAGTCGGCCGTCGCAAGGAGGCTCGATGAATGATGAACTGCAACACCTGAAGAATCTGGGCAAGACATCAGCCCAGTGGCTGCACGCCGTGGGTATCCACAGTGCCTCGGACCTGCGCCGTCTCGGCGCGGTGGACGCCTACCGCGCAGTGCGCACTCGCGGTTTTCGCGCTTCCAAGGTTTTGCTATACGCCATCGAGGGCGCGCTGATGGACATGCATTGGAACGATATTCCGGCTGAACGCAAGGAAGCGCTTAATAAACAGCTGGACGCCATTTCGACCCGCCACAAAGCCTGACATGACCTTTGGCGATCCACATGCTCGGTGCCAGATATTTTGCCCATTGGCAAAACAATGTTTGACATGGAAATGAGAATCGCTATGATTACCACGTCCGGTCGCGAGACTGGTCGATATTTGAAAAGCCCTTGGTTCGGACTCTCAGATATCTCCTCATCAGGCTAATCACGGTTATTTGACCCGGCTCTTGCCGGGTCTTTTTTTGCCCGGAAATTATTGCCTGCCGTCTCGACGCATCTGTGCGCAATAGTCTTGGGGCGGTGTTGGCGGGGTGTACCACACGAAATCGGCCATGGCCGGCGTAACGTCGCTGCCCTCCTCGGCCAGCATCAGGACGACCGGTGCGTCACGAGCGCCCAGATCCAGTGCATGCAGCGGCACGCCAACGTCTTTGCGGACATGCCAGGCGCCCGCGAACAACAATGCCGGCGCGGGAGCCTCAAGCAATCGCTCGGCCATGCGCCGGTCACGCTGTTGCTGCACCGCCAACATCGCCGGCATCTGCGACTCTGGCAGCAGCCCGCAATGGGACTCGTGGATTTGCCTCAACAGTTCGTCCTTCACCGTAGCGGCATTGGAGCGAGTACCGCTCATCGCGGGAGCCTGGCGGTAGATGCGCTGGACTTCCGCACTGTCCAGATTGGCTGACAACATCGGATACGTTTGCCTCAAGGCGAACTCGACCATGGGCCCATACAGACTCCAATCCCAACCTGGCGACCAATCCAACGCCCCAGGTAAATCCTTCGGCAAGGCAGGCAATTGACGAACCGCGTCGACCCTTGGCTGCTGCTGTGGCGTCAGCATTTCCAGCAGCAAGCTGCCTTGGGGACGCTGGTCAGCCAAGGCTTGGAGCAGCCAACGCTGCAGCGTGTGGTGATCACGGTTGTCGTGTTGTTCGCCAACCGCGACTCGCGGGGCCCGCGCCAAACGCTCGACCAATGCCCGAGGCGCGATCGATTCGCCCGTGTGCAAATCACGGATCCGCTCGCCCACCGGGGGCGGGGCGACATTCTGGCAAGCCGTCAAGACAGCCAACAGCAGGATCAGAATCAGGCGCACATCGGTATCCTCCGGCTGGCCTCAGCGGGCAATGATCAACGGATGCCCGCGCTCTGGATGGGATTGCACCAGCACGTCGAGGCCAAACACCGCCTTGAGCGGCTCCGGGCGCAGCACTTGCCGAGGCGTATCCAGGGCCACCGGCCGGCCGGACGCCAACAGCAACAGGCGGTCACAGTAGCGCGCCGCCAGGTTCAGGTCATGCAGGATCACCAGCACCGCCGCGCCGCGACCGGCAAACTCACGCACCGCTTGCAGGATAGTGTGCTGATGCAGCGGATCGAGCATCGAGGTCGGTTCGTCCAGCAACAAGACTTGTCCCGCCTCACCCGGCCACAGTTGCGCCAGCACCCGCGCCAAGTGCACCCGTTGGCGCTCGCCACCGGACAGATCCAGATAATCGCGGCCCTGCAAATGCACCGCGTCCGCCGCTCGCAAGGCCAAATCGACGATTTGCCCATCACGCACCCGACCGCTCCGGTGAGGCAGTCGTCCCATGCCGACCACTTCATCTACACGGAACGCGAAATCCAGTGTCGAGGATTGTGGCAACACCGCCAGGCGACGGGCGCGCTCGGCACCCTCCCACTGAGCCAGAGGCCGGTCATCAAACCAGACCTGCCCTTGTACCGGACGCAACTCGCCACACAAACCCGCCAACAACGTACTCTTACCCGCGCCATTGGGGCCGAGCACACCCAGCACTTCGCCGGGTTTGAGTTGCAGATCGATACCCGCCAGCACGGTTTTACGTCCACGGTGAACGTGCAAGTCTTGCGCTCGCAACATCAGGCGCGCCCCCGCAACAATAAATAAAGAAAGAAAGGCGCGCCGATGAACGCCGTGACGATGCCGATCGGCAATTCCGCCGGGGCCAGGGCGAGGCGCGCCACCAAATCGGCAAATAAAAGAAGACTGGAACCCGCCAACACTGACGCCGGAAGCAAGATGCGATGGTCGGGACCCACCAGCAATCGCACCAGGTGCGGCACCACCAGCCCGACAAAACCGATCATGCCCGCTGCCGCGACTGCGCCGCCAACGCCCAGCGCCGTGCAGAACACCAGTTCACGCTTGAGTCGCTCGACATCAATGCCCAAGTGCGCGGCTTCAGATTCTCCCAGCAATAGCGCATTGAGCGCACGGGCTCGACGTGGTAGCCAGATCGCCACGCCGACGCTGACCAGCAGTAACGGCCACAACCGCGCGTAGCTGGCACCGTTGAGACTGCCCAGGTTCCAGAACGTCAGGGTGCGCAAAGTCGCGTCGTCCGCCAGATAAGTGAACAAGCCCACCGCGGAACCGGATAGCGCGGTCAGGGCAATACCGGCCAAGAGCATGGTGGCGACATGCGTCTGGCCGTTGCGTCGGCCGAGGCGATAGACCAACGCCGTCACCCCGAGCCCGCCGAGAAATGCACACATCGACAACACGTAGGGCCCCAACGCTTCGGGCAGTCCGCCCAGCGCCGAACCCCCGACAATGGCAAACGCCGCCCCCAACGCCGCACCGCTGGACACACCCACCAATCCCGGATCGGCCAGCGGATTGCGAAACAGCCCCTGCATCGCCACGCCGGACAACGCCAAGACCCCGCCCACCGCCAAGCCCAGCAAGGTGCGGGGCAGGCGAATCTGGCCAAGGATCAGTTCGGCCTGCTCCAGGCCATCGGCGGCCACCGGCAAACCCAGCAAACGCAGGGCGGCGCGCAACGTATCGAACAATGGCAAGCTTACCGGTCCCAAGGCCAGGGACAGCCAGATTGCCAACAGACACAGCAAGCCCAGGACCAAAAATAAAGAGCGCGGCTTGACCCGTGCCGTCATGGTGTATTGGCCAGGCAGACCCTATCGGCCAGCTTGATCAGGCCCTGTGGCGCAGCGTTTACCTTCCAGCGCATCAGGCCGCTCCCTCAAGAAGTGTTTTCACGGGCAAGGATTGGTCAAGTATCCTCGACCATCTGGGAAGAAAGCATTTGATGATTGCTTTCATTTGGCCGTCAAGCATGGACCCATTGCTGCACGGACTCATGTGGGAGCGAGCTTGCTCGCGATGGCGGTGGATCAGTGCCGGATATATTGGCTGAAGCACTGCAATCGCGAGCAAGCTCGCTCCCACAAGGATTCAACGCAGACACCTTATAGAGACATCCATGAATTTTCTGTGTACCGCCGCCGAATTACCCGACAACAGCAGTCGCGGCTTCGACATCGAAGGACGCAAGTTGCTGGCCGTGCGGCGCGCAGGCCAGGCATACGTCTATCTCAATCGTTGCCCCCATCGTGGCGTGCCGCTGGAATGGCAACCCGATCAGTTTCTCGACGCCAGCGCCAGTCTCATCCAGTGCGCGACCCATGGCGCGCTGTTCCTGATCGAAAGCGGTGAGTGCGTCGCGGGCCCTTGCGCCGGACAACTCCTGACCGCGCTAGACAGCCGGGAGGACGATCAAGGCATCTGGGCCAAGCTGTAGCGGCTCGAGCAATACAGGCAACGGGCGATCCACCCACATCTGCTCCGGCGTCAGGGTGGCGCCGTAGGCCAGCACTTCCACCCCGGCGGCCACCGCCTCGTGCAACGCCGCGGCGTACACCGGATCGATTTCCTGCGCCGGACGCACCGCCTCGATGCCGCTCAGGTTCACGCAATACAACTGCACCGCGCGCACGCCTTCCCGAGCCAGGCAGGCCAGTTCTCGCAAATGCTTGGCGCCGCGCAGGGTCACCGCATCGGGGAATGCCGCCACGTGGGTCCCGTCGAAACCCAGCGTGACACTTTTAACCTCGACCCAGGCAGAAGTCTGGTCGGGATAATCGAGGCGAAAGTCGATACGGCTGTTTTCCACGCCATAGGCCACTTCCCGCTTCAGCCCTGTGAAACCGTTCAGTTCCTGGATGACACCGGCCCGCAGCGCCTCCTCGATCAGCGAATTGGCTCGCGCGGTATTGATGCAGGCCAAGCGCCCCTGAGGGGTTTCGCCTATTTCCCAGGTGCCCGGCAACTTGCGCTTGGGGTCGTTGGAACGACTGAACCAGACGCGCGCGCCCTCAGCCAAGCAATTGAGCATCGAGCCAGTGTTTGGGCAATGTATTGTCAGCAATTCGCCATGAACGGTCTCGATATCGGCAAGAAAACGTTTGTAACGTCGGATCAGCCGTCCTTCTTCCAAAGCCGGGGAAAAAAGCATCAGCCTTGCCAACTCCGCAATCCACGTTCAATTCGGTCCACCGCTTCCTGTAGCCGCGGCAGGCTTTGGGTGTAGGCAAACCGCACGTGATGGCCGGCCTGATGGCGACCGAAATCCAGCCCCGGCGTGAACGCCACGTGTTCGGTTTCCAAAAAGTGCTGGCAGAACGCAAAGGCATCGCCGCCGAATGCGCTGATGTCGGCATATAGGTAGAACGCGCCTTGCGGCTCCACGGCGATGCCGAACCCCAACTCGCGCAAAGCCGGCAGGAGGAAGTCGCGGCGCAACGCGAACTCGGCACGACGTTGCTCGAAAATCTCGATGGTCGCAGGCTCGAAACACGCCAGGGCAGCGTATTGGGCCATGCTGGGTGCGCTGATGTAGAGGTTTTGGGCGAGTTTTTCCAACTCACCGACAGCCGCCGAAGGCGCTACCAGCCAGCCGAGCCGCCAGCCGGTCATGCCGAAATACTTGGAAAAACTGTTCAGGACAAACGCATCGTCATCGACCTCCAGCACGCTGGCGGCGTCGGTGCCGTAGGTCAGGCCGTGATAGATCTCGTCGACCACCAGATGGCCGTTGTGACCTTTGATTGCCCTGGACAGGCCCGCCAACTCATCCCGGGAAAGAACCGTCCCGGTCGGGTTGGCCGGGGAGGCAACCAACGCACCGACGCTGTTCATGTCCCAATGACGATCCACCAGATCCGGGGTCAATTGGTACTGCACGTCCGGCCCCACCGGCACCAGTTGCGCCGAGCCTTCGATCAGGCGCAGAAAATGTCGGTTGCACGGATAACCAGGGTCGGCCAGCAGCCAGTGCTTGCCTGGGTCCACCAGCAAGGCGCTGGCCAGCAGCAACGCGCCGGACCCACCCGGCGTTACCAGGACGCGTCGAGGATCGATGTCCACACCGTAGCGTTGCGCGTAGAAACCGGCGATGGCCTCGCGCAGTTCAGGGATTCCGCGAGCCGCAGTGTACCGGGTCTTGCCCGCCGCCAAGGCCGCCTGGCCGGCCTGGATGATCGGCTCGGCGGTGGTGAAGTCCGGCTCGCCGATCTCCAGGTGAATGACGTCGTGCCCGGCAGCTTGCAATTCGTTGGCACGCGCCAGCAACGCCATGACGTGGAACGGTTCGATGGCACGACTGCGTGCGCTGTAGGGCTGGGCCATTGGGCCGTCCTTCACGAAAAAAGAACCGATTCTACCCAACTCGCGAACAGCTGCGGGAACGAGCGCAAATCTAAAACGGTCCTAGCCCGTAGATCGCTGGAAATGACTCCAGCGTTTAACCCAGGCTTGACTAAAATCAAGCATTGAGCAGGTTTGCGACCCCACCGGACCGGACCCGGCCAAGTTTTACAGGCCCCAGCCGCGCCAGGCTCGACAACCGGGAGTAGCGCGGCCCGATTTGATCTGGTAAGTTCGCCCGCTTGCAGCCGCAGGGCCGGCAGGTGTCGGTGATGGAGCAATCCTGCGTAGTGGATTACAAGAGTAGAGGCGGTCCATTCATGCCCACCCAAGCAAAGCAGAAAGAAAATCAGTCGCTCAGCGGGTTTGAGCCATATGTCGCGAAAGAGGGCGAGGAGTACATGGGCGCCCCCATGCGCGCGCACTTCACCAGGATCCTGAACAAGTGGAAACAGGACCTGATGCAAGAAGTCGATCGCACGGTCGACCATATGAAGGACGACGCGGCCAACTTCCCTGACCCGGCAGACCGTGCCAGCCAGGAAGAAGAATTCAGCCTTGAATTGCGCGCCCGCGACCGTGAACGCAAGCTGATCAAGAAAATCGACAAGACGCTGCAATTGATCGAAGACGAAGAGTACGGCTGGTGCGAATCCTGCGGCGTCGAGATTGGCGTCAAGCGACTGGAAGCACGTCCGACCGCCGACATGTGCGTCGACTGCAAGACTCTCGCGGAAATCAAGGAAAAACAGGTCGGCAAGTAATCGCCGGGGCTGTCATCGAAACGGAGCGTTCATACGCTCCGTTTTTTGTTTGCGATATTTTCTCCAAGCTTTGGTGCCCCCCTGTGGGAGCGAGCTTGCTCGCGATAGCGACCTGTCAGACACATCAATGTCGGCTGACCCACTGCTATCGCGAGCAAGCTCGCTCCCACAGGGGATATGCTTTGTTGTCGAGATCGTATTCCTCCTGCCCGGACCCAGTAACATTCGCCTATGACTGCCTACACCGGACGCTTCGCCCCCACCCCCAGCGGCCACCTGCATTTCGGCTCGCTGGTCGCCGCGCTGGCGTCGTATCTCGACGCCCGGGCCGTGGGTGGGCGCTGGTTGTTGCGCATGGAAGACCTCGACCCGCCACGGGAAGAGCCCGGCGCGCAAGCGGCGATTCTCAAGGCACTGGAAAGCTACGGGTTTGAATGGGATGGCGAAATGGTGCGCCAGAGTGACCGCCACGAAGCCTATCAGCAGGTCATCGATCGCTTGTTCAGCCAAGGCCTGGCCTACGCCTGCACCTGTTCGCGCAAGCAATTGGAACCGTATCAAGGCATTTATCCGGGATTGTGCCGCAACGCCGGTCACAACGCCGAGGACGCCGCCATCCGCCTGCGCGTTCCGGAACTCGAATATCACTTCGTCGACCGGGTCCAAGGCGAGTTCCGCCAACACCTGGGCCGCGAAGCGGGCGACTTCGTGATTCGCCGTCGCGACGGACTCTATGCCTATCAATTGGCCGTGGTCCTCGACGATGCCTGGCAAGGCGTCACCGACATTGTCCGCGGCGCCGACCTGCTGGATTCCACGCCGCGCCAACTCTACCTGCAAGAACTGCTTGGGTTACCACAACCGCGTTATCTGCACGTGCCGCTGATCACCCAACCGGACGGACACAAGCTCGGCAAATCCTATCGCTCGCCACCGTTGACCGCCGACCAGGCAACGCCGCTGCTGTTAAGGGCGTTGCGCGCGTTGGGCCAACAACCGGCGCCGGAGCTGGTCGATGCCAGCCCACGAGAGCTGCTGGCCTGGGGCATTCGCCACTGGGATGCGGGGCAGATCCCGCGCACACTGGCGCTGCCCGAAGCGCAAATACAGTGACGGCCCTTGCAGCCTGCCGCCTATCCGTTACCATCGCCGCACGTTTTCGGGCACGTGCATAAAAAAGAGAGACCGGGATGTACATCTATCGCTTGGTCCTGCTCCTGGTAGTGGGGATTTACCTGTTCTCCCCGGCCATCATGGATTGGTGGATCGATGCCACGGGTGCCTGGTATCGGCCGTATCTGCTCTGGCTGATCCTGATCGTCGTGACCTTTATCCTTCAGAGCCAAAAAGATGCCGATGAGCTTTAGCCTGACCCAGATGATCCTGATCAGCGCCGCCTACCTGGCGGTGCTGTTCGGCGTAGCCTGGATCAGCGAACGAGGCATGATCCCGCGCGCGATCATTCGCCATCCGCTGACCTACACCCTGTCGCTGGGTGTATATGCCAGTGCATGGGCGTTCTATGGCACGGTGGGCCTGGCCTATCAGTACGGCTATGGTTTCCTGTCCAGTTACCTTGGCGTGTCCGGAGCCTTCCTGTTGGCACCGGTGCTGCTCTACCCGATCCTGAAAATCACCCGCACCTATCAATTGTCATCGTTGGCCGACCTGTTCGCCTTTCGCTTTCGCAGCACCTGGGCGGGCGCGCTGACCACGATCTTCATGCTGGTCGGCGTGCTGCCATTGCTCGCGCTCCAAATGCAGGCGGTCGCCGACTCCATCAGCATCCTGACCCGAGAACCGGTGCAGCACCGGGTGGCGCTGAGTTTCTGCGTCCTGATCATCCTCTTCACGATTTTCTTCGGCTCACGGCACATCGCCACCCGTGAAAAACACGAAGGCCTGGTATTCGCGATCGCCTTCGAATCGGTGATCAAGCTGATCGCCATCGGCGGCGTCGGCCTCTATGCCTTGTATGGCGTATTCGACGGCCCGCAGCAGCTCGAAATCTGGCTGCTGCAGAACCAGACCGCCCTCGCCGCGCTGCACACGCCGCTCCAGGAAGGCCCATGGCGCACGCTGCTGCTGGTGTTCTTCGCCTCGGCGATCGTGATGCCGCACATGTATCACATGACCTTCACCGAAAACCTCAACCCGCGCTCGCTGGTCAGTGCGAGCTGGGGCCTGCCGCTGTTCCTGCTGTTGATGAGCCTGGCCGTGCCGCTGATCCTCTGGGCCGGGTTGAAACTGGGCGCCAGCACCAACCCGGAATATTTCACCCTCGGCATCGGCATCGCCGCCAACAACGAGGCGCTGGCGCTGCTGGCCTATGTCGGCGGCCTGTCAGCGGCCAGCGGCCTGATCATCGTCACCACCCTGGCGCTGTCGGGCATGGCCCTCAACCACTTGGTGCTGCCGCTTTACCAACCTCCAGCAGAGGGGAACATCTATCGCTGGCTGAAATGGACCCGTCGCGCATTGATCGTCGCGATCATCATGGCCGGCTACGGTTTCTATCTAATGCTGGGCGACGGACAGGACCTGGCCAACCTGGGCATCGTCGCGTTCGTTGCAACCCTGCAGTTCCTGCCCGGCGTACTGTCAGTTTTGTATTGGCCAACCGCCAACCGCCGCGGTTTCATCGCCGGCCTGCTGGCGGGGATTGTGGTCTGGCTGGTCGCCATGCTGTTGCCACTGCTGGGCAACCTGCAGGGTTTCTATATTCCACTGCTGAACATGATCTACGTGCTCGACGACACCAGTTGGCACATGGCAGCCATCGCCTCGCTGGCGGCGAACGTGCTGATGTTCACCCTGATTTCGCTGTTCACCAACGCCAGCAGCGAAGAAGCCAGCGCCGCCGAAGCCTGCGCCGTGGATAACGTGCGCCGGCCGCAGCGCCGTGAACTGCACGCTGCCTCGCCCCAGGAGTTTGCTACCCAACTGGCCAAACCCCTTGGTGCCAAGGCCGCGCAAAAGGAAGTCGAGCAAGCCCTGCGCGACCTTTACCTGCCGTTCGACGAGCGCCGTCCATACGCCTTGCGCCGATTGCGCGACCGGATCGAAGCCAACCTGTCCGGCCTGATGGGCCCCAGCGTGGCCCAGGACATGGTCGAGACCTTCTTGCCCTACAAGGCCGGCGGTGAGAACTATGTCACCGAAGACATCCACTTCATCGAAAGCCGCCTCGAGGACTACCACTCGCGCCTCACCGGCCTGGCCGCCGAGCTGGACGCCCTGCGTCGTTATCACCGCCAGACCTTGCAGGAACTGCCAATGGGTGTCTGCTCCCTCGCCAAGGACCAGGAAATCCTGATGTGGAACAAGGCAATGGAAGAACTGACCGGCATCGCCGCCCAACGCGTGGTCGGTTCGCGCTTGAGTACGCTGGGCGAGCCGTGGAAGGGCTTGCTGCAAGGCTTCATCGACCTGCCGGACGAACATCTGCACAAACAACACCTGGCGCTCGACGGCCAGACCCGCTGGCTGAACCTGCACAAGGCAGCAATCGACGAACCGCTGGCGCCGGGTAACAGTGGCCTGGTGCTGCTGGTGGAAGACCTGACCGACACCCAGATGCTCGAAGACAAGCTGGTCCACTCTGAGCGACTGGCCAGCATCGGTCGACTGGCGGCCGGCGTGGCCCACGAAATCGGCAACCCGATCACCGGCATCGCGTGCCTGGCGCAAAATCTTCGCGAAGAGCGCGAGGAGGACGGCGAGCTGACGGAAATCAGCGGCCAGATCCTCGAACAGACCAAACGCGTCTCGCGTATCGTCCAGTCCCTGATGAGTTTCGCCCATGCCGGCGGCCATCAGCACAATGACGAACCCGTCTGCCTGGCCGAAGTGGCGCAGGATGCTATCGGTCTGTTGGCGCTCAACCGGCGCAATTTCGAAGTCCAGTTCTACAATTTGTGCGACCCGGATCACTGGGTCGACGGCGATCCCCAACGGCTCGCCCAAGTACTGATCAACCTGTTGTCCAACGCGCGCGACGCCTCACCGGCTGGCAGCGCGGTGCGTGTCAGGAGTGAAGCCTTCGAACATACGGTCGACCTGATCGTCGAAGACGAAGGCAGCGGTATCCCACAGAACATCATGGACCGATTGTTCGAACCCTTCTTCACCACCAAGGATCCTGGCGAAGGCACCGGTCTGGGCCTCGCACTGGTCTATTCCATCGTTGAAGAGCATTATGGACAAATCACCATCGACAGCCCGGCCGATGTTCAGAGCCAGCGCGGCACCCGTATCCGGGTCACCTTGCCGCGTCATGTCGAAGCGACGTCCGCTGTGAACTGAGACCGTCGAGAGAATCGAATCAATGCCGCACATTTTGATCGTCGAAGACGAAACAATTATCCGCTCCGCCTTGCGCCGCCTGCTGGAACGCAACCAGTACCAGGTCAGCGAAGCCGGTTCCGTGCAGGAAGCACAAGAGCGTTTCAGCATTCCCACGTTTGACCTGATCGTCAGCGACCTGCGCCTGCCCGGCGCCCCCGGGACCGAATTGATCAAGCTCGGACAGGGCACGCCGGTGCTGATCATGACCAGTTACGCCAGCCTGCGTTCGGCGGTCGACTCCATGAAAATGGGCGCGGTGGATTACATCGCCAAACCATTCGACCACGATGAGATGCTCCAGGCCGTGGCTCGTATCCTGCGTGACCGCCAGACAGCGACCAGCCAGCCGGCGGAACCGACGAACGGCAAGGTCGCCGCCGGGAAGGCGGGGGCCAGCAATAGCAACGGCGAAATCGGCATCATCGGTTCCTGCCCGCCGATGCAGGATCTGTACGTCAAGATCCGCAAAGTGGCGCCGACTGACTCCAATGTGCTGATCCAGGGCGAGTCCGGCACGGGCAAGGAGTTGGTGGCCCGGGCGCTGCACAACCTGTCCCGCAGGGCCAAGGCGCCGATGATTTCGGTGAACTGCGCGGCCATTCCGGAAAGCCTGATCGAATCCGAGCTGTTCGGCCACGAAAAAGGCGCGTTCACGGGCGCCAGCGCCGGGCGTGCCGGCTTGGTGGAAGCGGCGGACGGCGGCACGCTGTTCCTCGATGAAATCGGCGAACTGCCACTGGAAGCCCAGGCGCGATTGCTGCGGGTACTCCAGGAAGGCGAGATCCGTCGAGTCGGCTCGGTCCAGTCACAGAAGGTCGACGTACGCCTCATCGCGGCAACGCACCGGGACCTGAAGAGCTTGGCGAAGATCGGACAGTTCCGTGAAGACCTTTATTACCGCCTGCACGTGATTGCCCTGAAACTGCCCCCCCTGCGCGAGCGCGGTGCTGACGTCAACGAAATCGCCAATGCCTTCCTCGCCCGCCAGAGCGCGCGAATCAACCGTACCGACTTGAAATTTGCTCTGGATGCCGAGCAAGCCATTCGTCATTACGCTTGGCCCGGTAACGTCCGCGAGCTGGAAAACGCTGTGGAGCGAGCGGTGATCCTGAGCGAAAGCCCGGAAATCTCAGCGGACCTGCTGGGCATCGACATCGAACTGAGTGACCTGGACGACGAAGAATTCATCGGCCTGGCCCCACAACAGGGAGGCGCCGCCAACAACACCAGCCATGAACCCACCGAGGATCTGTCCCTGGAAGACTATTTCCAGCATTTCGTCCTTGAACATCAGGACCACATGACCGAGACGGAACTGGCACGCAAGCTGGGCGTAAGCCGCAAATGCCTGTGGGAACGTCGCCAGCGGCTGGGGATTCCACGGCGCAAGACCGGGGCGACCAGCGAAAGCTGAGGCGCACAGGTAACATCGCACAATGTGAAAAAACTGTTACCTCAGCTTTTTCACGTAACAAAAGCCGGGGTTTACGGTAACGAAATCCCGGCTTTTTTTCGCCTCGAAAAAACCGGCATATCGATAGAACCCCCGGTTTCGCTGGGCCTGGCAAAAGTTGGCACGCACCCTGCTATAGCTTTGGTACAAGAACAATAACAAGCAATGCACAAGACAATAAAAATAAGACGAATCGACTCACGCACAATAAAAACAAGACGGCGAGAGGCGCAGCTAACTGATTCTTTTGGAGAGGCGTTGTATTTGGGGCTTGCCCCACAACCAGGCCGAGAACAATAAAAACTGTCTAGAGACAGGTGCCTGAACTGGTTGGATCGATTGATCACTGCAACACAGCGACCAAAGCAATCCGTTTGCTCTTGGCTCCCGATTGGGAGGGTCACGAAGGGAAAACCTCGTGGCGCGGGCACTCAACAAAAACAAGAAGCCCGAAACCAATAATAAAAACAGAGCACGCAACTAATTCTGGGGGAGCTTCGGCTCCCCTTGTGGTTTCTGTCGTTCCGCCTTCCCCGCTGCCTACAGACCGCGTCGCTCGAAGCTTGCAGCTCAAAGTGCCTGCGTCCTACACCATCCGTTGACTAAATGCTAGAATCCCCGCCCATCATGCGGCCATTCTTCGTTTTTGGCTGAATATTCCTTCAAACAGTGCATCCCATGCTGAAGAAGCTGTTCCAGTCATTCCGTTCTCCCTTGCGTCGTACGCAACACATACGCAGCACGCCTGAAGTGCTCAGTAGCGGCCAGCATTCGTTGCAAAAGGCCCAATTCAGCCGTTACGCGGTGAACATCGTCGAACGCCTGCAGAACGCCGGCTACCAGGCTTATCTGGTCGGCGGTTGCGTGCGCGACATGCTGCTCAATATCACCCCCAAGGATTTCGACGTCGCCACCAGCGCCACGCCTGAGCAGATCCGCGCCGAATTCCGCAATGCGCGGATCATCGGCCGACGTTTCAAGCTGGTGCATATCCACTTCGGTCGCGAAATCATCGAAGTGGCGACCTTCCGCGCCAACCATCCGCAGAACGACGAAGATGAAGACAGCAACCAGTCGTCTCGCAACGAGAGCGGACGCATCCTGCGCGATAACGTCTACGGCACCCTGGAAGAAGACGCGCAGCGCCGCGACTTCACCATCAACGCCCTGTATTACGATCCGGTCAGTGAGCGCATCCTCGATTACGCCAACGGCGTGCACGACATTCGCAATCGCTTGATCCGTCTGATCGGCGATCCCAAGCAGCGTTACCAGGAAGACCCGGTGCGGATGCTGCGGGCCGTGCGTTTTGCCGCCAAGCTGGATTTCGGCATCGAAAAACACAGCGCCCTGCCGATTCGCGAACTGGCGCCGATGTTGCGGGAAATCCCCTCGGCCCGCCTGTTCGAGGAAGTGCTCAAGCTGTTCCTGTCGGGCAACGCGGCGGACACCTTCGAAATGCTCGTGGACCTGCAGCTCTTCGATCCGCTGTTCCCCGCCAGCGCCGAAGCCCTGGAGCACAACCCGACCTACACCCACACCCTGATCAGCGAAGCACTGATCAACACCGACCTGCGGATCAAGCAGAACAAACCGGTAACGCCTGCGTTCCTGTTCGCCGCCTTGCTCTGGCCTGCCCTGCCCGCTCGCGTGCTGCGCCTGCAAGACCGTGGCATGCCGCCAATTCCTGCGATGCAGGAAGCGGCCCACGAGCTGATCGCCGAACAGTGCCAGCGCATTGCGATCCCGAAACGCTTCACGATGCCGATTCGCGAAATCTGGGACATGCAGGAACGCCTGCCGCGGCGCAGCGGCAAACGTGCCGACCTGTTGCTGGATAACCCGCGTTTCCGCGCGGGCTACGACTTCCTGCTGCTGCGCGAAAGCGCCGGCGAACAGACCGATGGCCTGGGTGAATGGTGGACCGATTACCAGGACGCCAACGACAGCGAGCGCCGCGAGATGATTCGTGAGCTCAGCGGCAAGGACGACGGCACCAGCGGCCCGCGCAAACGTCGGCGCAGCAGCGGTGCCAAGCGCAAGCGTGCCGGCGTACCGAGCGCATCAGACGAGTAATCAATGGAACGCATCTACATCGGCATGGGCAGCAACCTGGCCGAACCCGCCGAGCAACTGCGCAGCGCCATCGAGGCGCTGGCGCGACTGCCCGA
Organism: Pseudomonas brassicacearum subsp. neoaurantiaca; assembly: GCF_013608025.1. Lineage (GTDB taxonomy): Bacteria > Pseudomonadota > Gammaproteobacteria > Pseudomonadales > Pseudomonadaceae > Aquipseudomonas. The sequence continues at coordinate 80,572 of NZ_VDLV01000048.1, read as the reverse complement.
GACCCGACTGGCAGGCGTCTCGGCATTTTATCAAAGCGACTCGCTACTTCCCGGCCAGCCACGCTATACCAACGCCGTGGCAGCATTGGAGAGCAGCCTTGCACCGCTGGATCTGCTCGACGCGTTGCAAGCCATCGAAACCGGCCAGGGCCGCGAGCGCCTTGAGCGCTGGGGCCCGCGCACCCTGGACCTGGACATTCTGCTGTTCGGTGACCGTCTGATCGACGAGCCCCGCCTCAAGGTTCCCCATTACCATATGCAAGCCCGGGCCTTTGTGCTCTACCCGCTGGCAGAGTTGGCACCCGCCGACCTGCGCCTGGCAGATGGACGCTTGCTCAAGGATCTCCTTGCAGCGTGCCCATTTGTCGGCCTGGAACGCTTATTTCCTGCTTGAAATACATCCCTTTGTGGGAGTGAGCTTGCTCGCGATTACGGTCGATCAGTTATCCAACTGTGGCTGATACAACGCTATCGCGAGCAAGCTCGCTCCCACAGGATCCAGCACCCGGCAGTCAGATTCGAAACACGCCCCTACGCTGAAACGCATCAGTAACCCCGGTAACACCCGGCGGTAACACATCCAATTGACTTCCCCGATACTCCTCACGACTATAGGCGTCCCGTCGCCGCCAACGCGGCGCTAATGGGCGCAATCCAGGCCTTACAAGCACCACGCTTAGAAGGTGCGCCTGTATTCAAGCGCCTTATGAGGACTTTTTCATGCCAGCTATTACCCTGACCACGCTGCAAGGTCTCAAGCAAAAAGGTGAGAAGATCACCATGCTGACCTGCTATGACGCCACTTTCGCCCATGCCTGCAATGAGGCTGGAGTCGAGGTGCTGCTGGTGGGCGATTCCCTCGGCATGGTGCTGCAAGGTCACGACAGCACCTTGCCGGTGACAACCGCCGAGATGGCCTACCACGTGGCCGCCGTCAAGCGCGGTAACACCGACGCGCTGATCCTCGCCGACTTGCCGTTCATGGCCTACGCCACCCTCGAACAAACCATGACCAACAGCGCCATGCTGATGCAGGCCGGCGCCCATATGGTCAAGGTCGAGGGCGCGTTGTGGCTGGCCGACTCGATACGGTTGCTGGCCGAACGTGGCATTCCGGTGTGTGCCCATTTGGGCCTCACCCCTCAAGCCGTGAATATCCTCGGTGGCTACAAGGTCCAGGGCCGCAATGAAAACCAGGCGCGGCAGATGCGCGCCGATGCGATCGCGCTGGAGCAGGCCGGGGCCGCCATGTTGCTGCTCGAATGCGTGCCCAGCGAACTGGCCCAGGAAATCACCCAGGCGGTGAAGATTCCAGTGATCGGCATCGGCGCCGGTAATGCCACCGACGGCCAGGTACTGGTACTCCACGACATGCTCGGGCTGTCGATCACCGGGCGCGTGCCGAAATTCGTGAAGAACTTCATGGCCGGACAAACTTCCATCCAGGGCGCCTTGACCGCGTACGTAACCGAGGTCAAGGCTGCGACCTTCCCCGGCGCCGAACATGGGTTTTCCGCATGAACACCGTCAAGACCGTACGTGAATTGCGGGCCGCCGTAGCCCGCGCCCGCGGCGAAGGCAAACGCATCGCCTTCGTCCCGACCATGGGCAACCTCCACAGCGGTCACGTGGCGCTGGTGACCAAGGCCACTCAACGGGCCGACTTCGTGGTGGCGAGCATTTTCGTCAATCCGTTGCAGTTCGGTGCCGGCGAAGACTTGGATAAATACCCGCGCACCTTGGCGGCCGACCAGGAAAAGCTGCTCCAGGCCGGTTGCCACTTGCTGTTCGCCCCCAGCGTCGAAGAAATGTACCCCGACGGCATGGCCGGGCAGACCAGGGTCAGCGTCCCGCAGTTGTCCGAGGGCCTGTGCGGCGCCAGTCGTCCAGGGCATTTCGAAGGCGTGGCGACAGTGGTCAGCAAGCTCTTCAACATGGTCCAGCCGGACCTGGCGGTATTCGGCCAGAAGGATTTCCAGCAACTGGCGGTAATCCGCGCCTTGGTCCATGACTTGAACATGCCGATCCAGATCATCGGCGAGCCGACCGTTCGCGCCGAAGACGGCCTGGCGCTGTCGTCGCGCAACGGCTTCCTCAGCCCCGAGCAGCGCGCTGTCGCGCCGGTCGTCTATCGGGTCCTGAACCAGATCGCCGAGGCCATCCAGCAGGGGCAACGGGATTACCCCGCGCTCATCGCTGAGCAACTCAAGCAACTCGAAGCCGCGGGCCTGCGCCCCGATTACCTGGAAATCCGTCACGCCAAGACCTTGCGCCCTGCCGTGAGCGAGGATCGCGACCTGGTGATCCTGGTGGCGGCATTCCTCGGTACCACGCGCCTGATCGACAACCTGCACCTGGATCTCGACGCGCACGCCTGACACCTCAGCCCCGATGTGGGAGCGAGCCTGCTCGCGAAAACGGTAGGTCAGTTGATATAGAGTTTGACTGATGCACCGCTATCGCGAGCAGGCTCGCTCCCACAGGGATGATGTGGTGTTTAACAGACTGCATCTGCACATCCCTCCCGTATTGCCGCCCCGGAAGCCTTCGGGCAAACTGCCCGCCGTTCGGACCCGACCAGAGGAAACACCCATGCACGCCATCATGCTCAAGGCCAAGTTGCACCGCGCCGAAGTCACTCACGCCGTGCTCGACTACGAAGGCTCCTGCGCCATTGATGGAGAGTGGCTGGACCTGTCGGGAATCCGCGAGTACGAACAGATCCAGATCTATAACGTCGATAATGGCGAGCGCTTCACCACCTACGCCATCCGTGGCGAGGAAGGCTCGCGAATGATCTCGGTGAACGGCGCCGCAGCGCACAAGGCCAAGGTTGGTGACCGCGTGATCATCTGCGCCTATGCCCATTACAGCGAAGCCGAGCTGCTCAACTTCAAGCCGCGCATGCTTTACATGGCGCCGGGCAACGAACTGAGCCACACCAGCAATGCCATTCCGGTCCAGGTTGCCTGACCGAGCCCACCCGTTTCACCTCCCTGTGGGAGCGAGCTTGCTCGCGATTGCGGTGTGCCAGTTGATACAGATGCCGACTGGCACAAAGTCATCGCGAGCAAGCTCGCTCCCGCTGTTGATTATCTCCGTCTGTCGGCCCCTTCCCTCCCTGCTGTATAAAAAAGTACCGGGAAACGGTCAGACAAAGTCAAGACAGATCGCAACGCGAGGTTTACTGTAGTCGCCCTGTGCCCGGCGATCGTGTCGACGCAGTTATCCGGACGCCTGCCTTCAGCCGCGCCGGAATTTATAATGTACAAAAGGTCGTTCAAGTAAAAAGGAAACCCGCAGCGATGGCGTATTACCGAACTCCTCAAGACGTGACCGCTCTGCCCGCCTGGCAAGCGCTGAATGACCACCGCAAAGCCATGCAGGATTTCAGCATGCGCGAAGCGTTCAATGCCGATCCGCAGCGTTTCAACCAATTCACCCTTTCGAGCTGCGGCCTGTTTCTCGATTATTCGAAGAACCTGATCAACGCCCAGACCCGGAACCTACTGGTGGGCCTGGCGAACGAAGTCGACCTCAAGGGCGCGATCAAGGCGCTGTTCGAAGGCGAAATCGTCAACGCCTCGGAAAACCGTCCCGCCCTGCACACCGCCCTGCGTCGCCCGGTTGGCGACAAGTTGCTGGTCAACGGCGTCAACGTGATGCCGGACGTGCACAAAGTGCTGAACCAGATCACCGACTTGGTCGGCCGCATTCACGACGGCCTGTGGCGCGGTTACACCGAGAAGCCGATCACCGACGTGGTGAACATCGGTATTGGTGGCTCTTTCCTCGGACCGCAACTGGTGTCCGAAGCACTGTTGTCCTACACGCATAAAGGCGTTCGCTGCCACTACCTGGCGAACATCGATGGCAGTGAATTCCACGAACTGACCATGAAGCTTCGCGCCGAGACCACGCTGTTCATCGTCTCGTCTAAATCCTTCAACACCCTCGAAACCCTGAAGAACGCCCAGGCCGCCCGTGCCTGGTACCTGGCCCAGGGCGGTTCGGAAGCGGAGTTGTATCGCCACTTCATCGCGGTATCGAGCAACAACGCCGCCGCCGTGGCCTTCGGCATCCGCGAAGAGAACATCTTCCCGATGTGGGACTGGGTCGGCGGTCGCTACTCGCTGTGGTCAGCCATCGGCCTGCCGATCGCCCTGGCCATCGGCATGTCGAACTTCAAGGAATTGCTCTCCGGCGCGTATTCCATGGACCAGCATTTCCAGAGCGCACCATTCGAACAGAACATGCCGGTGCTCCTGGCATTGCTGGGCGTGTGGTACGGCAACTTCTGGGGTGCGCAAAGCCACGCGATCCTGCCGTACGACCACTACCTGCGCAACATCACCAAGCACTTGCAACAGCTAGACATGGAATCCAACGGCAAGAGCGTGCGCCAGGACGGCACGCCCGTCTCCACCGACACCGGTCCGGTGATCTGGGGCGGCGTCGGCGCCAACGGCCAGCACGCTTACCATCAGCTGCTGCACCAGGGCACCCAATTCATCCCGGCCGACTTCATCGTGCCGATCGTCAGCTTCAACCCGGTTTCCGACCATCACCAATGGCTGTACGCCAACTGCCTGTCCCAGAGCCAGGCACTGATGCTCGGCAAGACCCGCGCCGAGGCCGAGGCCGAGCTGCGTGACAAGGGCATGAGCGAGGACGACGTGCAGAAGCTGGCGGCACACAAGGTGATTCCGGGCAACCGTCCGAGCAACACCTTGGTGGTCGAACGCATCAGCCCGCGCCGCCTCGGTGCGCTGGTTGCGCTGTACGAACATAAAGTCTTCGTACAAAGCGTGGTCTGGGGCATCAACGCCTTTGACCAATGGGGCGTGGAGCTGGGCAAGGAGCTGGGCAAGGGCGTCTACAACCGCTTGGTGGGCAGCGAAGAGAGCACCGCCGAAGATGCCTCGA
>NZ_VDLV01000048.1:55360-75636 GCF_013608025.1 Pseudomonas brassicacearum subsp. neoaurantiaca | reverse complement strand
CTCGCTCCCACATTGGTTCTATCTACAACTTGAACTGGATATTTACTGGGCGCATCTTTATATCTTGTCGCAAAACAAGAATAAGGAACCGTCATGTTCGATATCAGCCAGTACCCCCACGCCGATGCCGTCCGCCGGGCTGCGCAACTGAGTCAGGACGAGTACAAGCGGCTCTACAAAGAATCCATCGAACACCCCAGCACCTTCTGGGCCGAGCAGGCCACGCGCTTTCTCGACTGGATGACCCCGTGGCAGACCGTCCAGCGCTATGACCTCAAGAACGGCGACGCGAGCTGGTTCGCCGGCGGCACGCTGAACGTCAGCGCCAATTGCATCGACCGTCACCTGGCGACCCGCGGCGACCAGACCGCGATCATCTGGGAAGGCGACAATCCCGCCGAATCGGCAGAAATCAGCTACAGAAAACTTCACCATCACGTATGCCGACTGGCTAATGTGCTGAAAAGCCGTGGCGTGAAGAAAGGCGACCGGGTCTGCATCTACATGCCAATGATTCCGGAAGCGGCCTACGCGATGCTCGCCTGCACACGTATTGGTGCGGTGCATTCGGTGGTGTTCGGCGGCTTTTCGCCGGATTCGCTGCGCGACCGGATACTCGATGCGGATTGCCGCACCGTCATCACCGCCGACGAAGGTGTGCGCGGTGGGCGCTTCATACCGCTCAAGCGCAACGTCGACAAGGCGCTGGAAAGCTGCCCGAACGTCAGCACCGTGCTGGTGGTCGAGCGCACCCAGGGCGAGGTGAACTGGGTCGAAGGTCGGGACCTCTGGTATCACCAGGCCACACATGAGGTGAGCGACGATTGCCCGCCTGAACCAATGGACGCCGAAGACCCGTTGTTCATCCTCTACACGTCCGGCAGCACCGGCAAGCCCAAGGGTGTGCTGCACACCACTGGCGGTTATCTGCTGCAAGCGGCGATGACCTTCAAGTACGTCCTCGATTACCGCGACAATGAAGTCTTCTGGTGCACCGCCGACGTCGGCTGGGTCACCGGCCATAGCTACATCGTCTACGGCCCGCTGGCCAACGGTGCCACCACACTGATTTTCGAGGGCGTGCCGAGTTATCCGAGCAGTTCGCGGTTCTGGCAGGTGATCGACAAACACCAGGTCAATATTTTCTACACCGCGCCGACCGCGTTGCGCGCCCTGATGCGCGAAGGCGCCGCGCCCCTGCAGGAAACGTCTCGCAAGAGCCTGCGATTGCTCGGCAGTGTCGGTGAGCCGATCAACCCGGAGGCGTGGGAATGGTATTTCAACGTTGTAGGCGAACAACGTTGCCCGATTGTCGATACCTGGTGGCAGACCGAGACCGGCGGCATCATGCTCAGCCCCCTGGTGAGCGCGCCACGGCTCAAGCCAGGTTGCGCCACGCGACCGATGTTCGGCGTGCAACCGGTGCTGCTGGATGAGGTTGGCAAGGAAATCAGCGGCGCGGGCAGTGGTGTGCTGGCGATCAAATCGAGCTGGCCAGCGCAGATTCGCAGCGTCTATGGCGATCATCAGCGCATGGTCGAAACGTACTTCAAGCCCTACCCCGGCTATTACTTCACCGGTGACGGCGCCCGCCGCGACGAGGACGGCGACTACTGGATCACCGGACGCATCGACGACGTCATCAACGTCTCGGGCCACCGTATCGGCACCGCCGAGGTGGAAAGCGCCTTGGTGCTACACGACAGTATTGCCGAAGCGGCGGTCGTCGGTTATCCCCACGATCTCAAGGGTCAGGGTATCTATGCCTTCGTCACGCCGATGGACGGTGTCGAGGCCAACGATGAGCTGAAGAAGGAATTGCTGGCCCATGTCAGCAAGGAAATCGGCAGTTTCGCCAAACCGGAGCTGATCCAGTGGGCGCCGGCCCTGCCCAAGACTCGTTCGGGCAAGATCATGCGACGGATCCTGCGCAAGATCGCCTGCAACGAACTCGACAGCCTCGGCGACACCTCGACCCTGGCCGACCCGAGCGTGGTGGAGGGTTTGATCGACAAGCGCCTGAATCGTTAAGCCAAACACAAGAACCCGTGGCGAGGGAGCTTGCTCCCGCTGGACCGGGCTGGCGCTCCAGTGCGTAGCACTCCCAAAAATCCTAGGGCCGCTGCGCAACCCAGCGGGAGCAAGCTCCCTCGCCACAGGACGGTGTCTGACTCCTACCTTGTGCAACCCCAAACCCGATCAGCCATAACTGCTAAACTCCCGCGCTTCATTTCTCTAAGGCGCGCCCGGCATGTCTTCCTTGAATCTGGCGCTGCGCGCCGCCCTCGATCAGCGCCAGGCCCTGCTCGACCAACTGCACCGGCAAGGCACCGACTGCTATCGCCTGTTTCACGGCAGCCAGGAAGGGGCGCCCGGCCTGACCGTCGACCGCTACGGCCCACAATTGCTGGTCCAGAGCTTTCACCAGTCGCTGGAGCGTGATGCGCTGCTGCAACTGCGCGGCATCGTCAATGAACGCCTGGGCCTGGACACCCTGCTGGTCTACAACGATCGCTCCCGGGGCAACTCCCGTGTCGACCGCCAGGACAGCGTGTACCAGGCTGACGAGGCTGCGCTGCAAGACCTGATCGGGCACGAATGGGGCTTGAACTACCGCGTTCGCGGGCGTCACGCCGGCCAGGATCCGCTGCTGTTCCTCGACCTGCGCAACGCGCGCGGCTGGGTCAAGGACCACAGCCGGGGCAAAAGCGTCCTGAACCTCTTCGCCTACACCTGCGGCGTGGGCCTGAGTGCCGCAGCCGGCGGAGCGCGGGAGGTCTGCAACCTGGACTTCGCCGAAGGCAACCTGGCGGTGGGACGCGAGAACGGCTTGCTCAATCCGGAGCTGCCGACGATGGAGTTCGTGCAGTCAGATTATTTCCCGGCGATTCGTCAACTCGCCGGCCTGCCCATCAGCCAGCGGCGTGGGCAGAAACTGCCCAGCTATGTTCGCCTGGAACCGCGCCAATATGACTTGGTGCTACTTGATCCGCCCGCCTGGGCCAAAAGCGCCTTTGGCACTGTCGATCTGTTGCGCGATTACCAGAGCTTGCTCAAGCCAGCGTTGCTCACCACCGCCGACGATGGCGTGCTGATCTGCTGCAACAACCTGGCAAAGATCTCCATGGACGACTGGCGCGAACAGGTGTTGCGGTGCGCGCAGAAGATCGGTCGGCCGGTGCGCGAATGGAGCGCGCTGGCACCCGGCGACGACTTTCCGTCACGGGATAGGCAGCCGCCGCTGAAAACCTTGATTCTGCAATTCTGAGCTAGCCTCAGCAATCTCACAAAAAACGGACAATTCTCATAAAACACAGTGGCTTCGGAACCGTAAACGCATGCCATACTCCAAGGCACTCCGATTCACACCAGATGAAGCCACACATGCCCAAAGGATTGATTCGCGCTCTCGGCGCCCTGTTGACCGCATTGGCCCTCTACAGCCTGTTGGGCTTCCTGATCTTGCCGGGCATTGCCCTGCGTATCGCCAACCAGCAACTGGCCGCCCACGCGACGGTGCCGGCCCAGATCCAGCGCATCGAACTCAATCCTTTCAGCCTTGAAGTGACGGTCTGGGGGTTGATGGTCGGCGAGCCGGGCAAGGAACAGGTCGGTTTCGAACGCCTCTACGCCAACCTGCAGCTCGACAGCCTGTGGTCCGGCGCCCTGCACCTGGCCGACATCGAGCTCGACAAGCCGAAGACCGAAGTGGTGTTCGCCAAGAACGGTCAACTGAACCTGCTGGGCCTGTTCAAGCTGCCGCCCAGCGAGCCAACCCCGGCCGATCCCGAGGCCAAGCCATTCCCCTTGCGCGTGGATAGGATCAAGCTTGCCAGCGGCTACGTTCACTTCCAGGACCTGCGGCCCAGCGAACCCATCGAGTTTCTCTACGACACCCTCGATTTCGAGCTGAAAAACCTCAGCACCCTGCCCGACGACAGCGCGGACATGACCCTGGTCGCCGCGGGCCCCGCAGGCGGGCAGATCGATTGGACAGGCAACTTCAGCCTCGCACCGATTGCCTCCGAAGGGACGCTCAAGGTTACCGACGGCCAAATGAAAGCCTGGTGGCCCTACGTGCGTGACGCGGTGCCTCTGGTGTTGGAAAACGGTGTACTGAACCTCAGCACCGACTACAAACTCAACCTCGCCAAGGGCACGGAACTGCTCTTGAACAACACGGCTATCAGTGTTGCCCCTTTCGCCATCAAGGCACCTGATGGCCGTCCCCTGGCAAGGCTTGAACGTCTCGACGTCAGCGAAACCTCCCTGGACCTGGCGAAGCAGCAAGTCATCGTCGGCAAGGTCCGTAGCCAGAAGCTCGAAACCTGGGCCGCGCGCGAAGCGGACGGACAACTGGACTGGCAGAAGCTCTTCGCCAGCCAGCCAGCCAAGCCTAAGGCCAAGGTCGAACCGGCGTCGGCACCGGCAGCCGCCGACTCGCCCAAGCCTGAGCCGACAGCGCCGAGCAAGCCGTGGCAGGTGCTGTTGAAAGACGTGCAACTGCGCAATTACCAAGTGCACCTGGCCGACCGCCAGGCACAGCCGGCCGTCGCGTTGGAGGTCGGCCCACTCAATCTGGACCTGCAGAACTACGACACCCTCAACGGCTCGCCTTTCAATCTCAAGCTGGACACCGGGCTCGGCAAACAAGGCAAGATCCTCGCCGATGGCGTGGTCAACCTGAACCCAATCACTGCAAAACTGAACGTCAAGACCCAGGATATCGACTTGCGGGTCGCCCAGGCCTACATCACCCCCTTCATCCGCCTGGAACTGCGCTCCGGGATGCTCGGCAGTGACTTGGCGGTAGACCTCAAGAGCACCGAACCCCTGGCATTCGCGATCACCGGCCGCGCCCAGGTCGATCAGTTGCATACCCTCGACACCCTCAAGACCCGCGACTTTCTCAAGTGGCAGCGCCTGGAAGTCCAGGGCCTGAATTACCAGCATGGCGACAGCCTGTCGATCGACAAGGTCAACCTGTTCCAACCCTATGCACGCTTCATGATCAACGAAGATCGCACCACCAGCGTCGACGACCTGTTGATTCCACAGCCGGCCGATGGCCCTGCGAAGAACACGGCGGCCAAACCGGCCTCGAAGGATAAGCCGCTGGGTATTCATATTGGCGGTATCGCCATCAACGATGGCTCGGCCAACTTCGCCGACTTCAGCCTGACGCCAAACTTCGCCACGGCCATCCAGCAACTCAACGGTGAAATCGGCACCATCGACAGCCGCCAGGCCAAACCGGCCAGCGTGGATGTGAAGGGCAAGGTCGACCGCTACGCGCCGGTGACGATCAAGGGTGCGGTCAACCCCTTCGACCCGATGGCCAGCCTCGACATCGCCACCAGTTTCAAACGGGTCGAGCTGACCACCCTGACGCCCTACTCCGGCAAGTTCGCCGGCTATCGCATCCGCAAGGGCCGGCTCAATCTCGACCTGCATTACCGGATCACCAAGGGCCAGCTCCAGGCCGACAACAAAGTCGTGGTCGAGCAATTGCAACTGGGTGAAAAGGTCGACAGTCCAGACGCCGTCAGCCTGCCGCTCAAGCTGGCCGTCGCCTTGCTCAAGGACTCCGAGGGCAGGATTACCATCGAATTGCCGGTTTCCGGCAACCTCAACGACCCGCAGTTCAGCGTGATGCCGATTGTCTGGCAGACCCTGCGCAACCTCGTGGTACGCGCGGCCCAGGCACCGTTCAAGCTCATCGGCGGGCTGGTGTCCGGCGGTGGCTCGGAAGACTTGGGGAGCGTGGCATTCGCGCCGGGGTCCAGCGACTTGAGCAAGGAAAACGAAAGCGTGCTCCTCAAGCTGTCCGAAGCCTTGGGCAAGCGTCCGGAACTGCGCCTGGAAATCGAAGGCACCGCCGCCGAAAGCAGCGACGGTCCGCTGCTCGCCGGCCAGCGCCTGGAACGCGAATACCAATACACCTATTACAAGATGCTACAGCGCCGGGGCGACAAGGTCCCGGCCAAGGCTTCGTTGCTGCAAGTACCGGAAGATGAAAAGCCTCCCTTGCTGGAAGGCATCTACCGCACACGCCTGAAAACCCAGCCACCGGCTGAATGGACGCAGTTGGACAAGAAGGCCCGGATCGAAAAACTCCGTGAAGGCGTCATCAAGTTCTGGAGCGGCAGTGACCTGCTGCTGCGTGAACTGGGCCAGGAGCGCGCCAGCAGCATCAAGGATTTCCTGGTGGACAAAGGCAAGCTGGCCGATGACCGGGTGTACTTCATCGACGCAAGCCTGGGCCAAGCCGAAAAAGACGGTACCGTCATCACGCCAATGCATTTGGACGCGGAATGAAATGAAGTATTTGTACGGACTCAGCCTGAGCCTGCTGCTCGCAGTCGGCCAGGCCTCAGCCGATACATTGCGCTGCGGCAGCCAGTTGATCAGCGTTGGGGATCGTTCGAGCGAGGTGCTGCAAAAATGTGGTCAGCCTGTGGCTCGCGATGACTTGGGTTACAAACGCAGCGTCAATCGCCGAGAGGAATATCCGGTAGAGGAATGGACCTACGGGCCCAACAGCGGGATGTACCAATACTTGCGCTTCGAGGGGAATCGGCTGGTGCAGATTACCAGCAAGCGTGGGCGGTGACTGTCCCGACTCTATCGCGAGCAAGCTCGCTCCCACAGGGGCCGGGTTGTTTCTGGAAGAATGCGATCAAATGTGGGAGCGAGCTTGCTCGCGATGGGGGCAACCCGGTCTCTCTGACTGGCTCACATTCTCTCTCTCCCAAAATAGAACAGGCCCCCGGCACGAATGCCGGGGGCCTGCAATGGCCACGTCCATGTGGCCTTTCGCATGAACTCCAAAGCGACGGCAGACGTATAACCCAGCCCGTTTGCCGCGCCTTCTCCCGTCCAGGCGAGAAGCCTTTCCTTACTCGGATTTCAGGCCATCAGCCGATACGGCTTTGACGCCTTTGATTTTCTTGGTAATCGCGACGGCGGTGTCTTTCTGCGCGTCGGTCACAGCAACAGTGGAAGACAGGGACACAACGCCCTTGTTGGTTTCAACCTTGATGTCAGAGCCTGGAATGCCTTTCTCGGTGACCAGGTCAGCTTTGACCTTGGTGGTGATCCAGGTGTCGGAAACCTCTTCCTTGGCTTTTGTTGCTTCGCCCGCAGCCAGCATCATCGGGGCCTGAGTTGCTTGAGTGGTCTCGGCGAAAGCGCTAGCCATGGACAGGGTCAGTGCAGTGGCAGCAGCGGCAGTGATAGCGAACTTCTTCATACGAGTAACTCCTGTTTTTCTCAGAAACTGCCGAAAGTGAATCGCGGCAGGTTGTCAGGAGTAGTGCGAAGGCTGTGCCAGTTTTGAAACAGCAGAAATAACTTTATAAATCAGCTAGTTAAGCGAAGCGGTTGTTTTCGCAATCATGCAAATTGCATGACCGGGGGATTTGGTACATGCAACTTGCGGGTTTTGGTGGTTTGCTAAGCTTATGAATTCTTGAGGTTTATTTTTAAGATCAGGATTGCTCTCCTCAGATACGACAAAGCCCCGCTGGGACGGGGCTTTGGGTCGGTCTCGCTCAGCTGTTAACCTGCGCCCCCTGCCGCAGGAGCAGCTGCACCGCCTGTGCAGCCTGCCGGAAGATATTCCTGCGCAGCCGTGGAACCGCAAGTCCAGACACCTTGTGCAGAACGGGAAAGCGTAATCGCCTTGCCTAGAACAGGGGCTGGCGCATTCAGCAGCGTACACGCAATGGTGCCCACTCCATCTGCTGCGGTTCCTGAAGCAGTCAAGGTGCAATTGCTCGTAGGCGATGTGCCGCCAATATTGGCCAAGGTTGGGTTAGTCCCCTGGTTCAACACATCTTCGAACGGCACCTTCAACGCCGACACCTCCGCCAACCCGGCCGTCGCCTTCGCCCGCGCCTGATACTTCGAATATTGCGGCAACGCAAACGTCGCCAAAATACCAATGATCGCCACCACGATCAGCAGCTCGATCAGCGTAAAACCCTTTTGCTTATCCATAGACATCTCCCACGCATGAGCCGAAATCTCATGACCTGAAGCGGCCATTGCACGGCACATGCCAACCCGTAGAAGCCCAGCCAGCCAAGACCCTTCCCTCCGCAATGGTCCAACTTCCTACCCCAACAACCGCACTATCTGACGCTTTTTGTCACCTCTGCTCGCTGGTCAGGCGCATATGCTTGACTAGGCTATAAATCATGAACAGTCCGCGTCCGGTATTCCCATGAATGACATTGCCCTCAGCGGCCTGGCCAAGCAATTGGTGCTGGCCGAACTGATCTCTGAACAAAGCGCGCAACGGGCTTATCAACAGGCCCAGCGCAATCGCACGCCCCTGGTCAGTTACCTGGTGCAGAACAAACTGATCCAGAGCCGGCAGGTAGCGGAAATCGCCTCCGAGCATTTCGGTATCGCCCTGCTGGACCTCAACAGCCTCGACAAAGACAACCAGCCCACCGGCCTGGTCAGCGAGAAACTGGTGCGCCAGCATCATGCCCTGCCGCTGTGGCGGCGTGGCAACAAGCTGTACGTGGGCATTTCCGACCCCACCAATCATCAGGCCATCAACGACATCCAGTTCAGCACCGGCCTGACCACCGAAGCCATCCTGGTGGAAGACGATAAGCTCAGCGATGCGATTGAAAAGTTCTTTGAGTCCAGCAGTACAGGCCTGGAAGGCATGGCCGATGTCGACCTCGACGGCCTGGACATCGAGTCTATCGATGACCGCAAGCAGGACAGCATCGTCGGGCAGGATGGCGACGATGCGCCGGTGGTGCGCTTCGTCAACAAGATGCTGTTGGATGCCATCAAGGGCGGCTCTTCCGACTTGCATTTCGAACCCTATGAAAAAACCTACCGGGTCCGGGTGCGCACCGACGGCATGCTGCGGGAGGTCGCCAAGCCTCCCATCCAACTGGCCAACCGCATTGCCGCGCGCCTCAAGGTCATGGCCAGCCTGGACATCTCCGAGCGGCGCAAACCCCAGGACGGTCGCCTGAAGATGCGCCTGTCAAAGACCAAGTCCATCGACTTCCGGGTCAACACCCTGCCCACGCTCTGGGGCGAAAAAGTGGTGATCCGGATCCTCGACCCCTCCAGTGCGCAAATGGGTATCGACGCCCTGGGCTACGAGCCGGAACAGAAAGACCTGTACATGGCAGCCCTCAAGCAGCCGCAGGGGCTGATCCTGGTGACCGGGCCGACCGGCTCGGGCAAGACCGTGTCGCTCTACACCGGCCTGAACATCCTCAACACCGTGGATATTAATATTTCCACCGCCGAAGACCCGGTGGAAATCAACATGGAAGGCATCAACCAGGTCAACGTGAACCCGCGCCAAGGCCTGGATTTCGCCCATGCCCTGCGCTCGTTCCTACGCCAGGATCCGGACGTGATCATGGTCGGCGAGATCCGCGACCTGGAAACCGCCGAGATCGCCATCAAGGCCGCCCAGACCGGGCACCTGGTGCTCTCTACCCTGCACACCAACAGCGCCGCCGAAACCCTGGTCCGCCTGCACAACATGGGCATCCCGGGGTTCAACATCGCCACCGCGGTGCACCTGATCATCGCCCAGCGCCTGGCGCGCAAATTGTGCACGCATTGCAAGAAAGCCATCGAGATTCCCGAGGAAACCTTGCTCAAGGAAGGGTTCCCCCGGGAACGCATCGGCTCATTCACGATCTATGAGCCGGTCGGTTGCGAACAGTGCAACAACGGCTACAAAGGTCGCGTGGGGGTATACGAAGTGGTCAAGAACACGCCCGAGCTGCAACGGTTGATCATGGCCGAGGGCAACTCCCTGGAAATCGACCTGCAAATGCGTAAGGACGGCTTCAACGACCTGCGTACGTCGGGGCTGGTCAAAGTGATGCAAGGCATCACCAGCCTCGAAGAAATCAACCGGGTCACCAAGGATTGAACATGGCGGTCAAGGCTGTAAAAACCGACGTCTACGTGTGGGAAGGCAAGGACCGCAAAGGCACGAAAATGTCCGGCGAACTGACCGGCCAGAGCCCGGCGCTGATCAAGGCGCAACTGCGCAAACAGGGCATCAATCCAGGCAAGGTGCGCAAGAAATCCACCTCGATATTCAGCAAGGGCAAGCGCATCAAGCCGTTGGATATCGCCCTCTTCACGCGCCAGATGGCGACGATGCTCAAGGCTGGCGTGCCATTGCTGCAAGCCTTCGACATCATTGGCGAAGGCTTCGACAACGCCAACATGCGCAAGCTGGTGGACGAGGTGAAACAGGAAGTCGCCGCTGGTAACAGCTTTGCCGCGGCGTTGCGTAAATGCCCGCAGTATTTCGATGAGTTGTATTGCAACCTGGTGGACGCCGGCGAGCAGGCCGGTGCCCTCGATACGTTGCTGGACCGTGTCGCGACCTACAAGGAAAAAAGCGAAGCCCTCAAGGCCAAGATCAAGAAAGCCATGACGTATCCCGCGGCCGTGGTAGCGGTCGCGGCCGTGGTCACGAGCATCCTGCTGATCAAGGTCGTGCCGCAGTTCGAGTCGGTATTTTCCGGCTTTGGCGCAAAATTGCCGGCGTTCACGCTGATGGTCATCGGCCTGTCGGAATTCATGCAGGAGTGGTGGTGGCTGCTGCTTGGCGGTTTGGTCGGTGCGTTTTTCGGCGTTAAACATGCACTCAAGCGCTCCCAGGCGTTTCGTGACTGGCGGGACAAATGGCTGCTCAAGCTGCCCTTGATAGGTACTCTGATGTACAAGTCCGCCGTGGCCCGCTATGCCCGTACGCTGTCCACGACATTCGCCGCCGGCGTGCCGCTGGTCGAAGCCCTCGACTCGGTGTCGGGCGCCACCGGCAACGTGGTGTTCAAGCGTGCGGTGCAACGCATTCGACAGGATGTCTCCACCGGCATGCAGTTGAATTTTTCCATGCGTGCTTCCGGTATTTTTCCGAACCTGGCGATCCAGATGACGGCCATTGGCGAGGAATCCGGCGCACTGGACGACATGCTCGACAAAGTGGCAAGTTTTTATGAAGCCGAGGTGGATAATCTGGTGGACAACCTCACCAGCCTGATGGAACCCTTCATCATGGTGGTCCTGGGGGTGGTCGTCGGTGGCCTGGTGGTTGCCATGTACATGCCCATTTTTCAACTCGGCTCTGCGATCTGACATGCCCTTGAGCGAATTCTTCGTGCTTTACCCCTTGGCTTTCGTGCTGACGGCACTGCTGCTCGGGCTGATCATCGGCAGTTTCCTCAACGTACTGGTATGGCGCCTGCCGAAGATGCTCGACCGTGAATGGCGCCTGCAAGCACAGGATTTGCTGGGGCTTCCGGCCGAAGCTCCCGGTCCGATCTATAACTTGATGCTGCCCCACTCCCAATGCCCGCACTGCGGCCACCGCATCCGCGCCTGGGAAAATATTCCTTTGCTGAGTTACTTGGTATTGCGCGGGCGCTGCTCCAATTGCGCCGCCCCCATCGGCAAACGTTACCCGTTGACCGAACTGGCCTGTGGTGCCCTGTCGGCGTTCGTCGCTTGGCATTTCGGCTTCGGCTGGCATGCGGCGATGGCGATGGTGCTGAGTTGGGGCCTGTTGTCGATGAGCCTGATCGACGCCGAGCATCAATTGCTCCCCGATTCCCTCGTGCTGCCCTTGTTGTGGCTGGGCTTGATCGTCAACAGCTTCGGGCTGTTCGTGTCCCTCAACCAGGCGTTATGGGGCGCGGTGGCCGGTTACCTGGTGCTGTGGATGGTGTTCTGGGTCTTCAAGTTGCTGACCGGCAAGGAAGGCATGGGCTATGGCGACTTCAAGCTGCTGGCGATGCTGGGCGCCTGGGGCGGCTGGCAAATCCTGCCGGTGACGCTGCTGCTGTCTTCGCTGGTGGGCGCGGTTGTCGGCGTCGTCGTACTGCGCATGCGCAACGCACCGACATCGACGCAAATCCCCTTCGGACCCTATCTGGCCATTGCCGGCTGGATTGCCTTGCTCTGGGGTGGTCAAATAACCGACTTCTATTGGCACTCAGTCGGTTTCTAATGAACAGCTCCGCGGAAAAAACCTGGATTCTCGGCCTGACCGGTGGCATCGGCAGCGGCAAGAGCGCGGCGGCCCAGCACTTCATCGACCTGGGCGTGCACGTCATCGACGCTGACCATGCAGCGCGCTGGGTCGTCGAACCCGGACGTCCGGCGCTAGGAAAAATCGCCGAACACTTTGGCGCGCGTGTGCTGCAGGCGGACGGCGCGCTGGATCGCGCCGCGCTGCGCACGCTCATCTTCGAGAATGCCGAAGAGCGCCGCTGGCTGGAAGCGCTGCTGCACCCGCTGATCGCCGAAGAGATCGCCCATCATCTGGCCCAGGCAAAATCGTCTTATGCGATCCTGGTTTCACCGCTATTGATCGAGTCGGGGCAGTACGCCATGACCCAGCGGATCCTGGTGATCGACGCACCTGAACAATTGCAGGTCGAACGCACCTTGCAGCGCGACCAGACCAGCGAGCAGCAGGTCCAGGCGATCCTCAAGGCCCAATCCAGTCGCCAGGATCGCCTGAGCCATGCCGACGATGTGCTGGTCAACGACCGCGACCTCGCCTGGCTACACAGCGAGGTCGAGCGCCTGCATCACTTTTACCTTACCTTGCGTGGAGGCCAACCATGAGCCAACCCCCAATCGTTGATTGCCCAACCTGTGGCGCCCCGGTCGAATGGACCCCTGAAAGCAAATTCCGGCCGTTCTGTTCGGATCGCTGCAAGCTGATCGACCTTGGCGCCTGGGCGTCGGAAGAACACAAGATCCCCGTCGCCCCGGATGCCGAGGATGAATTGTTCAGCGAAGACTTCAATCCCCGCTCGCAGCACTAAGGCCTGGCCTGAATCACTGTGGCGAGGGGATTTATCCCCGTTGGGCTGCATAGCAGCCCTGAAACCTGACACAGTGATGTTTCGGATTGACTGCATTCAGCTTTTTTGGGGCTGCTGCGCAGCCCAACGGGGATAAATCCCCTCGCCACAGAATCATCGTTTTCCTAGTGGGCAGCATTCACCCTCTAAGGCCGCATGAACCCGTAATCCTGGCTGTCGTCGAGGTTCTCCGCGAGAAAACTCAATTCATCGGCCAAATCGTCGGCACTGCGTACGGTCTTGCTCTGCTGCACGATTGCGCTGAGCAAGGCCCGCAGGCTCAAGCCCGGATCAAAGCCGATCTCCATGGCCGCGTCGTGACTGCGCCGGATTTCTTGCCTCGCCCACTCATAAACACTCATGGTTGCACTCCTGGAAATTTTCCAAAGCATGCAGCGCGGCAGACAGTGCAGCCTTGACGTGAATCAAGGCTTGTCTTCGTCGTTCCAGGGCGCCGACAGATAGCGCGTGCGGTTGAAGGTCTCCAGCCATTCGGGACTGAACACCACCAGCGCGCTGACCACCATGCCGTTGATGAAAGCCTCTGGAAAAATGATCAGCCAGAGGTAACCGATGAAATCTTCCAGCCAGTACGGCATGACGAAAATGCCGTCGTACCAGAGCAGGCCAAGCCCCAGCAGCAGGCATCCCAACGCCGAAAGCGCGGCGGCGAGAAACCCGGAACAGAAGATATACACAAACAGATTGCGCGGCTGGGCCCGCTCCACCAGGACAGCGCAACATTCAGTGATCAGCACCGGCAGGAGAATCAACAGCGCGCCATTGATGCCGACTGCCATCATGTCCTGACGGCCCAGCAGCACCAGCGCGAGCTGCGCACAAAGCCCACCGAGGATCGCCAGCGGCCAGTCCAGCAGCAAAGTGACGGCGGTCATGCCAAGGAAGTGATACGAGACGCCCGTGTCGAAATCTCGTCGTACCAGCCACAACAGGAACAACGCCAGCACCGTGCCGAACAGCAAATGCTGGCGACGGCTGTCGGTAAACAGCTCGACCCACGGTGCCCGCGCCACCGCCCACGCCAGCACCGGCACATAGCTGAGCCAACCGACCGCCAGGGTCTGCGGTGAGAGCAATTCGGCACCGATCATGGCGACTCCTGCGAAAACGTGGACACGGTACAGCGCGGATTCGAGCACCGGTCCAACGCGCCGTTCGTTCGCTATTCGGTAGCGATACTTGCAGGCTGTTGCACCAGCGCCATTGCAAACTTTCCAAAGCCCACCGACCAATCCGAATAGTCGTTTTCATGCATGAAGATGAACACGTCTTGCGGGCGAACCTGGGCTTGGACGGCGAGATTGTCAGCGATGTTTTTGTAGAGGTCGCGCTTCATCGCATCGCTGCGGCCTCTGCGCATCGTAATCTCAATCACGATCAAATTGTCTGAACGGGCCACCCCGTTGAAAGTTCGGCTGTAGAAGAATTGTTGCGGATCGTAGTCCGTCACCAGGTTGAACAATTCATCCTGGGGCATACCGATACTTTCGACCAACGCCTGGTGTATGCCATCGACGATGCGTTGGCGTTGTTGCTGGCTGGTGCCTTTGATGACAGCTGTACGAACAAATGGCATGTGAGGTGCTCTCAATTGGACTCGGGAATGCTCCGCCACCCGAACGGTCGGCAGATAAGCGCAAGCCCGGCGATTCTGAGCAAACCTGCCGCCCGCTGATAACGATTTATGCGGCCAAAGTATTTGAGTTAAAGTCACTTCATGAAACGTCGCCTCCCCCCATTGAATGCGTTGCGTACCTTCGAGGCCGCGGCTCGACTCGGCAAAATGACGTCCGCTGCCGAAGAGCTGTCCGTCACGCCCGGCGCCGTGAGTCGCCAGGTGCGCCAGTTGGAACTGAGCCTTGGCGTCGATCTGTTCGAAGGGCCCAAGAACAAGCCGCAACTCACCGCTGCCGGAAAAGAACTCTTGCCTCAGTTGACGGCCGCGCTGGACCAGATCGAGGCGGCAGTGGGCCGGGTCCGGGATACCGCGACAGGCACTCTGGACGTTTCCTGCTTCAGCACGCTTACCGTCAAGTGGTTGATACCTCGTCTGTTCGACTTCAACTCGACTTACCCGGATATCAAGATTCGCTTGAGCTCACCGGTTGCTGGGGCGGATCCGGCCCGAGATCGCTATGACGTGATGATCACCGCCGAACAGGACGCTATTGGCGAACAAGAAAATACTGTTGTGCTGTTTCCTGAACGACTGGGCATCGTTTTGTCGCCCGCATTAGCCGCACGCCTGCAACTCACCGATGTGAACTCGATCTTCAAGCATCCGCTGTTGCATACCCGAACGCGTCCAGACGCCTGGGCAAACTGGGCCGACGCGGTTGGCTACCGGGGCACGCCCCCGACCGGACTGGAATACGAGCACTATTACTTTACGTTGGAAGCGGCGATTGCCGGCCTGGGGATTTGCGTCGCCCCTTGGCATCTGGTGGCCGACGACATTCGCCTTGGCCGCCTGATGGCACCGTTTGGCTTTCATCCGAGCCGTTATGTCTACCTGGCGAAGCGAAGTGCCCAACACAGCAAGAAACTGGAGTTGTTTTGCGCCTGGCTGGCGCGTCAGGCTGAACAGGACCTCCCACCAGGCCCTGCCTGAGTGAAAATTTGCCCCTTGGCGACACGCTTTATTTTTTATCAACACATTTGAACGCTAAGCTTGGGCTCATGGATGATTCCGATTACTTACGCCTGCTGACGATCGCCGCCGAGCAGGCCAACGCCTTTCTCTCCAATGCCCGCAAATGGGAGCGTGAGCGTTGGGTCTGCCAGCGCCTCCTGCAAGGGTTGAACGTGCCCTATCGCGGCGACGAGTTCGCGCCAGCCGGGGAACCACCAGACGTCTTGTTCCGCGATGCCAACTTCGAAGTGTTTTTTGTGCTCGACGAAGGCCGCCGCCTCAATGACGAATGGCGCGATGAACTGCAGCGGCGCCGCAGCGCCTTCTCCTTGAGCCAACTGGTGCGCCGCGAAGCCAAGCCCCGGCGGATCCCGGCCAACGAATTCCTGATGAGGCTGGCGCCGACCTTGCGCAAGAAAGCCCACAACTACACCGAGCGCGGCATGGACCTGGGAGAGTTGGACATCATCGCGTTCGCCAGTCTCAAGCGCGAAGTGCTGGACCTCAACAGCCATTTCCCGCCGCCGACCGAATACCTGCGCCAGGGCTGGCGCTCGTTGTCACTGGTGGGGCCGACGTTCGCCCGCGTACTGTTCGCCCATCCCGATGCACCGGATTTTTTGCGGGGCAACCTGGGTCGCAGCATCGTCTTCGATGTCGGGATCAGCCTGTGAGCCCCTTGCAGGAATTGATCGCCGCCGTGCCGCAACAGGGCCGCGTCCGCTGGATCGGCGTGCGACCCCAGGGCCATGCGCCGATGATCGAACTGGACGCCGTGGAGGCGCGCCTGGAGGCAGGTCTCACCGGCGATCATGCCCGCCCCGGCGTGCGCAATGCCCGGCAGGTGACGTTGATCCAATGGGAGCACCTGGCCGTGATCAGCTCGCTGATGGGCCGTCCCGACGATCAGCCGGTGCAGCCGCAGGAGCTGCGGCGCAACATTGTAGTGAGCGGGATCAACCTGTTCAGCCTCAAGGGCCGGCGCTTTCGCATCGGCCAGGCCATTTTCGAAACCACCGGTTGGTGCCAGCCCTGCGCACGGCTGGAGCGAAATCTTGGCGAAGGCACGTTCCAGGCGGTACGCGGCCATGGCGGAATCACGGCCCGAGTGTTAAAAAGTGGAATCATTCGCCTGGACGACAGCCTGATCATCGAACCCGTTCCGGCGAGCGGCTATGCGGCTTTCAACGCTGGATAGCCGGACGCTGTAACGTCTTCACATCCCGCAACGTCTACCTGACGAGGCCTTTATGACCAGTCGCCTGAACCCAGATGACCAGAAGCATGTCGAAGAGTACCTGCAACTGTCCCAGCACCGAGTCGAGCGCCGGCCTTTCCGGCCGTGGATGCTCCTGGTGGTGGTACTGGCCGTGACCATCGGCCTGGGCCTGTTGAGCCGACTGATCAGTTACCTGACGCTATGAGCCGCTTAGCGCTCGCTCGGGTAACGGCACCGAATTCCTTTAGCCTTGCGAGATATCCCCATGACTCATCGTATTGTCATCGTTGGCGGCGGCGCCGGCGGCCTGGAGTTGGCTACCCGTCTGGGTAAGACTCTGGGCAAGCGCGGCACGGCCAGCGTGATGCTGGTCGACGCGAACCTGACCCACATCTGGAAGCCATTGCTGCACGAAGTGGCTGCCGGTTCCTTGAACTCCTCCGAAGACGAACTCAACTACGTCGCCCAGGCGAAATGGAACCACTTCGAGTTCCAGCTCGGGCGCATGAGCGGCCTGGATCGCGAGAACAAGAAAATCCAACTCGCCGCCACCTATGACGAGGCGGGCGTCGAGCTGTTGCCGGCCCGGGAGCTGGGCTACGACACCCTGGTCATTGCCGTCGGCAGCACCACCAACGATTTCGGCACCGAGGGCGCGGCGCAACACTGCCTGTTCCTCGACACCCGCAAACAGGCCGAGCGCTTCCACCAGCAATTGCTTCATCACTACCTGCGCGCCCATGCCGGACAGACCGATATCGTCGAGCGCATCAGCGTCGCCATCGTCGGCGCCGGTGCGACCGGTGTCGAACTTGCGGCCGAGCTGCACAACGCCGCCCACGAACTGCATGCCTACGGCCTCGACCGGATCAAACCGGAGAACATGCACATCACGTTGATCGAAGCCGGGCCGAGGGTCCTACCGGCACTGCCTGAGCGTATCGGCGGACCGGTGCACAAGACCCTGGAGAAACTTGGGGTCAACGTCATGACCAACGCAGCCGTCAGCCAGGTAACCGCTGACAGCCTGGTTACGGCGGATGGCAAAGTGATCGACGCGAGCCTGAAGGTCTGGGCGGCCGGGATTCGTGCGCCGGAATTCCTCAAGGATATCGATGGGCTGGAGACCAACCGGATCAATCAGCTGCAAGTGCTGCCGACGCTACAGACCACTCGCGACGAGAACATCTTTGCCTTCGGCGACTGCGCCGCCTGTCCGCAACCGGGCAGCGACCGCAACGTTCCACCGCGCGCCCAGGCCGCGCACCAGCAAGCCTCGCTGTTGGCGAAATCGCTGAAATTGCGGATCGAAGGCAAGGCCCTGCCTGAATACAAATACACCGACTACGGCTCGCTGATCTCGCTGTCGCGCTTCTCGGCGGTGGGTAACCTGATGGGCAACCTGACCGGCAGCGTGATGCTCGAAGGTTGGCTGGCGCGGATGTTCTACGTGTCGCTGTATCGCATGCACCAGATGGCGCTGTACGGAATGTTCCGCACGGCGATGCTGATGCTGGGCAGCAAGATCGGCCGCGGGACTGAGCCTCGGTTGAAGTTGCACTGAGGTCTTACTGACGATGGCGCCGGATCAGCAATATTGATGCTGGATGATCCACCGTCATCGCGAGCAAGCTCGCTCCCACAGTTGATCGCGGTCATCCTGTGGGAGCGAGCTTGCTCGCGATGAGGGCGGCATGGTCAATACTTAATCTCGGGCAGAATCACTGTCCAATCTATCCACCGATCAAACCTGAAACCGCTGCACCATCGTGCGCAGCGAATTCGCCAGTTGCGACAGCTCGTGGCTGGACGCGCTGGTCTGGTCCGCGCCAGTGGCCGAACGCACGGACAAATCACGAATATTGACCAGGTTGCGATCCACTTCGCGGGCCACTTGCGCCTGTTCCTCGGCGGCGCTGGCGATCACCAGGTTGCGCTCGTGGATCTGGTGCACTGACGCGGTGATGGTCTGCAATGCCTCGCCCGCCCGCTCCGCCATCGCCAGTGTGCTCGCCGCACGGCTGGAACTGGCTTGCATCGAGTCAAGCGCCTGGGTCGCGCCGTTACGCATGCCTTGGACCATCTGCTCGATTTCCTGGGTCGATTGCTGCGTGCGATAAGCCAGCGCTCTCACCTCGTCGGCGACCACCGCAAAACCACGACCGCTCTCCCCCGCCCTGGCCGCTTCGATGGCTGCGTTGAGCGCCAACAGGTTGGTTTGCTCGGCAATGGCCCGGATCACGTCCAGCACTTTGCCGATGTCCTGGGACTGGCTCGCCAGTGACTGCACCAGGCCACCGGTCACCTGCACATCACTGGCAAGCGCGCTGATGGCCTCGACAGTGTCGCTGACCCGCTCCTGGCCCAACGTCGCCGACTCGCTGGATTGGCGGGTGGCATCGGAGGTGGAGACAGCGTTGCGTGCGACTTCTTCCACTGCGGTGGTCATTTCCGTGACGGCGGTGGCAGCCTGTTCGATTTCGTTGTTTTGCTGTTGCAGGCTCTGGGTGCTATCGAGGGTGACGGCATTCAGCTCATCGGCAGCGGTTGCCAGTTGCGTTGCCGAGCCGCTGATGCTCTGCAGGGTTTGCCGAAGGTTCTGCTGCATGGTCGCCAAGGCCTTGAGCAAGCGGCTCACTTCATCGTTGCCATGGGTCTCGATGGGCCGGGTCAGATCGCCCCGCGCCACATTCTCGGCTGCATTCAACGCCTCGCCCAAAGGCTTGACGATGCTGCGAGTCAACAACATCGCCAGCACAACCGTGGCCAGGGCGGCCAGCACGACGAACAGGCTGACGATCATTCGCGAATTGACGTAATGCTCTTGGGACTTCTGGCTCTCGATCGAAACCTGCTTGGAGAACAACTCCGCCAGATCATTGAGCTGCTTGCCCGAGCCATCCACCACGGTTTTCATGTCCACCAGCAACAGCTTGATCAACTCATCCCGACGCCCCTGCTCCGCCAAGGTGAACGACTGGGCGATGCCCGAGCGGTAGGCGGCGAAGGTCTGTTTGAATTGGTCGTAAAGCGCCTTGCCTTCCGGTGTGACGACCAGCTTGTCGTAGCTGGCGATCTTTTCGCTCAGTTCTTTATCGCGGGTATCCATCTGGCCGCGATACACCGGGATGTTCTTCGGATCCTGGTCCAAGGCCATGCGCAGGGAAATGGTGCGGATGCGCAGCATCAGCTCGCGGATCTCGTCACCGCCGCGGATGCTGGGCAGCCACTGGGTCTCCACCGCAACCTCGCTGTCGCGGATACTGGACATCTGCCCCAGCGCAAACACCCCGAGTAATGCCACCAACACGGCGATCAAGGCGAAACCCAGCGCGGCACGGGGTGCGATATTCAATTGACGAAGAAACATAACGGGCGCCTTTTCTTGTTGTTGGCCAGAAGTAAGGGCGTCGGTCCATGCCCTGTAGGCGGGTTATCGGCAGGTTGTACGATGACTTGATGTGATTGGCACTTTTCGCAGGCAAAAAAAATCCCCGTATCTTTCGATACGAGGATTTTT
>NZ_VDLV01000048.1:55116-55350 GCF_013608025.1 Pseudomonas brassicacearum subsp. neoaurantiaca | reverse complement strand
GGATTCGAACCTACGACCAATTGGTTAAAAGCCAACTGCTCTACCAACTGAGCTAACGACCCAAATATGGTCGGGGTAAGGGGATTCGAACTCCTGACATCCTGCTCCCAAAGCAGGCGCGCTACCGGACTGCGCTATACCCCGGTAAAAAAAAGGCGACCCTTGCAAGTCGCCTTCCTCGATCAGCGCTTTTGGCCTCTGATCTTAAGATTCGATTCCAGCGAACTGGTTTCA
>NZ_VDLV01000048.1:123-55106 GCF_013608025.1 Pseudomonas brassicacearum subsp. neoaurantiaca | reverse complement strand
GATTCGAACTCCTGACATCCTGCTCCCAAAGCAGGCGCGCTACCGGACTGCGCTATACCCCGATTGAAATGGCTCCGTGACCAGGACTCGAACCTGGGACCCAATGATTAACAGTCATTTGCTCTACCGACTGAGCTATCACGGAACTGATATTTCAAGTTACTGCATTGAAGCTAGCTTCAACCTCTTCACCCGTCTGCATCGCTGCGTTCGTGTGTCTGAGGCGCGCTATTCTACAATCTTCAAAACCTCTGTCAACCCCTTAAATTGCTTTCAAGACAATGATTTGCAACTTGTTTTAGGCTCCCTCTCAGTGAGAAGTGACCTTGGGGGTGACGTACTGCGGGGCGCACTTTACAAGCCTTTTCCTTAGAGTTCAACGGCCTGATGAAAAAAATGGCCTCGCAAGACGAGGCCATTCCAATCACCGGCAGCGCCGGTCTTCAGTTGAAAACGATTTCGTCGTTTTCCACCGTACCGGTCACGGTTTCGCCCGGCATGAACCGGCCGGACAGAATCAACTGCGCCAACGGGTTTTCGATCCAGCGCTGGATCGCTCGCTTGAGCGGCCGCGCGCCGTAGACCGGGTCGTAACCCACCGCAATCAGCTTGTCCAAAGCCTCATCGCTCAGTTGCAGCTTCAGCTCGCGCTCGGTGAGACGGCTGCGCAGGCGACCCAGCTGGATCTCGGTGATGCCGGCGATCTGATCACGGGCCAACGGCTCGAAGATCACCACTTCGTCCACACGGTTGATGAACTCCGGCCGGAAGTGCGTCGAGATCGCATCCATCACTGCGGCACGTTGCGCCTCGCGGTCACCCACCAGCTCCTGGATCTGCGTCGAGCCCAGGTTGGAGGTCATCACAATCACCGTGTTGCGGAAGTCCACCGTACGGCCGTGGCTGTCGGTCAGGCGACCATCCTCCAGCACTTGCAGCAAGATGTTGAACACATCCGGGTGCGCCTTCTCGACTTCATCGAGCAGGATCACCGAGTACGGCTTGCGCCGCACAGCCTCAGTCAGATAACCGCCCTCTTCATAGCCGACATAGCCCGGCGGTGCACCGATCAGCCGCGCCACGGAGTGTTTCTCCATGAACTCGGACATGTCGATGCGCACCATGGCTTCCTCGGTATCGAAGAGGAATTCGGCCAACGCCTTGCACAACTCGGTCTTACCCACGCCGGTCGGGCCGAGGAACATGAACGAGCCGCTCGGACGGTTAGGGTCCGACAAACCGGCACGGGACCGGCGCACGGCGTTGGACACTGCTACCACTGCTTCTTCCTGGCCGATCACACGTTGGTGCAACAGGCTTTCCATCTTCAACAACTTGTCGCGCTCGCCTTCGAGCATCTTCGAGACTGGAATGCCGGTCCACTTGGACACCACTTCGGCGATTTCTTCCTCCGTGACCTTGCTGCGCAGCAGCTGGTTTTCGCTCTTGCCGTGCTGGTCGACCATCTGCAGGCTGCGCTCCAGGTCGGGGATCACCCCGTACTGCAGCTCGGCCATGCGGTTGAGGTCGCCTTTACGGCGGGCCGCTTCCAGTTCCTGGCGGGACTGTTCGATCTTCTGCTGGATCTGCGCAGAACCCTGGACTTCGGCTTTCTCCGAGTTCCAGATTTCCTCTAGATCGGAATACTCGCGCTCGTGGCGAACGATTTCTTCCTGCAACCGCTCCAGACGCTTTTTCGCTGCTTCGTCGCTTTCTTTCTTCAGGGCCTGGGATTCGACCTTGAGTTGAATCAAGCGTCGCTCCAACCGATCCAGCACTTCCGGCTTGGAGTCGATTTCCATGCGGATACGGCTGGCGGCCTCGTCGATCAAGTCGATGGCCTTGTCCGGCAACTGACGGTCGGTGATATAGCGATGGCTGAGCTTGGCCGCCGCGATGATCGCGCCATCGGTGATCGCCACTTTATGGTGAACCTCGTAGCGCTCCTTCAGGCCGCGCAGGATCGCGATGGTGTCTTCTTCACTCGGCTCCTCCACCAGCACTTTCTGGAAGCGCCGCTCCAGGGCCGCGTCTTTCTCGATGTACTGGCGATATTCATTGAGGGTGGTCGCACCGACACAATGCAGCTCGCCGCGAGCCAGCGCAGGCTTGAGCATGTTGCCGGCGTCCATCGAGCCTTCGCCCTTGCCAGCACCGACCATCGTGTGCAGTTCGTCGATGAACAAAATGATCTGCCCTTCCTGCTTCGACAGTTCATTGAGCAGGGCCTTGAGCCGCTCTTCGAATTCGCCGCGGTACTTGGCGCCAGCGATCAGCGCCCCCATGTCCAGAGACAACAGGCGTTTGCCCCGCAGCCCATCGGGCACTTCGCCGTTGATGATGCGCTGGGCCAAGCCTTCGGCGATGGCGGTCTTGCCCACGCCAGGCTCACCGATCAGCACCGGGTTGTTCTTGGTACGACGTTGCAGGACCTGGATGGTGCGGCGGATTTCATCGTCACGGCCAATCACCGGGTCGAGCTTGCCTTCCTCGGCGCGCTTGGTCAGGTCAACGGTGTATTTATCCAGGGCCTGGCGGGCTTCCTCGTGGTTGGGGTCGTTTACGGCATCGCCGCCACGCAGGTTGTTGATGGCGTTTTCCAGGGCTTTCTTGCTCACGCCTTGGCCGAGCAACAATTTGCCGAGTTTGCTGTTCTCATCCATCGCGGCGAGCAGCACCAGCTCGCTGGAAATGAACTGGTCGCCCTTCTGCTGGGCCAGGCGGTCAGCCTGGTTGAGCAGCCGCGCCAGATCCTGGGACATGTTCACGTCGCCGGTGGGGTTCTGGATCTTGGGCAGTTGGTCGAGTTCCTTGGCCAACTCTTTGCGCAGGCTGTTGACGTCAAAGCCCACCTGCATCAGCAGGGGCTTGATGGAGCCGCCCTGCTGTTCGAGCATGGCTTGCATCAAGTGCGCCGGTTCGATACCGGGATGATCCAGGCCGACGGCCAGGGACTGGGCGTCGGACAGGGCCAATTGCAATTTGCTGGTTAAACGATCAATACGCATGGGTCACCTTCCTAATGAGCAGGCCGGACCTAGAGAAACATCCTGAATGAAGAAACCTGCCAGATACCGCTATAGATGTGGTCGATTCTGGAAGATTCAAGCAACGCGCTGTTGATGCAGATCAGGGGAGTCTAGCGTTCAAGCCAGATCAGGGAGGCGAAACGACCGGTGCGCGGATTGCGCCGGTAGGAAAAGAAGCGAGGATCGGTCACGGTGCACAAGCCGCCACCATAGACTGCGGTTACGCCACGTGCCGCCAGGCGCAGCCGTGCCAAGGCGTAGATATCCGCGAGGAATTTGCCAGCATTGGGGCTTGGCGCAAAGGCCTGGGCCGTCGACGGAAGACGGGCGATGAAGGCTTCGCGCACTTCCGGGCCGACCTCAAAGGCTTGCGGGCCAATGGCCGGGCCAAGCCAGGCGAGAATCTCTTCGTTGGGCTGCTGCAGGCTGTCGAGCGTAGCCTCCAGCACCCCGTTCGCCAGCCCCCG
Source organism: Pseudomonas brassicacearum subsp. neoaurantiaca (assembly GCF_013608025.1). Lineage (GTDB taxonomy): Bacteria > Pseudomonadota > Gammaproteobacteria > Pseudomonadales > Pseudomonadaceae > Aquipseudomonas. Next base: position 51,610 of record NZ_VDLV01000048.1, on the reverse strand, counting down.
CCAACCGGCATGGGCTGCCGCGACATGGGTGCCGGCACGATTGCAGAACAATACCGGCAGGCAATCCGCCGTCATCGCCGTGCAAGCGATGCCCGGCGTGGCGCTCCAACTGGCATCGGCGGTGATGACTTGGGCCGGATCAGCCTCGACCACATCGATGCCATGCACTTGCTGCAACCAGGCCGGACGCATGACGAAGTGATCAGTGAGGCGACGACGGTTTTCGGCAACAGCCGCAGGGTTGTCGCCCACATGATCGCCCAGGTTGAGGCTGTCGAACGGCGCCAGGCTGACGCCGCCCTCGCGGGTGGTGACGCAGGCCTTGACCCGGGCCGGCGCGGGCCAGTCGGGTATCAGCCAGTCACTCATCCGATGAACGCCTCGCGGTCCTGCTTGAGCAACGTCAGCAGCCAGACGAAATCATCCGGCAACGGCGACTCCCAGCTCATGCGCTTGCCGGTCGTCGGGTGATCCAGCTCCAGGAAACGTGCGTGCAGCGCCTGGCGCGGGAAATTCTTCAGCGATTCGACCATGGTCTGGCTGGCAGCCGGCGGAATGCGGAAGCGACCGCCATAGGCCGGGTCGCCCACCAATGGGAAATTGATGTGGGCCATGTGCACGCGAATCTGGTGGGTACGGCCGGTTTCCAGCTTGACCCGCACATGCGTGTGGGAACGGAAACGCTCCAGCACGCGGTAATGACTGACCGCCTGCTTGCCACCTTCCATCACCGCCATGCGCTGGCGTTGCTGGCCGTGACGGCCGATCGGCGCGTTGATCTTGCCGCCAGCGGTGACTACACCGATCACGATGCACTCATAGATGCGGCTGACGCTGCGGCTTTGCAGTTGCGTGACCAGTTGTGTCTGCGCCTGGATGGTCTTGGCGACCACCATCAGGCCGGTGGTGTCCTTGTCCAGGCGATGCACGATACCGGCGCGAGGCACATTGATGATGTCCGGCACGTGGTGCAACAAGGCGTTCAGCAGGGTACCATCGGCATGACCGGCCGCCGGGTGAACCACCAGGCCCGCAGGCTTGTTGATCACCAGGATGTCGTCATCTTCATAGACGATGTCCAGGGCGATGTCCTGGGCGACCCATTCTCCCTGGGCCTCCTGCTCGGCGGTCAGCTCGAGGATGGCACCGCCATGGACGATGTCGCGCGGACGGATCACCGCCCCGTCCACCGTCAGGCGGCCGTCCTTGATCCAGGCGGAAAGGCGCGAGCGCGAATGCTCAGCGAAGAGTTGGGCGGCGACTTGATCGAGGCGTTGGCCGCCCAAATCGGACGGCACCTCTGCGCGAAGTTCTATTTTATCGGACATGCTCGGACTGGGCGTCGGCACAGCCTTTGGTTTCGGCTGCGCGCTTGTGGTTAAATACGGCGTCTTTTGCCCCGAGGCTTTTCAACGGGGCGCTCATCATAACAGGACGGCCCCGCCCAAGACAGCGGCCGTCATAGGGACGCAAGCCGCCATGCAAGTGAAACACCTGCTGCTGATCGCCATCCTCGCATTGACTGCTGCTTGCTCGTCGAAGGAAGTCGTAGACGAAAACCTGAGCGAAGTCGAACTGTACCAACAGGCGCAGAACGACCTGGACAACAACAGCTATACCAGCGCCACCGCCAAATTGAAGGCGCTGGAGTCGCGGTATCCGTTCGGTCGCTACGCCGACCAGGCGCAGCTGGAGTTGATCTACGCCAACTACAAGAACGCCGAGCCGGAAGCGGCCAAGTCCGCCGCCGAGCGCTTCATTCGTCTGCACCCGCAGCACCCGAACGTCGATTACGCCTACTACCTCAAGGGCCTGACCTCCTTCGACCAGGACGTCGGCCTGCTGGCGCGCTTCCTGCCGCTGGACATGACCAAGCGTGACCCGGGCGCCGCGCGCGACTCCTACAACGAGTTCGCCCAGCTGACCAGCCGCTTCCCCAACAGCCGCTATTCGCCTGATGCCAAGCAGCGCATGATCTACCTGCGCAACCTGCTGGCTTCCTACGAAATCCACGTGGCCGACTACTACCTGACCCGCCAGGCCTACGTTGCCGCCGCCAACCGTGGCCGCTACGTGGTGGAAAACTTCCAGGAAACCCCATCGGTCGGCGACGGCCTGGCGGTGATGACCGAAGCCTACCAGCGCCTGCACCTGGATGAGCTCGCGGCCACCAGCCTGGAAACCCTGAAGCTGAACTACCCGGACCACCCTTCCCTGGTCGACGGCCAGTTCACGCCGCGCGTCGACGAGGCGGACAACCGTTCGTGGCTGAGCAAGGCGACACTGGGCATGATCGAATCCCGTCCACCGTTGCCGCCGGGCGAAACCCGCGCCAACCAGGACGTACAGCGCCAGTTCCAGGACGCCAAGGAAGCGATTCCGAACGAGCTCAAGCCAAAGGACGAAAACGGCGACGTGATCGAAGAACCCGAGCCTGAGAACGAGTCCGGCGACCGTTCCTGGTTCAGCCACATGACATTCGGCCTGTTCGACTAAGACTAGGCCCGACAAAAAAGGAGACTCGCGAGTCTCCTTTTTTGTGCCTGGGTTTTATTGCGCTGTGCGCCGTTCCAGTCCTTGGCTAAACTGCCTGATCTCTAGCCAAAAAGCCGCCCATCATGCTTCGTCTACTGTTCTGGATCGCCCTGATTGCCGCCGCGGTATGGTTCTGGCGCAAATTCAAGGCCAGCACTTCCGCGCCCAACGCAACCCGTGAACAGGACGCGCCGCCCATGGTTCGTTGCGCCCATTGCGGCGTGCACCTGCCACGGGATCGCGCACTGACGCTCCAACAGCAATGGTATTGCAGCCAGGCTCACCTTGAGCAAGGCCCAGGCACTCGTGAGCGCTGAAGCCCCGCTCCCTCGCGTCAAACAGGCGCAGCGCCTGCTGCGTCTTTATCACCTGTACCGCCTCAGCATCGGCATCACCCTGGTGCTGCTGATTTCCAGCAACATGGACAACCGCCTGCTGGAGTTCGCCAACGACGATCTGCTGCGCAGCGGCAGTTGGTTATACCTGGTACTGAACATCCTGCTGGTGGTGTTTCTGGAAAACACCCGCCGTCCTGCCCAGTTGTTCGGCCTGGCATTGACCGACGTCCTGCTGCTGTCGTGGCTGTTCTTCGTCGCCGGCGGCGCCCCCAGCGCCATTGGCAACCTGATCATCGTCTCGGTGGCGATCAGCAACACCTTGCTGCGGGGCCGAATCGGCCTGTTGATCGCCGCCGTCGCCACCCTGGGCATCGTTGGCTCGACGTTCGTGCTCGGTCTCAGCGATTCGAGCCGACCCAGCAGCTATCTGCAAGCAGGCACCCTGGGCGCCCTGTGCTTTGCCGCCGCGTTGCTGGTGCAGCGCCTGACCCGACGACTGGAAGCCAGCGAAACCCTGGCCGAGCAGAAGGCCAGCGAGGTGCTCAGCCTCGAAGCCCTCAATGCGCTGATCCTGCAGCGCATGCGCACCGGCATCCTGGTCCTGGATCGCCAACGCAGGGTTCAACTGGCCAACGAAAGCGCCTTGAACCTGCTGGGCATGCATGACCTGGTCGGCCAACGGATCGACGATTACTCCAGCGCCTTGGTCGAGCGATTGCAGTTGTGGCTGAACAACCCCAGCCTGCGCCCGCAAAGCCTGACCATCAGCGGCACGGGCCTGACCCTGCAACCCAGCTTCATCGCCCTCGGAGCGGAGGATCAGCAACAGATCCTGATATTTCTCGAAGACCTGGCCCAGGTAGCCCAGCACGCCCAGCAATTGAAGCTCGCATCCCTTGGGCGTCTTACCGCCGGTATCGCCCATGAAATCCGCAATCCGCTGGGCGCAATCAGCCACGCCGCGCAATTGCTGCGCGAGTCCGAGGAACTGAACGACGCGGACCGGCGTCTGACGCAGATTATTCAAGATCACTCCCAACGAATGAATCGCGTCATCGAAAACGTTCTGCAACTGTCCCGTCGCCAGCAAACCGCCCCTCAGCGCCTGGATTTGCGAAGCTGCCTCGAACACTTTGTCCGGCAGGCCCGCGAAAGCGCGGAAGGACATCAACAACTTCACCTGAGCATCGACCCCGGCGACTACATCACGCTCATGGACCCCGACCAGCTGACCCAAGTGCTCGACAACCTGTTGCGCAACGCCTGGCGCCACAGCGCGCTGGTCCATGACAAGGCCGAGGCCTGGCTGAAGCTGTTCGTCGATCCCCATAGCCAACTGGCCACGCTGGACATCATCGACAACGGCCCAGGCGTAACGCCCGACCAGCAGGCGCACCTGTTCGAACCTTTTTTCACCACCAGCAGCCAAGGCACCGGCCTTGGGCTCTATCTGTCCCGTGAGCTGTGCGAAAGCAACCAGGCCCGCCTAGACTTCAAACCACGCCATGGCGGCGGTTGCTTTCGCATCACCTTTGCTCACGGACGGAAACAGATTTGAATACACGCTCACGGCAAAGAATCCTGATCGTCGATGATGAGCCGGACATCCGCGAACTCCTGGAAATCACCCTGGGCAGGATGAAACTCGACACCCGCAGCGCCAAGAATCTCAGCGAGGCCCAATCCCTGCTGGCGGCCGAAACCTTCGACCTGTGCCTCACCGACATGCGCCTGCCCGATGGCACAGGCCTGGAGCTGGTCAAACACATCCAGCAACGGTATTCCCAACTCCCCGTGGCGATGATCACCGCCTATGGCAGCCTGGAAGTCGCCATCGATGCCCTGAAGGCTGGCGCCTTCGATTTCCTGACCAAACCAGTCGATCTCACTCGCCTGCGGGAATTGGTCGGTAGCGCCCTGCGCCTATCACCGGGCACCACGCCCGGCGCGACCGTCGAACGCGCTCTGTTGGGTGATTCGCCGCCAATGCGCGGCGTGCGCAAGCAAATCGAAAAACTGGCCCGAAGCCAGGCGCCGGTCTATATCAGCGGCGAGTCGGGCAGTGGCAAGGAATTGGTCGCCCGCCTGATCCATGAACAAGGGCCGCGCGCCGGCCAGCCTTTCGTGCCGGTCAACTGCGGGGCAATTCCCACTGAACTGATGGAAAGCGAGTTTTTCGGCCACCGCAAAGGCAGCTTCAGCGGTGCTATCGAAGACAAGCCCGGGTTGTTTCAGGCCGCCCACGGCGGGACGCTGTTCCTCGACGAAGTAGCCGACCTGCCGCTGGCGATGCAGGTCAAGCTCCTGCGCGCCATCCAGGAAAAAGCCGTGCGCGCCGTCGGCGGCCAGCAAGAAGAAGTGGTGGATGTGCGGATCCTCTGCGCCACTCACAAAGACCTCGACGCCGAAGTCGCCGCCGGGCGCTTTCGTCAGGATCTGTATTACCGACTGAACGTCATCGAACTGCGCGTCCCGCCCCTGCGTGAACGCCGTGAAGACATCGAGCCACTGGCCAACTACATGCTTCAGCGCCTGGCCGCCAGCACTGGCAATCCGGCGGCAAAGCTGCATCCAGCGGCACTCGACGCGCTGCGCAATTACCGTTTTCCCGGCAACGTGCGGGAGCTGGAGAACATGCTCGAACGGGCCTACACCCTCTGCGAACGCCAGCAGATCGAGGCCGATGACCTGCGCCTTGCCGAGAGCAACGTTGCAGGCGATGTGGCCAATCCCGATCTGGTGTGGGTCGATAATCTGGAAGATTATCTGGAAGACGTCGAGCGCAAGGTCATCCTCCAGGCGCTTGAGGAGACCCGCTGGAATCGCACGGCGGCGGCACAGCGGTTGAAGTTGTCGTTTCGGTCGATGCGGTATCGGTTGAAGAAGTTGGGGTTGGATTAGCTCATAGCGGGGGGGGTGTGATTACCGCAGAGCATCGTCTACCGCCCGGTCACGGCAACCGCCAGAACTCGTCGGAAAATTCGGCTTGGATCAGGGAGTTGTCCGACCATTCCCACAAAGGCTGGTTGGCTGGCTGTGAGGCGGTGTGTATATCCGTTTCTGCGGTAACGGCTGCTGGCGGTTCCGCTCTTACAGCGGGTCACTTTTGGAAAGAGCGCCAAAAGTAACCAAAAACGCTCTGCCCCACCACTCGGCACCTCGCCTAGGCTCGGTGTGCCCTCACTCCGGCATTGCTCCGTGGGCCCGCCGCGATGGGCCATCCATGGCCCTGCGCGGCTATCCCGGCATCCATGCCGGGATGCCCACTGCGCAATGCCTGCGTTCGGCCAGCGTGGTTTAACGGGGCGCCAAGATCAAGATCAAGATCCAAAGCAAGAGCAAGAGCAAGAGCAAGAGCAAGAGCGCGGCGTCAGCCAGGATTTATTTAGCTGAACCACCGCTTTCGCGAGCAGGCTCGCTCCCACATGGTTTTGCAGATATTCACACATCTGCACACAACCCAAAAACCTGTGGGAGCGAGCTTGCTCGCGAAGAGGCCGGCACATTCAACATCTTCATCGATTGTGAGAATGCTTTCGCGAGCAAGCTCGCTCCCACAATTGGGTCTGAGTATAGGTGCAGTATCAAAACCGAACCTTACAACCGCCCCGCCGGCGCATAAGGCACAGGGTCAATCACCGGCTCCCGCCCCAACATCACATCCACAAACAACCGACACGAAGCCGGCGCCAGCACCAGCCCATTGCGATAATGCCCGCAGTTCAACCAAAGCCCCGCAAACCCCGGCACTTTACCAATGAAGGGAATCCCTTCCGGCGACCCCGGCCGCAACCCAGCCCAATGCCCTACCACCTCGGCATCGGCAAGCTCGGGAATCAGCGCCACCGCCGAAGCCTTGAGACTCTCCAGCGCCGCATCGGTCGGCGTCTTGTCAAAGCCCTCACGCTCCAGCGTACTGCCAACCAGGATATGTCCGTCACGGCGCGGGATCGCATAGCGCCCCTTGGCCAGGACCATGCTCGAGAGAAAATCCTCCGCGCATTTGTACAGGATCATCTGTCCCTTCACCGGCTCGACCGGCAGCTTCAAGCCCAGCGTCTTGAGCAGCTCGCCACTCCAGGCGCCAGCGGCCAAGACCACCTGATCGCCGCGAATCTCACCGGCAGAACTGTTCACCCCCACTACGTACTCACCGTCGCGAATGAACCCGTCGACTTCGCAGTGTTCGTGAAGCGTGACATTAGGCATCGCCAGCAAGGCCGCCTTGAGGGACTTCACCAAGCGCGGATTACGCACGTTAGCCACATCGGCCATGTAGATCGCCCGGGAAAACCCCGAACCCAGCACCGGCACTGCATCGTGAACCTGCGAGATATCCACAGCCTGCAGCGGGCGCCCTTCCCGTTTGGCCCAGGCGAGTGCTTCGTCCTGGTCATCGAGGTCCAGCCAATACAGCCCGGTGACACGCACTTGCGGATCAATGCCGGTAGCCGCGAACAAACGTTCTCCCAGCTGTGGATAAAAATCCTGCGACCAATGGGCCAGCGCGGTGACCGCCGGGCTATACCGCCATGGGTATAGGGGCGAAACGATACCGCCGCCCGCCCAGGAAGCCTCTTGGCCGACGCCGGAGCGATCCAGCAGCACCACGCGCTGCCCTTCCGAGGCGAGATTGAATGCGGTCAGCAGGCCAATGACTCCGCCGCCGACGATCACCACTTGCTGTTGCCTGGTCATGTTCTGTTTCGACTCTCAAGACAAAGGGCGCAAACGGCGCCCAAAAAAAGATTAACTCAGCGGCCCCAACAGTCCTTGGCGGTGACCCCGGCAGCGGCGTTGACGATGTCCCGCTTGCCTGTGTTGTCGATCCTGAAATCCCCACACTTGTCCGTCGCCATGGACGATCCGGTCCTGCGCACGGCGGTGAGAGTGAAGGCCTGGTCCGTCAGCGTCGTCGCAGCAATGGTGTAGAAATCATTGCCGGCGCTCAGGCCGGTCACGCCGGAGTAGGCGTTACTCTTCGAATAATGACGCTCGAGGATCTGCGCCTGCTCCGACAACAGCGAGGCGATCTCGGTGCGCCGGGCCTTTTTCATGTATTCGGTCAGGCTCGGATAGCCGATGGTGATCACGATACCGATGATCGCGATGACGATCATGATTTCGATCAAGGTGAAACCTCGGTTGGATTTGTGCATGCCTTACCTCACTGTATTTGTCGCCACATGATACGACGGCTGCCGCCGACGGACTTGGTCAGCAGGTCGGTGATACCACCACCGGAGTCGTTCACCACCATATTGGTTGCCCCATTGGCACTGACGACGGCACTCAAGGTCGGGATCCCGCCGGTGAACACCACGCCAGCGGAAATCGTGTCCAGGGTATTGATCGAACCATCATTATTGGTATCGAGCACCGCATAGTTGAGCATCTTGCCGTTGAACGCATCCACTTCGATCAGCTTGCCGGTCCCGAAGCTGGCGCACGGGTCAGTGGTATCAACGGCGGCGGTCGTGAAGACCACACGCCCGAGCACCAGACTGGCCGGGTTGATGACCCGCTCCCCGGTCAAGGCGTTGTTGTACACCAGCGGCAAATACCAACCCTTCTTGGTGGGATACGCGACATCGGTCTGGCTGGTGGTCACGAACTGCCCCGTCGTGCCGGAAAAAATATTGGTAATTGATTGGGCCTGAAGGCTCGCCACGGTGATTTGCCCCCCGCCGCCGACAGCATCCCAGATCGAATAGAACCCTTGCAGGTCCTTGTTGAGCTTGTCGGCCGACTCGTTGAACTTGCCAGTGCCGAAAAACACCTGGATGCCGCCTTGAGGGTTGTCCGCCAACAAAGGCTGTGCAGTGATCGGCTGGGTCGCCCCACCGGGAGCGGTAAACAATGGCTGGCCAGCAAACGCCAAGCCCCAGGCGGTCGGGGAGGTGCCACTGAGGTCGAATTTCCACATCCGCCCTTTCAAGTCACCGCCATAGGCGGCTTGCACCACGTTCTGGGAGTTGACCCGCAGCTTGACCGATGACAGCCCGTTATCGGTTTCGCTGCTGTTGACGACGATTTTGCGAATCAGCGAACCGTCACGAATGTCCACCACGTACAACGCCGCCACGCCGCTATTGCTGCCATAACCGTTGGAAATGAACGCAGCCCAGCGACCGTCCGCCAGGCGCGCGACTTCGGGTCGCGCGTAGGCGTAGCCCAGGTCGTTGAAGGGATGGACAGTGTTGGCGATTGCTGGCGCGCTGATTTCCCACAGTGCCCGGATCGCGTTACCCGCCGACGCATCGAACAGTTGCACCGCATAAAAAGCCCGCCCTCCCGCACCTGTGCCGCCCAAGGCGAGGGTTTTCCAGACGCTGCCCAGTTGCGCATCGAATACGCCGACCTGCCCGTCCACCAGAAACTTGTGGCTCACGCCATTGATGTAGGCGGGATCGGCGATCATCTCCAGCGAAGGCAGCACGCTCGATGGCATGTAGGCGTAACGCCGGGTTCCATTCGTGCTGTTGATCACGCTGAAGAAACCGTCATTGGCGTTCACCACCAGGCTGGCATTCATGTTCGTCGCCTTGGTCGCCAGGTAGGTGCTGTAGCTGGTGTCGCCCACCAGGTCCGAGGCGGTCTGGTCGTTGGGCGAGGCCAGCACCAGCGGTGAATTGATGATGTCCCCGAGCAGGACGCTGCGCACTTTCAACCCCGTCTTGTTGGTGCCCTTGCTCCATTCCACCAGGTCGTTGCCGGTGATGCCTGTGGGCAAGCCTTGGCTCAGGCTGGTCTGCTGGGCCGGCGAGAAGTTGCCGTAGGCCAGCGTGATCGGCACGTTGGTGGCGGTGTTCCAGGATTGATAGATCGGCGCCGTGGCGCCGGGCACGATGGCGGTGTCGGTGGTCCATTGCATCGCAGCGGTGTTGACCGTTCCGGTCGAGGTGAAACCAAACGCCTTGATCGTGCCGCGCCAATCCTTGGGGTCGTAGGTGGTCTGGTAGTAACTGGACGTGCTGGACAGCGTCGCGCCATTGCTGGTGCCGCCGCCCCCCGAGCCGGCCTTGGAGGTAATGTCGCTCAGGGCGGATGACAGCGCAGAGTTCAAGCCCTCGCTGTCCGTGGCCTGGTAATACTTGCCCGCGCCGTAGCGGGCTGCGTCGGACAACATTTGGTTGGTGGCGGTGAATCCGACGGTGTAGGTGTTGAGGTATTGGCGGCGGAAATCGGCCGACTCCCAGCTTTTCCCAGTGACGTCGGTGCCGGTGGTGCGCATGTCGATGTCGAAGGCGAATTTGGCGATGTCGTCCAGATAAAGTGTGTCGCCCTCGCCGTCACCTGCGGGATCGGTACCATCGTTGGTGCTGATGCCATCCCAGTTCGGCAAACGACTTCCCCCCAACGGGTCGTTGGTGGGAAACGTTCGGTCATAGGTGGGCAAACCATCGGTGATCACCACCCCAAAATTTTTCTGGCATCGATACTGGATCGGGCTGGTGTAGGTGCTGGGTGTACCGTTGTAAAACGGCGCCATGCCTCGGAAATAGCGGGTTACTTCGTAATAGCTCTCGGCCAGCGGTGTATTCGCGACGGCGCCCAGGCCGTTGATGGCATTGATCAGCGCGGTGTAGTTGGTATTGGCCTGAGTCTGGCTCACGCTACCGCTGACAGGCGACAGGTCGCTGACCGCGCGAGCGATGTAGCCCCCCGGTCCGGAGTTGGTGCTGTTGGGCGGATTGAAGGTAGCAAGGCCTATTCGCAAGGCACGGTTACCGGTCACCAGGTCATTGGAAACATCCCGTGCGACGTTGATTCGATAGTCGCTGGGAATCGAGCCGGTGGTGAAATCGCGATTCGAGCCGTTGGCCAAGGTCAGCAGATAAGCCAGATATTTGGTGGTATAGCGGGTATTGCCACCGCCCACCGGGTCCGGCAAGCGCAGGCAGACCTTGCCCAGGTTGCCACGGTAGAACCCATACCAGCCGCTCGTGCAGCTACCACGGAGCAGGCTGGCCAGCAGGACGTTCCCATCGTCGGGATCCAGCAGCACGCCGTTGGAACAACTGGTGTTGGAACTGCAGTTATAAACTGCTGGACGCGACACATTCGGATCAAACCCCGCCGCCCAGATAATGTTATTCATACTCCCCGAGTCATCGATCAGCAGCATCACGTTGGGCGTCACCGCCGCCGCGCTCAACAATGGCGATTCCGAAGGCGTGAAGCCATAGACCGGCGCCGCCAGGTAAAGGCTGAGCAACGCCACCCACAACGAACCGAGCAGCGCCCTAATATTTCGCATAGATGCTCTCCACCACGCTGCGCTGGTTGTTGCCCACCACAGCCACCGCGGTGATCCGGTACAGCGTCGCCGAGGTGTTGATCGGCACGTTGACAGCCGTGAGCGTCGTACCGATGTTCTGCACGCCATAAAACCCACCGGCGGCGGCCACCCAGAGCACGCCCGACGAAGAGTTGCGTCCTGCCACCGTCACCGTCGCCGACTCGGCCGGTGGCGCACATTGAGCCGTGGAGGTACAGACCGGCAATGAATACGTCTCGACCTGCACCGCGCTCTCTCCCACCCTCAGCGCGGCCTCGGCCAGCTGGAACGACTGGTTGCGCTGCATGACGCTGCTGGTCATTTTTTCCTGGAGCGTGGCGCTCTGCATGGACGAAAGGCCGATCAATGTCAGCAACAACAAAAAGACCAGGCTGACCAGCAATGCCATGCCGCGCTGGCCGTGCTTGTGCCCCGTCGAACTCATCGATCGCTCTTTCATAGCAGCCGGTTTCGCAAAGCGGCGACCACGTTGAACGTCTGGTCGCGCACGGTGTTCCGCGGATCGAACAGCGTCAGGGTCAGGCGTACGCTGCGGATCAGCGCCGGGTCGCTCGGGTTGGCGCTGTAGCTGGTGGCAGCGATGTCCGTCGCACTGCCGGCCATGCCGAACGTCACGTTGAATGCCCGCACATTGTCCACCAGCACCGCCATGGTCGGATTGCCCACGCCGCTGCCCAGCAGTAACTGACCATTGTTGAAGCCGTAGACCAACCGGCGGATCGGGAAGGCCAACTGACCCGTCGCCGGCGCGCGGGCGTTGGAATAGGCCGTCGCCGAGGTGCGGCAATCGGAGACAACGGTCCAGGTCGGCGCGTTGCCGCCACCGCCAATGTCCGCCGTCACCAGGGTCAACCTGCGGTTCGCGTTGTCCCAGCGGATCGGCGTGATCTGGCTGGCGGCGAAACTGTTATCCGTGGAAGCATCGATGACGGTCGCCAGGCAACCGAACATGCCGACCATGCGAATCTCCTGGACCATCTTGCTCAAGGCAAAGCGCGCGTCCTCCTGCATGACGGCGGCAGCGTTCTGGCTGACGTAGGTGTTCTTGGCCGCGATGAAAATCTGCACGACGCCCAACACGACGATGAGGCTGATGACCAGCGCGATCATCAGTTCGATCAGGCCGAAGCCCCGGCTGCGTCCGTTCATGGCGTCGCCGCCACCGGATCGACGGCGACACGGCTGGTGAGCACGAAGCTGCGCCGCGCCTCGGCCGCGTTGGTCGTGTTGGCGGCCCGGGCGTCGTCCCAGGAAATGGTGATGGTATAGACCCGCTGGTTCAGCGCCACAATGCCGGTGGCCGTGGCGCCACCGAAGGCAATGATGTTGGTCTTGAAGTCGTACAGATCCTGGTCCCGGGCCACGTTGAGGTTGGGCGAGCCGGGTGGAGCGATGGTGTAGTCGGCAGCAGAGTTTGCGCGGATGCGGTCCAGCAGGTCATAGGCAATGAAACTGGCCTGGCTGGTCATGCGCGAGCTGTCGGTGTATTTGAGCGCATTGAGCTGGATCATCGCCGCGCCCAGCAAGCCCACGCCGAGGATCAGCACCGCTACCAGCACTTCGATCAGCGTCATGCCCTCCTGCGCCTTTCTACTGCAACCCTTCATCCGCAATTTCCATTCAATACGATTCGTCCATTGAGGCAAACATTCAGCGTCCTGCTTTGCGTCCCCCGTACGTAATTGAAGCTCACCGGCACGGCCAGTCCCGATAATCCGCCGAGGTTGTTGAAATCGACACTGGTCACATCTGAGGTTAGCGTCAGAGTCGCGCCGCTGCCCATCGCTGGAACAACCCGCAATACATTGGCCGGGGTGGTCGGATTGCCAGTATTGTCATACACGATCAGTTCACCGCTCCAGGCTCCGCCCTGCGTGGTGGGGCGAACGCGCGTGGTGATGCCACGGTTGATTGCTTCCATTCGTGCGAAGTTCAAGGCCCGCCGCAGGTCACCGATTTCGGTATCGGCCTTGGTGCTTTGCAGCGAACCGGTGAACGACGGCACCGCCATGGTAATCAGGATCAGCAGCACGCCAAGGGCCACCAGCACCTCGATCAGCGTGAAACCTTTTGTACGAAGATCCATCGATGCCCTCCGTTGCCGTCGGCTATACCTGCCATTACACGCTAGAACAAACCATCGCCATGTGGGCGGTTGTTTCAATTCAGGACGCCAGGATCGCGTCGTTTTCGTTCTCCAGGGAGGAGACGTCATGCATCAACAGGGCTTCAGCCTGATCGAACTGCTCATGGGACTGGCAATCGCCGCAATTGTTCTGCCGTTGGCCAGTACAAGCTACACCCAACTGATCGAATCCATCGAACGCGAGGACACGGCACAGTTGCTGCTCAGCGGATTACGTAGCGCCCGCAGTGAAGCCATCACGCGTAACCGTCGGGTGTTGATACACGGAATAGACAACGATTGGAGCAAAGGCTGGCGGATCACGCTGGACGACAAGGAGAAGACCTTGCTGAAGGAGCGCAGGAACAGCGCTCGGGTAGTTGGCAACTCGACGGTCAAACGCAGGATCAGGTTCGGCAGCCTGGGAAAAGCCCTGCATCCCAACGGCTCGTTCCAGGCCGGCACGCTGCATGTCTGCGCCAAACGCGGGCCGGTCAGCCATCACCAAGTGATATTGGCGCCGTCCGGCCGCGTCCGCCTGGAAAGTATCGAGGCCGAGGAGGCCCTGTGTGCAAAAGGGCTCAGAGCAGAGAGCGGACGCGCAGTTCCTTCGGCATCGAAAACGTGATGTTTTCTTCGCGCCCCGCCAACTCGTCAGCCCCGATTGCACCCCAGGCCTGCAATTGCTGGATCACGCCACGCACCAGAACTTCCGGGGCGGAGGCACCGGCGGTAATGCCGATCCGCTCGACGCCGTCGAACCAACTGCGCTGCATGTCTTCGGCGCCATCGATCAGGTAGGCCGGGGTGGACATGCGCTCGGCCAGCTCCCGCAGGCGGTTGGAGTTGGAGCTGTTCGGGCTGCCGACGACCAGGACCACATCACATTCGTCGGCCAATTGCTTGACCGCGTCCTGACGGTTCTGGGTCGCGTAGCAGATGTCATCCTTTCGCGGTCCGCCAATGGCAGGGAAGCGCGAACGCAAGGCATCGATGACCCGGCTGGTGTCATCCATGGACAGGGTGGTCTGGGTGACGAAGGCGAGCTTTTCCGGGTTGCGCACCTGCAGGGCCGCCACGTCTTCCTCGTCCTCGACCAGGTAGATGGCGCCGCCGTTGCTGGCGTCGTACTGGCCCATGGTGCCTTCGACTTCCGGGTGGCCTTCGTGGCCGATCAGGATGCATTCGCGGCCGTCACGGCTGTAGCGCGCCACTTCGATGTGGACCTTGGTGACCAGCGGACATGTGGCGTCGAACACCTTAAGGCCACGGCCGGCGGCTTCGGTACGCACCGCCTGGGAAACACCATGGGCACTGAAGATCACGATGACGTCGTCCGGCACCTGGTCCAGTTCCTCGACGAAAATGGCCCCGCGGCTGCGCAGGTCCTCGACGACGAACTTGTTGTGCACCACTTCATGGCGCACGTAGATCGGCGGCCCGAACACTTCCAGGGCGCGGTTGACGATTTCGATCGCCCGGTCCACGCCGGCGCAGAAGCCACGGGGGTTGGCGAGTTTGATTTGCATGCTGTGCCTCGTGTCTTGCGCGCAAGAGATTGAATCAATGCAATCCAGTGTGGGAGCGAGCTTGCTCGCGATTGCGGTATATCAGCCAACGTCAATATTGACTGATCCGACGCCATCGCGAGCAAGCTCGCTCCCACAGTGAATCGGGTGGCAGCAGGAACTGCCTGTTAAATCCTAAACCGCCTTGACCTCAAGAATTTCAACTTCGAAATTCAAGGTCTTGCCCGCCAGCGGGTGATTGAAGTCCACGGTCACCTGGGCATCGTCAAATGCCTTAACCACACCCGGCAATTCGGTATTGGCCGCGTCATTGAAGATCACCAGCAAGCCCTCCGACAGTTCCATGTCCTGGAATTGCGAGCGTGGCATGGTCTGCACGTTTTGCGGGTTGGGCTGACCAAAGGCATTTTCCGGCGGAACGACCACGGTGCGCTTGTCGCCGGCCTTGAAACCGAAGATTGCCGCTTCGAAACCGGGCAGCAGGTTGCCGTCGCCGACCTTGAACACCGCCGGAGCCTTGTCGAAGGTGCTGTCAACGGTGTCGCCGTTTTCCAGGTGCAGGGCGAAGTGAAGCTTCACTTCGGTGTTTTGAGCGATACGCTGCTCAGTCATGGACGGCTTCTCCGGTTTTCTTGCTCTTGAACATATCCAGGGCGAGCATCACGGCGCCCACGCTGATGGCGCTGTCGGCAAAATTGAACGCCGGGAAATACCAGCGGTTCTGCCAATGCACCAGGATGAAATCGATCACATGGCCCAAGGCAATGCGGTCATAGAGGTTGCCCAAGGCACCACCGAGCACCAAGGCCAGCGCCACGGCCAGCCAGGTCTCATTGCGCCCCAGGCGCTTGAGCCAGACCACCAGCACGGCGCTGACCACGATGGCGATCAGGGCGAACAGCCAGCGCTGCCAGCCTGAGCTGTCGGCCAGGAAACTGAACGCCGCTCCGGTGTTGTAGGCCAAGGTCCAGCTGAAGTAGTCGGGAATGATCACGATCTGCTGATACATCGTCAGCGAGTTCTCGAAGTAGTACTTGCTGGCCTGGTCGATGACCAGGACCAGCACACTCAACCAGAGCCAGCCCAGCCGCCCGAAGCGGCCCGCTGCGTTAGGCATAATGACGAACCTCACCGGTGCCGCTGATGTTGTCCACGCAACGACCGCAGATTTCCGGATGCTCCGGGTTCACGCCGACGTCTTCACGGCAGTGCCAGCAACGGGCGCACTTGGTGTGGTTCGACTTGACGATCTTCAGCTTCAGGCCGCTGACTTCAGTGATCACCGCATCGGCCGGCGCCTGCACGAAAGGTGCAACGCTGGCGGTGGAGGTGATCAGCACGAAGCGCAGCTCGTTGCTCAGCTTGGCCAGATCGGCACTCAGGGCATCTTCGGCATAAAGGGTCACTTCGGCTTGCAGGTTGCCGCCGACGGCCTTGGCCGCCCGCTGGATCTCCATTTCCTTGTTGACCGCCGCCTTGACCGCCATCACGCGATCCCAATACGCACGGTCCAGCTCGAAGCCTTGCGGCAGTTCGGTCAGGCCCTCGTACCAGGTGTTGAGCATTACCGACTCGTTGCGCTCGCCCGGCAGGTATTCCCACAACTCATCGGCGGTGAACGCCAGGATCGGCGCGATCCAGCGCACCAGCGCTTCGCTGATGTGGAACAGCGCAGTCTGGCAGGAACGGCGCGCTTTGCTGTTGGCGCCGGTGGTGTACTGGCGATCCTTGATGATGTCGAGGTAGAAACCACCCAACTCCTGGACGCAGAAGTTGTGGATCTTGGAATACACGTTCCAGAAACGGTACTCACCGTAGTGTTCCTGCAATTCGCGTTGCAGCAACAGGGTACGGTCCACGGCCCAACGGTCCAGCGCGAGCATGTCTTCGGCCGGCAGCAGGTCGGTGGCCGGGTTGAAACCGGTCAGGTTGGAAAGCAGGAAGCGCGCGGTGTTACGGATCCGCCGGTAGGCGTCCGCGCTGCGTTGCAGGATCTGCTCGGAAACGGCCATCTCGCCGGAATAGTCGGTGGACGCAACCCACAGGCGCATGATGTCGGCGCCCAGGGTGTCGTTGACTTTCTGCGGCGCGATCACGTTGCCCAGGGACTTGGACATCTTTCGGCCGGACTCATCGACGGTGAAGCCGTGGGTCAGCAGCTCGCGGTACGGCGCGTGGTTGTCGATGGCGCAACCGGTCAGCAAGGACGAGTGGAACCAGCCGCGGTGCTGGTCCGAGCCTTCCAGGTACAGATCAGCGCGCGGACCGGTTTCGTGGCCCATCGGGTGCGAACCACGCAGCACGTGCCAGTGGGTAGTGCCGGAGTCGAACCAGACGTCGAGGGTGTCGCTGATCTTGTCGTACTGTGGTGCTTCGTCGCCCAGCAGCTCGGCGGCATCGAGCTTGAACCAGGCTTCGATGCCTTCGGCTTCGACGCGCTGGGCCACGACTTCCATCAGCTCGACGGTGCGTGGGTGCAGCTCGCCGCTTTCCTTGTTCAGGAAGAACGGGATCGGCACGCCCCAGTTGCGCTGGCGGGAGATGCACCAGTCCGGACGGTTGGCGATCATCGAGTGCAGGCGCGCCTGGCCCCAGGCCGGAACGAACTGCGTTTCTTCGATGGCCTTGAGCGAACGCTGGCGCAGGGTGTCGCCGCGGGTGGGCTGCTTGTCCATGCCGATGAACCACTGCGCGGTGGCGCGGTAGATCAGCGGGGTCTTGTGGCGCCAGCAATGCATGTAGCTGTGTTCGATGACGGTGGTGTGCAGCAGCGCGCCGACTTCGGTCAGCTTATCGACGATGGCCGGGTTGGCTTTCCAGATGAACTGGCCGCCAAAGAACTCCAGCGACGGCACGTACACGCCATTGCTTTGCACCGGATTGAGGATGTCGTCATTGACCATGCCGTATTTCTTGCAGGTCACGAAGTCGTCGACGCCATAGGCCGGTGCGGAGTGAACCACCCCGGTGCCTGCGCCCAGTTCCACGTAGTCGGCCAGGTACACCGGCGACAGGCGGTCATAGAACGGATGGCGGAAATTGATCAGTTCCAGCGCCGAACCCGGCGCGGTGGCGACCACCGAACCTTCGAGGTTGTAGCGGGCCAGGCAGGATTCGACCAGCTCTTCGGCCAACACCAGCAACTTGTCGCCGACGTCGACCAGGGCGTAGTTGAATTCCGGGTGGACGTTCAGCGCCTGGTTGGCCGGGATGGTCCACGGTGTGGTGGTCCAGATCACGATGGCGGCCGGCTTGGCCAGCTTGCCCAGGCCGAACGCGGCGGCGAGCTTGTCTTCATCGGCGATCGGGAACGCGACGTCGATGGTCGAGGACTTCTTGTTCTCGTACTCGACTTCCGCCTCGGCCAGGGCCGAACCGCAATCAAAGCACCAGTTCACGGGCTTGAGGCCCTTGAACACGAAGCCGCCCTCGACGATTTTCGCCAGGGCACGGATTTCGCCGGCCTCGTTCTTGAAATCCATGGTCTTGTACGGATTGGCGAAGTCGCCCAGCACGCCGAGACGGATGAATTCGGACTTCTGCCCTTCGATCTGCTCGGTGGCGTAGGCACGGCACAGCTCGCGGGTCTTGTCCGCGCCCAGGTTCTTGCCGTGGGTCACTTCGACCTTGTGCTCGATCGGCAGGCCATGGCAGTCCCAGCCCGGGACATACGGCGCGTCAAAACCCGACAGGGTCTTGGAGCGGATGATCATGTCCTTGAGAATCTTGTTCAGCGCGTGACCGATGTGGATGGTGCCGTTGGCGTACGGAGGACCGTCGTGCAGGACGAACTTCGGACGATCCTTGCCAATCTCGCGCAACTTTCCGTACAGGCCAATGCTGTCCCAACGCTGCAGAATCTGTGGTTCGCGCTGAGGCAGGCCGGCCTTCATTGGGAAGGCGGTGTCCGGAAGGTTTAGCGTGGCTTTATAGTCGGTCATTTAAGGCTCTTCATTAGCGATTGGCGCTGGTTGCGACAAGGGCACGGGCGGCGGCGATATCTGCATGGATCGCCGTCTTGAGCGCCTCCAGAGAGGCAAAACGCTGCTCTTCACGCAGCTTCTGGTGGAAAACCACCGTCAAACGCCGGTCATACAGATCGCCGGCAAAATCCAGAATGTGTACTTCGAGATGGGCCTTGCCATCTCCCTGCACCGTAGGACGTACGCCGATGTTGGCGACGCCGGGCCAGGTCTTGCCATCGATATCGACACTCACCAGGAACACCCCGGTCAGCGGCACACGACGGCGCTTGAGCTGCACGTTGGCCGTTGGCGTGCCCAATTGGCGCGCCAGCTTCTGCCCGTGCAGGATCCGTCCGGCAATTCGATACGGGCGGCCGAGCAAGCGCTCGGCCAAATCGAAGTCGGCAGCCGCCAGGGCGTTGCGGACCTGGGTACTGCTGACGCGCAAACCATCCATCTCGACGGTCTGCGCCGCTTCGACGGTGAAGCCCCGGGCGGCGCCGGCCTGTTGCAGGTAGTCGAAATCCCCCGCCCGGTCGCAACCGAAACGGAAATCATCGCCGACTTCCAGATGCTTCACGTCGAGGCCATCCACCAGGATGGTATCGACGAATTCGGCGGCACTGAGCTGGCTCAGGCGCTGGTTGAAAGCCAGGCACAGGACCCGGTCAACGCCTTCAGCCGCGAGCAATTGCAGTTTGTCCCGCAACCGGGCCAGACGGGCCGGAGCGGTGTCCGGGGCGAAAAATTCCCGAGGTTGCGGCTCGAAGATCACCACGCAACTGGGCAGGCCCAATTCCAGCGCACGCTCGCGCAGCCGCGCCAGGATAGCCTGGTGGCCACGGTGAACACCGTCAAAGTTGCCAATAGTGGCGACACAGCCCCGATGCCGGGGACGCAGGTTGTGGAGGCCTCGAACCAGCTGCATAACGCGCTTCTTGCTCATAAAGTGGCCGATTATAACCACACCCGGCGGTCGGTGACAGGCAACACCGTAACCCAAAGTGATCGAACCGACAAAACCGCCGCCCGCCCCTGGATTATCAGGGGCAACCTGTCAGCTCAAGGCCTTGCGATTGAAGTCGCGCAAACGGAAGCCCATCAACAGCAACATGCCGAAATACGCCACCACGCCCGCCACGACCAGCACACCCAGGCGCAGGAAACGCTCGAGCATCACGCCTTCGCCCCAAGCCGGCATGAAATGCATCCCGACCAGCAGCACCGCCGACATCACCGCCACGGCGACCAGCAACTTGAGCCCGAACTTGCCCCAGCCCGGCATCGGTTGATACATCTTCTGCTTGCGCAGTTGATAGAACAGCAGCCCGGCGTTGAGACAGGCACCCGCGCTGATCGCCAGGGCCAGGCCGGCGTGGGCCAGCGGACCGATGAGCAGCAGGTTGAACAGTTGGGTCATGCACAGGGTAAAGATGGCGATTTTCACCGGCGTACGGATGTTCTGCTGGGCGTAGAAGCCCGGCGCGAGGACTTTGATCACGATGATCCCGAGCAGCCCCACCGAGTAGGCGATCAGCGCCCGTTGGGTCATCAGGGCATCGAACGCATTGAATTGACCGTACTGGAACAGCGAAACCGTCAGCGGCTCGGCCAGGATCCCCAGCGCCAGGGCACAAGGCAGGACCAGTACGAAACACAGGCGCAGGCCCCAATCGAGGATCCGCGAATACTCATGGCGATCCTGGCTGGCGTAGGTCTTGGCCAGGGTCGGCAGCAGGATCGTGCCCAGCGCCACGCCCAGCACGCCGGATGGCAATTCCATCAAGCGGTCGGCGTAGTACATCCACGACACCGAGCCCGCCACCAGGAACGAGGCAAAAATGGTGTTGATGATCAGGGAAATCTGGCTCACCGAGACGCCGAGGATGGCCGGCAGCATCTGCTTCATGACCCGCCACACGCCGCTGTCGCGCAAGTTCAGCCGCGGCAGCACCAGCATGCCGATCTTCTTCAGGTGCGGCAGTTGGTAGAGCAACTGCGCCAGGCCGCCCGCCAACACCGCCCAACCCAGCGCCATCACCGGCGGATCGAAGTACGGCGTCAGGAACACCGCGAAGATGATCATGCTGACGTTGAGCAGCGTCGGCACGAAGGCCGGCACGGAGAAACGGTTCCAGGTGTTGAGGATCGCGCCGGCCAGGGACGACAGGGAAATCAGCAATATATAAGGAAAGGTCACCCGCAACAGGTCAGAGGTGAGCTGGAATTTTTCCGGCGTGTCGGTGAAACCTGGTGCGGTGGCCCAGATCACCCAGGGCGCGGCGAGCATGCCGGCGGCCGTGACCAAGGCCAGCACCAGCGTCAGCAGACCGGTGACGTAGGCAATGAAGGTACGGGTCGCTTCGTCGCCCTTCTGGCTTTTATATTCCGCCAGGATCGGCACGAAGGCCTGGGAAAACGCCCCTTCAGCAAAAATCCGCCGTAGCAGGTTGGGCAATTTGAACGCGATGAAGAAGGCGTCGGTGGCCATTCCGGCACCGAATATCCGAGCGATCAACGTATCGCGAACGAATCCCAGGATGCGGGAAAGCATCGTGATAGAGCTGACGGCAGCCAACGATTTGAGCAGGTTCATGAAAAGAGTTTTTGCCTGTCGATAAACAGCAGGCGAACAATGCGCCCACTTGTGCGATACTCCGCGCCGCTAAACAGCACAGCGCCAAAGCCCGCGAGTTTACAGGTCGCACGCCGGAAAGAAATCATTCGGTGCGCCGCACCTGCCATTCAGCGGAACGCGTCACCCGCCCTTGACAAGACTTCAACTCATCGGCATGATTCGCGGCCTATTTTGTTTGCTATTTCCCAAAAAGTCTTTCGAGGAGCTCGACGGTGGCCAACACACCTTCCGCCAAAAAACGTGCAAAACAGGCTGAGAAGCGTCGCAGCCACAACGCCAGCCTGCGTTCCATGGTCCGTACCTACATCAAGAACGTAGTTAAGGCCATCGACGCAAAAGACGCTGAAAAAGCTCAAGCTGCTTACGTTCTGGCTGTGCCAGTTATCGACCGCATGGCCGATAAAGGCATCATCCACAAGAACAAGGCTGCTCGCCATAAGAGCCGCCTGAATGGCCACGTAAAGGCCTTGAACGTTGCCGCTGCTGCCTAAGCGACGCGCTCGTTAAAAAACCGACCTCAGGGTCGGTTTTTTATTGCCTGCGATTTAACCCCAACTAGACCACTGAATCCTGTGGGAGCGAGCTTGCTCGCGATGGCGGCGGGTCAGGTGATGGAGATGCTGACTGTACTGCCGTCTTCGCGAGCAAGCTCGCTCCCACACTGGATCCTCAGCGGACATAAATTTTCTGCTCACCACAACCCCCCTGTGGGAGCGAGCCTGCTCGCGAAAGCGGTGGACCAGATGATGGAGATGGCGACTGTTCCGCCGTCTTCGCGAGCAGGCTCGCTCCCACATTGGTCGGGGAAGACTGAAATCAGATTCCCTACTCGCCGAAATTGAACACCACCGGCTTGGGCGGAGGGCAGCCTCCCGGGGGCGGGAAGTTCTGTACGCCAGCCTCATCGTAGCCGGTGTAGCAACCCACTATCTTGTCATCCTTGAAAGTCATGCGACGCTCGACCGCACCCGTCGGGTAGTAGTAGACCGTCTCGCCTTCGCGCTTGGCGTACGAATAGTCCTTGTATTCGCGCCCGTAGACCGTGATCAGCCGAAAACCCTGCTTCTCTTCAGAGAATTTCAATTGGCCGTTGGGGTAATACTCCTTGCGCGTCACGTGGTCATCAGGCCCCAGCAACACCTCCCGAACGGTGCGCCCATCCTGGGTGTGGCGCGCGCTTTGCTCATTACCGAACAGATAGTCACTCTCGGAGTCGAAGTGGCCGTTATTGAACGCCCCGCGCTGCTTGCCGCACAGCATGATGCGGGTGTACTTCCCATCCGGCACGTGACAGTAGTTGCGGTCCGCAATCAACACCCCGTTCGCATCGAATGATTGCACGTTGCCAATGGGTTCATCCTTTTCGTACGTTGCCACCGTATCGGGCTGACCATTGGGATGATAGAGACGAAAGGCGCCCTCTCGTGAACCGTAACGCCAGGAGATATCCGACAGCAGCACGGCACCGTCTTCCGTGTAGGTCAGCGCCCGCCCTTCGATCTGGCCATTGGCGTAGTGGGCCGAATAGGTAAGCTTGCCATTGGCCGCATAGGTCTCTTTCAATCCATCCAACACACCCGCACGGTAGTGCTCGACCCGCCGCAATACCCCCGCAGCATCCACTTCTCGCAACTCGCCATGCCTCTTGTCGGCGGCAAAGTCCACGGTCTGGACGCCACCGCCCTCCACCTTCAATGTCCAACGCCCCTCCCGGACGCCTCGCACGTAACGCCCCTCACCCCACGGCATCTTCCAATCCCCGTGCTGCATCCCCGCCACGAAATCGCCGCGCTGGATCACCTCGCCATGACGCACACGCTCGGAAGGCCCTTCATAATCGCCGCGTTTGTAAGTATCGAAACCAGACATCGGCACCTCATCGTCGTACCCCTCGATCGTCCAGCGCCCCTCGTAGAAGCCATCGACGATCATGCCTTGGGAAACCGTACCTCTATCACTGATGAGCCACGGCCCTTGGCGCAACCCATCCACATAGGCGCCGGTAGATTCGTCGCCCGACGGGCCAAACTCCGTCCACTGACCTGATTTCTTGCCCTGGACATACGAACCCAGCGCCCAGAGCTGCCTTTCCCCCATGATCGCCCCCACCCCATCCTCAGAGCCTCGGTAAAGCTGCGGACGGGTTTCCCAAGCCATCCGGCTGACGCTATAGGCAGCACCCACATCCTCATCCCGAGACGGTACGCGCTCATACGTCACCGTGAGCCAGCGCCCTTCGCGCTGCTGGAAGGTCTTTTTGTAGGTGTCACGATGAGGATCCTCCGCCGGCTGCCCCGCCGAGGCCGGAACACCGTCGACACCAAAGTAGCCCACCAGCGTACCGTCGGCGGGATTGAGCGTGTCGAATTCAGCAATACCGGTCACAGGCACCACGGCGCCGTAAGCGTAAGGCGGCAACGCACCCAGCGCCTTCTGGACAATGGCGGCATTGAGGATTTTGCGATTGGCCGCAATACGATCCAGCGCCGGCTGAAGCGTCTCGAGTCGGCGATAAGTACCGGTGGACGGCACGAATCGATAACCATGAAGGGCGTACTGTCCCTTTGCTCGGGACAGCACGACCAGCGTCTGGAGATCACTGTCGAGGCTGGCGTAGAACACCGACTCGACACTGGCATCGCCATACCGGTCGAGCACGTGCGGCGCGCCATCCGGTGAATCACACAAGCATGAATAGCCCACGACACCTTCCGCCTCGTGGATAAAAGCCAGTGTCGCCCCACTCTCCTGGGAGTTTTCTATCAGCGGATGGGCCAGGGGCTTGGCGCTATAAAACGGTTCCGCCAGGGCCCCGGCGGAAACTGAACAACTCAATACAAACAGCAGCAAAAACGAACGCATACGAATCCCTTCGCGCCAAAAGCACAACAACATCCATGAAGATTAAAAAAGCGAGCCGATTGGCTCGCCGGTCATTCGATACTTAACGCCAAGGCAAGATCGGAATCGCCGTCACCGCATTTTGCGGGCTGCCCTCGATCACCCGGTCGCTGTAGACCAGGTACACCAGCGTATTGCGCTTCTTGTCGAGGAACCGCACCACTTGCATGGTCTTGAACACCAGCGAGGTGCGCTCGCGGAACACCTCTTCGCCGTCCTTGAGCTCGCCCTTGAAGCTGATCGGCCCAACCTGGCGACAGGCGATGGACGCCTCGGCGCGATCCTCGGCCAGGCCCAGGCCGCCCTTCACACCACCGGTCTTGGCCCGCGACAGGTAACAGGTCACGCCATCGACCTTGGGATCATCGAACGCCTCGACTACGATCCGATCGTTCGGCCCGACAAACTTGAACACGGTCGAGACCTGGCCAATTTCCTCGGCCGAAGCCAGCAGCGGCAATGCCAGCAGCAAGCCAATCAATCCTTTTGCCACACCCATGATTTTTCCTTAGACGAGGATCAGGTTGTCACGATGGACCAGTTCGGGCTCCGCCATGTAACCCAACAGACCGACAATCGCATCAGACGACTGACCGATGATTTTCTGAGCTTCCAGCGCGCTGTAGTTGGCGAGGCCACGGGCAATCTCACGACCGTCCGGCGCCACGCACACGACCATTTCGCCGCGGCGGAAACTACCCTGGACCAATTTCACGCCCACCGGCAAAAGGCTTTTGTTGCCCTGGGACAACGCCGACACAGCACCGGCGTCCAGCACCAAGGTGCCACGGGTTTGCAGATGCCCGGCCAGCCATTGCTTGCGCGCCGCCAGCATGCCGCGCTCAGGGGAAAGCAAGGTGCCGATGCGCTCGCCCGACTTCAGGCGATCCAACACCCGTTCCAAGCGCCCGCCGACAATGATGGTATGAGCGCCGGAACGGGCCGCCAGGCGAGCCGCGCGCAGCTTGGTCTGCATGCCTCCGCGCCCCAACGCACCGCCAGTACCGCCAGCGACCGCATCCAGCGCCGGATCATCGGCACGGGCTTCGTAGATCAACTTGGCGTCGGGATTGTTGCGCGGATCGGCATCGAACATGCCGTCGCGATCCGTGAGGATCACCAACAGGTCCGCCTCAACCAGATTCGCCACCAGCGCGGCCAGGGTATCGTTATCGCCGAAACGGATCTCGTCGGTGACTACCGTGTCGTTTTCGTTGATCACTGGGATGACTTTCAGCTCCACCAGTGCTCGCAACGTACTGCGGGCGTTGAGGTAACGCTTGCGGTCGGACAGGTCGTCATGGGTCAGCAGGATCTGCGCCGTATGGCGGCCATGCTCGGCAAAGCTCGACTCCCAGGCCTGGACCAGGCCCATCTGGCCAATGGCGGCAGCGGCCTGCAGCTCATGCATCGCGCTGGGTCGCGACGTCCAGCCCAGGCGACTCATACCGGCGGCCACAGCCCCGGACGAGACCAATACCAGCTCGACGCCAGCCTCATGCAAGGCCACCATCTGCTCGACCCACACCGCCATTGCCTGACGATCCAGGCCTTTGCCATCCGCTGTCAGCAGTGCGCTGCCGATCTTCACGACCCAGCGCTGCGCACCCGTCACCTTGCTCCGCATTTTCTTCAACCTTTGCCAGCGAACGGCGCGACCCAGCGCCGCCCATGGGATTATTCGTATTTGCGTTTTACAGATACCAAAACGCCGCTCGATTGAGCGGCGCCTTGGAAACCGGCTGGCTGCGATGATAACACCGCGCTGGACCAGTTAAACCTGCCCTCGATGCCAGCCACCCGGAGAATCCGTGTGGGAGCGAGCCTGCTCGCGATTGCATTGGGTCAGCAGCATGGATGCTGGCTGACGCACCGCCATCGCGAGCAGGCTCGCTCCCACAGGTTTTGATCTCAAGCAACTCGCATCGGCACAAGATCAGTCGCGAACGTAGATGATCTCCGGACCATCTTCATCGTCCACATCTTCCTCATCCCAATCGTCGTCACCGATGTCATGGACCGACTTGACGCCGCTGCGGCGCAAGGCACGCTGGTCGTCCAAGGCCTGCAACTGAGCGCGAGCCTCGTCTTCGATGCGCTGATCGAGCTCGGCCAGCTCTTCCTTGTAGGCCGGGTCGTTGGCCAGGCGATCGGCGCGATCTTCCAGGTAACGCATGATGTCGTGGCACAAGCGCTCGGTATTTTCCTTGGCAATGGCCGAGATCACGTAGACCGGACCTTCCCACTCCAGGCGATCGACGATTTCCTTGACCCGCTCCTCATGCTCTTCTTCAAGGATCTGGTCGCACTTGTTCAGCACCAGCCAACGGTCGCGCTCGGCCAGGGCCGGGCTGAACTTGGTCAGTTCGTTGACGATGACTTCGGCGGCATCGGCGGCACTGGTTTCATCCAGCGGCGCCATGTCGACGAGGTGCAGCAACAGGCGGGTACGGGACAAATGCTTGAGGAAGCGAATCCCCAGGCCCGCGCCCTCGGAAGCACCTTCGATCAAGCCCGGGATGTCAGCGATCACAAAGCTCTTCCAGCGATCGACGCTGACCACGCCCAGGTTGGGTACCAGGGTGGTGAACGGGTAATCGGCTACTTTCGGCTTGGCGGCAGAGACCGAGCGAATGAACGTACTTTTACCAGCGTTCGGCAAGCCCAGCAGGCCCACGTCGGCCAACACCTTCATTTCCAGCTTCAGGTCACGCTGCTCGCCAGGCTTGCCAGGGGTGGTCTGGCGCGGCGCACGGTTGGTGCTGGATTTGAAACGGGTGTTGCCCAGGCCGTGCCAACCGCCATGAGCGACCAGCAGACGCTGGCCGGCCTTGGTCAGGTCGCCAATCACTTCCTGAGTGGCGGAGTCGATCACCGTGGTACCGACTGGCACGCGCAGGATCAGGTCTTCGCCCTTCTTGCCGGTGCAATCGGTGCTGCCGCCGTTGGAGCCACGCTCGGCATCGAAGTGCCGGGTGTAACGGTAGTCCACCAGGGTGTTGAGGTTTTCGTCGGCAAGCATGTAGATCGAGCCGCCGTCGCCCCCGTCACCACCGTTCGGACCACCGTTTTCAATGAATTTTTCCCGACGGAAACTCATGCAGCCATTGCCGCCGTCGCCAGCCTTTACTCGAATCGATACTTCATCAACAAACTTCATGACACACGCCTCTCGCCGTACGGACGAGCCGAAAAAAACAAGACATAAGACTCTTGCAAAAATGAGCGCAGCGACCTCAAAACACGCCCCAACCGCAGCGCCGGCAGCCCATACAAACAGTTTTGCAAGAGACTCACCCCACAAACGAAAAAGCCCCGTCGCAAGACAGGGCTTTTCCAGCGGTCTCGCAATTAAGCTGCGATAACGCTTACGTAACGACGACCGAAGGCGCCTTTTACTTCGAACTTGATCACGCCTTCGACTTTAGCGAAGAGGGTGTGATCCTTACCCATGCCAACGCCGTAGCCAGCGTGGAATTGGGTGCCGCGCTGACGCACGATGATGTTGCCCGCTTTGATAGCCTGGCCGCCATACATCTTCACGCCAAGGCGTTTGGCTTCTGAGTCGCGACCGTTACGGGTACTACCACCAGCTTTTTTGTGTGCCATGAGTTCAATTCTCCTAGTGAGGAATTAGGCTGAAATTAAGCCTGAATACCGGTGATTTTGATCTCGGTGTACCACTGGCGGTGGCCCATACGCTTCATGTGGTGCTTACGGCGACGGAACTTGATGATGCGGACTTTATCGTGACGACCTTGGGAGATCACTTCAGCCACAACGGTAGCGCCAGCAACGACTGGAGCGCCGATATTCACGTCATCGCCATTGGCGACCAACAGAACGCGATCAAAAGTCACGGATTCGCCGGTAGCGATTTCCAGTTTTTCGATCTTCAGGTATTCACCTGGGGCGACCTTGTATTGCTTGCCACCAGTAACAATTACTGCGTACGACATGGTATTTCTCCGATAATCCTGCTCACCCAGCGCTTTATAAGAAGAGGTATTGGCTGGCATGGCTGCATGGGCTGGAAGGCCCGGATGCAATTGCGTAAGGCAGGTGCTGCCCAGGAAGTTCAGGGTGCGCGATTGTACGCAAGGCAACCGAGCCTTGCAAGTAGCCGTCCATCGCGCCTTGACAGGTCTGGGTGGGGGTCCTAGCATGCCGCGCAACCCTTCTGGAGCGCCTGTCGCTGATGCAACCCCAAGCTTTCTACCGCGCAGTGGCGGACGATTTTAGTGCCGTCGACGGCATCATCAAGAAGCAGCTGACTTCCCGAGTGCCGCTGGTATCGAAAATCGGCGACTACATCACTTCGGCGGGTGGCAAGCGCCTGCGTCCTTTATTGGTGCTTTTGTGCGGCAAGGCCCTGGGTCGCGAAGGCGATGACATGCGCCTGCTGGCCGCCACCATCGAGTTCCTGCACACCGCGACGCTGCTGCATGACGACGTTGTCGACATGTCCGGCATGCGCCGTGGCCGCTCGACCGCCAACGCCATGTGGGGCAACGCCCCGAGCGTGCTGGTGGGCGATTTCCTGTATTCGCGTTCGTTCGAAATGATGGTCGAGCTCGGTTCGATGCCGGTGATGAAGATCCTGTCCCAAGCCACGCGCATCATCGCCGAAGGCGAAGTGCTGCAGCTGTCCAAGGTCCGCGACGCCAGCACCACCGAAGAGACCTACATGGAAGTCATTCGCGGCAAGACCGCGATGCTTTTCGAAGCCTCGACCCATAGTGCCGCTGCCCTGGCCGGCGCTAGCGCCGAGCAGAGCGAAGCCCTGCGCACCTTTGGCGATCATCTGGGCGTTGCGTTCCAACTGGTAGACGACTTGCTGGACTACAAGGGCGATGCCGAGACCCTGGGCAAGAATGTCGGTGACGACCTGGCCGAAGGCAAGCCGACCCTGCCGCTGATCTACACCATGCGCGAAGGCACGCCGGAACAAGCGGCGCTGGTGCGCCAGGCGATCCAGAAAGGCGGGATCGAAGACCTGGAAAGCATTCGTGCTGCGGTCGAAGCCTCCGGCTCGCTGGAATACACCGCGACACTGGCCCGGGACTATGTGGCCCGTGCGATCAAGTGCCTCGATGCGCTGCCGGCCAGCGAATATCGCGATGCGCTGGTGGAACTGAGCGAGTTTGCGGTCGCCCGTACGCATTGATCACCTGAAAACGACGAGCTTTCGTGGCGAGGGAGCTTGCTCCCGCTCGGCGGCGCAGCCGTCGTAAACCGGTTGACGCGATCCATCTTAATGACCGCAGCAATCCAATTGGGGCTGCTCCGCAGCCCAGCGGGAGCAAGCTCCCTCGCCACAAAAGCCCCGCATCCCCCTCCTTGCGACAAAACCCTATACAATGTGCGCCCTTTTGCCATCCTGATACTCAAGGAACCCTAGTGAGCACGTTGCCTCCCTGCCCTAAATGCAATTCCGAATACACCTACGAAGACGGCACCCAGCTGGTCTGCCCGGAGTGCGCCCACGAATGGTCTGCCAGCGGCGAAGCTGAAGCGCCTTCCGACGACACCGTGAAGAAAGATTCGGTCGGCAACGTCCTGCAGGACGGCGACACCATCACCGTGATCAAGGACCTCAAGGTCAAGGGCACCTCGCTGGTGGTCAAGGTCGGCACCAAGGTGAAGAACATCCGTCTGTGCGATGGCGACCACGACATCGACTGCAAGATCGATGGCATTGGCCCGATGAAGCTGAAATCCGAGTTCGTCAGAAAAGTCTGATCTTGCTGTATTCCCATCCCGCGCCCAGCGTGGGATGGCTCCTCACCCTTCCCGCTTCACCCCCATCTTGCGCAAGCTCGGCCAATCCGCGCCAATTCGAGCTATCACGACCCACCGTCAGAAAAACAATCGCCGCGCCAATAGAGACTTGCTATTTAGCGAATAAGAATTATTCTCATCAGACCCATCAAGGAGATGAGAACCATGACTTATTTGATCGATGCCTGGCTGGACCGCCCACATCCCTACCTGAGGATCCTGCATCGGGAAACCGGGGAAGTCTGTGCGGTACTTGAAGAAGAAGCCTTGAATGAGCTGCAGGACCAAGGAGACCTGGACCTCAACAGCCTCAACTCCAGCGAACCGCTGGTGCTCAAGGAGTTGGTGCGAAACCTGTTCCTGTTCTGCTACGCCCGGGCGTTGCGCCCGACGGGGGGTTTCAGTGGCAGGTTCCACGGATGAGCACAAAAGACCTGTGGGAGCGAGCCTGCTCCGGGCGGCGATCCGACGAAGCAGTGTGTCATTCAACATCGATATTGACTGACAGACCGCCATCGCGAGCAAGCTCGCTCCCACAGTTTTTATGTTCAGCAGTAAAACCGGGCAGGTCTTACAGGACGTCCAACAGCTCGACGTCAAACACCAGCACGCTGTGCGGCGGGATACTGCCAACGCCTTGAGCGCCGTAGGCCAGCTCGCTCGGCACGTACAGGCGCCATTTGCTGCCGGCGTTCATCAATTGCAGCGCTTCGGTCCAGCCTGGGATCACGCCGCCTACCGGGAATTCGGCTGGCTGGCCACGATCGTAGGAGCTGTCGAACACAGTGCCGTCGATCAGGGTGCCGTGATAATGCGTGCGTACTTGATCTTCACGGGTCGGCTTGGCGCCTTCACCCTGGGTCAGCACTTCGAATTGCAGGCCCGAGGCCAAGGTGGTGATGCCTTCGCGCTTGGCGTTTTCGGCCAGGAACGCACGACCTTCGCCCGCAGCGGCTTCAGCCTTCGCGGCGGCTTCGGCCTGCATGATTTCACGAATGACTTTGAAACTGGCGGACATCTCGTCCTGGCCCACACGGCTCGGCTTGCCGGCGAACGCGTCGGTCAGGCCAGCCAGGATCGCGTCCAGGCTCACGCCCGGTGGCGGGTTGTCGCGCAGTTGGTCGCCCAACTGACGGCCAATGCCGTAGCTGACGCGGGTTTCGTCGGTGGACAGGTTAACTTCGGACATGATGCTGCTCCGCTGTGCGGACGGCTCGAGAATTGCCGTGAATGACACAGCGCCTCCCGGAGCGCCCGGAACCAAAAGGGCGAGCAGACTAGCACAGATGCCATGGCGCGGACGAACCGCTCACGCGCCCTCTCCTCCAAACGACAACGCCCGCCTGTTTCTCCACAGGCGGGCGTTGCTTCGACACCGAGGATGTCTCAGTGCTTGGTCAGTTTGTCCAGGTAACCCATGGCGAAGGCCGAGACCACAAAGGTCATGTGGATGATCACGTACCACATCAGGTGTTCGGGATCGACGTTCTTGGCGTCCATGAAGATACGCAACAAGTGGATCGAGGAAATGGCAACGATCGATGCCGCGACTTTCATCTTCAGCGACGACGAATCCATCGTGCCCAGCCAGTTGAGCTTTTCCTTGTCGTCGCCAATGTCCAGTTGCGAGACGAAGTTCTCATAGCCGGAAATCATCACCATCACCAGCAGGCCGCCCACCAGCGCCATGTCGATGAGCGACAACAGCACGAGGATCAGGTCCGACTCGGCCATGGAAAAGACGTTGGGAATGACGTGAAAGACTTCCTGGAAGAACTTCAGCGCCAGGGCCAGCAGGCCGAGGGACAGCCCAAAGTAGATCGGCGCCAGCAGCCAACGGGAGGCATACATTGCATTTTCGATAAAGCGTTCCATTGAATCTCATACCAGGGCTGAAAAATCGTGGCGAGTATATCAGCCACGATCCGCCCCACAAACGCCGCCCCTCACTTGGGATCCGGCGCTTGTGTCAATTCATTACTGCCCAGGCATGCGTCACTGAAGCGGACGATATTCGAAACCGCCGACGTTGCGACAACGGCCTCCGTTGATTTCCCGAAGTTGTGCCTGCATGTGCAGGGACCAGATCTGCGGATCATCGGCCAGCTCATAGCCATGGGTCGTCAGGCTCTGAACGATGGTATCGAGGATGGTTTCAGCGGCTGTCGGTCCGGGAAAGGGCCCTTGGGCCTTGATGGCGGAGGGTTGCTCACCGGCCATTCCGGCGGCGAAGAGCACGGTCCACATGCCGGTATCCCCGGCAAGGGGGCGGACAGCGCATTCGATGCGGGTTACAAGCCCGAGGCATTGACGAGTAAGGCAAAGGTTGCGCGACATGGCGGCGCCCCTCGGTAGATCCGGTATTCAGCCCGGGAGGGGCTGTTTCGATCCAATGATGGCTCTCGTTATCCTTGAACTGAGGATAGGAGAAAAGTTCCGGCATCGAAGGATTTCGAGACCAGAATGCGCCGGGCGGTCATAGTGTGAATATTGACGCCAAACTGGTGACGCCATTGAGGAGATCATCCAAAAAACACTGTGGGAGCGAGCTTGCTCGCGATAGCGGCGTGACAGTCAAGGAAACAGTGACTGATACTCCGCTATCGCGAGCAAGCTCGCTCCCACCGGGCTTGCGTCGGTCAGAAAAGCCTTACGCCGGCTTGGCCTCCGTTAGCGCCTGCTGTGCCATTTCCTTTTCCGCTTCCTTGATATCTTCGTCGCTGATCATTTCCGCGATGACCCGCAGCCGTTCCACGACGCGAGCGTTGACACTGCCCTCCGGGAACTCGCCGTTCTCGTCCGGCTCGCCGGCAGGCTCGCCCACCAGCAGGCTCAGGGCTTCATCGGCCTGGCGCACGGCGTAGACATGGAACTGTCCCGCGCGCACGGCCGCCAGCACCTTCTCGTCAAGCATCAGGGTCGCGACGTTGGCCTGGGGAATGATCGCCCCTTGCTCGCCCGTGAGCCCGCGGGCTTCGCAGAGGCGGAAGAAGCCTTCGATCTTCTCGTTGACTCCACCCACCGCCTGCACTTCGCCGAACTGGTTGATCGAGCCGGTGATGGCGAAGCATTGCTTCAACGGCGTCTTAGACAAAGCCGAGATCAGCGTGCAAGCCTCCCCGAGGGACGCGCTATCGCCGTCCACATAACCGTAGGACTGCTCAAGGGCGATACTGGCCGAAATCGCCAACGGGAATTCCTGGGCATACCGGCTGCCCAGGTAGCCGGTCAGGATCATCACACCCTTGGAGTGGATCGGCTGCCCGAGGTTGACCTCGCGTTCGATATCGACGATACCGCTGCCGCCCGGGTACACCGTGGCGGAAATCCGCGCCGGCACGCCAAACGCCGAGTCGCCGACTTCCAGCACCGTCAAACCGTTGCACTTGCCCACGGCCGCGCCATCGGTATCGATCAAGATGATCCCCGCCAGCATGTCATCGAGGATGCGCGCCGAAACGCGCCCGGTCCGAGTCGCCTTGGCCTTTAGGGCTCGCTCGATGTGGCCGGCGTCGGTCATCTCGTCACCCGCCAGTTGGCGAATGAAATCCGCCTCGCTCACCAGTTGGAACAGATCACCGATACGCGCCGACAGGCGCCCCTGGTGTTCGGCCAGGCGCGCGCTATAGGTGGCCAGGCGTGCCACCGCGTCGGCGGTCAGCGGTGCCATGCCCTCTTCCGAGGTTCGGGTCTTGAGCAACTGGGCAAACTGCTCCAGGCTCTCGTCGCCCATCGGGATGTCTTCGTCGAAGTCCACCAGCACGCGAAACATCTCCTGGAAATCCGAATCCAGGTCCTGCAAGGCGTAATAGAGCTGGCGCGCGCCGATGATCACGACCTTGACCTGCAGCGGGATGTGCTGCGGTGTCAGGGTGACGGTCGCCAGGCGACCCAGCTCACCCAGCGGCGATTCCATTTTCAGCTTGCGCGACTGCAGGGCACGCTTGAGCGCATCCCACACGAACGGCTCGCCGAGCATTTTCTCCGCTTCAAGAATCAGGAACCCGCCGTTGGCGCGGTGCAAGGCGCCTGGGCGCAATTGCCGATACGTGGTGTAGAGCGCGCCTTGGTCGGTGCTGTACTCGATGCGCCCGAACAGGTTGTCGTAGGTCGGGTGCGGTTCGAACACCACCGGCGCACCGCCGCTCGCCGGGTGGCCGACGACCAGGCTCGGCGCGTATTGCTCTTCCAGCAGCTTGCGGGCGACAGCGTCGGTCTTGCTGTCATCCACCAACTGCTCGACCACGGTCTTGAGCAGATAGACCTGCATGGCTTGCAGATAACCGCACACGGCGGCGTTCTCGGCGTATTTCTCCGACAACGGCGCCAGCAACGGTTGCAAGGCCAGGGTGATGGTTTCTTCGTTGAGGTGACGCAACTGGTTGTTGGACTCGCGCTTCCACTGCGGCAGGCTGGCGAGCTCTTCGTTCAGGCGCTCCTCCAGGCCGGAAATATCCTCATGGAATCGCTCGCGCTCGGCTTCTGGCAACTGGGCGAATTCCGCCTCGTCCAGGGCCTTGCCCTCGCTCATCGGGGTGAAGGCTATGTTGCTGCTGTCACGGTACAGCGCGACGTCCTTTTCCAGCGCCAGGCGCTCGATCACATCGAGGGCGCGGTCGTAGCGCTGGTTGAAGGCGCGATCGATGGCGCTCTTTTTCTGTTGATAGGACGGATGTTCGAACACCGCCGGAAACGTCGCCAGCAGGTTGTCGATCAGGCCATTGATATCGCCAATGAAGGTGCCGGCGGTGCCCGACGGCAGCTCCAGCGCGCGCGGCTCGCGGGGTTCATCGAAGTTGTTGACATAGACCCAGTCCGACGGGGTCTGCATGCGCTTGCCTTCGGCCTTGAGGTAGCGTTTGACGAACGAGAACCGGCCGGTGCCGGGCTCACCCATGACAAATACGTTGTAACCGGGGCGTGGCATCGCCACACCGAACTGCAATGCTTCGACCGCACGTTCCTGGCCAAGCACACCGCGGAAGGGCTCCAGATCATTGGTGGTAGAGAAGCTGAACTGTTCAGCGGAAAACGGACGGGTCAGCGCTTCGGGCGCTAGACGCAAGCTGGCAGCAACAGGATCAGGCATCGGGCTTCCTTACATCAGGCGGGGCAGATAGCGGCATTCTGGCGCTGCCCGTACCTGACTGGCAAGGAGCGCCTGAGGCCAAAGCATAGTCGAGGGAAAAACCCTGGGCAGAGCCCCGCAAGCAATGGATTTGCAGTAATGTTTTTGCAAAATGCCACGGAACCCTCGGATCGTGCCTAAACTCCAAACTGCGCGGCTGGAACAATAACCGGCCCACTGGCTGCTGTTGGGGCCAGACCCTGTCCATTGGTATGCACATAAAGAGAACATAGCTATGAAACGGATTCTTCTCGGTACTCTCTTCACCGCTGTATCCATCAACGCCATGGCTCAGGCGCCGGGCGGCCCGGATTGCGGTTGGGGCAACATGCTGTTCGAAGGTCAGCGTGGCACCCCGGCTCACTTCCTCGCATCCACCACCAACGGCACTTCCGGCAACGCCACCTTCGGCATGACCTCCGGCACCAACGGCTGCTCGACCAACGCAGCGCTGACCTACGGTGGCAAGTCCTGGCTGGCCATGAATGGCATGATGAACGAGCTGTCCGAAGACATGGCCAAGGGTCAGGGCGAAGCGCTGACCACCTACGCCGTGGTACTGGGTGTGGCGCCGGAAGACCGTGCCCACTTCTCGGCTGTGACCCACGAGCACTTCCAGCAGATCTTCAGCAAGGCTGACGTGACTGCCGAAGACGTGCATACCAACACCCTGGCCGTGCTGAAAAACGACCCTCGCCTGGCCAAGTACGCGACTCAAGCTTAAGCTCGGCACCACTCGCTCCTTTCGGGGAGCGGGTTTTCTTTTTGGGGCCCTCTCGGTCTTTATTTTTTCGACTTTCCAAGTAGCCGACTATGCTCAAACGCCTTGCCTGGCTGGCGCTCTGTGTGTGCGCCCCGCTGTCCGCCGCGCCCCATGTCGACCCTCAACGTTTGCAGCAACTGGCCAATGATCGCTTCTGGATTTCCCTCGGGCACTACGAAACCGCCAAGCTCGGTGGCTGGCGCAGTTACATCAGCGACAAGAAATTCTTCCTCGCACCCGACGGCAACGAACACCCCGACCGCGAACTGACCGCCACGCTGCAAGCCCTGTACGGCCCGGCCAGCGCCGGCCAGCAACACGCCCAATGCGTATATCCGGCGCGTACCCGCTGGCTGAAGGCGCAGCTCGGCCTGACGGACCTGCCGGCGGTCAATTGCAGCGACTACACCCAGTGGTTCAAGGACGTTTCGCCCCACAGCGCGGTGATGATCTTCCCCGCCGCGTACCTGAACAGCCCCTCCTCGATGTTCGGCCATACCTTGCTGCGCATCGACCAGGCCGATGTGCAAAGCGACAAGACCGCGCTGCTCAGCTACGCGATCAACTTCGGCGCCTACATCGAAGGTTCGGACAACAGCATTCTCTACGCCTGGAAGGGCCTGATGGGCGGTTATCCCGGCCTGTTCGCCCTGGTGCCGTACCAGGAAAAACTCTCCGAATACCGTAGCCTCGAGAACCGCGACCTGTGGGAATACCGCCTCAACCTGAGCCAGGCGGAAACCGAACGCATGGTCGAGCATGTGTGGGAACTCAAGCAGATCCAGTTCGACTACTTTTTCTTTGACGAAAACTGCTCCTATCGCCTGCTCGAATTGCTGCAAGTGGCTCGCCCCAGCCTGCGCCTGACCGAACAATTTCCGCTGACGGCGATTCCCACCGACACCGTCAAGGCAGTGAAAGAAGCCGGGCTGGTGGAAAGCATCCAGTATCGACCGTCCCGCGAACGCGAGCTGCTCAGCCGCGCCGAACCGCTCAGCGATGATGAACAACAGTGGGTGCTGAAAGTCAGCGCCGACCAGCAACAGCTGCAATTACCTGAGTTCAAGGCGCTACCGCGCGATCGCCAGGCGCTGATCATCGACGCGGCCTACCGCCTGGAGCGCTACCGCGCCAACGGCCAGGAACGTGATCCCCAGCGCGCCCAACGCAGTTTCGAACTGTTGCGAGCGATCAACCAAAACCCCGCGCCGGAACTGGACATCCCGCAACCGGGCCTGCCCGAAGACGGCCATCAATCGCGTACCTGGCAGGCCGGCCTGGGCACGCGAGGCGACCGTGCCTTCGGCGAATATGGCTTGCGCATGGCCTATCACGACCTCAATGACAACGCTGAGAGTTTCCCGCTGGGGGCGCAGATCGAAATCCTCCAATTGAAACTGCGCCAGTACGAAGGCAACGATTGGCAAGTGCAGCAACTGGACCTGGCGACCATTCGCTCCCTGACCCCACGCAACGAGCTGCTGCAACCGCTGTCCTGGCAGGTCACCGGTGGCTTGGAACGCGTGCCAGGCAAGCACGACGATGAAACGCTCGTCAGCCACGTCAATGGTGGCGGCGGCGGCACTTGGGCGTTGGGGGACGATGTGTTGGGCTTCGCCCTGGGCACCGTACGGGTCGAGCATAACAATGACTTCGCCGAATTCATCGCCCCGGCCGCCGGTTTCAACAGCGGGGTGCTGTGGAAAAACCCGCTGGGCAACCTGAGCCTGGAAGCCAAGGGTGATTATTTCGTCAACGGCGAAGTGCGCCGTAGCCTGAGTCTGAACCAGCAGTGGGAATTGTCCCGTAACCTGGGCCTGCGCCTGAGCGCCCAGCGGGAGTTCAGCCACTTGGCCTCGCCGGAAAGCGAGGTGATGCTCGAGGTGAAGTGGTACCACTACTGATAGCCGCAGGCGCAACACACGGATTAATCACCGCGCTTTCACGCCTTTCTGACGAATCCACTTCTAGACTTAGGGTATGAGTCAGATTCGGTGAGAAGGTAGAGATGAGGCGCGCGGCAGTGGTGCTGAGTGTGTTGATGTTGCTTGGTGGCTGTGAAACCACCCATGAAGATTTGATCGCCCGAGGTTATCCGCCGGCCTTCGCCGATGGTTTCGACGACGGTTGCAGCAGCGGCCGACAAGCCGCCGGTGCGATCACCGGCCAGTTCAGGAAGGACGTGCCGCGTTATCTCCGGGATCCCCGCTACGCCGAAGGCTGGGGCGACGGCTTTCGCCAATGCCAGGCCATGCGCGAGAGTGAAGAGCGTGACGCCTACCGCGAACGCCATTGGGACGAGCGCGAACGGGCCTGGCAACAGGAGAAGGATCGCGACGCCGGCCGGGCTTATCACTCGCAGTGAGTCGCTCAGAGGCATTCGTCGAAACCAAAACCTTGCGACCATGGCCCAAACTCCAATGGAGGAGAATCCTATGAGTCGCGCTTTCGTCAACGAAGACAACGCTGCCGCCCAGGCCGATCAGCCGGTCGAACGCCAGATCAGCTCGCAACCCAACTATGTCACGCCCACTGGACTGGCCCAGCTACAGGTCCAGGTCGCCGAGTTGCAGGCGCTGCACGGCCAGCAGGCGAGCCGAGGGGAGCTGGCGGACAAACAGCGGACCGCCGACCTTGAACGGGATCTGCGCTATTTCACGCAGCGCCTGCAAAGCGCCCGGGTCGTTGCGCCGACTTCATCCGATCAAGTACGAATCGGACACTGGGTGACCTTTGTCGATGAACAGGACCACGAGCAGCGGGTGCAATTAGTGGGTGAAGACCAGGCCGATGCGGCCAATGGGCTGATCAACTGGGGCTCGCCGCTGGGACGGGCGTTGCTGGGGACAACGGTTGGGGATGAGGTGACTTGGGAGCGACCGGCCGGGAATCTCATCATTGAAGTCATCGCTATCGACCCTGAATGATCTTGGTCGACAGACTCTTGTCGGGTGCAGTGACAAGAACACTTCAAACACATCTGCAACCTGAACGCTACATGACAGCGTTTCAACCTGGATGCGAAGTTGGCAAGCCATCCAATCCTCATCAAGCAACGCGCACCAAATCCGTCTAACTTCAACTAGATAACACTGATCTACACCTGTATCAATATGTAACCGCAACATAAAGTTATAACGACAGGTTTGTGTCAAACCAACAGCGTGCTACTGTTTTCCCGCACTTCAACCAGTGCAAAAAAAGGGAAACACATAATGAGCGAACGAATATTGGCAATGCCTGGCGACTTCGACAGCGACCTGAAGCCGTATCAACAGGTGAACAGTCTCGGTATCGAATCAGCGACGCTGACCATTATCAAGTGCGGCACCATAGAGTGCACCGCCGTGTTTTGTTAAACCCTGTAATAGCCTGCAGCGCAGGTACGTGATACATCCTAATCCCCTAAATAACTTTATTACATCCTACAGCTCGGGCGCTTTCCGGTACCCGATTGACCGCTGGTCACTGTATTAGATTGTATAACCTGATGAGGAACTACCTATGAGTGAAAAAATCCTGAACATGTCCGGTGACTTCGATTTCGAATTCAATGCCTATCAAGCGCCCGCCAACACCAGCGAGATCCTGTCAACGACGCTGGAATGCAACACTTTTGGAACCTGCACCAATATTGGCTGTTCGACACTCGGGTGCTGATAGCGCCTGACTGACCATCGAAACTTGCAGCAAACGTCAACATAGAGCAGGCACCGCCTGCTCTATCCATGTCAGGAGCTACGGCATGCTTGTCAATGCGTTAAAGTTTGATCAGCGAGGGAAGCACGGAGTCTCTTCCGAAGGTTGCATCGCGCTTTTTGAAAGCAACCTGAGCCGTCTACATACTGATGATCAGGCCTTGCTGGATCACTTTGGAGTGGGCAGGGAACAACTGGTTTCCCATATCAATTCCCCCATCGACAACGAGCCCCTGCCTATCGACGGTGAAACCGTCCTGAACGCCCTGAAAAAAAAGCTTGCTCGACTTGACAGCATTAATGTGGAAACGAACACAAGCTCGATCGACAAAGACAATTTTTATTGGTTTGGCTATCGTTTTTTTCTTTATTTCATCAATAGATTCCAAGCGGACGGACGCTACTCCCATGCGTCAACATACATTAACGGGCCCGCTTTTTTTAAAAGCCTGGAACCCTATGTCCTGGCCCGGGTTGGCCGCACGTCAGAACAAAGCCTGGTCCATTATTTGAACACGCAAATCGCCCACGGCGATGACATTGACTTGAACACGTTCAATGAACAGCTGCGCACATTACCGCTGCTGGAATTTTTCGAAGTTTACCCGGTGCTGGCGACGTTGTTGTTTGACCTGCTGGAAGACACACTCAACTATCTTTATGCGGTCATTCTCGACTTCGCTGCCGATATCGAGTCGCTGGAAGCTGAATTTTCTATTGCGTCTCGACAAATCGACGCTATTGAGCTCGGCCTGGGGGACCCCCACGGCCGTGGTGAAACGGTCTGCCAGGTTAAAATCTGCGCGATTTCATTGATCTACAAACCGAGGGCAAGCCGAGAAGCGCTTTTTTTCAACCGCCTTCTCGGCCAACTGCATGAATGGACAGAAGCGGATTGTTTTTCCATCCGCGCACCCAGGATCCTCAGCCGCGAGCGGCGTAGCTGGGTAGAAAAAATCGACAACGAGCCCTGCGAAAACGCGGCGGACGTTGCACTGTTCTACAAGAAAATGGGCGCGCAGATAGCTGTCGTTCATGCACTGAACGGCATCGACTTTCACTACGAGAATATTATTGCGTGCGGCAACAGTCCGGTCATGATCGACCTCGAGTGTTTATTCACCGTTTCCACCAGCGACCTGCTGA
Source organism: Pseudomonas brassicacearum subsp. neoaurantiaca (assembly GCF_013608025.1). GTDB lineage: Bacteria > Pseudomonadota > Gammaproteobacteria > Pseudomonadales > Pseudomonadaceae > Aquipseudomonas. The sequence goes on along the minus strand of NZ_VDLV01000048.1, from coordinate 10,761 downwards.
GCGATCTACCCGCTGGCTGTGCATTGTCCAACAGCTTTAAATCGGTCCAGCAGTCAGTATGTTCCAGTGGCTTTCTACCCTTCTCGCAACACCCCAATAACGACCAAAGCGGGCTGAGTCGGCAAGAGCTATTCATCGCCACCCGCCATTCGCTGGTTTTCGAGGATGGCTTTTATCATTTGCGTAAAACGTCATTCGAGCATCAGCTGACACAAAAACACCTGCCGCTTTTGCAGGGTCAGCGCAAGGGACTGGAAACCTATAAAACCGAACTGTTCCAAGGCTTTGAATATGCCTATGCGGAATTAATGGTCCATCGATACAAGATCATGCGGATGCTGGAACAATCCGCCTGTGGATTGACCACCCGCGTATTGCTCAAAAACTCTCAGCGCTATGCCGATTTTATCGGGCTGATCCGTCATCCACGCTTTACACAAAACATGCTCGACAGAGAACTTCTGCTCGCAACCCTGTGGAAAGACCTGAAAGAACCCTATCGAAAGATGGGCATTCCCCGCTATGAAATAGCCGACCTGCAGAGGTCCAGCATTCCGTGTTTCACCATGCCTCTGAGCGCCAATCATTTAACGAGCGCACAGGGTGAAACAATAGAGATGGCAGCCGTGGAGCCACCGATAAAAAGCTGTCTTCAAAAGTTAGTGAACCTGTCCCGAAAGGACTGGGCTTTACAACGCACCCTGCTCGAAGTCTGCTTGTTTCCAGAGCCAATCGGACATCCGCCACCCCGTGTCGGGCAGGTGCCTGGGGACCTTGTAAAGACGCTCCAGGCGGACCGACTCGACGCCATATCGAGCATCAGTTCCCGCCTGGAGGAACTCGCAGTAGCGGGAACAACAACAGACGTCAGCTGGTTGTATTTTCATACCCATCCCACGACACGCAGAAAATATCCTTCACCCATGGATCACGGGCTTTATTCCGGTATCGCCGGGATTGGGTTGTTTTACCTGAGCCTGTTTAAAGTGAGTGGTCAGCCAGTCTTTCTGTCGCGCATGGATCAAGTCCTGTACTCACTGGAACAACGCTTCGGCTTTTTCAAAACCGATTTGACGATCAGCGCCTATCACGGGCTCGGGGCTTTCGTCTATTTGCTCGTCAATCGTCGCCAGATCACTGGCGACGCCAGCCATGATGAAAGAATTGCCGGCCTGCTGGACCAGCTGATTGAAATGCCTCCTGAAAATTATGAGTTCGACTTCTTGGGAGGTTGTTGTGGAACGGTAACGCTGCTGGCCAATATCTACGCGTTGTCTGGACAAAAGGATGTGCTGCCGACCATCCGACGCATGATCGACTACATCAAGGATCAGATCCTGATTGAAGACGGCCAACTGCTACGACGCAGCGATCGCTCCGTCATTTTGACGGGCCTGTCCCATGGCCTCTCGGGCGTCATCCATGCATTGTGCAAAGCCTATGACGTGACCGGCGATTCGACTCTGGTGCCCTTGGCCATCCAGATGCTGGAGGGTGAAAACCGCTTGAGTCGGGATGGTTTCTGGCTGGACCTGCGGAACCTCGGGCCCGCGGACCATACGTCCAAGTGGTGCCACGGTGATGGCGGTATCCTCATCGCCAGGCGACAGCTCATGGAATCGATGGGAGATGCCCTGGACGATGCGACCCGGCAGACTGTGCGCGACGATATACGACGATGCGAGAGCAATCTCTGGGCCCATGGGTTTGGCGAGGGCTATAACCTTTGTCATGGTGATTTCGGCAATCTGATCTGTCTGTATGACTTGTATCGGCACTCGGGCAATCCTGAGGGTATCGACAGGGTCAAACAGGCTTTGGGCGAAGTCGCCCGGCAGTTTTTCGAAGGGCCGCTTCTGGACAGCGATCGGGTTCCCGACGTGAGCCTGCTGACGGGAATTACGGGCGCCGGTTATGCCCTGCTGTATGAGATAGATCCGACGATCCCCAACATACTCTCGCTCGATTTCGCTGTACCAGCTTAAAGCTCGCTCCCACATTTCTGATCTGTAGTGAGGGCAATATTGCGCCCATAAAAAACGGAGCCCGAAGGCTCCGTTTTTCATGCAACGACCTTATCAGGCCAGTTTCTTGTGCCGTACACGATGCGGCTGGGCGGCCGCTTCGCCGAGGCGCTTCTTGCGATCGGCTTCGTACTCGGTGTAGTTGCCTTCGAAGAACACCGCTTGCGAGTCGTCTTCGTACGCCAGGATGTGGGTCGCCACACGGTCGAGGAACCACCGATCGTGGGAGATCACAATGGCGGCGCCCGGGAAGTCCAGCAGGGCTTCTTCCAGGGAACGCAGGGTTTCAACGTCGAGGTCGTTGGACGGTTCGTCGAGCAGCAGGACGTTGCCGCCCTCCTTCAAGGTCAACGCCAGGTGCAAGCGACCGCGCTCACCACCGGACAAGTCCTTGACGAACTTCTGCTGATCGCCGCCCTTGAAGTTGAAGCGACCGACGTAAGTGCGCGACGGGATTTCATAGTTGCCGATACGGATCTGGTCGGAACCGTCGGAGATCTGCTGGAACACGGTCTTGCTGCCGTCCAGGTCCTCGCGGCTCTGGTCGACACAGGCCAGTTGCACGGTTTCACCGATCTCGATGGTGCCGGAATCCGGGGTTTCCTTGCCCATCAGCATGCGGAACAGCGTGGATTTACCCGCGCCGTTACCACCGATCACACCGACGATGGCGCCTTTTGGCATGGAGAACGACAGGTTGTCGATCAATACGCGATCGCCATAACCCTTGCTGACGTTCTTGAATTCGATGACCTTGTCGCCCAGGCGTGGGCCGGCCGGGATGTAGATCTCGTTGGTTTCGCTGCGCTTCTGGAATTCCTGGGACTGCATTTCCTCGAAGCGTTGCAGGCGTGCCTTGGATTTGGACTGGCGGGCCTTGGCGCCTTTGCGCACCCACTCCAGTTCTTCCTTCATGGCTTTTTCATGGGCCGATTGCTGCTTGGATTCCTGGGCCAGACGATCGGACTTGGCTTCCAGCCAGCCCGAATAGTTGCCCTCGTACGGAATGCCGGCGCCGCGGTCGAGTTCGAGGATCCAGCCGGCGACATTGTCCAGGAAGTAACGGTCGTGCGTGATCGCTACCACAGTGCCTGGGAAGTCGTGCAGGAAGTGTTCGAGCCAGGCGACGGAATCGGCGTCCAGGTGGTTGGTCGGTTCGTCGAGCAGCAGCATGTCCGGGGCCGACAGCAGCAGGCGGCACAGGGCTACGCGGCGCTTCTCGCCACCGGAGAGGTGTTCGACCTTCGCGTCCCAGGCCGGCAGGCGCAGCGCATCGGCGGCGACTTCCAGCTGGCGGTCCAGGTTGTGGCCGTCGCTGGCCTGCAGGATCGCCTCGAGCTTGGCCTGTTCGGCAGCCAGTTTGTCGAAGTCGGCATCCGGGTCGGCGTAGGCGGCATAGACCTCGTCCAGGCGCGCCTGGGCGTCCTTGATGACGCTGACCGCTTCCTCGACCACTTCGCGGACGGTCTTGGTCGGATCCAGCTGAGGCTCTTGCGGCAGGTAGCCGATGTTCAGGTCTGGCATCGGACGGGCTTCGCCGTCGAATTCGTTATCGACGCCGGCCATGATTTTCAGGAGAGTGGATTTACCCGAACCGTTGAGGCCCAGTACGCCGATCTTGGCGCCGGGGAAAAAAGACAAGGAGATGTTTTTCAGGATTTCCCGCTTCGGCGGAACAACTTTGCTCAGCCGATGCATGGTGAAGACGTATTGAGCCATGGTGAACCTAGCGTCAGTGACAGGTGAAAAGAACGAGCCAGGCCATGCGCGGCACCGGCACTTGATGCTATCAATGCCTGCGGGCGGATGGCGCCTGGGAAGCTGGAGCTGGAACGCTCTTGTTTGACCGGCAAAGCTACCTCAACCGTCGGTCCAGGTCCAGCCGCCAAGGGCTGGCACTTTGCCACAAGTCAAGGCATGCTAGCCGCCCTTCGGGCGTCCGGCTTATAGTGCCCGTCGCGCCAGTCCAGCAAACCGCAGGATTACAGCTTGTCCAATGTCACGCCGCCCCCGTTCCCACGCGCACCGACAGCTGTGCCTGGCCTGCCCCTGCGCGGAACATTGAAGGGCGCGCTGGCCTCGCTGGTCTTGTTATTGCTGGGCCTGCTCTTCTGGCAGTTGCTTGATCAATTGCGTGAAACCCAGCAGCAACAACGTCAATACACCATCGACTTCACCGCCGACCTGGCCGCGCAAGTCAGCCTGAACATGGCTTTGAACGCGCAAATCGCCCTTAACCTGCTACCGATCGTCGAACAACCGCAAACCGCCGACGAACAGCAGTCCCTGCTGCACAAGCTTCAGCAATCACTGCCTCAATTGCGCAGCCTGGCGCTGCTGAGCCCATCGGGCAGGGTACTCAGTGACAGCGACGCCGACAGCCAGGACGCCGACTACCTGGCAGAGTTGGTACGACGCAGCCATGCCCAGGCGCACTACTTCAGCAATGCCGAAGATGGCTCCGTGGTGCACCTGTTGTTGCACCAGGCCAGCGGCAGCAGTCGCGGTTACTGGGCGCTGCGCCTGACGCCGAGCTTCTTCTCGACGTTGACCAAGCAGGCCGACACGGGCTTGCGACCGCTGTGGCTGGTGGAGAACCGTCTCAACCAGCAAATCATCAGCCGCGACGAAAGCCTGCCCTCGACCACACCGACCCAACTGACCTCGCAAGACCTGAGCGACACCGTGCTGACCGTGCCCCTGAGCAGCAGCGACTGGCAATTGCGCGGGCTGTTCGATCGGCGCCAGGTGCTTGAACAGCTGCTCCCGGCCTTCATTGGTAAATGCCTGCTGGGCCTGGCGCTGTCGATGCTTCCGGTGATCGCACTGCTGAACATGCGGCGACGCCAGCGGCAGTTGCACGAAGGCCGCCGTCGCTACCAGGATATTTTCGAGGGCACCGGCGTGGCCCTCTGCGTGCTTGACCTGTCCGGCCTGAAGGCATTCTTCGCCCGGACCGGCCTGCAGGATGGCGAACAATTGCGCGCCTGGCTGCAGGACCCGCAGCACCTCGAACAGTTGCAGCAGCAGGTGCACGTCACCGAAGTCAACCAGATGGCCTTGAAGCTGCTCAATGTCGACTCCTGCGAACAAGCCTGGCAACTGCTGGTCGGTAACGGCCCGAAGGACAACAATCCCATCGGATCGAAACTGCTCGAAGCTCTGCTCGACGAGCACAAACAGTTGGAACTGGAAATCAAGCTGCAGGACGCCCATGGTCGAGACCAGCATTTATGGCTGGTACTGCGCTTGCCGGAAACCCAGCGCGACTACAACGCCGTCATCCTGAGCATCAACGACATCACCAGTCGCAAGCTGATCGAACTCTCGCTGCTCGAACGCGAAGGTTTCTGGTCCGATGTGGTACGCACCGTTCCAGATCACCTTTATGTGCAGGACGTCATCAGTCAGCGGATGATCTTCAGCAACCATCACCTGGGGCAGACGCTCGGCTACGACCGCACCGAGCTGCACCAGATGGGCGAGTATTTCTGGGAAATCCTGCTGCACAGCGACGACGCCGACCAGTACCACTTTCTGCGCCAGCAACAGCGACGCGGCGGGTATACGCAACTGTTGCAATGCCAATTACGCTTCCGCCATCGCAACGGCAAGTGGCGACGTTTCGAGGTTCGTGAGCAAGCCCTGGCCCGGGACCGCTACGACCAGGTGACACGCATCATCGGTGTGGCAAAGGACATCACCGAGCAGATCGAGGCCAGCGAATCCCTGCGCGACAGCGAGCAACGCTACCGGATGCTCGCCGAAAGCATCAGCGACGTGATTTTTTCCACCGACAGCAAGCTCTCGCTCAACTACGTCAGCCCGTCGGTCCAGGCGGTGCTGGGCTATGCCGCCGACTGGATCTTCCAGAACCGCTGGCAGTCGATCATCGCCAATCCGCAACAACTGACGGGCATCTACAGCCTGATGGACCGCGTCAGCAAGGCCCTCGACAAGCCCGACCAACTGGCCGAACTGCGCACCCAGATGCAGACCCAGCTGTTCCTGTTCGACTGCCTGCGTGCCGACGGGCGCAAGATTCCCATCGAACTGCGGCTGGTGCTGGTGTGGGACGACCACGGTGCGTTCGAAGGCGTGCTCGGCGTCGGTCGCGACATCAGCCAGCAGCGTCGCGCGGAAAAAGACCTGCGCATGGCCGCCACTGTATTCGAACATTCGACCTCGGCGATCCTGATCACCGACCCGGCCGGCTATATCGTCCAGGCCAACGAGGCTTTCAGCCGCGTCAGCGGTTATGCCGTCTCGCAAGTGCTGGACCAGTTGCCCAACATGCTGACCGTGGACGACCAGCAGGAAGCCCATTTGCGCTACGTGCTCAAGCAACTGCAACAGCACAGCACCTGGGAAGGCGAAGTCTGGCTCAAGCGTCGCAATGGCGAACATTACCCGGCCTGGGTCGGCATCACGGCGGTGCTGGACGACGAAGGCGACCTGGCCAGTTATGTGTGCTTCTTCAGCGACATCAGCGAGCGCAAGGCCAGCGAGCAGCGCATTCATCGCCTGGCCTATTACGACGCCCTGACCCACCTGCCCAACCGCACGCTGTTCCAGGATCGCTTGCACACCGCGCTGCAATCAGCGGAGCGGCAGAAGACCTGGGTTGTGCTGATGTTCCTCGACCTGGACCGCTTCAAGCCGATCAACGACTCCCTCGGCCACGCCGCCGGCGACCGCATGCTCAAGGAAATGGCCACGCGCCTGCTCGGCTGCGTGGCCGATGACGACACCGTGGCGCGCATGGGCGGCGACGAGTTCACCCTGCTGCTGCAACCGCGCGCCAGCCGCGAAATGGCGCTGAACCGGGCCATCACCGTGGCCGAGCAGATCCTCGCCAGCCTGGTCCGGCCATTCGTTCTGGAAGGCCGGGAATTTTTCGTCACCGCCAGTATCGGCATCGCCCTGAGTCCCCAGGACGGCAACGAACTGAGCCAGTTGATGAAGAACGCCGACACGGCCATGTACCACGCCAAGGAACGCGGCAAGAACAATTTCCAGTTCTACCAGGCCGACATGAACGCCAGCGCCCTGGAGCGCCTGGAATTGGAAAGCGATCTGCGCCATGCCCTTGAGCAGAACGAGTTCGTGCTGTATTACCAACCGCAGTTCAGCGGCGATGGCAAACGCCTGACCGGTGCCGAGGCCCTGTTGCGCTGGCGCCATCCGCGACGCGGGCTGGTACCGCCGGGGGACTTCATTCCGGTACTCGAGGAACTCGGGCTGGTGGTGGACGTCGGCGACTGGGTCATTACCGAAGCCTGTCGGCAACTCAGGACCTGGCACCAGGCCAAGGTCCGGGTACCGAAGGTCTCGGTCAACATTTCCGCCCGGCAGTTCTCCGACGGCCAGTTGGGCACACGCATCGCCACTATCCTGCGCAACACCGGCCTGCCGCCGGCCTGCCTGGAGCTGGAACTGACTGAAAGTATCCTGATGCGCGAAGTCAGCGAGGCGATGCAAATACTTGCCGGGTTGAAGAACCTGGGCCTGAGCATCGCCGTCGATGACTTCGGCACCGGTTATTCGTCGCTCAACTACCTCAAGCAATTCCCCATCGACGTGCTGAAGATCGACCGTACCTTCGTCGACGGCCTGCCGTCCGGCGAGCAGGACGCGCAGATCGCCCGGGCAATCATCGCCATGGCCCACAGCCTCAACCTCGCCGTGATCGCCGAGGGCGTCGAGACCCACGAGCAACTGGATTTCTTGCGCGAGCACGGCTGCGACGAAGTCCAAGGCTACCTGTTCGGCCGGCCGATGCCGGCGAATCGGTTTGAAGCGCAGTTCAGCAATGATGCGTTGTTCATGATCGATTGAAATCTTTGCTGCCTGGGCTGGCCTCATCGCGAGCAAGCTCGCTCCCACATTTGGACCTGTGTACATAAATCCTGTGGGAGCGAGCTTGCTCGCGATAGGGCCAGCCAGGGCAACGCAGAATTGCGCGTGAACCCCATTCGTCCAAGACATGACGTCCTTTCATATGCCTTCCAAAACCGCTTGAGGTAGAATGCCCCCCTTTTCTGCCCCGATCCTTGAGGACCGCCATGTTCAGCCGTGATTTGACTATTGCCAAGTACGACGCCGATCTCTTTGCCGCCATGGAGCAAGAAGCTCAGCGCCAGGAAGAGCACATTGAGCTGATCGCTTCGGAAAACTACACCAGCCCCGCGGTGATGGAAGCTCAAGGCTCGGTACTGACCAACAAGTACGCCGAAGGCTACCCAGGCAAGCGTTACTACGGTGGTTGCGAGTACGTCGACGTGGTCGAGCAACTGGCCATTGACCGCGCCAAGGAGCTGTTCGGCGCCGACTACGCCAACGTCCAGCCACATGCTGGCTCCCAAGCCAACGCCGCCGTGTACCTGGCGCTGTTGTCGGCCGGCGACACCATCCTGGGCATGAGCCTGGCCCACGGCGGTCACCTGACCCACGGCGCCAGTGTTTCTTCCTCCGGCAAGCTGTACAACGCCGTCCAGTACGGTATCGACGGCAACGGCCTGATCGACTACGACGAAGTCGAGCGCCTGGCCCTCGAGCACAAGCCGAAAATGATCGTGGCCGGTTTCTCCGCCTACTCCCAGGTTCTCGACTTCCCACGTTTCCGTGAAATTGCCGACAAGGTCGGTGCCTACCTGTTCGTCGACATGGCCCACGTTGCCGGCCTCGTCGCCGCTGGCGTGTACCCGAACCCGGTGCCGTTCGCCGACGTCGTCACCACTACCACCCACAAGACCCTGCGCGGTCCACGTGGTGGCCTGATCCTGGCGCGCGCCAATGCCGACATCGAGAAGAAGCTGAACTCGGCGGTATTCCCAGGCGCCCAGGGCGGCCCGCTGGAACACGTGATCGCCGCCAAGGCGATCTGCTTCAAGGAAGCCCTGCAACCCGAGTTCAAGGCGTACCAGCAGCAAGTCGTGAAGAACGCCAAGGCCATGGCCGGCGTGTTCATCGAGCGCGGCTTCGACGTAGTGTCCGGCGGCACCGAGAACCACCTGTTCCTGCTGTCGCTGATCAAGCAGGAAATCTCCGGCAAAGACGCTGACGCCGCGCTGGGCAAGGCGTTCATCACCGTCAACAAGAACTCGGTGCCAAACGACCCACGCTCTCCGTTCGTCACCTCGGGCCTGCGTTTCGGCACCCCGGCCGTGACCACTCGTGGCTTCAAGGAAGCCGAGTGCAAGGAACTGGCCGGCTGGATCTGCGACATCCTGGCGGACCTGAACAACGAAGCGGTGATCGACGCCGTGCGTGAGAAGGTCAAGGCCATCTGCAAGAAGCTGCCGGTGTACGGCGCTTAACAGCAGCAGCAATAAAAAAAACCGGCCCCAGTGGCCGGTTTTTTTTGTCGTTGGAAAACGAATGCCGCAGGCGCTGGCGATCAGCGGAGCGCGGCTTCAAAGCCGGCGCGGATCTTTTCTTCGGGCAGTTCGTCGGCGATAAATACGATCACGCTTTCCCGGGCTTCGCCTGGCGCCCATTCGGTGTCCCAGTCGAATCCGTACAACTTGAGCACGCCCTGGAACACCAATCGACGGGGCTCGCCTTCGATGTTCAACACACCTTTGTAGCGCAGCAGTTGCTTGCCATGCTCTTCGAGCAGTTGGTTCATGAATTCGCTGAGCTTGTCGATATCCAGCGGCTTGTCAGTGCGCAGCACCAGGCTGCTGATACGATCGCCCGTGGTGGCCTTGCCGACCGGTCGCAAGCTGAACCCGGAGCCCAAGTCCGCATTGAGATTGAATCCACGAATGTCGAGCAGCTCGGCCAGATCGATCTTGCCATGCTCGACCACCCGGATCGGTGCCCGCCGGTTGATTCGAGTCAGGCGCTCACCGAGTGCCTCGACCTGGCTTGAATCCACCAGATCGGTCTTGCTCAGCAACAGGCGGTCGGCAAAACCGACCTGAGCCTGGGCGATGGGCTGGGTCAGGTGGATGTCAGCGTGGGCAGCGTCCACCAACGTCAGGATGCCGTCGAGGATATAGCGTTCACGCAGGTCTTCGTCGATGAAGAAAGTCTGCGCCACCGGCGCTGGATCGGCCAGGCCCGTGCATTCGATCACCAGGCGATCGAAGTGGATCTCGCCGTTGTCCAGCCGTTCGAGCAGCAGGTAAAGGGCTTTGGTCAGATCGGTGTGAATAGTGCAGCACACACAGCCGTTGGCCAGCGTCATGACTTGCACCGGCTCGTCACCCAGCAACTGGGTGTCGATGCCGGCATCGCTGAATTCGTTCTCGATCACGGCGATTTTCAAGCCGTGCTCGGCCTTGAGCAGGTGACGCAGCAACGTGGTCTTGCCCGCACCGAGGAAGCCGCTGAGGATCGTGACCGGGATGGGAGAGGACAAACTGGATCTCCTTGATGGCTGTAAAGAAAGCGGATTTTGTGGGAGCGAGCCTGTTTGCGATGGCGTCGGGTCAGTCAACGATGATGTGGCTGACATACCGCCTCGCGAGCAAGCTCGCTCCCACAGGGGATCGGTGTGTATGCAAAATTAACAATTCACCCCAAACAACTGTGGGAGCGAGCTTGCTCGCGATGGCGGTGGGTCAGTCGACATCATCGTTCACTGACACTCCGCTTTCGCGAGCAG
>NZ_VDLV01000048.1:0-113 GCF_013608025.1 Pseudomonas brassicacearum subsp. neoaurantiaca | reverse complement strand
CCCAAGGCCTGATCAACTACTTCCGCGGGCGTCATCGCGGCTGACCGCCCCGAAAAAAAAAAATTGGTTCTATCTACAACTTGAACTGGATATTTACTGGGCGCATCTTTATA
>NZ_VDLV01000047.1:664-8119 GCF_013608025.1 Pseudomonas brassicacearum subsp. neoaurantiaca | reverse complement strand
TCGGTCAGGTCGATGCCGCGGCCCTGGAACACCGTCTGCGCCAGGGCCTGGGTCATTTCCATCGGGTCGCTGGCGGTGCTGATCTGTTGCAGCTTCAGGCGCACGCGGGTCACTTGGGTGAGGTAGGCCTGCAGGCTCAGATGGTCGCTGGCGTTTCGGCCTTCGGTGCCCTTGCCCAGCAGCGTCAACAACGGTCCGAAGGTGGCGTCCAGCGGTCCACCGGGCAATTCCACGAGTTGATCGATCACCGGCGCCTTGTCCGGCCCGATCAGCTTGTGCGCGGACTTCATCAGCGAGTCGCCCAAGGCCGGCGCGCGGCTGCCGGCCTGGCCTTGATAGGCCAGGGTATTGATCAACGCGATCAGCGGCGACTGACGCACATCGCTCATCAGCGTCAGTTGCTCGATCACCCCGTCCAGGTTTTTCGGTTGGCGGGCGCGCAGGCTGTTGAGAAACCCGAGCCAGGCGCTGGCGTAGTCTTGGAAATAGCGTTCGGTCAGGCGCGCCTTCAGCTCGTCCGGCGTCAACCGGGGATCGACCTCGCCGGGTTTGTCGCTGAGCACCCAGTCGATTTCCTCACGCCGCGCCTGGGCGATGTCGTCGATGGCCTGGCGCACCTGGCCCTCCCATGCCTGGCGCGTGAACACCCCCGGCACGCTGGCCTTGCTGGAAAACAGCCCGGCGGCCTCGGTGTCGCCGACCATCTGCGCCAGGCCCAGGGCCGAATAATGCTGGCCCACGTCGTCCAGCACCTGTTGATACAGGCTGGCCTCGGCGTTGCGCTGGCCCAGTTGATCGAGCAAGGCCTGGCGCACCTGCGCCACCAACCGAGGGTCGGCCTCGATGCGCCAGTCGGGGTGCGCGGCCAGCTGCTCGGCGTAGAACTGCCAGAAGCCGGGCGCCAGCGTTCGCCAGAGCGCGGGGGCAACGTTCTCCCGGGTGGGTTCGGTGTGGCCGAAGGTCTTGACCAGAAGCTCCGCCTCGGCTTTTTCCGGGCGCGCCATCATCAGGTACGCCTTGAGCTGATCGTAGGCAACCGCCGAGCGCTCGACGCGCTCGGCACTGCCCGGCGCCAACTTGACCAACGCCTCCAGTTGCTCGCGCAAGCGCGCCGCCGCCGGGTCGCGCACCAGGCGATTATTGGCCTCGACATAACGCGGCCAGAGCATTTCAAGCAGGACGGGATTGCGGTTCAAGCCAAAGCGCTGATGCCACGGCGCACCGGCCACGGCACGGTGATCCAGGCGCGCCAGCACGTGGACCAGCTCGTTGAAGGCGAGCAATTGCTCATCGGCCCGCGACGACGCGTCCAGCCCCGCCAACACCGCCTGCACCTGAACGATCTGCGCCCGATTGCCGACAAAGGACAGCGCCATTCCCACGCCCCACACCACGGCCAACCCCAGGAACAATGCGTAAGCGACACGCGGCGCCCCCCAGCCCAGCCGCGCGCCGACCGCCTTGTCGCGCTGCACGCCCTGCCACACCGGATCCGGCCACCAGAAATGCTCATCTTCAGCACTCCGGATCTCGCGCAGCGGCTGGCTGAACCACAGCCCACGCAGCCTCACCCCTGGATTGAACCCACTCAACGACGGCGCCAGCGCCTGGCGCCAACGGGCAATGCCATCGGCCTGCAAATCCCGGGACAGGCGCAGCAGAAAATCGTGGTGCAGCTGCTTCTTGACCTTCATCTGCACGATGCCCTGGTGACGCAAAGGCTCGACCAATTCCTGCAGACAATCCTCCAGCGTCGCCGGCGTGACCTTGGCCGGCAGCAGACAACCCACCGGCTGACGCTCGCGACCTTCCTGCGACCACGTCGCCTCACACACCTGCCAGAGGTGCAACGGCACCTGCCGGCGCATCCGACGAGCCAGCCCCTGCAAATGGCGCATGCCCTTGGCCAGCGCCACTGCATCGGCGCTTTGTTCTGGGGTCAGTGCCCAGACCACGCCGTCCAACGCGCGCCAACGGCTTAGGTTGAGCCATGGGTCGAGCATGGGATTTTCCAGACTCTCTTGGAGGCTGCCGCCCCAGAGCAGCACGGTGCGTTGGCCTTCGAGCCACTTCTTATCCGCCAGCTGCGGGGCGATGGCGGTGATCTCGGTGGGTTCGCCGACGATGAGCAGGAGGCGGACTTTGTGGCGCCAGAGGGGGCCATATTGGTGGCGGAGGGTTTCGCGGAGCTCAACCAACGATTTTTCATTCATCGAATTGGGCTCGACCTTATTGAGCGTCGGTGGCGGGCTGGTGTCCGTCTGATATTTTCGATAGGCCGAACGACCCAAGACGTTGCCTAGAAAATTGAATCCACCCAGGAACAACATCAATACCAGCGCCATCGTGGATATTCCCAGCAATCCGAGCGCCTGAAGGTCGCTATCAGGCTGAACGCCCAGCGACTGAGGGTATCGCCACATCACAGCGCCCAAGGTTGCGCAAATCAGCAACAACCCGCTGGCCACCGTCCACACACGTATAAAACTTTGCAGCTGCATTCGAATTTCCTATTCCGGGAGGGAAGGCGCAGGCGTCAATGCCATGCCCCAAAGCCTGGCGTCAGCGCGGCCATTGCCGCTGACAATGAACTGCGGCCCCGCGCCAACCTGAATGGCTTGCGTCGCCGCGACAATCGCCAGCCATGGCGAAGCTTTGCCCGGGTTCCCCAGCATTGCGTCCAAGTCATGGAGCCCATGCTCGTGCTGCATCGGTATCGATAACTGAGTGGATACGCTGTCCACGGCTGTATGACGTTGCGCATCAATACCCGTCCGCCAGACCTGCCGGATCGCCTTGAACTCCACCGGTACCCAGGCACTTGCCTGTGTCGCGGCAGCATGCAGCGCGTCGGGACAAGGTTGGCGCTCCTGCTCCGGGCGGTGGAGCAAAGCCACGGGTGCCACGTTGGTTTGCGCCAGCTGATTGCCTAGCAACAAACCGGCAATCACTTCCGCCGTGCCCTCGGGTTGTCTCGGTGCAAACTGCAATCCGATGACCAGCAGCACAGCTTCCTCATAAAAGCGCTGATCGAGCCATTGATCCAACGCATCCAAGCCATTGCCTTCGAGTAGAACCGGTGCCTGGCGGATAGCGGACGCTTGCCATGCCTGCTCCCACGTCCGGTCCCACCCGGAACGCGACAAGCCGCTATCGACGTCCAACAGCAGCCCCAGCCGCGTATGGTCAGGCAACTGGGCCAGGGTAGGGGCCAATTCCTCCAATACCTGTTGCAACGTTCGCAGCAACAACGGTTCGAGATCTTCAGCCCCATCGCCCGGTAAACGACTGTGGCATGACGATGACGAAACGAGCCTCGAAGGCTGCATCGTTTGCGCCTTGATGCCACTCTGCAAAGCCTCCAACTGCACTGCAGGTTCGTCGCCGGGGGCGCGCAGGGCGGTATGCAAGTCGACTTTCAACACCTGTAGCAATCGCCTTCCTTGACGGTTTTTTTGGACAAGGTCCGCCTGTCGCGCCTGATCCCAACCATCGGCCACCGCTTGTTCGCCGAGATACAGCAACGTCCGCCCAAAACTCAGGGCACACCACCCCAGCAACGGCACGCCCAAAGCCAGGCCCCAGGAAACTTCAGGATTCTGGTGCAACGCTTCGGGGCCGAACGACAACACGCCCACAGCTCCCAAAAACAAACAAAACACCAATAACCCAAGCCAAAGCCTGGCCCGTGGCCGTACCGGCCTAGGCGCCAAGACCGGGATGTCACCCATTCGCACCGGCATGATTAACGGGCCCCCACGCCAGGCATCGATGAAATCAGTGCACAGCCACAGGCGCACAGATGCCCGGTAAAGGCGACGGGCACGCCATTGTCCTTGAACGTCGGATGACCTTCGGCAACGACCGTGCGCCCATGCCCCGGCACCGGGCAATCCACCGGATCGCCCTGCCGAGCGACACCGATACCGCCGAACTTCATGACGGTTGAACCTGATTGGACGGTGCCGTTTCCTGAGTTTTTGTCGCCGATTCGGATGATGTTTTTCATGTTTTGCTCCTTGTTTAAAAGCTGATTTCCTGTGGCAAACGAACTCTTTTATTTAATCAGGCCAATGTCTTTATATTTAATGCGCGCCTCGCAAAACATTAAGTCTTCGCGATGAATAAAACTTACCAATTCGCAATTTTGCTTGGCATATTCAATGTCTTCAAAGTCGTGAGTAATATCATTGATGTGCTGGAGGAGCTCCGATCGAGTTTTCGACAGGTCTTTACCTAAAATTGAAAGCAAGGTGTAAAAATTATCGTTGCTTATGCCTGTTTCAATGTAAATCAGCTCGGATAAGCGCGACGATGTCAAAGAGGCAAGGCAACCCGTTTTTTCTATTTCTGCCTCTTTTCCTGGATTTATCCCATTAAAGACAGTGTCGCATTTTAGATCTCTATATTTGATCCAAGTCCGCTGTCCCTTATTGAGAAGCTTGTGGTGATGAAAGTCTGAGCTTTTTAATAGTGATAGGTATTGTTGATTGAGTTTTCTGTCGATTTTTTCATAGGAGATAGCTACACATCCTAAAATCCCTCTGGTAGTGGTGTCGTTCGGAACGCAACGTTCGCTCGCGGAAAGAGTTGATGAGTACAGCGAATGCACAATAAGGTAAATCAATGCCAACAATCGCATGCCAACCCCTTTTCGAAGAGCTTTGCTTCTTCCTCTCGGCGAATGATTAGCCCGCCAAGTCCCGCCTGTCCTTCCCAAAGACGCTTCATGGATCTTAATCTGGACGGTATGCTTTCGGGAGTTAGATTTATCAAATCATCGCTGATCTGCTTCATCTCTAAGCGCGACTCAACGCTTGGTCTAGTAAATGAGATGCCTCTATTGATGACTAGAGACAATAACGCTCCTTGACAATGCGGGTGTAGGCTTGCTGTCTGGGGATATGTATTTAATACTAGTTGCGCGTAGCGCAACTTCATCCTCAATGCCAGACTTGCCGCGTCGTCTTTGCTGATGGCTATATGGCTAGTTGCATTAAGGCTGCTTATAGCCTCGTCGCCACGCTTTCCTACGGCAGATAATAGGGATTGAATTTCCAGCCAAGTATAAAGTCCGGATAAATCCTGACGCACCTGCGCTGGTGTCTGCTGTCCCAAGTCATATCCATATCCTAATGTCACACCGCTGGCGCCTGCTGGTACGTACGGATATTCTCTATATCCTTCTTTCTCTAATATAAAATCGAATGATTCCTTAGAGACGATGAGTGTTGTGCCTGAGCTTTCAAGCTTATGAACTTCAACAACACATTCCGCGGGGCAAATTGAATTTAAACTGTCTCCAATCCCCACCGGATGAAAGTGATAAACCTTCCCATCCTCCTGTAACCCAACCTTATCCATCACCTCATCCCACCAACACAACGCCTTGATCCGCTCTTTCTCCGCCAACCAGTTCACATGCGGCGTCGAGCCGCTATGGCCGAGCAGTTCGTCCAATGCATCCCACTTTTGCGGGCGGTGGAACCATTCGCTTTCCTTGAGCACGATCAGTTGTGAGATCGATTGGGCGTGGGCCGGTACGTTGAGGGCTGTTTGCAGTTCTTCGGCGGTCATCTTGCCGTCGTGGTCGCGGTCGATGATGTCGAACAGGCGTCGCTGGACCGGCCCTTTGTCGCCCGCGTCGGCCATCGGGCCGTAGCGTTCCAGTTGCGCGCCGCTGAAACGGTCTACGGCGCGGTGGAAGGAGGCCAGGTGTTCTCGGGGGGACGAGTAGTCGAAGATCACTTCGTAGCCGTCCCATGACCAAGGATTGACCCATGGCGTCACGCCGACTTCTTCGCACACCCAACCGTCCAGCACAGCGTTGTCGACATCGTTCAGCAGGCCGTCGAGGCGGTACCAGTTTTGTGCTTTTCGTTCAGAGGTGGCGAGGAGGGTGATTTTGTATTTGTCTGGTAAATCGTCGAGCAGGCTTTTGGGAACCAACAGGTCCGCGTCGCTGAAGCGGTTGGCTCTCGCTAAATGTGGTGGACGTGTGGTGCTGTAGTCATCTTGATGGGCCAATACGGGCGTGCCCTTGACGAGCTTCAGCCAAGTCTTGCCGCGCTTCGGCAACCGTTCGGCCCAGGCGCGACTGGCTTTGAGGAAGGCGCGCGCGTCTTGTTCGCTGAACACTTCCAGGTGCAGTTTGTTTTCCGGGCGATCAGCGTTATAGCTTTGGTACACACCGATGTGGCCGATCATATCTCCGGCCTTGATAGGCACCGGTTCGTCCAGCACCACCACTCGATCATGCGCCAGCGGTTCCAGCTCCCCTCGCAACGAGGGGTAATGGACGTATTGGTTGACGCGCTCCAGCTTTCGGAATTCGCCGTCGCCGCTGATCGTTACTTCGGTGCCCGGTGGCAATTCCAAAAGGATTTCACTGAGGACATTCGCTTCGGCACGCACATTCAGCGAGCTACGGCTTCTGACGCGATACTGATTTGCAGAAATGGGCTCCAGAAAATAGACCGAAAGGTAGCCACGCAGCGCACCTTCGGCATCGATCAAAACCTCTGGTCCAAGGGTGTTTTCCAGTTTGCGGAACTCACCGTCGCCGCTGACAGTTACCTCGGCGCCGGCAGGCAGGAATGCCAGTACCTTGCCTTGACGGGCCATGTTGCGCACGTTCAGGCCGCGCTGTTCGGGGCGACCATAGGATATGTCTTGTACCGTTTCCTTTACCCAACGGGTTTGCCCCTCAGGCCAGAAGCCCGGGCGCGTCAGGGCTGGGTCTTGCTGGTAAGCGGCCCAGTCCTGCAGATGCATGTACAGGCTGTAGAGGATCAGGCTGGGCGGTGTGTCCGGGCTGCCCTTGATTTTCGGTGGCTGCAAAAGATGGCGCACCAGCACGAAGTTTCGTGAGAAGGGTTTGTTCACGACGAGCTTGTTGAACTGATAGGCGGTGGTCGGTGCGTGTTGATCGATGCGATACGCCACCACCTCTCCGTCAGCCAGGCAGTGCACGCTGGATTGATCGAGCTCGCCGGCCGTGCCCGCATCGAAATGCACGCCGCCATGCCAGAGACCATTACGCCCCAGCGGGTAGTAGCCCGCCGCAGCCTTGGCCAGTTGGGTCAAGTGCAGCAATGGATGGTTTCTGTCCTTGAAGGGATGGCTCCAGGTGTTGGCTGGCGAGAGCCCGACATTCTGATGTTCAAGCGACGAAGGGGAGTTGATGGGCCTGGTATCCGGTGTCGGCCAGATGGGAGGATCCGCTTGATCGGGTCTTGAACCCCCGCGATTGTCGGCGCGTTCGAAAAGGCGAAGCAGTGAGTTGAGCATGGTTTATTTGGCCTTTGGTTTCGTGAAGGGGATCAACCGGAGAAGTCCGTTAGCGCTGCGGATCTGGCGTCATGTTCGGTCAGCTCAGGCAGTATTTTCAGCGGTGCGGCCTGCTCGGCAGCGCCTTGCACATATTCGAAATTCGCCGACCTGACGACAAAATCT
>NZ_VDLV01000047.1:0-654 GCF_013608025.1 Pseudomonas brassicacearum subsp. neoaurantiaca | reverse complement strand
GTTGGCAATCAACTTGAGCCCCAGCTTGCGCACGAACAGGCTCAGCCCTTGGCCCACGCCGATGAACAGGCGCTTGACCACGCTGAGGTCGGCCTGGCCACCGGCGTTGAGCATCAGGTTGTGTTGCGCGGCAAGTTGCAGGTGCTTGCCGCTGGTCAGCGCGATGCCTTGCGGAGCGCTGAGCAGCAGGACGGAGGTCTTGAGCTGCTCGAGGTCCTGCCTGAGCAAGGCCAGTTGTGCCTGCACGTCGGCGGGGTCGGCCTGGCTCGCCTGCGCATCGCTGGAGAGGCTGTCCAACTGGTCGGCGGCCTGCTGCAACCGACCTGTCGCCTCGCTCATATCGAGCACCTGGCCTTGGGCGCGGGGCTGGGCATCCGCACTGATAAACACCCCCCTGCCACCCCGAATCGCCCCCCAGCCATCCGTGCGCAACTCAAACCCTTCCCCCCGCTTCTTACGCTCGGCATCCACCAGATGCCCCAGATTCAACTGGCTCTTTCCACTGTGCTCAGTGCTGAGCTTGATGTGTTCCTGCCCCCGCGTGTCGTCCAGGCGCAGTTTGTTGTTGGTCGGGGTACGCAAAACGTTGCGTCGTTCGTTGCGGGCGGTGACCGGGTCGGGGTGGCGGTCATCGTGCAGGGCGTGGGCGATGTA
>NZ_VDLV01000046.1 GCF_013608025.1 Pseudomonas brassicacearum subsp. neoaurantiaca | reverse complement strand
TCGGCCGGGTAATCCGGGTCCAGCGGCACATACGCGCCACCCGCCTTGAGCACCGCCAGCAAGGCGATCAGCAACTGCTCGGAACGCGGCATCGCCACGCCCACGCGCACTTCAGGGCCAACGCCCAGCTCGATGAGTTTGTGAGCCAGGCGATTGGCGCGACCGTCCAGTTCGCTGTAGCTCAGACGAACATCATTGAACGTCACCGCCAAGGCATCCGGGGTGCTGTCCGCTTGGCGGGCGATCAACTGATGAATGCACAGGTCTTGCTCGAACGGCGCATCCACCGGATTCCAAACATGAGTCAGGCGTTGATGCTCATCGAATTCCAGCATCGACAGCTCACCCAAGGGGCGCTCGCCGTGAGCGGTCATCTGCCCCAGCAATTGGGTCAGATGCGCCGCCAATCGCTCCACGGTAAACGCCGAAAAACTCGCCCGCTGATAGCT
>NZ_VDLV01000045.1:59288-69637 GCF_013608025.1 Pseudomonas brassicacearum subsp. neoaurantiaca | reverse complement strand
CTGGCGGTGCTCAAGGCGGGTGGCGCGTATGTGCCGCTGGACCCGGATTACCCGGCCGAGCGCGTGGCCTACATGCTCGATGATAGTGGGGCGCGGGTGTTGCTGACTGAGCAGGCAGTGACGTTGACGGTTCCGGTTGGAACCGAAGTGCTGATGCTCGATCAGCTCGA
Source organism: Pseudomonas brassicacearum subsp. neoaurantiaca (assembly GCF_013608025.1). Classification (GTDB taxonomy): domain Bacteria; phylum Pseudomonadota; class Gammaproteobacteria; order Pseudomonadales; family Pseudomonadaceae; genus Aquipseudomonas. Next base: position 69,467 of record NZ_VDLV01000045.1, on the reverse strand, counting down.
CCTTTCACGCTATCCGTTGAGTGAGCCGGTCACAGCGGTCACACCGGACAACCTCGCCTACGTCATCTATACCTCCGGCTCCACCGGCAAACCGAAGGGCGTGGCCATCGCCCACCGTAACGTGCTGGCGCTGATCGACTGGTCCAAATCCGTCTACAGCCGCGACGACATCCAAGGCGTGCTGGCCTCTACCTCGGTGTGCTTCGACCTGTCGGTGTGGGAGCTGTTCGTGACCCTGGCCAACGGCGGTTCACTGATCATCGCCCGCAACGCCCTGGAGCTGCCGCACCTGCCTGCCCGCGACCAGGTGCGGCTGATCAACACCGTGCCTTCGGCGATTGCCGCCTTGCAGCGCAGCGGTGAGATTCCGCCAAGCGTGCGCATCATCAACCTGGCCGGTGAGCCGCTGAAGCAGAGCCTGGTGAATGCCCTCTACCCAACACCCCTCACCTGTGGGAGCGAGCCTGCTCGCGAAAGCGGTGGGTCAGTCAATGATGGGCTAACTGATGGGACGCCTTCGCGAGCAGGCTCGCTCCCACAAGGGGTTGAGCATGTCTACGATTTGTACGGCCCTTCGGAAGACACCACCTATTCCACCTGGACCCGCCGCACCCAAGGCGGCACGGCCAACATCGGCCGCCCCCTCAAACACACCGCCAGCTACCTGCTCGACGCGAACCTGCAACCCGTCCCCCAAGGCGTCTCGGCGGAGCTGTACCTGAGTGGTGCCGGCATCACTCGGGGCTACCTCGGCCGCGCCGCCATGACCGCCGAGAAATACGTGCCGAATCCGTTCTCCACCACCGGCGAACGCCTGTACCGCACCGGCGATCTGTGCCGTTATCGCGCCGACGGCGTGCTCGAATACCAGGGCCGTATCGACCATCAGGTGAAGATCCGCGGCTTCCGTATCGAACTCGGAGAAATCGAAGCGCGGCTGTTGCAGCAACCCGAGGTCAACGAAGTCGCCGTGCTGGCCCAGGAGGGGCCGGGCGGGCAGCAGTTGGTCGCCTACGTGGTGGCCTCGCTGGACGCCGACACCCTGCGCGATCCGCTCAAGGCTCGACTCAAGGAGCACCTGCCCGACTACATGATCCCGGCCCACTGGCTGTTCCTCGACCAACTACCGCTGACTCCCAACGGCAAGCTCGACCGCCAGGCGTTGCCGGGCGTGGAAACCGGGGGGATGCAAAACGGTGACGAACCACCTGCGAATGAATTGGAGCAACAGATCGCCAACATCTGGCAGGAAGTCCTGGAAGTGGAGCAGGTCGGGCGCAACGATCATTTCTTCGAACGCGGCGGTCATTCCCTGCTAGCGACCCAGGTCATCTCCCGGCTGCGCAAACTCATGGGTTATCCGCTGAGCTTGCGTGATCTGTTCGACCATCCACGGCTCAGCGCGCTGGCGGCGCTGATGAGCGAGAGCGGTGACGCAACCGTGCGTGCAGGCGATTCCAACACGGTTCGGCTCAAGGCCCATGGGCCAAGGCAATCGGCACCGCTGTCGCTGGTGCAACGGCGGTTGTGGATCGCCGAGCAACTGTCCGGCGGTACTTCGGCGTATGGCATGCCCATGGCCCTACGCTTGAGCGGCGAGCTATCGGTCGAGCGGCTGATGAGCAGTTTTGCCGAAGTGACGCGCCGTCACGCCGTGCTGCGCACCGCGTATGTCCAGGACGACGAAGGCGATCCACTGGCGGTGATCGCCGACGAAGTCCAGCTGGATTTTCCGCTGATCGATCTTTCCGATCTTTCCCCCGGCGCGCAGCAGGAGCAGGTGGCCCAGGCGACGCTGGACAATGCTCGCACCCCGATCGACCTGGAACAGGCGCCGCTGCTGCGCGGGCGGATCCTGCGCCTGGGCCCGACCGAGCACGTGTTGTTGTACGCCATGCACCACATCATTTCCGATGGCTGGTCGATGGGGTTGTTGATCAACGAACTGGTGCAGATCTACGAAGCCGCTTCGCGCCATGAACCGATGCCGCTGGCGCCACTGGACGTTCAGTACCACGACTTTGCCCTGTGGCAGCAGGCGTTGGAAGACCAGGGCGTATTGGCGCGCCAGGCCGACTATTGGAAGCAGCGGCTCGACGGTTACAACGGGCGCCTCGATCTGCCGCTGGACAACCTTCGCGGGCAGACCTCGTCGTATGAGGGCGATGCGTTGCAGTTCGAACTTCCTGTCGAACTCAGCGCGGCATTGCGGCGGCTATCGAGCGAGGCCGGCGTCACGCTGTACAGCACGCTGCTGGCCTCGTTCCAAGTGTTGTTGCATCGTCTCTGCGCCGCCCAGGACCTGGTGGTGGGGGCTGACGTGGCCGGGCGCGAGCAACCTGAGCTGGAGCGCTTGATCGGCTTCTTCGTCAACGTCCTGCCGCTGCGTTCGCGCTTCGATGCGCGTGTGACCTTCAGCCGATTCCTGGCCCAGGCCCAGGACGCTCTGCTCGGCGCGCTGGAGCATCAGGATTTGCCGTTCGACCAGATCGTCGACGCCTCGGGCGTGCCTCGTCACAAAGGCATGAACCCGTTGCTCCAAGTGTTGTTCGTGATGAACAACGTACCGGTGCGCACGCGCTCCATGGCGGGCATGAGCGTGGAGTTCCTGCCGGCGCTGCAGAACCATTCTAAATTCGACATGGCATTGTTCGTTGACGAAGAAGAAGGGCAATTGCGCGGTAATTGGCAGTTCGCCACACGCTTGTTCGGACATGAGCGCGTCCAGTACCTGATCCGGGCCTGGACGACCCTGCTGGAACAGATCGTCGCTGATCAGGACATTCAATTGGGAGCTATCAGCATGCCAGTCGACAACGTGGCGACAGTCGCCACGCCAACCAACGTCTCGGGGCCCAAGGCCGACAAACTGGGCAAGTTCCTCAAGCGCTCGGCAACACCTGCAGCGCGGCCGCGTCCGGCGTTGGTGCGTGAATCGCTGGTGGCGGCGCCTCAACGTTTTCCGCTGATGCTGGAGCCCGGCGAGCCGCACCTGGACGTCATCGAGTGGATCCGGCAGAACCGGCCGTTGATCGAGCAGAAGCTGGCCGAACACGCCGGCATCCTCTTCCGTGGTTTCGCGCTGGACGGCATCCAGGGCTTCGAAGCGTTCGCCGAAGCGATTCAACCGGGGCTGTACGGCCAGTACGGCGATTTGCCGAAGAAAGAAGGGGGCAAGAACACCTACCGGTCCACGCCGTACCCGGAACGCAAGATGATCCTTTTCCACAACGAGAGCTCCCATCAGGACCGTTGGCCGCGCAAGCAGATGTTCTACTGCGAGCAGGCCGCCCCCGTCGGCGGCGCGACGCCGGTGGTGGACTGCCGCCTGATGTACGAGAAGTTGCCAGCGGACCTTCGCGAAAAATTCGAAGGCAAGGGGCTGCTCTACGTGCGCACCTTCACCGACAAGCTCGACGTGTCGTGGCAGCACTTCTTCAAGACCGAGGATCGCCGCGAAGTGGAGGCCCGCTGCCGGGCAGGCGGCATCCAGTGGCGCTGGCTCGACAACGACGAATTGCAGACCCGCACGCCAGGGCCTGCGATCATCACGCACCCGATCACCGGGGAAAAATCCTTCTTCAACCAAGTGCAGTTGCATCACCTCTATTGGCTCGAGCCGGACGTGCGCCAGGACCTGTTGTCGATGTATGGCCTGGAGCGCATGCCCCGACACGTCTATTACGGCGACGGCACCCCGATCGAAGATGAGGTGATGGCGCGTATCGGTGAATTGTATGAAGCCTGTGCGGTGCGTTTCGACTGGCAGAAAGGCGATGTGATCCTGCTGGACAACATGCTGGTGGCCCACGCCCGCGACCCGTTCGAAGGGCCGCGCAAGATCGTCGTCGCCATGGGCGACATGTATGACCACGCCAGCCTGCAACGGCCATCGACCGTTGGGCAATCCGCCCGGGGCGCATTCAATACCGAGGAAACCGGAGCATGAACGAGGTGATGATGGACACGCAGGACGCGGGTTTCGCCCTGGCGCCCGAGCAGCAACGGGCGCTTGAGCAACTGTCGGGCACGGTGAGCTGTGGCGAGGCTTTGCGCTGGGTGAGCGTGGTCATCGACGGCGATTTCGATCCGCAGCGATTGCAGGACGCCTTCGACAGGCTAGCGGCGCAGCAGCCGATGTTGCTGGCGCGGCTGGTAAAGGTCGCCGGTTTCCACGGTTTGCGTCAGGTGGCCCACGCCGGGTGCTTCCCGCTGACGACGCACGCAAGCGAACAACCCGTCGAAGAGGTCCAGGCGCAGATCGGCGAAACCCTGGGCCGGGCTTTTGTGATCGGCGAATCGGCCGGTGTCCAGGCCGTGCTTTATCGTCTGGCGCCTCGGCAATGGCAACTGCTGCTGGGCATCGCCCGCTACTGTGTCGATGCGCCATCGATGAACCTGCTGCTGGGGCAGGTACGGCAGGCTTACGCGGGCCAGGCGTCAGAGGACGAAGCGCCGGGCGAATTCGCCCAGTATCTGGAATGGCGCAGCGAAGTGGTGCTGGATGAGGATGCCGCCACCGCACGAACCTATTGGCAGCGACACCTGCAAGGTTTGCAGGTGCAGATCGACACGCCATGGCTGGCCGCGCGCCGCGCTGGCAGCGGGACCGCCGATGCGCATGTGTCACTGGCGTTGCAACCGGCCCGGCGCGATGCTTTGCAGCGCTTGGCCGATGAACTCGGGCAACCGCTGGAGACGCTATTGCAAGGCGCATGGTGGCTGCTGTTGGGGCGCTTGAGCGGGTCCGACCAGGCGCTGGTGGCCGTGCGTCACGACAGTCGCAGCGATTACGATTACTTCGCCCATGCCATCGGCGTGTTCGAGAAAACCCTGCCGCTTTGCGTCCAGTTACCCGCCAGTGCACCGTTCAGTGAGTGGCTGGGAGAATTGGCAGCGCATCTCGAAACCCATCGCACCTGGCAGGAATACTGGACGGCGGAACTGGCGCCTGACGCGGCGTATCCGGCCTACGGTTTCGCGGTCGGTCGGGCAAGATTCGTCCACAGCGACAGCCGCCTGAAGTGGACGGGTTCTTCGCTTGTGCAGACCGATCCGCTTGAGCTGCTGCTGCAGGTTCAATTGGACGATGCCCTGCAGCCTGTCGCGATCGACCTGCATTACGCCGACGCTCGTTATTCGCAAGCCGCCGCCCGCACCGTGCTGGAACAATACGACGCGCTGCTGGCCTCTATCGTTGCGGCCGCTCAGACACCGCTGGGGCAGCTCAACCTGCTGGGGCGCAGCGAGGAACAGCGCTTGCGGGCGATCAATCCGCCGATGCAGGCGCTGGCCGATAACCGCTATCTGCCGCAGCGCATTGCCGATCTGGCGCTCAATACGCCGGACGCGATCGCCCTGACCGACGCCCATCAGTCCTTGAGCTACGGTCAGCTAAACGCACAGGTCCAGCGCGTGGCCCTCGGCCTCCAGGACCAGGGCTTGGGCGAGGGTTCGATTGTCGCCCTGGCCTTGCCGCGGTCGGCGAAGCTGGTGATCGCCATGCTGGCGAGCTGGCGCATCGGTGCGGCGTACCTGCCGCTGGATACCCAATGGCCCCAGGCCCGTCAGGCGTTGATGCTGGAACAGGCCGGCGCCGCGGTGGTGCTGACCGATGCGGCGCGCCTGCCAGCATGGCAGGGCCATCCGCACAAGGCGCTGACCTTGGCCGGTTTGAGCCCAGCGAACGCGACGTTGCCGGCGCTGGCGACCAAGGGCAACGACATCGCCTACGTGTTGTTCACGTCCGGCTCCACCGGTGCGCCCAAAGGCGTGGTGATCGAGCATCGGCAACTGCTTAACTACACCGCCCAGGCCAGCCAGGCGTTGGCGCTGGATCAATGCAGACACGTGGCCTTCAGCTCCACCGTGGCGGCGGACCTGGGCAACACGGCGCTGTTTGGCGCGTTGTTCAATGGCGCGACGCTGCATGTCGCCGGCGACGAACAGATGCAGGACGGCGCGTTGTTTGCCGGGTTCGTGCGCCAGCATCAAATCGATTGCCTGAAGATCGTGCCGTCGCACCTCGCCGCGTTGCTCGCCAGCGAGCAAGCGACATTGCCGCGCACCCTGGTGCTCGGCGGCGAGCCGATTGCTTCGACCTTGGTCGAGCGCATTGCCCGGTTGGGCAGCGATTGCCGGATGTTCAACCACTACGGCCCGACCGAAGCCACCGTCGGGGTCATGATTCATCCGTTGTCATTGAAGGGCGACGATGACTGCTCGGCGCTGACCCAGGTGCTGGGTAACAACCAAGTTTACGTACTGGACGCTGAGCGGCGGCTGGCGCCGGTGGGCGTGCTGGGCGAGGTGTACCTGGGCGGCGCACAGTTATGCCGGGGTTATCTGAATGCCGAGACCGATGAGCAGACGTTCATTCAGAGTCCGTTCGATCCGGCGCAGCGCCTGTACCGCACGGGCGACCTGGCGCGCTATCGCCCGGACGGCGGGGTTCAGTTGCACGGGCGGCGCGATCAGCAGGTCAAGGTGCGGGGGTTCCGTATCGAGCTGGCGGAGATCGAGGCCGAGTTGCTGCGCGTGCCTCAGGTGGGCGAGGCGCTGGTGTTGCCGGACGAGCAGGGTTTGCGGGCATTTATCGTGGCACGCCAAGTCCTGTCTTCGGATGTGTTGGACACCGCGCGGGCGCAACTGAACGCACGCTTGCCCAGCGTGATGGTGCCGCAGCATTGGCACCTGATCGAACGCTTCCCGCGGCTGGCTAACGGCAAGATCGATCGCCAGGCGTTGCAGCAGTTGGCGGTCGCGACGGGCCATGAAGAGGGCGCCGGACCCCGTGACGGACTCGAACAATTGCTCGCTGCGCGCATGGCGCAACTGCTAGGAATTGAACGATTGGGCATCGACCGCGACTTCTTCGCCGCCGGCGGTCATTCGTTGCTGGTGATCAAGTTGGTGGCCGGCATTCGCAAGCTGTTGCAGTGCGACATCCATCCGGGGCTGGTCTTCGATCATCCGACCGTGGCGTCTCTGGCGATGGCCTTGCGGGCGGAGGAAAGCAGCCCGGGACAACTGGAGAAAATCGCCCAGGCACGCCTGCGCATGGAGGCGATGAGCCCCGAAGAAAAAGCGCGATTGACCGAGCAGGCTCGGCAACTGCAAGCCGCCAAGGCGGCGCAAGGTAGTTGACCGGGCATGAACAAAAGGCCGACGCCCACAAGCGTCGGCCTTTTTTGTAACTTCTGCGCAAATGATAAATAAACTCATTCCGGTTTTCCCCGGGTGCTGCGTCTTACTAAGGTATGCGGGCAAATCGGCTCGGGCAGGGCAGCCCAGGCGCCGGTTATGTCCAGGAAAAATTTCGCTGTCGTCCAGCCGGATGACCGTCCCGGGGAGGGGCCGGTCAGCAGGTACACCGTGCTGGCGAACGGCAGGCCCTTCGGCCCAATGGACTTTTCACTTCTACCAATAATAGAGAGCACGATGTCGGCAATTCATGAGTTGAAACCGCTGTTCAAGGCACTGGTCATGTCCCGCGGCCTGCGTTCGCGCCGGGTGTTGTCGGGCCTGGGTCTGGTCGGTGCGTTGTCGTTTAGCGCCCAGGTGATGGCGGAGGACGTCAGCATCAACATCCCTGCGCAGCCGCTGCCGCAGGCGTTGCAAGCGTTCGGCCAACAGACCAACCAGCAAGTGATCTACAACGCCGACGAATTGGCCGGCCTGAAAAGCAATCGCGTCAGCGGCAAGATGAGCCCGCAGGCAGCCATCACCGAGTTGCTCAAGGGCACCGGCGTGCGCCACAGCGTCGAGGGCAACACCCTGATGTTGGTAAAAGGTTCCGCCAGCGCGGGCCTGGAACTGGGCGCGACGACCATCAACGCCGAACAGCTGAATGCGACGACCGAAGGCAGCCACTCGTACACCAGCAATGCCGTGACGATCGGCAAGGGCACCCACACCCTCAAGGAAATTCCCCAGTCGATCACCGTGATGACGCGCAAGCAGATGGATGACCAGAACCTGGTCAATCTCAAGGACGCCGTCAACCAGACCACCGGCATCGTCGGCCTGCAGGGCGTCGGCCAGGGCATGATCCTGTCGTCGCGCGGTTTCCAGATCGACGACTGGCAGTACGACGGTGTGCCGATCCCGCGTAACACCTATTCGCTGGGCAACTGGGCGACCCAGGACCTGATTTTCTATGACCGCCTGGAAATCCTCCGTGGCGCCTCCGGCCTGCTGCAAGGCACCGGCAGCCCCGGCGGCGCCGTCAACCTGGTACGCAAGCGTGGCCAGAGCGCACCGACCGTGACCTTGACCGGCAAGGCCGGCTCTTGGGATCACTACGGTCTGCAACTAGATGCTGGTGGCCCGCTGAACGACGCCGGCAATATCCGTGGCCGTATCGTCCTTGACGAAGACCAGAGCAATTCCTTCGTTGACCATGCCTGGAGCAAGACCCATTCGATGTACGGTGCGCTGGACGTCGACCTCAGCGAAGACACCACCCTGGGCTTGGCGGTCAGCCAATCCAATGGCGAGTCGCGCGGCAACATCCGTGGTTTGCCGCGCTACGCCGACGGCTCGATGCCGGACGTGTCGCGCTCAACCTACACCGGCGCGCGCTGGAACCGTTCGGAAATAGACGTCACCACCTACTACGCCGATCTGGAGCATCGCTTCAACGATGATTGGGCGTTCAAGGTGGGGGGCGTGTATATGAGCGAGGATAACCAGGCGAAAAACCAGCGGGTCCAGAGAAATGGCGGTCTCTTGCCCGACGGCAGTGGCGTGCAATATGCCGACTTCCTGACCGACTTTCAGTCCACCAAGGCCGGTCTGGACATGAACCTGACCGGCAAGTTCGAAGCCTTGTCGATGGAACAGGAGGTCATGCTGGGTGGCAACTTCTCGCAGTTGGAGACGGATGATAAATATGCCCGTACCTTCAACAGCACCAGCGACTCGATCTTCGACCTGGACAATGACCGCCCGGACATCAGCTATGACAGTTTGATCGCTGCGGGCGGCATGGGCGTCCTCAGCAAGTACGACGTGCGCCAGAAAGGCATGTACGGCACCTGGCGCGTCAAGCCGGTGGATGACCTGACGCTGATCCTGGGTTCCCGGGTCAGTTGGTACGACCTCAGCTATAAGTCGAAAAATGAACTCGCAGCCGGGATTACACGCAACACGCCAAGCTATTCAACCGAAACCGGGGTGGTCACGCCATACGCCGGTATCGTCTACGACTTGAGCCGTGAGTGGGCGGTTTACGCCAGCTATACCGATGTGTTCCAGCCGCAGACTAACGTTGATGCCAGCGGTTCCGTGCTTAAGCCCGTCGTCGGCACCAATTATGAAGTGGGACTGAAAGGTGAGTTGATGGACGGTCGGGTCAATACGTCCCTGGCGGTCTTCCGCTACGACCATGAAAACCGTGCCCTCAATGACGGCGGTTCGGGGTGTGGTGGCTTCGGGTGCTCGACAGCCTCGGGCAAGGTGCGCAGCCAGGGCATCGAGGCCGAAATCAGTGGTGAAGTGATCGACAATCTGCAGCTGTTCGCGGGCTACACCTACAACACCACCAAGAATCTGAATGGCGCGGATGAAGGCAAAGTGTTCAGCAGCTGGACACCGAAACACATGCTGCGCGTGTGGGGCAACTACCAGTTCACTGGGGACTGGAATCGTGTCAGCACCGGTCTTGGCTTTACCACCCAAAGTCATACGTTGGGTTATCTTGCTGACTATGAGGTCCCGGGTTACACGGTATGGAACGCTCGGGTCGGCTATAAGCTGACGTCAGAGATCGATCTGGCGCTCAATGCAAACAACCTGTTCGACAAGACCTACATAGCGCCGGCCTACAACCAGCTCAACGGCAACAACAACTTTGGCGATCCGCGTAACTTGATGTTCACGGTAAAGTACACGCCACAGTTCTGATTTCTCCCAAAACAAAAAACCGACCCGCCTTGTGCGGGTCGGTTTTTTTACGGGGTCAATCTGGCTGGAAACACAAACCCGTGGCGAGGGAGCTTGCTCCCGCTGGGTTGCACTGTAGGAGCCGCCGAGCGAAGCGAGGCTGCGATCTTTTCACTGCCAATTCATTCTGGAGCGAAAGATCAAAGATCAAAAGATCGCAGGCTTCGCCAGCTCCTACAGAGCCGAGCGGGAGCAAGCTCCCTCGCCACGGGAACGCGTGTTCCTACAAAAAAT
>NZ_VDLV01000045.1:13638-59278 GCF_013608025.1 Pseudomonas brassicacearum subsp. neoaurantiaca | reverse complement strand
GATTCCCAGGGCAAAACTTCGTCGCGCGCCTTCCAGGTCGAAAGCCAATTCGCTGGCCATGATATTCACCGAGGCGAGGGTTTCGCTGAGGTTGGCTAGCAAGCATTCCATGTCGGCGCCTTCCGTCACGGTGAATAGCGGGCCCGGTGGTGGAATGGGTTTTTCCGGCTTGGGGTCGAGGTAAAAGGCGAGGGCGCGGTTCGCGGCTTCGTTGAGTTTTTTGGCTTCGTCGTCGTCGGGGGGATTGGGGGTGATTTTGAACATTGTGCAGCTCCTGGTTATTGACAAGGCACTGCCAGACATCACTTGCAGATGATGGGTGGCAGCTATGCGCGGGTCTGCAAGACCGGGAAACCAGGAACCCGGCAGACCCGAAGGTCTCCCGCACACAGCCGCCATTGAGCGACACGGATCTGTCGATTGGCTTGGGCTATGCGCCTGGTATTTCGTCGGGCTTGCAGACCCGATCACTGATGGGCAGTGACGGGAAACAAGTTATCGACAGGGAGCCAAGCGCACAAGCCGGCGGATTCTGGCGTAGTTGTAGGCAATGACGCAAGGTGACGTAGCCTTACTCGGGTGTCCTACATGGCCCGATAAACAGAGCCAAAGTCGAACACCGTTTAGGAAGATGGAATGATCTGTGGCGAGGGGATTTATCCCCGCTGGGCTGCGAAGCGGCCCCAAAACCAGCACCCTCGAAACATCTGACACGCTGAGGTGCGGCTAATGGGGCTGCTACGCAGCCCAGCGGGGATAAATCCCCTCGCCACGAATGTCACTACGCTTGAAAGTTGTTTGAGGCCTACATCACCCGCCAACCCCCACCCAACGCCTTGTACAACGCCACGCTCGCCTGCACCCGCGCCAGTCGCAATTGCACGTTCATGTCCTGCGCCGCGTACAACGTACGTTGGGTTTCGAGCACGGTGAGCAGGTCTTCGGCGCCGGCCTGGTAGCGGCGCTGGGCGATGTCGAAGGCGCTCTTTGCCTGGTTCAGTTCTTCGCGCTGCCATTGGCGCTGCTGGTCCAGGCCGCGGATGCTGTTCAGGGCTTTTTCGACGTCGGCGAAGCCGTTGATGATGGCGGCGCGGTAGGCCTCCAGCAGTTCTTCCTGGCGCGCGGTGGCCCTGTCTCGCTCAGCTTTCAGGCGACCGTTATTGAAGATTGGCGCGGCCAGCCCGGCGCTGAGGTTGTAGACGTTGTTGCGCAGCAATTGGTCGGCAATGTCGGCGCCGGTGGCCAGGCTCAGGCCCAGGGTGGCCGAGGGCAGCATGGCCGCGCGGGCCACCGTGATGTCGGCCTGGGCGGCGGCGAGGCGCGCTTCGGCGGCAGCGATGTCGGGGCGGCGCAGCAGCAGATCGCTGGGCACCCCGGCGTCGATGGCGGGCCAGCGCAGTGCGTCGAAGGATTCATCTTCGAGCTTGAGCGATTGCACCGGTTGCCCCAACAGGGCCGCGAGGGTGATCGATGCCTCGCGGGCCTGTTGCTGCACTTGCGGTAACCGTCGTTCCTGGGCCGCTACCAGGCTCTTTTGTTGGGACAGTTCCAGTGCCGTGGCGCTGCCGGCGTCGTAGCGGGTTTGCACCAGGTCGAGCACATTGCGGGCGTTGGCCAGGTTCAGTTCGGCGATGCGCTGTTGTTCGCGCAGGGACAAGGCTTGGCTGTAGCTATTGGCGACGCCGCTGAGCAGGGTCAGTTCCACCGTCGCCCGATCAAATTGGGTCGCCGACAACGTGCTCAGCGCGCTGTCCCGGGCCGCCCGTTTACCGCCCCAGAAATCCAGCTCGTAACTGGCACTGAGGTGGGCATCGTAGTAGTCGATGGTACGGTTGTTACGATCCACATCCAACTGGCTGTAGCCCTTGCCGCGCAGCAGTTCCTGGCGATTGCCGTTGAGCCCGGCGCTGATTTCCGGCAGCAGCGGCGCGCCGGCGATCACCGCGCTGGCTTGGGCCTGGCGAACCCGGGCCATGGCGGCCGCGAGGTCGAAGCTACCCAGGCGCGCCTGTTCGATCAGCTGATCGAGTTGCGGGCTGCCGAAGTGCGTCCACCATTGTTGGTTATCCGCTCGGGCGCCGGGTGTATCGAGGCTCTGCCAAGCGTCGGGCGGCTGGATGCCGCTGTCCGGCGCCGACAAAGGCGTGCCGCACGCCGCCAGCAGCAGGCAGGCGGCCAAGAGGGTCAGATGCGCTTTCATAGGGTGAGGTTCATTCACTGGTGAGGGCCGCGACCGGGTCGAGGCGAGCCGCCTTGCGGGCCGGCATGAAACCGAAGACGACGCCGGTGACCAGCGCGCAACCGAAGGCGCCGAACACTGCCAGCCATTCGAACGCCACGGCGATTTTGCCCAGCAGCAACGCACCGCCCACCAGCAGCGCCAGGCCGATACCGGCAAGCCCGCCGACCACCGAGAGCATCACCGCTTCGGTGAGGAACTGGCGCAGAATGTCGCGCTGGCGGGCGCCAGTGGCCATGCGGATGCCGATCTCCCGGGTCCGTTCACGCACGGTCATGAGCATGATGTTCATCACGCCGATGCCGCCCACCAGCAGCGAAATCGCCGCAATGGCACCGAGCATCAACGACAGCGTGCCTTGGGTGCGAGCTTCGGCCTGGATCATCGCGGCGTTGTTGGTCAGCTCGAAATCCTGCTTGCCCTTGTGCAGTCGCAACAAGGTCCGGGATACGGCCTGCTCGGCCTCATTGACCTTGCCCGCGTCGCGAGCGGCGATCACCACGTACTCGGGATGTCGGGTGCCGAACAGCCGCACGCTGGCGGCGGAGTAGGGCACGGCGATGCGGTTGTCGGCGTCCGAATCCCCGGAGCTGGCGCCTTTTTCCGCCAGTACGCCGACGACCTGGAATGGCACGTTTTCGATCAGGATGTAGCGGCCGATGGGATCGGCAACGTCTTTGAGCAGCTTCTGCCGGACCTTGGAGCCGATCACTGCCACCGCCGCCGCGCTACGTTCATCGGCGTCGCTGAAATACGTGCCCTGGGCCACCGGCCAATTGAAAATGGTCGGGAAATTCGTGTCATTGCCGCCCACGTAGCTGGTGTGGTCGAGGTTGCCGAAACGCACGCTGGCGTTCTTGCCGTTGACCGGCATGATGCGCTCCACTTCGGGCAGCGCGGCGAGGGCGGCAATGTCCTGTTCGCTGATGATGCCCTTGGTCGCGCGCGGGTTGGGAGCGGTGCCGTTGAGATAAATGATATTCGAGCCAAAGGCGCCCATCTGCGCCATGACCTGGCGCTTGCTGCCTTCGCCCACTGCCAGCATCACCACCACCGAGGCCACGCCGATGACGATGCCAAGCAGGGTCAGGGCGGTGCGAAAGCGATTGATCCACATCACCCGCCAGGCCGCTTGCACCGCGTCCACCAGTTCGCCTTTCCAGGCGCCATTGTGTTCGCTGCCGACGCTCAGGCGCTGGCGCAGGTCTACGGCTTGCAACGCCCTGGCATTGGCCTGTGGTGCTGCGGTGGCGCTGTCGCTGATGATCGATCCGTCGCGGATCTCGATGATGCGCTTGGCCCGGGCCGCGACTTCGCGGTCGTGGGTGATAAGGATCACTACGTGGCCCTGGCTCGCCAATTCGTCGAGCAAGGCCATGACCTCAATGCCGCTCTGGCTGTCGAGGGCGCCGGTGGGCTCGTCGGCGAGGATGATGTGGCCGCCGTTCATCAAGGCCCGGGCAATCGATACCCGTTGTTGCTGCCCGCCGGAGAGTTGATGGGGACGGTTGCCGGTGCGGCTCGCCAGGCCGAGGCGTTCGAGCAGGGCGCTGGCCCGGGCGTGGCGCTCGGCGGCCGACGTGCCGGCATAGATGGCCGGCATCTCGACATTTTCCTGAGCCGTGCCGGACGGGATGAGGTGATAGCCCTGGAACACGAAGCCGAACGCTTCACGGCGCAGCCAGGCCAATTCGTCGCTGCCCAATTGAGCGACATCTTCGCCGGCAAAGCGGTATTCGCCGCTGGTGGGACGGTCGAGGCAGCCGAGGATGTTCATCAAGGTGGATTTGCCGGAGCCGGACGCCCCGACAATCGCCAGGAATTCGCCGGCATGAATCGCCAGGTCGATGCCCCGCAGGACTTCTACCCGAGGGCTGTCACCGCCGCCGTAAGCCTTGCGAATGTCCCGCAGTTCGATCAGGGGCGTGTTCATTCAGCCCCCGCTGCCGCTGGCCGAGTCGATCAGCACACGGTCGCCTTCGTTCAGACCGTCGAGGATCTGCGTGCGCAAGCGGTCGCTGATGCCGGTGCGAACGGTACGCGGCTGGACATCGCCGTTGTCGGCGAGCACCCGCACTTGATCGGTGTCCTGCAAGGCCGCGATGGGCACGGTCAGCACATCCTTGGCCTGGGCGGCGACAAAAAACACTTGGGCGGTCATGTCGGTCATCAAGGAGCGGTCGGTATTGTCCACATCGAGCAAGACGGTATAGAGCACCACCCGCTCGCTCCCGCTGCGGCCGCCGGTGGGGCTGCCGCCCTGGTTGGCCTCCAGCGGACGCGGCGGCACCGGGAGGATTTGCCGGACGGTGCTGCTCCACCGCCGGCCGCCACCGGCGAGGGTGGTGAAATAGGCGGTCATGCCCGGCTTGACGTGGCCGATGTCGGCTTCCGAGACTTCGGCCCAGACGGTCATCGGCGACAACCGGGCGATACGCAGGATCAAAGGCGTCTGCTGCTGGGCGTTGAGGGTCTGGCCTTCCCGGGCACCGACGGCCACCACCGTGCCGTTCATCGGCGCATAGATGCGGGTGTAGCCCAGCTCGGCCTCGTCGCTGCGCAGGTTGGCCTGGGCCTGGCGGATCTGCGCCTGGAACATGTCGATGCGCGCCTGGGTCGCGCGCACCTCGGCCTGGGCAGTCTGCACGTCTTCTTCGCGGGTGGCGCCGCCGGCCTTGAGTTGCTGCTGGCGGCGGAATTTCTGTTGCGCGAGGTCGTGCTGGGCGCGCTGTTCCTGAAGCTGGGCCTTGAGGTTCTCGATGGAAAACCGCCCGGCGTCGAGCCTGGCTTTTTGCGTGGAGGGGTCGATTTCAACCAATAGCTGGCCCTCCGTGACCTCGTCGCCGGCCTCGACGTGAATCTTCTGGATCTGCCCGGACGCCTGGGCGCCGACATCCACGTAGCGGCGCGGCTGCAAGGTTCCCAGGGCGGTGACGCTGTTTTCGATATCGCCACGGGTGACGGGGGCGGTGGCGACAGGCTCATGGCCCGGCCCGACCGCCTGCCACGCGGCGAAGGCCACGGCCGGCAGCAGAGCGAAGGTCAGGAGCCAGGCGGGGCGGGTGAGGCGGGGACGTTTCATGCAGGGTTCCGGCCGGTGGTGTCGGGCCCGTCGCGCAGAGGATCGGGACGGGAGGCTGTTCTGGTAGACGAGTGTTCGGGGCGGGAATTTAGCGGGGTGAAATACTTGGTAGCAGTTGGCGGAGGGGCAGCGCAATAACTAGGTCAAGTGATGTTGTGGTGAAGGTTTATCTGTGGCGAGGGGATTTATCCCCGTTGGGCTGCGCAGCAGCCCCAAAACCAGCTCACTCAAAACCTCTGACACACCGAAGTGCTCGCCATTGGGGCTGCTTCGCAGCCCAGCGGGGATAAATCCCCTCGCCACAGATGTAGTGCTTGGCGCTGCTGTAACGAACGAATCCGCACTGACACAAACCAAAGCTTTAAATCTATATGAGAATTACTATAAATTACGCGATTGAATCTGCCACCATCGTGCCATGCGCTTTTCGGCATGCCGAGGGGCCTAGGGAAAGCTGTCGCAGGCATTGCGCACGGGAGCCATGTTGGAAAACTACTATCGCGAGCTGGTGTGTTTCCTGAACGCCAGGCTAGGCAACCGCCAGGCGGCCGAAGATGTGGTGCATGACGCTTATGTGCGAGTACTGGAGCGCGCCAGCGACACGCCCATCGAGCAGCCGCGCGCATTCTTGTATCGCACGGCGCTGAACCTGGTGATCGATGGGCATCGGCGCAACACGCTGCGCCAATCCGAATCCCTCGACGTGCTCGAGACTGAAGAACGCTTCTTCACCCCGTCGCCCCATACCAGCCTCGATCACGGCCAACGCCTGGACATGCTGCAACGCGCCCTGGCCGAGCTGCCACCGCTGTGCCGCGAAAGCTTCCTGCTGCGCAAGCTCGAAGGCCTGTCCCACCCGCAGATTGCCGAGCGCCTGGGCATTTCCCGCGCGCTGGTGGAAAAACACATCGTCAACGCCATGAAGCATTGCCGCGTTCGCGTACGACAGTGGGACGCGACCTGATTCGCCTGGTGTGAACCCTGCGGCGGTAAATTTTCTTACATCCTCCTCGTTCCTCTCAACAGACGATCTGGCGGCCCGATGCGCGCCGAACAGGTCACCCGGCTTTTGTGCCCTGTTGAGGGGCTTTTCCAGAGGACACTGGACATGACTCAGGCAATTGCAGCGCCCCACGTTCACGATTTGATCGGCATCGGCTTCGGCCCTTCGAACCTGGCGCTGGCCATCGCGTTGCAGGAGCGTGGCCCGGTGCAGGGCGAATTGGACGTGCTGTTCCTCGACAAACAGGCTGACTATCGCTGGCACGGCAACACGCTGGTGACCCAGAGCGAGCTGCAGATTTCCTTCCTCAAGGATCTGGTGACGCTGCGAAATCCCACCAGCCCTTACTCGTTCGTCAATTACCTCAAGCACCATGGTCGCCTGGTGGATTTCATCAACCTCGGGACGTTCTACCCGTGCCGCATGGAGTACAACGACTACCTGCGCTGGGTGGCGGCGCAATTTGCCGGGCAGAGCCGCTACGGCGAGGAAGTGCTGCGCATCGAGCCGGTGCTGCATCACCAGCAGGTCGAAGCCTTGCGGGTGATTTCCCGCAACAGCGAAGGCGAAGAATGCGTGCGCATCAGCCGCTCGGTGGTGGTCAGTGCCGGTGGCACGCCGCGTATTCCCGAGGCGTTCAAGACCTTCAAGGATGACGCCCGGGTGTTCCATCACTCGCAATACCTGGAGCGCATGGCAAGCCAACCGTACGTGAGCGGCCGACCCATGAACGTGGCGATCATCGGCGGCGGGCAGAGCGCGGCGGAAGCCTTCATCGACCTCAACGACAGCTTCCCATCGGTGCAGGTCGACATGATCCTGCGCGGCTCGGCCCTCAAACCGGCGGATGACAGCCCGTTCGTCAACGAAGTGTTCTCGCCGGAATTCACCGACCTGGTGTTCCAGCAACCCCACAGCGAGCGCGAGCGCCTGGTCAACGAGTACCACAACACCAACTATTCGGTGGTGGACATCGACCTGATCGAACGCATCTACGGAATTTTCTATCGCCAGAAAGTATCGGGCATCGCCCGTCATGGATTCCGCACCCTGACCACGGTGGAGAAGGCCACGGCGACGAAGGATGGCGTGGACTTGGCGGTACGCAACAACGCCACCGGCGAGTTGTCGGTGCGCCGTTACGACGCGGTGGTGCTCGCCACCGGCTACGAACGCCAGATGCACCGCACGTTGCTGGAGCCGTTGGCGCAGTACCTGGGGGATTTCGAGGTGGACCGCAACTACAAGTTGATCACCGACGAGCGCTGCAAGGCGGCGATCTACATGCAGGGCTTCTGCCAGGCCAGCCACGGCCTGAGCGACACCCTGTTGTCGATCCTGCCGGTGCGCGCCGATGAGATCGCCGGCTCGCTCTATGAGCATGGAAACAATCACGGGCAGGCTCGTCCAGAGCGCGATCTGCGATTGGCAGCGGTGTAGGAGCTGCCGAGCGAAGCGAGGCTGCGATCTTTTCTCAAGCCATTGAGCACAAAGTGAAAGATCAAAGATCGCAGGCTTCGCCAGGTCCTACAGAACAATCGCAAGCCCGCTAGGAAATTCTTCAGAAACTTCCTACACTCACCTCACGGTCCTCCTGGCTATCCAGGAGGGAACGTGGACGGTTCACTGTTCCCTCGCATTGGCAGTTTGAACCGATCAGCCGGTCGCTGATGAAGCGTCCGGGCCGATTTCGCCAAGCGAAACCTGATCGAATGAGACTGTTCCTGCGCATTGGCCTGGCGGCAATATGGCTGGGTTTATCAAGTGTGGCGCCGCCAGTGGGCGCGGCACCCGAGTCGCTGCATGTGCTCGGGCGTTCTGCCGTGAGCGATTATTCGGTGACCCTGGACGAAGCTGACCGGACCTGGCTGCGCGGCAAGGGCACGTTGTGGCTGGGCGCCTCGGCACCGGATTATCCGCCGTTCAGCATCACCGGCAATGGCAACGACTATGAAGGCCTGACGGCTGACTATGCCTACTTGCTCGGTCAGTTGTTGCAGATCGAGATACGGGTGCGGCGTTACGCCTCCCGGGACGCATCGCTCCAGGCCCTGCGTAGCGGGGAAATCGATCTGCTCGGCACCGCCAACGGTTTCGAGGCCAGTGACCCCGCATTGGCGATGTCCCGGGCGTATGCCGATGATGTGCCGACGCTGGTGACCCGTGTCGACAACAGCGAAGAGCTACCGGCGGACCTGGCGGGAAAACGGCTGGCCATGCTTTATCACTACCTGCCACCGGACACGGTCGAAGCTTTTTATCCGGACGCCACGTTGCAGCTGTTCCCCTCGACCTTGAGCGCCATCGGCGCCGTGGCGTTCGGCCAGGCCGACGTTTACCTGGGGGATTCGATCAGCGCCCATTACCTGATCAGCAAGAACTACCTGAACAACGTCCAACTGGCGGATTTTTCCCGCATGGAAGTGCAGCCGTTCGCCTTCGCTGTCAGTCGCGACAACGGGCGCCTGTTGCGCATCGTCAATGCCGCGCTGCAGGCCATTCCGGTCGGCGAACGCATGGGCATCCTGCGGCGTTGGAGCGCCGGTGGGGCGAGCGTGCCGGGCGAGACGCTGCATTTCAGTGTGAATGAACAACGCTGGCTCGATACTCATCCACGTATCAACGTGGCCGTCAGCGAAAACTTCCTGCCGTTGACCTTCTTCGATGAGCAGGGCCAATTGCGCGGCATCGGCGCCGATGTGCTGGCCAGGATCAGCTTGCGCACCGGGCTGAAATTCGACATCCAGCGTGGCGACTCGGCGGACGATCTGATCGCCACTGGCAAGGCGGATGTCCTGGCAACCGCGGTCCCCAGCGCCGAGCTTGAAAGTGAACTGCGCTTCACCCGCCCATACCTGACCAATCCTTTCGTGTTGGTGGTGCCGGCCAAGGCCACGGAGACCCTGACCGTGGATCGGATGGCCGGCAAGCGGCTGGCGCTGGTGCGCGGCAACGTTTTGCGTGAGTACCTGTCCGAGCAGTTCCCCAGCGTGCAATTGGTGCCGGCGCAAAACATGGCCGATGCCATGGCCATGGTCGCCGCGGGCCGTGCGGACGGTGCGATCAATTCGCTGATCAGTGCCCGCTATATGATCTCTCGCCAGTACCGCGACAAATTGCAGGTCACCAGCACCGTGGGCACGGTGCCCGCCCGCGTTGCCCTGGCGACGAGCCGCAACGCAACCGAGCTCTACTCGATCCTGGACAAGGCGCTGCTGAGCATTTCCCCAGAGGAAATGGACGAGCTCACCAACCGCTGGCGCAGCGAAGTGGTGATCGATGACAGTTACTGGCTGCGCAATCGCACCGCCATTGTCCAAGGGTTCGCCATCGCTGCGCTGCTCTTGTTGCTGGTGTTGGGCTGGGTTGTCTACCTGCGACGGCTGTTGGAGCAGTTGCGCGTGGCCAAGGCCAGCGCCGACGACGCCAACCGGGCCAAGACCACATTCCTCGCGACGATGAGCCATGAGATCCGCACGCCGATGAACGCTGTGATCGGCATGTTGGAGCTGGCCCTGAAAAAAGCCGACCAGGGCGTCATGGACAAATCGGCCATCGAAGTGGCTTCCGGTGCCGCCCGTGGCATGCTGGACCTGATCGGTGACATCCTCGACATCGCTCGGATCGAATCCGGCAAGCTGTCCCTGGTGCCGGCGCGCGCCAATTTGCGGGAACTGATCGAGGCCGTGGCGCGGATGTTCGATGGCCTGGCCCGGCAAAAACAGCTGTCCTTGGATCTGGACCTGGATGTGGCCAGCGACGAGGACGTGCTGATCGACCCGCTGCGCTTCAAGCAGATCCTTTCCAACGTGCTGAGCAACGCCATCAAGTTCACCGAGCAAGGCCAGGTGCGCCTGAGCCTGCGAGCTGAACCGGCTGTGGGTAACGAGCGCCTGGCCATCCGCGTGGTGATCGAAGACACCGGCCCGGGTATTTCGGCACAAGACCAGCAACGCCTGTTCAACCCGTTCATCCAGGTCGGCGACCACGCTCAGGGCGCGGGCGGTGGCTCCGGGCTGGGGTTGGTGATCAGCCGCACCTTGTGCGAAATGATGGGGGGTACCCTGGCGTTGAGCAGCGTGCCGGGGCAGGGCACGAAGGTCGAGATCCGGCTGGCGGTGCCGTTGCTGGAGGCGTTGCCCCGAATGCCCCCAACCGAGGTTCCGGCGCCGCCGGGCCAAGTGCTGAAGATCCTGATCGTTGACGACCACCCGGCCAATCGCCTGCTGCTGTGCCAGCAAATGAGGTACCTGGGACACCCGGTGCAGGAGGCGGAACACGGCGTCCAAGGGCTGCGTGCCTGGCGCGACGGGCAGTTCGACGTGGTCATCACCGACTGCAACATGCCATTGATGAGCGGTTATGAAATGTCCCGTGCCATCCGCGAAGAAGAGCGGGCCAGGGCTCTGTCGCCAACGGTAATCCTGGGGTTCACGGCCAATGCCCAGCCCGAGGAAAAGGCTCGCTGCATCGAAGCGGGCATGGATGATTGCCTGTTCAAACCCATCAGCCTGCAGCAGTTGAATGCGCGCCTGGTATTGATCACGTCCCATCGCGACGCGCCGGCACCCGCGAGTGACTTCGATCTGACTATCTTGGAACAGCTGACCGGTGGCGACAGGCTGTTGATACACCCGTTGTTGAAGGAACTGCTCGCCAGCAACGCTATGGACAGGGCGCGATTGCAGGATTTGTCTTCGCGCCATGACGTGTCCGGGTTGGCCGACCTGGCGCATCGGATCAAGGGCGGCGCACGGATTATCCAGGCAGAGCCGCTGGTCGTCGCGTGCGACGCGCTGGAAGACGCTTGTCGCAACGGTATCAATGCGGCGCTCACCGAATCGGTGGAAGCGGTGTGCCGGGTGATGGAGCACCTCACGGAACGGCTGGATTTTTATATGGCTGGAGAGTCCGCTCTTTCCGGGTCAACCGGCGAACCTCTTCAGGCTTCCCTCGATTACCGCCAGACCAAGGCGCCCTGAGCCGCAAATCGGGCGCGGATTTTTCCGTGCCTTATTTGGGAATTGTCCTACAGCGTCCTAAAAAATCTTCCTCTAGCCTGTCGCGACTTAACGTTTCCGACCCGGTTTACACCTGTCGCGTTGCCATTGGGATGCCTGCCATGCCGAACAAAGCACTAAGAATCATAATTGCCGACACGGAGCATTATCATCGGATGAAGCTTGAACGGCTGCTCAACCATCGCGGCTATTTCTGCATCGCGCCGGTGGGTAGCCTGGAGGAATTCCTGACGTTGGTGGAATATGGCAGCAAGCCTTTCGACCTGATCCTGGCCAATGCCGACCTTGCAAGCGGATCACTGGATCTGACCGGATTCTTGCGCGGCAACCTGCAGGTTCGTCATTCCATGATCTATAACGCCCCACAGGCGCTCTTGGAATCGGTGCCCGTCGCGCATCCGTCCTGCTTGCAGATGACCGCTGTCCAGTTGCCCGATTCGGCCGTGCTGGAACGCCTGATGACCCTCATTGACCCCGAAGCCAACGAGTCGGCCCAGCCTTGGCTCTATGCCTGCAGGCGGGGCTTGGGTAGTTGATCGCACCGATAGTCAGCACTGTCAGGTCTGACAGGTGACGCGGCCTATCGCTTGTGTAAAAGTCCGCTGCAGTTTGAGCATAGGGCTTGGTTTGCATTCATCTGGGGAGCTGTCTTGAAGCATGTAATGATCGTGGATGACCACCCTGTCATACGTGGGGCCTTGCGGCTCGTGTGCCAGAACGAAGGGTTTACCGATATCAGTGACGTCAGCGGCGTGATTGAGGCCAGGGCGCAGCTCAAGGAGGTGCGGGCCGACCTGGTGATCCTGGACCTGGTTATGAACGGTTTCGATGGCCTGGACCTGTTGGTCTGGATTCTGATGGAATTTCCCGGGTGTGCTGTGCTGGTGTTCACTTCCCAGGATGCCCAGCATTTCTGCAACCGCTGTATCGCGGCCGGGGCCAGGGGGTTCGTCACCAAGAAAAGCGACCTGAAGGAGTTGACCAAGGCGATTCACGCGTTGAAATCCGGCTACTCCTTTTTCCCCCAGACGTCCCTCAGACTGGACGTTGAACAGCGTGGCGAACAGCAGGCCCTGGAAAGCCTCTCCACCCGTGAGCTGTCCATCCTGCGGATGCTGTCGATGGGCATGCGTGGCAAGGACATCGGCGAGGCATTGTTCATCAGCCAAAAAACGGTCAGCACCTACAAGATCCGCCTGTTGAAAAAGCTCGGTCTCACCTCCCTCGTGGGACTGTCGGAATTTGCCAAGCGCAATCATCTTTAAAGGGTAAAGCGAGCCTGTTGGCTGTTCTGTAAATAGAACGCTATGGCCGATTTTTGTAGTCTGGTGCATCAACGGTACGGGTTTTAAGCTGTGTCCATCGAGTCGCAACACCTGATTTGGAGACACAGTCTTGAAAAACATCATCGGCCTCTATACCAGCCCGCGCGCTCATTGGGTCGGCGACGGCTTTCCGGTCCGCACCTTGTTTTCCTACGACAACCTGGGCAAGCACATCAGTCCTTTCCTGCTGCTGGACCACGCGGCTCCCAGTGAGTTTTCCCCCACTTCAGAGCGACGTGGCGTCGGCCAGCACCCCCATCGCGGTTTCGAGACCGTGACCATCGTCTATCAGGGCGAGCTGGAACATCGTGATTCCACCGGCAGCGGCGGCAAGATCGGCCCAGGCGATGTGCAATGGATGACCGCCGCCTCCGGGATCATCCATGAGGAATTCCATTCCGAAACCTTCGCCCGGCAAGGCGGGTTCATGGAAATGGTCCAGTTGTGGGTCAACCTGCCGGCCAAGGACAAAATGGCCCCGGCCGGCTACCAGACCCTGCTCAAGGGGGACATCCCTAACATCGCCTTGAAGAATGATGCCGGCAGCTTGCGGCTGATCGCCGGACGCTTCGAGGGTCATCAAGGTCCGGCGAAGACCTTCACGCCGATCGATGTCTGGGATATTCGCTTGAATGCCGGCAAGGACCTGACCCTGAATTTGCAAGAGGGCCATAACACGGCGCTGGTGATACTGCGGGGTACGGTCCAGGTCAATGGCCGCGAGCGGGTCGAAGCGGGGCAACTGGCCTTGTTCGATCGGGCCGGCGACCAGGTGAGTCTGCAAGCCGATAACGATGCCGTGGTGTTGCTGCTCAGCGGCGAGCCCATCGACGAGCCGATTGTCGGCCATGGTCCGTTCGTGATGAACAGCGAGCAGGAGATTCAACAGGCGTTTGAAGATTTCCATTCCGGGCGCTTCGGGCAAATGGAAGGCTGACGCGAAACCAATGAACTGATCTTGGAACTCAAATGTGGGAGCGAGCTTGCTCGCGATAGCGGTCTTTCAGTTGATGCAGATGTGACTGGCCTGCCGCTATCGCGAGCAAGCTCGCTCCCACAAGGTTTTATGGGTGATCTCTACAGCGTGTTGATTCTGTGCCAATCTTCACGCCCATGACCCTCCTGGAGCTGTCCCGATGTTCTCCCTGATCACCGACCACCCGCTGCTCAGCGCCCTGGCGTTGCTTGTGCTCGATTTGCTGGCGTGGCGGTTCGTCAGTGCCGAGCGGACCTATTGGAAGATCGGTGGACGGCTGGTGATTTTCATGTTGTTCAGCATGCTGCTGTTCAACGAAGGCCTCAATCCCATGCAGACCGCGCAATGGGTCGATGACGTGCCACGGCATCTGGCGGCGACCGGGTTGCAGATTGCCTGGTGGTTGTTCGCCGCGCGGACCCTGACGGTGATGATCGGCGCGGTCATGATGCAGCGGGTCGGCCATACGGGGCGGTTGTTGCAGGACCTGCTGGGCGCGGTGATCTTCCTGGTCGCGGTCATCGCGGCATTGGCGTATGTGCTCGACCTGCCGGTCAAGGGCGTGCTGGCGACCTCCGGCGCGATGGCAATCATCGTCGGCCTGGCCTTGCAGAGCACCCTCAGCGACGTGTTTTCCGGGATCGTGCTCAACACCACCAAGCCTTACCAGGTCGATGACTGGATCTCCATCGACGGCACCGAAGGCCGGGTCACCGACATCGATTGGCGCGCCACGCGATTGCAGACCTCCCAGGGCAGCATGGCGGTCATCCCCAACTCGCTGGCGGCGAAAGCCAAGATCGTCAACTTCAGCCGACCCAGCGACATGCATGGCTTGTCCATCAGCATCCAGGTCAGCCCACATGCGCGACCGCAAAAGGTGATCGAAGCGCTGGAACGGGCGATGATCGGCTGTCGTGCACTGCTCGCCACCCCGGCGCCCTGCGTCACGCTCAAGAGCGCCAGCAGCGCCGGGGCGGAATATGAAATCAGCGGATTCGTCGCCTCGATGGGACAGAAACGCGAGGTGCGCAATCAACTGTTCGACCTGGCTTTCCGGCATCTGCACGCATCCGGCGTGAGCCTGTTGTCCACCAGCGAAAGCACTGCGGCCCTGGCGGTATCACGGCCGCGGGCGTTGCTGGAAAGCTCGAGCATTTTTTCCACGTTGCGCCCGGAGGAGAAAGACACCTTCAGCCAGAACATGACCCTGCAGACGTTTCGCGCGGGCGAGGTGATTCTGGCGGCCGGGGAGGTCAGCGATCATCTGTTCATCATCGAGTCCGGCGTCGTCAGCGTTAGCCTCCTGCGTAACGGCCAGCCCCTCGAGGGCGGGCGCATGGGGCCGGGAGAAGTGATTGGTGAAGCCGGGATCGTCGCCGAACAAGCGGCGTTGGCAAACTTCAATGCCAAGACCTTCTGCACCCTGTACCGCATTGAGAACAGCTACCTCAAGCCTTGTCTCGAGGCCCGCCGCGACATCGGCGACGCCATGAAAAACCTGTTGGACGTGCGCATCCACCTGGCGCAGAACCTGACCCGCGAACTGCCCAAGCCGGTCGCCAAGAAGCGCTTCCTGCAATGGTTGCGCAGCCGAGCGTAATTCCCCTTCGAAGCACGCTCTTCGCCTCTGTGGCGAGGGAGCTTGCTCCCGCTGGGCTGCGAAGCGGCCCCAAAAATTCTATTAAACCATGCCAACCGGTTTACGACTGCTGCGCAGCCGAGCGGGAGCAAGCTCCCTCGCCACAATAGCTTGCGTCATTTACAGGGTAGGCCGCGGTCTCCATTGGCCACCCGAACTTCCCAACAATTGGCTATTTGTCCGGCGCCAGTGCAGGGCTAACGTAGCGCTACATTCAATTGTTCAGGAGTTCACCATGCAACCGCGTATCGATTTCTTTGCCGCTTCCCCTGATGCCTACAAGGCCATGTTGGGCCTGGAGAACGCGGTCTCTAAACTGGGCCTGGAAAAATCCCTGATCGAGCTGGTCAAGCTGCGTTCTTCGCAAATCAATGGCTGCGCGTTCTGCATCGACATGCACACCGCCGATGCGCGCAAGGACGGCGAGACTGAGCGGCGCCTGTACGCCGTGACCGCCTGGCGCGAGACGCCTTTTTTCACCGGTCGTGAACGCGCCGCGCTGGCCTGGACCGAAGCCCTGACGCGCCTGAGCGAGACCCATGCGCCCGACGCCGACTACGAATTGCTGAGCGAGCACTTCACGCCCAAGGAAATGGTCGACTTGACCGTGGCGATCAATGCCATCAACGGTTGGAACCGCCTGGCGGTGGGCTTCCGGAAAATGCCCGAGGCTTGAGAAATCAGCTAAATACCTGTGGGAGCGAGCTTGCTCGCGATTGCGGTGTGTCAGTCAATGGTGAAATCGACTGACCGACCGCTATCGCGAGCAAGCTCGCTCCCACAGTTTTTTGCTCATCGCCGTTCAATTTTTGCGTAACCGCCAGTCATCCCGCGCCGGGAACTTCGCCCGTTTGATCTTCTTCTACCTACAACAGGCGGCGCCAGCCGTCTTTTGCAAAGGAGTCGATCATGCAAGTTCAAGTTAACAGCAACCATATCGAAGGCAGTGCCCGTCTGCAGGAGTGGGTCGGCAGTACGGTGGTGGACGCGTTGCAGCGTTTCGAAGACCAACTGGCCCGCATCGAAATCCACGTCAGCGACGAAAACGCCCAGAAGGGCGGCGCCGCCGACAAGCGCTGCCAGATCGAGGCGCGCATGCAAGGTCTTGCGCCGATGTCGGTCAGCCACAAGGCCGAGAGCCTTGAACTGGCCGTGGAGGGCGCCGCCGAGAAGATGCTGCATGCGCTCGATCATCAGGTTGGCAAGCTCAACCCCGCCATCGAACCGATGGGACGCGTGACCGCACCCACCGATGAAGCGCCACCCGAGATGGTGGACGCGATGCTGGAGGAAGACTTTCTCGAAAACCAAGAGGCTCGTGGCAAAGAATAAGGAGACGATCATGACCGCTCATCAACCCTTCAGCCGCCAGGTACTGGCCGAGCTCCTGGCGTTCGACGAACAGCCGAGCCTTTCGCTGTACATGCCCACCCATCGCACGTTCCCCGAGCGCAGCCAGGACCCGATTCGCTACAAGAACCTGGTGCGCGAACTGCAGACTCAATTGCAACAGCAGCACCCGGAGCTCGATTGCGCGCCATTGCTCGAGCCCTTCCAGGCGCTCGTGGAGGACCAGGGTTTCTGGAACTCCAATCGTGACGGCATTGCCGTGTTCGGTGCCCGCGACTATTTCAAAGTGATCGCGGTAAATCACCGTCTGCCGGAGTGCGCCGTCGCCAACAGCCACCCGTATCTCAAGCCGTTGTTGCGACTGGTCCAATCCACCGAGCGCTATCAAGCCCTGTGCCTGACCCGCAATGAAGTCTGGCTCTACGAAGGCTCTTCGGAGCAGTTGGAAAAGATCGAGCTGGCCGAACAGGTGCCGCGCAACCAGAACGAGGCGCTCGGTGACGAGCTGACGCCGGGTGACCAGCAGGGCTTCCCCAACGGCTTCAGCCGCAGCGGCGAACGCGGCGATGCGATGATGCATGAGGCCGCCGGCGGCGGTAAGCAGGACGAAATCAACCTGGACCGCGAACGATTTTTCCGCGCCGTGGACAAGGCGATCCTGCAATACCATTCGCAACCTTCAGGCCTGCCGATGATCCTGGTAGCCCTGCCGGAAAACCAGGCAGTGTTCCGCGCCGTCAGCCATAACCAGAACTTGCTGGCGCAGGGCATCGAGGGCGATCCCTCGCGTCTGAGCCTGGAAGAGTTGCGCGTCCACTGCTCGAAACTCATGGCCCACAGCCATGCCGACCGGGTTGTCGACAGCCTCAATCGCTACGGTGTCGCGGTGGGGCAGGGACGGGCGCTGGACAACTTGGCAGGCATTGCCAAGGCTGCCTGGGAAAGCCGCGTGGCGCTGTTGCTGGTGGAGGCGGAGCGCCAGGTTCCCGGCCAGCTCGACCCGGATAAGGGCCGGTTGATCATCGACGAGACGGGCGACGAACAGGCTCCGGATGTGTTGGATGAGCTGATCCTCGCGGTGACCCGGCAAGGCGGCGAAGTCGTCGTGGTGCCGCCCGAGCATGTCATGCCGACCGACACCGGGGCGGCGGCGGTGTGCCGGTTCTGACCTGCCCCTGTGGGAGCGAGCCTGCTCGCGAAATCGGTGTGTCAGTCGACATAATTATTGACGGCCAATCCGCTTTCGCGAGCAGGCTCGCTCCCACATTGTTTTTGTACCAGCCGGTCGGGCGGCGTTTGCTTCTTATTAATAGTAACCATTACTATTCACGCCTCATCCCCAAAGCGCCCCGCGATGATCCCCAAGCTGCCCCGCAGACCCGGCTTTTTCGAGCATTACGAAGAGTTGATCGGCACCTGGACCCGTCGCCTGCGCAATCGCCAGCAGGCCGAGGACCTGGCCCACGACACCTTCGTGCGGGTGCTCGAATCCGATTCGGCCCAGGTGGAGCAGCCACGGGCCTACCTGCACCAGACGGCGCGCAACATTGCGGTAGACGGCTATCGGCGTGAAGATCGACGGGGCGCCCTGGAGGAAGTGGCGTTCGATACCCCATCGCTTGCGAGCGACCCGGAGCACTACATGCACGCGATCCAATTGGCGGACTCCATCGAGCGGGCACTTGCCGAACTGCCGGCCAACTGCCGCACGGTGTTTGTCTGGCAGAAGATCGAGGGCCTGACCCAGGCGGAAATCGCCGAACGCCTGGGGCTGTCAAAAAACATGGTGGAAAAGTATATGATCCGCACCCTGCGCCATCTGCGGGATCGCCTGGACGGGCCAGAACAATGACCCGTCGCCTTCTTCCACCTGAGCCACAGGACCCTTCCATGACGGATAGCCGTGAATGCCCGTGCGGGCAGAGCAGGGTTCGCGACGAGGCGGCGCAATGGTTTGTGCGTTTGCAAAACCCGGGGATGGACGTCGAGGAGCGTCAGCGTTTCGATGCCTGGTTGGCCGAACATCCCAATCATCGCGACGAGATTCAACTGCTTCAAGGCATCTGGAGCGCAACGGATCTGCTGCCCAAGGAGCGTCTGCAAGCGTTGTGCGAGCGACCCGCCGAACGTGCGAAGCGCCGGCCGCTGCTGCGTTTTGCCGTGGCTGCGGGGTTGCTGGCGGTGGCGGTCGGGTTGGGGCTGTTCAGTGGCCTGGACGCTGCGGGCGATTACAGCGGCGAGTTTGCCACCGCGCTGGGTGAGCGTCGGCATGTCGCCTTGCCGGATGGTTCGGCGATCGACCTCAACAGCCGTAGCCGTGTGCGTGTCCAGTTCGCTCATCATCAACGTCGGGTGGAATTGGTCGAGGGCGAGGCGCTGTTCAGCGTTGAGCATGACACGGGGCGTCCGTTCACCGTGGACGCGGGCAGCGGCCAGGTGACGGTCACCGGTACGCGCTTCGATGTGCGCCGTGATGTCGACGGTTCTCGGGTAGCGGTGGAACAGGGCAGCGTCCGGGTCCAGGGTCGCGACATGCCCGTCAACCTCACGGCCGGCCTCGGCACCCGGATCGATGCCCAGGGCAAGGTCGCGTCGCCCTTTGCGATCAATGCCGGTGAAGTCACCGCATGGCGCAACGGCAAACTGATTTTCAACAATGCGCCATTGAGTGAAGTGGCCGAGGAAGTCTCCCGTTATCGCGCCAAGCCCCTGCGGGTCGCCAGCGCATCGGTGGGCAACCTGCGCCTGACCAGCGTGTTTCGTTCGGACAATCCCGAGGCGCTGCTCAAGGCCTTGCCGAACATCCTGCCGGTGGCCGTACGCACGCTGGATGACGGCAGCCAGGAAATAATTTCGAAATAGATTCAGGTTTTTTTCGAGTTCTTCGTCTTCTTGTCCAACTGCAACTGGTTTGCATTAACAGACGCGTATTCTTGCGATTCGACAGGACAAGGTTCGACGTGAAAACTTCCGCCAAAAACAACAAACGCCTCCCCGCACGCTGGCTGCCGCTGGCCCTGAGCCTGGCGGTCAGCGCCGGGTTGCCCCAGGCCTTTGCCGACCAGGCCGTCACGACCGTCCATATCCAGGCGCAACCCTTGGGCCAGGCGCTGAGCCAGTTGGGCCAGCAGACCTCGTTGCAAGTGTTTTTCAGCCCGGAACTGGTGGCCGGCAAGCAAGCCCCGGCGGTGGAAGGCAGCTTGTCCGCGGAGGCGGCGCTCAGCCAATTGTTGCGGGGCAGCGGCCTGCAATACCAGATCGACGAAGGTTCGGTGACCATTCTGCCGGCACCCACGGCGGGCCCGCTGGAACTGGGCACCACCGACATCCAGGTGGTTGGCGACTGGCTCGGCGATGCCAATGCCGAAGTGGTGCAAAACCACGCCGGCGCGCGGACGGTGATCCGCCGCGAAGCGATGGTCGAGCAGGGCGCCATGAACGTCGGCGATGTGCTGCGTCGCGTGCCCGGTGTGCAAGTGCAGGACGCCAACGGCACGGGTGGCAGTGATATCTCCTTGAACGTCGGTGTGCGCGGCCTCACTTCACGCCTGTCGCCACGCTCCACGGTGCTGATCGACGGCGTACCGGCGGCGTTCGCGCCCTACGGCCAACCGCAATTGTCCATGGCGCCGATTTCATCTGGCAATCTGGACAGCATCGACGTGGTGCGCGGCGCCGGGTCGGTGCGCTATGGACCGCAGAACGTCGGCGGGGTGATCAACTTCGTGACCCGCGCCATTCCGGAAAAAGCCACCGGGGAAATCGGCAGCACCCTGGAGACTTCCCAGCGCGGCGGCTGGAAGCACATCGACACGGCGTTCCTCGGCGGCACCGCTGACAACGGCCTGGGCGTGGCGCTGTTGTACTCCGGCGTCAACGGCAACGGTTATCGCAAAAGCAATAACGACAACGACATCGACGACGTGATTCTCAAGACCCATTGGGCACCGACCGATGTCGATGACTTCTCGTTGAATTTCCATTATTACGACGCCAAGGCCGACATGCCCGGCGGTCTGAACCAGGCCCAGTACGACGCGGATCCGTACCAGTCCGACCGCGACTGGGACAACTTCAGCGGCCGGCGCAAGGACGTGTCCTTCAAGTGGATTCGCGAGATCAGCGATCGCACCCAGGCCGAGGTGCTGACCTACTACTCCGACAGCTACCGTGGCAGCACCATTGCTTCCCGGGACCAGCGCAACCTGGTGTCCTACCCGCGCACGTATTACACCTTCGGCATCGAACCTCGAGTTTCCCATGTGTTTGATTTCGGGCCGACCACCCAGGAAGCCAGCGTCGGTTATCGTTACCTCAAGGAAGGCATGCACGAGGAAGCCAGTCGCCTGGCGCTGCGCAACAATGAACCGGTGGTGCGTCCGGGGGCCGACGGCCACGTCTACCAGGACCGGACTGGTGGCACCGAAGCCCATGCGGTCTACATCGATGACAAGATCGACGTGGGTAAGTGGACTATCACTCCGGGCATCCGCTTCGAAAGCATCAGCACCGAATGGCACGACCGCCCGGTGCTCGACACCGCTGGCAATCCCGTGCTGGAAAAGCGCCGCAGCATCGACAGCAACGAACCGCTGCCAGCCCTGAGCGTGATGTATCACGTGTCCGATGCCTGGAAGCTGTTCGCCAACTACGAAACCTCGTTTGGCAGTTTGCAGTATTTCCAATTAGGTCAGGGTGGAGATGGCAACAACACCGCCAATGGCCTGAGCCCGGAAAAGGCCAAGACCTACGAGATCGGTACGCGCTACAACGATGACGTGTGGGGCGGTGAAGTGACGCTGTTCTACATCGATTTCGACGACGAGTTGCAGTACATCAGCAACGATGTCGGCTGGACCAACATGGGCGCCACCAAGCACCAGGGCCTTGAAGCCTCGGTGCATTACGACATGGCCGCGCTCGATCCACGCCTCGACGGCCTGACCGCCAGCGCCGGCTTCACCTACACCCGCGCGACTTATGAAGGCCAGATCCCGAGCTTCAAGGGCCGCGACCTGCCGTTCTACTCCCGCCAGGTGGCCACCGTTGGCCTGCGCTACGACGTCAATCGCTGGACCTATAACCTCGACGGCTTCGCCCAGTCCAAGCAGCGTTCACCGGGCAACAGTGTCAATCCCGACGGGAGCTTCAGCGACCACTACATCACCGACGGCAGCGCCGATGGCCAATACGGCAACATGCCCGGCTACATGCTCTGGAACGCACGGGCCGGTTATGACTTCGGCGAGCAGCTGTCGAACCTGAAAGTCGGCGCCGGGGTCAAGAACCTGTTCGACCATCAGTACTACACCCGTTCCAGCGACAACAACTCGGGTATCTACGTCGGCGCGCCGCGGACGTTCTTTGTGCAGGCGAGCGTGGGGTTTTGATCGAGCCCCAAGATTGAGCGGGACCCTGTGGCGAGGGAGCTTGCTCCCGCTGGGCCGCGAAGCGGCCCCAAAACCTGCTGAATGCGGAGCTTCAGGCACACGTATCCACCGGATTACGACTGCTTCGCAGCCGAGCGGGAGCAAGCTCCCTCGCCACGGGGAAATCTGCAAGGCTTCAGACTTTCAGCACCTTCCCACTGGCCGCCACCGCCACCAGCGACAGCGCAATCAACCCGAACGCAATCCCCAGACTGCTGCCATGGGCAACAAACCCGATCAATGCCGGCCCCGCGAGAATGCCGGCGTAACCGATGGTGGTGATGGCCGGCACGGCGATGGCTTCGGGCATCAGTGTCTGTTTGCCGACGGCGGTGTACAGCACCGGCACGATGTTCGAACACCCGGCGCCGACCAACGCGTAGCCCAGCAGCGCGGCTTGCCACATCGGCGCGACGGTGGCCATCAGGAAGCCCGCCGCCGCAATCGATCCGCCGTAGATGATCACGCGCTTGGCGCCCAGGCGATGCACCACCGAATCGCCGGTCAGTCGGCCGACGGTCATGGTCAGCGCAAACGCGGCATAACCCAACCCGGCATAGGCGGTATCTACCGCGCGTTCAGTGGTCAGGAACACCGCGCTCCAGTCCAGCACCGCGCCTTCGGCCAGGAATACGATGAAGCACAGGATGCCAATAAACAGCACCACGCCGTGGGGAATGGCAAACGCCGGGCCTGAGCTTTCACTGCCATAGGGCAGCAGGTGCGGCGCCGCCTTGAACAGCGCCACCAACAGCACGGCGTTGACCACCAGCGTCGCCGCCAGCGGCGAAAGCCCCAGCCCGAGCAGCGCACTGACGCCGGCCGCGCCGATGATCCCGCCGAGGCTGAACATGCCGTGGAACCCCGACATCATCGTCTTGCCACTGGCGCGCTCGACGATGACCGCTTGCAGGTTCACGGTAGAGTCCACGGTGCCGAGCCCGGCGCCAAACAGGAACAACGCCGCGACCAGCCATGGCAGGGAACTCATCGTCGCCAGCAGCGGCAGCGCCAGGCAGACCAGCAACGTGCCGCCACTGAGCACCCGGCGGCAGCCGAACCGTGCCGCCAGCGCGCCGGAAATCGGCATCGCCAGGATCGATCCGACCCCAAGGCACAGCAGCAGCAACCCGAGGGCGCCTTCGTCCAGGTTCGCTCGCACCTTGGCGTAGGGCACCAGCGGTGCCCAGGCGGCGATGCCGATCCCGGCGATGAGATAAGCGATGCGGGTGGACATCTGCTCCAGGCGTCCGGGAGCAAAAGTTGGTGGAGGAGTGATGGCGGTCATGAAACGTCCTTGGCTTTCGTGCGGTACGGTGTTGCGAGCGGGGGCCTATGCTTGCATATCCACTGACCTCGCCGCGACCTCAAGGTGCCGACGCGAATGCCTGGGAAGCCGGCAAGCTTTGCCCGGCAGCGTTCGCCGGCATACAGTAGCGGCCCTTGCTGGCCGATCCGGGTTGGGTCCATGACACAGTTTTACGATGCACGCGGCAATATCTATGGCGTTGTTTCGCCACTGCAAGTCCGTGCCCAGGGGATCGACCTGCCATTGTCTGCCGCCCAGGCCGCGCAAACCCGCGAGGCCTGGAGCTGCGCCGCGGTGCAGGCTTTTTGTGCATGGGCGCCGGGCGAAGCCCCGCCGGATGCCAAGGCCCATCGCAGTGATGGTCTGCTGATCGGGCCCTTCCAGGACGAACCACCGTTTGATCTGTTGATCGTCAATACCGACGGGACGCTGGCCGAGCGCAGCGGCAATGGCCTGACGATTTTTTCCGTGGCGCTGCAGGAGCGAGGTTTGCTGGTGGGCGACGGTGAATGTCTGCTGCAGGTTCATCATGACAAACCTGAAAGCGTCTCACCGATGCAGACGTTGGTTCGCGCTGCTGAATTCGAAGGCGTCCAGGGTTTTTGGCTGGACTTGGGCAAGCCGCTGTTCGGACCCCGGGCCGTGGATGCCCAAGGTATTGAAAGCGTGATGTTCAATCAGTGCGAAGTGAGCCGTGTGCCGGCGCTTCAGGCGTTGAGTACGGCATGGGGCAACAGCCAGTTCGTGCGCATTGGCAATCCTCATTGCGTGACGTTGGTCGATGATGTGGCGGCGTTGCCGAGTCTTGCGCAGATGCGCGCGTCGGCGCTGTCGCAGCCCCTGACCGAGATTGCCTATGCCGCGCCCGGTGGGTCGGGGAATCCTTGTCTGGCGGGGGTCAATCTGCAATGGGCGTGCCTCGAAGCCGAAGGACGAATCGCTGCCCGGGTGTTCGAGCGAGGCGAAGGCCCTACCGCGTCGTCCGGCACCAGCGCCAGCGCCGTGGCCAGTGCCGCGTGGCGGGTGGGTTGGGTGAAGGCCGGGGTGGTCAGGGTCGTGATGCCTGGCGGGACTGCACCGATTTTGCTGGAGGAAGAGCCGGGTGAGCTGGTGCGGGTGAGGTTGTTTGGTGCGGCGCGGCCAATGACGCCATCGCGAGCAAGCTCGCTCCCACAGTAGATATTCGTCGTGCGCAAAATCAGCGTACGACTGAGGTCCCCTGTGGGAGCGAGCTTGCTCGCGATAGCGCCCGGTCGCTCACATCGCTGTCAACTGACAGACCGCTATCGCGAGCAAGCTCGCTCCTACAGGTATTGGTGATTTCAGCCCAGCTGCGGCCCGAACTCCACCACCGGCATCTGCCGCTTCATCAGCACTTCACCGTTGCGAATCGAATAGAGCGGCAGGCCTTGGCTGCGGATCACTTCGTAGTCGCTGTCGGCCGAGAGGACCAGCAGGTTCGCCGGTCGGCCAGGCTCCAGCCCGTAGCGCTCGCCCAGGGCCATGGCCTTGGCGCTGTTGTCGGTGACCAGGTCCAGGGCGCTTTGCAGGTTGCGGTAGCCGAGCATGTGGCAGATATGCAGCCCGGCTTCGAGCACTCGCAAGATGTTGCCGTTGCCTAGCGGATACCACGGATCGACGATGGAATCCTGGCCGAAGCACACGTTCATCCCGGCTTCGAGCAGTTCATTGACCCGGGTGACACCGCGGCGCTTGGGAAAATTATCGAAGCGTCCCTGCAGGTGAATGCTTTCGGTCGGGCATGACACGAAGCTGATGCCCGAATGCCCGAGCAGGCGGAACAGTTTGGCGCAGTAGGCATTGTCGTAGGAGCCCATGGCCGTGGTGTGGCTGGCGGTGACGCGGGCGCCCATGTCGCGGCTGCGGGCTTCTTCGGCGAGCACTTCGAGAAAACGCGAGTGTGGATCGTCGGTTTCGTCGCAATGCACGTCCACCAGGCAGCCGGTGCGCTCGGCCAGGTCCATGAGGAATTTCACCGAGCTGACGCCCTGGTCGCGGGTGTATTCGAAGTGGGGAATGCCGCCTACCACATCAGCGCCCATGCGGATCGCTTCTTCCATCAGCTCGCGGCCGTTGCGGTAGGACTCGATGCCTTCCTGGGGAAACGCGACGATCTGCATGTCCACCAGATGACGGCTCTCCTCGCGCACTTCGAGCATTGCCTTGAGGGCGGTGAGCGCAGGATCGGTCACGTCGACGTGGGTGCGCACATGCTGGATGCCATGTGCGGCTAGGGCCTGGAGGGTTTTGCGGGCGCGGGTCTTGGTGTCCTCTTCCGTGATCGTGGCCTTGCGTTCGCCCCAGCACTCGATGCCTTCGAACAGCGTGCCGCTCATGTTCCAGCGCGGTTCGCCGGCAGTGAGGGTCGCGTCCAGGTGAATGTGCGGCTCGACAAAGGGCGGCACCACCAGGTTGCCACCGGCGTCGATGTCTTCGGGCCCCAGGCTGGGGGCCTCGGTCTGGCGGGCGATGCTGGCGATCAGACCGTTTTCCAGGTGCAGTTCATGCAAGCCTTCACGGTTGCGCAGGCGGGCGTTGATGATATGCATCGGGTGAGTCCTTTATAGGTCTTGTAGAGGGGCGTCTGCGGTGCGAGTGCCGGTTACGCCGATCAATAGCACATACGTTAGCGCGCCAGCGGCGATTCCTACCAGTGGTGCGATCCATGGTGCGTTGAAAGCGGCTACGGTGCCCACGCCATAGGCGCACAGCCCGGGCCAGTTGAACGCCGGCAGCTGCGTCTCTGCCAGGCGCGGATAACGACCGCGCCAGCGGAAAAAGAAATCGGCCATGATCACGCCGCCAATGGGCGGGATAACCGTGCCGAGCAGGATCAGATAAGGCACCAGCATGTCGTACATGCCCAGCAGCGCCAGCAGCGTGCCGATCACCGCGCCGGCCAGGGTGACGGCCTTGCGCCGACGGGTGCGCAGCAGGTTGCAACCGGCCACGGCAAAGTTGTAGATGGTGTTGTCCTGGGTGCTCCAGATGTTCAACAGCAACATCGCCATCGCGGCCATGGCAAAGCCCTGCAACAGCAGCACTTCGACCACATCAGGCTGTTGGTAGACGATGGCCCCGTAGGCGCCGATCAGCACCATCAAGCCATTGCCCAGGAAAAAGCCGATCAGGCTCGCCAGCACGGCGACCTTCGCTGAACGGGAAAACCGGGTCCAATTGGTCGCCTGGGTGGCGCCGCTGACAAACGTGCCGAAGACCAGCGTGATCGCCGTCGACCAATCCAGGTTGCCCGTGGGCACCACTGCCAACAGGCCATCGAGGCCGCCGACTTTTTGCGTCGCGACCCACATCGAGAGCATCAGCAATAACAGCATGGCCGGTACGGCGATGTACGACAGGATCTCCAGCCCGCGATAGCCGATATACGCCGTGGCGCAGAACCCCAGCCCGAACAGCACCATCAGCCCCAGCACAGTCCCCTGGCCCAGCTCGAAATACTTGCCCAGCACCACCGCCGCGGTGGCCGTGCCCCAGGCGTACCAGCCGATCTGGGTAAAGCCGAGGATCAAGTCACTGAGCTTGCTGCCCACCTCGCCAAAACAGAAGCGGCCCATCAGCACCGAATTGAGCCCGCTCTTGAACGCGATATAACCGAGGCCTGCGGCATAAAGGCCCAGCAGCAGATTACCGATGACGATGACCGTGAGCATCTCGGCAAAACCGAACGCCACGCCCAGCTTGCCGCCGGCAAACATAGTGGCGGTGAAAAACGTGAAGCCCAGCAGCACCATGGCCGTGGAGGCCAGGCCCTTGCGAGCGTTCATCGGGACTTCGCTCAAGGGATAGTCGTTGCCCGGATCGTTCTGAGTCATTGTGGCGGTCCTTGCGTAGGAGAGGGAAAGTCGCAAGCGTGCAGCGGCCGTGCCAAGCGGGTGATCGCCGGTTATTTATAGTCAATCTGTTGGGTTGGGTGAGCTGCGAGGAGCAAAAGCGGTGCGGCAATGATTCAAGTTGGAACACAGCTTCACTGCCTATCCGGTTTCCTTGTGGGAGCGAGCCTGCTCGCGAAGGTGTGTCAGTCAATGTATCTGGACCTGACACACTGCTTTCGCGAGCAGGCTCGCTCCCACAGGGTAGGTGGTGTGCTTATTTTGAGGGAAGTCACGCCAGGAACCGCAACACCGCCGCAACCACCATTTCCGGCGCATCTTCCTGGACCAGGTGCCCAGCGTTCGGAACGGGCTGAAACAGCGCCCCCGGAATCATCCCGTGCAACGTCCGTCCGCGCTCGATGGGGATCCACTGGTCATCTTCGCCCCAGAGAATTTGCGTCGGGCAGCGAACGTTTGGATACAGGCCCTCGACCTCGTCGGTGTAGCGCTGGTCCATCTGCGCAATCTGCCGATAGAACGCCGCCTGGCCCGGATCGCCGAGCCACGGCTGCACGTAGGGGGCCAATTCCTCATCGGGTATATCCCGCTTGATCGCGCCACGGATATAGGTCGGCACAATGGCGCGCTGAATGTAGTCGGGCAGGCCGCTGAATGCCGCTTCGTGCTGGCGTACGTGCTGGACAAAAGGTGAACCCCAAGGTGAAAGAGCCACCGGGTCGATCAGGGTCAGGCTTCGGTAGTCCTTGCCATCGAGCAGATGCGTACGCAGGGCGGTGGCGCCGCCGAAGTCGTGGGCCACCACGTCTGGACGCTCCAGGTTCCAATGTTCCAGTAACTGGGCGAGCAGTTGGTTCTGTACCCCCAGGGACACGTCGGCATTCGGCTGCGCGGACTGGCCATACCCCAGCAGGTCGAAGTAGTGCACCCGATGCGTGGCGAAAAACAGCGGCGCGATCCGATGCCATACATAAGAGGAGAACGGCGTGCCGTGGACGAACACCAGCGGCGGGCCGTCGCCGTGGATGGCGTAGCGGACGGGATGTCCGTTGAAGTCGTAGACCTGATCCAGCGGCCAGTTGGTCATGCTTGATACTCCACTGAAAATGGCTCAGGGGATCAAGCATAGGCCAATGCGATTCAGCAGGGAGACCCTTGTGGCGAGGGAGCTTGCTCCCGCTGGGGCGCGAAGCGGCCCTGAAACCTGGCGGCGCGGTGTTTCAGGTGGATTGAGTGGCGCCCTTTGGAGGGGACTGCTTTGCAGCCCAGCGGGAGCAAGCTCCCTCGCCACGGAAGTTCCTTGTCACAGAAGGCTCGCCAGGGAGCTGCGCCGGTTTTATTCGCCGTGATAAATGCAGCCGCTGGTGCAGGTCTCGTGGATGCGAATGGCGCTGAGTTCCGGCAGCAGCGGCTTCAACTCATTCCAGATCCACTTGGCCAGGACTTCGCTGGTCGGGTTTTCCAGGCCAGGGATGTCATTGAGATAGTTGTGGTCGAGACGTTCGTAGAGCGGCTTGAAGATCGCCTTGATTTCCGAGAAGTCGCGAATCCAGCCCGTATGCGGATCGATGTCGCCACTGAGGTGGATCGCCACCTTGAACGAGTGGCCATGCAGGCGGCCGCACTTGTGGCCTTCCGGCACGTAGGGCAGGCGGTGGGCGGATTCGAAGGTGAATTCTTTGAAAATTTCCACAGGTTCAGGCTCTTTAAGGTAGCGGTCGCGAGGCAGGCGGCGGAGTTTATCAGGTTGATCCCTGTGATGCGCGAGCATGCTGACTAAAGGGTCAGCAAACGCTCGCCCAATCCACCGTTGGCCGTCAGTTCGAGGAATTCGTCGCCGAGCCGGCGGCTCTCGTCCATCGCCGTGCGCCAGTATTTGCGGCGGCTCGGGTCGTCGCCCATGAAGCGCTTGAAGTCGTTGCGGTCCGGCAGTTTGCCGTAGGGCAGGCGGGCCAGGTATTCGCGCGACGGGGCGAGCAACAACACGTTCTGGAGGCGCTTGGCATTGCCCTTGCGCCATGGCAGGCCCTTATCGAACCAGCCGGGGATGACCCGGTCGGTGAAATGCGGATAGAGGACGATGTCGTCGCCGCTGTAGGGCAGGTCGAGGTGATAATCCAGCAGGCCGCCATCGCGGTAGGTCCCCGCGC
Source organism: Pseudomonas brassicacearum subsp. neoaurantiaca (assembly GCF_013608025.1). Taxonomy (GTDB): domain Bacteria; phylum Pseudomonadota; class Gammaproteobacteria; order Pseudomonadales; family Pseudomonadaceae; genus Aquipseudomonas. Next base: position 29,880 of record NZ_VDLV01000045.1, on the reverse strand, counting down.
CGGCGCCGGGGAGGTCGCGCACGCCTTCCATCACCATCGGGATCGAGCCGGACGCCAGCAGTGCCTGGCGCAGATTCCCGGCCACCAGCGGCACGAAGCGCGACGGAAAGTCGGTCAAAGGATGCAGCGGCGGAGCCAGGCGTGGGTCGTGCACGATCAGCCGTTCGAAATGCCGCGACAGTCGCGCACGGCCCCGCAGATTGTCGGCAATCACCGACGACAAACCCAGGCCCAGCCGGCCTCGGTGGTCTTGTGACAGCAGGCCGTGGCTCTTGACCACCATGATGTTGAGCCGGTAATGCGGGTTGTCGAGGATCGTCAGGTCGCGGCCTTCCAGCAAGTCATCGAGCATGCGCTGGGAGCTTTGGCTGACGCCGGCCATTGTCACGCCTTTGGCGAAACTTTGCTCGTTGTACAACGTGCCCAGGCGCTGGATGCCCTCGGCGGCGTTTGGCAGGCAGGCGCTGGCAAAGCGCCAGGAGCCCACCGAAGCGCCGATCAGCGAACGTTCCCGGGGCGCGGCGGGGAGCCATTCACCGAACAGTGCCAGGTCCAGCCCCTGGATACCCAGCGCCTTCGGACCACCGGCGGCGCCGGGCAGGATGCCGACGTCGGCGGCATTGAGGCCCGCCTGGCGGATACGCTGGAAGGCACGGGGGCCGGCCTTGAGGGTAAGGGCGGGAAACTTGATATGGATGGCGGTCATACCGGTCTCGAATGCTGGCAAGCGGCTGATTATAACGACATGGGGCGGTGTAGGAGCGAGCCTACTCGCGATAGCGTCAGTTCAGATGTTTCGATGTCAACTGGAAGACTGTTGTGGAAAGCAAGCGCGCTCCCACATTGATGTGCGTCCCATGATGGCAATTCAGTTTCAGTTAAGTTCACCCCGATACAGTTTTCCGGCAAAGATTATAAAAAGGAGATAACCCGTGAACCGCCTGACTGCCGTTTTTATCGCGACGTTCATGATCCTGATCGCTGGCTTGGCTCAAGCAAGAGACCTCCATGACCATGAGGCCAAAAAACTGCTGGACGCTGGTACCATCCTGTCCTTCGAGAAACTCAACGCCGCTGCCCTGGCCAAACACCCTGATGCCAAGGTGACCGATACCGAGCTGGAAGAGGATTACGGCAAGTACCGTTACAAGGTGGACCTGCGTGATGCCAAAGGCATCGAGTGGGACCTGGAACTCGACGCCGTTACCGGCGAGGTGCTCAAGAATCATCAGGATACGTAATGAAGCTTAATCTACGCGCCCGCAGCCGCTGGGCGTTGGCGCTGTTGACGTTTTGCTCGCTGGCCGCAGCCCGAGACCTGGATCAGGACGAAGCCCTGCAATTGCGCCAGCAGGGCGTGATCCTGCCGCTGGAGCAGTTGCTGCAACAGGCGCTGGATCTTCACCCCGGCGCCAAGTTGCTGGAAGCCGAGCTTGAGGAAAAGCACGGCGTCTATATTTATGAAGTCGAGCTGCTGGATACCGATGGCGTAGTGCGCGAACTGGACCTTGAGGCCGCAACCGGCCGTTTACTCAAAGATAAGGAAGATTGATGCGCCTGCTCCTCGTGGAAGACCATGTTCCCCTGGCGGACGAACTGATGGCCGGGCTGGCCCGACAGGGTTACGCGGTCGATTGGCTCGCCGATGGTCGCGATGCGGTGTACCAGGGCAGCAGCGAGCCTTACGACTTGATCATTCTCGACCTAGGCCTGCCCGGCGTGCCGGGGCTCGACGTCCTGGCCCAATGGCGGGCCGCAGGCTTGAGTACTCCGGTGCTGATCCTCACCGCCCGGGGTTCCTGGGCCGAGCGCATCGAAGGGCTCAAGGCCGGGGCCGATGATTACCTGACCAAGCCATTCCACCCCGAAGAACTGCACCTGCGCATCCAGGCGCTGTTGCGCCGCTCCCACGGCCAGGCCAACCAGCCGACGCTCCAGGCGGCGGGGTTGCATCTGGATGAAGGTCGCCAGTGCGTGATTCGCGACGGTGCGGAAATCCAATTGACCGCCGCCGAGTTCCGCCTGTTGCGCTATTTCATGCTCCATCCCGAGCAAATCCTTTCCAAGACTCATCTCGCCGAGCACCTGTATGACGGTGAGACCGAGCGCGATTCCAATGTGCTGGAGGTCCACGTCAACCACCTGCGCCGCAAATTGGGGCGCAGTGTGATCGAAACCCGCCGCGGCCAGGGCTACCTGTTCGGCGGACAGGCGCAGTGAGATCCATCCAGCGGCGCTTGAGCCTTGGACTGATCGGTGTGATGGTCGTGGTCGGTCTGATCCTGGCGCAGACCAGCTTGTGGTTGTTCGAGCTGGGCTTGCAGCGTTACCTGGAAGCAGGATTGCGCAACGACAGTGAAAACCTGTTGGTCGCCCTGGTACGCGGTCCGCAAGGCCTGCAACTGGATGAGCGACGCTTGTCTCCGGCTTATCTGAGACCGTTTTCGGGGCATTACTTCCGTATCGATTTTGCCGAGGAGCATTGGCGCTCTCGTTCTCTATGGGACCAGGAACTGCCCCAACTCGACCATCCGGGGCTGCACAGCAACCTGCAATTGGGCCCCGAAGGCCAGAAGCTGCTGGTCTTGCGCACCGACTATCGACGCTTGGGCCAGGCTATATCCATCAGCGTCGCCCAGGACTACACCCCGGTGCGCGACAGCTTCCTGCGAATGCAGCAGGTCGGTCTTGGTCTTGGCTTGGCGGGATTGCTGCTGATTCTGCTGTTGCAGCGGCTTACGGTGCAGCGCGCCTTGCGTCCCTTGGAAAAAGCCCGGGAGCAGATCGCCCAGTTGCAGCGCGGGCAGCGTTCGCAGCTCGATGAACAGGTACCCAGGGAGCTGGAGCCGCTGGTGGCACAGATCAACCACCTGCTGGCCCATACCGAAGACAGCCTCAAGCGTTCACGCAATGCCCTCGGTAACCTGGGCCATGCCTTGAAAACCCCGCTGGCGGTGCTGCAAAGCCTGGCCTCGAACGAAAAGCTCGATCCCTATCCGGAGTTGCGCAAGCTGTTGCTTGAACAACTTGAACAAGTCCGCCAGCGCCTGAACCGCGAACTCAACCGCGCCCGGTTGGCGGGCGATGCCTTGCCCGGCGCGCACCTGGACTGCGACGCCGAGTTGCCGGGGTTGCTGGCGACGTTGAACATGATCCATGGCGAGCACCTGCATCTGGCCTGCGTCGCGCCGCCCGGCTTGCACCTGCCGTGGGATCGGGAAGACCTGCTGGAACTGTTGGGCAACCTGTTGGACAACGCCTGCAAATGGGCCGACGCCGAAGTGCGCCTGAGCGTGACCGAGACGGCCGACGGCTACAGCCTGACCGTGGAGGACGACGGCCCGGGCATCCCCGAAGACCGCCGCGACCAGGTCTTCAGCCGCGGCACGCGCCTGGACGAGCAGACCGACGGCCACGGCCTGGGCCTGGGCATCGTGCGCGACATCGTCGATACCTGGGGCGGGACGTTGGGGTTGGATGAAAGCGAGTGGGGCGGGTTGAAGGTCGTGATCGACTTGCCCAGGCGCTGAAACATACCAATGGTGGCGCAGAGCCCCTGTGGGAGCGAGCTTGCTCGCGATAGCGTCAGTTCAGCAAAATGAATATCAACTGACCCTCCGCTATCGCGAGCAAGCTCGCTCCCACAATGGATGGGCAGTGACTGCAAAACCCGCCGCATGACCCTTGCAGCTTGCCGCCGCTTGCTGCAAAGTCGCGACCTTTTTGTCCGGTGGCTTTCCATCGCTGTGCTTTGAGGTAACGATGATAAATGCAGTAATTGCCGCGGTTGGCGTCATGCTGGTGCTCAGCTTGTCCCGCGTGCATGTGGTGATCGCGCTGATTGTCGGCGCGTTGGTCGGCGGCTTGATGGGTGGGCTGGGGATCGAGGCGACGCTCAAGGCGTTCAACGCAGGCCTCGGTGGCGGTGCGACGGTGGCACTTTCCTACGCGCTGCTGGGCGCTTTTGCGGTGGCGATTGCCAAATCCGGCATGGCCCACGCCCTGGCGGACAAAGCCCTGGCGATGGTGGATCGCCAGGACGCCGCGGGCGGCACAGGCGTCAAATGGGTGCTGATCGGTCTGCTGGGCACGGTTGCGGTCGCCTCGCAGAACATCTTGCCCATTCACATCGCCTTCATCCCGCTGCTGGTGCCGCCGCTGCTTTATGTGCTGACCAAGCTGCAGCTGGACCGTCGACTGATCGCCTGCGTCATGACGTTCGGCCTGATCACGCCGTACATGTTCCTGCCGGTGGGCTTCGGCAATATCTTCCTCAACGAGATTCTGCTCGCCAATATCGCCCGCAGTGGCGTGGACGTCAGCGGCATCAACATCACCCACGCCATGGGCATCCCGGCGCTGGGCATGGTGTTTGGCCTGATGCTGTCCTTTATCACCTATCGGAAGAAACGCGTCTACGACCTGAAGAAAATCGCTCGCGCCGAGCAGGTGACGGTGCGCTACAACCCCCTCAGCCTGCTGGTGGCCGGGCTGGCGATCGCGGCGGCGTTCGCCATTCAGTTGCTGCTCGATTCGATGATCATCGGGGCGCTGGCCGGTTTCCTGATTTTCTCGGTATCGGGTGTGGTGCGTTGGCGCGAGACCGATGACCTGTTCACCGAGGGCATGAAGATGATGGCGATGATCGGTTTCATCATGATCGCCGCCTCGGGGTTCGCCGAAGTGATGAAGGCCACCGGTGAAGTCCAGAGCCTGGTGGAAACTTCGGCGGCCTGGATCGGCCATAACAAAGGTGTTGGTGCGCTACTGATGCTGTTGGTGGGGTTGCTGGTGACCATGGGCATCGGTTCGTCGTTCTCCACCGTGCCGATCCTGGCGACCATCTTCGTGCCGCTGTGCCTGCAACTGGGCTTCAGCCCGCTGGCGATCGTCTGCATCGTCGGCACCGCGGGCGCCCTGGGTGACGCTGGATCGCCCGCCTCGGACTCGACGCTGGGCCCGACCTCCGGCCTGAACATCGACGGCCAGCACCATCACATCTGGGACACCGTGGTCCCGACCTTCATCCACTACAACCTGCCATTGCTGGCGTTTGGTTGGGTGGCGGCGATGGTGCTGTAGTCCGGGACCGCGTTGCCTTCATCGCGAGCAAGCTCGCTCCCACAGGGTCCGGTGGTGTTCACACATCTTGTGTTCGCACCATCCCCCTGTGGGAGCGAGCTTGCTCGCGATGGGGCCTTTGAGTTCAGCGACTCCCGCCAACCGTTCACCTTGTCCTACAGTTTTGCCGTGCGCTGCCGTTAACCCAGCTAACCACGCCATAACACCTACAAGAGTGAACAGCATGCGCCTGAGCTTGAAGGCAAAAGTCCTGTCCCTTGCGATACTCCCCGTATTGCTGTCTGCGGTGATCATCAGCCTGACCACGGCATTCATCTTGAAGGAGCAGGCCAGCAACGAAGTCCAGCAAACTCGCGAGCGTCTGCTCAGCGAAGCCAAGGCCACGTTGCAGAACTACGTGGCGGTGGGCCTTACCGCGATCAAGCCGCTCTACGATGCCGCCGCGCCGGGTGATAACGAGGCGCGCGCCCAGGCGATCAAGCTGCTGTCCAACGTCAGTTATGGCAAGGATGGTTACTTCTTCGGCTACGACTCCGAGACCATTCGCCTGTTCAAGGCCAATAGCCCCGATGGGGTGGGCAAAAGCTTTAAGGACAACCGCGACCCGAACGGTGTCTACGTCAACCGTGACTTGGTGAAAGTCGCCAAGGACGGTACGCATTACCTGGAATACAGCTCGCCGCTGCCCGGCAGCAAGGACCTGGTGCCCAAGCTCGGCTACACCGAATACCTGTCCAAATGGGACATGGCGGTCGGCAGCTCGGTCAACCTGGACGGCATCGAAGCCCAGGTCGCACTGGTGGAAGCCAAGGTCCATGACAGAGTGCAAGGGGTGATCCTGAGCATCGTCGGGATTGCCGCCGTGGTGTTGCTGGTGATCGCGGTGGTGGGCCTGCTGCTCGCCAACACCATCCTGCGGCCGCTGCATCTGATGAAAGACAACCTCGATGACATTGCGGCGGGCGAAGGCGACCTGACCCGGCGCCTGGAGATCACCAGTCAGGATGAATTGGGGCAACTGGCCGGTTCGTTCAACCGTTTTGTCGACAAGATCCATGGCCTGGTGCGGCAGATCACCGACATGACCTCGCAACTGACGGGGCTGGTAACGCAGGTGTCCGAGCAGGCCCAGCGCTCCGAACAGGCGATGGAGCGCCAGCGCCACGAGACCGATCAGGTCGCCACGGCGATCAACGAAATGTCGTCCGCAGCCCAGGAAGTCGCTCGCAGTGCCCAGGGCGCTGCCGTCGCAGCCCAGCAGACTGATGAAGAAGGCCAGTCCGCCAAGCGCGTGGTGGCCGGCAGCATCCAGCAGATTCACGCACTGGTGAACGATATCCGCAGCAGCGGCGTGTCCCTGGACAGCCTGCAACAGGACGTGGCCTCGATTGTCAGTGTACTGGGGGTGATTCGTTCGATTGCCGAGCAGACCAACCTACTGGCCCTCAACGCCGCCATCGAGGCTGCGCGTGCCGGTGAGGCGGGGCGTGGTTTTGCGGTGGTGGCCGATGAAGTGCGCGCCCTGGCCAGTCGGACCCAGCAAAGCACCCAGGAAATCCAGGGCATGATCGACCGCCTGCAATCCGGCACCCATGCGGCGGTGGAGGCCATGCGCCGTTCCAGCGAGGCCGGCGATGGCACCTCGGAGCGGGCCAACGAGGCCGGTGCCTCCCTGGACACCATGGCGCAGCTGATCGGCACCATCAACTCGATGAACGCCCAGATCGCCAGCGCCGCCGAGGAGCAAACCGCGGTGGCCGAAGAAATCAACCGTAGCGTGCATCAGATTGCCGTGGCGGTGGACAGCGTGGCCGACGAAACCCAGCTCGGCGCCCAGACTTCCCGCAGCCTGGCCGACCTGGGCCAGCGCCTGGGCAAACTGGTGGGGCAGTTCCGGATCTGACCCCGGGGCAGCAGAAGCTGCCGAAGGCTGCGATCTTTCGCTTTCGATCCAGACGTTTTTCGCCTGGCCTACCAGGCCTTATCGAAAGCGGAGGATCGCAGCCTTCGGCAGTTTCTGTTGGGGAAGTCACTCCGCCTATCTGAGTCATACACCATTGTGGCGAGGGAGCTTGCTCCCTCGCCACAAGTAACCCAGTGATCTTAAGCGGGCAACTCCCGCACATCCCGCATCAACAACCCGAACCGCAAATCCACCGCATCCGGAATCGGCACATACACCACATGCCCATCTCCCGGCGCGACCTCGATGCCCTGGCCTTTGACGTTCTGCAACTGATGCAAGTCGAAGTGGAAGTTGCCCTTGGGCGTCATCAACTCCATGTGATCCCCCAGGGCGAAGCGGTTCTTCACCCGGACCTCGGCCATGCGCTCGCGCCGGGCGCCGGTCAGTTCCCCGACGAACTGCTGGCGCTCCGATACCGAGCTGCCGTTCTGGTAGTTCTGGTATTCGTCATGCACATGCCGGCGCAAGAAGCCTTCGGTGTAGCCGCGCTGGGCGAGGGATTCCAGGTCGGCCATGAGGCTGCGGTCGAATTCCCGGCCAGCCATGGCGTCATCGATGGCGCGGCGATAGACCTGGGTGGTGCGCGCGCAATAGAAGTGCGACTTGGTCCGGCCCTCGATCTTCAATGAATGCACGCCCATATGGGCGAGTTTTTCCACATGGTGCACGGCTCGCAGGTCCTTGGCATTCATGATGTAGGTGCCGTGCTCGTCTTCGAAGGCCGGCATGGATTCGTCCGGGCGATTGGCCTCTTGCAGCAGGAACACCTGGTCGGTCGGCGCGCCGAGGCCCAGGGTCGGTTCCGGCTGATACACCTGGACGATGTCGCCCACGGCGTTTTCCACCGCCGGTTGTGCTGAATATTTCCAGCGACAGGCGTTGGTGCAACTGCCCTGGTTGGCATCGCGCTTGTTCAGATAGCCGGACAGCAGGCAGCGTCCGGAATAGGCCATGCACAACGCGCCGTGGACGAACACTTCCAGCTCCATGGCTGGCACCTGCTGGCGAATCTCGGCGATTTCCTCCAGCGACAACTCCCGGGACAGGATGATCCGGCTCAAGCCCTGTTGTTGCCAGAACTCGACGCTCGCCCAATTCACCGTGTTGGCCTGCACCGACAGGTGGATCGGCATGTGTGGGAAATGTCGGCGCACCAGCATGATCAGTCCCGGGTCGGACATGATCAGGGCGTCCGGCCCCATGGCGACCACCGGTTCGAGGTCCTTGAGGAACGTGCGCAACTTGGCGTTGTGCGGGGCGATGTTCACCACCACGTAGAAACGTTTGCCCTGCGCGTGGGCCTCGTCGATGCCGACGGCCAGGTTGGCATGGTCGAATTCGTTGTTGCGCACCCGCAAGCTGTAGCGCGGTTGGCCGGCGTATACCGCGTCGGCGCCGTACGCGAAGGCATAGCGCATGTTTTTCAGGGTGCCGGCGGGGGCGAGCAGTTCGGGAGCTACGAGGGGCATGGTGGCGTCGGATCGCAAAAAGCGGCGAGGGTAGGCCACGACCGGCCAGGCGGTATTGATCTGGATCAAGGATGCGCTGCAGACGCGACGGCACTCCGGCGCGTCCTGGCGGACTAACGTGTATCTGCCAAGGACATGGAAAGCAAATGAACCGCAAGAACCTTCAAAACAAGTCGCAGATGGTGCTGCTGATCCTGGTCAGCATCGCCTTCGTCTGGATCCTGCTGCCATTCTATGGCGCGGTATTCTGGGCGGTCATCCTGGGCATTGTCTTCGCGCCGCTGCAGCGTCGCCTGCAATTCAAGCTCAACTGGCCGCGCAACCTCACCACGCTGTTGACCCTGGCCATCTGTTTGCTGATCGCGATCTTGCCGGTGATTGTCATCAGCACGTTGCTAGTCCAGGAAGGGGCTGCGCTGTATAAAAGCCTGGAAAGCGGCGAGCTGGATGTTGCCGATTACCTGGCTCGCTTCAAGGATGCGTTACCGCCGTACTTCCAGCATCTGCTGGATCGATTTGGCTTGGGGAACCTGAGCGGGCTGCGGGACAAGATCGTCAAGAGCGCGATGCAGGGCAGCGAGTTCTTCGCCACCCAGGCATTCAGTTTCGGCCAGGGCACGTTCCAGTTCCTGGTGAGCTTTTTCGTGATGCTTTATCTGTTGTTTTTCTTCCTGCGCGACGGTCCGGAGTTGGTGCGCAAGGTCCGTTCGGCCGTGCCTTTGGCCGAGCACCAGAAGCGCCGCCTGCAACTGAAATTCAACCGGGTAGTGCGGGCGACAGTGAAGGGCAACCTGCTCGTCGCGATCACCCAAGGTGCGCTGGGCGGCTTGATTTTCTGGGTGCTGGGCGTTCCGACGGTGTTGCCTTGGGCGGTGTTGATGGCTTTCCTGTCACTGCTGCCGGCGGTGGGCGCGGGCATCGTCTGGGCGCCGGTGGCGGTGTATTTCCTGCTCTCGGGGTCGATCTGGCAGGGCGTGGTGCTGGCGCTTTTCGGTGTCTTTGTGATCGGCCTGGTGGACAACTTCCTGCGGCCGATTTTGGTAGGCAAGGACACCAAGATGCCCGACTACATGGTGCTGGTCTCGACGCTGGGCGGGCTGGCGGTGTTCGGCCTGAACGGCTTCGTCATCGGCCCGTTGATCGCGGCGCTGTTCATGTCGTGCTGGGCGCTGTTCGTCGAGAACACGCCTCGGGTGCAGTTGCCCTAGGCGCGCAGCAGGTAGGGGCCGATACGCTGCGACATGGCCTGGGCGGCGGGCAGGGAAGTCAGCGGGCCGCTGACGGTCACGCCGTCCTGCACCAGATACCAGCAAGCCAACAGGCCGCGCTCCCTGAGCGGGGCGGGGACGGCACTGCCAACTACAGACATGATTTGAACCTTCGGCATGAGAACCTCCATCAATCGATGGGGTTACCTTACGTGTCCTGTGGGATGAGGAAAAATCAACAGGCTCGATAGTTGGAATCGATGTCGCTCAATCGACCACCAGATCGAGCATGTGCACCACTTCCTGCTCGTTGAGCAGGCCCTTGCGGACCAGGTTTTCCGCGAGCAGGGAAAGGAACTTGGCGCTGCGGTGGCCTTCCAGGTGCTTGAGCTCGGTCAGGGCGTTGTACACCTTGCTTGAGGTGCACAGTCCGACGATGCGGTGAGGGTTTTGTGTTGGCATGGCTTCGTCCTTGTTGTTATGAAGCTGCAATGGCGGACCGGGACAGTGTGCGGCACCGCCATGACGCTCAGGTGACAGCTTGGGGAGTCGGAAAAACAAAGCAGGATTCAGACCATGATGCCGCATTGGCGCCAGATTATTGTTCTGGTAGCGACCTTGGGCAGGCGGTCCACGGCCACCGGCGGGCCTTGGAGGGTGAAAAGCGCCCACAAAAAAGCCCCTGGATCTTTCGATTCAGGGGCTTTGATTGTTGCTGTCTGGCTCCACGACCTGGACTCGAACCAGGGACCCAGTGATTAACAGTCACTTGCTCTACCAACTGAGCTATCGCGGAATGATGCGTATGTTACTGATTGGAAAAGAGAAGTCAAGCTTGGGTTGATGATCGGGCGGGATTTTTGTGGCTGTGGTGTTCGGGTAGCAAATGTTACTACTTCACACAGCCACTAAAAGCTTTCGTGGCGAGGGAGCTTGCTCCCGCTGGGCTGTGCAGCAGCCCCTTGATGCTTGGACTAAGCAGCCTGAGATACCGAGGTGGATGGCTTTGGGGCCGCTACGCAGCCCAGCGGGAGCAAGCTCCCTCGCCACAGGGGGGGGGCAGCCAAAAAAAATGGGAGGCCGACGGCCTCCCATTTTTCAAACCATCGAGGCTCAGATCACCTGGACGATGGCCTTGGTCACCGCTTCGATGTTGTTCTGGTTCAGCGCGGCTACGCAGATGCGGCCGGTGTCCAAGGCATAGATGCCGAACTCGTTGCGCAGGCGCGTCACTTGTTCAACGGTCAGGCCGGAGTAGGAGAACATCCCGCTCTGGCGTGCCACGAAGCTGAAGTCGTGGTGCGGCGCGGCCTTGGCCAGCATGTCCACCATCTGGTCGCGCATGCCACGGATGCGCAGGCGCATTTCGGCCAGCTCTTCTTCCCACTGGGCCCGCAGCTCTGGACTGTTGAGCACGGCGGCGACGATGCTGGCGCCGTGGGTCGGCGGGTTGGAGTAGTTGGTGCGGATCACGCGCTTGACCTGGGACAGCACGCGGGTACTTTCTTCTTTCGATTCGCTGACGATCGACAGGGCGCCGACGCGCTCGCCGTACAACGAGAACGACTTGGAGAACGAGCTGGAGGCAAAGAAGGTCAGGCCCGACTCGGCGAACAGGCGCACGGCGGCGGCGTCTTCATCGATGCCTTGGCCGAAGCCCTGGTAGGCCATGTCCAGGAACGGAACGTGGTTCTTGGCCTTGACCACGGCCAGCACGTTTTTCCAGTCTTCCGGGCTCAGGTCGACGCCGGTCGGGTTGTGGCAGCAGGCGTGCAGCACGACGATCGAACGGTCGGGCAGGGCGTTGAGGTCTTCCAGCAGGCCGCTGCGGTTCACGTCGTGGGTGGCGGCGTCGTAGTAGCGATAGTTCTGCACCGGGAAACCGGCTGTTTCGAACAGGGCGCGGTGGTTTTCCCAGCTCGGGTCGCTGATGGCGACGACTGCGTCAGGCAGCAGTTGCTTGAGGAAGTCGGCGCCGATCTTCAACGCGCCGGTGCCGCCCACGGCCTGGGTGGTGATGACGCGACCGGAGGCGATCAGCGCGGAATCCTTGCCGAACAGCAGGGTCTGGACCGCCTGGTCGTACGCGGCGATGCCGTCGATCGGCAGGTAGCCACGGGAAACGTGCTGAGCCACGCGAATCGTTTCGGCTTCGACCACGGCGCGCAGCAATGGAATGCGCCCTTCCTCGTTGCAGTAAACACCCACGCCCAGGTTGACCTTATTGGTACGGGTGTCGGCGTTGAAAGCTTCGTTGAGGCCCAGGATGGGGTCGCGTGGTGCCAATTCGACAGCGGAAAACAGGCTCATTAGTGCGCGGCTCTGAATGGAGAGTGAGGGGACGTGTCGCGCTCCAGCCGGATGCACTAGAGCGGTGCACAAACGGGGAGCTAGTATAGAGGCCATCACCGAGCAGGGCGACAGGCTAATCGGTGTTTACCGTAAGTATTTTCGATTTTTTTCGACCGTTAGTCCCTTCGCAGCGTCAAAGTCTGCAAGGCGTGTAGGACGTTCGTCTTGAAAGCGAAGGCATTCACCTCCACATTGTGTGAATTCCAACTTTTTCCTCGGGCGGCGTCAGTCGTTTCGGTCTTTCTTGTTCCCATCGCCTGGCCGACGGGAATGAATCCAGGGGTCATGTCATGTCTGAATTCCAGCTCGTCACTCGCTTCCAGCCCGCCGGCGACCAGCCAGAGGCCATCCGCCTGATGGTCGAAGGCATCGAGGCTGGCTTGGCGCACCAGACATTGCTCGGTGTGACCGGTTCGGGCAAGACCTTCAGCATCGCCAACGTGATCGCCCAGGTGCAGCGCCCGACCTTGGTACTGGCGCCGAACAAGACCCTGGCGGCGCAGTTATATGGTGAGTTCAAGGCGTTTTTCCCGAACAACGCCGTGGAGTACTTCGTTTCCTACTACGACTACTACCAGCCCGAGGCCTACGTGCCGTCGTCGGACACCTTCATCGAGAAAGACGCCTCGATCAACGATCACATCGAACAGATGCGGCTGTCGGCGACCAAGGCGTTGCTCGAGCGCAAGGACGCGATCATCGTCACCACGGTGTCGTGTATCTACGGCTTGGGCAGCCCGGAAACCTACCTGAAGATGGTGTTGCACGTGGACCGCGGCGACAAACTCGACCAGCGCGCCTTGCTCCGGCGCCTGGCGGATCTGCAGTACACCCGCAACGACATGGATTTTGCCCGGGCGACGTTCCGGGTGCGGGGCGATGTGATCGACATCTACCCGGCGGAGTCGGACCTGGAAGCGATCCGCATCGAGCTGTTCGACGATGAAGTCGAAAGCATCTCGGCCTTCGATCCGTTGACCGGCGAAGTGATCCGCAAGTTGCCACGCTTCACGTTCTACCCCAAGAGCCACTACGTGACGCCACGGGAAACCCTGCTGGGCGCCATCGAAGGGATCAAGGCCGAGTTGCAGGAGCGCCTGGAATACCTGCGTTCGAACAACAAGTTGGTAGAAGCCCAGCGCTTGGAACAACGCACCCGCTTCGACCTGGAGATGATCCTGGAGTTGGGCTACTGCAACGGCATCGAAAACTACTCGCGCTACCTGTCGGGTCGTCCGGCGGGTGCGCCGCCGCCGACCTTGTATGACTACCTGCCGCCTGACGCCTTGCTGGTGATCGACGAATCCCACGTCAGCGTGCCCCAGGTCGGCGCCATGTATAAAGGCGACCGTTCGCGCAAGGAAACCCTGGTGGAATACGGTTTCCGCCTACCTTCGGCACTGGACAACCGACCGATGCGCTTCGACGAATGGGAAAGCGTCAGCCCGCAGACGATTTTCGTCTCGGCCACCCCTGGCAACTACGAGGCCGAGCATGCCGGTCGGGTGGTCGAGCAGGTGGTACGGCCAACCGGACTGGTGGACCCGCAGGTCGAAGTGCGTCCGGCGCTGACCCAGGTCGATGACCTGCTGTCGGAAATCACCAAGCGCGTGGCGCTGGAGGAGCGGGTGTTGGTCACCACGCTGACCAAGCGCATGGCCGAAGACCTCACCGATTACCTGGCCGACCATGGCGTGCGGGTGCGTTACCTGCACTCGGACATCGACACGGTGGAGCGGGTCGAGATCATCCGTGACCTGCGCCTGGGTACCTTTGACGTGCTGGTGGGGATCAACCTGCTGCGTGAAGGCCTCGATATGCCCGAGGTGTCGCTGGTGGCGATCCTCGACGCCGACAAGGAAGGTTTCCTGCGTTCCGAGCGCTCGTTGATCCAGACCATCGGCCGCGCGGCGCGTAACCTCAATGGCCGCGCGATTCTGTATGCCGACCGCATGACCGGTTCCATGGAGCGGGCCATCGGCGAGACCGAGCGCCGCCGCGACAAGCAGATCGCCTTCAACCTGGCCAATGGCATCACTCCGAAAGGCGTGTTCAAGGACGTCGCCGACATCATGGAAGGCGCCACCGTGCCTGGCTCGCGCAGCAAGAAGCGCAAGGGCATGGCCAAGGCCGCCGAAGAAAGCGCCCGCTACGAGGCCGAACTGCGCTCGCCAAGCGAAATCACCAAGCGCATCCGGCAGTTGGAAGAGAAGATGTACCAACTGGCCCGAGACCTGGAGTTCGAGGCTGCGGCGCAGTTGCGCGATGAGATTGGCAAGTTGCGTGAGCGGTTGTTGACTGTCTGAGGTTTTGTGGCGGTGTTGAGGACCTCATCGCGAGCAAGCTCGCTCCCACAGTTGACCGCGTTGTTCAGGCTGGACGCGATCCTCTGTGGGAGCGAGCTTGCTCGCGATGGGCGCGACTCGGTCTAACGGCAGGCCACACAAATCCCGCTCTCACTGGAGCCCGCCCACCATCGCCTGTTACCATTCGCCCCCTGTTCGATCTTTGCTTTTATCTTCTTTCCGAGACATGCCATGACCACCGTCCGTACCCGCATCGCGCCTTCGCCCACTGGCGATCCCCATGTCGGCACCGCTTACATCGCCCTGTTCAACTATTGCTTTGCCAAGCAGCACGGTGGTGAGTTCATCCTGCGGATCGAGGACACGGACCAGTTGCGTTCGACCCGTGAGTCGGAACAGCAGATTTTCGACGCCCTGCGCTGGCTCGGCATCGACTGGAGCGAAGGTCCGGACGTCGGCGGCCCGCACGGTCCGTATCGCCAGAGCGAACGTGGTGAGATCTACAAGCAGTACTGCCAGCAGTTGGTGGACATGGGGCACGCGTTCCCTTGCTTCTGCACCGCCGAAGAGCTCGACCAGATGCGCGCCGAGCAGATCGCCCGGGGCGAAACCCCGCGCTACGACGGCCGTGCGCTGTTGCTGTCCAAGGAAGAAGTCGCCCGTCGCCTGGCCGCTGGCGAACCGCATGTGATCCGCATGAAGGTGCCGACCGAGGGTGTCTGCGTGGTGCCGGACATGCTGCGTGGCGATGTCGAGATCCCGTGGGATCGCATGGACATGCAAGTGCTGATGAAGACCGACGGCCTGCCGACGTACTTCCTGGCCAACGTGGTCGACGATCACCTGATGGGCATTACCCACGTCCTGCGCGGTGAAGAGTGGCTGCCGTCGGCGCCGAAACTGATCCTACTCTACGAATACTTCGGCTGGGAACAACCGCAGCTGTGCTACATGCCGCTGCTGCGTAACCCGGACAAGAGCAAGCTGTCCAAGCGCAAGAACCCGACCTCGGTGACCTTCTACGAGCGCATGGGCTTCATGCCCGAGGCGATGCTCAACTACCTGGGCCGCATGGGCTGGTCGATGCCCGACGAGCGCGAGAAGTTCTCGCTGCAGGAAATGGTCGAGCACTTCGATCTGTCCCGCGTCTCCCTGGGTGGGCCGATCTTCGACGTCGAGAAACTGTCCTGGCTCAACGGCCAGTGGCTGCGCGACCTGCCGGTTGAAGAGTTCGCCGCGCGTGTGCAGAAGTGGGCGTTCAACCCTGAATACATGATGAAGATCGCGCCGCACGTGCAGGGCCGGGTCGAGACGTTCAGCCAGATCGCGCCATTGGCCGGGTTCTTCTTTGCCGGCGGCGTGACCCCTGATGCGAAGCTGTTCGAATCCAAGAAGCTCTCGGGCGACCAGGTGCGGCAGTTGATGCAATTGATCCTGTGGAAGCTAGAAAGCCTGCGTCAGTGGGAAAAGGACAGCATCACCGCGACCATCCAGGCCGTGGTCGAATCGCTGGAGTTGAAATTGCGCGATGCGATGCCGCTGATGTTCGCCGCCATTACCGGCCAGGCGAGCTCGGTGTCGGTGCTCGACGCCATGGAAATCCTCGGGCCGGACCTGACCCGTTTCCGTCTTCGCCAAGCCATCGATCTGCTCGGTGGTGTGTCGAAGAAGGAAAACAAGGAGTGGGAAAAACTGCTGGGCGCGATTGCTTAAGCGGTCGATGGAGCAGGACATGCCCCGGTTTTCCGGGGTTTGTCGGTAAGTGATTGTTATCCCGGCAAAAAATTTTCAAATTCTTTGAAAATAAATTTGACAGCCCTCCGATACGCCCTTAAGATTCGCCCCGTCCTCAGCGATGA
>NZ_VDLV01000045.1:0-13628 GCF_013608025.1 Pseudomonas brassicacearum subsp. neoaurantiaca | reverse complement strand
GTGGCGAGCCGGAAATTTCCGACGAGTCGTGTCGGTTGGTGGTTCGGAAGCGGTGGGGATAGGCTTTGTCCGTCGCTGCAAAATCAGCGACCGGGTTTGGTCGCCCAGGGTTAGAATGGCGCACTCTCAGCCGCGCGAGCGGCTGTCTGCCTTATGGCTGACTGTGCGTGGGAGGGCTTCGGCCCTGCCGGGTTCCATTCCCTGGTCGACCAACCTGCGTACAGTTCGCCACCCCTCTGCTTGGTCGCAGAAAATGGTGAACTCCACTTCTGAATGGAGCTGCACGTCATGGTTAAGATCACCCCCAATCCCCCCGGAAAAGCCGAAAACCTATCCGCTTACACCCGCTTCGACTCGGCAGAGCAACGCGAGGCGGCCGACCGGGCACTGAATATCCATTTGTCCCCAGATGCCGCCGTCAAGCCCGACACCGTGGAGGGCCAGATATTTACCGTGGTCAAGGGCCTCAGCACCGAATCCATCCTGACCACCCTCAGCGAAACCCTGGCTTCAGCCAATGCCATGGCCAACGACCTGGCCTTCGACTTGGACGGCTCGCGGCGGCATGTGGCGTTGGGGCTTCAGCAATTGATCGAGCTGGGAACAATACTGGCTAATCGAGCACTGGATGACATCGAGCTGCCCCAACCTACACGCTAACTGCCGCAGCCCCCTGTGGCGAGGGAGCTTGCTCCCGCTGGGTTGCGAAGCGACCCCAGAGTTTCTGGACCGAGAAGCAGAAACGGCGTCTGCTGCGCAGCCGAGCGGGAGCAAGCTCCCTCGCCACAATGTTGTGCCGACCGAAGATCCACTGTGGGAGCGAGCCTGCTCGCGAAGGCGGTGTCACCGTCAATGAAGATATTGAGTGTGCTGGCCTCTTCGCGAGCAGGCTCGCTCCCACAGGGTTCTATAAGACCGGTGGGTGTTATTTTCCTTCTGCCGTACTGGCCAGAAAAGCCTCGACCAGCTCCCCAAGCAACCCGTCATCAAAAATCATGCTGCGATGACCCAGCGGCGAATGCACCGAGCATTGCAGCTCACCCGTCAGGCTGTGTTCCATCAGCAACGCTTCGCAGAATGCCAGTTCCTCGGCGGTTTTCTCAGTCCGTGTCCACCAGCAACTGGGCCGTACCTGAACCGGCTTGAAACTGAACCCCTCGAAGGCCTCCAGCAATCTGTCATGCACCGAGAACGCCTGGGCATTCATGACCTCTTCCTTGACGCTCTGTACGATCGACAGCAAGTCGCCTCGCCCAGGCTCGATCTGGTCGGCGGCCCACTCATGGAAAGCCTTGACCGAACCGCCAGGATGTTCCCGTCGATAAGCCGCCGTGCGCTCAGTCAGTGAAGGGAACAGCAGGTCGAAGTATTCAATGGCTTCAAGCAGATCCTGGGAGGCCGCATCGTCTTTTTCGTTACCCGCCAGATGCCTATGACGCGACAACCCTGAGGGATACAGGCGTTCAGGAATCGTGCTGTCCACCAACCCGAGGAAACCAACAGTGTTCCCCTGGCTTTCCAGCATCGCCGCGATGTCCAGGGCGATCGCTCCGCCCAGGGACCAGCCCATCAGGTAATACGGACCTTCAGGTTGGGCCAAGACGATCTCCTGACTGTAATCGGCAATCATCTCCTGCCAGGCCTCGGGGCCTGCATGGGGTTCGCTGAACCCGCGATGCATGATGCCCACGGTGCGCGCCCGATTTTGTAGCTTGCGCGCCAGCGGTTGATAACAGAACACGATCCCGCCGCTGGGGTGCAGGCAAAACAGCTGTGGCGCGGTGGCTGGCGCGTTGTTCAAGGTGACGAGGCACTGCGTCTGCTCACGGTGTTTCTGTGAGATGAACTGCGCCAGCTTGGCGATGCTCGGGTTGGCCAGCAACTCTTGCAGACGCACGGTGATGTTCAGGTTTGCCTTGAGCCTGGCGATCAGCTCGATCGCCAGGATCGAATGCCCGCCCAGTTCAAAGAAACTGTCGCTGATACCCACGCGTTCGACCTTGAGGGATTGCTGCCAGAGTTGCGCCAAGGCTTCCTCCAACTGCGTGCGGGGCGCCACGTAGTTCGAATGCCGCAGAGTGGCGTCGGGTTCGGGCAGGGCCTTGCGGTCGAGCTTGCCGTTTGCATTGAGCGGCAGGTGATCGATGAACAGTAGGTGGCTGGGCACCATGTAGTCCGGCATCTGCGCCTTGAGTGCAGTCAGCAGTTTTTCACGCAGCTCGGCCGTGGCCTGTTGCGTCGGGATGACATAAGCGATCAGTTGCAGGCCGCCCGGGCCGTCGTGGGTCAGCACTACACCGTTGCGCACGCCGGGCAGCATTTGCAGGCGCGCCTGGATCTCGCCCAGTTCAATGCGGAAACCGCGGATCTTGACCTGGTGATCCAGGCGCCCGATGTATTCGATGCTGCCGTCGCTGAGGTAGCGGGCCAGGTCCCCGGTGCGGTACAGGCGTCCACCCGGCAGCGGGTCGAACGGGTCGGGAATGAAACGGCTGGCGGTAAGGTCGGCGCGCTGGTGATAACCACGGGCCAGGCCGGCGCGACCGATATACAGTTCACCGACGCAGCCCTTGGGCACCGGGTTCAGGTGCGCATCGAGCAAATACCAGGACAGATCGACGATGGGCTCGCCGATGGGGCTGGCGGCCTGGCTATGCAAGTCCTGCATCGTCAGTGGCCGCCAAGTGACATGGACGGTGGTTTCGGTGATGCCATACATGTTGATCAACTGCGGTGATTGGTCACCGAAACGTTCGAACCAAGGGCGCAGGCTCTGCACGTCGATCGCTTCGCCACCGAAAATCACTTGGCGCAATTGATGGACGAGAGGCTGCCGAGGTTCGCAAGCAACTCGCAACAACGACTTGAAGGCCGACGGCGTCTGGTTGAGCACCGTGACATTCTCCTGGCAAAGCAGGGCGTAGAAATCCTCCGGCGAACGGCTCACGGCATGGGGCGCGATGACCAGGCGACCGCCATGCAGCAGGGCGCCGAAGATCTCCCACACGGAAAAGTCGAAGGCGTAGGAGTGGAACAGGCACCACACGTCCTGGTGATCGAAACCGAACCAATGGTCCGTGGCTCGGAACAGGCGAGCGACGTTGTGGTGCGCGAGCAACGCACCCTTGGGCTTGCCGGTCGAGCCGGACGTGTAGATCACATACGCCAGGTTCTCCGGATCCATCGGCACGTGCGGATCGTGCTCGGGGTAGGCGGTATCGACCGGATCCAGCAACAGACAGTCGATGCCCGCCGGCAGCGTCAGCGATTCCTGTAGGTGGGCCTGGGTCAGGATCTGCCTGATGCCGCTGTCCTGGATCATGTAGGCCAGGCGATCGGGCGGGTAGGCCGGGTCCAGCGGCACGTAGGCGCCACCGGCCTTGAGAATCGCCAGCAGGCCAATGATCATCTGCGGCGTTCGCTCGACGGCGATGCCCACCAGTACGTCGGGACCCACGCCTTGCCCGATCAAGCGATGGGCCAGTCGGTTGGCGTGGCGGTTGAGCTCGGCATAACTCATGTGCTGCCCGTCGAACGTAAGCGCTATCGCCTCGCCTGTGTTGGCAGCATGGGTTTCGATTATCCGGTGCAGGCAATTTTCGCTGTTCGATCGGGTGGGCTGGCGATTCCAGTCGTCCAGGGTCAGCCGGCGTTCATCGGCACTCAACAGTTGCAGCTCGCCAACGGCGCACTCGGGCGTCTCGATCAGGCCTCGCAACAGGTTCTGCCAATGCTCGGCCATGCGCTCGATGGTGGGCGTGCGGTACAGGTCACGGCTGTATTCGAACGTCGCAAGTATCTGCTGCTGTGAATATTCGACATCAAGCGACAAGTCGAATTTGGCCTGGCCTTCACCGGTGTCGAGGAACTCCAGCGTCAGCAGATCCGGGCTTGGCAGCGGCGCCATCTGTGCCCCGGTGCGCCAGTTGAACAAGACTTGGAACAGCGGGTTGGCGCCCAATTGATCGAGGATCAATTCCAGCGGGTAATCGGCATGCTCCAGCGCGGCGAGGGATTGCCCGCGCAGCGCCCGCAAGAAATCCAACGCGCTGCGGGTCGAGTCGATTCGCGCCCGATAGACCTGGCTGCTGACGAAAAAACCCACCAGGTCCTGGCTTTCTTGGCTGTTGCGGTTGGCGTTGGGGACGCCGACGGTGAAATCGTCCTGGCGGCTGTAGCGGGCCAGCAGCAGTTGCCACGCGCCCAGCGCCATCACGAACGGCGCCAGCCCCTGGCGTTGGCAAAACGTATCCAGCGCTTGCGCCAACGACGGATCCAGCGATACGTGTACACGACCGGCCCGGTGTTGCTGGGTTGCGCTGCGCGGGAAATCCTGGGGCAACTCCAGCGTCGGCAAGTCACGGCCCAGATATTCGCTCCAGTATTCGCCACTGCGTTGGCAGGCGTTGCTTTGCAGATATTCGCCGCGCTGGTGGGTCGCGTAGTCGGCGTATTGCATCGGCAACGGTGGCAGCCCAGACGGATCACCCAGCAGTGCCCGGCCATACGCCTGGGTCATGTCCTGCATCAGGATCGTGTTGGACCAGGCATCGGAAACGATGTGATGCATGTTGAGCAACAGCACATGTTCGGCACGGCTCAATCTGAGCAAGGTCGCCCGCATCAGCGGCGCCTGGGTGAGATCGAACGGTTGTCGGGCGTGTTGCTCGATGCGCTGCGAGAGCGCCGGCTGGTCGAGCCCGGCGAGGTCCTCGCGATGCAGGATCAGGCAGGCGCTGCGCTCGACCACCTGGGTGGCGGCGCCGTCGATTTCGATGAACGCGGTGCGCAGGATGTCGTGTCGGTCGATGACGCGATTCAGCGCGTCTTCCAAGGCATCGGCATTCAGTTCGCCGGTCAGGCGCAACGCCCGTGGCAGATTGTAGGCCGAACGGGTCGGATCACGCTGTTGTTCCAGCCACAGGCGTTGCTGGGCGAAAGACAGGGGCGCGCGATCCAGCCTGGCGCGGCTGGCCAAGGCGTGCCTGTCGTCGGCGACCTCATCGAGCAGCAGCGCCAGCAGATCATCATCTAGCAGTTCGTTCATGGTGTTCTCGCGGTAAACAGCAGTGCGTCGGATGGGTTCAGGCGAAGGCTGCCGGGACCTTTTCGCTGATCACCCGGCCGGCCTGCATCCGCACCAGTTGATCGGCGATGTCGAAGTAACGGTCGTCGTGGGAAATGACGATGATGGTTTTGCCCAGGGCCTTCAGCTCCGGCAGTAGCTCGGTGTAGAACACCCGCCGGAACACCGGGTCCTGGTCGGCGGCCCACTCGTCGAAGACCAGGACCGGGCGTTCTTCCAGCCAGGCGTTGAGCAGGGCCAAGCGCTTGCGCTGGCCGGTGGAGAGATCGGTGGTGCTGAAGACGCCGTCGCGAATGCTGACCTTATGGGCGATCTCCAGGCGATCGAGGTAGCGGTTGGCGTCTCCGGGCACCTGCTGGTCGCCCTGCACCAACTCATCGAACAGGTAATAGTCGGCAAAGATCGTGGTGAATAGCTGACGATAATCGTCACGTCCCGCCGCCGATACCGGCTCGCCATCCATAAGAATTTCTCCGCCCTGGGGCGCATAGAGGCCCAGCAGCAATTTGATCAACGTGGTCTTGCCGCCACCGTTCTCGCCGACAATGAACACGATTTCGCCCTGGGCGATGGACAGGTTGACCGGTCCGAGGGCGAACGGTTTGCTACCGTCGACCGCTGGAAAGGCGTAATGCACGTCACGCAATTCAAGCTGCTGGATAGTCGGCTTGGACACGTTCTTGTCGTTGAGCAGGAGGTGCGGCTCCGGTGAGGAAAACTGCTCGGCCAGTTCCGCAATCCGCTTGAAGGCGATGTTGGCGCGACTGATCACCGGCAAGGTCATCACCAGGTATTCCAGTGGCCCCTTCATGTACAAGAGCACCAGCACGAAACCGCTGAGCACCGCTTTGTCGGTCCCCAGCCACAGCGATTGCAGGGCCAGGACCAGGCCGATGACCACGAAAAACAGCATCGAGCCGAAGGTCTTGGCGACCACGAAAGTGTTGACCGCGCGGATGTTGGTGTCGCAGATCTGCTCGGCGGTGGCTTCGATGCGCTGGCTGAACATGCGCTGGCGGCGCGGGCGGTGGATGCGCAGTTCCTTGGCGCCCGCAGCTATGGCGCTGTAGTGTTTTTGCAGCGCATCTTCCGCCTCGCGTGCCGCTTCGAAGCCACGAATGCCACGGGCCCGCGCCACGTACTGGATAACCGTACCGATCACCAGCGCCACCAGCAGCAGCGCAAACATCGGCAACGACAGGTAGGCCAGGTAGCCCAGGCAACCGAGGGTGACGGTAAAGGCGATCGCCAGTGGCGCGAAGGAAAACGCAAAGCTGCTGACCGTGTTGACGTCGTGGGTCAGGATCGGGATGAGCCGATGACTGCGGAAGCGTTCAATCTGCTCGATGGGCGCCAGCAAGACTTTCTGGCCGAGGGATTTGCGCAGGCTGGCGATGATGTTCTGGCCGACGTGGTTGGTGCCGATGTCCGACAGGATCGAGGTCAGCAGCGCCGCCACGCACAGGCCGGCGAAGGTCGCCAGCACTTGCGGCGTCGGCCCGGCATCGACGTTCAAGGCGTCGTTGATGGTCGCCAGCAGGGCGGTGATGCTCAGGCCACCCAGCATGCCCAAGAGGATGGAGCCTACGACAATCAGCCGGAAGGGTTTGAGCAGGATGAACAATTCACTGATCACCCCGCGTTGTGGTTGGCTCATGGAGGTTTCCCTGCTAGATGAAAAGGGCGAAGGCCATCGCGGGCATTCACCGCATGGGCTGGAGGACGGCGGCACGCCGGTTGGGGCGCACCCACCTATGGAACGATTGTGGGGGAGGGGAATTTAGCGATGTCACCCCATCTATCGGGACGAGAAACGCACCTGTGGCGAGGGGATTTATCCCCGCTGGGCTGCGAAGCAGACCCCAAGCAGGCAACACCGATCAGTCAGAAATAACGCCGCGATTTCATTGGGGCCGCTTCGCGACCCAGCGGGGATAAATCCCCTCGCCACAGGGCACCGTGTTCCCGGTCCAAAGACGTATTTGGATGGGCCGGCCGAGCTACATATCCCGAGCAACCCGAAACCCCAGCCAATCACCACGGGCATCGGAAAACACCGCATTGCGGTTGCCCGAACGGGAAAACACCGGCGCTTCGCCCCAGTCGTTGCCACGGATGCGTCGGACCTTGCAGTTGCCCGTCCGCGCGGCGCTGCCGTCGCTCGGCGCATCGGTGTAGTTTTCGTTGAAACAATCGGCGGTCCATTCGTAGACGTTGCCGTGCATGTCGTACACGCCAAAGGCATTGGGTGCGAAGCTGCCGGCCGGGGCGGTGAAGTTGTAGCCATCGGCGGCGCCGTAGGTGTTGGCATGTCTGGCGATGCTGTAGTCCTTGCCCTCGTCGAACGGGAAGGGGAACGGGCCGCTACTGCCGCCACGCGCGGCGTATTCACGCAGGGATTCGCTCACCAGTCGGTACGGCTTGCCGGTTTTTTTCGACAGCCACGCCACGTAGGCAGTGGCCTCTTCGAAGTCCATGCACACCGCCGGGTGGCGGTCGGTGTATTGCTTGCGCGGGTCGCTGCCCTGGTAATCCGGAACCCCGGCCTGGCACGCGCGTCCGGGGCGCTTGTCACCGTCAGGCATCACGTAGCCGGTATCGCGCAGATAGGCGAACCATTCCCCCTTGAGCACCTGGAAACGGCTGATCGCCACCGGCTTGGCAAACGTCACCGGGTGCATCGGGCCTTCGTCGGGTTCGCGGCCGACCTCATTTTCCGGGGTGCCCATCTGGAAGGTGCCGGTGGGCAGCACGACCATTTCCGGGCAGTCCTTGCAGTCGCGGAACACCTGGCCCGGCTGCGAGGCCTGCGCGCTGGAGGGCAACAGGGCGGTGAGGGCCAATGCCGGAAGCGTCTTCAATAAAAATCGGTTCATCGATTGCTCTCGATCAGTCATCAGAGTGTTTTGCCCAGCAGCGCCATGAAGCGATCGAGCTCGGCTTCAGTATTGAGCAGCCCCGGCGCGGTGCGGATTACCGGCCCGGCGTCGCGGTGCACGGCATCGGCGACCACGCGGTTTTGCATCAGGTAGGCAGCGATCTCATCGCTCTTGCGATCCTTGACCCGGAAGAAGGTGAAACCGGCCGATAGCTCGGGGCTCAGCGGCGTCACCAACTCGATCTGCGGCTGCGCCAACAGGTGTTTTTTCAGGTAACTGTTGAGCGCATGAATACGCGCCTGGACCTCGGCCTTGCCCAGTTGCAGGTGCAGCTTGAACGCTTCGTCCGCCGCCCAGCGATGCTCGAACGCGTGGTAGCCGCCCGGGGTCATGGTGGTGGAAAACGTCGTGGCTTCGGAGAACGTCGGGATGATCGGCGTGACGGACTTGACCTCTTCGCTGCGGCTGCACACCACGCCGGTGCCCCGTGGGCCGAACATCCATTTGTGGGTGCCGGCGATGAAGAAATCGCAATTCATTGCCGGGAAACTCAGATCCTCGACGCCGAAACCGTGCACGCCGTCCACCACATAGACGATGCGTTGTTCATCGCTGCGACCTTGGTTGTGCTGGTCCACCAGGGCGCCGATCTTGCCGATGGGCAACTTCACGCCACTGCCCGAATGCACCCAGGTCATGCCCAATACGCGGGTTTGCGGGCGGATGTTGCGGTCGATGGCGGTGAGGATTTCCGCCTCGCTGGCGCCGTGGGCGTTCTCGAACAGCTTGATCTTGCGCACCCGTGTTCCGTCCCGTTGCTTGCGCAGGTCGAGGATGGTGTGGGTGGCGTAATGTTCGTGGGCGGTGGTGAGAATTTCCTGGTCGGGCCGCACATGCACCCCGCCATAGATCATCGCCAGGCCTTCGGTGGTGCTGCCGGTGAGAGCGATCTGCTTCGGGTTCGCTTGCAGGTAGCGACCGGCCCAGGTCCGTACGTTTTCTTCGCGCGCTTCGGTGACGCCCAGGTCCCAGTCCATCAGCAACCCGGGGTTTTTATCCAGGGCGGCGCGGTGCCGCTCGATGGCCTCGCGCACCGGGCGCGGGTGGGTGGTGACCAGGAAATTGGAGAAGTGCAGGTAGTCCGGGTCCTGGTTGAACAGCGAGCGCAACTGCGCCCATTTATCCTTGGGCAGCGGTGGCATTGGATCGGCGCTGGCCGTGGCCGGCAGGCTGGCGGGCAATGAGAGCCCGGCGGCGAGGACCCCGGCTTGCTTGAGGAAGGTGCGGCGCTCATTCATGGCTGAGGGGCCTTCTGCGCCGAGGCGATGGCCGGGCTCGCGGCTTTCTGCACCTGGTCCCAGACCCGCAGGAAGTTGCCGCCCCACAGCTTGGCGATGTCGGCTTCGGAGTAGCCGCGGGTCAGCAGCTCGGCGGTGACGTTGCGAATGTCGCTGACATCTTTCCAGCCTTTCACGCCGCCACCTTCGTTGAAGTCCGAACTGATGCCGACGTGGTCGATGCCGATCTTGCGCACGGCGTAGTCGATGGCATCGCCCAGATCCTTGAGACTGGCCTTGGGTTCCTCTTCGAGAATGCCGTAGAGCTGGCCGGCGTATTCGCCGAATTTCTGTTCCGGCCACGCGGCGATGATCGGGTCGCCCGGCATCAGCGCCATCGCCAGATTCGGCAGTGGCGGCAGGTCGAAGCGTTCGCGCAGGGCGTTGAGTTTGTCCTGGGTTTTTTGCGTCAGCGGGCGCAGGTACTGGGAGAACCCCACGATCTGCACCACGCCGCCGCTGGCCTTGATCAGCTGCATTTCCTTATCGCTGAGGTTGCGCGGAATGTCGACCATGGCCCGTGGGGCGGAGTGGGAGGCTACCAGCGGCGTGCGGCTCAGTTGCGCGACTTGCTCCAAAGCCTGGGTCGACATCTGCGACACATCGATGATTACGCCGAGGTCGTTCAGGCGCTTCACCGCTTGCTTGCCAATGTCCGACAGGCCGCCGAGGGCGTCGGGCGAGTCGTTGAAGAACGGCAGCGGGCGGGAGGAGTCGGCCCAGTCGTTGTTGCCGATGTAGCTGAAGCCGAACATGCGCATGCCCCGCGCCGTCCACAGGTCCAGCAGACTCAAGTCGTGACCGAGGGGATAGGCGTTGAGCATGCTGATGAAAATCGCGAACTTGCCTTCGCCGTGCAGGCGACGGAAGTCGTCCGGGGTGTAGGCGATGGCGACCTGGTTGGGAAAGTCCCGGACCATGCCGGTGATGATCTTGTAGCGCACCTCCTGTTGGTTGCGTGCTTCCTCGACGAACCCGGCGGTGGGCTTGTGCGGCGCGTTGGGACCGTTCCACAACTCGGGCCAGCCGAAGATTGTCAGCGCGGCGCCGGAGAGGTGGCCGCGGTTGGCTTTCACCAGGTCGAACTGGCCCTTGCCGTCTTTGTCCGCTTCGTTGCCGGCGGTGCCGAAATCCAGCGGCACGGTGATGTGGCTGTCGAAGGACAGCAGCCGTTCGTGCAATTCCCGAGCTTCCTTCATGACCTTGACCGGGTAGCCGGGGTTGTCCCGCCACCAATGGTCCCAGGCCGCCAGCCCGCCACCGACCACCAGCGCCAGGGCCAGGGGCACGCCGGTGAAAAGAGCCTTTCTAGAACGTGGTGTTGTCATTGCCGATCTCAGTCTGGTTCGCCATGGAAGGACAGGCGCGGGGGCCTTTGCTATCTGGGGGGAACGAGTGATCGGGCGGGAAATTTAGGTGTTCTCAGCGCCGCCATCGCGAGCAAGCTCGCTCCCACATTTGGAATGCGCTCACCTGTGGGAGCGAGCTTGCTCGCGATGAGGCCCTCACAGCCTCTATAAATTTGTCAGGACGCCCATCGTTCTAGCTTGGATAAAGCCCACCCCAGGGCGAACACAGGTAAGGCAATGACGATTTCTCGACGATGGTTCATGGCAGGCCTGGCGCTGACCGGTGCCGCCGTGCCTGCGGTGTATTACGGGCATCGCGAACTGACCCGGCCGGACCCGACCATCACCCCCGGCGATGCTTCCTTCGATGTGGCCGACGTCGCCGGACAGCGTCGGGCGAACACCCTGCGGGGAATTTGGACGATTCGTTTCAGCGGGCGCGATGCCGGCCTCGACGGCTTGCCGGACGACAGCCTCGAGGTGTTTCTCGACATCGCCCATAAGGGCCGTGGCCTGGTGGGTTGCCTCGACACCGCCGAACGCCTGCGCGCGGGGGATGAGCCGCGTTATCGAGTACTGGGCGACCTGGCTGGCAGCGACCCGAAGCCATTGAGCTGGCGCTTGATCGGTGCCAGGCATGACGCGCCGGACTACGAATTCATCATGACCCTCGACGAAGTCTGGGCCGGTTTCGGCAACGCCGGCACGGCCACCCTCAGCGGCCGCGTGTCGCGGTTGGATCGCCCGTTGGCGCTGCCGGAACTCGACAATCAATTCGTCGCCGTCAAGCAGCGGTTCCCCGAAGCCCGGGAACGGACCCCGCTGAGTCCCAGGCTACTGGCCTGGCTGGTATCGCCCGAGCATCGGTTGTTCCATCAACTCTGGCATGCCTCGCGAGACAAATGGCACACCCTCGACGAAGACAAGCGCGACGCCCTGCGTGGCATCGGCTGGCAGCCCGGGCCACGAGACAACGAACGTGACGCCCGTGGGCCGCGCAAGGATCGCAACGGCTCGGGCGTGGATTTCTTTTTCATGCATCGGCACATGCTCGGCACTGCGCGTTCTTTCCAACCGTTGCCCTCATGGCCGCGCTTTCCGTTGCCACAGCCCGAGTTGGAGCGTGATCGCCTGGGTTTTGCCCGGTATTTCGACAACGTCGACGGGACGGCGCTGCCGCCGACCTGGCTGGCCCGTGGCGACGAGCAATACGCCCAGTGGGTCAGCGACATCAAGACCGCCGAGACCTATCACAGCAATTTCCAGGTCTGGGAATCGCGCTATCGCGACCCGCGCTATCTATCGAAACTGACGCTGGGCCAGTTCGGTTCGGAAGTGGAATTGGGGCTGCATGACTGGCTGCACATGCGCTGGGCCTCGGTGCCGCGTGATCCGTCCAACGGCCATCCGGTGCCGTTCGCCCGTGATCAGGCGGACTTCGCCCAGCGCTGGTTCGAACCGGAAAACGACTTTCTCGGCGATCCGTTTTCCTCCCATGTGAACCCGGTGTTCTGGGCCTTCCACGGCTGGATCGACGACCGCCTCGAAGACTGGTTCCGCGCCCACGAACGTTTTCATCCGGGCGAAGTGAGCCGGCTCGACGTCAACGGCGTGCCCTGGTTCGCCCCGGGCCGCTGGGTCGAAATCGCCGACCCGTGGCTCGGGCCGGACACCCACGGTTGCAGTACCACGCCGGGGTTGCAGGTTGGACGTTCGGTGGAGATGGATCCGGAAACCATGAAGCTGGCGTTGCGCATTACGTTTGGCAGCGATGATGACAAGCTGGCGCAGTTGTTCCGCCGCGTGCCGCAGAGGCCTTGGTATGCGCGTCATCTCAAGGCCAAGGTGGTGTGAGCCCAGGCTCGAACCGACCGAACCTGGGGCCGTGTGCAATGACTGCTTTTGTGGCGAGGGAGCTTGCTTCCGCTCGGTTGCGCAGCGACCGCCAGATTGTGGGTCTGCTGCGCAGCCCAGCGGGAGCAAGCTCCCTCGCCACGGGTATCGTTTTACATTGAGAGGTTCTAGCGCGGTGCGGCGATGTCCAGGCCGCGGTTTGCCAATAGCTCACTCAGCTCGATCATTTGCTGGATTCCCAGGGCAAAACTTCGTCGCGCGCCTTCCAGGTCGAAAGCCAATTCGCTGGCCATGACATTCACCGAGGCGAGGGTTTCGCTGAGGTTGGCTAGCAGGCATTCCATGTCGGCGCCTTCCGTCACGGTGAATAGCGGGCTCGGTGGTGGAATGGGGTTTTCAGGCTTGGGGTCGAGGTAAAAGGCGAGGGCGCGGTCGGCGGCTTCGTTGAGTTTTTTGGCGTCGTCTTCTGGCGGATTGGGAGTAATTTTGAACATGGTGTAACTCCTAGTATTCATTTTCAGGAGCCGAAACCATCGCTACCAAACGATTGGGTGGCGGCCGTACGCGGGTTGGTAGACCGGAGCACTAGGAACCCGGCGCGCCCGAAGACGCCCTGCGCACGGCCACCATGAAACAGATGCCCAGACAGCATCTGCGAAAGGTGGCGCTTGCGCCTAGTTGACTCGCGGGCTACCAAACCCGATCGCTGAAATCAGCGACCCGAGAACAGTAAAAGCCAGGAGCCAAGCGCACAAGCCGGCGGATTCTGGCGTAGTTGTAGGCAATGGCGCAAGACAACGTAGCCTTACTCGGGTGTCCTACATGGCCCGATAAACAGAGCCAAAGCCGAACACAATTTGTGACCGGACAAACAACCCGTGGCGAGGGAGCTTGCTCCCGCTCGGTTGCGCAGCGACCGCGAAATCTGGGGTCTGCTGCGCAGCCCAGCGGGAGCAAGCTCCCTCGCCACGGGTATCGTTTTACATTGAGAGGTTCTAGCGCGGTGCGGCGATGTCCAGGGCGCGGTTTGCCAATAGCTCACTCAGCTCGATCATTTGCTGGATTCCCAGGGCAAAACTTCGTCGCGCGCCTTCCAGGTCGAAAGCCAATTCGCTGGCCATGA
>NZ_VDLV01000044.1:131354-201236 GCF_013608025.1 Pseudomonas brassicacearum subsp. neoaurantiaca | reverse complement strand
TTCCTGGACGGCGAAGTCGACCACACCCGAGGTGCCAAGGGCACCTACGGCGAGGCCTATCATTACGGCGAACCCTACACGGTGCTGGGCGAGCGCTACGCCTTGGACGAAGACCTGCAAAGCGAAAGCGGTTTTTTCTACGCCCGCCTGCGCCACGAGCTCTACCTCAACGACCAGACCCGCCTCAGCGGCACCACCAGCAGCGCCATCCTGGCCCCGGCACAGCGCCTCGACATCACCGGCGGCGCGCCGAGGGCCTTCGGGCCCGGCGCGGTGATCGTCAGCCTGCGCACCGAAGCGGCCCGCGACCGCAGCTTCGTCGCCCACTTCCAAGCCATTCCCTACTCGGAAACCGTGTGCTTTCGCCCAGCGCTGCTGCCCAAACCGCGCATGAGCGGCACCATCCCCGCCCGCATCAGCCACCCGGTGGTCAACCCGCCCTACGCCGACCTCGACTTCGAAGGCCGCTACAAAGTGCGCTTCCTGTTCGACCGCGACACCTGGCAACCCGGCCGCGAAAGCGCCTGGCTGCGCCTGGCCCGCCCCTACGGCGGCGACACCCACGGCCTGCATTTCCCGCTGCAGGCCGGCACCGAAGTGGCAATCGCCTTCGAACAAGGCGACCCCGACCGCCCCTATATCGCCCACGCCCTGCACGATGACCGCCAGCCCGACCCGGTCACCGCCCGCAACGAACGCCGCAACGTCCTGCGCACCCCGACCAACAACAAACTGCGCCTGGACGACACCCGCGGGGAGGAACACATCAAGCTCAGCACTGAGCACAGTGGCAAGAGCCAGTTGAACCTGGGGCATTTGGTGGATGCCGAGCGTAAGAAGCGGGGGGAAGGGTTTGAGTTGCGCACGGATGGCTGGGGGGCGATTAGGGGCGGTAGGGGGGTGTTTATCAGTGCTGATGCCCAGCCCCGCGCCCAAGGCCAGGTGCTCGATATGAGCGAGGCGACAGGTCGGTTGCAACAGGCCGCCGACCAGTTGGACAGCCTCTCCAGCGATGCGCAGGCGAGCCAGGCCGACCCCGCCGACGTGCAGGCGCAACTGGCCTTGCTCAGGCAGGACCTCGAGCAGCTCAAGACCTCCGTCCTGCTACTCAGCGCTCCGCAAGGCATTGCGCTGACCAGCGGCAAGCACCTGCAACTCGCCGCGCAACACAACCTGATGCTCAACGCCGGCGGCGAAGCCGACCTCAGCGTGGTCAAGCGCCTTTTTGTCGGCGTGGGCCAAGGGCTGAGCCTGTTCGTGCGCAAGCTGGGGCTCAAGTTGATTGCCAACCAGGGGCCGGTGATCGTGCAAGCGCAGAACGACAAGCTGGAACTGATGGCGCGTCATGGGCTGGACATCAGCAGCACCGAGGACGAGATCCGCATCGTGGCGAAAAAGAAAATCACCCTTAACGCAGGCGGCAGCTACATCACGCTGGATGAGGGTGTGATCGAGTCGGGGACGCTGGGGGACTTTGTCGTCAGGTCGGCGAATTTCGAATATGTGCAAGGCGCTGCCAGCATGAAGGCTGCACACCCGGACTACCCTCGGCGCCTATCCAAACAACCGCTGCGCCTGCGCCTACCGCAAACGCCCAATGCATCGGGCGAAGGTTGGGCGGGCATGCCTTACACACTCAAGGCCGATGGCGTACCGGTCCAGCAAGGCGTACTCGATGGCAGTGGGCAACTCATGATCGACCATCAAGTCGTCACCCGTGGCTACCAACTGACGTTGGTCAACGGCGTGAGCTACCAATTGCCGGTGCCCACCGAGTACCGCAACGCCGAGCAGGCGCACTTGGCCAATCGTGGTCTGCATAACCACCCCGTACAGACCAACGCCGAAGTGAATACACCCTCCGCGCACACGGACAACCGCGCGCTGTATGCCATCCAAATGGATGGCCCCAACCATAACAAGGAAGAGACAGAGCAATGATGCAACCCGACATCGTGGTACCCATTTGCCTACGGCACACCAACGAAGCCGTTTGCACCCCGCCGTGGTACGTCCACAACACTGAATACCATCCCGTGGCGGCCAGCTATCAAGCGCTGGTCAATGGCCAGGAAACCTTCACCGCCGTGCACCAGGCCATTGCCCAGGCCAAGAAGAGCATCGACATCATCTGCTGGGGCTTCCAGCCGTCGATGTATTTCATCCGCGACGGCATGGCGCCGAGCATTGGCGAACTGCTCATGGCCAAGGCCCGGGAAGGCGTCGAGGTACGCTTGCTGGGTTGGGAAATGCCGTTCAATACCGCCGGCTTTGGCGGTGAGGCCAATTTGCCCGGCAAAGGCTCGATCCGCCTCATGGACCGGGTGATGCAACGCACCACCGAAGAACAATACGCCTTCGATCGCCAATGGTTTGCGACGTGCGCGGTCGCCGACGACAAGGCCGCGCAACGCACCGCCAGCGGACTGCCGGTGTTTGTCAGTCGCGGATTCAACCTCGATGAAAGGGGTGAGATCGCCCATTGGGTGAAATACGCGAGCCTCGACAGCGAAATCAGCACCAAGATGCGCCAAACGCTGAGATGGACGGCCACCCACCACCAGAAAAGCGTGCTGGTCGACTATGAGTTACCGGACTGCGCGGTCGGTTTCATCATGGGCCACAACATGCTCGACGAGTACTGGGACACCAACAAACATTCGGCACTGAACCGAAGCCAGGACAGCAAACCCGCCCCCAACCGTGGCCCACGCGGCGATACGCCGCGCCAGGACATTTCCTGCCGGCTCAGCGGGCCGATCCTGGAACACCTGCATCACAACTTCGCCGCTGCCTGGCGCAAGGAAACCGGCGAAGACCTGCTCGCCTCGCGCCAATCCATGAAGGTCGGGCCGCAACTGCGCACCCACGGCATGCCGCAAATGGCGCAGATCCTGCGCACCCAACCCCAGGCGGGCAAACGCGACATCGAGCGGCTCTACATGCAAGCCGTTAACAACGCGACCCAGTTCATCTACATCGAAAACCAGTATTTCCGCTGGCCACCGCTGGCCGAATTCATCAAGTCGGTCGCCGCCACCCAGACCCAGGCCGGGCGCGATCCCGGCCTGCACGGTGCACTGCATCTGTTCGTGGTCACCAACGCCACCGACGATGGCATCGGCGCCGGCACCGTGAACACCCAACGCATGCTCGAAAGCCTCGGGCGCGCCAACACCATCCCCGGCGTTACCAAGCTGCGGCGCATCCAAAAAATGGAAAAGGAATTTCCGCCCATGCCCCGCGCCGACCCGAACGACCGTCTTGGCCAACAGGAACAGGCCCAATGGAAGGCCGATCTCGAACGCGAAAAACAAGAGATCCTCGACAGCACCGTTGTGCCCGAGGAAATACCTGGCTTGAAGGTGCACATATGCTCCCTGGTCGCTCCCGATTCACCGGGCAAACCCTGGATGCCGGTATACATCCACTCCAAGCTGATGATCATCAACGACGTGTTCACCACCCATGGTTCGGCCAACATCAACACCCGCAGCATGCAGGTGGACAGCGAGCTGAACATTGCCCATGAGTGGATGAGCGTGACCCAGGCGTTGCGGCGGCGGTTGTGGGATCTGCATACGAAAAAGAAGGGGTCGCAGGATGATCCGAAGAAGGCGTTTAAGGCTTGGGAGGCGATTATCAACAACAACAAACGTCTCCAAAAAAACAAGGAAAAGCCCGACGCTTCGCTCGTCGAATTCCATTACGACAAAGCCATCCTGAAGGACCTCGACTGATGCGTCGAATCCTCCTGCTGTCTTGCCTGCTGCTGGCCGCTTGTGGCAACAGTGGCGCTTTTAATTTCCCCGAGAAGGACCCTTCCGTGAAGCCTTTAACCGAGATCGAGGCCAAGCTGGCCTTCACCTGCCAACACGAAACGATCCCAGCCCCCTCCGCCGAGAGCGATGTGCTGTTTCAATACGCGCGCTGGTTGCAAAAGAGCAACCAGCTCAAGCAGGACAAGACCGTCGATACCGAGATTGAACGGTTATATCGCATCGCCGCTGAGCATGGTCATTACAAGGCCAACATCAACCTGCAGAACGGCGCCATGCGCGGTCGTTTCGAACTCAATGGCGCCCAGCACTTGCGCATGAGCCAAATCTTGATCGACGCAGGAGTAGCAACGGGTTACTACTTCGTCGGAATCTTCCTGCAACAAGGTTCAGCGGGGCTGCATGAAGACACTGACATGTCTTTACGTTACTTCCGTAAAGCAGCCGATGAGGGTAACGCCCAGGCCCAATACTTCGTAGGGGAAAAACTCGAGGCCATTGATGTTGTGCCGGAAATAGCGATACAAATGTATCGTTGCGCCGCCGAGCAAGGTCATGGTAGGGCCGCTGTTACGCTGGGCATTTATCTTAAACACAAGGGTTTGCATCAACAGGCTATAGAGGCATTCCAATTAGGAGTGGTTGCTGGCGATGAAGCCTCGTCCGGTTGGCTGGAAGAGGCATTTCGAGCTCATCCCATTACCGACAAATTATATTACCTCGGCCAACAAGAAGACCTCGAACGCGCCGAACGCTACGAAACAATCTGGCGAATCCTGGCGAACTACTCCTATGCCAACCCCACCGTCACCGAAATCAACGAAATCCTCCCCCTGCCACCCGCCAAGCTGCCTGAATGGGACGGCAAGCTCCAATGGCTCGAAGCCCGCCTGGCCAATGTCCCACCGCAAAAACCCAGCGAGGCACTGATCCGCGAGCTGGCCGAGGCCAAAGGTCTCGAACCCGCCACCGGCAAACCCACGCCCAGCTCACCTGCATACATCAGGGCCGCCGCCCCCTCGCTGAGCTGCCAAAGCGGCCAGGCGTGCCCACGAACTGGCTATTGGATTGCCGCCGGATACACCGTCGTCCGCCGCTTCGAAAAAGGCGAGATCCTGCCGACGCTAAACGTACGTAACCGCCAGAGCCGTTTCCTGTTCCCGGACCGGATAACGGTCGAAACAGAAAAGGTCGATTGGATACTGCATGGATGACTTTCGGTTGGGGATGCCACGAGACATTTTTATCTCGTGTTTTTGCGTTGTATTGGGCGCATTTTCTTCTCCAATCGCGGCTACCCCATGGGGAATGCGGGGCGAAGCGGTTATCGATTCAGATAACGGAGAAATGCTTATTTGCGTGCCAAAGGCAGCCTCGAACAGCATAAGGCTTGATTCGATATGGGTGTCTGAGAAAAACCTACGAGATGGGAGGCGCAAGGCAATGTGGGAAATTGAACTGGACCAAAACGGCACGCCTATCCAACTAGGACCTGGAGGTTGTGTTTCCTATGGCTTCTTGCCGTCTGGATATCACGAGCAGGTGGCGTCGAAGTCGTTGAACCCCGGGAACACGTATTACGCAAGAATGAACCTTATCGTTGCCAACCCGGTTCGTCAGAGCATTCTTTTCTATGATGCGGTTTTCTGTGTGGGACAGAGGCGCGAAGGAACGTTTTATTACCGGCAGAACCGGTACGAACCTGATGGAAGAACTGTTAAGGCTGCTTGTTGAATGATTGAGCCCACGGAAGAAGCGCCGGGATAAGCCCAGTTATCCCGGCCCATCGGTTGAGTCGCAGACCGTGCCAAACCCAACTGCCGATCTGCTCCCCTCAGTACCGATTAGGCTCCATCTCAAGATCAACCTGAAACCGCTCGGCGATATCTTTCTGAATCCGTCGGGCCAGATCCAGCAGCTCCAGTCCCGTGGCATTGCCATAATTGACCAGCACCAGCGCCTGCAACTTATGCACCCCGGCGTCGCCTTCGCGGAAACCTTTCCAGCCGGCGCGTTCGATCAGCCAGCCAGCGGCGATTTTCATTTGGCCGCCAGGCTGTGGATAAGCCACCAGGTCGGGGTATTGCACCTTGAGATGCGCTACGTGTGCGGCCTGCACCAACGGGTTTTTGAAAAAGCTGCCGGCGTTGCCCAGCACGGCCGGGTCCGGGAGTTTCTCGCTGCGGATGCTGCAGATAGCCCGGCTGACGTCCGTGGGCGTGGCTTGGTCGATGCCTTGTTCGGTCAACCGCTGGCGCACCGGGCCGTATTCGAGATGCAGATGCGCGACACGACTGAGGGCAAAACGTACCCGCAGGATCAGCCAGCGATCCGCCTGCTGCTTGAACAGACTGTCACGGTAGGCGAAAGCACATTCATCGAGGGTGAAATCGCGCAGCTCGCCGGTGTAGCGATCCAGAGCCGTGAGGCCAGCGAAGACGTCCTTTATCTCCACGCCGTAGGCACCGATGTTCTGCATCGGCGCCGCGCCCACCGTACCGGGAATCAGGCTGAGGTTTTCCAACCCCGACCAGCCTTGGGCCAGGGTGTGCTGGACAAACGGATGCCACGGTTCCCCGGCTTCGGCCTCGACTACCACCCGCTCGCCATCATCGCTTAACAGACGAATTCCCTGGCTAGTCATGCGCAGCACCAAGGCGTCGATGTCACCGGTCAACAGCAGGTTGCTGCCACCGCCGATGACCAGCAACGGTACGTCGTGACCCGCGGCGTAAGCCAAGGCCTCGCGAACATCCGCATCGCTGTGGGCCTCGGCGAACAGCCGGGCGTTGACGTCCACGCCAAAGCTGTTGAACGGCTTGAGGCTGATGTCCGCCCGAACTTTCAAGCTCATAACCGCCCCTTCAATTCGATCACCAGACGATCCGTGGCGCATTCGATCAGGTCCAACACCTGCTCGAAACCTTGCTCACCGTCGTAGTACGGGTCTGGTACGTCGTCGAGTTCGGCCTCGTAACGACGCAGGAACAGATCCAGTTCCGCACGGGCATTGGCCGGTTGCAGGGTCTTGAGATTGCGCAGATTGCTGCTGTCCATTGCCAGGATCAGGTCGTAGGCGGCGAAATCGGCACGGGTCACCTGCCGGGCACGTTGGGCCGACAAGTCGTAGCCGCGACGCAGGGCCGCGGCCATGCTGCGTTTGTCCGGCGCCTTGCCGACGTGCCAGTCGCCGGTACCGGCGGAAGCGACTTCCACCTGCCCCTCCAGCCCGGCCTCGCGCAACTTGTGGCGCAAGATGCCTTCGGCAGTCGGCGACCGACAGATGTTGCCCAGACAGACGAACAAAACCCGCATCAAGCCTCCAACAGGCGACGGATGCGCTCAAGGTCTTCAAGGGTATCGACACCGGTGGGCGGGGCGATCAGCGCATCGGCAACATGGATTCGCACGCCGTGCCACAAGGCACGCAGCTGTTCCAGGGATTCGGTGTTTTCCAGCCAGCACGGCCCCCACGCCACGAAATCCTGGAGGAAACCGGCGCGGTAGGCATAAATGCCGATGTGACGACGGTACGGTACGCCTTCGGGCAACACGTCCGGGTTCTTGGCGAATGCCTCCCGGGCCCACGGCAACGTCGCCCGACTGAAGGTCAGCGCCAGGCCATTGAGGTCGCTGACGACCTTGACCACGCTGGGATTGAACAGGGTCTGCACGTCCTCGATCGGCTCGGCCAGGGTAGCCATCTGTGCTTCCGGGTGAGCCGCCAGGTTGGCCGCGACCTGATCGATCACGCTGGGCGGAATCATCGGCTCGTCACCTTGCACGTTGACCACGATGGCGTCGGGCGAGAGACCGAGTTTTTCGGCCACCTCCGCCAGGCGATCAGTACCGGAATTATGATCCTCACGGGTCATCACCACCTCGGCGCCGAAACCCTTGCAGGCTTCCACGATGCGCGCGTCATCGGTCGCGACCACCACGCGCTGGGCGCTGCTCTTGCTGGCCTGCTCCCAGACATGCTGGATCATCGGCTTGCCGGCGATCAACAGCAGCGGCTTGCCGGGCAAACGCGTCGAGGCAAAGCGCGACGGAATGACGACGGTAAAGGCAGTGGTCATTTATCCAGGCGCTCATCAGTGGTCAGGGTGCGGGCTTCGCTCTCGAGCATCACTGGGATGCCGTCGCGAATCGGATAGGCCAATCCGGCGCCCTTGCTGATCAGCTCGGTCTTGTCGGCGCTGAGCTTGAGCGGGCCTTTGCAGACCGGGCAAGCCAGGATATCGAGCAGTTTGGTGTCCATGTAATTCCCCTGGATAAAACGTGTTAAGGCAAGAGTCGATCCGGCAACAGGCGCATCAACTGCGTATCGAACCAGGCCGCGAAGGCCGGTGACGGAGCAGCGTCCACCGCCAGATACCACCAGTCGGGCGCGGCGAAGGCGCGGCATTTGACTGCGTCCTTTTCCGTCATGACCACTGGCAGGGACGGCATGAAGCTCAAGGCCTCGGCGCTGTATTCGGCATGGTCGGCAAACCCGTGCGGTATGGGCCGCCAGTGTAGCGTTTCGAGGGTCTTGAAGAAACGCTGGGGATTGCCGATGCCGGCCACGGCATGCAAGGCCTGGCCTGCTGGAAAATGGTCGATGGGGCGCCGTTCACCACTGGCCAGGTTGACCAGCGCGGTGGGCCGCAACTCGAAGGCAAAGCCGTCGTCGCGATCAGCGGCGGCGCCGTTGAACAGCACGGCGTCGACCGATTGCAGGCGCTCGACCGGCTCGCGCAACGGGCCGGCGGGCAGGCAACGCCTATTGCCCAGCCCCCGGGCATTGTCGATCAATACCAACTCGAGATCGCGGGCCAGCCGATAATGCTGCATGCCGTCGTCGGACAGGATCAAGTCCAGCGGCTCGGCCTCCAGCAAAGCCCGGACAGCCCGGCTGCGATCGGGATCGATCATCAACGGCACGCCGGTGCGCTGGACGATCAGCAATGGCTCGTCGCCAGCGATGCTGGCGCCTTGGCTGGCCTCGACTCGCCAAGGCAATTGCGGCGGCTTGGCACCATAACCCCGGCTGACCACGCCGACCCGCAGGCCACTGCGCTGGCAATGCTCGATCATCCACAGGATCAACGGCGTCTTGCCAGTGCCGCCCACGGTGATATTGCCGACCACCACCAGTGGCACGGGCGGCTGGTATATCTCACCCTCGCCCGCCAGGAAACGCTCGCGCTTGCCGACCACGACGCGTCGGTACAGCCATTCCAGCGGTCGCAGCAGCGTCAGGGCGGGATGCCCTTCATACCAGGCGGCAAGCAATCGATCGGACATGGCCATCAAGGTGCAGGCGCCGCCTCGACCGTGGTCATGCGCAGATGGCTGAAGCCGAGCTTGCCGGCTGCGTCCATGGCCGTGATGACCGATTGATGGGGCGTCTTGCCGTCGGCGCTGATGGACAGCGGCAGGCTGGTGTCGCCGCCGGATTCCTTCTGCAAGGCCTCGATCAGGCTCGCCAGGTCACTTTTGGGCAGCAACTGGTTGTTCACCGAGAACGTCCCTTCGGCGCTGATCGTGACTTCGAGGTTTTTCAATTGCTGGTCTTCAGCTGGCGAGCCACTGACGGCCTCCGGCAACTCGACCTTGAGCTGGGTTTCCCGGGTGAACGTGGTGGTCACGACGAAAAACAGCAGCAGGATGAAAACCACGTCGATCAGCGACGCGAGATTGATCTCGATGTTTTCCCGTGGTTTGCGGCGGAATTTCACTTCTTGCCCCCGGCCAGGTCCACTTCACGATCGCCCTGCACCACCTCGACCAACTTGATGGCTTCCTGCTCCATGCCCACCACCAGCTCGTCGACGCGGCGTTGCAGGAAACGATGGAAAAACACCGAGGGGATACCCACCATCAAACCCGCGGCGGTGGTGATCAAGGCTTTGGAAATACCGCCCGCCAGCACCGACGCATTGGTGGTCATGCCGGTACCGGTAAAAGCGCTGAAAATATCGATCATGCCCAGCACCGTACCCAGCAGGCCCAACAGCGGCGCCATCGCGGCGATGGTGCCCAAGGCATTGAGGTAGCGCTCCAGTTCATGGATGACCCGGGCGGCTGCCTCTTCGATGCACTCCTTCATGATCTCGCGACCATGCTTGGAGTTGGCCAGGCCTGCGGCAAGGATTTCTCCCAGCGGCGAACTGGCCCGCAGTTCCTTGAGCTTGTCCTTGTTCAGTTGCTTGTCCTTGATCCAGACCCAGACCTGCCCGAGCAAATGCTCCGGAGTTACGCGACTGGCCCGCAGGGTCCACAGGCGTTCGGCAACGATACCCAGTGCCGCGATGGAACTCAGAATGATCGGCAACATCATCCAGCCGCCGGATTTGACCAATTCCCACACAGTGACAGCCCCCTCGAAAAAGTGCGCCACTTTATCATACAGACTCGCCGTGCAGGCTCGCCCAGCCAACAACACCACCCACAACACTGAGGCAGGTCAATGCCGGGGCGGCGGCCCAGCGGACGGCGGCTCGCGCCAGTAGCGGCGATTCCCAGCCTCGGTGCGCGCGGGTTCGAAGGCACCCAGTTGCAGACGAATGGCACCCTGCTCGGCGCTGTCGTGGATTGCCATGCCCAACCTTTTATACCGCTGCATGACCCAGGGATGCGGATGGCCGAATGCATTGTTTCGCCCTCGGGAAATCAATATCGAATGCGGCTTGAGACGCGTCAACAGCGCCATCGACGACGAACTGCGACTGCCATGATGCGGTGCGGCCAGCCAATGAGTCGGCGCTCCCAGCGGCCCATCGAGCAGGGCTCGCTCGGCATGGGCATCGATATCACCGGTCAACAGCAACCGCTCGCCGTCGGCTTCAATCAGCAAGACGCAGGACTTCTGGTTGCTTTCGAAGGCTGACGCCCAGCGCCACATCTCGAACCGGACCCCATCCCATTCCCAGCTTTCGCCGCTGTCGCACGGCCCTGCCAGCAGATCGGCGGGCAGCGCATCAGGATCGCCGCTGATCACCCGAGTCGTCGGCAATCCATTGCGCACCGCGCGGGCACCGCCGGCATGATCAGCGTCGGCGTGACTGAGCAGCATCAGGTCCAACCGTCCCACACCGAGTTTGCGCAAGGTCGGAACCACCACGCGCTCGCCGGCATCGGCCTCGCCAAAGCGTGGCCCGGCGTCATACAGCAATGCATGCCGATGGGTACGCACCAGGACCGCCAGACCCTGGCCAACATCCAAGTGCCAGATCTCAGCACGTCCGTGAGGCACCTCTGCCCGAGGAGGGAAGACGATCAGCATCAACATCGGCCAACCCAGGACGCGCAACGGCAGGCCTTTGGGAAGCAACAGCAGCACAGCGCCGAGCGCCGCGATACACAGCGCCCACAGCGGGACGGCGGGAGGCATCCAGGCCGACATTCGCCCGGCGACCAGCCCGAGGCCTTGGAACAGCAGGTCGAGCAACCCACCGGCGACCCACAGCAGACTTTCCCCGACGCCCGGAACCGGCAGCAACGCCGTGCCAAGCAGAGCCGTCGGCAGTACAAGCAGACTTATCCAGGGCACCGCTACCAGGTTGACCAACGGACCGCTCAGGCTGACCGGCAAGCCAAGGATCAATAACAACGGGCATAACCCGAGCGCTATCAGCCACTGGGCACGGGTCCAGGTCTGCCACCAGCGCCAGGGGCCCAGGCGACCGCCGAAGGTGAACATCAATATCGCGACGGCGGCAAACGACAACCAGAACCCGGGGCGCAGGCTCGCCAGCGGATCGAACATCAACACCCCAATGAATGCCAGCAGCCAGGCCCACCAGGGTTCGGCCTGGCGGTAACGCCAGCGCCACAGCAGCACCAGACCGATCATCGTGCAGGCCCGCCGCACCGGCACTTCGAATCCGGCGAGCAAGCCGTAGCCCAGGGCTGCGGCGAACGCCAAGGCACAAGCCCAGGGCAACCACGGCAGACGCGCAGGCCATACGCCATAACGCGCCGCGCCAGCCACCAGCAGGTACACCAGGCCGGCAAACAGGCCGATGTGCTGCCCGGAAATCACTAATAGATGAACCGTGCCGGTGTCTTGCAGCACTTGCCAATCTTCGCGGCTCAATCCAGCCCCGTCGCCAAGCACCAGCGCCGTCAGCGCACCGGAACGCCCTTGAGCATCGACCTTTGCCAACGCCTGGCGCACCCCGTCGCGCCAAGCGCCCTGCGCCGGCTGTACCAGCAAACCCTCCTTGACGGTGCCGGTCGCGCCGATGCCGCGGCTAAGCAGCCACGCTTCGTAGTCGAAACCATGGGGATTGAGCAACCCGACCGGCCGCTTGAGCTTCACCGCCAAGCGCCACTTTTCACCGCTCTTGACCGCCGGCCCGCCATACCAGGCCAGGCGCATCAGTGCAGGCAAGCGGGTGCGTCGGGAGTGGGCATCGGCCAGTTCGAAACGCACCATGCCCTCGCTGTATTGCGGCAAACCAACGACATTTCCCTCCACCCAGCGGGTTTCACCATCCAGGGCAGCGGGCAACCGGTCATCCAGCGCAAGCTGCGCCCCAACACAGGCCCAGGCCAATCCGAGGAGAAAAAAACTCGCCGGGTAAGTGCGAAACGGCAACATGGCAAGCGCTGCCATTACCATCGCCACGATCAGCCACAGCGGCGGCAAGGCCGGTAAGAAAATCGGGACCAACAGCCCGAG
Source organism: Pseudomonas brassicacearum subsp. neoaurantiaca (assembly GCF_013608025.1). Classification (GTDB taxonomy): domain Bacteria; phylum Pseudomonadota; class Gammaproteobacteria; order Pseudomonadales; family Pseudomonadaceae; genus Aquipseudomonas. Next base: position 188,786 of record NZ_VDLV01000044.1, on the reverse strand, counting down.
TGCGAGCGCGATCATCGCTGTGCGCATAAGCCCATCCTTGAGAGTTCCCTCTAAGGCTTAGCCGGTCTGCGGCACCCCGAACGTTATCAATTGTCACAAAGTCTGAATCTGCCGACCGTAGAATCCGGACATACTTGCGGCCTGACTGCTTTGACCCGACCGAGAAGCCTTATGCCCCGGCGCCTATTCAAACGCTACATGCCTGACCCTGCGAGCATTCGGGAACACAAATCCTTACGCTTTCTTGGCACCCTGCTGCACGACCCCAACCTTTGGCACCTCAATCGCCATTCAGTGGCGCGGGCGATGGCCGTCGGATTGTTTGCCGCTTTTCTACCTATTCCTTTGCAGATGTTGCTGGCCGCCGCACTGTCCATCATGGTTCGCGGCAACATCCCGATTGCCGTGAGCCTCGTCTGGCTGACCAACCCCATCACCATGCCCGCGGTGTTTTTCTGCACCTATCAAACCGGTGCCTGGCTGATGAACGTGCCCGCCCGCACGCTGCCGGACGAATTGACCTGGGAGTGGATTACCCATCAGCTGTCGACGTTGTGGCAGCCGTTTTTGCTGGGTTCGGTGGTGACGGGGTTGGTGCTTGGGGCTTTGGCCTACTTCGTGACCATGAGTTACTGGCGCTGGTGGGTGGCGCGGCAGTGGCGACGGCGCAAAAAAAGCCGTCAGTGAGATGCATAAAGGCCTCCTGGGAATGGAGGCCTTTTTTGTGGTGTTCTTATTGGCCTCTTCGCGAGCAAGGCCGCTACCACATTCGATATTCAGTGAACGCCAGATCAGCGTTCGACATAGATCAGTGTGGAGCGGGCTTGCTCGCGAAAAAGGCGACGCGTCTTGTCAGGTGCGCATCCCCCGCCCGCTCACCAACAACCGCGCGCAGCCCACATAAAGCACAACAGTCGCCACCAGCATGAACGTAATCGCAATACTGATTCGAATGTCCGAAACCCCAAGGATCCCGTAGCGAAACGCGTTGACCATATGCAACACCGGGTTGGCCAGCGACACGGTCTGCCAGAACGGTGGCAGCAACGAGATCGAATAGAACACGCCACCGAGGTAAGTCAGCGGCGTGAGCACGAAGGTCGGGATGATGGAGATGTCATCGAAGTTGCGCGCGAACACGGCATTGATGAAACCCAGCAGCGAAAAGATCGTGGCCGTCAGGACGACCACCAGGATCGTCACGCCCAGGTGATGCACCTGCAGGTCCGTGAAAAACAGCGACAGCAACGTCACGATCAGGCCCACCGCCAACCCTCGCAACACACCGCCCAAGGTGAAGCCGATCAGGATCGTATGGGGTGAAACCGGCGAGACCATCAGTTCTTCGATCGAGCGCTGGAACTTGCTACCGAAGAAACTCGACACGACGTTGCCGTAGGAGTTGGTGATCACCGACATCATGATCAGTCCCGGCACGATGTAGTCCATGTACGTGAAGCCACCCATGTCGCCTATTTGCCGACCGATCAGATTGCCGAAGATCACGAAGTACAGAACCATCGTAATAGCCGGGGGCAGCAAGGTCTGCGGCCAGATCCGCATGAAGCGCCGGACCTCACGGTAGACAATGGTATTGAGGGCGATCAGGTTGGGTCGCAGTTCGGAACTCATACCGCCACCTTCGCCAGGTTTTTTTCCACCAGGGACACGAACAACTCCTCAAGGCGATTGGTCTTGTTGCGCAGGCTCAGCACTTCAATGTCCTGCAGGGCCAGTTGAGTGAACAGCCCGGTAATGCCGGCGGATTTGTCGACTTGGACTTCCAGCGTATGACCGTCGAGCAACCGAGCCGGGTAGCCGACGAGCTGTGGGACAACGCTCAGGTCATGCTTGAGATCCAGCAGGAAGGTTTCCACATGCAACTGGCTCAGCAACTGCCGCATGCTGGTGTTCTCGACGATGGTGCCGTGGTCGATGATGCCGATGTTGCGGCATAGCTGCTCGGCCTCTTCCAGGTAATGCGTGGTGAGGATGATGGTGATGCCTTTCTGGTTCAACTCGGTCAGGAAGGTCCACATCGAACGACGCAGCTCGATGTCCACGCCCGCGGTCGGTTCGTCGAGGATCAGCAGGCGCGGTTCATGCACCAACGCACGCGCGATCATCAGGCGGCGCTTCATGCCGCCGGACAACGAGCGGGACGGCACGTCGCGCTTGTCCCACAAGCCCAGTTGAGTCAGGTATTGCTCGGCGCGTTCGTTGGCGATCTTCGGCGGAATGCCGTAGTACCCCGCTTGGGTCACGACAATGTCGAAGGTCTTTTCGAACTGGTTGAAGTTGAATTCCTGGGGCACCACGCCAATGCAGCGCTTGAGCGCGGCGGGCTCGCGGTCCAGGTCATGGCCAAACACGTTGACCGTGCCGCTGGTCTTGTTCACCAGGGTGGAAAGAATACCGATGGTGGTGGATTTGCCGGCGCCGTTAGGGCCAAGCAAGGCGAAGAAATCACCTTCGGCGACGTCCAGATCGATACCACTCAGGGCCTGGAAACCGTTGCCGTAGGTTTTGGTTAACTGCCGTATGGACAGAGCGGAACTCATATCGGATTACGCACCAAGAAGGGGAAAAGAGAAGAATAGATAAGGGCGTGCGACGAGCAATGCAACCACCCGCACGAAGGCAATGGTGCGTGGCGTCGCCGCACAAGTACAGTGAAGCGTGTCGATAGTAAGTATTAAGTCAACGCGGTCATCACGGCTTTGCGATAGGCCGGACGCTGCTGGAGCCGTGCATACCAGGCTTGTACATTGGGCTGCGCGGCTCGCTCGATGGGCATCTCGAACCAGGCATAAATGAAACTGCCCAGTGGGATATCGCCCATGCCGATTTCATTACCCGATAGGTAAGGCTGTTCGCCCAGGGTCTGCTCCACCATTGCCAGCAGGTCCTCGCATTCCTTGATCGCGGCCTTGATAGCGGTCCAATCCTGCTGCTCGGCCGGGGTACGCAAGACGCCCCAGAACACCGTGCGAAACGGCGCGGCAAAACTCGACGTCGTCCAATCCATCCATTTTTCCGCCGTGGCCCGGGCCTGGACATCAGCGGGATACCAGGCCGAACCTGGGGCATGGCGAGCAGCCAGGTATCGAACGATGGTGTTCGACTCCCAGAGCACGAAGCCGTCGTCTTCTATCATCGGAACCCGGCCGTTGGGATTCTTCGCGCGGTATTCGGGCGTGTCCACGACCCCGAACGCGCCGCCTGCATCGATGGCCTCATAGGCCAGTCCCAGCTCTTCGGCGCACCACAACGCCTTGCGCACGTTCGACGAATTCTTCCGACCCCAGATCTTCAGCATCACGGCTTCCCTCGATGGATAAATGCCGCAGCAGCATACGCCGGATCAGCAATGGCTCAAATCACCAAGCAAGAGCGCGCTGCCAGGCCTTCCTGGGCAGACAGGGCATTTACGCCAAACAATGACGTTTTCTCACTTCGACAACGAACGATTTCCCACGGCTGTTGCCAACCAGACTGGCGTAATACAAGGCGGGTTTCCCACGAGATCAGTCCCATTGCGCCTACCGCCGGTTTTGCAGGGGCCGTCTACGCTCTGAAGGTCGGTTTTGCCTTGGTTCATGGAGGATCACTTATGCTGTTGTTGTGGATACTGGTTCTGGTAGTCGGGATAGCCTGGCTGGCGCATCGCCGCACCGCCCCGCTGCCGGCGCTGGGCATCGTCGCGGTCTACCTGCTGGCGATGGGCATTGCCAGCCATGCGCCCGGCTGGCTGATGCTCGTTCTCTGGCTGGTGCTCGCCGCCATCGCGACGCCGCTGCTGCTGCCAGACCTGCGCCGCAAATATTTCAGCGCGCCGATGTTCGACTGGTTCCAGAAAACCCTGCCACCCATGTCGCAGACCGAGCGCGATGCCATCGACGCGGGCACGGTGTGGTGGGATGGCGAACTGTTCAGCGGCCGGCCGGACTGGGACTTGCTGTTGGCCTACCCCAAGGTGCAACTGACCGAAGAAGAACAGGCGTTCCTCGACGGCCCAACCGAAGCACTCTGCGCGATGGTCAGCGACTGGCAGATCGGCCAAGCCATGGACCTGCCGCCAGAAGCCTGGGCACACATCAAGGAACACGGTTTCTTCGCCCTGATCATTCCCAAGGAATACGGCGGCAAAGGATTTTCCGCCTATGCCCATTCCCAGGTAGCCATGAAGCTGGCCACCCGCAGCGGCGACCTGGCTTCCACCGTGATGGTCCCGAACTCCCTCGGTCCGGCGGAACTGCTCCTGCACTACGGCACCGACGAACAACGCAACCACTACCTGCCGCGCCTGGCCCGTGGCGACGACATCCCCTGCTTCGCACTGACCGGTCCATTGGCCGGCTCCGACGCCGGGGCAATGCCCGACACCGGAATCATCTGCAAAGGCGAGTGGCAGGGTCATGAAACCGTCGGCCTGCGCTTGAACTGGGAAAAACGCTACATCACCCTCGGCCCGGTCGCTACCCTCCTCGGCCTGGCCTTCAAGGCTTATGACCCGGATCACCTGTTGGGCGACGAAGAAGACCTGGGAATCAGCCTTGCGCTCATCCCCACCGATACTCCTGGCGTCCATATCGGTCGTCGCCACCTCCCCCTTGGCGCGGCCTTCATGAACGGACCGAACTGGGGCAAGGACGTCTTCATCCCGCTGGATTTCCTCATTGGCGGCCAGGCCATGCTCGGCAAGGGCTGGATGATGCTAATGAATTGCCTGTCGGTCGGGCGCTCGATTTCCCTGCCAGCGGTCGGTACCGGCGCGGCGAAGTTCACCAGCCTGGTCACTGGCCAATACACCCAGGTGCGTGAGCAATTCAACGTACCGTTGTCGGCGTTCGAAGGCATCCAGGAAGCGATGGCGCGGATCGGCGGCAATGCCTGGCTGATGGACGCCGCGCGCATGCTGACCGCCAACGCGGTGGACCTCGGCGAGAAACCTTCGGTGTTGTCGGCGATCCTCAAATACCACCTGACCGAACGCGGCCGCGAATGCATCAGCCACGCCATGGATGTGCATGGCGGCAAGGGCATCATCATGGGGCCGAACAATTACCTGGGGCGCAGTTGGCAAGGCGCACCGATTTTCATCACCGTGGAAGGCGCGAATATCCTGTCGCGCAACTTGATGATCTTCGGCCAGGGCGCGATCCGCTGCCATCCGTTCGTCCTCAAGGAAATGGCCCTGGTCACCCGCGAAGACAAGGATCAGGCCCTGATCGAGTTTGACCGGCTGTTGCTCAAGCACATCGGTTTCGCCATCAGCAACGCCGCCAGTACGCTGGTGCTCAACCTGGGCCTGGGGCATTTCGACAACGTGCCAGGCAATGCCCTGAGCCAAGGTTATTTCCGCGCCCTCAACCGGCAGGCGGCAGCGTTCGCCCTGCTGGCGGACCTGAGCATGATGTTGCTGGGCGGCGAACTCAAACGTCGCGAACGCTTGTCCGCGCGCCTGGGGGATGTGCTGAGCAATCTCTACCTGGCATCGGCCGCGCTCAAGCGCTACCACGATCTCGACTCGCCGGATCATATGGCGCCGCTGTTCCAGTGGGCCATGGAAGAAAGCCTGGGCCAGTCGGAGCGAGCGTTGGATGAACTGCTAAACAACTTCCCCAACCGGGTGCTGGGCTGTCTGTTGCGCCTGGTGGTGTTCCCCTTTGGCCGGCGACACAAGGGACCAAGCGACAGGCTCGATGCCAAGGTCGCGGCAGTCATCGGACGGCCCAAAGGCGACCCGACCCTGGAAGAATTGCTGCAGGGCTGCTATCGCCCGCAATCAACAGAAGATCCGGTGGGCGCGCTGCAACACGCCGCCGACCTGCTGGCGGCCGCCCATCCGTTGCAGAAAAAACTCCATGCTGCCCTCAAGCAGGGCCAGCTCAACCCAGCGCCTGGAGAACACCTTATCGATGCGGCTCTTGAAGCCGGCGTGTTGCAGGCCGGTGAAGCACAGGCCCTGCGCGCGGCCGAAGCGGCGAGGCGGAAAGTCATCGATGTCGATGATTTTGATAAGGAAGCGCTGACACTCGCCGAGGACAAAGTCAGGTGATCCAGACGGACTAGCATGTAAAAGCGGGCGCAGGCGCTTTATACTCCTGCGCCCGTTTTGCTCTTGAGGACTTATCTCGTGTCCAATGTCGTTGCCGATCACCTTGTCTTGCTTGACCACTTGCGCAGCATCCTGGTCGCCGTGGGTGAGGCCGAACAGGTTCCCGAAGAAAGCCATGCGCTGTTCCTGGAGCGCTTTGATGACTTGCGCGCGCAACTGCCTGTCGACCCGATCGAAAGCCAGTACCTGGGTCAGGACCTGCTGTGCCAGTTGATCGTCCGTTATCCACAGATTGCCCACCTGGTGCCTCGCGACCTGCTGTGGTATTTCGCCGGTGATTGCCTGCACTACATGCCCGACGAAGAAATCAGTCTGTACCAGGCTTTGGAAGAGCGTCGTTTCGAAGCAGAACAAAACGACGAGCCCTTTGATTGGAACCAGGAAAAACAATTGCTGGCAATGTCGGATCAGGACAGCAAGCACTGATCACGAAACAGCAATGCCAAGGCCCGCACGGTTCTGACCCTGCGGGCTTTTTTGCGGCTTTTTGTTGATAGCGGCGCCTGGGATTTGTCCTGCAGAATGACAGCAAAAGACAGTTTATTGACGCACATCACCCCATGCTTTTCGCCCCCGTCACTTTTTAGACGTTTTTTTCACAAACGCCGTGGCGCTTTGCCATTGTTGAACTACTGTCAATCAGAAGCGGGCAGGGAACAGGCGAACCGATCCATAGCCGACCTGATCGGCAACCGTCGTCCTGCTCGCCAGCCCGGTTATGAAGGGCGTTTAAAGATGTACTGAATACAGCGTGCCATCCAGTCAGGACGTCCAATGTGCCCCAGGCCATTTGCCGGCGACATTGAGTGATTTGATGAAAATGGGGGGGCAGCCCGGGCCCCATAAATGATCCGAGGCACTGGTTAGCCTAAGGACGGCCTGTCTGTCGAGGATCATTTTATGAGCTATCGTACTGTGCCCGTGTTGAAACACCTTGTTCATGGCTTGTTCTGGATGGGCCTCGGCCTGGATGCGGCTCACGCCGCGGCGGATAGTTGTTCGCAACTGGACAACTTGCCGGCCACCTTCGAGGTCGGCCAGGGACTGCAGAGCGAGCTGCGTATTCTTGCCCCCGTAACGAAGCTGGCGGTGGGCGATCCGAAAATTGCCGACGTACAGCCCAGTGGCAACGATGCCTTCATTCTTACAGGCCTCATGCCCGGCGCAACCAGCCTGATGGTATGGACGGCCTGTTCGAAGATACCGCGCCAAAGCATGGTCTTCGTCACGGGTCGCGCCACAGCGGCACTGACCAGTGCCGCGAGCGTACCGTCTGAAGATCCTATGCTGCTCGCCCAGGTGCAGACCGACATTCGTTTTGTCGAAGTCAGCCGGACCAAGCTCAAGGAGGCCTCCACTTCGATTTTCGGTACCCGTGGCAACTTCCTGTTCGGCGCGCCGAGAACCTTGCCCACTGTCGGCGGCATCGTCCGGCCTTCCCTGCCGGTCAATAACGACATGTTCAATCTGTCGTTCGCCACCGGCAAGACGTTGTTGATGATCAATGCGCTGGAAGGCAGCGGTTTTGCCTACACCCTGGCGCGGCCAAGCCTGGTGGCCCTCAGCGGCCAGAGCGCCAGCTTCCTGGCCGGCGGCGAAGTGCCGATTCCCGTGCCCAGTGCCGGCAGCGACAACGTGTCTATCGAGTACAAGGAATTCGGTATTCGCCTGACCCTGACGCCCACCGTGATCGGTAAAAACCGCATCGCTTTGAAGGTCGCGCCGGAAGTCAGCGAACTGGATTTCACCAACGCCGTGAACATTGCCGGGACACTGGTACCCGCACTGACCGTGCGCCGCACCGATACCAGTATTGCCTTGGCCGACGGCGAAAGTTTCGTCATCAGCGGCCTGATCAGCACCCGCAACAGTTCACAGGTGAACAAGTTTCCAGGCTTGGGCGATATACCCATTCTTGGCGCGTTCTTTCGCGACAATTCCATCAACCGCGAAGAGCGCGAGCTGTTGATGATTGTCACTCCGCACCTGGTCCAACCGCTGGCCGCCGACGCGCAACTGCCAACGTTGCCGGGCGAGCAATTGCGCAACTACGATCCGAATTTCTATCGCATGTACTTCCTTGAACATGGCGAGTTCGACAACCGCAGCGGGCTGTCCCAATGAGCCGCTACGTGCAGTGCGAAGCGTTAGCCATTCAACCGGTTTCCAAGGGGCATGGGATGAAAGCGATGATTGCGATAACAGCGACCTTGATGCTCGCCGGTTGTGCCAGCCACGGCACCGTGGCCTCAAGCCCGGCCAGTTGCGCCAAGCCCGGCGCCGACCAGGAACTGGCCCTGAACCTGGCCGATGACATGGCCAACGAAGGTCGTTTGTACGCCAGCCTGGCGAATCTTGAACGCTTACCCGAAGACTTGGTCCAGGTCCGTTTGCGCAAGGCCCGGGTGCTGCGCCTGATGGGACGCAGCGAAGCCGAGCCTTTGTATAAAAGCCTGCTTGGAACTTGCCTGGCTGCCGATGGTGAACATGGTCTTGGTCAATTGGCTGCGGCCAAGAATGACAACGCCAACGCCATGGAACACCTTGAACGCGCAGCAAAGATGGCACCCACCGAAGGAAAAATCCGCAATGACCTGGGGGTTGTCTACCTTAATCAGAAGCGGATTCCTCAAGCTCGCTTCGAGTTCATGACGGCCATGGAGCTGCAGCAGTCAGACACGCTGGCGGCACTCAACATGGTGACTCTGCTGATCTACCAGGACAACTGGAAGCAGGCGGCGCAACTGGCGAGCATGGCCAAGCTGAGTCCTCAACAGGTGGCGGATGCACAAGCCCGCGCGGAAAAAATCCGCGGCTCTGCCGGTAATGCAACGACCTCACAATCGAACCGCCTGACCGAGGTCGTCGATGCCTCAACCGGCGCGGTCAAGTAGCGCGTTTCGAGGAGTCCGAGAGATGAAAACCCAACAATTGTTGATCGTATGCCTGACTTGCCTGTCCACTTCCGCCTGGGCGATCGACCCAGGCCCGTCTTCGGCGGCGCAGCAAGGGACCGAGAGCTGGATGCAGTTGCAAATCCGTGGCGTGGTGGCTTCCACCAACCTGCAAACCGCATCGGCCGCCGAACGCGAGCTGGCCATGCAGCGTTGGCTGAACAGCTTTACTTACCCGATCCCGATGTTCTTCGAACAGGACATGGGGGGTGACGTCAGCAAGAGTGAGTGAAGCGTCACAAACGTAAAGACCGCAGCCTCCGGCAGCCTTATGTGTGAAGTAGGCGTTGCCGGAGGCTGCGGTCTTTTGGCTTGAAGGTGTTAACTGAAGCAAGCCAGGGCCGCCAGTGGGAGCGATCCTGCTCGCGAAGACGGAATCACAGCCACCACCTTCATTGACTGACCCACCGCTTTCGCGAGCAAGCTCGCTCCCACATTGGATCGGCGGCGGACACATGGCACAGCTAACATCACAAAAACCTGTGGGAGCTAGCCTGCTCGCGAAGGCGGGACCACAGCCAACGCCTTCATTGACTGACCCACCGCTATCGCGAGCAAGCTCGCTCCCACATTGGATCGGCGGCGGACATGTGCACAGGCAACAACACAAAAACCTGTGGGAGCGAGCTTGCTCGCGAAGACGGAATCCCAGCCAACACCATCATTGACTGACCACCGCTTTCGCGAGCAGGCTCGCTCCCACATTGGATCGGCGGCGGACATGTGCACAGGCAACAACACAAAAACCTGTGGGAGCGAGCCTGCTCGCGAAGGCGGAACCACAGTCAACACCATCATTGACTGACCCACCGCTTTCGCGAGCAGGCTCGCTCCCACATTGGATCGGCGGCGGACATGTGCACAGGCAACAACACAAAAACCTGTGGGAGCGAGCCTGCTCGCGAAGACGGAATCACAGCCACCACCTTCATTGACTGACCCACCGCTATCGCGAGCAAGCTCGCTCCCACACTGGATCGGCGGCGGACACATGACACAGCTAACAACTCAAAAACCTGTGGGAGCGAGCCTGCTCGCGAAGACGGAACCACAGTCGACATCTTCATTGACTGTCACACCGCTTTCGCGAGCAGGCTCGCTCCCACATTGGATCGGCGGCGGACATGTGCACAGGCAACAACACAAAAACCTGTGGGAGCGAGCCTGCTCGCGAAGACGGAATCACAGCCAACACCATCATTGACTGTCACACCGCTTTCGCGAGCAGGCTCGCTCCCACAGGTTCTTCGGCAGTCCGGCTCTTCTACATATTCCCGAAAGCCCTGAACACGCCGATCATGGCGGGGCCGATGGCGACCAGGAAGAAGCTCGGCCACAGGCAGAAAATCAGCGGGAAGATCAGTTTGGTGCCGATTTTGGCGCCCATTTCTTCGGCAGCCTGGGTACGCCGGTCGCGGAATTCATCGGCGTAGATCCGCAGGGTATCGGCCACGCTGGTGCCGAAACGGATACTTTGCGCCAACAGGCTGACCAAGCCCTGGATATCCTCCAGGCCGGTACGTACGGCCAGTTGCTTGAGCGCCTCGGTGCTGGTGATGCCGGCGCGGATCTGCGCGTTGACCAGCGCCAGTTCCTCGGCCAGCTCGACCTGGCTGACGGACATTTCTTCAGCCACCCGCTCAATGGTAGTGGGCAAGGCCAGGCCCGATTCGACGCAGACCACCATCAAGTCCAGCGCATCCGGAAATGCTGCGCGCAGCCGGCCTTGCCGTGCATTCTTGCGTTTGCCGACATAGAGCGCCGGCACCAGCCAACCGATGCCCGCCATGAGGGCTATCGCCAGCAGACCCATGGCCAGTGAGACCTTGACCATCGGCAGCAGCAACAAGGTCACGCCGATCATCACCAGGGGCAGCATCAGGCGCACGGCCCAATACATCTGCACCGCCGAAGCGGATCGATAACCGGCATGGGTCAGCAACATCTGGGTAGCGGACGCCTGGGTCGCGTCGGCCGAGGCGAAGCGTTGACCGACCCGCTCCAGCAACAGTTGCAAGTTACCGGGGGCCTCCTTCCCTGCCGCGCTGCCGGCGTAACCACGCTTGATCAATGCCAGCCTGCGCTGTACCGGGTCTTGCAGGCCCAGCATCATCAGCAGCACGGCTCCGGCCGCGAACACTGTACTGACGCCAATCACAGTGACGAACAACAGGCGCGCGAGCTCCTCGTTCCCGGTGAATCGACTGAACAACCCGAGCAAAAAGTCCATGACCGATACCTCTGGGCGCAACAGCGTTAGACCTGGATCCGGATGATCTTCCGGATCCAGAAAATCCCCACCAACATGGCGCAGAACGCGCCAAATATCAGCTTGTGGCCGATGGGGTCATTGACCAGTACCGGCATGTAACTGGGGCTGGTCACCACGATGGCGATCGCCAGCACGAAAGGAATCGCCACCAGCACCCAGGCGGACATCCGCCCTTCGGCCGACAACGTCCGGACCTTGCGCTGGAAACGGAAACGCCCGCGGATCAACCGGCTCAGGCGCTCCAGCACTTCGGTCAGGTTGCCGCCGGTCTCGCGGTGGATCAGGATCGACGTCACCAGCATCATTACGGTCATGCTCGGCATGCGCTCCAACAGGCCCAGCATGGCCCTGCGCACATCGTTGCCATAGTTGATGTCGGAGAAGGTCATGCCGAACTCCTGGGCCACCGGTCCCTTATGCTCCTCAGCGACCAGGCGCAGGGTTTCGTTGAACGGATGCCCGGCGCGCAAGGCCCGGCACATGGCGTCCAGGGCGTCTGGCAAACCTTCCTCGAAGGCGGCAAAACGCTTGTTGCGATCGCGCATGATTTTCAGCAGCGGCAGCCAGGTCATGGCAAACGCCACCAACAGCGCCACCCACCAGATCGGCCAGACCATCAACACCAAGGCACCCATCGCGGCGCCAATGGCCAGGCCGAGCAGCATCACCCGGTAGGCGCGGTATTCATGGCCGGCCTGCTCGATCAACTGGGTCAGGTTGGCCATGAACGGCAGCTGTTCCAGCCGGGCTTCCAGGGGAGACAGGCGCGTCAGGTATTTCTGCCGCAGTACCGTCTGCATGTTGGGCAGGTGATTAGCTTTCTCCAGGACGTGCAGGCGACCGCGAATGCGCTTGCGCATTTTCCCGGCCTCGCCGAACACCGGCACCACCACGCCCTGGGACAGCAGGAACACGGCGATGAACACCATGCCAAGGAAGATAAGGATGAATTCGCCCGGGATACCTTTCATGGCTGCCGGCCCTCCATCCATTCAGGCCGGAACATGCTCAGCGGCAATTCGATACCGCGCTTGGCCAGCACATCGCGAAAGGCCGGGATCATTCCACTGGGCTTGTACTCACCCAAGACCTCACCGTGTTCACCGATGCCGTGGCGCGCAAAGGAGAAGATTTCGGTCATGGTGATGACCTCCCCTTCCATGCCGTTGATCTCTTGCATGCTGGTGACGCGACGCTTGCCGTCTTCTTGACGCTCCAACTGGATCACCACATCGATGGCCGAGGCAATTTGTTGACGCATGGCCTTGATCGGAAAGGTCGCCCCGGTCATCGACACCATATTCTCGACGCGACCCAATGCATCGCGGGCGGTGTTGGCGTGAATGGTGGTCAGCGAACCGTCGTGGCCGGTGTTCATTGCCGTGAGCATGTCCAGCGCTTCGGCGCCACGCACCTCGCCGATGACAATGCGATCCGGGCGCATCCGCAGGCTGTTGCGCACCAGCTCGCGCTGACTCACCTCGCCTCGCCCCTCGATGTTCGACGGCCGGGTTTCCAGGCGCACCACGTGGGGTTGTTGCAGTTGCAGTTCGGCCGAATCCTCGATGGTGACGATCCGTTCGTTATGCGGGATGAAACTCGACAGCACGTTGAGCATGGTGGTCTTGCCGCTGCCGGTCCCACCGGAGATCAACACGTTCAGGCGCCCGCGCACGATAGCCTTGAGCAGCAAGGCAATGGCCGGCGTCATGGTGCCCACCTGGATCAGGCTGTCGGTGTTGAGCAGGTCCACGGCAAAGCGCCGGATCGACATGCTCGGGCCATCGATGGCCAGCGGCGGAATGATCGCGTTGACCCGCGAACCGTCCTTGAGCCGGGCGTCCACCAACGGCGAAGACTCGTCGATGCGCCGCCCAAGGCTGGAAACAATGCGGTCGATGATGTTCAGCAAATGCTGGTCATCGCGGAAGCGCACGTCGGTGCGTTGCAGCTTGCCGAAGCGTTCGACATAGACCGAGGCAAAACCGTTGACCAGGATGTCGGACACACTGTGGTCGGCCAGCAGCGGTTCCAACGGGCCGAGCCCCAGTACTTCATCGGTGATCTGCTTGATGATCAACTGCCGGCTGGCTGTACTCACCGGCGCCGAATGTTCTTCCAGCAAGCGCTGGCAAATATCGCGGATCTGCCGCGTGGCCTCGACTTGTTCGAGGGCATCGAGCAAGGACAGGTCCATCACCTTGAGCAACTGCTGGTAGATCTTTTCCCGCCACTCGGCTTCCACCGGGGTGACCTGGGTGCGGGTTTCATAAGGCACATCGGGAACGGCGTGCTCCCAGGCCATCAACTCTTCGGCCGAGTCTGGCTGGCCGTCACCTTGCTGGGCGGCCACTGAAGCGCCGGTTTTGCCGGGCTGTTTGCGCAAGCGGTTGCGGAAGTCGCTGATCATGGGTCATCCCCCGAAGAAACGGTTGAAGGCGCGTTTGAGCAGGCCTTTGCCTGCCGCCATCTGGTGACCGACCAGGTCTTCGGTCAAATCGCGCAACGCGGCGGTGATGGCCGCCTTTGGTGCATGCAGCCCCAATGGCACGCCAGTGTTCTGACTCTGGCTGACCAGGTTGAAGTCATTGGGCAGTTTCGAAATATTCGGGCAACGCAGGGCTTCGCCGATGTCCTTCAGACTGACCGCGGCGGTCTTGTCGTAGCGGTTGACCACGATCTGCAACTGGTCGCCGCGCACGCCGAGGTCTTCACGAAGGATCCGCACCAGGGCGCTGGCGTCACGCAGGTGACTGACGCTCTGTTGCACCACCACGTAGACCCGGTCCACCTGTTCAAGGACGGAGCCGGTGAGGTGATCGATCTGCCGGGGCAAGTCCACCACAATCCAGTCATAGCTGGTGCGGGCCAGTTGCAAGAGTGCGTCGAGCTGCTCCGGCTGGGCATCCTGGGGCAGGCACAATTCGCCGGCGCGGCCACCCAACACATGCAAGGTCGGGCTGAAGTGACTGCAGAAGCCTCGCAATGCCACGCTGTCCATGTCCTCGACTTGTTGCAGCACTTCCAGGTGGCTGTGGGATTGGGCGACATCCAGGTAATGGGTCACGCTGCCGAACTGCAGGTCCATGTCCAGCAACAAGGTATTGCCTGACCGGGCGCTGAGTTGCTGGGCCAGGTTGCATGCCACCAGCGTGCCGCCGGAGCCGCCCTTGGCGCTGATCACCGCGACCAACTTGCCCTCGTTCCCATTGCCGAGGCGCACTTCCGCCACCAGGCGATTCAGGGCAGCCACCAGTTCGGTATCGGCGAAAGGTTCGGGCAACACGTCCCGCGCACCGGCCTGCATCGCCAGGCGCATGCCTTCCTGCTCGCCCAACAGACCGCAGACGAGCATCGGCGGGCGTTCGTGAGCCGGACGTTGCAGCAGCGCCGACAGCTCCTCGCGCCACAGATGGCTGACCCGCAACAGCAACAGATCGGGCATCCGGTCCAGGCCGTAGAGCGGATCGACATGGCCGTTGCTGACCAGGCGTGTGCTCACTTCAAGGCCAGGCATGCGCTGGCAGACGCACTGCAGATCGCGCAACGACGCGGCATCACGGCTGCTGATCAATATGCGCAGCCCGGCCTTGCCGGTGGCGCTTGTGAGCGGAGTTTCCCGGGTGTTCAGCATGGTGTGATCTCCCCTGAATCGGAATGACGCCCTAGGCTTTCGCGTGGCAAGGTTGCCCTGAAGGTGGGCAAGGTAATGGGCACGCCCAGTCCGGGAATGAACAAGTTGAAAACGAAATTCTGCAGGCTCAGCTGGACATAGCGGATGGCTCGGAAACCCGTGCTGCCAGAGGTATCGCCGGGGTTTGCGACCACGGCACCGTCGACGTCCAGGTAAGTCAGCACCAGGTTCGAGGTAGCCAGGCTGCTGATCAGTTGGCTGGTGCCTGAATCCGTCGCGGCATTGAAAATCGCCCGGCGCAGGATCACCGGATCGCTGATGTTGCACACTGCCGCCAGGCGCGCTCCTCGCCGCGCGGCTTCATCGAGGGCGTTGACGGTGAAGTACAACCGGCCCATTTCCAGCACACCGAACAGCAGGGTAAACACCAGCAGGCCAACGAAGGCGAACTCGACGATGTAGGTGCCGCGCATCTGCTTGCGATTCATCACAGCGCCCTCATGACAGTGGTCGCCACCAGCGGGATGCCCAGCGCAATGGCGCTGCCGAAAAAGCCGGGGATCGACCCGCTGCAACTGCCCGCGCCAATCACCGGGCAGAAGGTGTAGGTGATGGTGACGCGCACATGGCTGGTGCCCTCGGCGGCGACCTGCACGTTCGCCGTCGTCAAGCCCGACACCACGGCAGTGCCGGACGCGCTGGGCACGCCATACACCGCGACGTTTTTCGTCTGGGTCTGTAGCGCGCTGCTCAGGGAGACCGCGCCAAGGGTGGAATTCCAGGCCTGGCTGGCGACGAAGCGGTCGGCATCGCGGCTGGCCTGCAACAGCACGTTGTATTGGTACAGCATGCGACCGAACTCGCCGAAGGCCAGTAACAGCAACAGCAACACCGGCAGCACCAGGGTGAACTCCACCAGTGCGACGCCTTGCTGGGCCCGGGGTGATTTGAACGGGGCAAGTTTCATGACGCCTCCTACGAGTCTGTGCTCGGCGTGCCGCTGCCATTGATATAGGTTTTGTAGAGCTGGATGATCTGCGGCCCGGCGTCGCTGCTGGGTGTCGGGCCAGGCACGTTGTCGCCTTCGCATTCGTGGACGAACTGACCGAATATCTGCGACTGGGTACCGCCGCCGTTCATCGGCTGTACGACGAAGTAGCAGCCGAAACCCAGCACGGGAATAGTGCTTGAGCCGCCCTGTTTGCCGGTGCAATTGCCCACCACGATTTTCAGCATCCGGCGCTCGAAGACGCCGTTGCTTTGGCAGCCACTGCCACTCCCGCCCACGCAGGCGGCGACCTGGGTGCGCCAATCGTTGTAGTCCGCTATCGCCTCGCCGCCCGCCGACAGGTCACCGCCACTCGACGTGACGGGCTGGCCTTTGTATTGCGCCTGGGAAAGCGTGTCGTTGTAGACCATCGCTGGCGAGCTCGAAGAGGTGACCAGGTCCGGTGGATAGTTGGATGCACTGACCGGGCCGTTGTAGATGCCAAAGCGCGTGTTCAAGCCCTGGGAAGCTGGCCCCACTGTGTTGCCTGGGGAAGTCTGGACGTTATCCCCGACGGCGCGGCAAACCGTACCTCCGCCGGCCAGGTCCTCACGCACCGAACTGCCGCCGGAGCCAAAATCGAGCAGTTGGAAATTACCCGGTCCGATGGGTGAGGTGTTTCCCGCCGCCGTTTTCAGCACCACCAGGTCGCCGAAGTGATAGCTCCAGAAATTCCCGGCAGACGGGTCATATTGACCAGGATCGCCACAGACCATCAGGGGCGCCACGTCGCAAGGCGAAGTTGGGCTGGGCCCGGCGGTGGCGATGGCCGCCACGGCTTTGCTGCCCAGGCCACCGCTGCCCATCGACTGGACGAAGCTCCAGAAAAAACCGTTGAGTTGATAGTTAGCCACCGACACCCGCACGTACTTGGCGTCGCTGGGGCCGGGGTATGAGAATGGGCCGTAGACGCTGCTGGACAATTCAACCACGGCAAACGTGCCCGGATTGCCAGCGACGGCAGTGGCCAGTTCCGTGTTGCCCGCGGCGCTGGCATTTCTGCTCAGCGTATCCAGGGCCGCCGTGCGGGTCGTGCTGGCCATGTTCATGCTGCCCTTGACCTGGCTCAGGGTCTTGGCGCCCCCCAGGGCCGCGGCATCCACCGCGTTTTGCAGGCGGGTCTTGTTCAGCAGCATATGACCGCCGTCCAGGGCCAACGCCGCCGTCATCGCAATGGCCGCCATGGCGATCACCATCAGTACACTTACCGCCCCTCCCTGGCGTCGTGGCAGCGTCAACGGCTGCCGGATCTTGGCATTCATCATCGAGCCCTCATCTACAGCGTTGAGGATCGGTATCGCCCTGCCCTAGTGGGCCCGGGATGGGGAAGTCATCTAGCGGACATTGATCACGCTGCTTTCAACGCCACGGATCAGCGTGATCGCGCCGCCCTGAGGCCGAACGCTGCGTTGCACCATTGGCCTTGGCACCGGAGCGGCGGCCACCGCCATGACCGGCGCAGGGGCTGGCGGCGCGACGGTCACGGCTTTTTTCTCGAGGTTCAAGGGATTGCGCAGTGCCAGTTGCAGCTTGCCTTCGGTCTGTGCGGTGACCAGCAGTTCCGCTTCGCTGGCGGACATTTCCAGTGTCACGGCCCGCACCACCACCGGTTGCGTCTTGTCGGTGCCCGCGGTCTGGTCCACCGCCAGCACTCGCAGATTTTCGAGGAGGGTTCGGGATGTGGCGTTGTTGCTGCCGGCGCTGGTGGTCTTGGTCGCCAGCACATCGACCCGGTTGCCTGGCAGCAGGAAGCCACCGACACCGACCACATCATCCACGCGCACCGATATCGCCCGCTTGTCAGGCGCGATCAGCGAGGCCAGGGTGCTGCCACCCAGGTGCTCGCTCAAACGAGCACCGCGCACGATGTCGCCACGCAGGATGTCGAACGTGGCGATCTTGCCCACAGCCTTTTCGCTGCTGTCGAAAGCATCGTCCGGAATTGTGTCCATGGGCATGCGCACGGTCGTGACCTGCTGGGCCTCGACCATTTGTCCGAAGGGAATTTCCACCGTCGCGACCACCACGCTTCGCAAGTGATCATCGGGGGTCGCGTTGAGTCGCGCGCTCAGCCAGGAGTCAGCCATCCATGCGGCACCAAGGCCCATTACCAGGGAAACGCCTATCAGCGGAAGCGTACGAGAGCTCATGTCGGTATCTCCAGATCAAAGGAAGTCGAGCTGAACGAAGTAGTTGTGCCAGGCCCATTCCAGCTCTTGCGGCGACAGGGGCCCGGAACCGCCCAGGTAACGCTGGCGGTCGAGCGCCATGTTCAACAGGTCGCGGGGATGGCAAGGCACCAGTGGCATGCCTTCGCTTGCATACAGCCGTTGCAGCACATAGCGCACCAGCAGCGGGTCATACGGGATGCCCAGGCGTTCGCACTCCTGGCGCCAGATGCGCTCGTAATCCTCGGGCTTGAGGTAGCCGAACTGGACTTTGTAGCCAATGCGCCGCAGGAAGGCCTCGTCGGCCAATTCGAGGGGATTGAGGTTGGTGGAGAACACCAGCACCAGGTCGAACGGCAGCTCGCAGTGCCGCCCGCCGCCCAGGTTGATGAAGTCGCGCTTTTCTTCCATCGGCACGATCCAGCGATTGAGCAGCTCGGCCGGGGCCATGCGCTGGCGACCCATGTCGTCGATGATGAACAGGCCGTTGCTGGCCTTGAGTTGCAGGGCCGCCTGGTATTGCCGGGTGAACGGGTCGTAGCGCACGTCCAGCTGTTCCATGCTCAACTCGCCGCCGGTGATGACGATCGGGCGTTTGCAGCACAACAGTCGACGGTCGATGCCTTCGTTGAGCATCAGGTTGTTCGTTTGGCTGCTGTCATCCAGGCGCTGATGCACCTGCGGGTCGTAGATTTCGATCACCGACTCGTTGATGACAATGGCGTGGGGCACCCAGATGGCCTCGGCGAACAACCGGATCAGACGGCTGCTGACATAGGTTTTGCCGGTGCCGGCCGGGCCGTAGATCATGATTGCCCGGCCGGAATTGAGCGCGACGCCCAATTGATCGAGCATGCCTTGGCTGAGCACCATGCCAGCCAGGGCGTGGTTCATGTCCTTGGCGGTGATGCGACCGTGGTGGATGGTCTGGATCTTGATCAGCGAGCGGTAGGTGCTGACCGGAAACGGCGCGGCGCCGATGTAGCCGCTGCGGGCCAAGGCGTCGCGGGCGGAACTGCGGCCGCGTTCTGTGAGGCCATAGCGCAGCGTTTGTCCGCCGGTTTGTCCCAACTGACCCAGCACTTCGACGCGACCGTCCTTGCGCAGGAACGCCAGGACTTCTTCAAGCACCGCGCCGGTCAGGGCCAGGCGCTCCACCAGCCGCGACATGTCCAGCACACCGGCGTCGTGCAGGTGTTTGCACACCAGTTCGCCGAGGAAACTGTCCGTCAGGCCGGTGTCGCGTATCGAACTCGGTTGAGGCGCCAGGCGTTGCACGGCTTCCCGTTCGCTGGGGTAGGCATCGCTATCGTTGATGACGTGCATGACTAGACTCCCCAGCCACCGGCAACCAACTGCCAGTAAACGCTGTTCAAAGTGCCGATCAGGATCGCAATCGAGTAAGGAAAGGGTTTGCCGGCCACTTCATCCGACGCCGGTGCCAGATAAGCCTGGGCCCGGACGCTCAACCAGTAGCGCTGCAAGGTCTGGAGCAACTGGCCGCGGGCCAGGACAATCAGGAAACCGCACACGCCGCCAGCGATCAGGCTGAACAGCGCCGCCCACAGTGCGAAATGAAAGGGCAGGAAACTGCCGACCATTGTCATCAGCTTGACGTCACCAGCGGCCATGCCACCGAGGGCATACATGGGCAGGAACAGCGCGAAACAGATCAGCATGCCCAACAGGCCGTCGCCCAGCCCGCCGATCCCGCCGATATAAGCCTGGCTGGCCAATCCCAGGGCCAGGCCCAACAGGACCAGCGTGTTGGGGATGCGGTGGCGACGCAGGTCGCTCACCACCGCCACACCCAGCAGTCCTAGCAACAGTACCGTCGACATCAGCAATTCCATGGACATGATGCGTCTCCCTAAGGGGTGGTTAAGTGCAAGCAGCACCTTTGACCGCGGCACAGAGCGCGGTAATTCGAGCGTTCACCTCACCGCCCAATAGAACGAACATCGCGGCAACCGCCACCGTTACCAGTCCCCCGGCCACGGCGTATTCCACAATGGTCAGGCCGTCTTCATCATTTAAGAACTTGGCTATCGAAGTTCTGAATGTTTGAAGTTTCATCTTCTTTACCTCACTTCAGCGGTAGCAAAATTGGCAACAAAGAACAGGCAAAGCCCACTAAGCGGATACTGCGCAGCTTTATCGAACAAAGCTGAAATCGACGCCTCGATGGGCTTCATCCCACTCGCGTTATGTGCAGGCAGCGCCCTTGACGGCGGCGCACAGTGCGGTAATCCGGGTGTTCACGGCGCCGCCCAGCAAAACGAACATCGCGGCCACGGCCACGGTGATCAACCCGCCGGCAACGGCGTATTCCACAATGGTCAGGCCGTCTTCATCTTTGGCGAACTTCAGTACCGAAGCCTTGATAGTTTGAAGAGTCATTTCGCACACCTCATCGGGGTTGTTTTCAAAGAGGCAGTACATTTCGAACTGCCTGATGCAACCCTAGTCAGGAGGCCGGTAGTGTCGTTAGGAGGATTTTGCACATCGCTAGGATTTTTTTGCGCCGACAGCGAAATAGTCCAGGCTGCCAATATTTCCAGGTTTTTGACCGCTGAAACGGCGCCCACAGAGACTCGGAGCTAAAGAATGAGCGGCTTATAAAAATTAATTCGGCAAACTGATAGCACATTGGCAATACTGCTAGCTAACGGGCAGGAAGAACCACCGAGTAGTCGTCCTATGGCGTCGAATCTGACTGGCAAGCCAAAGCTGTTATGGTTTGATCTGACTCACGATCGTTCCACCCAGGAACTCATCAGCCAGTTCGAGCAAGCGTGCGACTGCATTGTGGCGAAAAACGCCTTGCTGCCCACTGGCGTGCAGGCCGACATGATCTGCATCCATTTCGATCGCCCGGATACGCAGGGCTTGAGGCGGCTGCTGGACATCAAGCGCACGGTCCCGGCCATCCCCATCACCATGTTCACGGTGCAACACTCCGAGGAACTCGCCGTCTGGGCCATGCGTTCAAGCGTCTGGGAATACATGGTGCTTCCCCTGGCAACCACCGAGCGCAAGCGTTACCTGACCGCGGTGACGCAGCTGTGCGAGTTGCGCCGTCAGGCTGGCGGGCGAGGCTCGACCTCGCAGATTGATCACTCTCCGACCCTGCCGGACAGCATCCGCCTGACCTCAGGGCACCAGAAACACCAGGCCCTCAGCCACATCATGCTGTACATCGACCAGCATTTTCGCGACAGCATCGACCAGCGCGACCTGGCCAAGCGTTGCGGCATGACCACGTTTCGCTTCAGCCGGGTGTTCAAGGAGGCCAACGGGCTGGGCTTTACCGACTACGTGCTGAACAAGCGCATGTCCTTTGCCAAGGAACTGCTCGATAACAGCCAGATGCCCATCACCAGCATCGGCTACGAGGCCGGCTTCAAGGACCCTTCTTATTTCGCCCGCGCCTTCAAGCAGTACGCCAATTGCACGCCCAGCGAGTACCGGCTTGCGTATCAGGTGCGCTGCGCCAGCCCCGCACCGCCACCGCCCGACGAGGAGGCCCTGGAGGCCCTCGAAAACCTGGTACACAGTCTCGAGGGATGACACGAGTGTCAGGCATGCTTGCAGGCAGGATCGCCGGCGCCAATGCGCGACACCTGATTTGACCGACCACCTTCTGTCTACGGGTGCCAGCCAAACCAGGTCGTCAGGCTACCGCACGATCCAGCGCAATCCGGAACTTCTCCATCAGCAGATCAATTTCGGCTGCCTGGATCGTCAGCGGCGGCAAGAACCGTACGACAGCCCCGTGGCGCCCGCCCAACTCAAGAATGACGCCCTCCTTCAGGCATTGCTGTTGGATGGCTTTTGCCAAGGCGCCATCGGCCGGTGGCACCCGTGCACCTTCGGCTGCCGTCGAGACGATCTCGACCCCGACCATCAAGCCGCGCCCACGCACCTGGCCGATGCTCGGATAGTCGCGTTGCAGTTGTCGAAGTTGAGTCATCAAGCGCTCCCCCATGGCCTCGGCATGGGTAACCAGGCCTTGCTCCTGGATATAGCGCAGTGTTGCCGTGCCCGCGGCCATGGCCATCTGGTTGCCACGGAACGTGCCGGCGTGGGCACCCGGCTTCCAGAGGTCCAGGGCTTCGCGGTAGACCATCACCGACAGCGGAAGACCACCGCCGATCGCTTTCGATAAAACCAGGATGTCGGGTTCGATCCCGGCGTGCTCGAAGGCAAACATGCGGCCGGTACGACCCAGTCCGGACTGGACCTCATCGACAATCAACGCGACGCCATGCTGGCGGGTCAGCTCACGCAACCCCTGAAGCCAGCGGGCCGGAGCGGGAATCACGCCACCTTCCCCTTGCACCACCTCCACCACGACCGCGGCGGGTGGAAGGACACCCGATTCGGGGTCCGTCAGCAGCTGTTCAATGTAGCTCAGACCCGCATCGATACCCGCCTCGCCGCCGATACCGAACGGGCAGCGGTAATCATAGGGATAGGGCAATACCTGCACGTCGGCCATCAGCGAACCGGGCAATTGCTTGGGCCCAAGATTACCCATCAGGCTCAACGCGCCCTGGGTCATGCCGTGGTAACCGCCGGAGAAGCAGAAGATGCCTTTGCGGCCCGTCGCGATCTTCGCCAGCTTCAGGGCGGCTTCAATCCCGTCGGCCCCCGTCGGCCCGCAGAACTGAATCCGTGCCTGGGCCGCGAATGACGGCGGCAACGCCGCGAACAACGCCTCGACGAACGCATCCTTGACGGGCGTGGTGAGGTCAAGCGTATGCAAGGGCAAGCCGGAATCGAGCGTCGCCCGCATCGCATCGATGGTCACCGGATGGTTGTGACCGAGCGCCAGCGTCCCCGCCCCGGCCAGACAATCCATGAATACCTGGCCGCGCGTGTCCAGCACATAGAGCCCGTGGGCTTCCTTGAGCGCCAGCGGGATGCGTCTTGGATAAGAGCGGGCATTGGATTCGCGAGCGCACTGGCGCTCGAGCAACTCGTCCGGCTTGAACTCACGCGGCGGCTGCCTGCGGAAATGATCGAGGGTAAAAATCGGGCCGGATTCGGGCCGGTGGTGGAGGCTTTCCATGCGAATGTCCTTATAGGCAGCCGTTCAATGCTGGGGGGTGGTATGCAGGGCCGTACGCAAACTGAGCGGGCGCATGTCCGTCCAGTGCTCTTCGATCCACGCCAGGCATTGGGCCTTGTTGCCTTGCTGGCCGGCGGCGCGCCAGCCTTCGGGCAACGCCTTGTAATCCGGCCAGATCGAATACTGCTCCTCGTGATTGACCACCACGATGAAACCGCTTTCAGCGTTGTCCCAACTCATTTTCTATTCCTTTGTACGAGCGTTATCCAATGGAGCCTGAGCACTGCGAGAGACGATGATTCTGGCAGCGAAAAATTAATAATGCGAATGTTAATAAATATTATTAACAACTACCACAGGTATCAGATAGTATTTCTCGCCTCAAGAAACGCACTACAAAGTGGCGTTTTGACACATGACGTACTAAGAAGGAGCAAGCGCATGGGACGGGAAGTCGAGCACGCAACAGGGTTATCCGTGCGCCCACTTCTGATGCAGGAAACATTGCCACTGCTGGTGGAACCGCTCGATCGCACACGTCAAGACTTGAGCGAGCTGCACAGGCTGGTCGACGACCAACTGCACGAGACGGGAGCACTACTGCTACGCGGGTTCGACGTTCTGGGGGAGCACGCTTTTCAAGCGCTGGTACGCGGTTTCGGCCATGAGCTGCTCAATTACGAGTTCGGCTCGACACCGCGCAAAGCCATCGAGCAAGGCGTCTACACGTCCACTGAGTACCCCGCCCATCAAACCATTCCCCTGCACAACGAACAGTCCTACACCCTGCAATGGCCCATGAAGATCTGGTTCCATTGTGTCCAGCCCAGCGCCGAGGGTGGCGAAACGCCTATCGCCGACAGCCGGCGAATTTTCCAACAGCTCGATCCCGCCTTGCGCCAGCGCTTCACTGATAAACGCCTGATGTACGTGCGCAATTATGGCAACGGCCTGGATTTGTCCTGGGAGCAGGCCTTCAACACCGAGGACCGCGCCGTGGCAGAAGCCTACTGCCGAGCCAACAGCATTGCGTTCGAATGGAAAGAGGACGGCGAGCTGCGCACCCGCCAGGTATGCCAGGCCGTTGCCCGTCATCCGAAAACCCAGGCTTGGGTCTGGTTCAACCAGGCGCATTTATTCCACGTCTCCAACCTTGCCCCGGCGATTCGTGAAAGCCTCATGGCGGTAGTCGACGATGATCCTCTCGATTTGCCCCGCAATGTCTATTACGGCGACGGGAGCGAACTGGAAGAAAGCGCGCTGGACGAGATCCGCGGGGTGCTGGCCGAAAACAGCGTTTGTTTCCCTTGGGAAAAAGGCGACGTGCTGATGCTCGACAACATGCTGGTGGCCCATGGTCGCGCCAGTTTCAAAGGGCCCCGGCAAGTGATCGTCGCCATGGCCGAACCCGCCCAGGAGCAAAACTGACATGACGTCCTCCCTCCTGCATTTGGCCAGCCCCGGCCAGCAAGCGCTGTGGCAATTTCACCAGCTCAACCCCGGCAGCCATGCCTACAACATGGTTGCCGCGCGCGAGCTGCGAGCCGACCTGGACGCCGATGCACTGTGCGCGGCCTTCGCGCGCGTGGTCGAACACTGCGAAACGCTGCATTGCGGCTATCGGGAAGTGGAGGGGCAATTGTGGATGGCGCGCCCGGAACAGTTCCGCGCCAACGCCACCTGGGAGTGCCTCGATGACCTCGACGCGGCGGGGGTCAAGGCGTGGATCGAGCATCATGCCGATGAGCCATTCGACCTCGCTTCGGCCAACGTCTGTCGTTTGCGGCTACTGCGCAATCAAGGTCGACTTTATCTGTGCATGGCGGCGCACCATATCAGCGGCGATTTCCTGACCGTCGAATGGATGCTCAAGCTGACCTTCGCCGCTTACCACGCCCACCTCACGGGCGAACCGCTGGACCTGCCAGCACCGGGCCTGTACTTCGAATGGCTGGAGGACAACCGTGAACTGCTCGAAGAGAGCAAGCTCGCCTCCCTGGCCAGCTACTGGCAGGCGAAACTCAGCGGAGCCCCTGCGGCGCTGGAGTTGACACCGGACCACCCTCGCCCGCGCAACCCTGACTACGAGGGCGACGAATTCGAATTACTGCTCAGCGAATCCCAGAGCAACAAACTGCGCGCGATGGCCGACACTCATCAGGTCAGCCTGTTCGTGCTGCTGGCCGGGCTGTTCCAAGTGTTCATGCACCGCTGCAGCGATCAGGACGACTTCCTGATCGGCACGCCGACCATGGATCGGCACAAAGCCAAATACAAGAACCTGATGGGCTTTACGCTCAACAGCCTGCCGCTGCGCGCCCGTTTCGAGCACAACCCGACCCTGGACGACTGTTTGCGCGACGTCGCGCAACAAATGCGCGAGGGCCTGCGTCATCGCCGCTACCCATCGACGCGCATGCAGGAAGATGTCGGCAACGGTCCATTGTTCCGCTGCATGCTGACCTATATGCCCAGCCGTCGCGACGAGCAATTGGGCGAGTACAGCGTGCAAGAGCACCTGTTCACCCAACGCGGCGCGGCCAACGACCTCAACCTGCGTTGGCAAGATGACGGCGTGCAATTGCTGGCGCAATGGCGCTATCGCACCGACCTGTTCGATGCACGACGAATCGCCAGCCTGGCCGAGCACTTTGCCTGGTTTGCCAATCAGGCCGCGCAGATGCCTGGGGCACGGGTCAGCGACCTGCCGGCCTGCCCACCTTCAGCAGCGTCAAGCAGCCACGGCTTGGATAGCCAGCCTGCCTTTGCAACCGCTGTCGAAGCCTTCGATCATCAAGTCCGCACGCACCGAGACAGAACCGCCCTCAGCGACGCCGACGGCTCGCTCACCTACGCCCAACTGGACCAGGCGGCTGAAGCATTGGCCCAGCAGTTGCAAAATGCCGGCGCCGGCCCGGGCCAGATCGTTGCGTTGGTCCTGCCCCGGGGCCGCACGCTGATGACAGCCATGCTCGCCAGCTGGAAACTCGGCTCGGCCTACCTGTGCCTGGACCCAGCCTTGCCGCAGTCGCGACGCCAGCAGTTGCTCGATGGCAGCGCCGCCAGCGTATGGATCGGCCCCGATCAAACCCTGCACAGCCTGACCCATGGCACGACCACCGCACCAACGGCTGCCGTGCTTGCACACGCTCAGCAACTGGCCTATCTCATTTACACCTCTGGTTCCACGGGCACGCCCAAAGCGGTGCGCGTGACCCAGGGCAACCTGATCCACTACGTCGACGGGGTGATGCGCAGCCTGGCGCTCAGCGAGGACGCGAGCCTGACGGCCTTGGCCAGCGTGGCGGCGGACCTGGGCTACACCGCCTGGTTTGGCGCGCTGTTGACCGGCCGCACCCTGCGCCTGATCGATGAACAACTGGCCGCCGATCCCGAGGAGTTGGCGCGAAGCCTGGCCGCCGCGCCAGTCGATTGCCTGAAGATCGTGCCGTCGCACCTCAACGCCCTCCTCGCGGTCGCCTCCCCAGAGCGGCTGCTCCCGCGCCAGTGCCTGGTGCTGGGCGGTGAAGGCCTGGACCTGACGCTGGTGAAGCGTTTGCAGGCAATCTCGCCGGGCTGCCGGATCATTAACCACTATGGCCCCACGGAAACCACCGTCGGTTGCCTGACCCAACCCGTGACCGGGTCCGACGAGACCTTTTCAGGTTTCGCACCGATTGGCGCGCCCCTGGCCAACGTCAACATCCACGTGCTCGATCGTCATCTGGACCCGATGCCGCTGGGCAGCGCCGGCGAGCTCTATATCGGTGGCCCTGGCGTCGCCGATGGCTACCTCGGCCAGCCGGGCCAGACGGCCCAGCGGTTCATTCCGAACCCGTTCAGCGGCGTGGGCCAACGCCTGTATCGCACCGGTGACCGCGCCCGACTGCTGCCTTGCGGCGCAATAGAGTTCCTGGGTCGAATCGATGACCAGGTGAAAATCCGTGGCTTCCGCGTCGAACCAGGGGAAATCGAAGCTTGCATCAGGGCCTGTCACGGCGTGCGCGAGGCCGTGGTGGTGGCTCGGACGCTGGGCGACCACGATGCCGTAAAACTGATCGCCTACCTGGTGCCGGACGCCGGCCTGGATCGCGCACAGCTGCGCGAGCAACTGGCGACGCAATTGCCCGAGCCGATGCTGCCGAGCCTGTATGTCGAATTGACCGAACTGCCACGCCTGGCAAATGGCAAGGTCGATCGACACAGCCTGCCCGCCCCGACAGACGACCCGCGCCAAGACACGCTTGGTGCCGGCCCTCGCGATCCGGTGGAAGCGCTGTTGCTGGACCTGTGGTGCGAGGTCCTCGGCAGACCGTCGCTTTCGATCCATGACGACTTCTTTGCCCTGGGAGGGGACTCGATCCTCGCCCTGCAACTGATCGCCAGCGCACGCAAGGCAAAGCTCAAGTTCACGCCGAAACATTTCTTCGCCCATCCCACCATCGCACGGCTGGCTGCCACGCTGGATTCGCCGCTCAAGCAGCTGGAAGCACAACTGCTTAGCCTATGGGCCGAGGTGCTGCAACGCACTGAGCTGGGCCGGCAGGATGATTTCTTCGCGGTTGGCGGGGATTCGATCATCGCCCTGCAGTTGATTGCAAAAGCCCGCAAGCAAGGCTTGCGATTCAGCCCGAAGGAGCTTTTCGCCCACCCGCGCATCGAAGCGTTGGCGAGCCTGCTCAGTCATCGCGAACCGCCAAAGGCCGAGGCAGCGCCTCAAGCTTCGGCGAATCCTGCACCGCCAGCGTTCGCCCTCAGTCCGGACGAACGCAAAGCGGTCGAGGAGTTGGCCGGGACCGAACTGGAAGATGCCTATCCGCTGTCGCCACTGCAAAAAGGGTTGTTGTTTCATAGTCTGCTGGAAAATGGCAACGGCGTTTATGTCAACCAGCTGCAAGCCGAGTTGCAAGGCCCACTGGACCCGGCACGATACCTGTCGGCCTGGCGCGACACCTTCGCCGCGCACCCTCTGATGCGTACCGGCATCCTCTGGCAAGGCCTGGAGGAACCGTTGCAAGGGGTGTATCGCGACCTGCAACTGCCCGTACGGCAGCTGGATTGGAGCGCACTCGATGAAGACCAGCGCCAGCAGGCCATGGCCGATTACTGCGTGGCCGACCGTGCCCTGGGCTTCGATCCGCAGCGCCCTCCTTTGCAACGCATCGCCCTGATTCGTCTCGACGAGCAACGGACCTGGCTGGTGTGGAGTCGCCATCACCTGATCGCCGACGGCTGGAGTTCGGTGATGTTGATGGAAGAAATTCTCGCCCGGTACAACGGCCTGGCGATCAACAGTCGTCCCCCCTATCGCGCCTACATCGACTGGCTCGCCGCGCAACCGGACACCCAGAGCCAGGCCTACTGGCAGCAGCGCCTGGCGGGTTTCGAAGGGGCCGGTTCCCTGCCCGTCCTCGCGCCTACAGAAAGCGCGGCGGCCGAACACTACTACACCCGCAGCCTGCAACTGGACGAAACGCAGACCACCCGCCTGAACGCGCTGGGGAAACACGCCCGGGTCACGCTCAATACCCTGATACAAGCAGCCTGGGGCCTGTTGCTGGCGCGCCACAACAACCAACCGGATGTCATGTTCGGCGTGACCAGCAGCGGGCGACCAGGCGACCTGCCGGATGCCGGTCAGATGCTCGGCGTGTTCATCAACACGCTGCCGCTGCGTTTGCAGGTGGACTCGGGGCTCACCTTGGGCGAGTACCTGCACCAAGTGCAGACGACCAGTGTCGCCATGCGCGAGCATGAACAAACGCCACTGGCCGAAATCCTCCAGCAACACCCGCGGGGCGCAGCGCTGTTCGACACCCTGTTGGTGTTCCAGAACCTGCCGGCCCTGGGCGAACGGCAACTGCAATCGGGCGAATTGACGCTCAAGGTCATGGATAACCTCGAACAGACCAGCTACGGCCTCACGGTCGAAGCCTTGCCAGGACGTCGCCTGGAGATGCTTTTCAGTGCCGACGCCCGACGCCTGCCTGTGGAATCACTGCAAGCGCTGGTCAATGACCTGCACCGACTGCTGCTGGCGATGGATACCGCGCCGGATACCCGCCTCGAACAGCTGTCGATCCTGACCGCCGACGAACGTGTCCGCCTGCTTGGCTGGGGCACCCATCGTGCCGACTACAGCCTCGAAGGCAGTTGGGAGCAGCGTGTAGCCCAGCGGGTTGCCGCGCATCCCGAACGATTGGTCGCGCGGTGTGCCGACCAGTCGTTGACCTATGCGCAACTCTGGCAACGTTCGCAAATCATGGCCTGCGGCCTCCAGGCATTGGGCGCGCAACCCGACCAACCGATCGCGTTGCTCGCCGACCGGGGCCTGGACTGGTTGTGCCTGATGGTCGCAACCCTGCGTGCGGGCTCTGGCTGGCTGGCATTGGAGCCCACCCAACCGCCGGCGCGCTGGCAGCAGGTGCTGGCGCGGCTCGAACAGCCAATGGTGATCTGCTCGCCCGAATACGCAGAACGCCTGGCTTCGGTCTACCAGGGCAAATACGCCCTGCCGAACGACCTGGTGGAAATGAGCACGCTTGGACGCCTGCCACCACAACCCGCACGCCAGGATCAATTGGCCTACGTGCTGTTCACCTCGGGTTCCACCGGCCAGCCCAAGGGCGTGATGGTCACCCGCGCCGGCATGCTCAACAACATGCTGGCCAAGCTGGAGCCGTTGGGCCTGAACCAGAACGATGTCATTGCCCAGACCGCGCCGGCCTGTTTTGACATTTCCGTCTGGCAAGCCCTCACCGCGCCGCTGTTCGGCGCTTGCGTGGAAATTATCGGCGACAACGTCGTGCGTGATCCCCAGGCTTTGCTTCAAGTTTTGCGCACGCGCCATGTCAGCCTGTTCGAGCCGGTACCGGCGTTGTTGCAGGCGATGCTGGAAAGCCAGGCCGACCAGCCAATGCCATTGCCAAACCTGCGCTGGGTGTTGCCCACCGGCGAAGCCTTGCCCGTGGCAACCGCCCAACAGTGGTTCAGGCATTACCCGCACATTCCGTTGATGAACGCCTATGGCCCAGCCGAGTGTTCGGATGACGTCGCTTTCCAGCCATTGCGCAACGCGCCCGACCAAGGCACCAGCGTGGCGATCGGCCGGCCCACCGCAAATGCCGAACTCTATGTCCTGGGCCACGATCTTCAACCGGTGCCCAAGGGCGTGGTCGGCGAATTGGCCATCGGCGGAATCGGCGTCAGTCGCGGTTATCTCGCGGACCCATCGCGCACCGCCGCAAGCTTCATCCCCAACCCCTTCGGCGCGGCCGGCACTCGTCTTTACCTCAGCGGCGACCTGGCGCGCTGGGATGAGGACGGCGTGTTGCAGTATTTCGGGCGCAAGGACTTCCAGCTCAAGTTGCGGGGCTTCCGAATCGAACCGGGCGAAATCGAAGCGCATCTGGAGCGTCATCCGGACATCCTTCGCGCCATGGTCAGCCTGCGCAAACTGGGCAGCAGCGACATGCTGGTGGGCTACTGGCAGGGTCGTCAGGGGCACGCGCTCACTGACGCCGCGCTGGCCCGGTTTGTCCGCGACGGTCTTCCCGCCTACATGGTGCCCTCGTTGTGGGTGCAGATGGACAACTGGCCACAGAACGCCAACGGCAAAGTCGATCGCAAGGCCCTCCCAGCGCCCACGCTGGACAGCGTCGAAGTCGACCCACCGAGCAGCGCCAACGAGCAATTGCTGGCCGAGCTCTGGGCAACGCTGCTGCCGCCCCAGCCGTTGGGACGCAACAGTCATTTCTTCGAAGCCGGTGGACACTCGCTCCTGGCCACTCGCCTGATCGCTCGCATTCGCCAACGCTGCGGCCTGGAACTGGCGCTGCGCAGCGTGTTCGACGCGCCACTGCTGTGGCAACAGGCGCAGTGCCTGGACATCCTGTCGACTCAACCCGCCAACGCCGCCGTCCTGCCAGTGTTGCGCCCCATCGACCGCCATGCGCACATGCCGCTGTCCCTGAGCCAACACCGCCTGTGGATGATCGATCGCCTGCATGGGCCATCCGCAGCCTATAACATGGCCGCCACCCTGCGCCTGCACGGTTCCCTGGACGTCAATGTCCTTCGCGCGACATTCAACGCCTTGCTGGATCGTCATGAGGTCCTGCGGACCGCCTATTCGGACATCGACGGCGAACCGGTATCCTCGATCGCGACGCACCTGGAAATGGACCTGCCTGTGCGCGACGTCTCGCAACTGGATGCCGGGCAGCGCCAGGCCGTGGCCGACCAGGAAAGCCTGGACAACCTGCGGCGCCCCTTCAATCTCGCACAAGCACCGCTGATCCGGGCGCGGCTGCTCAAGCTCGACGAGCATGAACATCTGCTGTTCCTCGGCTTGCATCATATGGTCGCCGACGGTTGGTCGGTCGGCGTGCTGATCAACGAACTCAGCGAAATCTATACCGCGCTCCATGCCGGCAAGGTTGCGCAGCTGCCACCTTTGCCGGTGCAGTACGCCGACTATGCGCATTGGCAACGTGAGTGCCTGCAGGGCCCACGTCTCGATAAAGCCGTGACCTTCTGGCAGGAACATTTGCGCGGTGCGCCGCAGGTCCTGGCGCTGCCGACCGACTGGCCGCGCCCGGCCCAGGCCGATGCGCGAGGCGCCGCCAAGGCCTTGGAAATCCCGGCGCCATTGCTGGCGCGCCTCGAAGCGCTGGCCCTCGCCGAAGGGGTCACGCTGTACATGGTGCTGCTCAGCACGTTCGAGATGCTGCTGCATCAGCTGACCGGCACCGACGAGCTGTTGCTGGGCACCGATGTCGCCGGGCGCGACAACGCCAGCCTCGAAGGCCTGATCGGGTTCTTCGTCAACGTCCTGCCACTGCGCTCGCGGCGAGCGGGTGACGAACGCTTCAGTGATTTCCTCGCCCGTACCCGCGATACCTGCCTGCAAGCCTTCGAGCACCAGGCGCTGCCGTTCGACCGTATCGTGGAAGCCTTGCAGGTCCCCCGCGAACGCAGCCGCAACCCCTTGGTACAAGCCTTGTTCGTCTTGCAGAACACCCCTCAAGCCGAGTTTGCCCTCCCGGGCCTGGAAGCCCACCTGCTGCCTGCGGCGGAACGCACCAGCAAATTCGACATGGCCTTGTTCCTCGAACGCCAGGGCGATGTCATGCGCGGCGACTGGGTGTATGCCCGTGCGTTGTTCAAGGGCGAACGCATCGAGGCCCTGATCCAGGCCTGGCTGGGCCTGCTGCAGCAAGTCGTCGAGCAGCCCTGCGCCGCCCTGGCTCATTTCACCATCCCGTTGCCCCCTGTGGAGTCATCCGCCTTGGCTAATTCGCCTTCGCCATCGAGCAAACTCGACAAGCTGAAAAAAATGCCGGCCCGCGCCGCAGCGCCCAAGCCGCTGATCCGCACTGCCCCGCTGCTGCCGGGACGGGAGTTCCCGTTGATGATCGAACCCTGCGTCCCGGACCTGGATCCAGTGGGATGGGCACAAAGCTCGCGGGACCTGATCGATACCCTGTTGTGCCAGCACGCCGGCCTGCTGTTCCGCGGTTTCGCCCTGGACGACGCCAAGGCCTTCGAAGCCTTCGCCGAAGCCATCCACCCCGGCCTGTTCGGCGGCTACGGCGACCTGCCCAAGAAAGAAGGCGGACGCAATATCTACCGTTCCACGCCTTATCCCGAGCGGGAAATGATCCTGTTCCACAACGAGAGTTCGCACCTGCCCCGGTCTCCGCGCAAGCAATGGTTTTTCTGCGAGCTGCCTTCGCCTGTGGGCGGTGCGACGCCCATCGTCGATTGCCGCGAACTGTACCGCCGCCTGCCGCCAGCCTTGGCCGCAAGGTTCGAAAGCAAAGGGTTGCTCTACGTACGCACGTTCACCGAGCGCCTCGACGTCAACTGGCGGGAATTCTTCAAGACCGACGATCGCGACGAGGTCGAGGCCCGGTGCCGGGCCAGCGGTACCGAGTTCCACTGGTTGGCCAATGACGAGTTGCAGACCCGCACGCGCTGCCCGGCGGTGATTCGTCATCCATTGAGCGGCGAGCGCAGCTTCTTCAACCAGATTCAACTGCACCACACGTTCTGCCTGGACCCGCAGGTACGCGAGGACCTGCTGCGGATGGTCGGTCAGGAACGTATGCCGCGCCAGGTGTTTTTCGGTGATGGCAGCCCCATCGACTCAGAAACGATGGCACTGGTAGGTCGCCTCTACGAAGAATGCGCGGTGCGTTTCGACTGGCAACAGGGCGACGTGATCATGCTCGATAACTTGCTGGCCGCGCATGCGCGGGACCCCTTCGAAGGCCCACGGAAAATTGTCGTGGCCATGGGGGACCTGCATGAGCCGGCTCACCTGGCCGATTACCAAAACGCAATGGAACTGCAGGATTGAACCCTGACATGAGCAATGATTTCGCAACGAACCACGATCTGCCTTTGAGCGCCGAGCAGTCCATCGCCTTGCAAAGCGCCCGTCCGCCAGCGCGTCTGGGCATGATCCTGGAAGGTCCGCTACACCCGGGGCAACTGCACGAAGCGTTACTGCAAGTGATCGACCGCCATGCCAGCCTGCGGACTGCGCTACGCCCCTCGAACCTGTATCGAAGCCTGCGCCAGCACGTCATGCCGGCGACAGTGCAATGGCATGTGCTGGACGCCGCGCTGTCCGACGCCGAGCAGCAACGGCAGAGCGCTGCACTGTTTGACGCGCCGTTTGCCATTGAGAGCGGTTGCCTGGTTCGCGCGATCCTGCGTCAGCTGGCACCGACCCAATGGCGTCTCGACCTGCTGGTCGCTGCCTGCGCCGGCGACCGGCTCAGCCTGCAAAATCTCTTCGGTGAACTGACGCAATTCTATGCCCATCCCGGCGCGGTGCTGGAGGAAGCGTTCCAGTACTCGCAGTACGTCGAATGGCGCAACGATCTCGATGCCGATGACGAAGCCGTCGACGGTCGCGCCTATTGGGCCGCGCTGGCGCTTGCGGACATGCCGTCGTTGCAGCTGGGATCGCATCGCGAACCGCAGGCCGAGGATGCTGCATCGTCGGTCGATCAACGCTTGCCCGCCGAATTGCACCAGGTGCTACGGCAACTCGCCGACCGATGCGAGCAACCGCTGGGGACAATCCTCCAGGCGGCATGGTGGTTGCTGCTGGCGCGTGTGGGCGGGCACGGCGTATATGCCGGCGGCTGGCAACAGGACTGCCGTTTCGACTACGAGACCCTGGCCAACGGGATCGGCGTCTACGAAAAAGTCCTGCCCCTGGTGCTCGAACCCGACCTGAACGGCACGTTCGGGCAGTGGCTGCAAAGCGTGGCCAGTCAGCTCGACGCCCACGCTCAGCAACAGGAATACTGGAACGTCGCCGACTCCACGCATACCCGTCATCGCAAAATCGGTTTCAACCTGGCGAGCCACTGCCCGGACATCGACCGCGCAGGCCTGCGCTGGCGCGTCGATACACTGCCCGGTGTCGACCCGGGTTTCGAGCTGGCGCTGCAAGTCATCCTCGATGAGCACTCGCCGAGCCTCACAGTCAGTGTCCAGGCGCCCGGCTCGCATTACGACGAAGCAACGCTGCGGTGCTTGCTGGAACAATATGCCTGCCTGCTGCAAAGCCTGTCCGAGGGGCTGGATAACCGCGCCATGGTCGAGCTGGCGCTGAGCAACGCCGGGCACCGGGCCCGCCAATTCCAGCTGTGCGGCCCTAGCCGGGACTTCGGTTCCCGCACGCTACCCCAGCGGTTGCAGCATTGGGCGCACACCACGCCGGACGCGCCGGCCTTGCAGGTCGATGTCCAGACCTTGAACTATCGCCAGTTGCACGAACAGGTCGAGCAACTGGCCGGGGCCCTGCGCGCGCGAGGTATTGGCCGCGAATCAAAGGTGGCCCTGCTGCTGCCACGCTCGGCAAATCTGCTGCTGGGCCTGCTCGCGGTGATGCGAGCCGGTGCCGCCTACATCCCCCTGGACCCCTCCTGGCCGGACGCCCGCCTGGAAAAAATACTCGGCGATGCGCAGCCGCAACTGCTCATCGGCTCTGCCCGGGGCGTGAGCCTTTGCGAACTGCGGGACTCGGCGATTGCCGAGGCACCTGCAGTGCAAACTATTGCGCTCAACGATGCGGCTTATCTGCTCTACACCTCGGGCACCAGCGGCGAACCCAAGGGCGTGGTTATCGAACACGGGCAATTGCTCAACTACACGGCGGCGATCAGCGAAGCGCTGGACCTGGCTGATTGCAATCGCTTCGCGCTGATCTCCTCGGTGGCTGCGGACCTGGGCAACACCACGCTATTCGGTGCCCTGTGGAACGGCGCCTGCATGGTCCTGGCCAGTGACGAAGCCAGCCGCGATGCCAGCGCATTCGCACGTTTTGTGCGCGATCAGCGCATCGACTGCTTGAAGATCGTTCCGTCGCATCTGGCGGCCTTGCTCGAAGACCAGGCCAGCGTCTTGCCGGATGTCGTGATTCTCGGCGGCGAACCGTGCCCGGGGGCATTGCGCCAACGCATCCAGGAAGTGGCCCCCCAGAGTCGGGTACACAATCACTACGGCCCGACCGAAACCACGGTCGGCGTGCTGTTCAGTCTCAGCCAGGCCTTCGAAAGCAGCGCGCCGCTGGCCCTGGAACAGGCCTTGGCGAACACCTGCGCCTACGTCCTCGAACGAACCCCGGCAGGCCTGCAACCCGCGCCGCTGGGTGCCCTGGGTGAGGTCTACCTGGGAGGCGCGCAAGTCAGCCGCGGTTACCTGAACCGAGCGTCGGATGCGTTTATCGAAGATCCGTTCAAGCCGGGTCAGCGCCTGTATCGCACCGGAGACCTGGCACGGCTGGCGCCCGATGGCCGCTTGCATCTGGCGGGACGCAGCGACCAACAGATCAAGATTCGCGGCTTCCGCGTCGAGCCGGGTGAGTTGGAGGCGGCACTCCTGAAGCTGGCCGGCGTCAGCCAGGCGGTGGTGCATTTCACCGGCGGCAAGCTGCTGGCCTACACGGTCAGCAGCCGAGAAAGCAATGACTTGCTCGCCGAGCTGCGTACGTCGCTGCCGGACTACCTGACCCCTTCGCAGTTGCTGCGGGTGCAGACATTGCCGCGCCTGGCCAACGGCAAGATCGACTACGCCGCGCTGCCCAGTCCCGAGAGCCTGACGGAGCATCGTGCCGCGCTGGCACCAAGGGATGCCCTCGAAGCCCTGCTGGCTGATCTATACCAGGAGCTGCTGGAGCGCGACAGCCTGAGCATCAGCGACAGCCTGTTCGACCTCGGCGGCCACTCGCTGATGGTCATCAAACTCTGCACACGCCTGCGCAGCCTGCTGCAACTGGAAGTGCCGCCGGGGTTGGTGTTCGACAACCCGAGCATCGCGACCTTGGCGCAGGCATTGCGCGCCCAGGAAAGCCAGCCGGGCCGCCTGCTGAAAATCGCCGAACTGCGCCGCGCGCTGGCTGCGATGTCGCCCGAGGAGCGCGCCGCTTTACAGGCGCGCGCCAAATCCTCCAGCCCTTCTGTCTGATGCCCCAAGGACGCGATCACGTTATGGAAATCAATCCGCATCAACTGGCAGAACGCATCGCCAGGCTCACGCCGCAAAAACGCGAAGCCTTCGCCGCCGCCCTGGCGGCGCAAGGCATCGCACTCAGCCGCCTGCCGATCGTGCCGTCGCCGGACGAAGGGCCGCGCCCGCTGTCCTGGGCTCAGCAGCGCCTGTGGTTCCTCCACCGGCTCGACCCCGACAGCAGCGCCTACAACATGCCCGCCGCCTTGCGCTTGCGGGGCACGCTCGATATGGATGCCCTGCAATACAGCTTCGATCAGCTGGTGGCGCGGCATGGAATCCTGCGCAGCACTTTCCACGAAGCCGAGGGCAAGGCGCATCAGGTCGTTCATCCGCAGCGGCCACTGGTGGTGGCGCTAATCGATCTTTCGAACGAGCACGGCAGCGACGGCACGTCACGCCTGCAACAGCTGATCGACAGCGAAACCAACCGCCCCTTCGACCTGCAACAGGCCGCCCTGCGCTGCCTGCTGGTAAAGCTCAGCGACGATGAACACGTGCTGGTGCTGACCGCCCAGCACATCGTCGCGGACGGCTGGTCGCTGGGTGTCCTGGTCAAGGAACTGACCGCGTTCTACAGCGCCGCGCTGCAAGGCGTCGAAGCACAACTGCCTGTATTGCCCGTGCAATATTGCGACTACGCGTCCTGGCAACAGACGTGCCTGAGCGACAGTGCCTTGGCACCGGAACTGAACTATTGGCGCGAGCGCCTGGCGGGGGAGCAACCCTTCCTGGAATTACCGACCGACCATCCCCGGGGAAAACAGTCGAGCGGTCGTGGCGCCCGCCATTACCTTGGCGTCGATCCAGCATTGACCGAAGGCCTTCGACAACTGGCCAAGGCGCGTGGCACGACCTTGTTCACGGTGCTGCTGAGCGCTTTCAATGTCCTGCTGTATCGCCTCAGCGGCCAGACCGACCTGCGTGTCGGGGTCCCCGTGGCCAACCGCACGCGCATGGAAACCGAAGGCCTGATCGGTTGCTTCATCAACACCTTGGTCATGCGTTGCGAACTCAACGGGCGGCGCACCTTCAACGAGGTGATGGATGACGTCAACGATGCTCGGCGCAGTGCCCTGGAGTATCAACAGCTGCCCTTCGAGCGCTTGGTCCAGGCCCTCGAACCCGAACGTCACCTTTCCCACTCGCCGTTGTTCCAGGTGATGTTCAACCTGCTCGATGATCACGCACCGCGCCGCCTGGAACTGCCGGGGCTGGAGATCGAGGAAATCGAGCGCCAGCAGATCACCGCGCAACTGGACCTGACACTCAACGTGTCGGAGCGCAGCGACCGGCTCGAAGTGTGTTTCACCTACAACGCCGATCTGTTCGAACACGACAGCATCGTCAACCACGGCCGCGCCTACAACACCCTCCTGCAGGGCCTGGTGGACAGTCCGGACTGCAAGATCTGCCAACTGCCAATTCGCGATGCCCAGGCCGAACAACAATTGTTGGCCCAGTGCCAGGCCTCATTGCCACTTTCGCCATTGCCCGAGCTGGTCCACCTGCGCCTGGCGGCGCAAGCGGCAAGCACCCCGGACAGCCTGGCGCTGATCCACGATGACCTGGCCTGGAGCTACGCTGAACTGCAAGGTCGGGTCAACCGTATCGCCCAGCACCTGCTGGCGCTCGATCTGCCACCGCAAGCACGCATTGGCTTGTGCATGCCCCGTGGGCTGGACATCGTCGCGGCAGTGTTCGGCGTGTTGCAGGCAGGACTCACCTTCGTGCCGCTGGATCCGCAGTTCCCGGCGGAACGCCTGAGCCACATGATCGATGACGCCGACATCCGCCTGGTGTTGGTCGACGCTTCCACAGCGCCGGTGGTCGAGCCTTATCGACGGCCGTGCATGGACGTCTGCGCGCTCGCGCCAATGCGCGACGATCAACCCGCCATGGCGGAGCGCTCCGTGCACCGGGAACAACTGGCGTATGTCATCTATACCTCCGGTTCCACCGGCAAACCCAAGGGTGTCGCCGTCACGCATCGTTCGCTCGCCGGTTACACCGAAGTCGCGCGCGACTATTACGGCGTCAGTGCCGAAGATCGGGTGTTGCAGTTTTCCACGTTCAATTTCGATGGCTTCGTCGATCAGCTGTTTCCCCCACTGGTGTGCGGGGCGAGCCTGGTCGTACGGGGCCCCGAGCTGTGGGACAGCCGTGAATTCCATGCCCGGCTGTATCGCCATGGCATCACCGTCGCGGCCTGCCTGACCACCGCCTATTGGTATCAGCTGGCCCAGGACTTTGCCCTGGATCCGGCCGATGCCTACGGTGCCCTGCGCCTGGTCAGCGTCGGCGGCGAAGCCATGCCGCCCGAAGGGCTCAACGCCTGGCGCAAGGCTGGGCTGAGTCATGTCCGGCTGCTGAACATCTACGGCCCTACCGAGATCACCGTCGTATCGAGTATCCAGGACTGCACGCTGCTGCTGGCCGATGAACAATTGCCGCTGCAGATGCCCATCGGCGAACCGTTGCGCGGCCGCGCCTACTACCTGCTCGACCGCGATGACAACCTTGCGCCGGTCGGTGTGCCCGGTGAGCTGTGCATCGGCGGTTCACTCTTGTCCCGGGGTTATCACGACGTCCCCGGGCTGACCGCCGAACGCTTCTGTCCCGACCCGTTTGGCCCACCCGGCAGTCGCCTGTACCGCACCGGCGACCGGGTACGACGCCTGCCCAACGGCCGCTACGAATACCTCGGGCGCATCGACCAACAGGTCAAGCTGCGCGGCTTCCGGATCGAGCTGGGCGAGATCGAATCGCACTTGCAGAGCCATCCAGCCGTTCGCCAGGCCGTCGTGATCGTACGGGAGGACCGGCCGGGCGACCGGCGCCTGGTCGCCTACGTGGTTTACCAGGCAGAACCCCTGGCGCTGGCGGCCTTGCGCGAACACATCGCCGGGCAGTTGCCGGACTACATGGTGCCCTCCGCCTTTGTCGCACTGGAGCAGATACCGCTGACGCCCGGCGGCAAGCTCAACAGGAACGCTCTGCCGGCTCCCGATTATTCGCTGCAAGCGACCCAGGTCCGGGAACCGCAAACCCCGCAGGAACGGCAACTGCTGCTGCTCTGGCAGGAGGTGCTCGGGTTGGAATCCATCGACCTGCACGACAATTTTTTTGCCCTGGGTGGGCACTCGTTGCTGGCCGCCCAACTGATCACCCGCATCCGCCTGGTGCTTGGCGTCGAATTGCCCCTGCGGGCACTTTTCGAAGCACCGACCATCGCCCAGTTGGCGTCGGTGCTGTCCAAGGCGCAGGCCAGTAGCGAGCCCCCCATCGGACCCGCTCCCGTCCCGCCCGATGGCCGCCGGTTGCTGTCCCACGCCCAGCAAGGGATGTGGTTGGTGCAGGCCATGCAACCCGAGAGCGCGGCGTATCACATTCCCAGCGCGGCGCGCCTGCGCGGCCCTTTGGAAGTCAACGCGTTGCACCAGGCCTTCAGGCAACTGGTACAACGTCATGAAGCATTGCGCAGCAGTTTCCATGAGCAGGACGCGGAGCTTTTCGTACAGGTCCAGGCGGACGTCGACCTGCCGATGCCTTTGCATGACCTCAGCCACCTGCCTGTCGAAACGGCTGAAAACGCGGCTCGACGATTGCTCATCGAGCTGGCGACACGTCCTATCGATCTGCGCCAGGCGCCCTTGCTGCGCTTGCACCTGATCAAGCTGCGGGACGACGAACATCTGCTGTTGCTGGTGCTGCACCACATCATCTCCGACGGTTGGTCCATGGGCCTGCTGGTCAGCGAATTGACTCACTTCTATCGTAGCGCCCTGAGCGGTGACAACCCGACGCTGGCGCCATTGCCCATCCAGTATTGCGACTACGCTGCCTGGCAACAGCGGTACCTGGACGAGCCGATGCTCGAGCGTCAGCTGGGCTATTGGAAGCAGGCGCTTGGCGAGCCCCAGCCGCCGCTGGACCTGCTCGGCGATAGACCGCGCCCGGCGGCCATGAGCGGCAGAGGTGCGCGATGGTCGTTCCAGATAGGCGAACACACCACCCAAGCCTTGAAACAGCTTTGCCAGGCCAACGGGGCGACCTTGTTCATGGGCTTGCTGGGGGCCTTGCAGGTTTGCCTGTATGCCCAGAGCGGTCGCCAGCATCCGGTGATCGGCACTGACGTGGCCAACCGCAACCGGGCAGAAACCGAAGGACTCATCGGCTTCTTCATCAATCAGTTGGCCCTTCGCGGCGACCTGACCGGCAACCCGACGTTCAGCCAGTTGATCCAGCGTCTGCGCCCGCAGGTACTGGACGCGTTCAAGCATCAGGAATTGCCTTTCAACAAACTGGTGGAAGCCCTCAATCCACCGCGCAGCCTCGCCTACAACCCGCTGTTCCAGGTCAAGCTGGTGCTGCAGAACCAACCGTCCAGCGCCTTGCAGATGCCTGGGCTGGAAGTGCTGCCCGAGCGCATCGAACACGGTCAATCACAGCTGGACCTGCACCTCACGGTGGAGGAAGACCAGGGCGCGCTGGCCTGCACCCTCAAATACAGCACCGACCTGTTCGACGCGACAACGGCCGAGGCCTTCGCCGATGCCTTCAGCACGTTGCTGGAGCAGGTCGCCACGAACCCCGAGCGACTGACCGACGATCTCGCCCAGGACCTGAAACGGCAGACCCACGACCAACGCATGAAGCACCTGAACGCACGCAACGAGCAGAGCCTGGCACGGTTGGGCAGCGCACGTCGGCGTACTCGATTCACTACTGACTCTATGGAGGGATAAGACATGAATGGTCCCGCGACACCTACCCTGGGCGGCATGCGCCGCAAGCCGATTCGCCTGGATGAAGACGCCCTGGTCACCTTCAAGCCGCTCAACGACGGCCAGAACTACACGTTGCTGTGCGAACCCGCCGGCCCAGGTGTCAGCCTCATCGCCTGGGCGCAGCGGCAGCGCGAACTGATCGAGCGCAAGCTCCTGGAACACGGGGCGTTGCTGTTTCGTAACTTCCAGGTCGACAACGCCACCGCCTTCGATCAATGCATCAGCTCATTGTCGGGGGGCGCGCTGGAGTACAAGTTCAGGGCCTCGCCGAGAACCCAGGTCGACCCGCGCCTGAACATCTATACGTCGACCGACTACCCGCAGGACCAGCGCATTTTTCCCCACAACGAACACTCTTATTCACCGGTGTTCCCGCTGAAGATTTTCCTGTGGTGCGACGTCGCGCCCCAATGGCGCGGAGAAACGCCCATCGGCGATACCCGCGCCATCACCCGCGCCATCGATCCCGAGGTACGTGAACGCTTCGCGCGCCTGGGCATCATGTACGTGCGCAACTACGGCGATGGCTTTGGCCTGCCTTGGCAGACTGTGTTCCAGACCGAAGACCGGGCGCAGGTCGACGCCTATTGCGCCGGTGTCGGCATACAGACCGAATGGAAAGAGAACAATCGCCTGCGCACGCGCCAGGTAGGCCCTGCACTGGTCCGCCACCCGCGTACCGACGAAATCCTCTGGTTCAACCACGCCACGTTCTTTCATGTGAGCACGCTGCCGGCCAGCGTACGTGAAGCCCTGCAGGCCGACTTCGCCGACGACGATCTGCCGCAAAACACGTTTTATGGCGACGGCAGCCCTATCGAGCCGCAGGTGCTCGAGCACCTGCGAGCCGTGTATCTGCGAAACATGATCGAGTTCAGTTGGCAACGCGGCGATGTGTTGTTGCTCGACAACATGCTCTCGGTGCATGCGCGCAACGAATACAACGGCCCCAGGCGCATCCTGGTTTCCATGGCTGAAGCACTGAACAGCACAGACGTGGCGCTGAAATCCTGAACCGCCCCACACGCCTGACTGCCCCCCATTTCCAAGGCCTTATCTTATGTCCAGCAATGCCTTAGAGGGTTTTCGCCCTGCCCTGCAACAAAACCTGTACTGGTCGCGTGCCATCGATCGCAACGCCGCGCTGCTCCTGACCCTGGCCTTGCCTGGCACTGTCGACGGTGCGCGCCTGCGCTCTGCCCTGGAGCAGGTGCTAGACCGTCACGAAATACTGCGCACACGCCTGGTGGCCGCACCTGGGATGGAACTGCCGGTTCAGGTGATCGCCGAACGGATCGACATCGACTGGCGAGAAATCACCACGCCGCTGTCTTCTGTCGATGACCTGAAATCGGCGTTGCGCGAAGCCGTGAGCCGAGACACTGCACCGGCCATGGCGGTTGCCCTGTTGCCATCTTCCCTGTTGGTCGCGCTACCTGCCGCCAATGCCGACGCCAC
Organism: Pseudomonas brassicacearum subsp. neoaurantiaca; assembly: GCF_013608025.1. Classification (GTDB taxonomy): domain Bacteria; phylum Pseudomonadota; class Gammaproteobacteria; order Pseudomonadales; family Pseudomonadaceae; genus Aquipseudomonas. The sequence goes on along the minus strand of NZ_VDLV01000044.1, from coordinate 145,737 downwards.
CACATTGGAGCACCTGCTTTCGGAGTGGCAAGCGCTTTACCTGGGCAATCGGCCGGAAGAAGACGCCGTCCAGTTCGCCGACTTCGCCGAGTGGCAGTACGAGTACACCAGCGGCAGCGACAGCGACGCCGGCCGTGCCTTCTGGCAACGCCAACAGGCACCGGACCTGATGACCGCGATGCACCCATTCCAGCGCGCCACGCCAAGCGGTGTACGGCAAATGGCCCTGGTTGAACAGACGCTGGACGCCGAACTGCAAGACCGACTCAAGAGTGCTCTCGCTGGCCTCGACACCCCGGCGCAAAATCTGTTTGGCGCGTGCTGGGCGGTGTTGCTCAGGCGCCATCTGGGCCAGCCTCAAGTGATGCTCGGCTGGGAACATTCCGGGCGCAACAGTGCCACGCTGACGGCGATGGGCCCCTATGCCAAGCAACTACCCCTGTTGCTCACATTCGATGACAGCCAGTCATTGACCAGCCTGCTCGCAGAATTCTCCACGCTGCTGACCGAGGCCCAGACCTGGCAAGAAGCCTGGCCCGCTCATGCGACACCGACGCCGTTCGGCTTTCGCTTGCGCAAACCGGCGCCCTCTGCCTGGACAATGCAGGCAGTGGAAGGTGAGCAATGCCCGCACTCACTGCTGCTGGAGGTCACCGAACTGGCGCAAGGGTTCGAATTTCGCCTGCACTTCGACGCCTCGGCGCTGGGCATCGACGCCGCGCGTTTGCTGCTCGATCAATTCCTGACCCTGTGCGTACAGGCCAGTGATGCCAGTTCACGACCGTTGAGCGAAGCCAACGGCATCAGTCGCGCCCATCGGGACTGGTTGGAATCCTTGAACCAGACCGCCACACAACTGGCGAGCCCGGCGTTGCTGCACCATCTGTTCGAGCAACAGGCCGACCTGCAACCTGACGCCATCGCCGTCACCCACGGTGACGTCCACCTGAGCTACCAGGCGCTGGAATGCCAAGCCAACCAAGTGGCGCACCGGCTGCGCGAGGCGGGCCTGACCGCCGGGCAGCCGGTGGGATTGTTCATCGAGCGCTGCAGTGAGGCCCTCGTCGGCATCCTGGGCATTCTCAAAGCGGGCGGCGCCTATTTACCACTGGACCCGACGTACCCCGCCGAACGCCTCAGCGACATGCTCGAGCAGACTGCGGCCCCGCTGCTGCTGAGCCTGAGCCACCTGCAATCGCGCCTGCCAGCGGGCAACTACCAAACGCTATGGCTCGACCATCCGGCCAGCGACAGCACCTTCGACCAGCGTCCCGAACCGATCAGTGACGCGGACACCCTGGCTTATCTGATTTTCACCTCCGGCTCCACCGGGCGCCCGAAAGGCGTCATGGTGACTCACCGCAATGCCGTGCATTCGACTTCGGCGCGGCAACTGGCGTATGAAGAGCCTCTCGAGTCGTTCCTGCTGGTATCAGGGCTGGCCTTCGACAGTTCGGTGGCGGGTCTTTTCTGGACCCTCGGCCGTGGAGGCCGCCTGTGCCTGCCCCAGGACGACCAGGTCCAGGATGCCTTGGCGTTGGGTCGCTTGATCGCGACCCAGCGCATCAGCCACACCTTGATGTTGCCATCGCTCTACGCCCAGGTCCTGGAGCAGGCCGCTGACCAGTTGGGCAGCCTGCGCTGCGCCATCGTCGCCGGCGAAGCCTGTCCCGCAGCCCTCGCCCGACACCATCGCGAACGCTGCGAACACGCCCAGCTCTATAACGAATACGGTCCGACCGAAGGCACCGTGTGGTGCAGTTACTACCGCGCCAGGGGTGACGAGCACGGGGTATTGCCGATCGGCAAGGCCATCGCGAACATGCAAGTGTTTGTCCTCGACGGGCAAATGCGCCCGGTGGCGGCAGGCGTGGCGGGCGAAATCTACCTCAGCGGCGCCGGCATTACCCAGGGCTACCTGGGCCGCGCGGACCTGACGGCCGAGCGCTTCCTGAGCAACCCGCAGGACGCCCAGGGCAGCAAGTGGTACCGCAGCGGTGATATCGGCCGGGTCAATCCCGATGGCGATATCGAGTTCCTCGGGCGTGTCGACGACCAAGTGAAAATCAGGGGTTTCCGCATCGAGCTCGGGGAAATCGAAGCCCGCCTGCTGAGCCATCCCGGGCTACGTGAAGCCGTGGTCCTCGCCCGACCGAACGAGGTCGGGGACACCGAGCTCGTCGCCTATCTGGTAGCGCGCGAGGCCTGCCCCGGGGCTACCGCGTTGCGCGAGTACCTGGGTGCCCAGTTGCCGGACTACATGCTGCCAAACGCCTACGTGATGCTGTCGGCTTTTCCCCTCACCCCCAACGGCAAGCTGGACCGCAAGGCCTTGCCGGCCCCTGCCCGCGAGCGCCAGATCAACTACCGGGCGCCGCGCAACGAACGCGAGCAACTGTTGGCGACGCTGTGGACGCAAGTGCTCGGCGTGGAACGTGTCGGCCTGGACGATAATTTCTTCGAACTGGGCGGGCATTCCTTGACCGCGACCCGATTGGTGTCGCGACTGCGCAGCAGCCTCGGGCTCGAGGTGCCGGTGCGGTCCCTGTTCCAGCATCCGACGTTGGGCGAATTCATTGACCAGGCGCTGCCAAAGGCCGATGCCTCGACCTTGCCGCCCATCACCGCCCGACGCCACCAGCCTTCGACGGCGATGTCCTACGCTCAGGAACGCCTCTGGCTGTTCGATCGCCTGCATCCGGGAAGTACCACCTACAACGTGCCCGAGTCGGCTCGCCTGCATGGGAACCTAGACGTGCTGGCGCTGGAGCGCAGTTTTGCCCTGCTGCTGCAACGCCATGAAGCCCTGCGAACCACCTTCACGCTGGAAAACAATCAACCGGTACAGCGTATCGGCGCGGCGCAGGGTTTCACGCTGCCATTGATTGACCTGAGCCATCTGGGCGAAAGCGATCGGCATCAGCGCCTGCAAACCGAACTCCAGGCCCAGGCCGCGCATCCGTTCGATCTGGCGCAGGGGCCTTTGATCCGTGCAGGCCTGATTCGGCTGTCGGCCCAGGAGCATGTGTTGTGGCTGACCTTGCATCACATCGTCTTCGATGGCTGGTCGATGCGCGTGTTTACCCGCGAGTTGACCCAGCTCTACGCGGCATTGAGCAAGGGAGAGGCTTCTCCCCTGGCCGAACCGGCCTTGCAGTACGCCGATTTCGCCCAATGGCAACGCCGTGAGCTCAGCCACGAAGTGCTCAAGCCGCAACTGGACTTCTGGCTGCAACACCTGGGAACCGAGCGAACGCTCCTGCAACTGCCTTGCATGTTGCCGCGTCCGGCGTTGCCCAGTCATCGGGGCGCCGAATACACGTTCGAGCTCGGCCTGGAGACCACGCAAGCGCTGCATGCCTACAGCCGTGAACAGGGCGCAACGTTGTTCATGACGTTGTTGGCGGCGTTCAACGTATTGCTGGCTGGCCATAGCGCACAGCAGGCCATACGGATCGGCATTCCCATTGCCAACCGTCATCGCCAGGAACTGGAAGGCCTGATCGGCTTCTTCGTTAATACGCTGGCCTTGCGCACGGACCTGTCAGGCAATCCGGGATTCGACTCCCTGCTCAAACAAGTACGCGATAACCTGCTGAGCGCCCATGCCAACCAGGACTTGCCGTTCGAACAATTGCTGCAAGCGCTGCCCAGCGCCCAGCAACACAGCGCGCCGCTGGTCCAGGTGATGTTCGACCTGCACCGCGAACGCATCCTGACTTCTTCGGAGTTTGGCGACCTGAGGATCGAGCCGGTCAAAGAGGACAACGGCAAGCGCAGCACGCTGTTCGACCTGATGCTCGATGTCAGTGAGCGAGAGCAAGGCCTGATCGCGACGTTCACCTACAGCACCGATCTGTTCGAACACGACAGCATCGTGGCGCTGGGCGCAGATTTCCGTGCCCTGCTCGATACCATCCTGGGCCAGGCATCACCTTCCTTCGAAACGCTGTCCAAGCAGCTCAGCCCTATGAACCGACCCCAGGTGGAACGCTCGGCAAATCCGCGAGCTCAGGTTTTCGAGGCGTTGCGGGCGGTGCTTGAACTCGCCGATCCAGACGAGCAGGCGAACTTCTTCGAAATCGGCGGCAGTTCGCTCAAGGCCGTATTGTTGTGCGCCCGGCTACAGGAATGGTGGGACATAAAAATCCCCGCTCACCTGGTCTTCCTGAACCCGATATTGGCTGACCTGGCCAACGTCTTGAGCCGTTACGCCAAAAGCGCTGGCTAGCCAAATGACAGGCCTCGGGGGGAACCCCTCGGGGCCTGTCGACCAGCACAGGCACTCAAGTGCCGAACAGACGTCCCACCCCGCGCAGCCACGCACTTCGCCAGCAAAGCAACAGCGTTACAACCATGCCGCAGGGCACCAGCCCCAGGAACCAGAAGACCGTGCCCATGGCGAACCCCAAGACGGCCTGGCTCAACACCCATGCCAGGACCAACGCCGATAACGCGCCCCAGCGCAACGCCCGGGTCCCTGGGAATGCTTCATTCGCCATGACCTTGCGCCAATGAACGATCTGACTCAGGGCCAGCATGCTGAGCCCAGCCACCAGCAAGATCATCACCATAAGGCTCGACAATCCCTCAACCATTCTTCACCTCACCGAGGGCGACGGCCGCGCCTGAGCGACCACGCAATCGCCAACCAACTCTTGCCACCAGCAGCGCAACCCCCAGCAGGACCAAATCCACCCCCGCCACTGCCGTGAGCCCGTGTTTGATGGCCTGCCATGGATGATCGCCGGTACTCCAGGCATTCGAAACCACCGCCAGCACGGCCAACACGCTGATCGCCAGGCAATGGACTGACCACGGCGCGCGCCGTTGCGGTGATCGCCAGATAGCGTGTGCGGCATGGGCGGTCGCCAACAGCCAGGCACCGTAGAACACCTGGACCTCCCAATCGGCCCGGGCGTTCAACCCCACCGGCAGCCAGCGATTGGCAACGAGCATCGCCAGGGTGGCCAGTGGCATCCCGGTGATCAGTGCGCTGGTAAACAGCGTCATCGAGGCAATGCCGAACCGCCCGTTGGCGTTCTGCAGCCGGCGCTTCTCCAGCCAGTACAACAGGCCGCTGCCCAGCATCACGCAACCACTCAAGCCGGCGAGGAAATACAAGGCGCGCAACCACGGCTGCTGGAAATGCGTAACGTGCAGGCCCGCCAGGAACTTGAACGTCCCGGCAGCGGCAGGCAACCGTGACTCGTGCAACAGGCTGGCGCTGGCGCCGTCGAAATACAACGTTTGTTCGTCCTTGCTGAGACGGTCGCCGGCAGAGCGACTGATTTCAACGTACGCGTTGGCGTCCCCCGGATGCCACACCCTGAGGAACGTGGGCTCGCCGTTGCCCCAGTGCAACCGGGCTTGCGCCATCATCTGATCGAGCGACGCGAGGGGCCCCGGCGTACCTGAAGCTTGGCGACGGTACGCCGCGCTGGCTTCGGCACCGAACTGATCGGCCTGCTCCTGATACACCGCTTGGACGCCGGCGGGCAGGTACAACGGAAACAGGATCAACAAGCCGGTCAACATGATGACGAAATGAAACGGCAGGGCGAACACCCCGGTGAGGTTGTGCAAATCCAACAAGCGCCGGGGTGATTTATCAGCGCGCAGGGTAAACATGTCCTGGAAAAGCCGGGCATGGATGCAGACCCCGGCAATCAGCGCAATCAAGCCCACCATCGCCGCCAGCCCGAGCAAACGGGTACCGGCGCTCCAGGTGGCAATGTTCAGGGTGTAATGCAATCGATAGAAAAAATCGCCGCCGCGACTGCCGGCGTCCGGCAACACCTGATCCCCCGTTGGAGCGAGAAATCGACTGTAGCCTTTGCCCTCGAGGGTCCAGGCTTGGAAACGCAGCAACGGCCGACGAGCATCGGGCAATTCGACGTACCACTGCATGAGCGGTTTGCCCTCGCTCAGGCTTGCGACATGGGGCAGCACACGCCGATCCAGGGAGATCGGCGCATCGACAGGCGCCAGGCGGGTCTGCGGCAACATCCAACTGTCCAGCTCACGGTCGTATACCGCCAGGCTGCCCATGAAAAAGGCAATCAGCAACAGGCCGGAAAACCCGACACCGATGAACCGATGCAACCACAGCATGGACTGGCGCGCACTGTCGAACATCACGATCCTCCCGCCAGACAGTGGGCCATCCCCAGCGCCAGCAAAGACGCGCCAGCGACCAGTAGACCGTTGCGCCTGGCGGGGCGGGCGCAGAATAACCAGAGCACCAACAACGGATAACTTACAAAAGCCGCTATCGTGCTCGCCAGCACCGCTTCACTTCGCTGCAGGCCCAGCCACGACAGGCCCAGCCCCGCCAGAGTCGTCAGCGCCCAGACGCACAGATAGCCGATCGACAACGCCAGCACCAGCCATACCGTTCGTTGCCGATCCAGCGCCTTCTTGTCCTGTTTTACCGTTCGACGCGTCACCCTACCCTCCCTGATTACCCGACAGGCTGCCCGATAACGACAAAAGCCCGGCCATACCGAAGTATGCCGGGCTTGTTCCGGGCTGTCCCGGTCAGAACTTGGCGCGCAACGTCATGGACACTGCACGGGGATCACCAAAGATATTCCCGTCCTGGAAAGTGTTGATGCGCTGGAAATATTTCTTGTCGGTCAGGTTGGTACCGAGCAGGTCAGCCGACAGGTTCGGCGTGATCTGGTAGCCGATGCCAGCATCGTACAGGGCATAGCCGCCCTGGCGCAGTTTGGTGCCATCCATGCCGATCGAAGGAACATCCAGCTTGTTGAACGTTTCGCTGACAGCACTCACGCCGCCCTGCACGCTCCACTTTTCAAACTCGCCCGACAATTTGTAGAGCGTCCAGACGCGCAGCATGTTTTTCGGCAGGTAAGTCTGCAGCTGCTCGTTGGGGCTGTCGTAGCGTTTGTAGGTGTGAGTGAAGTTGGCGGTGAGGAACCAGTCCGGCGTCAACTGCCCGCTCAGCTCAGCTTCGAAACCCCGGGTCCTGGCCTTGCCGCTGGCGACACTTGCCCGGGAGCTCGGGTCGTTCATGTCGGGAACCGCGCGGTTTTCTTCTTCGATCTGGAATGCCGCCAGCGAAGCGTTCAACGCGCCGTCAAGGAACTCGCCCTTGATGCCCAGCTCGTACTGCTCACCTTCGAGCGGCTTGAGAATGCCGTTTTTCCTGTCCAGGTTGCTGACCGGCTGCGGCTGGAACACGCCGGCGTAGTTGCCGTACAGCGAGTAGGTGTCGTTGAGCTGATAGATCAGGCCATAGAACGGCGTGAACTTCTGCGAAACTCCATCGCTGACTTTTTCCGCGGGTGAACCTGGGGTGGGCTGATGCTGGCTGCGGTGCATATCCAACCACGTTACCCGTCCGCCAAGAACCAGGGTCAAGGGGTCCGCAAGGCTCAGGCGCAGGTTGCCATAGACCGCTTTGGAGCGGGTGTTGGCCACGCTGGTCGGCAGTTTGTCCGAGTCCGGGAACGCTGGATAAGGGAAGTCCACCTGCGGATCGTCAAGGTCCACATTCCCCAGGACGTTGGAGAAGTATCCACCGTTCGAGGAAAACTCGGAGCGCGAGTAGTTGGCGCCGACCAGCAGCTTGTGCTCACGGCCGAGGAAGTTGAACGGCCCGTCGAGGTAGACGTCCGCCTCGTCCTGCTTTTCCCGATAGTCGAACATGACCGAGTTCATGGACACCAGGTTGTCCGCTGGGTTGATTCCTCCGCTATTGCGAGCATAAGCCTGGGTCAGGTCATAGTTGTTGTCAGCGTGACGCAAGGCCAGTTTGGTGGTCCAGCCGTCGCCCAACTGGTGCTCGACTTCGGTGAAGACAGCGGTACTCCAGAAGTAATCGCGGTTCCAGTCGGCGCCGAAGAAATCCTTGCGCGAAGCGTCCGGCAACGACATGGCCGGTTCGCCGGCGGCGTTGGTGTAGCGATAGGCTGGCAGCGAGCGCTGGGCGCCCCGGATATCGGTGTTCTGGTTGCTGGCACCGATGGTCCAGACGGTATCGGGCGTCAGGTCGATGTCGACAACGCCGTAGATCTGGTTCGACTCGCGCTTACCACCACCGTCGTAGTAGAACCCTTGCTGGCGTTCGCTGAGCACCAGGCGTCCACGTACATTGCCGCTCTCGATCAACGGTCCGGTGACGTCGACCATGCCCCGATAGTCGTCCCAGGATCCGGCGCCGATCTCGACCGACGCTGCCGCCTCGCTCAATGGACGCTTGCGTACCAGGTTGATGCTGCCGCCGGGGCCGCCGGCGCCGGTCAGGCTGCCGGCCGGGCCCTTGAGCACTTCGACGCGGTCGTACATGGTCAGGTCCGGAGACAGGAAAATCCGGTTGTCCATGGTGGTCGGCGTGCCGTCCAGCTGCAACGAGGTGATCTCGAAACCACGGGAATAAAAGCTCAGGCGGCTGGCGTCGATACGCTGCACGGTGACACCGCCGACCTTGCCCAGGGCATCCTCGAGGGTATACAGGTTCTGCTTCTGGATACGCTCCTGGCCGATCACGTTGATGGTCTGCGGCACTTCACGAAGACGCAACGGCACCTTGGTCCCCACCGACACCGTCGGCGCTTCAGTCTGCATGCCCACGATCGACTGCATCGGCAGTGTCATCGTGCTCGTCGTCTCCGTTGGCGCCTGTGTGGCTTCGCTTTCTTCTGCCCATGCCGACGTCGTGAGCAACATCCCCCCGCTCACCATCGGTACCAACAGCAGATTCCCCACCCTGGTCGTCGGTCGACCTTTAGCCCGTTGTTGCATGCCGCTTGCTCCTATGTGTGGCCCTATCAGGACCCTCATTTTTTTGATTGTTGTAGTGCGAAAACGCTGCTCGCCAAGAAACACTGCAGAGACTGTCTTTCAGACAGGAATACAACGCTCCGGCCCTGAAAGCTGTTCGACATCCGCCCCGGCAGCGTCGAACGGATACAGCTGGCCGCCATCGCACTTGAGAACCCGATCCGCGATGGAGAAATAACGATCGTCATGACTGATTGCGATGATGGTTTTGCCCTGGGCTTTCAGCTCAGGCAGAAGCTCTTGATAGAAGAACCCGCGAAAACCGGGATCCTGGTCCGCAGCCCACTCATCCAGCAACAGGATTGGCCGTTCTTCCACCAATGCCACCAGCAACGCCAGCCGCTTGCGCTGGCCTTGGGACAGTCGGGTGGTGGACAGGCCGCCCTGTTCGTCGATGGTGACCTTGCGCTCCATGCGCAGACGCTCCAGCCATGCCTGCGCCAGGTCCCTGTCAAAGTCCCCGCTCGGGCCGACCAGGCGCTCGAATAGATAGAAGCTGGAGAACACAGTGGAGAAATGCGACCGGTACCAGTCCCGCAACTGGGGTGTGATTTCCACGCCTTGCAGGCACAGGGTGCCGGTGCTGGGTTCGTACAACCCGGTCAGCAATTTGGCCAGGGTCGACTTGCCGCTGCCGTTGCCGCCGACAATGAACAGGATTTCACCCTTGGCAACACTCAAATCCACCGGCCCCAGGCGGAAACCATAATCGTCGGCCGCGTGGGGATAGTCGTAGCCCAGCCCGCGCAGTTCGAGCATGGGTTGCCGCAGGTCCGGCTCGCCGGTCCGGGTCGAGAATTCGGTGCGATAGTCAGCGAAGGCCAGGGTCTCAATCTTGGCCAGCGACACGTTGCCCGCCACCAGGGTCGGCAAGCTTCCGATCAGGTCATTCAGTGGCATGCGCAAGAACATCAACACCAGGACAAAGGCACCTATGACGCCGTTGCTCAAGCCCAACCAGGCTCCGGCGGCGAACAAACCGCCCGCCAGCGCCAGGATCAGGGCCACGGTCCAGTTCAGGCTCAAGGTCCAGTAACGATCGGCGTGCACTTCGTTGCGCCGGGCGTATTCGGCGGCAGGTTGCAGGTCCAGTGAATAAAAGCGCTCCTTGCGCCGGGCGTTGAGAGCCAGCTCAAAACGCCCCTCGATGGCGCCTTGGTAAGCGGCGTACAAGCGGTCGTCGGTTTCCCGCACGCGAGTCATCAACTGGCGCATCTTGTTGAACCAGCCGTGGGCCAGCCAGGTCCCCAGGCTTAAGCCCACGGCGCAGATCAGCAACAGCTGCCAAGACAACCAGGCCATGTAGAGGCAACCACCGAGCATCAGGACGGTGTTATAGAACACGAACGGCAAGCGGTTGAAGGCTTGGCCGATGCTGACGATATCCTTGCTCAGCGTCGCATACAGGCTGGCTTCGCCGATTTTTTCCAACTGTTCGATGGAGGTGTCCAGCAAGCGCTTGACCATTTGCAGGCGCAACTCGTAGACCACTCGATGGCCCAGCGCGGTCAGCAAGGCCTGGGAACCGAAGCCGCAGGCAAACAGCAGCACCAGCAAGCCAAGAAACTTCGCACCCAGCAACGGATCGATGACGACTGCACCCGAAATCAGGCGATTGATTTCATTGAGCAACCCAATGCCGGCAGCGGCGCTGACCAGGCTGGCCAAAAGGCCCAGGCTCAGCAACGTACGGTGACGCTTGAGCAGAGATAAAAACAGGGTCATGCAAATTCCTCGGAAGCCGCATAGGCGCGTGGCGGATCGAATGATTTATTCGAAGGCCAGCAACAATTTTTCAATGGCAGACAATTCATCAACCTCGGGCGTAGCGCAGGCTCGTTCGATCAGCGCCGCCATGTCGCTGAGCACCGGGCAAGCGAACAACTGCGCGAGTGCGACCTCACAACCGAACTGATGCCTGATCCGCGCCTGAATCCTGACCAGTTGCAGCGATTGCGCGCCCAGCCGGAACAGATCGGAGTCGGCTGCGATAGGCGAGACCCCTAGCACGTCTTTCCATATTTCAGCGAGGCCGGCCTGCCAATGGCCCACAGGCTTTTCGCCGCCCTCCCCGGCGCTCCAGACTGGCTCCGGCAATGCCTTGCGATCGACCTTTGCGTTGGTGTTGAGCGGCAGTTTCGTCACCACCACAAAAGCTTGTGGAATCATGTAGGCCGGCAGCCGCTCGCGCAGTCGCTGGGTCACGGCCGCATTGTCGACCTCGGCGATTTCACCGCACAGATACGCCACCAGCACGTCCTGATTACCCGGGCCGCGTCGCAACACCACCACAGCCTGGGCCACGCCTGGCAACGCGGCCAATGCCGCCTCGATCTCACCCGGCTCGATGCGGAAGCCGCGCAGCTTGATCTGGAAATCGCTGCGTCCCAGGAACTCCAACCCACCGTCATCGCGAAAACGCGCACGATCACCCGTGCGGTACAACCGGCTGCCCGCCTGGACGCCCGGCGCATCGGCCTGTACGAAGGGATTGGGAATGAATGACGCGGCGGTCAATTCCGGCCGATCAGCATATCCCCGGGCGACACCGCTGCCGCCGATGTACAGGTCGCCAGCAACGCCAACCGGCTGCGGCTCAAGGAACTCATCCAGGACATACAAGCGGTTGTTGGCCAACGGACGACCAATCGGGATGACCGCACTGTCCACCCGGTCCACGGCGTGCACCGCCGACCACACCGTGGTCTCCGTGGGTCCGTAGACGTTCAACAGCCTGACCTGACGCGCCAACAGGCGTTCAGCCAGTTCCGAGCCCAGGGCTTCGCCGCCGCAAAGGACGCGCAACCCTTTCCAGGCGGTTGAATCGTGATCGACCAGCATCTGCCAGGTGGCCGGTGTTGCTTGCATGACACTGATCCCATGGCGCTCGAGCATGTCGATCAGTTCCGTTGGGGCCAAGGCGGCTTCGCGACTGGCCAGGACCACCGTCGCGCCCTGCGTCAACGGCAGGAACAGTTCAAGCCCGGCGATATCGAAGCCCAGCGTGGTCACCGCCAGGAGCCGATCGGTATTGTCCAACTGCGCGTGCTCTTGGATACCCAGCAGGAAATTGGTGAATGCCTGGCGCTCGATGTCGACGCCTTTGGGTCGTCCAGTGGAGCCGGATGTATAAAGGGTATAAGCCAACTGACGGGGATGGCTGTCCAGCGCCAGGTTGGTATCGGGCAATGCTGGCAGTGCATCGTCCAGCGACTCCAGCGTGATCACCCGAGCGGCGGAACCCACCACGCCTCGCAAGGCCTCACGTGTCAGCACCAGGCCAGGACGGGCCTGCTCGATGATATCGGCATTGCGCGCCGCGGGTTGACCAGGGTCGATTGGCAGGTAGGCGCCGCCGCTTTTCTGGATGGCAAGCAACGTCACCAGCAAATCAGCTTCGCGATCCAGGCAGACGCCTACCCGTAGCTCCTCGACAATACCGGCCGCTCTCAACCAATGGGCCAGTCGATTGGCACGGGCGTTAAGCACTGCGTAACTCAACTGTTGGTCGCCGCAGATCAACGCGCAGCGATCTGGATCGCGATCGACCTGTCGCTCGAACAAGCTGGGCAAGTCTTGAGTCGGTAATAGCGCGCGTTGAGTCCGGTTCCAGGCCTCCAAGTGGTGGGAGCGTTGGGCCTCATCGAGCATCGGCAGATGCCAGACCGGCACGTCGGGTTGGGTCAACAAGCCGTCGAGCAATTGCCGGTAGCATCCGGCGAGACGCTCGGCGGTGGCAGGCGTGAACAGGTCAAGATTGTATTCCAGCTCGCAATACACACCGTCTGGTCGAACCGCTACGTCCAGGGTCAGATCGAACTTGGCGCTGTCCTGGGTCGGCAATACGCGTTCGACCTCGAGTCCGGGCAGCGCAAGGTTGACTGCCGAACCCGTGCTCAAATTGAACATCGCCTGGAACACCGGAGTGCGGCTGACGTCACGCTCGACTTCAAGATGTTCCAGCAAAAGCTCGAACGGAAGCTCGGCGTGCTGCAGCGCGGACAGCGACTCACCGCGCAGACGCTGGCATAGCGCACGGCCCGTCAGTTGCGGGTCCAACTGGACACGATAGACCAGGGTATTGACGAAGAAACCCAGCAACTGCTCAAGCTCTTCGCGGCTGCGCCCCCCGTGGGGCACGCCCACGGCGAATGCCTGCTGCCCGCTATAACGCGCCAACAGCAATTGCCAGGCTGCCAGGAGAATGACAAAGGGGGTCGATGCGCAATCGCGGCAGAACGCCTGGATCCGGCTGCACTGCCCGGGGTCCAGGCCGAACCGCAGCCGTTGTCCACGCTGGCTTTGCTGGGCGGGACGGGTAAAGTCGGTAGGCAACTCCAGCACCGGTACCGACGGGCCGAGATAGTTTTTCCAGTACTCGAGATCAGCCTGCACGCCGTCGGTGTCCAGGCGTTCACGCTGCCAGATCGCATAATCGACATATTGCACGGGCAACGGGGCCAGGGCCGGGGCCTCACCTCGGATAGCCTGCGCATAGGCCGTCGCGAGATCACCCACCAGAATCGGATTGGACCAGGCGTCAGTGACGATGTGATGCATTTTCAAGAGCAGCGCATGGCAGGACTCTTCATAGCGAATCAGTTTCACTTCCAGCAACGGCGCCTGGGAAAGCATAAACGCCGCCCGGTCCTCCAGCGCCATCAACGACGCCAGGTGCTGAAGCCGTGATGCACGATCGATGCCTGGCATCTCGTACCGCTGCAGGGCAAACGACACCTCATCCAGCAGCTCTTGCCGGGGTTCGCCATCCACTTCGATAAAACGTGTGCGCAAGACCCCATGGCGCTTGATCAGCGCCTCGAACGCAAGGCGCAAAGCGCGAACGTCCAGATTGCCAGTCAACAAAAAGGCGCGGGTCAGGTTGTAAGCCGTAGCATCCGGTTCCAGCCGCTGCAGGAACCAGAGACGCTGCTGCGCGAAGGAAAGGACCTGAGGCCCGCCCCCATACTGCCTTTGAAGACTGTCCGGCAGCTGCAACTCATCGTCCTGAAGCAAGGCAAGCAAAGCATCATCAAAGTCATTCATCGGCGCTTCTATATCCTTATACGGTCCGACCGGTAACAAGGGGAACGAATATTAGATGCCAATGATAATTAATGTCAATTGCAACGAAGCGCTTTCGTGCCGTTTTGTATTGGCTGGAAGCACTTGATCAGGACGCACGGGATAGCGCAGCGCGGTTCGATGACGACGCTGGGGCGGGATTTCGAATAAAAAATCGCAAGAACGAAAAAAGGACCCGAAGGTCCTTTTTTGGCCGCCCGCAGAGCTCATCAGAACTCTGAAGCGAGGTATTTGGAGCGGGAAACGAGACTCGAACTCGCGACCCCGACCTTGGCAAGGTCGTGCTCTACCAACTGAGCTATTCCCGCATTGGCGTCCCCTAGGGGACTCGAACCCCTGTTACCGCCGTGAAAGGGCGGTGTCCTAGGCCACTAGACGAAGGGGACACACTAACTGAAACACATGGTGTGTATTCCAGTGCCCAAATCCGCACCCGAAGATGTCGGCTCTGGCTTCACTCAGCCCTGCCCGAAAGCAACGCTGTTTAAAA
>NZ_VDLV01000044.1:10434-131344 GCF_013608025.1 Pseudomonas brassicacearum subsp. neoaurantiaca | reverse complement strand
TCGAACCCCTGTTACCGCCGTGAAAGGGCGGTGTCCTAGGCCACTAGACGAAGGGGACACACGTACAACATTCACTACTTATCGCGTTTGGCTGAGTGCTTTACGCTGTAAGTGGCGCGCATTCTATGGATGGATTGGAGGGTCGTCAACCCCCAGATATAAATTTATTTAAATCAATGACTTCGCCCGATTTGGGGCGATCTGCGGATTTTACCCGTCCGGTCTCTGGCGTCTATATTCTGTCGCCCGCCAAGACGTTATAGTCGCGGCCGGCAAATAGTGGCAATGTGCACCCATTGAGCTGCACGCCCATAAACAGCATGACGCCCGTCTAATCGCATGGCGCGGAACTATGCGCTTAAAAGCCAAGCCACTACACTCATGACATGCGTACCCCAATAAAGAGGTCTTACCGGTGACACCACTCATGATCACCCTGCTCGTCGTAGCCGGGATCGCACTGTTGATCGCCATTGGCTACATGAACCATGTGGTGGAAAACAACAAGCTGGAGAAGGCCCGTACCAAGGTTGAACTCAACGACCGCCTGCGTCGTTGTGGCGAGCTCACCGAAACCTTCCCCGGCCAGTTGATGACCCCGGCCCTGAAGTTGCTGATGACGCGCCTTGAGCTCAACGTCTGCCAGCGCTTGCTCAATCTCGACAAGTCCAACGCCGCGGTCAAGTCCCGCCTGGATGAACTGACTGCACTGGCCGCTCAAGGTGAGTCGATTCCGGTCAACAACCCGCCGGCACCGATCCAGACCGAAGCCAAGGCCAAGGATGTGCGGTTTTTGCTCGAAGCCTTGCACGGCCAGATCACCCGCGCCGCCCAGGACGGCTTCCTGCCGTCCAACGAGGCCAAGCGTTGGATTCGCGAGGTGCGTCATCTGCTGGTGCTGCTGCACATCGAGTTTTTCAACAACCTCGGTCAGCAGGCCTTGCAGCAGGAGCAGCCTGGGCAGGCGCGCCTGGCGTTCGAGCGTGGTGTGCAGTATTTGCGCAAGCAGCAGGAGCCGCAGGTGTATGCCGAGCAGTTGGCTTATCTCGAGAAGCTTCTGGCTCGGGCCAATGCCCAGGTCCTGGCCAGCACTCAGCCTGTGGAGGGTGAGGTGAACCAGTTGACTGAAGGGTTGAAGGAAGACGAAGCGAACGATGAGTGGAAGAAGAAGAAGGTTTACGACTGATCGTTGGTTTTGGTTTTGGTTTTGCGTGTATATCCGTTTCTTTGGTAATGGCTGCTGGCGGTTCCGCTCTTACAGCGGCTCACTTTTGAGAAGCGCAAAAGTAAGCAAAACGCTTTTGCCCCACCACTCGGTGCCTCGCCTAGGCTCGGCATGCCCTCACTCCGGCCTTGCTCCGTGAGCCCGCCGCGATGGGCCATCCATGGCCCTGCGCGGCTAACCCGGCATCCATGCCGGGTTGCCCACTGCGCAAGGCCTGCGTTCAGCCATCGTGGTTAACGGGGCGCCGAAATCTACGTCCATCCCGAGGCGGCCTTCGGGCCGACCTGGTTCCGGTGGCACACCGCGTTTCACCTGTGGGAGCGAGCCTGCTCGCGAAGGCGGTGTGACAGTCACTGAAGATGCTGGGAGGAATGGCCTATTCGCGAGCAGGCTCGCTCCCACATGGGGTCTCTGAATATTCCCGTTAGGGTACCTACTCATCACCCAATGTGGGAGCGAGCTTGCTCGCGATAGCGGCAACCCACCCATTCACAACCTGAAATGCCCCACCATTCCTTTCAATTCAATCCCAAGCTGCGCCAGTTCAATGCTGGACGCGGCGTTGCCTTGCATGGCCATCGACGACTGATCGGCGCTGGCGCGGATGCTGGTGACGCTGCGGTTGATTTCTTCGGCCACTGAGCTTTGTTGCTCGGCGGCCGCTGCGATTTGCTGATTCATCTGTTGGATCAATGACACGGCCGCCGCGATGCTGCCCAGTGCGCTTTCGGTCTGCAGCGCATCGCTGACCGCCATTTTCACCAGTTCGCCGCTGGCCTGGATTTGCTGTACGGAGGTCTGGGCCGCTGAACGCAGCGCGCTCACCAGTCGCTCGATTTCCTCGGTGGACTGTTGCGTGCGTCTCGCCAAGGCGCGGACTTCGTCGGCCACTACCGCAAACCCCCTTCCCTGTTCACCTGCCCGAGCCGCCTCGATCGCGGCATTGAGGGCGAGCAGGTTGGTTTGTTCGGCCACGCTCTTGATCACGCTCAAGACAGTGCCGATGTTCTGTATCTCGGCACTCAGGCTTTCGATACTGGTGCTGGCCGACGTGGCCGAGTCGGCCAGTTGCTCGATGCGCACCATGCTCTGGCGCACCACTTGTTGACCGGTTTCGACCTTGTCGTCGGCTGTCTGGGCCGCTTGCGCCGCCTCTTCGGCATTGCGGGCCACGTCGTGCACCGTAGCGGTCATCTGGTTCATTGCCGTGGCAACCTGCTCGGTTTCCTCTTTCTGGCTACTGACTTCCAGATTGGTCTGCTCAGTCACGGACGAAAGTGACTGGGCCGAACTGGCCAGTTGCTCGATGCCAGCCTGCAAACCGCTGACGATGCTGCTCAGCCCTGCCCCCATCTGTTGCATCGAGAGCATCAGTTGCCCGATCTCGTCCCGGCGTGTCACGTCGACTTTAGCGCTCAGGTCTCCGGCGGCAATTTGCTGGGCGACGCGGATGACACTGCGCAACGGCGAGACGATCAAGCGGGTGATGACCCAGGCTGCAACCAGCCCCACCAGCAAGGCCAGGGCCGACGAGCCGATGATCATCAGCGAGTTTTTCTTCAGCTCCGCCTGCATGGCGGCGTCTTCGGCGTTGTAGGCCTGGTCAACCCGCGCCACGACCTGGTCAGCGCGCTCGTGCAATTGCTGGTAGACGATTTTTTCCTTGGCCAAAAGGCCGGTGTATTCGGCCAGTTGCTGGTTGAATCCACCAATATGCCCAGCCACTTCGTTGAGCACGGTCTGGTAGCCGGGATCCTTGACCGCGCTCTTGAGACCTTCGGCCAGTTTCATGGCCTGCTCGGCCTGTTCGATATTGCCTTGCCCGGCAGTCTCGTCATTGCCCTTGCGACTCTGGTCCAGGCGAACCCGCGCTTCGTTCATGGCCTGCAGCATGAGTCGCGACACTTCGCTGACCTGGTTGGCCTGCTCGATGAATTCAGCACCCTCCTTGCCCTCGGAGTCTTTCAAGGTATAGGCGCCGTCATCCGCGAGTCCCGCCTGCAACACGTCCAGGTTATTGGCGACACTGGAAACCGACCAACTGGCCATCTCCAGCGCCAGGTCCTTGCTCTGGCTCAGCTCGACGAACTCATCGAATGCCTTGCGGTAAGCCGCCAAGGCCAGTTCGACATCATTCATCACCGGCACATTGGCCGCCGACTGGCCTTTGAGCTCGTTCGCCAACGCAACCAACCCATCGACGCCTTGACGCAACGCATCGGCTGTCTTGGGGTCGGAACGCGAGGCGTATTCCTGCTCGAGCAGGCGGACCTTGAGCAGACCGCTGTTGAGTGACGACATCTGCTTCAGGCCATCGAAGCGATAACTGACGGTCTGCAGGGACCAGACGCCAATGGCCGCCACCACTGCAGTGAGCAGCAGCACCAGGACAAACCCGATACCCAGTTTCTTTGCCATACCGAGGTTGGCAAAACGTCCTTGCACGGCCGAAATCATTGCGCCCAATCCTCTGCCAGTGTGTGTTGATTGCAGATTCGCAACGAGACGCCCCGCAACACAAGATGCTGGCGTCGGAATAATGGCAAAAAGCTACAGCCGCGTCGTTTTCAGGACACTTGAGGTCGATCCAGCGTCGTAGCTTGGAAGAACGCCAGGGCTTTGGGATCCCTGGCGTAGGCCACGTTGATCCTCAGCCAGTCAGTCTCCAGGCCCAAAGGGCTGAATGCGGTGCGCGACGACAGCTGGATGCCGCACCGCTCTGCCAGGCTCTGCACCCCAGCATAGTCGCGCAACGGCGGACGTGCCCAGATGAAAAGCCCGCCGGTCGGCTTACCGAAAACGCTCCAGTCGGCATCCTCCAGAGCCTGCAGCGTCACCGTCATGTCAGTATTCAGACGCTGGCGCTGACGCTGGACCAGTTTGCGATAGGCACCATTGGCCAGGAGATTGGCCAGCACCGACTCACAAAAGCGCGAGGCGCCCATGCTGGTCACTTCCTTGACCTCGCTAAGGCGCGCGATGATGGGCGGCGACGCGACCACGAAACCGACTCGCAGCGAGCTGCTCAGGGTTTTCGAGAAACTGCCCAAATAAATCACTTCGGCGTCCAGCGCCGCCAGCCGGGCTCGCGTTGGACTCTGGAAATCCGCATAGACGTCGTCTTCGATAACGAGCAACCCATGCTCTTTCGCCAGCTCCATCAATCGCTGGGCCACGGTCGGAGCCAGGTTGCTGCCGGTTGGGTTATGGCAGGCGCTGTTGACGAAAAGAGCACAGGGGCGATGAGTCATCAGCAGACACTGGAGAGCATCGACATCGGGGCCCCGTGGCGTCCTGGGCAGTTCGATCATGTCAATCCTGTGCAGCCTGAGCAGGTCGAACAGTTTCGGATAACCGGGGCTCTCCACCACGACACAGCATCCCGGCGGCAAAAGTGTCCGCACGATCAAGTCCAGCCCCTGGGTCGCCCCCGAGGTGGTCAGGATCCGGTTTTCATCAGCTTCGATATCAAACTGTTTGAGACGCCTGGACAATTGCTGACGCAGTGCCGGCAAGCCGAGGCCGGTACTGTAGTTGAACAAACCCGCCATATCGGTTCGGCTGACCTGCCGGATCGCATACCCCAGGTCGTCGCTTTCTCGCCAACTTTCGGGCAGCCCGCCACAGCCCAGCTTCAGCTCCCGCTGCGAATCCGTTACCGCGTCGGGATCGAAAAGAGCGTCTTGCAGCCCACCGCTTCCGGCGGATTCGTGCCTGGGTGGAAGAACGACGCTGACGAAAAAGCTCGAACCGTTACGAGACGCCAGCAAACCCTGGGCGACCAAGCGCTGGCAAGCTTCGTGGACACTGGCCTGGCTAAGCAGGTTTTCTCGCGCCAACTGCCGGACGGATGGCAGGCGCGTCCCCGGTTGCACCGTCTCCTGTCGAACCCAGCCGACCAGCGCATCGACTATCTGCTGCACCACAGGCACAAGGGCCTGCCGATCGATTCTCAACTCCATGAGTAATCAAGCTCCTAAAGCATTTGTTTTGAATCCGGAGCAGTTAAGCACAGGCTGACGCCGGGCGATGTAAGACAACCCGTAAAAACGCCCCATTCTCATCCTTTGAAATACATTGACGGCCCAAACCGGGGAACCTTCCAAAACGTGAAAGAAAAAAGCCCGCAGTCAATGCGGGCTTCGTCCTGCAAATATCGCAACCGCCACAGTCAGAACGCCGTCACGCCGCCATCCACCGCCAATGAATGCCCCGTGGTAAACGCAGCGCCATCGCTGCACAGATACAGCACCGCACTGGCGATTTCCTCGACCTTGCCGATACGCCCGACCGGGTGCATTGCGTTGGCGAAATCGGCTTTTTTCGGGTCCGCTTCATAGGCCCGACGGAACATATCGGTGTCGATCACCGCTGGACACACCGCGTTCACGCGGATTTTCTTCTTGGCATATTCAATGGCCGCCGATTTTGTCAGGCCGATCACCGCATGCTTTGACGCTGCGTAGATGCTCATCTTCGGCGCCGCGCCAAGCCCCGCCACCGAAGCCGTGTTGACGATGGCTCCGCCGCCCTGGGCCAGGAGCAATGGCAGCTGGTACTTCATGCACAACCAGACCCCTTTGACATTGACGCCCATGATCGCGTCGAACTCATCAAGGGTGCCGTCCGGCAGCTTGCCCTTCTCGATTTCGATGCCCGCGTTGTTGAAGGCGTAATCGAGGCGCCCGTAAACGTTGATCACCTCACTCATCAGGTTTTGCACGTCACCGTCGAGCGTCACGTTGCAGCGCACGAACGTGGCGTCGCCACCCGCCTCTCGAATCGACTGGACCGTACCCTCGCCGCCCGCCTCGTCCAGGTCGGCAACGACGACCTTGAGCCCTTGCGCCGCGAACGCCTGGGCCGTGGCGCGGCCAATACCCGCCGCGCCGCCCGTCACCACGGCAACCTGCCCGGAAAACGTCATGCTCATTGTCATTGCCTCGAAGAATTGCTGACCGCCGCACTATAGCCACCGACCGCAACGGCACGGCAGCACTATCCAGTGGCCGGTTGGTGCTGCATGAACGCCAGTGATAACACCACCCACCGCACCATCACTGGCTTGGATCAACCTGCATTCGCTGGATCGGCAAACCTTGCGGTAAGCGCGTCGAAGGTCTATCAACAAGGCTTCATTCATCTTGAGTGCCTGTCATGACCGCCCAGACCAACCGCCAATTCCTGCTCGCCAAACGCCCGGTGGGCGCCGCGACCCGCGAGACGTTCACTTATCAACAAGTCCCGGTTGGCGAACCGGCAGCGGGCCAGATCCTGGTCAAGAACGAGTACCTGTCCCTCGACCCGGCCATGCGCGGCTGGATGAACGAAGGCAAGTCCTACATTCCCCCGGTCGGTATCGGCGAAGTCATGCGAGCCCTGGGCGTAGGCCAGGTGATTGCCTCGAACAACCCCGGATTTGCGGTGGGAGACTACGTCAACGGCGCGTTGGGCGTGCAGGACTATTACCTCGGCGAGCCACGCGGTTTCTACAAGGTCGATCCGAAACTGGCGCCGCTGCCACGTTATTTGTCCGCACTGGGCATGACCGGCATGACCGCCTATTTCGCCCTGCTGGATGTCGGCGCGCCCAAGGCTGGCGAAACCGTGGTGCTTTCAGGCGCCGCCGGTGCCGTGGGCAGCATTGCCGGGCAAATTGCCAAAATCAAAGGCTGCCGCGTGGTCGGCATCGCCGGCGGCGCCGACAAGTGCCAGTTCCTCATCGATGAGCTGGGCTTCGATGGCGCCATCGACTACAAAAATGAGGACGTCCATGCCGGCCTCAAGCGCGAATGCCCCAAAGGCGTGGATGTATATTTCGATAACGTCGGCGGCGATATCCTCGATGCCGTGCTCAGCCGCCTAAACCTCAAGGCCCGCGTGGTGATCTGCGGCGCCATCAGCCAATACAACAACAAGGAAGCCGTGAAGGGCCCGGCCAACTACCTTTCGCTGCTGGTCAATCGTGCACGCATGGAAGGGTTCGTGGTCATGGACTATGCCTCGCAGTTTGCCGCTGCGGGTCAGGAAATGGCCGGCTGGATGGCCAAGGGGCAACTCAAGAGCAAGGAAGACATTGTTGAAGGACTGGAGACGTTCCCCGAGACGCTGACAAAGTTGTTCAGCGGAGAAAACTTTGGGAAGTTGGTTTTGAAGGTCTGACGCAAGACACGGACCGGATGCTCAAGCCCTGACATAAAACGACTGTGGGAGCGAGCTTGCTCGCGATGGCGGATTATCAGCCACATTTGAGTTGGCTGAGGTATCGCTATCGCGAGCAAGCTCGCTCCCACAAGATCTACAGCGTGTCGGTCAGGCCAGCTCAGCCACGACGGCCGCCAGCGCCTTCGCCGGATCGGCAGCCTGGCTGATCGGACGGCCAATCACCAGGTAATCGGAGCCTGCGTCCAGTGCCTGGCGCGGGGTCAGGATGCGCCGTTGATCGTCCTGCGCGCTGCCCGCCGGACGAATCCCCGGTGTCACCAACTGCAGCGATGGATGCGCCGCTTTCAGGGCGCCGGCTTCCAGCGCCGAGCAGACCAGGCCATCCAGGCCAGCCTTTTGCGCCAGCGCCGCCAGGCGCAGCACTTGCTCCTGAGGCTCGATGTCCAGGCCGATTCCCGCCAGATCCTCACGCTCCATGCTGGTCAGCACGGTCACGCCGATCAGCAACGGTTTCGGGCCGCTGCGCTGGTCCAGCACTTCACGGCAGGCCGCCATCATGCGCAGGCCACCGGAGCAATGCACATTGACCATCCATACGCCCATCTCCGCCGCAGCCTTGACGGCCATGGCGGTGGTGTTGGGAATGTCATGGAATTTCAGGTCCAGGAATACTTCGAACCCCTTGTCACGCAAGGTCCCGACAATTTCCGAAGCGCAACTGGTGAACAGTTCCTTGCCGACTTTGACCCGGCACAGCTTGGGGTCCAACTGGTCGGCCAGCTTCAGGGCGGCGTCACGGGTAGGGAAATCCAGGGCGACGATGATAGGCGTCTGGCAGGCGGACATGAGCGGGCTCTCAGGCAAGTCGAAATCGGCGCGCATTGTAGCGGAACCAGCGCCCTTGCGGGACCCGATGATCGGTAAATCATCAATCGCCCTGCTGCCGTTTGTGTCGGAGCCGATACATTCATGACATGCGCACAATACGGCAGGACGCTACCCTGCGCCGCCGCAACCGGTTATTCCAGCGCTTCACGGCCCACCGTCCGAAGCTTATGCTCAAACCACGCCCTCGCCGCCCTCCATGCGGTTGGCAGCCCAACTGGCAGATGACGCACTCATGCAGAACACCCCCATTTCAAATGCTGGCGATCAGAAAGTGCCTGAAGATGATCGGCGCTGGACCACTCGTGCACTGATCGTCGATGACGACGTGCCGATCCGCGAATTGCTGATCGATT
This sequence comes from Pseudomonas brassicacearum subsp. neoaurantiaca, assembly GCF_013608025.1. Lineage (GTDB taxonomy): Bacteria > Pseudomonadota > Gammaproteobacteria > Pseudomonadales > Pseudomonadaceae > Aquipseudomonas. The sequence continues at coordinate 122,713 of NZ_VDLV01000044.1, read as the reverse complement.
ACCTCGCCCGCTTCGGCATTCGTGCCAGTGGCGTGACCGATGGCGCGGCCATGCGCCAGGCGATGCAAGCCGAGCATTTCGACGTGGTCGTGCTGGACCTTATGTTGCCAGGCGAAGACGGTTTGCAACTGTGCCGCTGGCTGCGGGTCGAGTCGGACATTCCAATCCTGATGCTGACGGCTCGCTGCGAGCCCACCGACCGCATCATCGGCCTGGAACTGGGCGCCGACGACTACATGGCCAAGCCCTTCGAACCCAGGGAACTGGTGGCGCGAATCCAGACCATCCTGCGCCGCGTGCGCGATGACCGCAGCGAGCAGCGCGCCAACATTCGCTTCGATAACTGGCGACTCAACAGCGTGCTGCGCCAGCTGGTCTCTCCCAACGGCTTGGTGGTGCCCCTGTCCAACGCTGAATTCCGCCTGCTGTGGGTGTTCATCGAACGACCACGCCGAGTGCTCAGCCGTGAACAACTGCTGGACGCCGCGCGTGGTCGTTCGATCGAGGCCTTCGACCGCAGCATCGATCTTTTGGTCTCGCGCTTGCGCCAGAAACTGGGCGACGACCCGAAGGCCCCGCAGTTGATCAAGACCGTGCGCGGTGAAGGCTACCTGTTCGACGCGCGGGATATCGGCTGATGCGCCTGCGCTTCGATTCCCTGTTCGGCCGCCTGTTCGGCGTGCTGCTCTTGGCGATCATCCTGGCGCATCTGTTGGCCTTTGCCTGGTTCTTTCATTACGACAAGCCACCTCCCGGGCCGCCCCCGGCATTCTCCCATCAAGCTGCAGGCCCCCCGCGCTCCGGCCCGCCACCGGGCCAACGCCCCTGGTTCGGCGGCCCCGTGGTGCCGCTGACGTTTCAGTTCGTGTTCCTGATTGTCGCGGCCTGGTACGGCGCCAAGCTGCTGACCCGACCGATCCAACGCCTGAGCGACGCCGCCGAACGACTGAGCGAAGACCTCGACAGCCCGCCGTTGGCTGAAAGTGGTCCGCGAGAGGCCCGGCAAGCCGCCCATACCTTCAACCTGATGCAACGACGGATCCGTGAACAAGTGCAGCAACGCTCGCGCATGCTGGGGGCGGTATCCCATGACCTGCGCACCCCGTTGTCGCGGCTCAAGCTGCGCCTGGAGCAGATCAACGACAGCCGTTTGCAGGATCAGATGCGCCAGGACCTGGACGATATGATCGGCATGCTCGATGCCACCCTGACCTATCTGCACGAACAACGCACCAGCGAGGCGTTGCAGTGGATGGACGTGCAGGCCCTGGTGGAGTCCCTGAGCGAAAACGCCCAGGACCAGGGCGCCAACGTGCAAGCCAGCGGCACCTGCGCCCCTTTGCAGGTGCAACCGATGGCATTGCGTTCGTGCCTCAACAACCTCATCGACAATGCCCTGCGCTACGCAGGCGACGCCTCGATTGTTCTGGAAGATCAACAGCACCAATTGCTGATCCGGGTGATTGACCATGGCCCCGGCATCGCGGTGGACAAGCGCGAAGCGGTATTCGAGCCATTCTTCCGCTTGGAAGGCTCGCGTAACCGCAACTCTGGTGGCGTCGGCCTGGGCATGACCATTGCCCGGGAGGCCGCCGAGCGCCTGGGCGGGCACTTGAGCCTGGAAGAGACGCCGGGGGGCGGATTGACGGCGGTGATCAGCTTGCCTCGCCCCTGAGTCTTCTACTCTCCCGTGGGGTTCGGGGCTGTCCGAGTACTGTGTATTCCTCTCGGTACACACTCGAAACACCCACGACAACTGCCCCGTCGAGGCTGCATGAGCCGGTGCACCCACCGGCCATCACACCTCAAGGAGCATGCCCATGATCGGCAGCATCAGCGGTTACTCGACCTACACCAGCACCAGCAATACCGTGGCAAGCAATGCCCGCAGCCAACAGTTTCAAAAACAATTGCTCGACAAGCTCGACAGCAATGGCGACGGCTCGGTCGGTCAGGATGAGTTGAGTACGGCCCTGTCGCAAAAAAGCGACGATGGCATTCTTGTCAGCCTGAGCGACAACTTTGCTGACCTGGACAGTGACGGCAGCGGTGACCTGAGCGGTGAAGAGATGGCCGCGATGGCTCCGCCACCTCCGCCGCCACGGGACCAGGCGCCAAATACCGAACTGGCCGACGCGTTGCTCAGTGCCCTGGACGCCGATGGCGATGGCGTGATCAGCAGCGACGAGCTGAGCAGCGGCCTCGCCAGCGCCGGCAGCAGCGCCGACAGCGACCAGGTGTTCTCGGCCTTGGACGCGAATGAAGACGGCACAGTCAGCCTCGACGAGCTCAGCGCCAGCCTCGCGCCACCAGCGCCGCCCTCCCAGCAGTCCTCCAGTGAAACGCTGTTCAGCCAGCTCGACACCGATGGCGACGCCAGCATCAGCGCCAGCGAACTGGACAGCGCCTTGCAGGCCGGACGCCGAGACGACAGCACCTCAGAGCGTACCGATGCCAGCCAGGCGTTGAATAAAATGATCGCCAACCTCAGCCGGCAGTATTCGCTGGATAACGTCGCCACCGTGGGCAAACACATGAACGTGGCGACCTGATTTACCGCTAAGCCGGGGCCAGGCTGGCCAGCTTTCGTGGCGAGGGAGCTTGCTCCCGCTGGACCGTAGGAGCTCAGCGGGATGCACGGCTTTCCACTATCGCGCCTGGCTCTTGCTCCAATCCGTCAGCAAGCTGTACGCCACCGCCAGCAAGGTTGGGCCGATGAACAGCCCGATGAAGCCGAACGCAATCAACCCGCCGAACACCCCCAACAGCACGATCACCAGCGGCAGGTTTCCGCCACGGCTGATCAGGTAGGGCTTGAGCACGTTGTCTACGCCGCTGATGATGAAGGTGCCCCAGATGCCCAGGAATACCGCCATCCCGTATTCACCTTTCCATACCAGCCACGCCGTGGCGGGGATCCAGGCCAGTGGTGGACCCATCGGGATCAGGCTGAGCAGGAAGGTGACAATACCCAGCACCAGCGCTCCGGGAACCCCGGCGATCAGGAAGCCTATCAGTGCCAGCACCGCCTGGGCCGCCGCAGTCCCGATCACTCCATTGACTACCCGCTGCACTGTCCCGGCCACCAGCTCGACGTAATAACCGGCACGGTCGCCGATCAGCCGTTCCAGCAGCCCTTGGACAAACGCGGCCAGCCGCGGGCCGTCACGGTAGAAAAAGAACACGAATACGATGCTCAGGGTCAGCTCGAGGATGCCGCCGCCGATCTGGGCGCTGCGGGCCAGCAACCAGTTGCCGACCTGACCCAGGTACGGCTTGATGGACACCATCATCGCCGCGCCTTGCTGGTCGATGCTGTTCCAGATGCCGACCAGGCGCCCACCCACCAATGGCACGCCGGCCAACCAGTCTGGCGCTTCAGGCAGGCCGTCGACCTGTGCATCCCGGATGAATGCCGTCGCATCGCGCACATGATCGGCCAAGTTGAATCCCAGCCAAACCAGCGGCACCGCCACCAACAACATCCAGCCCACCGTGAGCAAGGCCGCCGCCAGGGATTCTCGACCGTTGACCCAACGGGTCAGCAGGCGCATCAGTGGCCAACTGGCAAACGCCAGCACCGCGCCCCAGAACAGCGCCGACCAGAACGGCGCCATCACCCAGAGGCTTGCGCCGAACAACACCAGGAGCAGGATCTGCACCAACAGCCGATCGTTATTGAGCATGAAAGGTCTCGAAAAATGAAAAGTGCCGGGGCAATCCCTTCAAGCGACGCCCCCGCAACGGTTTATCGCAGCAACTCAAGATGCAGGCCTGCCGTCTCTGCGCTGACCGTCTCCATTCGAGCGGCGCGCACACCCTGGCCGATCAGCGCCTGTCGCCACGCCTCGGCTTGCGGCCCGGCAATGCCGACCCGCAGGCCCGTGTCCAGGTTCAACGCCCGGGACAACAGGCGCAGCCAGGTATCGTCCGGCTCAGCGGCCAGGCGCGGCAAGTCCAGCACGCCGGTGTCCTTGAGCTGGCGCAGCAGCGTGGCCGACGTCGGCAAGACATCGCCCAGCGGCGCATTGGCTTCGAACTGCTCGACGTGCAAGTAGGCCTTGCGATTGCCACGGGTGATGGCGTACAGCGCGATCAGCGTGTTGTCCGTCGGCGGCGCCAGGCGCAGCAGCAGATAGGCCTGGCCGTTGTCGGCGCCGTAGAGCTTGGCATTGCCGAATACTTCGTTGGCCCACAGGCTGCTTTCGCCGCAGTCGCGGGCCTGGCACCAGAACAGCAGCTCGGCGCCCTGCTTTTGCAGCGCTTCGCGGGCGGCGGTAAAGGCCTGTGTGGCGGAATGCTCGGGCGGCAGCTCGTAGGTCACCGAAGTGGCGTTGCCACGGGCATCGATTTGTCCGTCGAAACGCAACTGGCCGCTGATCTTGCGGATCGACCCCATGGGGTAGATCCGCTCCAGGTCGCTGGCTTGCCGGTAGTCGACGATTTGCGCGTCGGGCATGCGTGGCACACGCTCCAGGTCCTGGCTGCCAGGCACATCGGCGGCCAGCGTTGCCGGCGCGAAACAGGCCAGCGCCAGCAGGACGAATGAGTGGATGGTGAATTTCATTGGATCGGCTTCGCCTGGATCCGCGCGACGCAAAGGCGTTCGTCAATGCGCAGCAAGGCGAGTGGACGGATATCAGTCATGGTTGGCTCCCTTTCAACCCGCCCAGCCTCGACACTTGCCCGGCGCAAGTCAAGAAACGCTGAAGAACCGATTGAAACAGTCTGCTACAAGCGCCGCCCCGGACTCATCGTTCAGGTGCAAATGATGGCCGCCAGGCAGTTGTTCATGACTGAAGGGTAGACGTTCCAGCAGCTCCGGGTGGTGGGCCAGCATACCGTCCGCCGCCACGACCAGATGAGCAGGACAAGCGATCCGCGCCACGAAGGCCATGGCCTGTTCGTCGGTCAGGCGCAGCGGCGAGGGCAAGGTCAGGCGATTGTCGGTGCGCCAGGTGTAGCCTCCCGGCACTGGCATCAAGCCGCGCTGGGCCAGCAACTCGGCGGCCTCGCGGCTGACCGCCACCAGCCCTTTCATCCGGGCTTCGATCGCACGGTCGAGGGTTTTGTAGACGGGTTTGCGTTTTTGCTGCAAATCCAACTGCGCTTGTAAGGCCATGCCCATGCGCTCCGCCGCATTATCGCCTTTCGCCGTAGGAGGGATCACACCATCGATCAGGCCCAGGTGGGTGATACGTTCCGGCAACGACCCGGCCAGCACCAGCGAGACAATGGCTCCCATGGAATGGCCCAGCAGGGCAAAACGCTTCAAGCCCAGTTGCTCGGCCACTTGCAGAACATCGTGGGCATAGTCCCACAGCGCATAGCCGGCACCAGGCGGGCGGTGCCCGGAATGACCGTGGCCGGCCATGTCCAGGGCGATCACCCGCACGCCTTCCAACCGGGGCGCCAGCCGGGCGAAACTGTTGGCGTTGTCCAGCCAGCCATGCAAGGCGATTACCGGGCGACCATCTTCGGGCCCGAACAGATGAGCCGCCAATTCGATATGAGGCAGGCTCAGGCGGACTTCTTCAACGACGCTCATGGGCGACTCCTTCCCAGCGCTGGAAGAGATCCTTGAGCAGATTGGCGGTGTCCACTGGACGCTCCAGAGGAAACATGTGGCCGCCAGGCATACTCAGCGATTCACCGAAGGGCATGCGATCCACCGACCGGGCGTGGTGACGCATCACCACCCGACTCTGCCGCCCCCGCACCACCGCCAGCGGGATTTCAAGTTTTCGGGCCCGTCCAGGGTTGGTGTGCGGCACGCCGCGATAGATGCTGATTTCCGTGGCGGGGTCAAAGCGCAGTCGCAACCGATCGCCCACCGTCTGCAAGCCATGTTGCAGGTACGCTTCGAAGCACTCCGGATCGAAACCGCGAAAAAGCGTCTTGCCGGCAAAATAAGACCGCGCCGACTCCAGGTCGCTGAACTCTTCCCGCCGCCCCAGGGTTCGCCCCGCCGGGGTCAGGCGATCGATGAAGCCCAGGCGTTTGGCGGCCAGGATCAGCCAGCGATCCACACGGGTCAGCACCGGAGAATCAAGCATGACCACGCCCCGATACAACCGAGGGCTGCGCAACGCCGCGTGCAAGTGCAACACGCCACCCAAGGAATGCCCCACACCCCACACCGGTTCCGGTTGCTGCTCCAGATGATGAATCAGCTCGTCCACCAGGTTATTCCAGTTGTCATCGACCGGGAACCGCGGGTCATGGCCGTGCAATTCCAGATGCGCGACCTGGTATTGCGGCGCCAGCGCGGCGAACAGCTTGCCGTACGTGGCCGAGGGGAAACCATTGGCGTGGGCGAAAAACACCGGTTGCGACATGTTGACCGATCCATTGCGAGAACTGCGACCGATTGTCCGCAGAACCCGGCGGCGCGGCAATGACCGTAACTGACAGGAATGATGACAGCGTCGCTCCATCGATTATCGATTATCGATTATCGATTCTCCCTTGGCACCTGTCAGACCTTACAGTTGACGCTTATATCGGCTTGGCAATAACTACAGCGGTGGCGACACTTTGTCCGAGGGGAATTGCATGCATGCCAAGACACCGACCGTTTCCGTGCAAGACGCCCGAGGACTGGGCATCGCCTCGGTAGCATACTTTCGCAATGATCCGGCAACGATGCCCGAAGCCCGGATCCATCGCCATATCCATGATGTCGCCGGACACGCGGTGCTCAACTACGACCCCCGCCTGTTCAAGTTGCTTGAGACCGAGCCGGATGTCCGCCCCAACCTGAGAACCGTCTTCAGCCTCACGGGCGCGGCGCTCTTTACCGACAATGTCGATGCGGGTTATCGCCTGGCATTCTTAGGCTTGGCCGGTCAGCATCTGGTTGGCTGGGACAGCTTGCACACCCAGGCGCAAACCGAATATGACACGCTGTTGCGCCCCGTCAGAACCATTGAACAGGCTCAAGGCTCGCATGCCAGAAAAAATGCGTTCTACGCCTACGGGGGAAACGCCCCTGAGCTAGCCTCGCGCAATCAATGCGGCCGATTGATCCGCCACGATGATGATGCGGGCACGGTCCTGTTCAACCAATATGCCCTGACGGGCGGGGTCGTTTCGCAAACCCGGCATTTCCTCCAGGAGCTGAACGAGCCGGACTGGCCCATCGATGAGGCAGACAGGGATCTGTTGAATGAGACTGGCATTGGAGCGACCGCTCGCATCGCTTATAACGCCTTGGGCAACGCAATCCTGCAAGCAGATGCGCAAGACAACATCCAGCAATCGGATCTGGATATCGCCGGCCAGCTCCGGCAAGTTCGCTTGAAACTCGCGGGGCAAACGCACGAGACATCGCTGCTGAACGACATTCGCTACGACGTGAACGGCAATGTCGAACGGCAGACCGCCGGTAACGGCGTTGTCAGCGAGGCAGTGTACGACCCACGTGACGGTCGCCTGATGAATGTCAAGGCCGGCCTCGTGGGTCAGCCACCGTTGCAGGACCTGGCCTATGGTTATGATCGTGTCGGCAATATCCTCAGCATCAGAGACGCGACGCGGGACACCCGCTTCTTTCGTAACCAGAAGATCGAGCCGGTCCAGTCGTACGTCTACGACAGTCTTTACCAACTGATCAAGGCGACTGGCTGGCAACGTATCGGTAGCCACAACGGCCCACAAGAGCCGGTTTTCGTTTCGCCTCCCGATCCGGGACAACTGGAGAATTATCGGCAGGTCTACAGCTACGACGACGGTGGCAATCTCACGACGCTGGTGCATACCGCTGCCAGCCACGGCTGGACACAACGAACGACGATTTCGAAATACAGCAACCGCGCACTGGAGCAGAAAGCCGACGGCAGTTTGCCCGACGAGGATGAAATCACTGCCGGGTTCGATGCCAATGGCAACAGGACACAATTATTGGCGGGCCAGGATTTGACCTGGAGTTTAAGCAATCGCCTGCGCCAGGTTGATCAAGTGGTGCGTGAGGACGCACCTAATGACAGCGAAATCTATGTCTACGACGGAACTGGCCAGCGCAAGCGCAAAGTTCGCCTGACCTACACAGCCCTCACGCGCACCCATGAGGTGCGCTACTTGCCCAGCCTGGAGATCCGCACCTCGCCTTCCGAGGAGGTCCATGTCATTTCGGTACAAGCAGGACGTTGCGCCGTGCAGGTCCTGCATTGGAAATCAGGATCCCCGCACGCCGATCAATACCATTACAACCTGACGAATCACCTGGGCTCCAGTACGTTGGAGCTCGATGACCGCGCCAACCTGGTCAGCGAGGAAATGTACTACCCCTACGGAGGCACGTCGTGGTGGGCAGGCCCGGACAAAGTTCAAGCGAGCTACAAGACCCGGCGATACTCCGGCCAGGAGCGCGATGCCACGGGGTTGTACTATTACGGACAGCGGTATTACGCGCCTTGGCTGGGGCGCTGGATCAATGCCGACCCGGCTGGGACCGTTGACGGTCTGAATCTCTTTCGGTTTGTTCAAAACAACCCTGTGACCTTTCTTGATAGCGACGGGCAGATCACTGAGGAAGCCATCGCGGCCTTCAACCATGCCCTGACGCGAGGAGAAGCATGGAAGGAGCTTGGTGCAACGTCCAACCCTTTCATGGCCTTTCAGAAACTATCGAAATACAACATCACACGCCTTGAAACGAAACTTGAAGAGCACATCGATCTGGAGAACGCCGATAAATTTTTCCTGGGTCCATTCAATGCCAAGCCATTTCATATCGTTCACTTTTCAAACCAGGATCTACGCCAGGAAGACAATGTCGTTGAACTCTTCTCCAGAAAACAACTGCTCAATCGTGGCCTAGCGTTCAGCACAGAAAATACACACGAGGATGACCTGGAGGAGCTGGCAACCGATGACTTTGTCTTTTTTTCGTTAGAGGCATCGCAGAAGCCGGTGAAGCCCAGCAGCCGCTTCGGTGATCAACGCTACAGAACGCCGCTATCCGCGCTGCAGGACAGTGGGCAGTTGGAAACCTCCATGCTTCAGACCCTGGACATCCTTCAGCCTGGAATGAGGCCGAAAGAGGCCCCTCCCTGGGTAGAGGATAAGTATGATTACACGGTTGATTTCGCTATGAGGGATGGCGCAGATGAAAACACTCAACGCCTTCGCGCAATGTTTGTCGGCGAAGATATGATCCGTGGGATGGGGATCAACGTCATGATCGACGTCCTGACCTATGCGGAAACCCCATCGGACACTCTTATTGATATACCGGCCGAAACACTGATGAACAGCCTTTATCGACCTCAGGTATTGGTGCCGAACACCGTGAAATTGCAGCCGCACCAATACGTCTATAAGAAAACAGGCTAAGCACCTTTAAATGCTTGCCTGCCCTCATGGCCACTGAACCTCAGGATGCACGCGGATTTTCCCCCAACGGCACCACCGCCATGGTCAGGCGCGATACGCAGTTGACCTTGCCGTCATCATTGACCAGGCGGATGTCCCAGACCTGGGTGGTGCGCCCCAGGTGAACCGAGCGGGCCGTGGCCGTGACTCGTCCGCTGCGCACGCCGCGCAGGTGGTTGGCATTGATCTCCAGGCCTACGCAGTAGAACTTGCTGGTGTCCACGCACAGGTAGGCGGCCATGGAACCGACCGTTTCGGCCAGCACCACCGACGCGCCGCCATGCAGCAGGCCAAATGGCTGATGAGTACGGTGATCGACGACCATGCTCGCGGTCAGGGACTCGTCGTCGAAAGACTCGAAACGAATGTCCAGCACTTCGCTGATGGTGTTTTTACCAGCGGCATTCAGTTGTTCGATATTCGGAGTGGTGCGCCACAGACTCATCGTTGCCGTTCCTTTGTGATGTTTGTTTTGCTTGGAACCGTTTGTTTCAGGGATGCCTGAGGCTCTTGAGCTTCATCGCGCCGGCCAGCGGCAGATCACCTTCCAGCTCGGCCAGGCCAGCCGTTGCGACCTGTTCCGGTTGCTGCAAGTGACCGTGCTGCAAAAAGCCCAGCAGGCTGCCCACCAGCGGGTTATGGCTGACCAGCAGAACGTTGTCCTGATCGTCCAGGTGCTTCAACACCTCGGCCGGACGGGTCTCCGGCGTCAACCAGTTCACGGTGATCAATTCAGGCTCGAATCCGAGGGCCTCGCGCACCAGTTGCGCGGTCTGCTGCGCGCGCGCGTAAGGGCTGGCATAAATGGCCCGCAACGGTTCGCCCATCAATCGACCGGCGCTGAGCAGCACTTCTTCGCGACCATGGATCGTCAACACCCGCTCCGGATCGGGACGGGCCCCGTGGGGCTCGGCCTCGCCATGACGCAATACCCACAGTTTCATAACTTCGGCTCCTCGTCCCGGACCGGGTGCGGTGCCGGCGCCACGGCGTGGGGCGCTTCGCCTTCCGGTGTGCGTGGGGTCGGCCAGTCGGCGAATGGCCAAGGTTTCTGGTCACTGTGGAAGGTGCCAAAGCGGCCGATCTGCGCGAGGAACTGGCTCACGCTGTCGCCAAAATTCATCAGGCTGGCGCTCGGTGCGCCGTAGATCAGCCGATAGATCAATTGCACCAGCACCACGGCGCCGAGGATGAATTGCGCCACCTGCCAGACCAACAGGTAAATCACCATCCACAGCACGCGCAGCAGGATGGATTCGTATTGAGGCTGCCCTTTCGGATCGTTCATGGTTCGCTCCTGCTTGCGGTCATGGGAATCAGTTGAAACCGCTGGTGGAAATAAAATCAACGTCGGTCTTGGGTTCGCCACGCATCAACAGTTCGATCACCTGCTCCAGCGTGCGCCCTTCAAAGAGGATCGCATGCAGACCGGCGACCAGCGGCATGTACACGCCAGCCTCCTGGGACTTGGCCTTGAGCACCTTAAGGGTGTTGACCCCTTCGGCCACTTCACCCAGGCGCGACACGGCCTCGTCCAGGCTCAGGCCTTGTCCTAAGGCGAAGCCGACCTGGTAGTTGCGGCTTTTAGGCGAAGAGCAGGTGACAATCAGGTCGCCCACCCCGGCCAGCCCGAGGAAGGTCATCGGATTGGCGCCCTGGCTGACGGCGAAACGGGTCATTTCCGCCAGCGCCCGGGTGATCAGCATGCTTTTGGTGTTCTCGCCCATGCCCAGGGCGACCGCCATGCCGGCGATGATCGCGTAGACATTCTTCAGCGCCCCGCCCAGCTCCACGCCGAAACGATCCGCGCTGGCATAGACGCGGAACGTGCGGCCATGCAGTGCGGCCTGGACACGCTGGCACAGTTCTTCATCTTCGCTGGCGACCACGGTGGCGGTCAGGGCATGCTCGGCGATCTCGCGCGCCAGGTTCGGCCCGGAGATCACGCCGATTCGCGCCTTGGGGGCGATCTCCTCGAGAATCTCGCTCATCAGCTTGAAAGTCTGCGCCTCGATGCCTTTGGTCAGGCTCACGAGCATTTTGCCGCTCAAGCGTTCGGCATGGGGCGCCAACACCGAGCGCAAGGCGCTGGAAGGCAGGGCGACGAAGAACAAGTCGCTGCCTTCGAGTGTTGCCTGCAAGTCAGTGACCGGCTCCACTTCAGGCCGGACCTTGATGCCTTTGAGGTAACGCGGATTCTCTCGGTTGACCCGGATGGCCTCGGCCTGCTCGGGGTCACGCATCCATTGGCGCACCGCGTGGCCGTTTTCCGCCAGCAGGTTAGCCACGGCAGTGCCGAAACTCCCGCCTCCCAGGACCGCAATCGGGCGCTGTTCAGTCATATGCAATCCGTTCTTCCGTACCAAGTGGCAATGCGGGGCATTATACGGAGCGGCCGGACCACGACCAGCCCCGTCAGTAATTACCCATCGCTGTAGCAAGCTGACCATCATTTCCCAGGAAAATGCTGTCAACGTGAATGGAAAAGTCGTTCGGCTCGGTTAACATGCCTGCCATCCTTTCGTTATCCAAGGCTGTGCCGTGTTTGTTGGCCCCTTCCGTCCAGGTTCTTCACTGCTATTGGCGCTGATCATCAGTCCGCCGGTGGTGGCCGACGATTTGTTCGTGGACAGCCAGGCCGTGCCCCAGGTGTTGACCGCCACGCGCCTGAAACAGTCGCCGGCCGCAGTGCCGGGCAGCATGACCGTACTCGACCGTGAATTGATCAAGGCCAGCGGCGCCCGGGACATCAGCGAACTGTTGCGCCTGGTGCCGGGCATGATGGTCGGCAATCTCAGCGGCAACCAGGCCACCGTCAATTACCACGGGAGCAACGCCAGCGAAGCGCGGCGCATGCAGGTGCTGATCGATGGCCGTTCGGTGTATCGCGCCGGCCTGGCAACGGTGGACTGGAGTGATATTCCGGTCGCCATGGAAGACATCGACCGGATCGAAGTCTTCCGGGGCCCGAACACCGTCAGCTACGGTGCCAACGCGCTGATGGCGGTAGTCAACATCATCACCCGCTCCCCGGCCGACAGCCACGGCACCCGACTGAAGATCACCCGGGGCCAGCGGGGGATCGGCGACTGGTACGCCAGTCAAGGCAGCGGTTGGGAAAACGGCGATTTCCGGCTCTCGCTGTCCGGCCAGGAAGACGACGGTTTCGACAGTGACCGCAACGGCGCCGATTACCGCGACAGTCGACGACTGGACCGCTTCAACCTGTCCGTCAGCCATACCCTGGACGAATCCCAGAGCATCGATTGGCAATTGAACGCCAAGGACGGGACCAATCAGCGGCCCTACACCTATCGTCCCGTGTTCGCCGGGATTACAGCGGCTGGGGATAACTCCGACGTCATCGCCAAGGATTACGCCGGTTCGCTGCGCTGGAACCTGGATCTGAACCCCAATCACAGTCTCTATGTACAAGGCTCGATCCAGCATTGGGATCGCCAGCAAACCTGGCGCGCCTGTGACGCAGAGGTGTCCTTCAGCCCGCAATTGACCGACCTGTGGCAACTCAACCCCAACTATGCCGAGAAGCTGGCGCGCAGTATTCCCGGTTCCCTGACGACCGGGGTTCCCGCCGGTACCGCACAGGAACAGGCGCTGGCCAATCAGGTACTTGATCAATGGCGCAACGGTGCTTCCCAAACACTGTGCGGCGACATCGACCAAAGCGCCCGGGAGTCGCGCTATGACCTGGAGATCCAGGACACCCTCAGCCTGTCCGACAGCCTGCGGCTGGTCACCGGGGCGAATTATCGCTACGACCGGGCCGACTCGGAGACCTACTTCAATGGCACCCTGGACGACACCACCTACCGCTTGTTCGGCCAGCTCGAATGGCGAGCCAGCGAACATTGGCTGCTGCAGGGCGGCGCGATGTTCGAAGATACGCACCTGACCGGCAGTTCGCTGACGCCGCGGATGGCGGTCAACTACCTGATCACCCCGCGACACGGACTGCGGGCGGTATATTCCGAGGCGGTGCGTTCACCGGACATGTTCGAAAACAACGTCAATTGGAGCTATCAGGTCACCAACCTGAAGCCCGCCGCATTCGGTCAGGACAGCGCACGCTATTTCGTGCGCACGCGCGGCCCGGGGAATCTGGATCAAGAGCACATGCGCTCCCGAGAGCTGGGTTACAACGGCTATTTCATGGACCTTGGCCTGACAATGGATGTGAAGCTGTTCCATGACGAAATCACCGGGATGATCAGCGAACCCCTGCGCAACAACCAATACATCGCCAGCAACAGCAACGAATCACAGTTCACCGGTGCCGAGACCCAACTGGACTGGCGCGTGACCCTAACCGATCGGCTGCGCCTGACCTACGCCTACGTCGATGCCCTGGCGAGCAATCCCCTCGACGAACAACTGACCGCCCGCAACAGCGGTTCCGCCGGCTGGCTGCGCGATTGGGGCAAAGGTTGGAACAGCGCGGTCTTCTACTACGCTGCCGATGCCCTCAATGGCTACCGCTACGAGCGAGTCGACACCCGCCTCGCCAGGCGAATCCCCTTGGGCAAGGCCAGCCTGGAGCTGGCGGGGGTGATGCAACAGCGGCTCGACGATCAACCGACCACTTACGTCGACAATCGCTACGACTCCCGTCACGTCCTGTATTTCAGCGCAGAGTTGTCCTTCTAGATGTCTCGGGGCCAACCACGCAAGACGCCATTCCGTGGCCGCCTGTGGCTGTTGCCGTGGCTGGCTTTTGCCAGTCTGCTGACCGTCACCGAGGCCCGGGCTGCCGAGATCTTGTTGACCGGCGCCCAGGATAGCCCCGGCGTGCAGTCGTTTACCCAAGCCTTGCAGGCCCGACGCCCCTACGACAATGTACGCTTTGCCCCGCTGGCCAGCCTGCCGACGCCGGACCGGTTACCCGGCGACCTGCGCCTGGTGCTGCTGGATTTGCCGAGCCTCGATTGGCGCCTGCAGAAGATCCACGGACCGGCCACCCTGGTGCTGCGGATCAGTCGCCAGCAAGCCCGCGACCGCCTTGGCGATGCAACGCCCGAGCAACTGAGCCTGCTCTGGAGCGATCCGCCGATGGCGCGGCAACTGCGCCTGATCCGCCAGGTCCTGCCGCAAGTGCGACGGGTCGGCATACTGTTCGACAAGCACAGCGAGTTTTTACTCAAGGATGCCAATCAGGCAGCGCCTGCCCTGGGTCTGGAAATTGTCGGCGAGCGCTGGGACGACAGCAGTGACAGCCGCCCGTTGCAGAACCTGCTGGGCCAAAGCGACGTGTTGCTCGGCCTGGATGATCCCGACCTGTACAACCCCAAGACGGTGAAGAACCTGTTGCTCAGCAGTTATGCCCGGCAACGCGCGCTGATCGGCCCGAGCCCGGCCTTCGTCAAGGCCGGCAGCCTGGCCAGCACCTACAGCGACCAGGAAGACTGGCTGGCGATTCTCGACGATCTGCTCGACCGCCCCGCCACCACCTGGCCGCGCAGCCTGTACCCGGCCCGCTTCAAAGTCTTGAGCAATCAACAGGTCGCCCGCTCCCTGGGGATCGAACCGATCGATGCCGAATCCGTCGCTGCGCAGTTGGCAGAAGGAGAACACCGCCCATGACCTTGCGCCGTCGTTGGGATATCCACACCCGCACCCAGCTCATCGCCCTCGGCCCGGCATTATTGCTGACCGTGTTGCTGATCGGTTTCTTCACTTTCGTGCGGATCCAGGACTTGCGCCAGGAACTCAACCACACCGGACAACTGATCGCCAACCAACTGGCTCCGGCAGCGGAATACGGCGTCATTTCCGGCAACAACGAAGTGCTGGAAAGCCTGCTCACCGCGACCCTGGCAACGCCCCATGTGCGATTCCTCGAAGTCCAGGACCGCACGGAGCGGGTCCTTGTATACGTCGAGCAACCGGCCCAGACCCGCAATCATTCACAACAGGTCGAAGTGTTCCAGGCCCCGGTTCGCCTGCAGCGCATTGCCCTGAACAATGACTTCCTGCAAGGCAACAATCCGACCACCGAAAGGCCCGGCGAAGATTATCTGGGCCGGGTAATCGTCGGCATGTCCAATGACGCCTTCAGCCAGCGGCAGCAGGAGATCCTGCTCAAGGCGGCGATCCTGGCGTTGTTCGCCCTGCTGTTCACGTTCCTGGTGGCGCGGCGCCTGGCGGCCGACCTGTCACGGCCGATCCGCGACATCGGCAACGCGGTCAAGGCGATCCAGCAAGGCGACTACAACGCCCCGCTGCCCATCGTCGACGACGGCGAACTGGGGGCTTTGTCACGGCACATCAACAACCTCGCCGATGGGCTGGAGCAGGCCAGCCGTGAACAGCACCAGGCCATGACCCAGTTGATCAAGACCCGGGAAGAAGCGGAAAAAGCCAACAGCGCCAAGTCCGAATTCCTGGCGATGATGAGCCATGAACTGCGCACGCCGATGAACGGCGTCCTGGGCATGCTGCAACTGCTGGAAACCACCCACATGACCGATGAACAGCACGAGTACACCGCGCTGGCTTCGGAATCCACCGAGCACCTGTTGAAGGTGATCAACGACATTCTCGATTTTTCGCGCATCGAACGTTCGGCACTGGAGCTGGAACACATTGCGTTCAACCTGGCGGAGCTGGTCGGCAGTTGCGCCCAATCGTTCCAGCACAGCGCCGCGCAGCGCAAGCTGGGCCTGGACCTGCTGATCCCCGACGACATGAAGCCGCTGCAGGTACAAGGCGACCCGACGCGGATCCGGCAGATCCTGGTGAACCTGATCGGCAACGCGCTGAAGTTCACCGACCAGGGCCGCGTTACCGTGCAATGCCAATGGCAGGCCCTGGACCACGAACTGCTCTGGTTCACCTGCACGGTGCGTGACAGTGGCATCGGCATCTCGGCCGAGAGCCTGGAGCGGATGTTCGACGCGTTCCAGCAGGCCGACAGTTCGATTTCCCGGCGCTACGGCGGTACGGGCCTGGGCTTGCCGATCGCCCGCACCCTGGCCGAACGCATGGGCGGCACGCTGCGAGCCCAGAGCGAGGAAGGCCAGGGCTCGGTGTTTACGCTGGAGATCCCCCTGGCCCTGTCTCGCCTGGCTCCTCCGCCGTTGCTGCCCCCACGCCTGCCCGGCGGAAGCGGTGATGGAGAAGGCCGCAATGTCCTGCTGGTAGAAGACAACCCGGTGAACCAGACGGTGATCGAAGCCATGCTGCGCAGCCTGGGCTTCAAGGTCAGCGTCGCCACCGATGGCGCCCAGGCCGTACGCAGCGCAGAGAGCCTGATTTTCGAAGCGATCCTGATGGACTGTCGGCTGCCGGTCATCGATGGCTACGAAGCCACCCGGCAGATCCGCCAATTGCCGGGCTGCACCGACGTCCCCATCATCGCCCTGACGGCCAATGCATTGCAGGGCGACCGTGAAGCCTGCCTGGCGGCAGGCATGAACGATTACCTGGCCAAACCCTTCAAGCGAATTGACTTGCAGCAGACTCTGCAACGCTGGGTAGGGTAAATACGGGGCCTTGGACTATCTGCGACTGGCGTGAAAGGCGAAAGTGCGGCAGTCTTAGGCACCCGGACACGCCTCGAGCGGGACAGGAATAACAATTTCAGTGCACAGGTGTACATTCATTTCCCGTGTGCTGTGACTTTCACTACAACGCAATAGTCTATGAGTAGGCTGCCGACTCGAGGCATGAACGCTTCGATCGGCCGGGAAGATTTGCCCCACCCTGCCGCATGGGACTATTGAGGAGCTCGCATGACCAAACAAAACGCCTTTACTCGGGAAGATCTGCTGCGCTGCAGTCGCGGTGAGCTGTTCGGCCCTGGTAACGCGCAACTGCCCGCCCCCAACATGCTGATGGTTGATCGCATCACCCATATCAGCGATGAGGGTGGCAAGTACGGCAAAGGTGAATTGGTCGCCGAGCTGGATATCACTCCAGACCTGTGGTTCTTCGCCTGTCACTTCGAAGGTGACCCGGTGATGCCCGGCTGCCTGGGCCTCGACGCCATGTGGCAACTGGTCGGCTTCTTCCTCGGCTGGCAGGGCCTGCCAGGCCGCGGTCGCGCCCTGGGTTCGGGCGAAGTGAAGTTCTTCGGTCAGGTACTGCCGACTGCGAAGAAGATCACCTATAACATTCATATCAAACGCGTCCTCAAGGGCAAGCTGAACATGGCCATTGCCGATGGTTCGGTTGCCGTGGATGGTCGCGAGATCTACACCGCCGAAGGCCTTCGGGTCGGCGTTTTCACCTCCACTGACAACTTCTAAGGGTTATCCGCATGCGCCGCGTCGTTATCACTGGTCTGGGCATCGTTTCGTGCCTGGGCAATGACAAAGAGACCGTCTCCGCTAACCTGCGTGCAAGTCGCCCTGGCATCCGGTACAACCCGGAATATGCCGAAATGGGTCTGCGTAGCCAGGTTTCCGGCTCCATTGACCTGAACCTCGAAGAGCTGATCGATCGCAAGATCTACCGTTTCGTCGGCCACGCGGCGGCTTATGCCTACCTGGCCATGAAAGACGCCATCGCTGACTCCGGCCTGACCGACGAGCAGGTGTCCAACGTGCGCACTGGCCTGATCGCCGGTTCGGGCGGCGCGTCGACCTTGAACCAGATGGAAGCGCTGGACATCCTGCGCGAGAAAGGCGTCAAGCGCGTCGGCCCTTACCGCGTCACGCGGACCATGGGCAGCACCGTTTCGGCGTGCCTGGCCACTCCTTTCAAGATCAAGGGCCTGAACTACTCGATCTCCTCCGCTTGCGCCACCAGTGCCCACTGCATCGGCACCGCGGTCGAGCAGATCCAGATGGGCAAGCAAGACATCGTGTTCGCCGGCGGCGGTGAAGAAGAACATTGGAGCCAGTCGTTCCTGTTCGATGCGATGGGCGCCCTGTCCAGCAAACGCAACGACACCCCGCAAACCGCTTCCCGCGCCTACGATGCCGACCGTGACGGTTTCGTCATTGCCGGCGGTGGCGGCATGGTCGTGGTCGAGGAGCTGGAACACGCCCTCGCCCGTGGCGCGAAAATCTATGCGGAAATCGTCGGCTACGGCGCCACTTCCGACGGCTACGACATGGTCGCGCCAAGCGGCGAAGGTGCCGTGCGCTGCATGCAGATGGCCATGTCCACCGTCGATACGCCAATCGACTACCTGAACACCCACGGCACCTCGACTCCGGTCGGCGACGTCGCGGAGATGAAAGGCGTACGTGAAGTGTTCGGCGACAAGGCCCCGGCCATCAGCTCCACCAAGAGCCTGTCGGGTCACTCCCTGGGCGCCGCCGGCGTTCACGAAGCGATCTACTGCATGCTGATGATGGAAGGCAACTTCATGGCAGGTTCCGCCAACATCGACGAGCTTGACCCGGAAGTGGCCGACCTGCCGATCCTGACCAAGACTCGCGAAAATGCCACCATCAACACCGTGATGAGCAACAGCTTCGGCTTCGGTGGCACCAACGCTACCCTGGTGATGAAGCGCTGGCAGGGCAAGTAAGCCCCGCCGCGACGCCACACACAAAAACGCCCCGACTGGTTCGGGGCGTTTTTTTTGTCTGCTCAATAAACCGCAGATGCCAGAGAGCATCCCTTTGTGGGAGCGAGCTTGCTCGCGATGAGGCCGGATCAGTCAATATCGAAGTTGGCTGATCAACCGCTATCGCGAGCAAGCTCGCTCCCACACAAGCTCGCCCTCAAATTTGACTCCGCTTCAGCGCACGACAAACCGCTGCTGCGTCAGCAACCGATCGCCCTGGAACACCATGAACCGCCACTCCCCCGGCACCACTTCGTGGCTTTCAGTGAATTCATAGGCCATGACATCCTGGGGCGCGCCGGGCACCAGTTTCTGGATAACCTCGAACTTGTCGTGGCGCACGCCATCGGGCGTACGGATACCCGGGGTGAAATACAGCAAGGTCAGCGGCTGGTCATTCTCGATCTTGCCCGCCAACTGATAGCGCATACCAAATTTGGTGCCCAGCTTGGCCGGAACACTTTCGGTCTGGCGGATCTGCTCATTGCTGCGACGCAGGACCCGCTCGCCCGACTGCAACTCGGCCTTCGGTCCTTCGAAGACCCCATATTCCACCGGGCCTTCGACACGGACTTCAGCCTGGGCCAGGCCGCAGGTCAACAACAACGCGAGCAGTGCGCTTGAACGGGTGAGGTGCATGGTGCGCTCCTTGATTGAGATGAGCGCGAGGGTATGACGCGGGGGTGACAGGCTGATGACAGAGCGATGTTGGCCAGGCCACCGATAGCTCGGGGATAAGGTTGACCTGTGGCGAGGGAGCTTGCTCCCGCTCGACTGCGCAGCAGTCGCCAGATTTTGGGGCTACTGCGTAGCCCAGCGGGAGCAAGCTCCCTCGCCACAAAAGCAACTCAACGCGGCACTGAGCGCGGCAACACCGCCAGGAAGTTATCCCGCGCCACTTTTCTCGCTACGTCTTCCGGCAAAGCATCGAGGAACGGATCGAAGCCGTGCAATTCCTTACCCAACTTGTTGAATCGTCCTACCACGTCCGACCCCACCATGAAGCGCTCCGGGAAGCGCTCCACGAGCTTTAGCCATTTATCGCGAGGCTTACCCGCCTCGTCCAGCAGATACGGCGTGAGCAGGCTCCAAGACAGGTCAATGTATAGATTGGGGTATGACTCAAGCATCCGCGTCAGAGTAGGCAGCAGAAAATCCAGCTGGGTCTGATGCCGGTGAATCTCCAGGCTCGTGCCAGCATGAGCCCAGATGAACCGTGTGTGCGGATGATTGCGCAACGGCTCTTCGATTTCCGCCAGGTACAGCGGATTTTTCTCACGCTTGGAGGTGATATTGGAATGGAGCATCACCGG
Organism: Pseudomonas brassicacearum subsp. neoaurantiaca; assembly: GCF_013608025.1. Taxonomy (GTDB): domain Bacteria; phylum Pseudomonadota; class Gammaproteobacteria; order Pseudomonadales; family Pseudomonadaceae; genus Aquipseudomonas. Next base: position 102,490 of record NZ_VDLV01000044.1, on the reverse strand, counting down.
CAGGTCGTTTTCCGCCGCCAAGTGATAGATGCGTGTCATAGCCTCATTGTTGGCGCGCGGCGTGTCGCCTGAGGTCAGCGCCGTCAGATCGTCATGACGGGTAAACACTTCGCCGATGCCTTGCCACAGCCCCGGATAGAGATCGAGCATGCGCTGGATGTGGGCGTCGGAGTTTTTGTCGTTGGGGTTGAAGCCTGACAGGAAGGGATGGAAGTGCTGGCGTTGCTCAGCAGGGAGCTTGGAGACCGCTGCAGCGACGATCACGTCGGTGGCGCTGTACCAATAGGCGTCCGCATCGTCACCGGCGTAATAACGCGGACGCTTGGGTTCGTCTTCGTGCCATTTCTTCGCCACGGGCACGCCGGAAATCATCACGTGCTCGATGCGATTGTCCGCCATCGCCTTGAGCAGCTTGGGCATGCCGGCGGTTTCCTGGAAGAAATCAACGTAATGCAGGTGCGCATCACTGTAGGCATATTCGCGAGCCACGGCGGCGCTGCTCACAATGGCCAGCAGACAAGCGAACATCAGACGGATCGACACGGGCGCTCTCCAGAAGCCATGAGCAGCATAGACCCCCGCCGTCCCGCCTGGGTTCAAGCCGTCGCTGCCGTCCGTTGCAAGCTCGGGTTATGCTTCGCCCATTCGTCGTTCAACCTGGAAGACACCATGACCGCTCCCCTGATCGTTCGCCCCCGTGCAGAGGACGTGGAAGGCCAGCCGATTCTTCGGCCCTTGCCGTCCGCCAAATGCCGTAGCGTCGGACCTTTCGTGTTTTTCGACCATATGCTGCAGACGTCCTACCCGGCGGGCAAAGGGATGAACATCCGCCAGCACCCACATATCGGCCTGTCCACCCTCACCTACCTGTTCGAGGGCCAGATCCAGCACAAGGACAGCCTCGGTTCCGATCAGGTGGTCAACGCCGGAGACGTCAGTTGGATGACCGCTGGCAGCGCGATTGCCCATGTCGAACGCACGCCGCAGGCATTGGTGAAACGAGGTTTTGTCATGCATGGGCTGCAAGTCTGGCTGGCCTCGCCCAAGTCCCATGAAGAAGGCCCTGGACACTACAGTTATCATCCGGCCAACAGCCTGCCGGTCAGCGATAACCTGGGCGTCAGCATTCGCATGATCGCCGGGTCAGGCTTTTGCCTGGAATCGCCGGTGCCGGTGCTGTCGCCTACGCTGTATGCCGAACTGCACCTGCAAACCGCGACGACCTTGCTGATTCCCACGGAACATGAAGAGCGCGCGTTGTATGTCCTGGGCGGTGAAGCGCAATTGGACGGTGAGCCACTGGAGCCCCGTTCGCTGGTCATATTGCCCGCCGGAGAAGAAATGACGCTGTCGGCCGACAGCGATTGCCATGCCGTGCTGTTCGGCGGTGCGCCCTTGGACGGGCCGCGGCGAATGAACTGGAATTTCGTCTCCAGCGACCCGGCCCGGATAGACGAGGCCCGCCGGCGCTGGGCGGCTGGAGACTGGCCAACTGTGCCGGGGGAAAGCGAGCGGATCGAGTTGCCCTGATTTCAGGGTTGCCTGTCAGGCAGCCATCGCGAGCAAGCTCGCTCCCACAGTTGACCGAGGTGCCCGCAGCATTTGCGAACGCTTAGAGCCAGTGTGGGAGCGAGCTTGCTCGCGATAGCAATCAGACAGACGACAGCGCAATCAGCCCTTGAACACTTCATCGAGCAAATTGTGCATCGAGCGGAACGCCCGCCCGGCAACCTTGGCGTTGTACATCATCTTGCCGGGCACGTTGGCCTGCGGGTCGGTAAAAGAGTGCACGGCACCGCCATAGCTCAGCAGTTGCCAATCCACCCCAGCGGCGTTCATTTCATCCTCGAAAGCCGGCAGTTGTTCTTTCGGCACCAACGGGTCGGAGGCGCCGTGCATCACCAGGACAGCGCCCTGGATGTTCTGCGCATCGGCCGGGTTCGGCGTGTCCAAGGTGCCGTGGAACGAAATCGCGGCCTTGAGCGGCGCACCGGTGCGAGCCAGTTCCAAGGAACAGCAACCGCCAAAGCAAAAGCCGAACGTGGCCAGTTTCGAAACGTCGACCTGTGCTTCGCCCTGGCTTTGCAATTGCTCGAATGCGGCCTGCATGCGCTTGCGCAACAAGGCCCGGTCGTTCTTGAGCGGCATCATCGCCGCACCGGCCTCGTCGGCATTGCTCGGGCGCACCGTTTGCCCGTACAGGTCGGCAATCAGCACCACGTAACCGTTCGCCGCCACTGACCTGGCGATTTCCTCGGCTCCAGCCCCTACGCCCATCCAATTCGGTGCCATCAGCAAACCCGGGCGCGGGCCCTGCTGGTGGGTATCGAAGGCCAGGCGACTTTCATAGGTTTGGCCATCGAGCTGATACACCACCGAACGAACCGTAATCTGACTCATAGTTGACTTCCCCTTGGCGGAACAATGGAAATGAAAAAACCCGCCGAAGCGGGTTTTTCCTACAACGTGATTAAGCTGACAATTCAACCAACAGCTTGTTCAAGCGCCGGACATACGCCGCCGGGTCTTTCAGGCTGTCGCCGGCCGCCAGGGCCGCCTGGTCGAAGAGGATATGCGACAGGTCGCCAAAACGCTCTTCGCTCTGCTCGTTGTCGAGCTTCTCCACCAGCGGGTGAGCCGGATTGAATTCGAAGATCGGCTTGGAATCCGGGACCTTCTGGCCGCTGGCTTCGAGGATCTGGCGCATTTGCAGGCCCAGGTCCTGCTCACCGATGGCCAGGATCGCCGGGGAATCGGTCAGACGGTGGGAAACCCGCACTTCGCTGACAGCATCGCCCAATGCAGTCTTGATCCGCTCCACCAGGCCTTCCTTGCTCTTGGCCACTTCCTCGGCGGCTTTCTTGTCTTCTTCCGAATCCAGGTTGCCAAGGTCCAGGTCGCCACGAGCGACATCGACGAAGCTCTTGCCGTCGAACTCGTTGAGGTAGCTCATCAGCCACTCGTCGATGCGATCGGTGAGCAGCAGCACTTCGATGCCTTTCTTGCGGAAGACTTCCAGGTGCGGGCTGTTCTTGACCTGTGCATAAGTCTCGCCGGTCAGGTAGTAGATCTTGTCCTGGCCTTCCTTGGCGCGGGCCAGGTAGTCGGCCAGGCCAACGATCTGCTCGCCGTCGTCGCCCTGGGTCGAGGCAAAGCGCAGCAGGCCGGCGATCTTCTCTTTATTGGCGAAGTCTTCGGCCGGGCCTTCTTTCATGACCTGGCCAAAATTCTTCCAGAAGCCCTTGTACTGCTCGGGCTCGTTCTTCGCCAGCTTCTCAAGCATGTCCAGGACACGCTTGGTCAGCGCCGATTTCATGGAATCGATGATCGGATCTTTCTGCAGGATTTCCCGCGAAACGTTCAGCGACAAATCGTTGGAGTCCACAACTCCCTTGATGAAGCGCAGGTACAGCGGCAGGAACGATTCGGCCTGGTCCATCACGAATACGCGCTGCACATACAGCTTGAGGCCGCGTGGCGCTTCGCGCTGGTACAAATCGAACGGCGCACGGGCCGGTACGTACAGCAGCGAACTGTATTCCAGCTTGCCTTCGACCTTGTTATGGCTCCAGCTCAGCGGATTTTCGTAGTCATGACCGATGTGCTTGTAGAACTCCTGGTATTCCTCGTCCTTGATCTCGGTGCGAGGACGGGTCCACAGGGCACTGGCGCGGTTGACGGTTTCCCATTCCACTTCAGGCTTTTCTTCGCCTTCGGCAGCGGTGACTTCCTTCGGCAGCTCGATTGGCAGCGCGATGTGGTCGGAGTACTTCTTGATGATGTTGCGCAGACGCCAGCCATCGGCGAACTCTTCTTCGCCAGACTTGAGGTGCAGGACGATGCGGGTACCGCGATCGGCCTTGTCGACAGTGGCGACTTCGAACTCGCCCTCGCCCTTGGACGCCCAGTGCACGCCTTCGCTCGCAGCGAGGCCGGCACGGCGGCTGAACACTTCGACGTGGTCAGCGACGATGAACGCGGAATAGAAACCAACGCCGAACTGACCGATCAGGTGGGAATCCTTTTTCTGATCGCCGGACAGGTTCTTCATGAAATCGGCGGTGCCGGACTTGGCGATGGTGCCCAGGTGCGTGATCACCTCGTCGCGGCTCATGCCGATACCGTTGTCTTCGAGGGTGACGGTCTTGGCGTCCTTGTCGAAGCTCACACGGATTTTCAGCTCGGCGCCGCCTTCCAGCAGTTCTGGCTTGGACAGCGCTTCGAAACGTAATTTGTCGACAGCGTCGGAGGCGTTCGAAATCAGCTCGCGGAGGAAAATTTCCTTATTCGAATACAGCGAGTGAATCATCAGGTGCAGCAGTTGCTTCACCTCGGTCTGGAAGCCCAGGGTTTCCTTTTGAGTTTCCACGCTCATGGTCATCAAACTCCAAGTGGATGGTGGTGTCCGCCTCGCAGAGATTGGCGGCGGGATGTCCTCAAGGTGGGGGCAACTCGGGTGATTTCAAGAGCCGGCCGGCTTGGAGGACGCCGGGATCTTGAAATGGGCTCGGGCGGTGGCGATGGGTTCGGCTTCAGCTTCCTGCCAGGCGGTGATCGCAACGTTGGCCACACGCCGCCCCTGGCGCCAGACCTGGCATCTGGCATAGGTATCGCGAAACTGCCCGGCCCGCAGGTAATCCAGGGAAAAATCGATGATCTTCGGCACACCGGCCGCACGGGTGGCGATCAGCAGATGAACGGCGGCCGATAGCTCCATGAATCCGGCGATGACCCCGCCGTGGATAGCAGGCAGTAAAGGGTTACCAATGTTGTCCTTATTGGCTGGTAGGCAAAACAGCAATTCATCGCCCTGGCGCGCGCATTCGACGCCGATGAGTCGTGCATAGGGAATCAAGGCCAGCAGCCGTCCGACGTCGCCCTGCTCGCACGCCTGGCGCAGTTGCGTCTCAGTGATATCGGTCATGGTTTTTGCGCAGCCGCCGTCAGGCCGCCCTTTTTCATTCCCCGGGCGCTGTCACCCAGGCGCATGAACGTGCCGACCGCATGGGCAATGGGCTGCTCCGGATCGTCCTGGTAGGCAAACCCACGGCTGAAGATCACGTCCGGCGTGACCCGATAGCATTGAGCGAAGCCATAAATCGCTTTGTCGGGCATGGCGGCGTGCATGTAGTCGATACGCAGGTCCAGGGTCGGACAGACTTCAAACTGCGGTAACACGTACAACGTCGACATGCCGCAGGCGGTGTCCATCAAGGTGGTCAACGCACCGCCATGGACAATCCCAGTCAGGGGATTGCCAATGATCTGTGGGCTGTAAGGCAACACGACGGTCAACCCATCGCGACTGGCGCTGTGCAGCTTCAAGCCCAACACCTGGCAGTGCCTGAGCGCAGATAAAAAACGTGTCGCGCGGTCAAAAACGGAATCTTCAGCCATCGGTCCAATACTCCTTCAAGGTAGGCGATAAAGTTCCATCTACAGGCAAGTTATATATCTATGGCTTCAGGAGGAACTTAACCCCGGGGGCGCGGCTCCAACGGCCAGTAGTTATATCCATAAGGAGAAACACCCCATGCGTAAGACTTTTGCTATTGCCTTGATGTTGGCCGCCTCCCTCGGTCTCGCCGCCTGCGATAAAAAATCCGAGGACAAAGCTCAAGATGCCAACCAACACGCTGAACAAGCTCAGCAAGACATGAACAAAGCACAGGATAAAGTGAACGACGCGGCGAAAGAAAACGCCGAAGCTGCCAAAGCTCAGTCTGAATCGAACAGCGCCGCCCAGCAGGAACAAGCACCTGCCACCGCGCCTAAAACCAACTGATACGGTTTTAGCAGCAAAAGAAAACCCGCCTGGTGCGGGTTTTCTTGTATCTGGCATTCACGAAAGTTGCTGCGTCATCAGGCCGCTTCCTTGCCTGCCTCGGGCGCTGGCGCTTCGGTAGGCGTATAGACCATCACATCCAATACATCGGAATGAAACTCGCGCTGATACAACACGAAGACCACGCCGGCACTCATCAACATGAATAACCAGGGGCTGACGAACCAGGCCAACATGGTCATGCCGAAATAATACGAACGCAGGCCGAAGTTGAACTGGTTGGCCGCCATGGAAATAACCCGTGCGGCCCTTGACGCAAAAGCCTTGCGCTCCTGCTCGGACACATGCCGCTCACCGATCATCGGCGCCGACCCCACCAGGACCGCAGCGAAGTTGTATTGGCGCATGCACCAACTGAACGTGAAGAACGCATACACGAACACCAGCGCCAGGCACAGCAACTTCACTTCAGCCATGCCCTGTGAGGCTTGTTGTACCAATGGCAGGTCCGCCAGCAACGACACCGCCCGGTCGGACGCCCCGAGTACCGTCAGGATGCCTGCCAGGATAATCAGTGTACTGGAGGCAAAAAACGACGCGTTGCGCTCCAGGTTGCCGATCACGCTGGCATCGGCGATACGGTTGTCGCGTAGCAGCATGCGGCGCATCCAGTCTTCGCGGTAGAGGTGCATGACACTGGCCAGGCAGGCCGTATCGCGTGCTTTCCATGAGGCGTAACGGGTGTAGCCGGCCCAGCAGACAATGAACCAGATCGCGGCCAGAAGATGGATCAGGTTGGCTTGGATGAATGACATGCAGTTTCCTGTGGCAGAAACAAAATCGGTGGCAATAGTATCAGCGAACCCTGTGGGAGCAAGCCTGCTCCGGGCGGCGATCCGACGATAGCGGTATAACCGTCACTTCACTGTCGGTAGCTCCTGCGCTTTCGCGAGCAGGCTCGCTCCCACAGTCCACGGAAAAAGACACTGCGCACAAAAAAATGCCCCGTATCGATCGATACGGGGCATTTGTTTTATTGGCAAACTGACGGCGAACGGCTTATGCCAAGGCCTCGCTCCGCTTGCCCAGCAACCGATCACAGACCACCGCGACCGCAAGGGTCATGACCGAAGGCACCAGCCACGCCAGGCCTTGCTCGCTGAGCGGCAGGTGAGCGAGTTGCGTTGGCATCCAGTCCGCCAGACCGGCGCCCTTGAGCGCATCGATCAGGCCAAACAGGAACGACACCAGCATCACCGGGCCGACGATGCGCCCTTGCTCTTGCCAGAAACCCTTGCAGAAGCTCAGGGCCACCAGGGCGATGCACGGCGGGTAGATCGCGGTGAGGACCGGAATCGAGAACGCGATCAGCTTGGTCAGGCCCAGGTTGGACACCAGCAGCGAGAATACCGCCAGGATGACAACCAGGGTCTTGTAGGACAGCGGCAGGACGCGGCTGAAGTATTCCGCGCAGGCGCAGGTCAGGCCGACCGCCGTTACCAGGCATGCGAGGGAGATCAGCACCGCAAGGAAACCGCTGCCCAGGCTGCCGAACGTGTGCTGCACGTAGGCATGCAGAACGGCGGCGCCGTTGGTCGCGCCCACCGCTACTTCATGACTGCCCGAGCCCAGGCGGAACAGGCTGACGTAGACCAGCGCCAGGCCCACGCCGGCGATCAGCCCGGCGATGATCGCATAACGGGTGATCAAGGCCGGCGACTCGACGCCTCGGGAACGGATCGCGTTGACGATGACGATGCCGAAGACCAGGGCGCCCAGGGTGTCCATGGTCAGGTAGCCATTGATGAAGCCCTGGGAGAACGGTGCCGCCACATATTCGGGAGTCGCCACGCCGATATCGCCGGCTGGCAAGGCAAACGCGGCGATACCGAGTACGGCCAGGGCGATGATCTTCAGCGGCGCGAGGAAACGTCCGACGGTATCCAGCAAGCGGCCCGGGTAGAGCGAGATGAAGAACACCAGCAGGAAGTACATCGCGCTGTAGAGGAACAGCGCCAACGGGCTCTCACCGGTCAACGGCGCCAAGCCGACTTCGAACGATACGGTGGCGGTTCGAGGCGTAGCGAACAGCGGACCGACCGCCAGGTAGCACACCGCGGCCAGCAAGCCACCGGCAATCTTGCCGATCGGGCTGCTCAAGGCGTCCATCGCACCACCGACCTTGGCCAGCGCGACGACCGTGATCACCGGCAACCCTACAGCTGTGATCAAGAAGCCCAGCGCCGCCATCCAGACATGAGGTCCGGACTGCAAACCGACGATAGGCGGGAAGATGATGTTGCCGGCCCCGACGAACAGGGCAAATGTCATGAAACCAAGCGCCAGGATGTCCTGACCTTTCAACACTTTCATTAAGGAAACCACACTACTGAATCGGAATTTAGAGAGGGATTTCCCTTATGGGTGAGGGAAATGCTGTCGATCCGTATGGGACCGACCCGTTTAGCGCGTCGCTTCCTTGTGGGCAGCGGTCGCAAAATTGGCCGCCAGACTAACGAATTTGCGCGCAAAACGCACTGTTACAGGGCGAACTATCCGATACACGACGTATCTGTGTCGCGTTTGCGTATCTATTTTTCCGAGCCGTGCCTTCTCCAAGCAGTACATCCCCCGTGGCGAGGGAGCTTGCTCCCGCTCGGCTGCGCAGCAGACATGAACCGGACAACGCATTTTGTCTGAATAAATACCGGCGCCTGAATTGGGGCTGCTGCGCAGCCCGGCGGGAGCAAGCTCCCTCGCCACAAGAGCAGTCCCTGCGCTTTCCCCCGGTCGCCGCTCCCGTGGAACGGTTGCACAATCCCATTCCAGAAACGACAAAGGCCACCCGAAGGTGGCCTTTGTTGCTGGAACAAAAAAGTCAGCCGAAGCTTACTTCTTCATTTCCCAGCCAGTCAGCTCGGCCAGGGCCTTGCCGATGTCTGCCAGCGAACGCACGGTTTTCACGCCTGCGTCTTGCAGTGCAGCGAATTTCTCGTCTGCAGTGCCTTTGCCGCCGGAGATGATTGCGCCAGCATGGCCCATGCGCTTGCCCGGAGGAGCAGTCACACCAGCGATGTAGGAAACAACCGGCTTGGTCACGTTTGCCTTGATGTAGGCAGCGGCTTCTTCTTCAGCGGAACCGCCGATCTCACCGATCATGACGATCGCTTCGGTCTTCGGGTCTTCCTGGAACAGCTTCAGGATGTCGATGAAGTTGGAGCCTGGGATCGGGTCACCGCCGATGCCGACGCAAGTAGACTGACCGAAACCGGCGTCAGTGGTCTGCTTCACAGCTTCGTAGGTCAGGGTGCCGGAACGGGAAACGATACCGACCTTGCCTGGCAAGTGAATGTGACCTGGCATGATGCCGATCTTGCATTCGCCTGGAGTGATCACGCCTGGGCAGTTAGGGCCGATCAGGGTGATACCCAGCTCGTCGCACTTGACCTTGGCTTCCAGCATGTCGATGGTCGGGATGCCTTCGGTGATGCAAACGATCAGCTTGATGCCGCCGAACGCTGCTTCAAGGATGGAATCCTTGCAGAAAGGAGCTGGAACGTAGATCACGCTGGCGGTGGCGCCAGTGGCAGCTACAGCGTCTTTCACGGTGTTGAACACCGGCAGGCCCAGGTGCTCGGTGCCACCTTTGCCTGGCGTTACGCCGCCAACCATCTTGGTGCCGTATTCGATGGCTTGCTGGGTGTGGAAACTACCTTGCGAACCGGTAATACCCTGGCAGATAACCTTGGTGTCTTTGTTGATCAGGACGCTCATTATTTGCCCTCCGCAGCTTTAACGACTTGTTGAGCAGCGTCGGTCAGGCTGGTAGCAGCGATGATGTTCAAACCGCTTTCTGCCAGTACTTTAGCGCCCAGCTCAGCGTTGTTGCCTTCGAGGCGAACAACAACCGGGATTTTCACGCCGACTTCTTTCACGGCGCCGATGATGCCTTCGGCAATCATGTCGCAGCGAACGATGCCGCCGAAGATGTTGACCAGTACTGCAGCGACGTTGGTGTCGGACAGGATGATCTTGAACGCTTCGGTAACGCGTTCCTTGGTAGCACCGCCGCCCACGTCGAGGAAGTTGGCTGGCTTGCCGCCGTGCAGGTTGACGATGTCCATGGTACCCATGGCCAGGCCAGCGCCGTTGACCATGCAACCGATGTTGCCTTCCAGGGCTACGTAGTTCAGTTCGAACTTGGCAGCGTGCGCTTCGCGCGGATCGTCTTGCGACGGATCGTGGAAAGTCTTCAGCTTAGGCTGACGGTACATGGCGTTGGCGTCGATGTTGATCTTGGCATCGAGGCAGTGCAGGTCGCCGTCGGCCTTGATTACCAGCGGGTTCACTTCCAGCAGTGCCAGGTCATGGTCCTGGAACAGCTTGGCCAGACCTACGAAGATCTTGGCGAACTGAGTGACCTGCTTGCCTTCCAGGCCCAGCTGGAATGCCAGCTCGCGGCCCTGGAATGGCTGTGCGCCAACCAGTGGATCGATGGTGGCCTTGAGGATTTTCTCAGGGGTGTCGTGAGCGATTTTCTCGATGTCCACGCCACCTTCGGTGGAAGCCATGAACACGATGCGGCGGCTCGAACGGTCAACGACAGCGCCCAGGTACAGCTCTTTAGCGATATCAGTGCACGATTCAACCAGGATCTTGGTGACTGGCTGACCGTTGGCGTCGGTCTGGTAAGTCACCAGACGCTTGCCCAGCCACTGCTGTGCGAAGGCTTTGGCGTCTTCTTTGCTGCGAACCAGCTTGACGCCGCCCGCTTTACCGCGACCACCGGCGTGAACCTGGGCTTTGACAACCCATTCGCTGCCGCCGATTTTGTCGCAAGCTTCTGCTGCCGCTTCCGGGGTGTCTACAGCGTAGCCGGTGGATACTGGCAGGCCGTACTCAGCGAACAGCTGCTTACCCTGATACTCGTGAAGATTCATGCTTATTACCGTCTTCGTTAGGTACTGCGCATTCGGTGCTGCACCGTTGTGGTGCCGCACCACCTGTGACTGCTGCTTGCGTAGCGTTCCGGTGAACCGGTGCCACTACGCAAGGCTGCGTCCAGCGGATATTCCGCGGTGAGTCTTGCTCGCAAGGCTCGCGACGGGCCATACCGCCGTGGTTTCTTATTATCTGTTAACGCTTCTTGCGGTTGGCCACGTGGATGGCGCCGCCATTCACGGCCAGGGCCGCTTCGTGCAAGGCTTCGGACAGGGTCGGATGGGAGAAGACCATCATGCCCAGGTCTTCAGCGCTGGTGCCGAATTCCATACCGATCGCGCCTTGCTGTACCAGCTCGGCAGCGCTTGGGCCAATGACGTGAACGCCCAATACGCGATCCGTCTTGGCATCGGCGATGACTTTGACGAAACCACCGGTATCGTTGGCTGCCATGGCACGGCCGGAGGCGGCGAACGGGAAGGTGCCGACGTTAACTTCAACGCCTTCGGCTTTCAAGGCCTGCTCGGTTTTACCAACCCAAGCGATTTCCGGGTGGGTATAGATAACCGATGGGATCAGGTCATAGTTCATCTGGGCCTTGTGGCCCTTGATGCGCTCGACAACCATGATGCCTTCTTCGGAAGCCTTGTGGGCCAGCATCATGCCGCGAACCACGTCACCGATGGCGAAGACGCCCGGTACGGCGGTTGCGCAATGGTCATCGACCGCGATGAAACCGCGCTCGTCGATTTCCACGCCGCAATCGGCGGACAGCAGGTCGGTGGTCACTGGACGACGGCCGACCGCAACGATCAACTTGTCGAAGGTGATGGTCTGTTCGCCGTTGGCGTCGGTGTAGTTCACCACGACTTCTTCACCGTTGACCTTGGAGCCGGTCACACGGGCACCCAGCTTGATGTCCAGGCCTTGCTTGGTCAGGGTCTTCAGCGCTTCCTTGGACACCGCGGTGTCAGCGGCCATCAGGAATGTGTCGAGGGCTTCGAGCACGGTCACTTGCGAACCCAGGCGCGACCATACCGAACCCAGCTCGAGACCGATCACGCCAGCACCGATCACGCCCAGGCGTTTTGGCACGGACTGGAATTCCAGGGCGCCAGTGGAGTCGACGATGACGTTCTGGTCGACTGGAGCAGGCGGGATGTCGATCGGACGCGAGCCTGGCGCCAGGATGACGTTTTCGGCTTCGATCACTTCGACCGAGCCGTCAGGCTTGGTCACTTCGACTTTCTTGCCCAGCAGCAGCTTGCCGTGGCCTTCGATGGAGGTGACGCCGTTGGCCTTGAACAGGGTGGCAACACCGCTGGTCAGGTTCTTGACGATGCCAGCCTTGCGGCCAACCATCGCGGCGACGTCCATCTTCACTTCACCGGTAGAGATACCGTGAACGTTGAAGCTTTCCTTGGCTTCCTTGTACTTCCAGGAGCTGTCCAGCAGCGCCTTGGATGGAATGCAACCGACGTTCAGGCAAGTACCGCCCAAGGCCTGTTTGCCTTCCTTGTCGGTGTATTTCTCGATGCAGGCAGTGGAAAGGCCCAGTTGCGCAGCCTTGATGGCCGCTACGTAGCCGCCAGGGCCCGCACCAATCACTACCACGTCGAATTTCTGAGTCATGAGTCATTCCTTCTCGAATCAAACCGGACGGTCACTTGTGGGGACCGCCGTGGGACGAAACCGGTTGTTTCAGCAAGGGGCCGGTCGAAAAGACCGGCCCTCGCGGCGAAATCAGATATCCAGCAGCAGACGAGCCGGATCTTCCAGCAGGTTCTTGATGGTGACCAGGAACGTCACGGCTTCTTTGCCGTCGATCAGGCGGTGATCGTAGGACAGTGCCAGGTACATCATCGGACGAATCACGACCTGACCGTTGATCGCCATCGGACGCTGCAGGATGTTGTGCATGCCCAGGATAGCCGCTTGTGGCGGGTTGACGATCGGGGTCGACATCATCGAACCGAATGTACCACCGTTGGTGATGGTGAACGTACCGCCGGTCATCTCTTCGATGGACAGCTTGCCGTCACGGGCCTTCTTGCCGAAGGTGGCGATGCCGCCTTCGATTTCGGCCAGGCTCATCAGCTCGGCGTTGCGCAGGACCGGAACCACCAGGCCACGATCGCTGGAGACCGCGACACCGATGTCGGCGTAGCCGTGGTAGACGATGTCGGAACCGTCGATCGACGCGTTGACGGCCGGGAAGCGCTTCAGCGCTTCGGTGGCAGCCTTGACGAAGAACGACATGAAGCCCAGGCGTACGCCATTGTGGGACTTCTCGAACAGGTCCTTGTACTTCGAACGCAGGGCCATGACTTCGGTCATGTCGACTTCGTTGAACGTGGTCAGCATCGCCATGTTCGACTGGGCTTCGACCAGACGCTCGGCAACCTTGGCACGCAGGCGGGTCATCGGAACGCGTTTCTCGACGCGGTCACCGGCAGCGAACACTGGCGCGGAAGCGGCAGGCGCGGCTGGCTTGGCCGGTGCGGCGGCTGGAGCGGCTTTCTTGGCGGCAACGGCTGCAACCACGTCTTCCTTGGTCACACGACCGCCTTTGCCGGTACCGGCAACGGAAGCGATGTTGATGCCATTTTCTTCAGCCAGCTTGCGAGCAGCTGGAGCGGCGACTGGATCGTCTTCGCCCGAAGCAGCAGGCGCAGCGGCCTGAGCGGCAGCCGGTGCAGCAGCGGCGGCTGGAGCAGCGGCAGCAGCGCCGCCCTCTTCGATCGAGCCCAGGACCTGGTTCGACAGAACGGTGGCGCCTTCTTCGGCAACGATTGCGCCCAGCACACCGTCAGCTTCGGCCAATACTTCCAGCACGACCTTGTCGGTCTCGATGTCGACGATCAGGTCGTCACGCTTGACGGCCTCGCCTGGTTTCTTGTGCCAGGTGGCAACGGTGCCATCGGCAACCGATTCCGGGAATGACGGGGCTTTGATTTCGATAGCCATTATCTGTGGGTCCTTAAAATTCGGTTTCAGTCAGCGCGAAGGCGTTAAACAGTGAAAGCATCTTGCAGCAGTTTTTCCTGCTGCTCGGCGTGCATCGACGCATAACCACACGCAGGTGCGGCGGAAGCATCACGGCCGGCATATTCCAGGCCCAGGGCCTTGTTATGGTTGCCGATGCTGCGACGCAGGTGATGCTGGCTGCTGTACCACGCGCCTTGGTTCATCGGTTCTTCCTGACACCACACCACGTGGGTGAGGTTGGTGTAAGGCGCGATGGCCTCCATCAGGTCCTCTTCCGGGAACGGATAAAGCTGCTCGATACGCACGATGGCGATGTCTTCGCGGCCTTCGGCACGACGTTTTTCCAGCAAGTCGTAGTAGACCTTGCCGCTGCACAGGACCAGGCGAGTCACCTTCGCCGCGTCCAGGGTGTCGATTTCCGAAATGACGGTCTGGAACGAGCCTTCGGCCAGGTCTTCCAGCGTGGAGATCGCCAGTTTGTGACGCAGCAGGGACTTCGGTGTCAGCACGATCAGCGGCTTGCGCAGCGGACGGATGACCTGGCGACGCAGCAGGTGGTAGATCTGCGCTGGAGTCGTCGGTACGCAAACCTGGACGTTGTGCTCGGCGCACAGCTGGAGGTAGCGTTCCAGACGTGCCGACGAGTGCTCCGGCCCTTGCCCTTCATAACCGTGTGGCAACAGCATGGTCAGACCGCAGAGACGGCCCCACTTGTGCTCGCCGCTGGTGATGAACTGGTCGACAACCACCTGGGCACCGTTGGCGAAGTCGCCGAACTGGGCTTCCCAGATCACCAGGGCATTTGGCTCGGTGGTGGAATAGCCGTATTCGAACGCCAGGACGGCTTCTTCGGACAGCAGCGAATCGTACAGGTCGAAACGTGGCTGGCCCTTGTACAGGTTTTGCAGCGGGATGTAGGTACCCGCGTCTTTCTGGTTGTGCAAGACAGCGTGACGGTGCGAGAACGTACCGCGACCGATGTCCTGACCGGTCATGCGAATCGGGTGACCTTCGAACGCCAGGGTCGCGTACGCCATGGTTTCGGCGTAACCCCAGTTGATCGGCAGGCCGCCGGCTTGCATCTTCTGACGGTCTTCGTAGATCTTCGCAACCTGGCGCTGGACCACGAAGCCTTCCGGGATTTCCAGCAGCTTGGCGGACAGTTCCTGCAATGTCTTGAGATCGAAACGCGTGTCGTGACGAGCGGTCCAGGCGTGGCCCAGATACGGACGCCAGTCCACGAACAGCTCTTTGTTCGGCTCTTTGACCAGGCTTTTTACAACGTGCAGGCCGTTGTCCAGGGCGTTGCGATATTCGTCGACTTTTTCCTGGACGCGCGCGGCATCCAGAACACCGCTCTGGGTCAGGCGATCGGCGTACAGCTCACGGGTGGTGCGCTGCTTGGCGATCTGCTGGTACATCAGCGGCTGGGTGCCACTTGGCTCGTCGGCCTCGTTGTGGCCGCGACGACGGTAGCAGACCAGGTCGATCACCACGTCGCGCTTGTACTGCATGCGGTAGTCGATGGCCAACTGGGTCACGAACAGCACGGCTTCCGGATCATCGCCATTCACATGGAGAATCGGCGCCTGGATCATTTTCGCGACGTCGGTTGCGTACTCGGTGGAACGCGAGTCCAGCGGGTTGCTGATGGTGAAGCCGACCTGGTTGTTGATCACGATGTGCACGGTACCGCCGGTCTTGAAACCGCGGGTCTGCGACATCTGGAAGGTTTCCATGACCACGCCTTGACCGGCGAATGCCGCGTCACCGTGGATGGAGATCGGCAGCACCTTCTCGCCGGTCGGATCGTTGCGACGATCCTGGCGGGCACGGACGGAACCCTCGACCACCGGGGAAACGATTTCCAGGTGGGACGGGTTGAACGCCATGGCCAGGTGGACTTCGCCACCGGTGGTCATCACGTTGGACGAAAAGCCCTGGTGGTACTTGACGTCACCGGAGCCCAGCTCGACCTTCTTCTTGCCTTCGAACTCGTCGAACAGCTCGCGCGGGTTCTTGCCGAAGGTGTTGACCAGTACGTTCAGGCGACCACGGTGGGCCATGCCGATGACGACTTCCTTGGTGCCGTAGGAACCGGAACGCTGGATCAGCTCGTCGAGCATCGGAATCAGGCTTTCGCCGCCTTCCAGGCCGAAACGCTTGGTGCCCGGGTATTTGGTACCCAGGTATTTCTCCAGGCCTTCACCGGCAGTGACGCGCTCGAGCAAGTGGCTCTTGATGTCGGCGGAGTACGTCGGA
Source organism: Pseudomonas brassicacearum subsp. neoaurantiaca (assembly GCF_013608025.1). Lineage (GTDB taxonomy): Bacteria > Pseudomonadota > Gammaproteobacteria > Pseudomonadales > Pseudomonadaceae > Aquipseudomonas. The sequence goes on along the minus strand of NZ_VDLV01000044.1, from coordinate 86,514 downwards.
CGGCCACGAACGCTTTCCAGACGCTGCTGGAACCACTGGCGCTGCTCGGAATCGGTGATGTGCGTAAATTCAGCGCCGATGGTGCGGCAATATGTCTGCTGCAACGCTTCGTGAATTTCGCGTAGGCTCGCTTCCTCTTTGCCGATGAACAGGTCGCCGGCACGGAAGGTCGTATCAAGATCGGCATTGGTCAAGCCGTAGTGAGTGATCGACAGGTCTGCAGGTGCAGGACGCTGCCACAGCCCCAGCGGGTCAAGCTGGGCTGCCTGGTGGCCACGCATCCGGTAGGCCTGGATCAGTCGCAGCACTTCAACTTGCTTCTTCTCATGCTCGGAGCTCACGCTGCCGGCAGACACCGGTTGAGCGCGGCGCTGGTTCTTTGCCAGCAGCACGAAATGATCGCGAATCGTCGAGTGCGAAACATCGGTGGCAGAGTTACCGTCAGCCGGCAACTTCTGAAAGTAGGTGCGCCATTCTTCTGGCACAGCGTTAGGGTCGTGCAGGTAGAGCTCGTAGAGCTCTTCCACATAGGCAGCGTTACCACCGGAGAGGTGGGCACTGTTCCACATGCGCTGCATCACGCTTTCTTGCATGCTTGGTCACCCTCGATTAGGGGAACACCACCGGCGAAAACACCGAGCAAACTTGCAGAAGTCCGAGTGCAGCGACTAAAACAAGCCACTTAGGATCACGCTGATAGTCCGGGTACCAGCCCGGATGCCCCTGCTTGTCTCATTTCTTCAAAATAAGAACCGCCGCTTTGTGAGCGGCTGTTCTGGTTATAGCCAGGACGTGGGTTGAAGCCCACGCCCTCGCCTCTACGGGTACAGCGGTTCTACGGGTACAGCAGCTGAATCACACGCCGTTTTGCAGCAGCATGTTACGTACGTGACCGATGGCCTTAGTCGGGTTCAGGCCTTTCGGGCAGACGTTGACGCAGTTCATGATCCCGCGGCAGCGGAATACGCTGAACGGGTCATCCAGTGCGGCCAGACGCTCGGACGTCTTGGTATCACGGCTGTCTGCCAGGAAGCGGTACGCTTGCAGCAGGGCGGCCGGGCCCAGGAACTTGTCCGGGTTCCACCAGAAGGATGGGCACGAGGTCGAGCAGCAAGCGCACAGGATGCACTCGTACAGACCGTCGAGCTTTTCACGCTCTTCAGGGGACTGCAGACGCTCGATGGCCGGAGCCGGCGTGTCGTTCTGCAGGAATGGCTTCACCTTCTCGTATTGCTTGTAGAAGATGCTCATATCGACGACCAGGTCACGAATGACCGGCAAACCTGGCAGCGGACGAACGATCAGCTTGTTGCCCTTGACCACGGCCGACAGCGGCGTGATGCAGGCCAGGCCGTTCTTGCCGTTGATGTTCATGCCGTCGGAGCCGCAAACGCCCTCGCGGCACGAGCGACGATAGGAGAAACCTTCGTCCTGCTCTTTGATCAAGGCCAGCACGTCCAGCACCATCAGGTCTTTACCACCGGTATCGACCTGGAAGTCCTGCATGAACGGCGCGGCGTCCTGATCAGGGTTGTAGCGATAAACACTGACTTGCAACATAGCGGTCACCCTTAATAAGTCCGGACTTTTGGTTCGAAAGTCGGAACAGTCTTCGGCGAGAAGTTCACGGCACGCTTGGCGACGCGTTTTTCACCCGGGAAGTACAAGGTGTGGCACAGCCAGTTTTCGTCGTCACGGTCTTCGAAGTCTTCGCGGGCGTGGGCACCACGGGACTCTTTACGCACTTCTGCGGCGATGGCGGTGGCTTCGGCCACTTCCAGCAGGTTCTGCAACTCCAGCGCTTCGATACGGGCAGTGTTGAACGCCTGCGACTTATCGTTGATCTTCACGTTGGCGATTCGTTCACGCAATTGTGCGAGCTGGGCAATACCCTTCTGCATGTATTCGCCGGTACGGAACACACCGAAGTAGTTCTGCATGCAGTTTTGCAACTCGCGACGCAGGGTTGCCACGTCTTCGCCTTCGGTACGCTCGTTCAGAGCGGACAGACGCGCCAGGGCGGCTTCGATGTTGGCGTCGGTGGCATCGTCATATTCGATGCCGTCGGACAGCGCTTTTTCCAGGTGCAGGCCGGCAGCGCGACCGAAGACCACCAGGTCGAGCAGCGAGTTGCCGCCCAGGCGGTTGGCACCGTGGACCGATACGCAGGCCACTTCACCCACTGCGAACAGGCCAGGGATGATTTCGTCCACGCCTTCGCCGTTCTGGGTGATTGCCTGGCCATGAATGTTGGTGGCAACGCCGCCCATCATATAGTGGCAGGTTGGAACCACTGGAACCGGCGCAACGACAGGGTCGACGTGTGCGAAAGTCTTCGACAGTTCGCAGATACCTGGCAGGCGGCTGTGCAGCACTTCCTCGCCCAGGTGGTCGAGCTTGAGCATCACGTGGTCGCCATTCGGGCCACAGCCGTTGCCGGCGATGATCTCTTTAACCATCGAACGAGCTACAACGTCACGACCGGCAAGGTCCTTGGCGTTCGGCGCATAACGTTCCATGAAACGCTCGCCGTGCTTGTTGATCAGGTAACCGCCTTCACCGCGGCAACCTTCGGTGACCAGTACACCGGCGCCGGCGATGCCGGTTGGGTGGAACTGCCACATTTCAATGTCTTGTACCGGCACGCCAGCACGCAGGGCCATGCCGACGCCGTCACCGGTGTTGATCAGGGCGTTGGTGGTGGATGCGTAGATACGGCCTGCACCGCCGGTCGCCAGTACGGTGGCCTTGGCGCGGATGTAGGTGGTTTCGCCGGTTTCGATGCAGATCGCGATCACACCGACGAAGGCGCCGTCCTGGTTCTTCACCAGGTCAACGGCGTAGTACTCGTTCAGGAACGTGGTACCGGCTTTCAGGTTGCCCTGATAAAGGGTGTGCAGCAGCGCGTGACCGGTACGGTCGGACGCCGCGCAAGTACGCGCAGCCTGGCCGCCCTTGCCGTAGTCCTTGGACTGCCCGCCGAACGGACGCTGGTAGATACGACCTTGCTCGGTACGGGAGAACGGCATGCCCATGTGGTCCAGCTCGAACACCGCGGCCGGGCCTTCCTGACACATGTATTCGATAGCGTCCTGGTCACCGATGTAGTCGGAACCCTTGACGGTATCGTACATGTGCCAGCGCCAGTCATCGTTCGGGTCGGCCGAAGCGATGGCGCAGGTGATGCCACCCTGGGCGGAAACGGTGTGCGAGCGCGTCGGGAAAACCTTGGTGATCACGGCAGTCTTGTGACCGCCCTGTGCCAGTTGCAGCGCGGCGCGCATGCCAGCACCGCCACCACCAATGATGATGGCGTCGAAAGAAATCGTTGGAATGTTAGCCATGAATCAGATACCCCAGAGAATCTGCACGCCCCAGACGAAGTAAGCGAACATCGCAACGCCGCATACTGCCTGGAAGAGGAAACGTACGGCAGTTGCCGACTTGCCGAACGCCATCTGCGTCAGGTAGTCGGTCGCGATGGTCCACATGCCGACCCAGGCGTGGGCGCCCAGTGCGACAAGTGCCAGCAGACTGAAGATACGCATCCAGTTGTTTGCAAACAGTTCATGCCATTGGGCGTAGCCCAGGCCGGGGTTGGCTACGACATATCCGATCAGGAAAATGAAATAAGCCGCGAGAACGACCGCAGACACACGCTGCGCCATCCAGTCATAGAGGCCCGAACGCGAGAGGTTCGTGACGTTGGTTACCATATCCAGACTCCTGCCAGAACGATTACCACCACGGAAACGGCGATAACGATTTTCGAGCCCAGCTTGCCGCCTTCCAGCGTCTCACCGATGCCCATGTCCATGATCAAGTGGCGCACACCGGCAACCAAGTGATACAGCAAGGCGGACAGGATGCCCCAAATCACTAGCTTGGCTAGCGGACTGGTCAGACACGCTTTCACCTGACCGAAGCCTTCTTCCGAATCGAGCGACTTGTCCAATGCATAAAGCATGATGGCCAGGCTGACGAAGAGGATGACACCGGAAATACGGTGAAGAATGGACGTGTAAGCAGTGACTGGGAGTTTGATGGTCCTTAGGTCTAGGTTTACAGGTCGTTGGCTTTTCACGGCTTTTTTTTCACACTGAAGAGCCCCTAACAATCAGGGCAAAGTTGTTGGGGCGCGCACTGGTCAGGTACTCACCACCCAGGGAGTGACGACCCCCAAGAAAGCAGGCCCAAAAGCCCCTGGCGGTCGGTGGCCGAGTATAGACAGTTAGGCTACTAATGACAACGCGTTCACCTTCCCCTAATAGCGCATTGCACATACGCGGCAAAAGGCGTAAACGGCAGGCAATTTCGCGGAAAAAGTCCGGTTAAAGCCTTCTGGAGCAAGACTTTAGGCAAATTGACATTCGGATTTATCTCACTATAGTGGTGCGGGCCCTGCGTGGGGGGTCTGTCTGATGATTCCAAGCATTAATAGGAGGCCACATGGCTGACAAAAAAGCGCAGTTGATCATCGAGGGCGCAGCCCCCGTCGAGCTGCCCATTTTAACCGGCACCGTTGGTCCCGATGTAATCGACGTACGGGGCCTGACGGCCACGGGCCGTTTCACCTTTGACCCGGGTTTCATGTCGACCGCCTCGTGCGAGTCGAAAATCACCTATATCGACGGCGACAACGGCATCCTGCTGCACCGCGGCTACCCGATCGAGCAACTGGCTGAAAAATCGGACTACCTGGAAACCTGCTACCTGCTGCTCAACGGCGAACTGCCGACCGCAGAGCAGAAGGCCCAGTTCGTCAGCACCGTGAAGAACCACACCATGGTTCACGAACAGTTGAAGACGTTCTTCAACGGTTTCCGTCGCGATGCCCACCCGATGGCCGTCATGTGCGGCGTTGTCGGCGCCCTCTCGGCCTTCTACCACGACTCCCTGGACATCAATAACCCCCAGCATCGCGAAATCTCCGCGATCCGCCTGGTGGCGAAGATGCCGACCCTGGCAGCCATGGTCTACAAGTACTCCATGGGCCAGCCCATGATGTACCCGCGCAACGACCTGACCTATGCAGAAAACTTCCTGCATATGATGTTCAACACCCCGTGCGAGATCAAACCGATCAGCCCGGTGCTCGCCAAGGCCATGGACCGGATCTTCATCCTCCACGCCGACCACGAGCAGAACGCCTCCACGTCCACCGTGCGCCTGGCCGGCTCGTCGGGTGCCAACCCGTTCGCCTGTATCGCCGCCGGTATCGCCGCGCTCTGGGGCCCTGCCCACGGCGGTGCGAACGAAGCGGTGCTGACCATGCTCGATGAAATCGGCGATGTCTCGAACATCGACAAGTTCATCGCCAAGGCCAAGGACAAGAACGATCCGTTCAAGCTGATGGGCTTCGGTCACCGGGTCTACAAGAACCGCGATCCGCGCGCCACCGTGATGAAGCAGACCTGCGACGAAGTGCTCAAGGAACTGGGGATCAAGAACGATCCGCAACTCGAACTGGCCATGCGCCTGGAAGAGATCGCCCTGACCGACCCGTACTTCATCGAGCGCTCGCTGTACCCGAACGTCGACTTCTACTCGGGGATCATCCTCAAGGCGATCGGCATTCCAACCAGCATGTTCACCGTGATCTTCGCCCTGGCGCGGACCGTCGGCTGGATCTCCCACTGGAAGGAAATGCTCTCCAGCCCGTACAAGATCGGCCGCCCGCGCCAGCTGTACACCGGCTACGAGTCGCGTGACATCACCAAGCTGGAAGATCGCAAGTAAGACTTGCCTTGCAATAGATCCCAAGCTGCACCGAAACAGCCCCCGCTTCTTATATAAGAGCGGGGGCTGTTTTGTTTATACCTCCAAAGTATCGGTGCCGGACCCGACGTCTTCGCGAGCAGGCTCGCTCCCACAAGGATCGCATTCCACTGTAGGAGCGAGCCTGCTCGCGAAAGCGCCCTCACAGACAACACAAATATCCATGCAAAAAAATACCCCGGCCTCTCGACCGGGGTACCTCTTCAATCACTACCCTTACAACTTACCGCCTCAGTGATTAACCGCCCCACTCGCCCCCAGGCCAGTCTGCGAACGCACGAATTGCGGGAAGAACAGCGCCCGCTCGTTGGCGCCTTCAGCCGACTTGTCGGTGATGGAGAAGAACCAGATGCCGACAAACGCGATGATCATCGAGAACAGCGCAGGGTATTCATACGGGAAGATCGCCTTCTCGTGACCCATGATCTGCACCCAGATGGTCGGGCCGAGGATCATCAGGCCCACCGCACTGACCAGGCCCAGCCAGCCACCAATCATGGCGCCACGGGTGGTCAGCTTCTTCCAGTACATCGAAAGCAGCAATACCGGGAAGTTGCAGCTCGCCGCGATGGAGAACGCCAGGCCCACCATGAACGCGATGTTCTGCTTCTCGAACAGGATGCCAAGGCCGATCGCCAGCACTGCCAGGGCAATGGTGGTGATTTTCGAGACGCGAATCTCATCCTTCTCGTTGGCCTTGCCTTTCTTGATCACGCTGGCATACAGGTCGTGGGACACCGCCGAGGCACCGGCCAGGGTCAGGCCTGCGACTACCGCCAGGATCGTCGCGAACGCCACCGCCGAGATGAAACCCAGGAAGATGCTGCCGCCCACCGCGTTGGCCAGGTGCACCGCCGCCATGTTGTTGCCGCCCAGCAAGGCACCTGCCGCGTCCTTGAACGCCGGGTTGGTACTGACCAACAGGATTGCGCCAAAGCCGATGATGAAGGTCAGGATGTAGAAGTAACCGATAAAGCCAGTGGCATACAGCACGCTCTTGCGAGCTTCCTTGGCGTCGCTCACGGTGAAGAAGCGCATCAGGATGTGTGGCAGGCCAGCGGTACCGAACATCAGCGCCAAGCCCAGGGAGAAGGCCGAGATCGGATCTTTCACCAAGCCACCAGGGCTCATGATCGCCTCGCCTTTAGGGTGAACCTTGACCGCTTCGGCAAACAGCGTGTTGAAGTCGAAGCCGACGTGCTTCATGACCATCAAGGCCATGAACGAAGCACCCGACAGCAACAGCACAGCCTTGATGATCTGTACCCAAGTGGTCGCCAGCATGCCGCCGAACAACACGTAGAGGCACATCAGTATGCCGACCAGGATCACCGCAACGTGGTAGTCCAGACCGAACAGCAACTGGATCAGCTTGCCGGCACCGACCATTTGCGCGATCAGGTAGAACGCCACCACCACCAGCGAGCCGCAAGCGGACAGACTGCGGATCTGGGTTTGCCCGAGGCGATAGGACGCCACGTCGGCAAAGGTGTATTTGCCCAGGTTACGCAGGCGTTCGGCGATCAGGAACAGAATAATCGGCCAGCCCACCAGGAAACCGATGGAGTAGATCAGACCGTCATAACCAGACGCGAACACCAGCGCGGAAATCCCCAGGAAGGACGCCGCCGACATGTAGTCACCGGCAATCGCCAGGCCGTTCTGGAAGCCTGTGATCTTGCCGCCGGCCGCATAGTAGTCGGAGGCCGAGTTGTTTTTCTTGGATGCCCAGTAGGTGATGTAGAGGGTCGCGCCCACAAAGGCCACGAACATCAGGATAGCAGCGACGTTGAGGGGTTGCTTCTGCACGGCACCGGTCAGGGCTTCAGCCGCCCAGGCGCCCGGAGCGAACGCTGCGATGCTCAATAGAGCCATTAGGCGCCGGATCATTGCTGAGCCTCCTTGAGAATCGCATTGTTCAGGTCGTCGAACTCGCCATTGGCACGTCGCACATAGATACCGGTCAGGACGAAGGCCGAGACAATCAGGCCGACGCCGATGGGAATACCCCAGGTAATGGTGGACTCGGGTGTGATCTTCGCCCCGAGAATGTGCGGCCCATAGGCAATCAGAAGGATGAAGCCGGAGTACAGCCCTAGCATGATCGCCGAGAGAATCCAGGCGAACTTTTCCCTTTTTCTCACCAGCTCCTTGAAGCGCGGGCTGTTTTGAATCGAGAGGTAAATGCTGTCGTTCATTGTTTTTATCCTCGCAGCACAGATTTAATTGGAACGACCCTACTCTATGCGGCTCAAGGCCAGGTTCCAGACGACCTTAGTATTAGAACGACATGACGGTTTTGCCAGTTTTCCGCAGTTTTTTGCAACGATCCCTGTGGGAGCGAGCTTGCTCGCGATAGCGGTGTGTCTGTTTGCATCTGCGTTGAATGTTGCGCCATCATCGCGAGCAAGCTCGCTCCCACAGGGTTTAGTGGAAAATTCAGGAATCGCACGCACAAAAAAACCGCATGCCTCCAGCTCATGCGGTTTTCGGAACAGTCAGACCAGGCCGATTACTTGCCGGTCCACTCCTTCACGCGGTCCGGGTGCTTGGCAACCCAATCCTTGGCAGCGGCTTCCGGCTTGGCGCCTTCCTGGATCGCCAGCATGACTTCACCGATTTCGTCTTTCGAAGACCATTGGAATTTCTTCAGGAATGCAGCGACTTCCGGCGCCTTGGCTTCCAGGCCTTTGCTGCCGATGCTGTTTACCGTCTCAGCTGCGCCATAGACGCCTTTCGGGTCTTCCAGGAAGCGCAGTTTCCACTTGGCGAACATCCAGTGCGGCACCCAACCGGTGACGGCGATGGACTCGTTCTTTTTCTCGGCCCGGGTCAGCTCGGCAATCATGCCGGCGCCGGAGCTGGCCTTGAGTTGATAGCCGGTCAGGTCGTAGTCCTTGATGGCCTGTTCGGTCTTGAGCATCACGCCTGAACCGGCGTCGATGCCAACGATGCGCTTCTTGAAGGAATCGTCGGTCTTCAGGTCTTCGAGGGATTTGGCCTTGACGTACTCAGGCACGATCAAGCCGATCTTGGCGTCCTTGAAGTTCGGGCCGTAGTCGACCACCTGATCCTTGTTCTTGGTCCAATAGTCGCCGTGGGTCACTGGCAGCCAGGCCGAGAGCATTGCATCGAGCTTGCCGGTGGCCACGCCCTGCCACATGATCCCGGTCGCGACGGCTTGCAACTTCACGTCATAGCCGAGTTTCTGCTGGATGACTTCGGCGGCCACGTGCGTGGTGGCGACGCTGTCGGACCAGCCATCAACGTAGCCAATGCTCAGGGTTTTGTTCTCGGCGCTGGCCAAGGTGGAGCTGATCGCCAGTACCAGTGCGGCACCTGCGCCCAAGAGTCGTCGCATCTTCATCGTTACTTCCCCGAAAGTGCTGCGCCCGACGGATGCCGAGCGGCGTCAACGTATTGTTATGGTGCACAGCGCCCCCATCACGCTCGCCTGCAAAACCGGTCCGAACGCCAGCGGAGTACTGACTGGCTGATCATCAACCTGCGCCGTTCTGGAACCTGCTCTGTCTGCGACGCCGAAGCAACGAGAAACGACATCAGAAAGCCAGCAAAGCATTTAAGCGGTTTTGCCGGGCCGATTCCGCTCAAACCTTGCATGGGCGTACCAAGAAGCCGGCAGCTCCACTAGCCGCCACCACGCCACAGCGTGTATTGTCCCGCTACTCTTGCGCCCCTTTCGCGCTTGTTTTGCAGCCGTCATGGCACTTGGCTTGGCTTCGATGGTCATAGGCTGCGAACCTCATTCGGCACCTTCCTCTAAGGGATTTAGTCATGCTCCGTTCCTTGCGCTTCGCTGCCCTCATTGGCGGCCTTATCTTGAGTGCGTCCGCGCTGGCGGTGGACATCGACGCCGCCAGCTATGGCTATCCCTTGACCAACCCGTTCGAGGCGACCATCGCCACCACCCCGCCGGACCTGAGACCGGAACTGCCGCTGAACGAGGACATCAACCAGTCGGACCATACCGTCACCCTGCGCCCCGAACGCGAGTTCATCCTGCCGGACAATTTCTGGCCGGTGAAAAGCCTCACCTACCGCATGGCGACCCAGGACAAGCCTGCACCGCTGATCTTCCTGATCGCCGGCACCGGCGCACGGTATGACAGCACGCTCAACGAGTACCTCAAGCGCCTCTACTACAAAGCCGGTTATCACGTGGTGCAGCTGTCTTCGCCCACCAGTTTCGACTTCATGAGTGCCGCCTCGCGCTTCGCCACCCCAGGCATCACCAAGGAAGACGCCGAAGACATGTACCGGGTGATGCAGGCCGTGCGCGCGCAGAATCCGAAAGTCCCCGTCACCGAGTATTACCTGACCGGCTACAGCCTCGGCGCCTTGGACGCGGCCTTCGTCGCGCACCTGGACGAAACCCGCCGCAGCTTCAATTTCAAGAAGGTCCTGCTGCTGAACCCGCCGGTGAACCTCTACACCTCGATCACCAACCTGGACAAACTGGTCCAGACCGAGGTCAAGGGCATCAACAGCACCACCACCTTTTATGAGCTGGTGCTGAACAAGCTGACCCGCTACTTCCAGCAAAAAGGCTACATCGACCTCAACGATGCCCTGCTCTACGATTTCCAGCAGTCCAAGCAACACTTGAGCAACGAGCAGATGGCAATGCTGATCGGCACCTCGTTCCGCTTCTCGGCGGCCGACATCGCCTTCACCTCGGACCTGATCAACCGCCGCGGCCTGATCATCCCGCCCAAATTCCCGATCACCGAAAGCACCAGCCTGACGCCGTTCCTCAAGCGTGCGCTGCAATGCGATTTCGACTGCTACCTCACCGAGCAGGTCATCCCGATGTGGCGGGCGCGCACCGACGGCGGCAGCCTGTTGCAACTGGTCGACCAGGTCAGTCTGTATGCGCTGAAGGATTATCTGCAGGCCAGCCCGAAGATTGCGGTGATGCACAACGCCGACGATGTGATCCTCGGGCCCGGTGACCTGGGCTTCCTGCGCAAGACTTTTGGCGACCGCCTGACGGTCTATCCACTGGGCGGCCACTGCGGCAACCTTAACTACCGCGTCAACAGCGACGCCATGCTGGAGTTCTTCCGTGGCTAAATACCTCCTGCTGATCGCCGCGTTAATGAGCGCGGGCATGGTCCACGCCGATAACAGCAAGGCCGATGCGCCCGTGGTGGTGGATGCTGACGGGTTCAAGGAACCGCTGACCAAGCTCAAGTTCAACCCGGGCCTGGACCAACGCGAATTCGAACGCTCGACGCTCAACGCCCTGAACGTCTACGACCCACTGGAATCGTGGAACCGTCGCGTCTATCACTTCAACTACCGCTTCGACCAATGGGTGTTCCTGCCCGTGGTCGATGGCTACCGCTACGTCACCCCGAGCTTTGTGCGCACCGGTGTGAGCAACTTTTTCAATAACCTGGGCGACGTGCCGAACCTGATGAACAGCCTGCTGCAATTCAAGGGCAAGCGTTCGATGGAAACCACCGCACGGCTGTTGCTCAACACCACCGTCGGTGTCGCCGGCCTGTGGGACCCGGCCACCGCCATGGGCCTGCCGCGCCAGAGCGAAGACTTCGGCCAAACCCTGGGCTTCTATGGCGTACCTGCTGGCGCGTACTTCGTGCTGCCGATCTTCGGCCCGTCGAACCTGCGCGACACCTCGGGCCTGCTGGTGGACTACACGGCCGAATCGGCGATCAATTTCCTGAACGTCTCCGAAGTCAGCTCCGATCACCCGGAACTGCTGCTCCTGCGCGGCGTGGACAAGCGCTACCAGACCAGCTTCCGCTACGGCCAGCTGAACTCGCCGTTCGAGTATGAAAAGGTGCGCTACGTGTACACCGAGTCGCGGAAGTTGCAGATCGCCGAATAACTTTCAGCCCCCCCAAAACCTACTGTGGGAGCGAGCTTGCTCGCGATGGCAGTCTGTCAGGCAACATTAATGTTGGATGTCAGGCCGTCATCGCGAGCAAGCTCGCTCCCACAGGGGTTATGTGTTGTCAGTTTTAGCCTTTCAGCGCCTTCCAGACCTTGCCCACCGCCAACACACCGGCCAGCACCACCGCCCCCGCGACGATCCCCGCTACTGCATTGAGCAACATCGGCACGATGAACCCGGCGCCACCGGCACTCGCCGCGACACCTTCGATCCAGTGATGCACCGCCGGCACGCCATGGGTCAGGATGCCGCCGCCCACCAGGAACATCGCCGCAGTGCCGATCACCGACAGGCCTTTCATCATGTAAGGCGCCGCGCGCAGGATGGCCCCGCCGATGCTTTTGGCTGCCTGCCCTGGCTTCTGGGTCAGCCACAATCCCAGGTCGTCGAGCTTGACGATCCCCGCCACCAGACCATACACACCCACGGTCATGACAATGGCGATGCCCGACAGCACGATCACCTGCTGGGTCAGCGGCGCATCGGCGACGGTGCCGAGGGTGATGGCGATGATTTCCGCCGAGAGGATGAAGTCGGTGCGCACCGCGCCCTTGATCTTGTCCTTTTCAAAAGCCACCAGATCGACCGCCGGATCGGCCACCGCCTCGACCAGTTGCACGTGTTCGGCCTGGTCTTCAGCCTTGCTGTGAAGGAATTTGTGGGCGAGTTTTTCGAACCCTTCAAAGCACAGGTAGGCGCCGCCAACCATCAACAACGGCGTCACCAGCCAAGGCACGAACGCGCTGATGGCCAACGCCGACGGCACCAGGATCAGCTTGTTGATGAACGAGCCCTTGGCTACCGCCCAGACGACCGGCAATTCCCGCTCGGCCCGCACGCCCGAGACTTGCTGGGCATTGAGCGCCAGGTCATCACCGAGCACGCCCGCCGTCTTCTTGGCGGCCATCTTGGTCATCAGCGCCACATCGTCGAGTACCGTGGCAATGTCGTCGATCAAAACCAGCAAACTGCTTCCAGCCATGGAGGGGCTCCTTGAACAATAATGCCGCGCAGCATACCGCGACCCGCGCCGCCCTGGGGCATTCTTGAGCGCCGCGCGAGGCCGGTGCTACCATGCGCCACCGCCATAATCGGCAAGGAACCCCAGGGTTTATGAGCACTATCCGCGAGCGCAACAAAGAACTGATCCTGCGTGCCGCCAGCGAAGAATTTGCCGACAAGGGCTTCGCCGCGACCAAAACCAGTGACATCGCGGCCAAGGCGGGCTTGCCCAAACCCAACGTCTACTACTACTTCAAATCCAAGGAAAACCTCTATCGCGAGGTCCTTGAAAGCATCATCGAGCCGATTCTCCAGGCCTCCACCCCCTTCAACGCCGACGGCGAGCCGGGCGAAGTGCTGAGCCACTACATCCGCTCCAAGATCCGCATCTCCCGCGACCTGCCGTTCGCCTCGAAAGTTTTCGCCAGCGAAATCATGCACGGCGCCCCGCACCTGAGCGCCGACCTCATCGAACAGCTCAACGCCCAGGCGCGGCACAACATCGACTGCATCCAGACCTGGATCGACCGCGGCCAAATCGCCCCGATCGACCCCAACCACCTGATGTTCAGCATCTGGGCCGCCACCCAGACCTACGCCGATTTCGACTGGCAGATCAGCGCCGTGACCGGCAAGGCCAAGCTCGATGAAGCGGATTACGAAGCGGCGGCGCAGACGATTATCCGGTTGGTTTTGAAGGGGTGTGAGCCCGGCTGACAGACCGAGTGGACCTCATCGCGAGCAAGCTCGCTCCCACAAGGGATTTGGGTTGTTCGCAGCATCTAAATTCACCGCAGAACCCTGTGGGAGCGAGCTTGCTCGCGATGAAGGCAACTCGATTCCAAGTCAAAGCCAGATGGCATCCCACAGCGGATAGTCGCCTAGTCGCTCTACCAGGCCTGCCCGCAGTGGATTTGCCACAACATAGCGAGCCAGCTTTACCAAGTCCTCTTCCCGCCGTAGCGCTCGATCGTGGTAACCCGGTTGCCAAAGGCAGCCTCTATGCCCTGTGGACATGTTTACCGCCTGAGCACTCAAGGACTTGGTTTTTTGCATCAACTCATTCAGCGAGCCTTGCTGCAATTCAATCAACCAATGGAAATGGTCAGGCATGATCACCCAAGCCAATGACTTCGCCCATCTCTCATCCTGGGCACACCTAAATTGCTCAACGACCAATCGGCCTAAAGCAAAACTCTGGAATACCGGCTTTCGTCCAGCGGTATTGGTGGTCAATAAATAGATTCGATTCAACTCACCGTAACGACCGGTGCGCAGGCGATGTGAAGCAGGTCGATTTGGCATTCCTTGCCTCTTCAATGATCAAGTCATCAAAGGGTAGGCCGGCGTACTTTGAATGCCGGACATACTTTTAGCTGGATGTGTCAGCAAGATCGCCATCGCGAGCAAGCTCGCTCCCACAGGGGATTTGCGGCGTCATACATAATGTTTCCAATATGGAACCCTGTGGGAGCGAGCTTGCTCGCGATGGTGCCAGTCCATTCACCACAGAATCAGGCAACTCCCCCCGCATCCGCTTTCAGCGCCAGAGCCTCCACCGCCCTCACCGCCACCTGCTCATCCACATCCGAAACATCTCCGCTTACCCCAATCGCACCCAGCACCCTGCCCTCCTGATCCCGGATCAATACGCCACCCGGCGCCGGCACGACGCTGCCTTGCCCGAGACCATTCAACGCCGCAAAGAACGCCGGGCGCTGTTGGGCGTCCTGGGCGAGCAGGCGTGAGCCTTTGCCCAGGGCGATAGCGCCCCAGGCCTTGCCGATGGCGATCTGCGGGCGAAGCAGGCTGGCGCCGTCTTCGCGCTGCAAGGTCACCAGGTGTCCGCCGCTGTCCAGGACCGCGACGGTCAAGGGTGCCGCATTGACCTCGCGACCTGCGGCGAGGGCCTGCCCCGCCAGGTTGACGGCAACTTTCAAGGTTAGAACGCTCATGGGTGCTGTCCTTCTTTTGTTATGGAAAAGCCTTGGCGGCTTCACTTTCAGCAAAACCGAACACCACAAATAGAACACAACAGACACGTTTTTTGTATACAATAATTTCTACGAATCACCTTGAGCGACAAAAGGCCGCAGCAAATCTGCTACCCGACGAACGAAACAAACGCTTGAGGAAAGGGATTGACCTGCCCCATTCCCCATGAATACACTCCACAGCAAAGCCACTTGTATACAATTACAAAACGTAAGAGGCACAAAACAATGAGCAAAATGAGAGCAATCGAAGCCGCCGTCCTGGTGATGCGCCGTGAAGGCGTGGACACTGCCTTCGGCATCCCGGGTGCTGCAATCAACCCGCTGTACTCCGCCCTGCAAAAGGTCGGTGGCATCGATCACGTCCTCGCTCGCCATGTTGAAGGTGCCTCGCACATGGCCGAGGGCTACACCCGCACCAAGGCCGGTAATATCGGCGTGTGCATCGGCACCTCGGGACCGGCCGGTACCGACATGGTCACCGGGCTCTACAGCGCATCGGCCGACTCGATCCCGATCCTGTGCATCACCGGGCAAGCGCCCCGCGCCCGTATGCACAAGGAAGATTTCCAGGCCGTGGATATCACCAGCATCGTCAAGCCCGTAACCAAATGGGCCACCACCGTGCTGGAACCGGGCCAGGTGCCGTATGCCTTCCAGAAAGCTTTTTATGAAATGCGCTCCGGCCGTCCAGGCCCGGTGCTGATCGACTTGCCGTTCGACGTGCAGATGGCCGAGATCGAATTCGACATCGATGCCTACCAGCCGCTGCCCCTGGCCAAGCCCGCGGCCAACCGCGTGCAGATCGAGAAAGCCCTGGCGATGCTCAACCAGGCTGAACGTCCATTGCTGGTGGCCGGCGGCGGCATCATCAACGCCGATGCCAGCGAATTGCTGGTGGAGTTCGCCGAGCTGACCGGCATTCCGGTCATCCCCACCTTGATGGGCTGGGGCACGATCCCCGATGATCACCCGTTGATGGTCGGCATGGTCGGTCTGCAAACCTCCCACCGCTATGGCAACGCAACGCTGCTTAAATCGGACGTGGTACTGGGCGTTGGCAACCGCTGGGCCAACCGTCACACCGGTTCGGTGGATGTCTACACCGAAGGTCGCACGTTCATTCACGTGGACATCGAGCCGACGCAAATCGGCCGCGTATTCACTCCAGACCTGGGCATCGTTTCCGACGCCGCCTCGGCCTTGACGGTGTTCATCGAAGTGGCCCGCGAATGGCAAGCCGCCGGCAAGCTGAAGGACCGCAGCGCCTGGCTCCAGGATTGCCAGCAACGCAAGGCCAGCCTGCAGCGCAAGACCCATTTCGACAACGTGCCGGTCAAGCCGCAGCGCGTTTATGAGGAAATGAACCAGGTATTCGGCAAGGACACTTGCTACGTCAGCACCATCGGCCTCTCGCAGATCGCCGGCGCGCAGTTTCTCCACGTCTACAAGCCACGCCACTGGATCAACTGCGGCCAGGCTGGTCCCCTGGGCTGGACGATTCCGGCCGCGCTGGGGGTGGTCAAGGCCGATCCGAGCCGCAAGGTCGTGGCGCTGTCGGGCGACTATGATTTCCAGTTCATGATCGAGGAACTGGCAGTGGGCGCGCAGTTCAAGCTGCCGTACATCCATGTCGTGGTGAACAACTCCTACCTGGGCCTGATCCGCCAGGCCCAGCGTGGCTTCGACATGGATTACTGCGTGCAGTTGTCGTTCGACAACCTCAACGCCCCGGAGCTCAACGGGTATGGCGTGGACCACATCGCCGTGGCCGAGGGCCTGGGTTGCAAGGCGTTGCGGGTGTTCGAACCGTCCGGCATCCAACCGGCATTGCGCAAGGCCCAGGAGATGATCGAAGAGTTCAAGGTGCCAGTGATCGTCGAGATCATCCTGGAGCGCGTGACCAATATTTCCATGGGCACCGAGATCAACGCCGTCAATGAATTTGAAGACTTGGCGCTGGTGGGCAACGATGCACCGACAGCCATTTCGTTGCTCGACTGACCTCTTGTGGCAGCGAGCCTGCTCGCGAAGGCAATTTACCTGTCATTGAGTATCGACTGACACACCGCTTTCGCGTGCAGGCTCGCTCCCACAGGGGCTTCACCAATATTTACAGGAGACCACCATGCCGCGTTTCGCCGCCAACCTGTCCATGCTGTTCACTGAGCAGGATTTCCTCGCCCGTTTCGAAGCGGCCGCCAAGGCCGGTTTCAGCGGCGTCGAATACCTGTTTCCCTACGATTACAGCTCCGCCGAACTCAAGGCCCTGCTTGACGCCAATGGCCTGACCCAGGTGCTGTTCAACCTGCCGGCCGGCGACTGGGCCAAGGGTGAGCGCGGCATCGCTTGCCTGCCGGACCGCGTCGAGGAATTCCGCGCCGGGGTAGACCTGGCAATTGCCTATGCAAAGGTACTGGGCAACACCCAGGTCAACTGCTTGTCGGGGATTCGCCCGCAGAACTGCGATGAAGCCTTGGTGGAAAAAACCTTCGTCGCTAACCTGAAATTCGCTGCCGAAAAGCTGCAAGGCGCAGGCATCAAGTTGGTCATGGAAGCCATCAATACCCGCGACATCCCGGGTTTCTACCTGAACAACACCGCCCAGGCCCTGTCGATCCGCGAGCAGGTGGGCAGCGCCAACTTGTTCCTGCAATACGACATCTACCACATGCAAATCATGGAAGGCGACCTGGCCCGGACCCTGTCGACGCACCTGGGCGAGATCAACCATGTGCAACTGGCGGATAACCCGGGCCGCAACGAGCCGGGCACGGGCGAGATCAACTACCGCTTCCTGTTCGAACACCTGGACCGCATCGGCTACCAGGGTTGGATCGGCTGCGAATACAAGCCGCTGACCACCACCGAAGCCGGATTGGGCTGGCTGAAAACCCATAACGCGATCTGACTGGCGAGAGCTCTTGTGGCGAGGGAGCTTGCTCCCGCTCGGCTGCGAAGCAGACGCATGAATTTTTATCCGCATGGATTTCTGGGGGCCGCTACGCGACCCAGCGGGAGCAAGCTCCTTCGCCGCAGAGTCCGTGGGCACTTTAATAAGAGAGGATTTTTTCATGGCTAAAATCGGATTCATCGGCACCGGCATCATGGGCCACCCCATGGCACTCAACCTGCAAAAGGCCGGGCACAGCCTGTTCCTGTCCCAGCATCACGACCCGGCCCCGGCCGACCTCGTGGCCGGCGGCGCGGTGGCGTTGGCCAACCCGAAGGAAGTCGCCCAGGAAGCCGAATTCATCATCGTCATGGTTCCGGATACCCCACAGGTCGACGACGTGCTGTTCCGCGCCGACGGCGTCGCAGCCGGTGTTGGCAAGGGCAAGGTGGTGATCGACATGAGCTCGATTTCCCCCACCGCCACCAAGGCCTTCGCGGCGAAGATCAACGAAAAAGGCGCGCAGTACCTCGACGCCCCGGTGTCCGGCGGTGAAGTCGGCGCCAAGGCCGCGACCCTGAGCATCATGGTCGGTGGTGACAGCACGGCCTTCGAGCGCGCCTTGCCGTTGTTCCAGGCCATGGGCAAGAACATCACCCTGGTGGGCGGCAACGGTGACGGCCAGACCGCCAAGGTGGCGAACCAGATCATCGTCGCCCTGAACATCCAGGCCGTGGCCGAAGCGCTGCTGTTCGCCGCGAAAAACGGCGCCGACCCGGCGAAGGTCCGCGAGGCGCTGATGGGCGGTTTCGCTTCGTCGAAGATCCTCGAAGTGCATGGCGAGCGCATGATCAAGGGCACCTTCGACCCCGGCTTCCGCATCAGCCTGCACCAGAAGGACCTGAACCTGGCCCTGCAAGGCGCCAAGGAACTGAACATCAACCTGCCCAACACCGCCAACGCCCAGCAAGTGTTCAGCACCTGCGCGGCCATCGGTGGCAGCAACTGGGACCACTCGGCGTTGATCAAGGGATTGGAACACATGGCCAATTTCTCGATTCGCGACAAATAAGCCCTGCACTCCCCTTGCGGGAGCGAGCTTGCTCGCGATAGCGGTAGCCCAGCCAACATCGTTGTTGAATGTAAAACCGCTATCGCGAGCAAGCTCGCTCCCACAGGGTCTGTGTCAAATCCAAGAATAAAAAATCGGGAGCCCGCCATGTCGGTCGATCCGCAACAATTGCTGCGCGAGCTGTTTGCCACAGCCATCGACGCGGCGCATCCGCAGCAGGTCCTTGAACAATATCTGCCCAGCGACCGTAGCGGTCGGGTGATCGTCATCGGTGCCGGCAAGGCAGCGGCGGCGATGGCGCAAGTGGTCGAGCGTTGCTGGCAGGGCGAGATCAGTGGCCTGGTGGTGACCCGCTACGGCCATGGCGCGCCCTGCCAGAAAATCGAAGTGGTGGAAGCCGCTCATCCGGTGCCGGACGCCGCGGGCCTGGAAGTGGCCGGGCGGGTGCTCGAACTCGTCAGCAACCTCAACGAAGACGACCGCGTGATCTTCCTGCTGTCCGGCGGCGGCTCGGCGTTGCTGGCCTTGCCGGCGGCCGGCATCACCCTGGCCGACAAGCAGTCGATCAACAAAGCCCTGCTCAAATCCGGCGCCACCATTGGCGAGATGAATTGCGTGCGCAAGCACCTCTCCGCGATCAAGGGTGGACGCCTGGGCAAGGCCTGCTGGCCGGCGACGGTGTACACCTATGCGATTTCCGACGTGCCCGGCGACCTGGCCACGGTCATCGCGTCCGGCCCCACCGTGGCCGACCCCAGCACCTCAGCCGAGGCCCTGGCGATTCTCAAGCGCTACGCCATCGACATCCCGGCCTCGGTGCGCACCTGGCTGCAAAGCCCGGAATCGGAAACCGTCAAGCCCGGCGACCCGAGCCTGGCCCGCAGTCATTTCCAACTGATCGCCCGCCCCCAGCAATCCTTGGAAGCCGCAGCGGTGAAGGCGCGCCAGGCCGGTTTCAGCCCGCTGATCCTCGGTGACCTGGAAGGCGAATCCCGGGAGGTGGCGAAGGTCCACGCCGGCATCGCCCGGCAAATCGCCCAGCATGGCCAGCCACTGGCCGCGCCGTGCGTGATTCTGTCTGGCGGCGAGACCACCGTCACCGTGCGCGGCGACGGCCGTGGCGGGCGCAACGCTGAATTCCTGCTGAGCCTGACCGACAGCCTCAAGGGCCATCCCGGCATCTACGCGCTGGCCGGCGACACCGATGGCATCGACGGTTCCGAGGACAACGCCGGCGCCCTCATGACCCCGGACACCTATCGCCGCGCCGCCGAGCTGGGCCTGTGCGCCAGCGACGAACTGGATAACAACAACGGCTACGGCTACTTCGCCGCGCTGGATGCGTTGATCGTCACCGAGCCGACCCGCACCAACGTCAACGACTTTCGCGCCATCCTGATCCTCGAGAACCCCAAACATGACGCCTGATAAGAAGGTCAAGATCCTCGCGACTCTCGGCCCCGCCACCCGTGGCATCGATGACATCCGCGAGCTGGTAAAGGCCGGCGTGAATATCTTCCGCCTGAACTTCAGCCACGGCGACCATGCCGACCACGCCCAGCGCTACCAGTGGATCCGCGAAGTCGAACAGCAGCTCAATTACCCGCTGGGCATCCTGATGGACTTGCAAGGCCCGAAGCTGCGGGTGGGCAAATTCGCCGACGGCAAGGTCCTGCTAGAGCGCGGCCAGGCCCTGCGGTTGGACCTGGACCCGACACCGGGCGACCAACGCCGGGTCAACCTGCCCCACCCGGAAATCATCGCGGCGCTGGAGCCGGGGATGGACTTGCTGCTGGACGACGGCAAGTTGCGCTTGCGCGTGACCGCCAGGCACAGCGACGCCATCGACACCGAAGTGCTCAACGGCGGCGAGCTGTCGGACCGCAAGGGCGTGAACGTGCCCCAGGCCGTGCTCGACCTGAGCCCACTGACCGCCAAGGATCGTCGCGACTTGAGCTTCGGCCTGGAGCTGGGCGTGGATTGGGTCGCGCTGTCGTTCGTGCAGCGTCCCGAGGACATCCGCGAAGCCCGCGCGCTGATCGGCGACAAGGCATTCCTGATGGCCAAGATCGAGAAACCATCGGCCGTCGCCCAACTGCGCGAGATCGCTGAATTGAGCGACGCGATCATGGTTGCCCGCGGCGATCTTGGCGTCGAAGTACCGGCCGAGAGCGTGCCGCAGATCCAGAAGAACATCATCGGCACCTGCCGCGCCCTGGGCAAACCGGTGGTGGTGGCAACGCAGATGCTCGAATCGATGCGCTTCTCCCCGGCGCCAACCCGCGCCGAAGTCACCGACGTCGCCAACGCCGTGGCCGAAGGTGCCGATGCGGTGATGCTGTCGGCGGAAACCGCTTCCGGCGACTACCCCCTCGAAGCCGTGCAGATGATGAGCAAGATCATCCGCCAGGTAGAAAACGGCCCGGACTACCAGGCGCAGTTGGACGTCAGCCGGCCGAAAGCCGAGGCCACGGTGTCGGACGCCATCAGTTGCGCGATCCGCCGGATCAGCAACGTCCTGCCGGTGGCGGTGTTGGTGAACTACAGCGAGTCGGGCAGTTCCAGCCTGCGGGCGGCGCGGGAACGGCCGACGGTGCCGATCCTCAACCTGACGCCGAACCTGCAAGCGGCCCGCCGCCTGACCGTGGCCTGGGGCGTGCACTCGGTGGTCAATGACCGTTTGAAGCAGGTCGATGAGGTGTGCTCCACGGCGCTGGAAATCGCCCAGGCCCAGGGCATGGCCCAGCGTGGCGATACCTTGCTGATCACCGCCGGCGTGCCGTTCGGGCAACCGGGGTCGACCAATTCGCTGCGTATCGAGACGTTGATCTGATTTTCTGTGGCGAGGGAGCTTGCTCCCGCTGGGCTGCGAAGCGGCCCCTGCTTTTTTTGCGGTTGCTACGCAACCGAGCGGGAGCAAGCTCCCTCGCCACGGTATTTTCTTATTCCTGACCCATCATGCCCACCCACACCTCCAACACCCACTGCCCCGACTGGGCCACCGCCCTGCTCAACGGCTTCAGCCAGATTTTCCTCCAGCGCCATCCGCTGTGCGGCTTGCTGTGCCTGTTGGCAATCCTGCTCACCGCGCCCGACTTGCTCGGCGGCGCACTGCTGGGCGGTGTGGCGGGATTGCTGACGGCGCAGCGACGCGGTTATGCCAAGGAAGATCGGCAAGCCGGGTTGTTCAGCTACAACGGCATCCTGCTGGGATTATTGTTGAGCGTGGCACTGCCCTGGTCGGTCTTGTTACCACCGTTGATCATTGCCAGCGCGGGCCTCAGCGCGATGC
This sequence comes from Pseudomonas brassicacearum subsp. neoaurantiaca, assembly GCF_013608025.1. Taxonomy (GTDB): domain Bacteria; phylum Pseudomonadota; class Gammaproteobacteria; order Pseudomonadales; family Pseudomonadaceae; genus Aquipseudomonas. The sequence continues at coordinate 64,542 of NZ_VDLV01000044.1, read as the reverse complement.
TGACCCAACAATGGCTCAAGCGAACCCCCGGCCCTCGCTGCCTGCGCGCCTACACCGCGCCGTTCGTGGCGCTGGGTTGGTTGCTGCTGGGTTTCGCCCCACCCTCCCCATCGCCCGCGTCGGTGGAAATCACCTGGCCCAATCTGCTGCTCGCCCCTTTGAACGGCCTGGGCCAAGTGATGTTTCTCGACCACCCGTTGGCCGGCGCGCTGATCATGATCGGCCTGCTGCTCGCCAATCGCCGCGCCGCTGGCTGGGCGCTGTTCGGGTCCATCGTCGGCCTTGCATTCGCCTGGCTGCATCACGACAGCAACCTCGCCCTGTCCGGATTGGCCGGCTATAACCCGGCGCTGGTGGCCCTCGCGCTCGGTCAACGAGCCCGAAGACCATGGCCGCCATTGGCGGGCATTCTGCTGGCAATTTTTCTCACGCCGGGTTTCGCTACCCTGGGCGTGGCACCGCTGACAGCACCGTTCATCCTCGCCTGCTGGCTGGTTCACGCGACTGGGCGGCTCTGGAATCAGTCAATCCTCGATACCGCGCCTTGCGCTGCGCGGGGCAATCGCCCTAGGCTTCGTTGATTATCGATTCAGGCGAAGGTTATGGATAACAGCAACAACTGGCGTGATCGCCTCTACGTCATTATTTTCCAGACCGATACCGTGGCGGGCCGACGCTTCGACAGCACCCTGTTGCTGATCATTCTCGCCAGCCTGGTGATCGTGATGCTCGACAGCATCGACAGCGTTCACAAGAACTACGCGGCCCTGCTGGCTTACATCGAGTGGGGCTTCACCTTCATCTTTCTGGTCGAGTACGGCCTGCGCCTGTACTGCTCGCCGAAGCCGCTGCGCTACGCGTTCAGCTTCTACGGATTGGTGGACCTGCTGGCGATCGTGCCGGGGATCCTGGCGTTGTACTACAGCGATGCCCAGTACCTGCTGATCGTTCGGATCATCCGTATGTTGCGGATTTTCCGAGTGCTGAAACTCAGTCCGTACCTCAAGCAGGCCAATTACCTGTTGGCCGCGCTGCGGGGCAGCAAGCAGAAAATCATCGTCTTCCTGGTCAGCGTATCCACGTTGGTGACGGTGTTCGGCACGCTGATGTATGTCATCGAAGGGCCCGAGCACGGCTTTACCAGCATTCCCAAGGGAATCTATTGGGCTATCGTGACACTTACCACTGTGGGCTTCGGCGACATCGTGCCAAAGACGCCGCTGGGCCAGGTGATTTCGTCGCTGGTGATGATCACCGGCTATTCGATCATCGCCGTGCCGACGGGTATCTTTACCGCCGAACTCGCCACCGCCATGCGCGGCGACCAGCTCCAGCACGACTGCCCGGTGTGCAGCAAAAACCACCATGAACACGGGGCAGCTTTCTGCTCTCGGTGCGGCAACGCCCTGTTCAAGAAAATGGAATAAGGAAAGCACTTTTTAGTGCTTGAAGGCTTATAAGCTTATCGCTAGTGTGCTGGCTTATCGCCCGCCCCCCTTTCCAATAAAAAGGAATTCGCTGTGAAGAAATTCTTTGGCGCCTCTCTTCTCGCCGCTGGCCTGACCTTCGGCAGCCTCGCCCACGCCGCCCCGACCCTGCTGAACGTTTCCTATGACGTGATGCGCGATTTCTACAAGGACTACAACGCCGCGTTCCAGAAACACTGGCAAGCCGAGCACAACGAGAATATCACCGTGCAAATGTCCTTCGGCGGCTCCAGCAAGCAGGCGCGTTCGGTGATCGACGGCCTGCCGGCGGATGTCATTACCATGAACATGGCCACCGACATCAACGCCTTGGCGGACAACGGCAAGCTGGTTCCGGAAAACTGGGTCACCCGCCTGCCGAACAACAGCGCGCCGTTCACCTCGGCCACGGTGTTCATCGTGCGCAAGGGCAACCCGAAGGCGTTGAAGGACTGGCCCGACCTGCTCAAGGACGGCGTGCAAGTGATCGTGCCCAACCCGAAAACCTCCGGCAACGGTCGCTACACCTACCTGTCGGCGTGGGGCTACGTACTCAAGAACGGCGGCGACGAGAACAAGGCCAAGGATTTCGTCGGCAAGCTGTTCAAGCAAGCACCTGTGCTGGACACCGGTGGCCGTGCCGCGACGACGACGTTCATGACCAACCAGATCGGCGATGTGCTGGTGACCTTTGAGAACGAAGCGGAAATGATCGCCCGCGAGTTTGGCCGCGACCAGTTCGAAGTGGTCTACCCAAGCGTGTCCGCCGAAGCCGAACCGCCAGTGAGCGTTGTGGATAAAGTGGTCGAGAAGAAAGGCTCCCGCGAAGCCGCCGAGGCGTACCTCAAATACCTGTGGTCGCCTGAAGGCCAGGAAATAGCCGCCGCCAACTACCTGCGTCCACGGGATCCGGCGGTGCTGGCCAAATACACCGACCGCTTCCCGAAAGTCGATTTCCTGTCGGTGGAGAAGACCTTTGGCGACTGGCGCACCGTGCAGAAGACTCACTTCAATGATGGTGGGGTTTTCGATCAGATCTATAGCGGGCAATGAGGTACTGATACAGCCAGTCCTGCAAACAAGCTCTTGTGGCGAGGGAGCTTGCTCCCGCTCGGTTGCGCAGCAACCGCCGAAATGGGGCCGCTACGCAGCCCAGCGGGAGCAAGCTCCCTCGCCACAAGAGCATTCGCTGGACCATTAACAACAGGCATGACTGATATCAGCCACAAAGCCCTGTTCCAGAGCCTTGCAAGTCTTTAGCCTCACGCCATCCTTTCAATTGATCGACGAGATTGCCATGAGTGCTCATCCACCCGCCTCGCCCGGCACCACCCTGACCCGCGGCATGGTCCTGTTGTTTGCCTTCTGCTGCGGCGCCATTGTCGCCAACATCTACTACGCCCAACCCATTATCGAACTGATCGCCCCCGACGTCGGCCTGAGCAGCACCATGGCCAGCCTGATCGTTTCGCTGACCCAGATCGGTTATGCCCTGGGCCTGTTTTTCCTGGTGCCGCTGGGTGACTTGCTGGAAAACCGGCGCTTGATGATCCTCACCACCGTGGTCGCGATTGCCAGTCTGCTGGGTGCGGCCTTCACCGATCAGCCGAATGTGTTCCTGCTGGTCTCGCTGCTGGTGGGTTTCAGTTCCGTCTCGGTACAGGTCCTGATTCCACTGGCCGCGCACCTGGCACCGGAGGAATCCCGGGGACGGGTCGTCGGTGGGATCATGGGCGGCCTGTTGCTGGGGATTCTGTTGGCGCGGCCGGTGTCCAGCGTGGTGGCCGATCATTTCGGCTGGCGGGCGATGTTCATCATCGCTGCCGCGCTGATGGCCGCAATCAGTGTCGTCCTGGCGCTGACCGTGCCCAAGCGCCAGCCCGACCACAGTGCGTCCTACGGCCAATTGCTGGGTTCGCTCGGCACCTTGTTGCGCCAGCAACCGCTGTTGCGGCAACGGGCCTTTTACCAGGCCTGCATGTTCGCCACGTTCAGCCTGTTCTGGACCGCCGTGCCGTTGGAACTGGCGCGCAATCATGGCCTGTCCCAGACGGAGATCGCGCTGTTCGCCCTAGTCGGCGCTATCGGCGCCATCGCCGCGCCCATTGCCGGTCGCCTGGCGGATGCGGGTCATACCCGGATCGCTTCGCTGCTGGCGATGCTGTTCGCCAGCCTGAGTTTCCTACCAGCGTTCATCCATCCGGTCTACAGCGTGATTGGCCTGGCGGTGACCGGCGTGGTCCTGGATTTCTGTGTACAGATGAACATGGTCCTGGGCCAGCGCACCATCTACGCCCTCGACGCCAAAAGCCGCAGCCGCCTGAATGCCCTGTACATGACCAGCATCTTCGTCGGCGGTGCATTTGGCTCATCGATCGCCAGTGCGGTCTATGAACACGGCGGCTGGCTGTGGGTGGTAATCGTCGGCAGCGCCTTCCCGCTGCTGGCATTGCTGCGCTTCCTGGGCGCTTCGCAGAAGGCCTCGCTGGCGACTGCCTGATTCCGTCACGCAATAAAAAATGCCCGACAGGTCACGACCTGTCGGGCATTTTTCTACTGGAGAGCTATTGGAGAATCATTGGCGAGCGGTCAGACCCGCACGTTGCCACGCGGCCCGGCAATCGCCCAGATGATCAGGCCCAACACCGGCAACAGCAGGATCAGCAGGACCCAGAGGATTTTCATCCCGGTTTCTGCGCCACTCTTGAGTACGTTGATGATCGCCCAGATATCGAGCGCCAGGATAATCAGGCCGATCAGGCCGTTGAAGGTGGAACCCATGGTGTCGCTCCCAAATGGTGATGTGCCCACTTAGGATAGCGGCGCCCGGCCGAGGGTTCCGTTTTATTGCTTCAAACGTGGACCGCAACCTTCAGGGCTTCGAGGGCCGGCGCGGCAGCGATGCCGACTTCGGCACACAACTCCAGCACGCGTGGCACGTCATCGCCATACACCAGCACCATCTGCAATTCATCGTCGAGCAACTGGCTGAAGTTCATCAGCACATAACCGCCGTTTTCCTTGTTCAGGCTGCTCATTTGGATCTGGATGCGGTTGAGCGCGGTCAGGGCTTCAGTCTTCGCCAATTGCTTGGGCTTGAGGTTGAACGCAACGCCGGGACCGAACGAGGCGACAATCTGCTCGAACAACTCGACGTAGGTATCTGCCTGGAACAACACGGTGTCCGGCAGGCTGCCGACCACCACCCATTCGCCCAGCGGGATCGGGAAAGTGTCGTCGTAGTTGATGTCCGGGTTGGCCGCCAGGAAAGCCACCGGGTCGGCGTAGGCCTGGGCCGCTTCATCGGCGATCTTCTCGATGTCCGCCTCGCCCAGGCAGCCGGAGCTGATTTTGCTGATGAGTTCGATGAGTGCGGCTTTCATGGGGCGGATCCTGTGGCTGAATTTTCAGGCGCGCAGAATAGCGCATCCCCCAGGCCAAGTCAGGGGCCCTTGTGGCGAGGGAGCTTGCTGTGGCGAGGGGATTTATCCCCGCTGGGCTGCGAAGCGGCCCCCCGATTAATCTGACATACCGAGTTGCCAGATTTAGGGCCGCTTCGCGCCCCAGCGGGGATAAATCCCCTCGCCACAAGAGCTCCCTCGCCACAAAAGCCTTAATGTCAGCCCAACAATTTCTCCAATTGCGCAGTGGTGTCCACCGCGCCCATGGTCTTGGCCGCGTCCAGTGCCGAAACGCCGTTTGCGTCCTTGGCCTTGGGGTCGGCGCCTTTGCTGATCAGGTAATCGACGATTTCCACCCGGTTGAACATCGCCGCCATCATCAGTGCGGTGCGGCCATCGAACGAGGAACCTTCCACTTGCGCGCCGCCGTCCACCAAGGCTGAAACCACCGCCAGGTCACCCTTGAACGCCGCGCCGGCAATCGGGCTCTGGCCGTTGTCGTTGCGGACTTCCGGATCGGCCTTGTGCTCCAGCAGGACTTTCACCGTTTCCACATGCCCGTGGTACGCGGCCAGCATCAGCAGGGTATCGCCCTTGTGATTGCGCAGGTTCGGCGGCAGGCCCTTGCTCAGCAGCGCGGCCATCATCGCGGCGTCGCCCTGGCGGGCAACGTTGAAGACCTGCTCGGCAAACTCCGCAGCCTCTTCCGGGGTCATCTGGCGGCTTGTATCGGACATGGGGAAAACTCCATTTGGCTCATCGCAAAGCCGCTAGTTTCCCGAGGGACCCAGGGCCTGTCATCCCTTTTTTCTCTGCAGCGCTCATAGCCAGAATCAATAGCGGTACTGTCCGCCCTGGATCTGCGTCGCCAATTGCCGGTCCACGCGCACATAGGTCGAGCTGTCGGGCAGCCAGGCGTAGATCGGCTCATCGCCCGTGAGGCACGGGTCAAAAGCCTCGGCCTTGAGACGGGTCTTCTGGTATTTGAAGGTGCCGGTGGTGTCCATCTTCACTTTGATGCGCAAGAACAACGGCACCGCGTAGGCGGGCAACTTGCACTGCAAAAACCGCAGCAGCTCGTTGAAGTCCAGGGTTGCCAGGGATTCGGCCGGCGTGATCGCGGCCATGCCAGCGCGGCCATTGGTGCCGTTGATCTCCACGCCATAGGCCACCGCCTCGGCAATCTGCGGATGTCGCAGCAGCACGTTTTCGACTTCCGTGGTGGAAACGTTTTCGCCTTTCCAGCGGTAGGTGTCGCCAAGGCGATCGACGAACTGCCCATGGCCAAAACCGATGTTGCGCAGCAGATCACCGGTATTGAAGTAGCGGTCGCCAGGAATGAAGACGTCCCGGTAGATGATTTTCTCGGTCTTGGTCGGATCGGTGTAGCCGTCCAGTGGCGCCTTGTCATCGATGCGCGCCAACAGCAGGCCCGGCTCACCCTTGGGGACTTTTTGCATGCGCCCCTGCAGGTTGCGCAATGGCGCACCGCTGTCGTGGTCGTAGTGCACCAGCGCCCAGGCCATCAGGGAAAACCCGACCGTGTTTTCGAAGTTGAGGATGTTGGTGAAACCGATATTGCCGTCGCTGGCCGCGTAGAGTTCACAGATGTGGTCAACGCCGAAACGTGTCTTGAACGCCGCCCACGCGCCGGGGCGCAGGCCGTTGCCGATCATCTTCGTCACGCGGTGCTCCCGGTCCGTCGCGCTGGCGGGCTGATCGACGAGGTAGCGGCACAGCTCGCCGACATAACCCAGGGTCGTCGCTCGATACCTTCGCACGTCGCTCCAGAACTGGCTGGCGCTGAATTTGCGGCGCATGGCGAAACCCGAAGCACCGCATACCGCCGCGCCCCAGCACACGCACAGGCCGGTGGCGTGATACAGCGGCAGCGTGCAATAAACGATGTCTTCGGGCTGCATGTCCAAGGCAATCAGGCCGAAACTGGTGGACGTGCGCATCCAGCGGCCATGGCGAAAGACCCCGGCCTTGGGCAGCCCGGTGGTGCCGGAGGTGTACAGATAGAAGCAGGGATCATCGAAGAATACGTGCTGGCTGCTGACCGGGTTATCGCCGGGGTATTGCTCGCTTGCGCGCATCAAGTCGACGAATCCGGACGGCGCAAGAACGATTTCCTGATCCGCCACCCACCAGGTTCGCCCGTGCGCCAGCCCGATCCGCCCACGCACGTCATCGAACATGGCAACCCGCTCGTCCCCGACCACCACGGCCACCGGCGTGACCAACGCGAGGCTGTGGACCAAGGCATCGCCGGTCTGCGCGGTATTGATCATCGCGCTGACCGCGCCAACCTTCGCCACCGCCAGCACGGTAATCAGCAGCTGTGGACGGTTCTCGATAAAGATCGCCACACAATCGCCCTTGCCCACGCCTTGCGCCAACAGGTAATGGGCGATGCGATTGGCCTGCTCGTTGACCTGTGCATAACTCAGTACCGTGTCACCGCACAGCAGCGCCGGGCCATGGGGATTGCGCAGCGTTGCCTGCTCGAAGCACCAGCCCAGGCCGCAGGGCTGCGTCGGGTCCTGGACGTTGGCGAGTTTCATGCCTTTGACAATGCGCGGAACAGCCCTGGCGATGGCGGGCAGCTTGCGCAGCATCATGCCCCAGGTAATGGCGTCGCTGGGTGTACGACTCATGGGTGATCCTTCCCCGCTCGACCTCGTGGGCCGTGGTTCTCGTCATGGGCGTATGCGGATTTCGGCTCGAAAGTACCCAGCCGTTTCACGACTGTACATGCGGTTTTTGCAATGTTTTGTATCCGCTGCCCGGCACAGGCGAAGCGTGAGCGCAAGGATGCGGTTTGGTTCCAAAAATAATCGTGCAACCACGCAAAATGCAGGATGCACGATGGCCGTTCATGCAAGTTGCACGAAAGCAAAAATGCCTGGAATTGGTAAGTATCTGTTTTAAAAAGGATTTTAAATTAATCAGATGCTGGCACGGACACTGCAACTACCCCTCCACGGTTTGCCACACCATGGAGCAATGAACGATGAATATGATTCAAGAGAAGTTTGCATCGCTGTTTTCCAACTACGAAGTCACCACCCAGGCACGCCCGGATGGCGGCATCCTGCTGACCTTGCGCAACAGCGACGGCAAACTGTTCAAACGCACGATTTCCTACGCGCAATTGCATGCTGGGGACCAGTTGTCCTGGGCCATCAGTGCGATTCGCCGCGATCTGGCTGAACAAGCCAGCGAGTTGCCGCCCGTGGCGATGCTGCAAAGCCAGCACCGCTTCGCGCTACCGACCTACCACAGCGCCTGACACGCTGTGTTGGGATCAGGCCTGGAACCCTACGGTTCCATGGCCTGATTTTTTTTGCCTGCCGTTCAGGCGCCGAACCGGGACGGCTCGATGTCGGCAAAGCTTGCCACGGTTTCGTGACCGGCCAGTTCGCCACCTTCACGCGCCAGGCCACAGGTGGCCATCCCGGCGTCACGGGCCGCGTCCAGTTCCTGGACGATGTCCGACAGGAAAAGAATCTCCCCTGGCGCGATGCCCATCGCCTCACTGATCCGCTGGTAGGATTGCGCCTCCCGCTTGGGCCCGGACGTGGTGTCGAAATAACCGCTGAACAACGGCGAGAGATCGCCTGCCTCGGAACAGCCAAAAATCAGCTTTTGCGCCTGGATCGAGCCCGAGGAATATACAAACAGCCGATAGTCTTGCTGATGCCAGTCTTTCAGTGCCTGCACCGCGTCCGGGTAAACATGACCCTTCAACTGCCCGGCCTGGTAGCCCTGCTCCCAGACCATGCCCTGCAACGCTTTGAGCGGCGTGGCCTTGCGGTCCTCGGCAATCCAGCCCAGCAGGATCGCGATAACCCGCTCCACATCGGCGTCCGGCTCATGGCTGTCGCGACGCACGGCATTCAGTTGTTCCGCCACGTCGGCGCGACCGGCGTTCTGCCGGACGAAATCCGGCAGGTGCTCGGCGGCATAGGGGAACAGTACGTCGAAGACAAAACTCACCGCGCTGGTGGTGCCTTCGATGTCGGTGAGGATGGCTTTGATGGTCACGAAGTCAGTCCTCCAGGCGCGGGAAGCGGCTGGCGATGTCATCGCCGGTGAACTTGGCGACCCAGCCTTCCGGGTTGTTGAACAGGCGAATGGCAACGAAATGCGGATGTTCGCCCATGTCGAACCAATGTGGCGTACCGGCGGGCACCGAGATCAAGTCGTTCTTTTCGCACAGGACCGCGTAGACGTAATCGTCGATGTGCAAGGTAAACAGCCCACGACCGGCGACGAAAAATCGCACTTCGTCCTCGCCATGCCGGTGTTCGTCGAGGAACTTGGCCCGCAGTTCGGCTTTCTGCGGATGGTCGCTGTTGAGGCTGATGACATCGACCGTGACGTAGCCGTGTTCGGTCATCAGCTGGTCGATCTGGGACTTGTACGCAGCGATCACTTCATCCTGGCTGGCGCCGGGCTGGATTTTCGTCGCGGCTTCCCAACGGTCGAACCGCACGCCCTTTTCGGCGAGGGTCGAGGCAATGTCCTCGAAGTGGGTCAGGACCTTGTTCGGAATCTCGGGACTCGAGACGTGGTAGACGGACAGGCTGCTCATGGCAATGGCTCCAGCAATTATCGGTTCAGGAGTGCGCGGGTCTTGAGCTCGCACTCGAACAGGAATTCAAACGCTTCGATCTGGCGCAGCGCATCGTTCATTCCCGGCCCCCAGGTGTACAGGCCGTGGCCGCGGATGAGGTAACCGACGCAATCGGGATGCGCTTCCAGCCAAGGTTGGACCTTGGCCGCCAGGCGCGCGATGTCCTGGTCGTTGTCGAAGATCGGCACACGGACGCGGGATTCATGGGTTGTTATGCCGCTGAAGGCTTTTTGCAGTTCATAGTCTTCAAAGTCAATGAACGCTTCGCCGGTCAGGCGCGACAGCACCGTGGCGTTCACTGAATGGGTGTGCAACACCGCACCGATCTGCGGGCGCCAGCGATACAACTGGGTGTGCAGCAGGGTTTCGGCCGACGGCTTCTTGCCCGGCTCCAGGCTGTTGCCGTCCAGATCGGTGGCGAGCACATCGTCGATGCCCAACTGTCCTTTGTGCTTGCCCGACACGGTGAGCAACGCTTGGTCTACAGATAACCGGGTCGAATAATTGCTGCTGGTGGCCGGCGACCAACCGCGACCGTACAAAAAACGCCCGGCGTCGATGATTTGCTGGGCGAGCTGTTCACGGGTAAGGCTCATGGCCTGTCCTCTTGCATGCGTGTGGCAATGATAACGGCTGCAGCGAAGGCTGCGAGGCTGGCGATGCTGAATGTCCAACCGGCGCCCAAGGCATTCCAGCTGTAGCCGGAATACAGTGCGCCCAACGCCCCGCCGGTCCCGGCCAGCGCGGCGTACAACGCCTGGCCCTGGCCTTGCTGGCGCGGGCCGAAACTACGTTGCACGAAATGGATGGCAGCGGCGTGAAAGCTGCCGAACGTCGCCGCGTGCAACACCTGGGCAAACAACAACACCCAAAGAAACTCGGCCAGCGACCCCAGCAGCAACCAGCGCAGCGCCGCCAGCAGGAAACTCGCCATCAGCACCCGGCGTACGGAAAACCGCGCCAGGATCCGGCTCATGAACAGGAACACCAGCACTTCGGCCACCACGCCGACGGCCCACAGCACGCCGATCAATCCACGGCTGTAACCCAGGCGCTCCAGGTGCAACGTGAGGAAGGTGTAATACGGCCCATGGCTCATCTGCATCAGGCCGACGCAGGCATAAAACGCCAGCACGCCCGGGTTGCGCAATTGCCGCAGGAAACCGTCCCCGGCCACTCGCGGCCCCTGAACCGGCTGGGCGTTGGGCACCCAGAAGCTGCTCAGTACGATGCCGCCCATGATCAAGGCCAGGGCCACCGGATAAATGTCCAGGCTCAGCCATTGGAACAAGCGGCCAAGGACCACCACGGTGATGATGAAACCGATCGAGCCCCACAAGCGAATCTGGCTGTAGCGCGAGGCTTGACCGCTCAAGTGGGCCAGGGTGATGACTTCGAACTGCGGCAGCACCGCGTGCCAGAAGAACGCATGCAGCGCCATGACCATCGCCAGCCAGGCGTAGCTTTTATCGATGAAGATCAGCGAGAAGCTCAGCAGCGTGCAGATCGCACCGAACCGCACGATCGCCAGGCGCCGGCCGGTGTAATCCCCCAGCCAGCCCCAGAGGTTCGGCGCGACGCAGCGCATCAGCATGGGGATCGCCACCAGCTCGCCAATGCGTGCCGCATTGAACCCCAAGTGATCGAAATACAACGCCAGGAACGGCGCAGTCGAACCGAGCAACGCGAAATAGAACAGGTAGAAACTGGAAAGCCGCCAGTACGGCAACGCCGCCATGGTCGTCAGGCCACGGCGGTCGGCAGGCCAGCCATCAAAGCTGACCCAACACCGGCGTGCCGACTCTGACGTCGGCGTTCTGGCCGCGATGGCGCAACAGATGATCCATCAGCACGATCGCCATCATCGCCTCGGCGATCGGCGTGGCGCGAATGCCCACGCACGGGTCATGGCGGCCCTTGGTGATGACGTCCACCGGGTTGCCATGAATATCGATGGAGCGGCCCGGCGTGGTGATGCTCGATGTCGGCTTCAACGCGAGGTGCGCGACGATCGGCTGGCCCGAGGAGATACCGCCGAGGATGCCGCCGGCATTGTTGCTCAGGAAGCCTTGCGGGGTCAGTTCGTCACGGTGCTCGGTGCCGCGCTGGGCGACACAGGCGAAACCGGCGCCGATCTCCACGCCCTTCACCGCGTTGATGCTCATCAGTGCATGGGCCAGTTCGGCGTCGAGGCGGTCGAAGATCGGCTCGCCCAGGCCAGGCATCACGCCTTCGGCGACCACGGTGATTTTCGCACCGACCGAATCCTGGTCCCGACGCAACTGGTCCATGTAGGCCTCGAGCTCCGGCACTTTGTCCGGGTCGGGGCTGAAGAAGGCGTTCTGCTCCACCGAATCCCAGCTCTTGAACGGGATTTCGATCGGGCCCAGTTGGCTCATGTAGCCGCGGATGACGATGCCTTGGCTGGCCAGGTATTTCTTGGCAATCGCCCCGGCCGCCACGCGCATGGCGGTTTCCCGGGCCGAACTGCGACCGCCGCCGCGATAGTCGCGCTCGCCGTATTTGTGGTGGTAGGTGTAGTCGGCGTGGGCCGGACGGAACAGATCCTTGATGGCCGAGTAGTCCTTGGACTTCTGGTCGGTATTACGGATCAACAGCCCGATCGCGCAGCCGGTGGTGCGCCCTTCGAACACGCCGGAAAGGATTTCGACTTCATCGGCTTCCTGGCGCTGGGTGGTGTGGCGGCTGGTGCCTGGCTTGCGGCGGTCCAGGTCACGCTGAAGGTCTTCCAGGGAAATCTCCAGGCCCGGCGGGCAGCCGTCGACAATGGCGACCAACGCCGGGCCATGGCTTTCGCCCGCGGTGGTGACGGTGAACAGCTTGCCGTAGGTATTGCCGGACATGCAGGGCGCTCCGTGAAATCGCTGAGAGTCGAGATGGGCGCCAGTATACGCAGGCTCCCCGAGTAGTTCATCCTCGAACCTTATCGGTGCCCGCCAGTCCAACCGGCACCTTCGCAACTCATGGCGTCATGATGTTAAAACTGTTCATGTTGAGCCTTACCCTCTTCACTTGCCTGGCCTGCAGCCTCGCCCAGGCTACCGTCCTGCAACGTCCAATCAGCCTCGACACCGGCAACGGTGAACTTTTCGGCTCCTTGCTGCTGCCAAAGTCCGACACGCCGGTGCCCGTAGTCCTGATCATTTCTGGCTCAGGTCCTACGGATCGTGACGGAAACAACCCCGAGGGCGGGCGCAACGACAGCCTCAAGCGCCTGGCCTGGGTGCTGGCCAAACACAACATCGCCAGCGTGCGCTACGACAAGCGCGGCGTGGCCGCCAGCCTCGCGGCCACACCGGACGAGCGCAACCTGAGCGTCGAAGCCTACGTTGCCGATGCCGTGGCCTGGAGCCACAAACTGAGCGCCGATCCACGACTGGGCCCGTTGATTCTGCTGGGCCACAGCGAAGGTGCGCTGATCGCCAGCCTCGCCGCGCCCCAGGCCAACGCGGCGGCGGTCATCTCGGTGGCCGGCAGCGCGCGTCCGATTGACCAGGTACTGCGTCAACAGCTCGGTAACCGCTTGCCACCGCCGCTGATGCTGCGCAGCAACGAGTTGCTCGACAGCCTCAAGGCCGGTCGTCCGGACCCCAACGTTCCGCCGCAACTGCAGGTCATCTTCCGGCCAAGCGTGCAGCCGTATCTGATCTCGCTGTTCCGCCAGGACCCGGCCCAGGCGTTCGCGGCGTTGAAAATGCCGGCCTTGATCATCCAGGGCAGCCACGATATCCAGGTCAGCGTCGACGACGCCAGACAGTTGAAAGCCGCCAAGCCCGACGCCGAACTTGTGCTCATCGACGGTATGAACCACGTGATGCGCATCGTGCCCAACGATGTGAAGCAGCAACTGGCCTCGTATAAGGATCCCAACCTGCCGTTGGCAGCCGAGCTCGGTACTCGAATCCTGGGTTTTATTGGCACGTTGGCAGCCCGTTGAGCGGGTTTAGTGGCCTATAGCCCTCCAGTCTTGGCAAATCCGGCCGATAAACCGGTGTCGGACAGCGCAACGGCTGCCGACGATCCGGCCTGGACAGGATTTTGCCGTTATGACTGAGACTGAAACTTCACCCGACACCGCCGCCGAGACGGCCACCCCAGCGGCGGCGGAACTGCCTTGGGCGGACGTGCAGGCCGAGCATCATAAAATGCTCCGGCTGGCCCCGCTCAAGACCGATCGCGCCACTGGCGTGCGGCCCCTGCGGTTTGTCGAGTTCAGCTATGCCGAGCGCCATAGCAAGGAACGCAGCTTGCTGCGCATGAGCATTCAGTTGCCGGGCCAGCGGGTGCGCAAGGAACAGAACCACCTCGACGTCTGGGCCGACCACGTCGAGAAACGCCTGTTTTTCTCGCCTGACAGTTTGCAAGTCGAGCCTTTGAACCGAGGCATTGGCCGCTTCCTCGCTGCCCAAGGCGTGACCTGGGCCAAGAAGCGTTGGTCGAGCTATCGGGTTGACGGCACCGATTTGAACAACAAGGACGCGCTGAACGAAGACACGCGCCTGCGCCGCGATCACTTTCTCAAGGCCCACGGTTTCGAAGTGGTCTACGCCGACGCCCAGCACCTCAAGGGCAGCGTGAAACAAGCCCAGGTTGGCGATCTATCGGGCGACTGGAACACCGAAAAGCTGCAATTCGTCGAAATCCTCGAAGCCGCGCAGATGCTCCAGCAAGCCGAGCAGAACCTGGCGGAACAGGAGGTCAAACTCAAGCAGCAGGAAGAGAAGGTCAACAAGTTCAAGCGCGAGGACACCGGGTTGCGCTTCACCATTACTTGCCTGGTGGCGTTTGCGATGTTCCAGGCGGGGCTGTTGATTTGGATTGCGACGCGGCATTGATGGCTATCAGAAGTGTCTGACGCACCCGGTGGCGAGGGGATTTATCCCCGCTGGGCTGCGCAGCAGCCCCCGACACTTGTTCTGATACACCGCGGCGCTAGATTTAGGGGCGCTTCGCACCCCAACGGGGATAAATCCCCTCGCCACAAAAGCGGTCGCCAACACAGCCAGCGTTAAACCCTGGAAGCAAACAACGCCTGATGTTCGCGGCACTGCTCGGCGCTGAGCATGAACACACCGTGCCCACCGCGCTCGAACTCCAACCAGGCGAAATCGACTTCCGGGTACAGCGCTTCGACGTGCACCTGGCTGTTGCCCACTTCAACGATCAACAGACCTTTGTCGGTCAGATGGTCGGCTGCCTCGGCCAACATCCGCCGAACCAGGTTCAAGCCATCATCGCCACAGGCCAGGCCCAGTTCGGGCTCGTGCTGATACTCCTGGGGCATGTCGGCGAAATCTTCCGCATCGACGTAGGGCGGGTTCGACACGATCAGGTCGAAGCGTTGACCCGGCAGCCCATCGAAACCATCCCCCTGAACCGTGAATACACGCTCATCGACGCCGTGACGCTCGATGTTCTGGTTGGCCACTTCCAGCGCTTCGAACGACAAGTCCGCAAGCACCACCTCGGCCTCGGGGAATTCATAGGCGCAAGCGATCCCGATGCAACCGGAGCCGGTGCACAGGTCCAGGATTCGCGCAGGCTCCTGACCAAGCCAAGGCTCGAAACGTTTTTCGATCAACTCGCCGATAGGCGAACGCGGAATGAGCACGCGCTCGTCGACGATGAATGACATGCCGCAGAACCAGGCCTCACCCAACAAGTACGCGGTCGGAATGCGTTCCGCGATGCGCCGGCGAAGCAGACGTTGCACATGTACCAATTCCTCGTCTTCGAGGCGGCAGTCCAGGTAGCTGTCGGCAATTTCCCAAGGCAGGTGCAGCGCGCCCAATACCAATTGGCGCGCCTCGTCCCAGGCGTTGTCGGTGCCATGGCCAAAGAACAGATCCTCCCCATGGAAACGGCTGACGGCCCAACGGATATGGTCGCGCAGGGTGCGAAGGCGAGAAGTGATCACGGCGGCAAACTCCAGAAAAATCGACGGGCGAGTCTACCAGCCAAACGCATGCCCCCCCAAACGCGCCCCAAGGACGAAAAGAAAGCGCCGCATCAACTGTAGGATCCATCCGTTTTTTGAGCGCACCATTGAACAAGATGTCGATCTTGACAAGGCTGTAGGCCAGCAATGACGGCCCTTGCGATGGAAGCGATTCACAGAACCGCTCAGCCAGAGGAGAATGTCGCAAAAGCCCCACTCGAAGGAGCCCCAGAATGTCCGTTCCAAAAACGATGTTTCAACTCAGTGGCCGTGGTTATGCGGCGGCCAACCTGAGTCAAGCGACCCTGATCATCATCGACGCCCAGAAGGAATACCTCGCCGGCCCCCTGGCCCTGAGCGGCATGGATGAGGCAGTCGCGAACATCAAGCAATTGCTCGGCGCGGCCCGCGCCGCCGGTCGGCCGATCGTGCATGTGCGCCACCTGGGCACCCATGGCGGACTGTTCGACCCACAGGGCGAGCGTGGGGAATTCATTCCAGGCCTCGAGCCCCAGGGCGACGAAACCGTGATCGAAAAACTGCTGCCCAGCGCTTTCCACGGCACCGACCTGAAGAAGCGCCTGGAAGAACTCGGTCCCCTGGACTTGATCGTCTGCGGCTTCATGAGCCATTCCAGCGTCAGCACCACCGTGCGCGCCGCCAAGAACCTGGGTTTCCGTTGCACCCTGGTGGAGGACGCCTGCGCCACACGCGACCTGCCGCACAAGGGCGGCGTCCTCAGCGCCGAACACGTACACCAGACCGAAATGGCAATCATGGCGGACAACTTCGCCACCCTGGCCATGACCCGCGACTTCGCCTGATCCCGCCCTGGATGAGCGGTCGCTGTGCCGCTCATCCGCAAAAGCCTCTCATTTGCCGCAATAGTCTTGGCTTCAGGAACAACCCGAACATCTTCCGGTCGAAGGGCCGATACCCATTGAGGAAGGTCGGAATGAAGATATCCGATGGATTTGACGCACGTCGCTTGCGGCCCAAAGGCCCGAGCAACTGGCGATTTCGTATCGGCGCGGGCATCGCGGCGCTGCTGGCAACGCTCGGCGTGCTGCTGGCAATGGCCGGCGCCGCCAGCCTGCTGGGCCGTCCGCCCGCACTGGGCGAGTTGAATGCCACCCCACTGGGTTCGGCGGTCATCCTGGCAATCGGTCTGTTGGTACTGCTACTTGGCGTCTGGCTCTGGCGCCGTTGCCGCCGACGCGCCCGCCAATCCCTGGAGCTGGCGATGGCTCCGCACCTGATGAAAAAGCACGACTGATCCGCCATCCGACGTTTTGTCGCGCCCTATCCCACCGGAGTTGGGTAAACTGGCCGGCCTTCGCGGAGGCTGACATGCAAGACGACGACTTTTCCCTGTTCAAAAGTGCGATCCAGGGCGTAAAACCAATCAAACACGATCGCGCCGAAACGGGCAAACCCAAGGCTGATCGCGCACAGATCGCCAAGCTGCGCCAGGCCGCCACCGTACGCACCGACGCCACCACCGTAGACGGGTTGTCCGATCAGTTCGTCATTGACGTCGGCCCCGAAGACGAGTTGATGTGGGCGCGCGACGGCGTTCAGGAGAGCCAGATGCGCAAGCTGAAGGTTGGCCAGATTCCCTTCGAAGGCAGCCTCGACCTGCACGGCATGACCGTTGAAAAAGCCCGGGAGACGCTCTGGGCCTTCCTGGCCGAAGCCACCAGGTTTGAAATCCGCTGCGTGCGCGTCACCCACGGCAAGGCTGTGCGGCTGGACGGCAAGCGGCCAATGATCAAGAGCCACGTCAACACCTGGCTGCGCCAGCACCCGCAAGTGCTCGGCTTCACCTCCTGCCAGGCGAAACACGGCGGCGCCGGAGCGGTCTACGTGATGCTCAAGCGCACCATGATGGAAGGCCGCGACGAATAGCCCCGATTGCCGAGCTTGCAGCGCCGAGTCCGCCACCGTACCCTTGCCCTTTGCGTAAATCCCCACAGGTAGTTTCATGTCTCTGGAACAGAATTACACCGCGATTCTCGGCCAACTGGGCGAGGACGTTTCCCGCGAGGGCCTGCTCGACACGCCCAAGCGCGCTGCCAAGGCCATGCAGTACCTTTGCCGCGGTTATGAACAGACCCTGGAAGAAGTCACCAACGGTGCCTTGTTCAGCTCCGACAACAGCGAGATGGTGCTGGTCAAGGACATCGAGTTGTACTCGCTGTGCGAGCACCATTTGTTGCCGTTCATCGGCAAGGCCCATGTTGCCTACATCCCGAGCGGCAAGGTGTTGGGCCTGTCGAAGGTCGCGCGCATCGTCGACATGTATGCCCGTCGCCTGCAGATCCAGGAAAACCTCAGCCGCCAGATCGCCGACGCGGTCCAGCAAGTGACCGGCGCCTTGGGCGTGGCCGTGGTGATCGAGGCCAAGCACATGTGCATGATGATGCGCGGTGTGGAAAAGCAGAATTCCTCGATGATCACTTCGGTGATGCTCGGTGAGTTCCGCGAGAATGCGGCGACCCGCATGGAATTCCTCAGCCTGATCAAGTAAAGCGTCCCGCGAAGAAAACCGGCATTGATCGCCGGTTTTTTTTCGCCCGCGAAAAATCAGGTAAGCTGCGCGCCCTCTTCTTTCCGCCGTGAGGCTATAACGTGATCGTCAAAGCGCTTCGAGTTGGCCTGGGCCAGCTCATTATCTTCATCGACTTCATCACCCGCCCCGGCAAGAAGAAGCGTCCGGCCGAAGCCCAGGCCCAAGTCGAACAGGCGGCTCGCGGCCTGACGTTGTATCAATTCCATGCCTGCCCGTTCTGCGTGAAGACGCGCCGGACCCTGCGTCGCCTCAACGTACCAGTGGCTTTGCGCGATGCGAAGAACAACGAACAGGACCGCCAGACGCTGCTGGAACAGGGCGGCCGAATCAAGGTGCCGTGCCTGCGCATCGAAGAAAATGGCGAGACCACTTGGATGTATGAGTCCAAGGTGATCATTGATTACCTGGATAAGCGGTTTTCAGCGGTCTGAGTATTTGATGGTGGGCTGAGGGCCTCATCGCGAGCAAGCTCGCTCCCACAGGAGGCCGCTGCTGACTATCACTCTGCGGTCATGCACGGTTCCCTGTGGGAGCGAGCTTGCTCGCGATAGGGCCAGCCTGGTCGCCGCATCAATCAGGCTGCCTTGGCCGCCAAAGCCCCCCGCACCACCGCCGCCAATCGCTTCAGGCCCTCATCCAGCCGCGCCGGATCGATGTGGCTGAAGTTCAAGCGCAAGTGCCCAAGGTGCTTGTCCGGCTCGGGAAAGAACGGTTCCCCCGGCATGAACGCCACGTCAACCGCCAACGCCTCGGCCAGCAAGGTCCGGGTGTCCAGCGGTTGCTTGAGCGTCAGCCAGAAAAACAACCCGCCCTGTGGCATGTTCCAGTCCGCGATATCGGAAAAGTGCTGCTGTAGCGCAGCCTGGAACCGATCGCGCCGATCCCGGTAGAACCCCCTCAACTCATGCAGGTGGCTGCGGTACTGCTCGGTGCCAATCCATTGCAGCGCCTGCCATTGGCCGATGCGATTGGTGTGCAGGTCCGCCGACTGCTTGAGCCGCAGCAGATGCGGAAACAAGTCCGGGCTGGCGATCAGATAACCCACCCGCAGGCCCGGCAACAGGGTTTTCGACACAGTGCCGGTGTAGATCCAACTGGCCTTCCTCAAGCGACTGGCAATGGGCGTGGCGCTGCCGCCGTCGAAGGTCAGCTCGCGGTAAGGTTCGTCTTCGACCAGCGTCACGCCGAACTCGTCCAGCAGCGCCGCCACCGCGTCGCGCTTGGCCTCGCTGTAGCGCACCGCCGAAGGGTTCTGGAACGTTGGGATCAGGTAGATGAACGCTGGGCGATGCTGCTCCAGCCGGGCCCGCATGCGCTTCAGGTCCGGGCCGTCCGTCTCCAGCGGCACGGTGATGCAGTCGGCGCCGAACAACTGGAAAATCTGCAAGGCCGCGAGATACGTCGGCGCTTCGAGCATGACCTCGGTGCCGACGTCGATGTGCAGCTTGGCCGCCAGGTCGAGGGTTTGCTGGGAACCACTGACCACCAGCACTTGGCTCGCCTCGCAAGCCAGCCCCAACGACCGCGCCTGCGCCGCCAGTGCTTCGCGCAGGGCCGGCTCGCCCTCGCTCATGCCGTATTGGCCCATGGACAACGGCATCGCATCCCACTCCACCTTGGGCAGCATGGCTTCGGCCGGCAGGCCACCGGCAAAGGACATCACTTCCGGGCGCTGCGCCGCGGCAAGGATTTCTCGAATCAAAGAGCTTTTGAGGCGCGAGACACGTTCGGAAAAAGCCATGGGGTCACCTGTAGCGAGGCCTTGGAGAAATGAGTCAAACTGTTTGACCGAAATTACCTCACCGCTCTTGGAAACGTCAACATGATTGACCTTAAGAACCCGTCCTCCCAACAAATGGCCATGGAAGCATTCTTCTTCGGTTACCAGGCGTTCACCGCCAAGGCCGATGAAATGCTTGAGCGTCGCGGCTTGAGCCGGGTGCACCAGCGCATCGTTTTTTTCATCGCCCGTTACCCTTCCTTGAGCGTGAAGGAACTGCTGGCATTGCTGGGCGTGACCAAGCAGGCATTGAACATGCCCTTGCGGCAATTGATGGAAATGCATCTGGTCAGCAGCGTCGCGTCCGAGACCGACAAGCGAAAGCGGCTGTTGGAGCTGACCGCCGAAGGTGACCGCTTTGAACAGGCGTTGCGGCGTGAACAGGTGAAATTGCTGGAGCGGGTGTTTGCCGAGGCCGGGGAAGCGGCAGTGGATGGATGGCTGGCGGTGAATATGGCACTGGGGAAATCCGGTGAGTGAAGGCGTCTGATCAAACGCTATCGCGAGCAAGCTCGCTCCCACAGGGGTTCAGTCGTGAACACAGATCTTGCATTCATCACAGTCCACTGTGGGAGCGAGCTTGCTCGCGATAGCGTCCGCACAGGCGATATATCCCTATTGCCAGATATTTCGTCGACAAAACAGAAAACATTATTTGCTTTATTTGTATACAAAAGGATAATTCGCTTCGTGCGAGTTCCTGACCAAACGGTCAACAACTTCGCCAGCCTTACATGCCTCAATGCCTCGTAGCCCTCCTCAGGGAGCACGCGATGCTGAAATAACAATAAAACTCTTGAGGAGTACTCGCTGTGGAAAGCCGCAAACCCGAAGCCCAGACACTGGACCTTTCGCCGCCATTACGCAGTGGCTGGCTGGAGCGTATCTTCAAACTCAGCTTGCACGGCACCACGGTGAAGACCGAGCTGATCGCCGGTCTGACAACCTTCATCACCATGGCCTACATCATTTTCGTCAACCCCAACATCATGGCCGACGCGGGCATCGATCATGGCGCAGCGTTCGTCGCCACCTGCATCGCCGCCGCCCTGGGTTGCCTGTTGATGGGCCTTTACGCGAACTGGCCGGTGGGCCTGGCGCCAGGCATGGGCCTGAATGCCTTCTTCACCTACACCGTGGTCGGCACCATGGGCTACAACTGGGAAACCGCGCTGGGCGCGGTGTTCATTTCCGGTGTGTTGTTTATGATTCTGACCTTGTCGCGGGTGCGTGAATGGCTGCTCAACAGCATTCCCGTGAGCCTGCGCTTCGCCATGGGCGCAGGGGTCGGATTGTTTCTCGGGCTGATCGGCCTGAAGACCGCCGGCATCATCGTCGACAGCCCCGCCACCCTGATCAAGCTCGGCTCGTTGCGTGAGCCCGGTCCGTTGTTGGCGGCGGTGTGCTTCCTGATGATCGCCGTGCTCAGTTATCACCGCGTGTTCGGCGCGATCCTGATCAGCATCATCGCCGTGACCCTGGCCGGTTGGGGCCTGGGACTGGTGCAGTACAACGGCGTCATGTCGACACCACCGAGCCTGGCCCCGACCTGGATGGCGATGGACGTGGCCGGTGTGTTCAACATCAGCATGATCAGCGTGGTGCTAGCCTTCCTCTTCGTGCACATGTTCGACACCGCTGGCACCCTGATGGGCGTCGCCCAGCGCGCCGGCCTGGTGAAAGCCGATGGCAAGATCGAGAACCTGTCCCGCGCCCTGAAAGCCGACAGCGCGTCCAGCGTATTCGGCGCCATGGTCGGCGTGCCGCCGGTGACCAGCTACGTGGAAAGCGCTGCCGGTGTCGCCGCCGGTGGCCGTACGGGGCTTACCGCCGTGACTGTCGGTGTGCTATTTATTGCCGCCATGTTCTTCGCACCGCTGGCCGGGATGATCCCGGCCTATGCCACGGCCGGTGCCTTGATTTATGTCGCCATGCTGATGATGGGCGGCATGGCCCACATCGAATGGGACGAACCCACCGACAGTATTCCGGCGATCGTCACGGCCATCATGATGCCCCTGACCTTCTCGGTCGCCGATGGCATCGCGCTGGGTTTCATCACCTACGTGGTGCTCAAGGCCGGTACCGGTAAACACAAGGAAATCTCCGTCAGCCTGTGGGTGCTCTGCGCGATCTTCATCGCCAAGTTCATCTTCTTGTAAGCGATACCGTATTCACCCGCCTCACCCATTGGGTGAGGCTTTTGTACATCAGGAGCAAAGCAATGAATCTGGAAACCTGGCTGTTGTTCAGCGGTGCTGCCTTGGTGGTGATCCTCATCCCCGGCCCGTTGTCGTTGTTGATGATCGGCAATAGCCTGAACTATGGCCTGCGCCGCTCGTATCCGGCGTTCCTGGGTGGCGTGATCGCGTCGATCTGCCTGTTGAGCGCTTCGGCGCTGGGGCTTGGTGCGTTGTTGATGGCGTCGGAGCAATTGTTCAGTGCCCTGAAAATCGTCGGTGCGTTATACCTGTTCTACCTTGCCTGGCAGAGCTGGCAGCAATCGCGCCAGCCTTCCCAGGGCGCCGAGGTACCCCAAGCGGCCGCCATTCCGCGCTTCCGCGCCTTGTTCGGTCGGGCGTTCGTGTTGGGGGCAAGCAACCCGAAAGACATCCTGTTCTTCGCCGCGTTCTTGCCGCAATTCTTGAACGCCGAGCAAGCCTTCCTGCCACAACTGCTGATCATGATCGCCACCTGGACCGTACTCGACCTGCTATGCAAGCTGGCTTATGGGCTAGGTGCCCATGGCGCCGCCCGGTATCTGCGCACCGGTAAGGGCCAGAGCTGGTTCAACCGGGTCAGTGCCGGGTTGTTCAGCGGTGCCGGGGCGGCTTCCCTGTTGAGCCGCTGAAAAAGCAAAAGCATCGCGAGCAAGCTCGCTCCCACACCGATTCCTGGCGCTCACGAAACCCTGTGGGAGCGAGCTTGCTCGCGATGAGTCCCCCACTTATTCGATGGACGAAAAAAAGCCCGCAGTGTGAGCGGGCTGAAAACCAAAGAAGCTCTATGCGCAGTCGCTTCCAGGGCAAGGCAGTTGCTTGGGGGATCAACTGCCTCGATAGGTTGAATAGGCGTAAGGCGAAATCAGCAAGGGCACATGGTAATGATCCTGCTCGGCCGAAATACCGAAGCGCAGCACCACCACATCGAGAAACGCCGGCTCGGCCAGTTGAACGCCACGGGCGCGGTAGTAGTCACCGGCGTGGAATTGGATCTGGTAGACCCCGCTGCGGTAATCGTCCCCCTGCAGTAGCGGCGCGTCGCAACGGCCGTCGCTGTTGGTCAAGGCACTGGCGAGCAACTGCAATTGCGAGCCATCGACACGGTACAGCTCAATCTTGATCGAGCTTCCAGGGCAACCGTGCGCTGCATCCAAAACGTGAGTAGTCAAACGTCCCATTGATTGTGCGCGCCTCGCTGCAGAGCAGTCCGGCCCGACGCCTCCTGAATCAGTTGAAAGACAGGCCGCACCGTTTCGGAGCACGAAACGCTACGGCGATGAGCGAATTAAGACACTTTAAACATAAATTGTACACAATAAAAAATACTTATTTTACCCATGGGTCACGCGACTACAGTTCGACGTCGTGTTCAAGCCAAACCAACGGATACGTGACGCTCCACGGGATAAATTGACCAAGTGGGCAGGTTTCTTGCAGTGTAGACATCGTGGGGTCACGGTGAAAAATGCAAAAATTCAGGCTTACAAATCGCGCATAAAGTTGTATACAATCACTCCATCGTCGTGACGCCAGCCTGAAACTCATCGCCAGGGCGCCACCCACATGGTTCGAACAAGAAGGAAACTGCAGTGAGCGCTGACTACCCACGCGACCTGATCGGTTACAGCAATAACCCTCCGCATCCACACTGGCCGGGCAATGCCCGCATCGCCCTGTCCTTCGTACTCAATTACGAAGAAGGCGGCGAGCGCAACGTTCTTCACGGCGACAAGGAATCCGAAGCGTTCCTTTCGGAGATGGTCGCGGCGCAACCGCTGCAAGGCGAGCGCAACATGAGCATGGAATCGCTGTACGAGTATGGCAGCCGTGCCGGCGTCTGGCGGGTCCTCAAGTTGTTCAAGGAATTTGACATTCCGCTGACCATCTTCGCAGTAGCAATGGCCGCCCAGCGCCACCCGGACGTGATTCGCGCCATGGTCGCCGCCGGTCACGAAATCTGCAGCCACGGCTATCGCTGGATTGACTATCAATACATGGACGAGGCCCAGGAACGTGAGCACATGCTCGAAGCGATCCGCATCCTCACCGAAATCACTGGCGAGCGTCCATTGGGCTGGTACACCGGCCGTACCGGCCCGAACACCCGGCGCCTGGTGATGGAAGAAGGTGGTTTCCTTTATGACAGCGACACCTACGACGACGACCTGCCCTATTGGGAGCCGAACAACCCCACCGGCAAGCCGCACCTGGTGATCCCCTACACCCTCGACACCAATGACATGCGCTTCACCCAGGTGCAGGGTTTCAACAAGGGCGACGATTTCTTCCAGTACCTCAAGGACGCTTTCGACGTGTTGTACGCCGAAGGCGCCGAAGCCCCGAAGATGCTCTCCATCGGCCTGCATTGCCGCTTGATCGGCCGCCCTGCGCGCCTGGCCTCCCTCAAGCGTTTCCTCGAATACGCCAAGGGCCATGAGCAGGTCTGGTTCAGCCGCCGCGTCGACATCGCTCGTCACTGGCAACAGACCCATCCGTATCAGGGAGCGTCCAAATGACCGCTTTCCAGACCCTCAAGCCTTCCGCTTTGAGCCGCGAAGCGTTCGTCAAAGCCTTCGCCGATATCTACGAACATTCGCCATGGGTGGCCGAAAAGGCCTTCGACCTGGGCCAGGATCCCTCGATCGATCAGATCGAGACCCTGCACCAGCGCATGAGCGACATCCTGTTGAGCGCCGATCACGCCAGCCAATTGGCGCTGATCAACGCTCACCCGGACCTGGCCGGCAAAGCCGCCGTCCAGGGCCAACTGACCGAAGCCAGCACCAACGAACAGGCTGGCGCCGGTATCCACCAATGCACGGCCGAAGAGTTCCAGCGCTTCACCGAGCTGAACGAGGCCTATAAAGCCAAGTTCAAGTTTCCCTTCATCATGGCGGTAAAAGGCAGCAACCGGCACCAGATCCTCGCCGCGTTCGAAACGCGCATCCACCACTCGGCAGACGCCGAATTCAAATGCGCACTGGCGGAGATCAACAAGATCGCGTTGTTCCGATTACTGACTCTTTAGCGAGCGGTTCCTGACACCAGGTCCTGCAAGCATCCCCAGCCAACTTATCAAAGGCAGACAAGAAGAATGAAAGCTTACGCCGTACCGTTCGAAAAGTTCGTCAACCTGGCCGACGCCCGCCTGGGCACCAAGATCATCTCGGTAACCGATGACTGGTTCGCCGACGCCAACCGCCTGTTCCAGCCGACTCCGGCCGTGTGGAAGGAGGGCGTGTTCGACGACAACGGCAAGTGGATGGACGGCTGGGAGTCGCGCCGCAAGCGCTTCGAAGGCTACGACAGCGCGGTGATCCGCCTGGGCGTGCCGGGCTCGATCAAGGGCGTGGACATCGACACTTCATTCTTCACCGGCAACTACCCACCGTCGGCTTCCCTGGAAGCGTGTTTCCTGGCGGAAGGCGAGCCGGATGAGAACACCCAGTGGACTGAAGTACTGTCGGCCGTCGAGCTGCAGGGCAACAGCCACCACTACCACGAAATCAGCAATGACCAGGCCTTCAGCCACCTGCGCTTCAACATCTACCCCGATGGCGGCGTGGCCCGGCTGCGGGTCTATGGCATTCCGTACCGCGACTGGTCGGCCGTGGGCGATAACGAACAGATCGACCTGGCTGCTGCTCTCAATGGCGGGCGCGCCCTGGCCTGCTCGGACGAACATTTCGGTCGCATGAGCAACATCCTCAACCCAGGACGCGGCGTGAACATGGGTGATGGCTGGGAAACCGCCCGTCGTCGCACCCCTGGCAACGACTGGGTGATCGTCGCCCTGGGCCATGCCGGTATCGTTGAAAAAGTCGTCGTCGACACGCTGCACTTCAAAGGCAACTACCCCGACAGCTGCTCGATCCAGGGCGCATTCGTCAAGGGCGGCACCGACAGCCAGATCGAAACCCAATCGCTGTTCTGGCGCGAACTGCTGCCGAGCCAGAAGCTGGAAATGCACGCCGAACACACCTTCGCCGAGCAAATCAAGGAACTGGGGCCGATCACTCATATCCGCCTCAATGTGTTCCCGGACGGTGGCGTGAGCCGCCTGCGGGTGCTGGGCAAGGTCGCGAAATAAGGGTGAACCCAAATCGCGAGCAAGCTCGCTCCCACATTTGGAATGCATTCTCCTGTGGGAGCGAGCTTGCTCGCGATGGCGGCACAACAAACAACACGAATTCAAGGTAAGAAAACCAGCATGCGCACACTCAAGATCGAACCGTTGACCAAAGAAGCCTTCGCCCCGTTCGGTGACGTGATCGAAACCGACGGCAGCGATCACTTCATGATCAACAACGGCTCGACCATGCGCTTCCATCGCCTGGCGACGGTTGAAACCGCCACGCCGGACGACAAGGCGATCATCAGCATTTTCCGCGCCGACGCGCTGGACATGCCGTTGACCGTGCGCATGCTGGAGCGCCATCCGCTGGGCAGCCAGGCCTTCATTCCGCTGCTCGGCAACCCCTTTCTGATCGTGGTCGCGCCACTTGGCGATGCACCTGTATCAGGCTTGGTCCGCGCCTTCGTCACCAACGGCAGGCAGGGCATCAATTACCATCGCGGCGTCTGGCACCACCCGGTGCTGACGATCGAAAAGCGGGATGACTTCCTGGTGGTTGATCGCAGTGGCACAGGCAATAACTGCGATGAGCATTTTTTCCAAGAGGATGAGTTTCTGATCCTCGCCCCCCACCAATAAGAGAAGGTCCGATCCCCCGAATACAAGGGCGACGGGCGAGAGGTAAAGACTGTGGAAGCACATTTGCTGGAATGGCTGAACCTGAGCATCCGCTGGGTTCACATGATCACTGGCGTGGCCTGGATCGGCGCGTCGTTCTACTTCGTCTGGCTGGAAAACAACCTCAATCGCGTCAACCCCCGAAGCGGCCTGGCCGGCGACTTGTGGGCCATCCACGGTGGCGGTATCTACCACCTGGAAAAGTACAAACTCGCGCCACCGTCCATGCCGGACAACCTGCACTGGTTCAAGTGGGAAGCCTACTTCACCTGGATGTCGGGCATCGCGCTGTTGTGCGTGGTGTTCTATTGGAACCCGACCGTCTACCTGCTGGCCCCGGGCAGCAGCCTGAGTGGCCCGGAAGGCGTCGCCCTGGGCATCGGCTCGTTGTTCGTCGGCTGGTTCGTCTATTCCTTCCTCTGCGATTCAGCCCTGGGTAAACGCCCTGCCCTGCTCGGCCTGATCCTGTTCGTGCTGTTGATCGCCGCCGCGTACGGATTCAGCAAGGTGTTCAGCGGTCGCGGTGCCTACCTGCACGTCGGCGCCGTCATCGGCACGATCATGGTCGGCAACGTGTTCCGCATCATCATGCCGGCCCAGCGCGCATTGGTAGCGGCCATCGCCGAAAACCGTACCCCCGACCCGACGCTGCCAGCCAAGGGCCTGTTGCGTTCGCGCCACAACAACTACTTCACCCTGCCGGTGCTGTTCATCATGATCAGCAATCATTTCCCGAGCACCTACGGCAGCCAATACAACTGGCTGATCCTGGCCGGGATCGCTGTGGCGGCGGTGTTGGTGCGTCACTACTTCAACACCCGGCATGACAGCAATCGGTTTGCCTGGACGCTGCCGGTCGGCGCCTTGGCGATGATCTGCCTGGCGTATGTCACCGGTCCCAAGCCGATGCCCACCGCGCCGGAAGTCGCCAAGGTCCAGGGTGCGATCGAATATCAGCCACTGCCCGAGACTGCCGTGGGCGGCGGCGCCAAACCGGCGGCACCGGCGCAGGCACCCGCGCCAGCCCAGGCTTCCAATGCCCAAGGTCCGTCATTCGAAAAAGTCCACAGCGTGATCCAGGAACGCTGCTCGGTCTGCCACTCGGCCAAGCCCACCAGCCCGCTGTTCAGTGCGGCGCCGGGCGGGGTGATGTTCGATACACCGCAGCAGATCCAGCAACAGGCCGCGCGCATCCAGGCCCAGGCCGTGACCAACCAGATCATGCCGTTGGGCAACATTACGCAGATGACCCAGCAGGAACGCGACCTGATCGGCGCCTGGATCGCCCAAGGCGCGCGCACCAACTAGTCCTGAGTACATTTCGCCCTACATGCAATACCGCAGACAGGCAGACCGGCACACCACCGGTCGCCCGTCAGCGGCCGCCTGCGCCTCAACAATAAGAACAAGAGGAAAGCTCCATGCACGCGTCCCATCGCCACGCCTCTGAATGCGCCGTAGCAGCGCACTTGAGCCGCACCCTGCTAGTCCGTATCCTGCGCGGCCGCTCGAACCCGGACACTTCGAAAATAACCATAAGATCCTGAGCGACCCACCGACTTTCAGCCACTGCCACAAACAAAAAGCTGACCGAACGGATGTTTTGTCCGTGGAAAAAGGCGCCACACCAGAGCGCCCACGAAAAGAACGCGGTATCACTTACCTTTGGGAGCAAACCGAATGAAACGTACATGCACCAGCTTGATAGTCGCAGGATCGTTGCTGGCGGGGGGACAGGCCGTGGCAGGCGACCTGCTCCAATGGCAGAACAACAGCCTGAGCTACCTTTATGGCAAGGATTTCCAGATCAACCCGCGCATCCAGCAAACCGTGACGTTCGAGCACGCCGATGCCTGGAAATACGGCGACAATTTTTTCTTCCTCGACCGCATCTTCTATAACGGCCAGGACGACAGCCAGTCCGGCCCGAACACGTACTACGGTGAGTTCAGCCCACGCCTGTCGTTCGGCAAGATCTTCGATCAGAAGCTGGAAATGGGCCCGGTCAAGGACGTGCTGCTGGCAATGACCTACGAGTTCGGCGAAGGCGACAACGAGTCGTACCTGATCGGCCCGGGCTTCGACCTGGCGATTCCCGGTTTCGATTACTTCCAGTTGAATTTCTATAACCGCCAGACAGAAGGCGCACGTGCCGGCGACAACGTCTGGCAGATCACGCCGGTCTGGGCCTACACCGTGCCGGTGGGCTCATCCGACATCCTGATCGACGGTTTCATCGACTGGGTGGTGGACAACGACACCAACTCCAAGGGCACCTACCACGCCAACCTGCACATCGTCCCGCAGATCAAATATGACCTGGGCAAGGCCTTGAAACTGGGCGCCAAGCAGTTGTATGTCGGTGTGGAATATGACTATTGGAAAAACAAGTACGGTATCAAGGATAGCTCCTCTTTCAAAACCGATCAGAACGTAACCAGTTTCCTTATGAAGTTACATTTTTAATCCCCACCCGAATTGGCCTAGCATTTAAATGCTAGGCCATCCACCAAGCTGCTTCATCGCCTTACTTGGCTAAATGCTTTTACCAATACGTCTTTAGCGGGCGGATGGCTGCGTAAGATCTTAGTGACTAAATCCATGTGCGGTTCCTCTGTAAAAACAACACGAATTTCTTCAGAAGCTATACCGAACCGCACGCCAGTTTCACCCTGCACATCTGACGAGACCCTGATGATCCTCCCAGCGTCACTGCTGTCGGGTAAAACGCCATAAACAACAGCAAAACTATTCTCCACCAATTGCCTGGAGTCTGAGTCCAGCGCCGCCCAACGTTCAAGACGACCTTGCAACAATTCTCGTTTAGCCTCATGAAAGTCCGGGTCCATCTCCTTCTGTGACAGGTCGCCTAAATGCGATTCGAGATCAACCTTACCCACCTCGGGATTCCATTGCTTTCCGTTATTAAGGTTACTGTAATCATAAGCCCCGCCAAAGTTATCGAAATTGACGGTAGAGACATATTCTTTATTGACTGCTCCTTTGCGCAAAGCATTTCCCGCCTCACCACCGAAAGGAAAAAGCTTCTCCTCCAGCAATTTCCCCATAGGCAACAAGTGCCCCGTCAATGACGACTCCCCCAGGGTAAACGCAAGTAAGCTTGAAGAATCAGACCCATGAAAATACTTTGCACCTTGACCGTGCTCATCAAGCTTGCTCTTGCTAAAACTAATGCCTCGTTGGCGAGTATCAATACGATCAGAATCAAACGACAGCGTCAGCATAGGTTTAAATTTCACAAGCCCATCGGCATCGCTAAACACCACCGGACTGTTGAGCACGTAGAGGAAGTAATTCAGACCATCCACATTTCCCGCCGGATCCGGACTGATCCATCGTTGCAACCAACTCACGTAATACCGGAACCCATAATAATAGAGCCCTGTCGCATCCCGCTCTTTTCCTGAATAGCGCACCGTTTTATAACTCGCTTCGACCTCACTTCGCCCAGCAAACCAGGCCGTGCCGCCATAGGGGTGATAGGTTTCCTGGCTGATCACCCCCGCCTCGCTATCCAGCTCCAGGCTACTGGAACCCAGATGATCGGTCAGGTTGTAGCGGAACTGATCATTGGCAATACCGGCAGGCGGTGGCGTTTCCCAGTGCAGGACCTGCATAACGCTGCGTCCGGCCTGCACGCAGATCACATGCAACACTTCGCCCGTGCCTTCATGTGTGCGGATTTCCAGGCCCGGCAGATAACGAACCTCCGAAATCAGCGAGCGGGCACTGGTATGGGTGACACGGACCTTACGGCGGCGCATTCCGTCGCCGCCGTAGAAGTACCATTCACAATCATCACCGCTTTCTCGTTTAACCGGTCGCACCTCGCGCAACTGGTTGCGCAGATCCCAGCCCATTATCTGGCCCGGTTGCAACATCAGCAGGTTACCGTTGCCGTCAAACGCGGCGGCAATTTGGTCGTCAGTCGGAGGCCGGTCATCTTGGTAGGGCAGGCAGCGGTTGCTGTAACGCGCCGCACTCACTTTGCGGCTGTGGTTTTGCGGGCCGACATGGACCAGCTCCAGCAAGTTGCCGCCCGCGTCGTAGTGGTAAGTTTGTTGAAAGTTCGCTACTGCGCTCGGATTGTCGAAACGGTTGAATTCCGGCCCTCTGCTGACGCGCCCCGTTTCCCAGCCAGTTGCGCGGGTCAATTGATAGAGGCTGTCATAGTCATAGCGGCTGATCGGCTCAACCCGCTGGTTGGCAAAATAGCGGATTGGCAGGGCAGCGTCTTCGACGCTCAGTATGTTACCCACCGGGTCATAGTCGTAGCGAAGATCCTGCAGGGGCACGCTGTCGTCACGTGCAGCATGGAATTGTATGAGCCGGCCGTCTTCGGCACTGTATCTCAGCGTGCTGACCACACCGTTCCCGGCGGTTTCCCGCTCGACTTGGCCGCCGGCGCTGTAGGCTATGTCACTGACCAGTGTGAGGGGCGTAGCTTGGCCACTCAGTTGCAGATGATTCGCAAGCAACTGGCCATCGACGGTGTAATCGAACAGCTGCCGATTGTCCTTGGCATCGACCTGCTCCAGCACATCGCCCAACGGGTTGAAACATGTCACGCTGGTGGCGGCTTGCGCTACAGGCTCCAGCAGAGCATCGCGCTCCGGCAACGTTTGTGGCCAATCCGGTAATTCCAGCGCTCGTAAAAACCGCTGGGTTTGCTCAATTACTCCACCGGTCAAGGCGTATTCATACACGGCCTGGGTACCCGCCGGGTCATCATGCCGGATCATCTGGCCGCATTGGTTGTGAACGGCGAAATCAGCTCCAGCATCCGCATACTCATAGCGCTCGGTGCAGCGAACAGCTTCGTCTTTGCCTTGTTCGAAAACGGCCAGAGGGCGTAGCAAGTTGTCGTATTCGATCCGGCGCCCGGTGTCCCGGCTGCACCAGGTTTGCACCGGTTGATCGCTGTCGCCGAACAGACTGATGCGCTCACCGGCATCAACGCTGATCGACCCCAGCACCTTGCCTGACAGTGAATATCGACTGATCAGGTTGGCAGGCGATGCCGCGTCTTTCTTATTGAGCGCCCAAAGCCTGGGGTCCCATTGCTTGACCGGACGCCCGACCGAGTCGCGAGCGCTGCGGTTGATCCGTTTTTCGGCTTCAGTGGCCTCGATGGCCCGGCAGTAAGCGACCGTACGTACATCGAGTCCGCGGGAATCAACAACGGTCAATGTTGGCGTATTAGCGTGGATGTTCGCGGCCAATCCCGACATGAGCCAGGCTCTCCATCGAATTCGTCCACGTAGTAAACGGCCAGATTGACGTTACGGACAACTGTCAAAGATGACAGGGCCGATCAACGGCAAATTCCTTTCAGCTACCGGAAAGTCCCAAGAACCGACTCAACGCCTCACGCTGCGCCAGCGCATCCTGACGCCCAAGCTCGATCAATTCGCCGCAGTACCCCGCCTCGAACAGCAGATAGCTCAACACGCCGGCACCGCTGGTCTTGGTCGCGCCCGGCCCACGCAGAAAAACCCGCAGCGCACGGGGCAGCTCCTGGCGATGACGGGCGGCGATTTCATCGATCGGCTGGCTCGGTGAAATCACCAACACTTCCACCGCAGCCGCCCCGAGCGCATGGGCCGGTACGTCGTCGGGCAGCAGGTGACTGAACTGGTTGAGACGTTCGAGCAACTCGATGTCGCTTTCCAGGCTGTCGATGAACGTGCTGTTGAGCATGTGGCCGCCGATCTGCGCGAGCGTCGGTTGCAGGCCGGTGTAAGTACGCTCTTGGGGCGTTTGCCCGCCCGCACCGCGAGGGTTGCCACTGACACCGATGACCAGCACCCGATTGGCTCCCAGGTGCAAGGCCGGGCTGATCGGCGCCGATTGGCGCACCGCGCCGTCACCGAAATATTGAGGGCCGATCTTGACCGGCGCGAACAGCAAGGGGATCGCCGAGCTGGCCAGCAAGTGCTCCACCGACAATTGCGCGGGTACACCGATGCGCCGATGCCGCAACCAGGCATCAATGGTGCCGCGACCTTGATAGAACGTCACCGCCTGTCCGGACTCGTAGCCGAACGCGGTCACTGCCACCGCCCGCAATTGGTGCTCCACGATGGCCTGCTCGATCCCCGACGCGTGGAATTGCGCCTGGAGCAACTCGCGCAATGGCGAGCTGTCGATCAGCGCCACCGGCAACTTCGCCCCCAGTCCCAACAGGCTGTGACCGAAGAAACGCGTCGCCTGGGCCAGCACGCCGCGCCAGTCGCTGCGCATCACCTGATGGCTGCGCACCGCCTGCCAGAACGCCGTCAGCCGCTCGATGGCGGTCTTGAAGTCGGTCGCCCCGCTTGCCAGGCTGACCGCATTGATGGCGCCAGCCGAAGTGCCGACGATCACCGGAAACGGGTTTCGCGCCCCGTCCGGCAATAACTCGGCGATGGCCGCCAATACGCCCACCTGATATGCCGCCCGAGCCCCGCCGCCGGAAAGAATCAATCCTGTCACCGGTTCAGCTGGGGTCATCGCAATGCTCCGTGCTCAGTCAATTGGGCTACATACTCAACCGCGTTTTTCGTACAGCTTCGGCTCACCCGGCGGACGGCTCTTGAAACGCCGATGGGCCCAGAGGTATTGCTCGGGACAGACACTCACCGAGCGCTCGACCCATTGATTGATCCGAATGCAATCGCCTTCATCAGTCTCGCCGGGGAAATCCTCCAGCGGCGCCTGGATCACCAGGCGATAGCCGCGGCCATCGGCCAGCCGTTCCTGGACGAACGGCACGACCAGCGCCTTGCCCAGGCGGGCGAACTTGCTGGTCGCGGTCACCGTTGCGGCCTGGATGCCAAACAATGGCACGAACACGCTTTGCTTGGCACCGTAGTCCTGGTCCGGCGCATACCAGATCGCCCGGCCGGCGCGCAGCAACTTGAGCATGCCGCGCACGTCTTCACGCTCCACCGCCAGGGAATCGAGATTGTGCCGCTCGCGGCCCCGGCGCTGGATATAGTCGAACAGTGGGTTATCGTGCTCGCGGTACATGCCGTCGATGGTGTGCTGCTGGCCGAGCAGCGCCGCGCCGATTTCCAGCGTGGTGAAATGCAGCGCCATGAGGATCACGCCCTTGCCATCGCGCTGGGCCTGCTTGAGGTGCTCCAGTCCTTCGATATGGGCCAGCTTCGCCAGGCGCGAACGCGACCACCACCAGCTCATGGCCATTTCGAAGAAGGCGATACCGGTGGAGGCGAAGTTTTCCTTGAGCAGACGCTTGCGCTCGGCGGCGGACTTTTCGGGGAAACACAGCTCCAGATTCCGATTGGCGATGCGCCGCCGGTCGCCGGCCACCCGGTACATCAGTGCGCCCAGCGCACGGCCGATCCGCAGCAGCAATGGATAGGGCAACTGAACGATCAGCCATAACAACCCCAGGCCGCACCACAGCAGCCAGAAACGCGGATGAAAAAATGCAGCTCGAAAACGCGGGCGATCCATTACAGCTTCCATTAAGACATGGGCCGCGCATTCTACATTGTTCGACCCGGGTTGCGGCTGGCGGACGATCTCGTTATAAGTCTCGGCACTTTTAGTGACAAGTCGTTGTACGCCGACCATGAGCCAAACCGAACCGCTAGACCAAGATCCCGTGTTCCAGCTGAAGGGCAGCATGCTCGCCATTACGGTGCTGGAACTGGCCCGTAACGACCTGGAAGGTCTTGACCGGCAGTTGGCGGCAAAAGTCGCCCAGGCCCCGAATTTCTTCAGCAATGCCCCGCTGGTGCTGGCGTTGGACAAGCTGCCGGCCGGCGAAGGCTCGGTGGACTTGCCAGGCCTGATGCGCGTTTGCCGCCAGCACGGCCTGCGCACCCTGGCGATCCGCGCCAGCCGTATCGAAGACATCGCCGCCGCCATTGCCGTGGATATCCCGGTGCTGCCTCCTTCGGGCGCCCGTGAACGGGTGCTGGAACTGAACCCGGCCGAACCGAAAAAACCGGAAAAACCACCCGAGCCCACCATCAAGCCCACCCGGGTCATCACCTCGCCGGTGCGCGGCGGACAGCAGATTTATGCCCAGGGTGGCGATCTGGTCGTCGTGTCCTCGGTCAGCCCGGGGGCGGAACTTCTGGCCGATGGCAACATCCATGTATACGGCCCGATGCGCGGCCGTGCGCTGGCCGGTGTCAAGGGCGACACCAAGGCAAGGATCTTCTGTCAGCAGTTGAGCGCTGAACTGGTCTCCATCGCCGGGCAATACAAGGTTTCCGAGGATTTGCGGCGCGACCCGTTGTGGGGGGCCGGCGTCCAGGTCAGCCTGTCGGGCGACGTGTTGAACATCATTCGGCTTTAACGGATACTGCCGCATTTTCCAAGCATCTCTAAAACATAGCGAATACGGCTTCCATGACGTAGGAAAAAGGATCAGGCAGCGTTTACCGGAGGTAGACCCCGCCCAATACCCGATTCCAGCCAAGCCTGTCCAATTGCAGCAGTTTTCCAGAGATGTTTTTCAGGGGCTGACAAAGTCCTTTTTCCTTAGGGGTGAAACACCTTGGCCAAGATTCTCGTGGTTACATCCGGCAAGGGTGGTGTGGGTAAGACCACCACCAGCGCCGCTATCGGTACCGGCCTCGCCTTGCGCGGCCACAAAACAGTCATCGTCGACTTCGACGTCGGCCTGCGTAACCTCGACCTGATCATGGGGTGCGAGCGCCGCGTGGTCTATGACTTCGTCAACGTGGTCAATGGCGAAGCGAACCTGCAGCAGGCCCTGATCAAGGACAAGCGCCTTGAGAACCTCTACGTATTGGCTGCCAGCCAGACCCGCGACAAAGACGCGCTGACCCAGGAAGGCGTGGAAAAAGTCCTGATGCAGCTCAAGGAAGACTTCGAGTTCGTGGTCTGCGACTCCCCGGCCGGTATCGAAAAAGGTGCCCACTTGGCCATGTACTTCGCTGACGAAGCGATCGTCGTGACCAACCCGGAAGTCTCCTCGGTCCGTGACTCCGATCGCATGCTGGGCCTCTTGGCGAGCAAATCCCGCCGTGCCGAGCAAGGCGAAGAGCCGATCAAGGAGCACCTGCTGCTGACCCGCTACAACCCGCAACGCGTCAGCGACGGTGAAATGCTCGGCGTCGAAGACGTCAAGGAAATCCTCGCGGTGACCCTGTTGGGCGTGATTCCAGAATCCCAAGCCGTACTCAAGGCCTCGAACTCCGGTGTGCCGGTCATTCTTGACGACCAGAGCGACGCCGGCCAGGCATACAGCGATGCTGTCGATCGCCTGCTGGGCAAAACCGTCGAGCATCGATTCCTCGACGTCACGAAGAAAGGTTTCTTCGAGCGCCTGTTTGGAGGTAGGTAATGAATCTTTTTGACTTCTTTCGTGCCAACAAAAAGCCCAGTACCGCCTCGGTCGCGAAAGAGCGTCTACAGATCATCGTGGCGCACGAACGCGGCCAACGCAGCACGCCCGACTACCTGCCTGCCCTGCAGAAGGAACTGGTCGAGGTGATCCGCAAGTACGTCAACATCGGTAGCGATGACGTGCACGTGGCGCTGGAAAGCCAGGGCAGTTGCTCGATCCTGGAACTCAACATCACCCTGCCGGATCGCTGATCGACCCGGCTGGAGCCACGGCGGCTCGGCCCCCACAGCCTTATTGTGGGAGCGGGCTTGCTCGCGAAAGCGGTTTTTCAGGCACATTGATCTTGAATGTGCCGCCGTCTTCGCGAGCAAGCCCGCTCCCACAAAAGCTGGGGCCGAGCCGCCGTTGGCGTTTGTAACGAGACTGTTTTCAATGCCCCTGTCCAACATCCGCATCATCCACCAGGACGCCGCCGTACTGGTGGTCGACAAGCCGACCCTGCTGCTCTCCGTGCCCGGCCGGGCCGATGACAACAAGGACTGCCTGATCACTCGCCTGCAGGAAAACGGCTACCCGGAAGCACGAATCGTGCACCGGCTGGACTGGGAAACCTCCGGCATCATCCTGCTGGCCCGCGACCCCGACACTCATCGCGAACTGTCACGGCAGTTTCATGATCGAGAAACCGAAAAAGCCTACACCGCATTGTGCTGGGGGCAACCGGAACTGGACAGCGGCAGCATCGACCTGCCCTTGCGCTATGACCCGCCGACCAAGCCCCGCCACGTGGTTGACCATGAACAGGGCAAGCACGCATTGACGTTCTGGCGCGTGCTGGAACGCTGTGGCGACTGGTGCCGGGTCGAGCTGACGCCAATCACGGGACGTTCGCACCAGTTGCGCGTGCACATGCTCTCCATCGGCCATCCTTTGCTGGGCGACGGGCTCTACGCCCACCCGCAAGCCCTGGCCGCCTGGCCACGCCTGTGCCTGCACGCCAGCATGCTCAGCTTTACCCATCCGCAAAGCGGCGAGCGCCTGCGCTTCGAGTG
The DNA here is from genome assembly GCF_013608025.1 of Pseudomonas brassicacearum subsp. neoaurantiaca. GTDB lineage: Bacteria > Pseudomonadota > Gammaproteobacteria > Pseudomonadales > Pseudomonadaceae > Aquipseudomonas. The sequence continues at coordinate 27,343 of NZ_VDLV01000044.1, read as the reverse complement.
CCCGGCACCGTTCTGAAAAACACCTCCGACACTGTGGCGAGGGAGCTTGCTCCCGCTGGGTTGCGTAGCGACCCCTTTTTGGGCCTGCTGCGCAGTCCAGCGGGAGCAAGCTCCCTCGCCACAGTTCCGCCTGGAATGCTCACCTACGCTGCTAATACGGTAAACTCCCGCCCATCGCTGTCTGGAGTTACTTATGCGCGCAGAGTTGAACCAGGGCCTGATCGATTTCCTCAAGGCCTCCCCCACCCCGTTCCATGCCACCGCCAGCCTTGCCCAGCGCCTGGAGGCGGCGGGTTACCAGCGGCTTGACGAGCGCGAAACCTGGGCCACCGAGGCCAACGGTCGTTACTACATCACGCGCAACGATTCCTCGATCATCGCCTTCAAGTTGGGCCGCAACTCACCGCTGCACGACGGCATCCGCCTGGTCGGCGCCCACACCGACAGCCCTTGCCTGCGGGTCAAGCCGCAGCCCGAACTGCAGCGCCACGGATTCTGGCAACTGGGCGTGGAAGTCTACGGCGGCGCGTTGCTGGCGCCGTGGTTCGACCGCGACCTGTCCTTGGCCGGCCGCGTGACCTTCCGCCGTGATGGCAAGGTCGAAAGCCAGTTGATCGATTTCAAGGCGCCGATCGCTACCATTCCGAACCTGGCCATCCACCTCAATCGTGAAGCCAATCAAGGTTGGGCAATCAATGCCCAGAATGAACTGCCACCGATCCTCGCCCAGTTCGCCGGCGACGAGCGCGTCGATTTCCGCGCGGTGCTCACCGACCAATTGGCCCGCGAACATGGCCTGAACGCCGACGTGGTGCTCGACTACGAGCTGAGCTTTTATGACACCCAAAGTGCCGCCGTCGTTGGTTTGCATGGCGACTTCATCGCCGGCGCGCGCCTGGATAACCTGTTGTCGTGCTACGCCGGCCTGCAAGCCTTGCTGACCGCCGACACCGAAGAAACCTGCGTGCTGGTGTGCAACGACCACGAAGAAGTCGGCTCGACCTCGGCCTGCGGTGCCGACGGTCCGATGCTCGAACAGACCCTGCGCCGCCTGCTGCCCGAAGGCGAAGAATTCGTACGCGCCATTCAGAAATCCTTGCTGGTCTCGGCCGACAACGCCCACGGTGTTCACCCCAACTACGCCGACAAGCACGACGCCAACCACGGTCCCAAGCTCAACGCCGGGCCGGTGATCAAGGTCAACAGCAACCAGCGCTACGCCACCAACAGCGAAACCGCCGGATTCTTCCGCCACCTGTGCATGGCCGAGGAAGTACCGGTGCAGAGCTTCGTGGTACGCAGCGACATGGGCTGCGGCTCGACCATCGGCCCGATCACCGCCAGCCAACTGGGCGTGCGCACGGTGGACATCGGCCTGCCGACCTTCGCCATGCATTCGATCCGCGAACTGTGCGGCAGCCATGACCTGGCGCACCTGGTGAAAGTGCTGAGCGCGTTCTATGCGAGTCGCGAGCTGCCCTGAACCTTTGTGGCGAGGGAGCTTGCTCCCGCTCCAGTGCGCAGCACTGGCAAATCTGCTTCAGTTGCAATTTGGGGCGGCTGCGCCACCCAGCGGGAGCAAGCTCCCTCGCCACAACTGCATCCGCCTCAAGACTGGCAGGGTGTGCTGACACACATCAGCCCACCCCAGCCAAACCCCAACTAGACTGACCTTATCCTCCCCGACAAGGCTGTCGCCATGATCTCCATGTCCTCGTTCAACGCCATGCTGGTGCCCATCATCGCCGGCATGATCCTGCTGGCCATCGGCTTCAATTTCCGCGACAAGAACGTCGGGGTGTTCGCCATGTGGATCGGCATGTTGCTGATCCTCGCGACGGTATTGTTCAGGATCCTGGCGAAACTCAACGAATCCTCCTGAACAGCCTCAGGCCGGTTGCTCCGGCACGTCCACGCCGACGTGAATCGCGTCGTGCCGCCAGAACTCCAGGTCGCAATCGATCAGCCGTTGGTGCTGGTCATAGTTGACCCGCGCAATCCGAAGCCCGGGGCTGCCGACCGATACTTTCAGGGCCGCTGCCGCTCCAGGTTGTAGCGAGGTCGGCACGATCTCGAATTTCACCCGACCGTAATGCAGGTCGTAATGGCGCGCATACAGCTCGGTCATGGACTGGTTGAGGTCAAAGTCGAGGATGCCCGGGAAATACGCCGGATTCAGGTAGTGCTCGACGTACAGCACCAATCGCTCATCGATGCGCCGGGCGCGACAGATCTGGATGACGCTGGACAGCGCCGGCAGTTGCAGCCAGGCACAGACCGCCGCGGAGGCGGGTTGCAGGCGGGCCGAAATCACCTGGGTAGACGGCGCCCGGCCTTGGGCGGCGACCATCGCATGGAAATGGCTACGTTGCATCAGGTTGTAAGCCAGCCGTGGCGGTGAGACAAACCAGCCCCGGCGCTCCTCCCGGTAGATCTGCCCTTGTGCCTCGAGCTGCAACAGCGCCTCGCGCACGGTAATCCGCGTGGTCCCGAACAACTCGCTCAACTTGCGCTCGGCCGGCAACTTGCTGCCCGGCGCCAGCAAGCCGTGGTCAAGCTGCTCTTGCAGGACTTGCCCGATGGTTGTCACCGCTTTGGTTGTTTCAACACGCATCAACGTTACCTATCTGGACTAGACCAGCACTGTTTCGGGGCAGGATTCGATGCCGCATCGATCCACGTCTCATGCCTGCAAGCCTAGGCACTGCGCATGACTGATAGATGACACAACCGCCGAACGGTCAACACATGCGCTTGCAAATACACGGCCAAGGCCTTTCAGATCAGGCGGTTACTCATGGTCTACGCTTATCCCACAGCGACCCTCCGCGAGCCCGACGATTGCTGGCGAACGTCCCACCGACATCAAAATGTCATGGGACCCGCCTACATTGGCTCAGGTATTGCTGACCTAGACCAACACAACCGCAATCGCAGCGTTGAAAACGCCCATAGGAGCTTCGGATGAAACAGCTTTTCCTGGCATCACTGTTAGGCTCGACCATTGCCATGTGCACCGCCGCCATGGCTGCTGACACCGATCTGAAAACGTTGGAAGCCGCTGCGAAAGCGGAAGGCGCCGTGAACAGCGTCGGCATGCCCGATGACTGGGCAAACTGGAAAGGTACCTGGGAAGACCTGGCCAAGAACTACGGGTTGAAGCACATCGACACCGACATGAGTTCGGCCCAGGAAATCGCCAAGTTCGCCGCCGAGAAAGACAACGCCAGCGCCGACATCGGCGACGTCGGTGCCGCCTTCGGCCCGATCGCGGTCAAGCAGGGCGTGGTCCAACCCTACAAGCCAAGTACCTGGGAACAAGTGCCAGATTGGGCCAAGGACAAGGACGGCAATTGGGCCCTGGCCTACACCGGCACCATCGCGTTCATCGTCAACAAGAAGCTGCTGCACGGTTCCGAAGTGCCGACCAAATGGGCTGACCTGAAATCCGGCAAATACAAGGTTTCGATTGGTGACGTGAGCACCGCGGCCCAGGCGGCCAACGGCGTACTGGCCGCAGCCCTGGCCAGCGGCGGCAACGAGAAGAACATCAAGCCAGCGCTGTTGATGTTTGCCGACATCGCCAAGCAAGGACGCCTGTCCATGGCCAACCCGACCATCGCGACCATGGAAAAAGGCGAAGTCGAAGTCGGCGTGGTCTGGGACTTCAACGGCCTGAGCTACAAGGCCAAGATGGCCAACCCGGATGACTACGTGGTGCTGATCCCATCCGACGGTTCGGTGATCTCCGGCTACACCACCATCATCAACAAATACGCCAAGCACCCGAACGCTGCCAAGCTGACCCGCGAGTACATCTTCAGCGACGCTGGCCAGATCAACCTCGCCAAGGGCAACGCCCGCCCGATCCGCGCCGAGCACCTGAAGCTGCCGGAAGAGGTCAAGGCCAAGCTGCTGCCGAACGAGCAGTACAAAGGCGTGACCCCGATCAAGGATGCGGACGCGTGGGAGAAGACTTCCAAGGCTCTGCCGCAAATGTGGAACGAAGAAGTCATCGTCGAGATGAAGTGAGGCGCTAGCTCCCGCTCCCGGATCACCGTTGATCCCATTGTGGGAGCGAGCTTGCTCGCGATGAGGGAGTGTCAGGTCAATTATCTTTGGCCGGCAGACCGCAATCGCGAGCAAGCTCGCTCCCACATTGGAAGCTTGGTGAATCCGGGGTTTCTGGTTTCTGTCCGGAGTCCCGGTCCCCATGAAGCACAACGTCATCCTGGTAGTGCTCGACGGCCTCAACTACGAGGTTGCCCGACATGCCATGGGACATTTGCAGGCGTATGTCGGCGCAGGACGCGCGGCGCTCTACAAACTGGAATGTGAACTGCCCGCCCTGTCCCGCCCGCTCTACGAATGCATCCTCACCGGCGTCGTGCCCATCGACAGCGGGATCGTGCACAACGATGTCTCGCGTCTGTCGAACCAGCGCAGCATTTTCCATTACGCCACCGAGGCCGGCCTGAGTACCGCAGCCGCGGCCTACCATTGGGTCAGTGAGCTCTACAACGTTTCACCCTTCGTCGCCGGTCGTGATCGTCATACCGAAAACCCCGACCTGCCGATTCAGTACGGGTATTTCTACTGGAATGACCACTACCCCGATTCCCATCTGTTCGCCGACGCCGAACACCTGCGCCAACGTTACTTGCCGAACTTCCTGCTGGTGCACCCGATGAACATCGATGACGCCGGCCACAAACATGGCCTCGATACGCCGCAATACCGCAACAGCGCCCGCTCGGCCGACATCAACCTGGCGGTCTACCTGCAAGCCTGGCTCGACGCCGGTTATCAGGTGCTGGTGACGTCCGACCATGGTATGAACAACGACCGCTCCCACAACGGCCTACTGGCGGAAGAACGGGAGGTGCCGCTGTTTGTCCTCGGGGATGGTTTCAGCCTGGACGCCAACGCTGCCCCTCGGCAGACCGAGTTGTGCGGCACGATTTGCCAGTTGCTCGGCATCGCCCACGACAAACCCTATTGCCAGGAGTTGCTCAAGTGAACGCCATGACGCGCGGCAAATGGCTGGCAGCGTTGTGCCTGGTGCCCTTCGCGATTTTCTTCATCGTGTTCCAGATCGCCCCGCTGCTGTGGGTGCTGGTCAACAGCCTGGAATCGGAAGAGTTCGGCTGGGGCCTAGCCAACTTCAGCAAGATCTTCAGTTCGAAGTTTTACCGCCAAGCAATCCAGCACAGCCTGGAAATCAGTTTCTGGTCCAGCGTGTTCGGCATCGTCATCGCCGTGCTCGGCAGCTATTCCCTGCGCCGGGTCGATTCGCGGCTGCGCAACTTCGTCAACGCATTCGCCAACATGACCAGCAACTTCGCCGGCGTGCCCCTGGCCTTCGCCTTCATCATCCTGCTGGGATTCAACGGCAGCATCACGATCATGCTCAAGCAGGCGGGGATCATCGAGGATTTCAACCTGTACTCGAAAACCGGGCTGATCATCCTCTACACCTATTTCCAGATTCCCCTGGGCGTGCTGCTGCTCTACCCGGCCTTCGACGCGCTGCGTGAAGACTGGCGCGAGTCCGCCTCGCTGCTCGGCGCCAACGGTTGGCAGTTCTGGCGGCACATCGGCTTGCCGGTGCTGACCCCGGCGCTGCTGGGCACGTTCGTGATCCTGCTGGCCAACGCCCTCGGCGCCTACGCGACGGTCTATGCGCTGACCACCGGCAACTTCAACGTGTTGCCGATACGCATCGCGGCCATGGTCTCCGGCGACATTTCCCTCGACCCGAACATGGCCAGCGCCCTGGCCGTGGTGCTGGTGGCGTTGATGACCCTGGTGACCGTCGTCCATCAGTTGCTGCTCAAGAGGAGCTACCATGTCTCGCGCTGAATCGGGTCCTGCCGGCTTCTATCACCGGACGGTGGTGTACTTGTTGTTTGCCGTCCTGCTGTTGCCATTGGCAGGCACGCTGATCTATTCCATCGCCAGCAGTTGGTCGGCCACCGTGTTGCCCAGCGGCTTCACCCTCAAGTGGTATGTGCAGTTGTGGAGCGATCCACGCTTCCTCCATGCCTTCGGCCAATCGCTGATCGTCTGTGTGGGGGCGCTGGTGCTCTCGGTGGTGCTGATACTGCCGCTGCTGTTCGTGGTGCATTACCACTTCCCGAAACTCGATGCGCTGATGAACATCCTGATCCTGCTGCCCTTCGCGGTGCCGCCGGTGGTGTCGTCGGTGGGGCTGCTGCAACTTTATGGCTCCGGGCCGCTGGCGATGGTCGGCACACCGTGGATCCTGATCGGCTGCTATTTCACCGTTGCCCTGCCGTTCATGTACCGGGCGATCACCAACAACCTGCAAGCCATCAACCTGCGCGACCTGATGGACGCCGCCCAACTGCTCGGCGCCAGCACCTTCCAGGCCGCGCTGCTGGTGGTGCTGCCGAACCTGCGCAAGGGCCTGATGGTGGCGTTGCTGCTGTCCTTCTCGTTCCTGTTTGGCGAGTTCGTGTTTGCCAACATCCTCGTCGGCACCCGCTATGAAACCCTGCAGGTGTACCTGAACAACATGCGCAACAGCAGCGGCCACTTCACCAGTGCGCTGGTGATTTCCTATTTCTTCTTCGTACTGGTCCTGACCTGGGCGGCCAACATCTTGAACAAGGACAAAAGCCAATGAGCTACGTCAGCGTCCAACACCTGCAGAAAAGCTACGCCGGCACGCCGGTGTTCAGCGACATCAACTGTGAGATTCACAAAGGTGAATTCGTCACCCTTCTCGGACCTTCCGGCTGCGGCAAGTCCACGCTGTTGCGCTGCATCGCCGGTCTGACGGCGGTGGATGACGGCAAGATCCTGCTGGACGGCCAGGACATCGTCCCACTGAGCCCACAGAAACGCGGGATCGGCATGGTTTTCCAGAGCTACGCGTTGTTCCCGAACATGACCGTGGAGCAGAACGTTGCCTTCGGCCTGCGCATGCAAAAGGTCGACGCCTCGGACAGCCGTCAGCGGGTGCTGGAAATCCTGCGCCTAGTGGAGCTGCACGACTTTGCAGCGCGCTACCCCCATCAACTGTCCGGCGGCCAATGCCAGCGCGTGGCCCTGGCGCGCTCCTTGGTCACGCGGCCCCGCCTGTTGTTGCTGGACGAGCCGTTGTCGGCCCTGGATGCACGGATTCGCAAGCACTTGCGCGAGCAGATCCGACAGATCCAACGGGAGTTGGGGCTGACCACGATCTTCGTCACACACGATCAGGAGGAAGCCCTGACCATGTCTGACCGGATTTTCCTGATGAACCAGGGAAAGATCGTACAGAGCGGCGACGCCGAGACCCTCTACACCGCGCCAGTCGATGTGTTTGCCGCTGGTTTCATCGGCAACTACAACCTGCTGGACGCCGACAGCGCCACCAAGCTGCTGCAGCGCCCGGTGAACGCTCGCATCGCCATTCGCCCGGAAGCCATCGAACTGAGTCGCAACGGCGAACCCGATGCGCTGATCCGCAGCCACAGCCTGCTGGGCAACGTGATCCGCTACCGGGTCGAGGCCCGTGGCGTGGAACTGGTGGTGGATGTGCTCAATCGCTCGGCCGCCGATCTGCACCCCGATGGTGCTCGTTTGGCACTTTCCATCGATCCGTCGGCCCTGTGTGAGGTAGCCTGACGGCTTTGTTGATTTTGAAGCTGATCTTGAGAAGGAAAACGTGCTGATGGCCCTGGCAATTTTTGATCTGGACGAAACCCTGATCCACGGCGACTGCGCCACCCTCTGGAGCGAACAGATGGGACGCCTGGGCTGGGTCGATCCCGAGTCGTTCATGCGCCGCAACAATGAGCTGATGGACGCCTACAGCCACGGCAAGCTGCGTATGGAAGAGTACATGGACTTCAGCCTGGAACCGATGATCGGCCGCACGCCGGAGGAAATCGAGCACCTGGTGTCGCCGTGGGTGGAAGATTTCATCGAGCCGATCATCTTCAGCGACGCCACCAAGGCCATCGCCGAACACCGCAAGGCCGGCGACCGGATCCTGGTGATCTCGGCTTCGGGCACGCACCTGGTCAAGCCGATCGCCGAACGTCTGGGAATTGATGAAATCCTCGCAATCGAACTTGAAGTGGCCCACGGGGTTTACAGCGGCAAGACCGTGGGCACCCTGACCTACCGCGAAGGCAAGATCGCCCGGCTGCTGGATTGGCTGGACGCAGAAGAGGAGAACCTCGAAGGTGCGAGCTTCTATTCCGATTCTCGCAATGACCTGCCGTTGTTGCTGCGGGTGGATCATCCGCATGTGGTGAACCCGGACCAGGTGTTGAAGGCCCATGCCGAGTCGGCTGGGTGGCCAATCCATACCTGGAAATAATCCCCTCCCTTGTGGGAGCGAGCTTGCTCGCGATGGCGTTGGATCAGCCGGCATTGTTTTAGCTGACACACCGCCATCGCGAGCAAGCTCGCTCCCACAGGTTAAGATTCAGGTTTTGCCTGGTTCTACCGGAGTCCGTTGCCCAGCAGCCACAGGCCCCAGCCGATCAACAACCCGCCACAGATACGACTGAACCAAAGTTCCTGGGGAAGGTTTTTCTCCAGCAGGATGAAGGCACTGATCACTGCCACCCAGAACAGGTTCATCACGCCGACCACGAACAGCAGGCCCATCAGTGCCCAACAGCAGCCCAGGCAGTAAGCGCCATGGGCCAGGCCCATGCGCCAGCCGCCGAGCACATCGGGGCGCCAGTAGCTGAGAAGAAAATGCAACGGCCCGCGACAATGTTCAAGGCAGGCTGCCTTGCTGGGCAGCCATTGATAGACGCCCGCGACTAGCAGGAGGCCGACGCCCAACGCGGTACTGCTGCTGCGCATCGCCGGACTGAGCAAGGCCAGTTGTTCGAACGCCCATTGCAGCGCCGTGGCGCCCAGGGCGAAGCCGACCCAGACCAGACCATAGGCACAGCAGAACAGCAGCAGGGCCAGGTGTCGCTGCGGTGATGGCATGCGCTTGCGCAGCATCTGCTGGTAGATCAGCAGCATGGGCAGCGCGCTGGGCAGCATCATGCCCAGCATCATCACCCCCCACATGGCGAACATCAGCAGCGCATCGGCCAGGCTCCAAGGCATGACCATACCGGCCATTGCCGCATCGGCCATTCCACCCGGCGCACTCATGTCGCGAGCCATGCGCAGCAGCATCAGCCAGGCCAGGACGGTGAGCGCGAGCAGGCAGAGCAGGAACAGCATCTGCTCGGCTGACAGTCGCTTATTCGGCGTTATCGCCTGGGGTTCTGCCATCGTCAAGGCTCTATGCCGTGGCCAGTAAAGTGCACGTGCGCGAGGTGGCTATGGCTGCCCTGGGATTGCAGCTTGAGGGCTGAATGCGTCTGGTAGCTGCCGCTGGCGACTTCCGCCTCATGGAACTCGAAGCCCTCGGGCAGGGACAGGCGGACGCGATGAGGTGAGCCGTCGATCGGGCTGCGGATCGGCTCGCCGCTAGCCTGGAGAACGCCCGGAATGTCCAGGCGCGCCAAGCGTTGATCGACATCGATGGACAGGGTGATGGGCACGAATTGCGGCTCGAACGCCTCACTCATGGTGCTGCTGAACACCTGGAACACGTTGGCCCCGGGATCGCTCTCCAGGCCAGAAAGGATGGTCAGCAAAGCCTGGCGTTGCGCCTCGTCGGCGCGCTCATCGATGAACACCTGGCAACTGCCGTTGCCCTCATGGATGGCGCCCGGCCAAGCGAAGGTGGCGGCCCAGCACAAGCCGTCCAGCGTGACTTGCTCGAAATACCCACGCTCCACCCGCATCGACGCGACTGCCTGGCAGTCTCCACGGGTCGGTGGCGCGTTGAATTGACAAGGGCAACCCCAGTTGCAGTTGCAGGCTATGAACTCGACGCCCTGCATGCGCCATTCGGCGATGGCCATGATCACCCTCTTCACCTGCTGGTGAAATGAAAGCTGCGGTTACCCCATCCCCTCATTGATTAACGCTAGCAGGCCTAGCGCAACGGATACGCACTGCCGACCAAAGGTGCAAGCCACCGTCCATAGGGAAATGGAGCCGATCGTGTAGGCGCCGACCTGTAGGAGCTGGCGAAGCCGGCGATCTTTTGATCTTTCGCTTGAGATTCATCTGTCTGGGAAAGATCGCAGCCTCGTTTCACTCGGCAGCTCCTACACGGGTCGCACATAGCTGTTGAGATCAGCTTAGGCTTTCGTCGATCACCAACACCAACTTCCCAGACACCTGGTTGGTGGCCAGCTCCGCAAACGCCGCTTCGGCATCGGTAATTGCAAACGTCCTGGCCAACTGCGGATTCAGGCGTTTATCGGTAAACAGCGGCCATACGTTCTGACCCAGTTCGCTGATCAGATCTGCCTTGAATTGATCGTTGCGACTGCGCAGGGTCGAACCGAGCAATTGGATGCGCTTGCCCAGCACCTGGGCCAGATCGAGTTCGGTCGTGCGACCGCCCATGAGGCCGATCAATACCCAGCGGCCGTCAACTGACAAAAGTTTCACGTTGAGGCTGGCGTAGTTCGCGCCGACCGGATCGAGGATGACGTCGAACGGCGCGAAGTCGTTCAGGCTGTTGATGTCGTCGGTGCGCACCACGCCGCCCTGCGCGCCCAACGCTTCGCAATAAGCCAGCCGATCCGCCGAACCGACGCTGACCCAGCACGGGTTTCCAAACGCCTTGCAGAGCTGGATCGCCGCCGAGCCGACGCCACTGGCACCGGCATGCAGCAGCACTTTTTCACCCGGCCGCAACCCGGCAAGTTGGAACAGATTCAGCCACGCGGTGCCGTAGACCTCAGGCAGCGCGGCCGCTTCAGCCATCGACAGGCCTTCCGGTACAGGCAGCACATGGCGGCCATCGACCACCACTTCTTCGGCCATCCCACCGCCGGCCAATAACGCGCAAACGCGATCACCGACCTGCCAGGAAGAGCCAGGCCCCACTTCGCTGATGACGCCGGAACACTCCAGCCCCAACACCTGGCTGGCGCCCGATGGCGGTGGGTAATGCCCAGCTTTTTGCAACAAATCGGCCCGATTCAGGCCGGCGGCCGCCACGCGGATGCGAACTTGCCCCGCATCACAGGCCGGACTCGGCTCATCTGCCCATACCACTTGACCTTCAACGCCTTGCAATGCTTTCACGGTGCCTCCATAGTGAGTCTCGACTGGGCCCGCTGCTTCAACGCCGGGCTTTCTTGCATTATGCGCCCGGGCCACATGGAACCGGCGACTTCAAAGACGGCCTAATATGCGTTATCAATTGTCCCTGCGTCGAATCAGCATGAAGCACTTGTTCCCCAGTACTGCACTTGCCCTTTTCATTGGCCTCGGCGTTTCGACGCTTTCGAGCAATACGTTTGCGGCCAACAGCTGGGACAAGCTTCAGCCTGATCGCGACGAGGTGATCGCCAGCCTCAACGTCGTCGAGCTGCTCAAGCGTCATCACTACAGCAAGCCGCCGCTCGATGACGCGCGCTCGGTCATCATCTACGACAGCTACTTGAAGCTGCTTGATCCGTCGCGCAGTTATTTCCTGGCCAGCGACATTGCCGAATTCGACAAGTGGAAGACGCAGTTCGACGACTTCCTCAAGAGCGGCGACCTGAACGCCGGCTTCGTCATCTACAAGCGCTACCTGGACCGCGTCAAGGCGCGTCTGGACTACGCCCTGGCGGAGCTGAACAAGGGCGTCGACAAGATCGACTTCAATGCCAAGGAAACCTTGCTGGTCGATCGCAAGGACGCACCTTGGCTCAAAAGCACCGCCGAACTCGACGACCTCTGGCGCAAACGCGTCAAGGACGAAGTGCTGCGCATGAAAATCGCCGGCAAGGATCCCAAGCAGATCCAGGAAACCCTGACCAAGCGCTACAAGAACCAATTGGCTCGCCTGGACCAAACCCGGGCCGAGGACGTGTTCCAGGCCTACATCAACACCTTCGCGATGTCCTACGACCCGCACACCAATTATCTGTCGCCGGATAATGCGGAAAACTTTGACATCAACATGAGCCTGTCCCTCGAAGGCATCGGTGCGGTGCTGCAGAGCGACAACGACCAGGTCAAGATCGTGCGCCTGGTACCGGCAGGCCCGGCGGACAAGACCAAGCAGGTCGGCCCGGCCGACAAAATCATCGGCGTCGCCCAGGGCAGCAAGGAAATGGTCGACGTGGTCGGCTGGCGCCTCGACGAAGTGGTCAAGCTGATCCGTGGCCCGAAAGGCTCGGTGGTTCGCCTGGAAGTCATCCCGGCCAGCAACGCGCCGAACGACCAGACCAGCAAAATCGTGTCCATCACCCGTGAAGCGGTGAAGCTGGAAGAACAGGCCGCGAAAAAATCGGTGCTCAACCTCAAACAGGACGGCAAGGACTACAAGCTCGGCATCATCGAGATCCCGGCGTTCTACCTGGACTTCAAGGCCTTCCGCGCCGGGGACCCGGACTACAAGAGCACCACCCGCGACGTCAAGAAACTGCTGACCGAACTGCAGAAGGAAAAGGTCGACGGCGTCGTGATCGACCTGCGCAATAACGGCGGCGGTTCCTTGCAGGAAGCCACCGAGCTGACCAGCCTGTTCATCGACAAAGGCCCGACCGTGCTGGTGCGTAACGCCGATGGCCGGGTGGATGTGCTCGAAGATGAAAATCCGGGGGCGTTCTACAAAGGGCCAATGGCCTTGCTGGTCAATCGCCTGTCGGCCTCGGCCTCGGAAATTTTCGCCGGCGCCATGCAGGACTATCACCGTGCGCTGATCATCGGCGGCCAGACCTTCGGCAAAGGCACCGTGCAGACCATCCAGCCGCTGAACCACGGCGAACTGAAGCTGACCCTGGCGAAGTTCTACCGGGTTTCCGGCCAGAGCACCCAGCATCAGGGTGTGCTGCCTGACATCGATTACCCGTCGATCATCGACACCAAGGAAATCGGTGAGAGCGCCCTGCCCGAGGCCATGCCGTGGGACACCATCCGACCTGCGATCAAGCCGGCCGTGGACCCGTTCAAGCCCTACCTTGCCCAGCTCAAGTCCGAGCATGACGCCCGCACTGCGCAGGACGCGGAATTCGTGTTCATTCGCGACAAGCTGGCCCTCGCACAGAAGTTGATGACCGAGAAAACCGTCAGCCTCAACGAAGCCGATCGCCGCGCGCAGCACGCCGACATCGAGGCCAAGCAATTGGTGATGGAAAACCTGCGTCGCAAGGCCAAGGGCGAAGAGCCGCTCAAAGAGCTGAAGAAAGAAGACGAAGACCTCATCACCGAACCGGAAAAGACCAAGCCGGAAGACGATGCCTACCTGAGCGAAACCGGGCGGATCCTGTTGGATTACCTGAAACTCAACTCGGCAGTCGCCAAGCACTGAGTGATGGCCATTTAATGGTGATGCTCGTCGGAGTGTCATCAAACTGACATCAGTCTGTCGTGAAATACAGGACCGGGCGCACCCCAGCAGGGGTTGCGCCCAGTCCTTTTTTTATCGCCAGAGATCGCCATGACCACGATAGAACAGCTGAGTGCCTTGAGCTCAATCCTGACTCAAAGCGGTTTGCACAGTCTGTTCCAGCCTATCGTCTGCCTCTCTGAACGACGTATCCTGGGCTACGAAGCCTTGACCCGCGGCCCGTCCAATAGCCCGCTGCACTCCCCCATCGCATTACTGTCCGTGGCCCGCCAGGCCGGACGACTCACCGAATTGGAACTCGCCTGCCGACGCAGTGCCTGCCAGCGCTTCAATGAGCAAAAGCTGCCGGGCAAATTGTTCCTCAACGTGTCGCCCGAATCCTTGCTCGAAGCGGCGCACCAGACCGGTCGTACCTTGCAGCTCCTGCAAGACTTCGGCATTTCGCCCAGCCAGGTCGTCATCGAATTGACCGAACAAACCCCGATCGATGATTTCCAGCTCCTGCAAACCGCCCTGCATCACTATCGGGCCATGGGTTTTTCCATTGCCCTGGATGATCTCGGCGCCGGCTATTCGAGCCTGCGGCTCTGGTCCGAGCTGCGCCCGGATTATGTGAAGATCGACCGCCACTTCATCGACGGCATTCACCAGGACGCGCTCAAGCGCGAGTTCGTCGGTTCGATCCTGAAGATTGCCCAGGCATCACGGGCCCAAGTGATCGCCGAAGGGATAGAACTGCCGGAAGAGCTGGCCGTGTTGATCGAAATGGGCGTCGACCTGGTCCAGGGCTACCTGCTCGCCCGCCCCCAGGAATATCCATCCCACGACGCCAAGGCGCTGATGCCTCGCCGAGACAGCGGCGCGACGCCGCTGGGCGATGAAGTCAACGACCTTGGCGCCTTGCTCAACGAACAGCCGGCAGTCAACCACAACACACCGACGGCCGCAGTCCTGGACGCATTCCGCCGCCAGGCCAACCTCAACTCCCTGGCGGTACTCGATGACCGAGGCCAACCGTGCGGCATCGTCCATCGCCATTCGCTCTCGGACGCCCTGCTCAAGCCCTTCGCCACCGACCTCTTCGCACGCAAACCCATCAGCCGCCTGATGAGCGATGACTTCCTCGCAGTGGAACTCAACCAGTCGCTGCAACAAGTCAGCCGCCTGATCACCAGCCGCGCCCGGCAACGCATCGAAGAAGATTTCATCATCACCCTCAACGGCAGCTACATGGGATTGGGCCGAGTCATCGACGTGCTCAAACTGATCACAGAACTTAAAATCCAACAGGCCCGCTACGCCAACCCGCTGACCTTGCTGCCCGGCAACGTGCCGATCCAGCAATGCCTCACCCGCCTGTTGCAACAACGCCAGGAGTCGGTGATCTGCTACGTCGATATCGACAGCTTCAAACCCTTCAACGACATCTACGGCTACGGCCGCGGCGACGAAGTCCTACTCTGCCTGGCGCAATGCCTGAACGAACGCATCGACCCCAGCCGCGACTTCGTCGGCCACATCGGCGGCGACGACTTTCTCCTCGTCCTCGGCCCGGACGACTGGCGCAAACGCCTGACCCAACTCCTCAACGACTTCCAGACCCACTGCCGCCGCTTCTACCGCCCCGAACATCTCGAGGCAGGATGTTTTACCGCGCTGAACCGCCAGGGAGTGCGGCAGGAATTTGCGTTGCTGTCGCTGTCGATTGGGGTGGTGCACCTGCGCTCCGAGGCCTGCGGGGAGCTGGATGCCAGCCAGTTGGCGGAGATGGCTTCGCAGGCGAAGCATCATGCCAAGGAGATTGTTGGGGGGAGTGTGTATTTGATTAATGGTGCGATCGAGCAGGCACCGGTCCTGGAGTTGGGGCTGTCGGTGTGAAAGTGGGTTGCCTTCACCCCAACGGAATGGCAGCTACAAATCCTGTGGCGAGGGAGCTTGCTCCCGCTGGGCTGCGTAGCAGCCCCTCATTTGGATAACGCGGTGTGTCTGGTTAATTGCGTAGGCTGTTTTTAGATTTAATAACCAACCCTAACTTAGTCAGCTTGCCTCGGCTCTATATTTCATTAAAGAAGCCAATAAAACCCGCATAAATCTGCGCTGATCTTCAACCTTCTGATCGAAGTATGTATCCAAATTCAAAAAAACCCTATCAAAACTGTCATCACACTCTAAGAAATAAGCAAGAGTGTCAATCAGCAAAATCTGTTCTTTTGAAGAGTGACATAAAAAATCCGGACGAATCAACAAGCCAAATAGCTGGCTCAATTCCTCGTCATCATTTACATTTTTTGAAGTTATTATTTCCTCACGCACCACATCTTGAGTATTCTCGATACTGAAAACAAACAGCAACCCCCAGACATAATGCAAGTCATATGATTTTAACAAACAGCGATACCGCATCAATGAAGTAGTTTTTTTGCCATTAGCTGTACGAGCGAGAGCCAATTAGCAGTTCTGCTACACATAATCCCAAGTAGACCTATCCTCAGATTCAGCCCTGCGGAGATCATCCGCCCACAACTCACTCGCCAATCTATATATATCCTCAAAAAAAACTCTTGGATTATCCATTACATCCCACCCATCAGGTAGCGATGAATGCTTCTGACAGTCATGTAAAAATAATTCCTGGAAATCATAATCACTGTCTCCCAGCGCTTCTTCCAAACATTTATACAATGCGAACTTCTGCCTGTACGTTATCCGCCAGCGTCTAGACAGCGAATACTTCAAGATCAATATCTCTCGATCCGCAGGAGAGTTGGGGTCATATTTCTGAAGCTCCTCCCCCAGGGTTTCTTCTCTATCATATATATCAAAACAACCCAAAAAATATGAAGGGGTAGGGATATACGGCTGGCCTGTGCTTGGATCAAGCATCTTATTTATTCCTATTTTATTGGATACAGCGTAAAGGGAACCTCAGTATCTCGATCAAACTTCATTTCTATACGATTCATATCGACCAACCTTGGATTTCGCGGACTCCTGGGATTTGGAATATACCCTTTCCCCGCGCCTGGCAGATCTGCCCGTAGGTATTTAGCTCCACTTTTGTCCACCAGCAACTCATGCCCGCTGTTTTTCTTCTCAATTAATAATTCATAAGCCCTTAGCTGTAGCTCCCAACTGTTAAATCTTGAACTCGGATTCCCGGTCCTATGCGAAGGAGTTCTACCTGTTATGGGATCTGTGCCGTCAATCGCCCGCCGTTTCCACGCTCTATCCGAAACCTCAAGGCTATGTTTACTAACCATATGCATGCCTTGCTCCCGATCTAGACGCCTGACTTCTTTTTCGGCCAACTCAGCAGCGGTTGGCTTGGGCAGAGCCGGCTCACCCTCATCAACCCCAACCTTAGCCGTCGAATCCTGCTCGCCAACCGCCGGCCTCTTACACCCGTCCCCCCCAGGGCAGTCGTCCAACCCCAACGGATCCACCCACCCCGTCGGATTCAGGGTGTACCGGTACCCGTTGAGCCCACCCTTGAGCTTGCTCGGATCCAGCGTCAGG
>NZ_VDLV01000044.1:10079-10424 GCF_013608025.1 Pseudomonas brassicacearum subsp. neoaurantiaca | reverse complement strand
TCCGGATTGTAGTACCGGTGCCGGTTGTAGTGCAGGCCGCTTTCCCGGTCGTGGTATTGGCCCTGGAAACGCAGCGGTTGTTCCAGGCGCTTGCCGTCGCCATGCCTTAGTTCGGTGAGTTTTCCGTAGCCGTTGTAGCGCGCGGCCCAGACGATTTCGCCTTGGTGGCTGGTCAGTTCCTGCGGGGTGCCGAGGTGGTCGTTGTGGTAGTGGAACGGCGTGGCGTTGTCTGGGCCTTCGCCTTCGAGCAGGGCGAGGGGGCGGAAGGTGCCGGGTTCGTAGACGTAGCTTTGGTAGTGGCGGTCGCTGCTTTCGGCGATGATTTGATCGCCTTGCCAGATGAAC
>NZ_VDLV01000044.1:0-10069 GCF_013608025.1 Pseudomonas brassicacearum subsp. neoaurantiaca | reverse complement strand
CGCAACCCAGCGGGAGCAAGCTCCCTCGCCACAGGGGTAAGCGGTGGTCAGGAAGGGTTATCTCAAGTCCACCAATACCGAACCAGATGAAAGAAGATCGGCGCGGCGAAGCACACCGAGTCCAGGCGGTCGAGCATGCCGCCGTGACCTTCGATCATGTGCCCCCAATCCTTGACGCCGCGGTCGCGCTTGATCGCCGACATGACGATGCCGCCGGCAAACCCGAGCAGGTTGATCAGCAAGGCGATGAGGAACGACTGCCACGGGTTGAATGGCGTGATCCACCACAGCGCACCGCCGATCAGCGAGGCCAGGAAAATACCGCCGGCGAAGCCTTCCACGGTTTTTGACGGTGACAGGTTGGGCGCGATCTTGCGTTTGCCGAACAGCTTGCCGCAGACATACTGCAACACATCCGAGAGCTGCACCACGATCACCAGATAGGCGATCAGCAGCAGGTTGCGCCCTTCAAAACCAGCGATGTCCAAGGTCAACAAGGCCGGTACGAAAGAGATGCAGAACACCGCGATCATCAACCCCCACTGCACTTTCGAAGCTCGTTCCAGGAAGTGCGTGCTGTCACCGCCCAACGACGCCAGGATCGGCAGCAGCAGGAACACGTACACCGGAATGAAGATCGAGAACAGCCCGTACCAGTCGTAGTAGATCAACAGGTATTGCAGCGGCAGCGCCAGGTAGAACGCCGCCACCAGGGCCGGGTAATCACTGCGCCGCGTCGGGGTGAGCGTGAGAAATTCCCGCAGCGCGTAGAACGACACCGCATAGAACAACAGGATCACCGCCGCGTTACCCAGCCAGAACGCGATGCCGATCACCAGCACCATGATCCACCAGGCATTGATCCGCGCGTTGAGGTTCTCGATGACCGAGTTCGGCGCGCCTTTGGTCCGCAGCTTGAGAATGAAACCGACCAACGAGGCCAGCACCAGGATCGCGCCGATCCCGCCAAACAACATCAGGGTATATCGATCCATGTCAAACGTGCTCCGGGGCCAGTGCCAGCAGCGCGGCACGGCTGCGTTCTAGAAATTGCTCTTTGCTTTCGCCTTCTTCGATGCACAGCGGCGCGCCGAAACTGGTGGTGCACAGCAGCGGCAACGGCAACACGCGGCCCTTGGGCATGACGCGGTTGAGGTTGGCGATCCACACCGGGATCACTTCGACCTCGGGGTGGCTTTTCATCAGGTGGTAGATCCCGCTCTTGAACGGCAATAAGCCTTCCTCCGGGTTGCGCGTGCCCTCGGGGAAGATGATCAGCGAGTCACCGTTTTCCAGCGCGTCGAGCATCGGTTGCAAGGGGCTGTAGGAAGGATCCTTGCGCTCGCGGTCCACCAATACGCCGTTGAACACTCGGTTGATGATGTAGCGGCGCATCGGGCTGGTTTGCCAGTAATCGGCCCCGGCGACCGGTCGGGTGAGCTTGCGCAGCGCCGGCGGCAGCGAGGCCCAGAGCAACACGAAATCACCGTGGCTGCTGTGGTTGGCGAAGTAGATCCGCTGCACGGGCTTGGGCGCGCAGCCGAGCCACAGGCTGCGAGCGCCAGTGACCATCCGCGCGGCGGAGGTGATGAGGTTGGCGACCACGGGTTCGAACATGAGGATTCCTTGTCCTGAAAGCTTGAAGTTATGCGATATCTATCGCAGACAAACAATGTGGCGAGGGAGCTTGCTCCCGCTGGGCTACGAAGTAGCCCTAACACTGAGGTCGCGGTTTATCAGGCAGATCATAGGGGAGGGCTTCGCCCTCCAGCGGGAGCAAGCTCCCTCGCCACAAAAAGCCATTCATTTCCTGTTTAAGTCCCAAGACCCGAGTAAACCAGCCAAGGACTCGCCAGGACAAAACTCACCGTCAACAGCGCCTGGATAGCCACCAGCCAGGCTTGGCGGCGCAGCAGTCGCATCGAACCGTGGCTGCGCTCGGGCCAGGATCGTCCGCCGCGTTCGGCCGGCTGCAAGCCAAGATTGGCCAGCGCCTCGTCCAGCGCCTGGGTGCGTTCGGTCAGTGGCTTGCTGGCATCCGCGACAATCTGAAACAGATCGGCATCAAAGGCCACGCGAAACGCCAGGTATTTTTCCTGCATGCCGAGGACGAACACGCCGAAACTCAATAACAACAGCCACGGATCGACGCTACCCACCAGCCATTGGCCCAGGCCGATCAGCGCCGCCAGCAGCGTCAGGCCGGTAGAAAGCTGATCCAGTGATTGACCCCGGCGCAACAGACTCGCCACGGTGTGCAGTTCGATGTCACTGCTCATGACCATTCCCCGAAGCCGGCGGATATTTGCCCCAACGCCTGGCGATGGGCCGGATGCAGGACGACACGTGGACGCACACGCTGGATCTGCGCAATCGCTGCGTCCACGCTGTCAGCGCGGCCCGTGCTCAACAACCACGCCGCCACAGCGGTTGCGCTGCGCGAATAACCCAAGGCGCAGCAGACCAGCACCGGCCCGTGCTGGCGCAGTTGCTCGATTTTTTGCGCGGCATCCAGGCATTGCTCGGCGGTCGGTGCGGTCAGGTCGAGTACCGGCACGGTGCGATAGGCGACTGCGGTGCTGTCTATGGACAACTCGGCGCACAGGTCGAGCACCCCGCTGAATGGGCTGCCCTTCAGCGCAGCCGACGTAGGAATGCGCCCGAGCCAGACGTCATCCATGATCTGATCCGGCTGCGGATGCTTGCGCGTCCACAGGCGGGAATTGATCCACGCCGCCGCCAGATAAGGCGCCAGCAACCAGCGTACCGCCGGACTCAGCCGGCCGTCTTCACGCTTTTGGAACCCGCTCGCGCCGAACAACAGATAATTCAGCGCCACCATCAGCACCGCCACCGCCGGCCAGATCAGCCAGAGCCACGCGCCACTGAAGGCAAACGCCGGAATGAACATTGCCGCCGCGCCCAAGCCATAACGCATGGCCAGGCGCCGACGGGCAGGATCTGTCGTCAGGCGCGCACTGATCAGCGGACTCGGCCGGTCCAGCGGCCACAACCAGACACACAACCAACCAGCCAGCGCGCCGGTCGGCACGTCGACAAAATGATGTTGATACGTGGTCAGCACCGACACGCCGATCAACGCGAACCAACCGTGCATCAACCAACGCCAGACGCCTTGCAGGTGGCGCTCATAACAAACCCAGAGCACCACCAGCAGCGCGATGTGCAGCGACGGCGCCTGGTTGAACGGCTTGTCGAAGCCGGCCAGCACCTCGAACAACCAGCCAAACACCCCATCCATTTCCGGCCGGGGGAAGGTGAACGTCAGCGGCCAGAGCAGGAAGCAACTGACCGCGATCACCTGGGCCGTGAGCAGGCGCAAAGCGTGGCGCTTGAGTTCATCGCGGCTGTTGGGCAGCAATAGAGACAGGCCGTACAGCAAGTCAATCGACCAGTACGGCACGATGGTCCAGGCCATGAACGGCATGTGGCTTTCCCAGCCGAACACCAGACTGCCGACATCGTCACGCTGGGCCGTGACCCAGGTGGCGAAGCCGTACGTGGTGAAAAACAGCGGCGCCAGCAACAGCAGCCAGAGCACCGCCGGTTTCAGCAGCGCGGGTTCGCGGGCCGGAGCAATGACAGCGCTCATTACTGGACCCGCTGCGCCAGCGAAACGCTGAAAATGCCCCACTCATCGACCCGCAGGGTGATCTTGCGGAAGCCAGCCGCCTCGACCAATTGATCCATTTCCGCCTGGGTACGTCGACGCATCACCCACGCCTGGCCGGCGCGGTGGCTGGTCAGGGCGCGGGCGATCAGTTCAAGTTGCGGGTGCCACGGTTGGCCGGTGTAGACCAGGAAACCACCGGGCTCCACGGCTTCGGCCAGGCCGGCGAGGGAGCCGCCGACCATCTGGTTGTCGGCGAACAATTCATACAGGCCGGAGACTACTGCGAGGGTTGGCTTGGGCTCCAGCGCGGCCAGATCCTGACGATCGAAGGCATCGCCCTTGACGAATCGAGCGATGTCGCCGAGGCCTTTTTCAACGATCAGCGCACTGCCGTCGCGCACGTTGATGTCGCTGTAGTCGCGCAGCAGGATCGACTCTGGCAGCGGGCTGACGCCTTGCAGCGCTTCCAGAATGTAGCGGCCATGACCGGCGGCGATGTCGACGATGCGCACCTCGCGGTCCTGGGCGCGCAATTCGGCCATCGCCAGGCGCAGCAACTCCTCGACGTGCACCTTGCGCTGGCGAATGCCGCGCCAGCCGATGGAGTTCAGGTAGTTCTGGTCGATCATCTTGCCCAGCGCCGACGTGCCGGTGGGGCGATTGCGATAGACGTAGTCCAGCGTACTGCCGGAGTCGAATCCGGTGTCGAAGCCCAGCTTCACACCCGCAGACAACTTGCTGCCAAAGCGCATGCTGGCGCGGGTCATGCGCCAGTAAAGATCGCGTAGCGAGTTGTGCGGCAGCGGCGTCGCCAGGGTTTCCGCTTCGGCGCAGGTCACGCCGAGGCGATCGGCGTCCAACAGGGAAGGGCGGTCCAGCGGACGGGCAAAGTTTTGCAGAATGAAACGACGGGCGCTGGCGATGGCCGGCGCACGGTTTTTTTCGCCGAGGGTGTCGTGGAAGAAACCCGGCAGGATGTGTTTTTCCTTATGCAGGCTGCCCAGTCGCTCGAAGAACTGCTCCTGGGGTTTGCGATGCACCACGAAGTCGGAGCCGGAAATCAGCAGCTGCGTTGGCACCTGGATCGCCTGGGCATCGGCTACAACCCGGTCGGCCGCTTCGTACAGACCCAGCAGCACGTTCACCGAAATGGCCTTTGTGATCAGCGGATCGCTGTCGTAGGACGCGACCCGCTCCGGGTCATGGCTGAGGAACTTGGCCTTGACGTAACTGTTGACGAAAAAGTTGCCACGGAACTTGCGCATCAGCGCCAGGCCCGGACGGGCGAACGGCACGTAGAGCTTGACCTTGAAGGCCGGCGACGCCAGCACCAGCGAGCGAATGCGCGGCGCGTAATCGTGGACCCAGGTGGACGCGATCACCGCGCCAACGCTTTGCGCGACCACGGCGATGTTCTGTTCGTCGATCTGGTGCGTCGCGCCGATGTGATCGCAGAAGGTCTGCACGTCACGGGCGCTGGTGGCAAAACTCGGGCTGTCGCCGCGCTCGCCAGGCGACTGGCCGTGGCCGCGTGCGTCCCAGGCGAAAAACTCGAACCCAGGCAAATCCAGCTCATCCACCAGATGCGCGATGCGCCCCGAGTGCTCATGACCGCGGTGAAACAACAACACGGCCTGGCGGGGTTCACCCGCCGTGGCTTCGACAGCCGGCCAGTGCCGGTAGAACAACTCCACGCCATCGTGGGTGGTGAACGTCAGTTCCTGGGCTTCGCGCATTGCAACTTCCTTATGCTGAGGGAGCGTTTTCCGTCACTTGGCTCAGGCCATGACGGACCCGATTGACCAAGGTATAAACCAGCAGGGCGGCAACCACCGCCATCACACCATCAACCCACAGCGCCCCGAGCCAACCCAGGGCAATACCGGTCGCCAGTACGCCAAACACGAAGGCGCGATCACTCTTGCCCATCGGCCCGTCATACCGTCGCGAAGCCCCGACCATCGCCCCCAGCACGCCAGCGTATTCGCTGAACAACGCCAACAGCGTGACCAACAACACGAGCAACAGGCTGGTATCGGGAAACAAGGCAAAAGGCAGGATCAAGGCAGCGTCGGCGATGATATCGCATAGCTCATTGAGGTAGGCGCCCAGATTCGATTGCTGGCCAAACTCCCGCGCCAACATGCCATCCACCGCGTTCAACGCCATGCGCAGGAACATCCACACCGGCACCAGGACAAACACCCAAGGATGGCTGGCGAACCACGCGATCACCGCCCCCACCAGCACGGACACGACGCCCGCGAGCAAGGTCACCTGGTTGGCGGTGACGCCATTGTTATAAAGGCGCTGTACGGCGGGGCGAAGCAGATTCTGGAAAGCGGGCTTGAGTTGATAGATGGAAGGCATATGGACAGTGATCTCGGCCGGATTCGGGGCAGGGCTTGTGCAGATGCGAGATTACGATAGGTTGGGGCTTTGCTGGTGGGTATTTGCTGGGAATGCGCGCGGGTAGGCATCTGCGTCGGTATTCGCGCTGGAAAAACGACTGCATAAGGACTGTTCACATGCTGCGAGTGGATTGGCTCGTCAATCACATGGATAAATGCAACCTGATGGCCGAATGGCTGTATCGGGAATTCACCTATGAATTTGCCCACCAATCACTCGGCCATTGGCAGGAGGAGTTTTCGGCAGGGCAGCGCGATGGCCGCTGGAAATGCCTGATCGCCCTGGAACACGACCAGCTATTGGGCGGCGCCTCGCTGGCAAACGACGACCTGCCCGAACGCCCCGACCTCGGCCCCTGGCTGGCCTGCGTATTCGTCCACCCGGATGCCCGACGCCGGGGCCTCGCCGCGCGATTGATCGAAGGCATCTGCAACCATGCCAAAGAGGCTGGCTTCGCGACGTTGTACCTGCACACCCACAGTGAACGGGACTACTACGCCAAGCTTGGCTGGGAAGTGCTGGAGCGCTTCGAGGCGTGGGGCAAGGAACAGTGGCTCATGTCGCGACGTTTATAGTCGCGGTATTAAGCTCAACCCCCTGCGCGCAATGGACCGCCCACCGGAACGTACTCGACCGGCGCTTCCCCGGGCAGGTCTTTTATAGGGTCTTCGGCGTAACCGTAGCCTTCCTCCTTCAAATTGATCGAATGCACGCTGTGCTCACGGGCGGTGCTGTCGGTGAGTTTGGTGAACAGGCGTTGATCGGCGGGCAGGGTGAAGCGGTCGCCGGGGTGGAGTTGGGCGAAGGTGAGGGTTGGGTGGTTCATGGCGGCGGGCTCCGTCTCGGGGTTGGTCTCTCTAAAGTTGAGAGGGAGCGCTGGGATTGGGTTCCGTTTTTTTGGTTATCGTCTCGGTGGCCGGCTCGAAATACGGCTCTGGCCTTTAGGTGATCCCCTGTGGGAGCGAGCTTGCTCGCGATGGCGGTGTGTCAGACGAGAGTGATTTAACTGACCTGACGTCATCCAAATCCGTAGCCATGACAGCTTGCCGACACCGCCTTGCGCCTTTGCCTACAACTACGCCAGAATCCGCCGGCTTGTGCGCCTGGGCCCACGCCGGTAGCTTGAATCCCGTCACTGCTCATCAGTGATCGGGTTTAGCAGCTCGTGGTGAAACAGGTTGTGCAAGGCGTCATCCAGTCAGAAGTTCTTCATTCTGTACTTGATGGTGGCTGTGCGCAGGGCGTCCCCGGACGCGCCGGTTTCTTGTTTCCCCGGTCTGCTAACCTGCGTACAGCTGCCTCCCCTCGTTTAGCAGCGAGTGGGTGATGGCTCCAAAAACAGGAAGCAAGATAATGGCAAAAGTTACTCCGAATCCTCCGGACGCAGGCGACCACGTCTCCCGCGCTCAGTCCGCTCGCAATAAGAAAATCGATGACGCTGCTACGCGGGCGTTGGATTACTACCTGAAGCCCAAGCCTAAGGGCGAAACGTCTGACAAGACTGACTCCATTTTTCGGATTGATCCCGACGTTAATTCTGAGTGTTTGCTTGCGAATCTGAGTGAAAACTTGGCTTCGGCTAATGCAATGATCAGCGATTTGGCGTTTGACCTGGATGGGTCAAGGCGGCATGTTGCGTTGGGGATTTTGCAGGTGATTGAGGTGAGTGAATTGTTGGCGAATCGGGCGTTGGATATTGTTGAGGTGAGGTAGGGCGGAGGCAACTATCTTTGGAATAAAAAGGTCTTGCTTGGCAAGGCCTTTTTACGTCCATCTCATACCTATTGAATGTAAGGTAGTTGCTCGCTTGCAGCATAGGTAAAGCAGTCAGTGCTAATTTAGGAGCTAAGTTGTAAAAATACCCATCTGATCAGATAAAGGATGCGTGGAAAATACCACCAAAAAAATAGATTTTTATTACAATCCAAAGCAATAATCCGAATCCTAACGACGCAATCCATACGCAATTGGGTATGGTTATGTTGGAGTTTTGTGCTCCCTCTGGATCATTCTCCAGATGGTTTATTGCAGCTTGTGCTTTTAGTAAGCAATAAAAATTTAAATGGCAGTTACTAGCGGGAATAAATATTGTGCGCCGGCGCCATAGGGTGCCAGGAAGGAATAAATCGTTAAGACACACGAAAATACCAGTCCGCTTGCGAGTAGCCGTGGGCTCCATTTATATGGTTTTTCGTGCTTTTTAGCTGTTGTTCAATTTTTATGAACAAGGCGTGTGTAAAAAATAATCCCAGCACAGTGCGGATCAGAGGGAGGGCTAATGTGTTGGTTGTGGCTTGGTATGTTTTCCAGTTCTTATATATCCAGTAAAAAAGATAGAGCTCGAACGTGAGCTAGTACATTACGGTTAATTTGTTTTTGGAGACTATAGAAGCTTGGTTTTGTTCTGGTAAACGTTGGCTGGCAGGTGTCTGGTTTTTCTTTTATATATATGGTCATGTGGGGCGCTTTGATTAATCGATTTTTGGTGCCGAGTGTCGGTAGGTCGTTGGTGGGCACATCTTCGATATCGATGCAACCTAGCTACGCTCCTCCTACGATCGTGGCGGGCTGGCAATTCCTCTAGGAGGCTTTCGCCCATTTATTTAAAGCCTGTCTTTTAAACTTTTCTCAGAATTGGTTTTTGCATCGCTGAGGGTTCGATATTGATAGCGCGGCCACGCATCCAGATACTCGGTATCATCTGTATATTTTTGAATGGAGAAATGCCTTGCTTGGCAAAGTCTTTTGGATCGAATTATTTCAGCTATCGCTGTAGGAGCCTTCAATTGTTTTTCGATAAGCAATAAAAACCGTTTCGACCTTTAGGCATCGGTTCAAATCGACCTGATGCGACATGTTCTTCGAATTCCAAATTTAGAACTTCCTTGCTCTGATATTTGGGGTACTTTTCGGGGAGTTCGCTAGCGTAGATAAACAAGCGCCATGCATCAAAGCCATCTATTCTTCCGTCGGGACCATAATCAAAATCAACGAGTGCATGTGGTAGTTTCACGGCGCATCCCACGCCATGAAGTTCGTAGGTTACGTTTCCCTTAACCACCCCGCAGCGCTTTATTTTTCCGCTGCCCCATAATCTTAAAATACACCGAGTGCCAAATTTCTCCTCAAGCAGAAAAGTGGCTTCGTCGACGCTCGAAAGGAAATCACGAGCTAATTCCGCTAAGTTTTCTTGATTGTTCATCTTCGGCGCTGCTCCAGTCGGTCAAAACCCACGTTTTTTGCTGAGTCAAGGACCTCTTCAATGTTATTCGGTGTACTGTTGTGGCCAGCGATGTCCCTTATAAGCACCAAGGTCACCTTGGTTCCTGTTTGTCTTGCAGCTGCGGCTCGATGATGACCATCCAAAATATACAGATTGCCGTTATGCTCGGTGGCCTCAATAGGGAAATTGTCATCGTAACCACCGTTACGCATATCTTTTGAGATCGTCTCTACTCTCTTTGTAGAACTCTTGCCTGATATTGCATGTATTCGGTTCAGCAATGTTGGGTCAACATTTCGAATAACAGGAGGCGAAGTCTCCCCCTCATCAACCGCAACCTTAGCCGCCGGATCCTGCTCCCCAACCGCCGGCCTCTTACACCCGTCACCCCCAGGGCAGTCGTCCAACCCCAACGGATCCACCCACCCCGTCGGGTTCAGGGTGTACCGGTACCCGTTGAGCCCGCCCTTGAGCTTGCTCGGATCCAGCGTCAGATACCGTCCCGTCTCCGGATTGTAGTACCGGTGCCGGTTGTAGTGCAGGCCGCTTTCCCGGTCGTGGTATTGGCCTTGGAAGCGCAGCGGTTGTTCCAGGCGCTTGCTGTCGCCATGCCTTAGTTCGGTGAGTTTTCCGTAGCCGTTGTAGCGCGCGGCCCAAACGATTTCGCCCTGGTGGCTGGTCAGTTCCTGCGGTGTGCCGAGGTGGTCGTTGTGGTAGTGGAACGGCGTGGCGTTGTCCGGGCCTTCGCCTTCGAGCAGGGCGAGGGGGCGGAAGGTGCCGGGTTCGTAGACGTAGCTTTG
>NZ_VDLV01000043.1 GCF_013608025.1 Pseudomonas brassicacearum subsp. neoaurantiaca | reverse complement strand
CATCGTCAAGATTAAATTCCGAAACCCCTATCTGCTGATGCAGGTAGGGGTTTTGTTTTGCCTGCTACAAATGTTCGCGAAAACTCCTCACAAATTTGCACAGTTATTTTTGAGCTGGAGCACTAGAATAGCCGCACCTTAGTTGAGCCAGAGCGCTTTATGCCCGATTCGTCAGACGTTGATAGGTTGTCAGATCTGCCCCTGGACGATCTGGTCGCGTGTCATGAATGCGATCTGTTGATGCGCAAGCCTAAGCTGGCCCACGGCGAAAAAGCGGAATGCCCTCGCTGTGGATATGAGCTCTACGCTCACCGGCACAATGTAGTGGAACGCAGTCTCGCTCTGGTTATCGCCGCGCTGCTGTTGTTCGTACCGGCAAATTTCCTACCCATCATGCAGCTCAATTTACTCGGACAATCCTCCCAGGACACTGTTTGGAGCGGCGTGGTCGGTCTGTTCGATACAGGGATGCAGGGCGTAGCGGTGGTGGTTTTCCTCAGCAGCATGGCTATTCCACTGATCAAGTTGCTCTGTCAATTGGTTGTTCTGCTCACCATTCGCTGGAATATCGGACGAAGTTACGGCTTGTTGCTGTATCGCATCTATCACCATCTCAGGGACTGGGGAATGCTCGAGGTTTATCTCATGGGCGTGCTGGTGGCCATCGTCAAGCTAGCGGATATGGCGGCGATTACCGTGGGGCTGGGCCTGGTGTGTTTTGTCAGCTTGTTGCTGGTTCAGGTCTGGCTGGAGGTGGTGATGTCACCGCATCAGATCTGGCAGGCATTGTCAGGAGGAGATACCCATGCGAGCGATTGATGCAGGCATCCTGATTTGCACTGAATGCCATGAGTTGAATCGACAGGAAGCGGGCACTGATAAACAGACTTGCACCCGTTGCGGTGCCCGAATCCACCCCCGTCGACCAAACAGTCTGATGCGGACCTGGGCGTTATTGATCACGGCAGCGATCGTCTACGTTCCCGCCAATGTCCTGCCGATCATGACGATCAACTCGTTGGGCCAAGGAGCGCCTAGCACCATCATGTCCGGGGTCATCGAACTGGTTCAGCACGGCATGATCCCGATTGCTGCGGTGGTGTTTGTTGCCAGTATTGTTGTACCCACCTTCAAGCTGGTGGGCATCGCCTTGTTGCTTTTTTCCGTGCAGCGTCACCAACCCATGTCCGCACGCCAGCGCATCCTCATGTACCGTTTTATCGAGTTCATCGGCCGCTGGTCGATGTTGGATATTTTCGTGATCGCGATTCTGGTGGCAGTGGTGAATTTCGGGAGGTTGGCCAGTGTCGAAGCCGGTCTCGGCGCCATTGCTTTTGCCAGCGTAGTGATTCTGACAATGATTGCCGCAGTAACTTTCGATCCCCGACTGATTTGGGATAACACGGAGTCGGATGACGACCATGAATGATTTGCCTACCGCTAAAACCCGACCGGCTTCGAACTGGTCGGCCATCTGGGTATTGCCATTGATTGCCTTGATTATCGGCGGCTGGCTCGGCTGGCGTGCTTATAACGATACCGGTATCGAAATCAATGTGCGTTTTGAAAGCGGTGAGGGTATTCAGGTCAACAAGACTGAGGTCGTCTACAAGGGCATGACGGTCGGCAAAGTGAAAAACCTCACGCTCGACGATGAAGGTAGCTCCAAGGGCGTCATCGCAACCGTCGAGATGAACAAAGATGTCGAGCAATACCTCAAGACCGGCACCCGTTTCTGGTTGGTCAAGCCAAGCGTGACGCTTGCCGGGATCACCGGACTGGAGACGCTGGTTTCAGGCAACTATGTGGCGATCAGTCCTGGGGAAGGTGAGTCGACCCGCAAGTTCAAGGCATTGGCCGAAGAGCCGCCGTTATCGGACGCCAAGCCAGGCCTGCACCTCACGATCAAGGCAGATCGATTGGGTTCGCTGGACCGTGGCAGTCCGGTTTTCTACAAACAGATTCAAGTTGGGCAAGTGAAGAGTTATTCGCTGTCCGAGGATCAGCGCACGGTAGAGATCAAGGTTTTCATCGAACCGACCTATGCCAGCCTGGTCCGCAAACACACTCGTTTCTGGAACGCCAGCGGCATCAGCATCGACGCCAACCTGTCGGGGGTCAAGGTACGCAGTGAGTCCTTGGCCAGCATCGTCGCCGGGGGGATCGCGTTCGCCACGCCGGAGAACCGCAAGGACAGCCCTCCCACCGACCCGAGCCTGCCGTTTCGCCTGTATGAGGATTTCGATGCAGCCGCTGCCGGGATCCGCGTCAAGGTCAAGCTCAGTGACTTCGAAGGGTTGCAGGCTGGCCGAACACCCGTGATGTACAAGGGCATCCAGGTCGGTAGCCTGAAAACGCTGAAAGTCGATCCTGACCTGGCCAGTGCCAGCGCTGAGCTGACGCTCGATCCGTTGGCTGAGGATTACCTGGTATCCGGTGCTCAGTTCTGGGTGGTCAAGCCATCAATTTCCCTGGCGGGTATCACGGGGCTGGAAGCGCTGGTGAAGGGTAACTACATTGCCGTGCGACCCGGCGACAAGGGTGGAGCCCCTCAGCGGGAGTTCGAAGCCAGGGCCAAGGCGCCGCCGCTGGATCTGCGTTCGCCCGGGCTGCATCTGGTCTTGTTGACCGAAAACCTCGGTTCGCTGGAGGTCGGCAGTCCGATTCTCTACAAGCAGGTCAAGGTCGGATCGGTGCAGAGCTATCAGTTTTCCAAAAAGAAGAAACAACTGATCATCGGTGTGCATATCGAGAAGGAATATGAAGGGTTGGTCAACGGCTCCACGCGGTTCTGGAATGCCAGCGGCGTCACCCTCACGGGTGGCTTGACCGGTGGGATCCAGGTAAAGAGCGAATCCCTGCAAAGCTTGATGGCCGGCGGGATCGCTTTCGAAACTCCAGAGCCGAACGTGCCGCTGAAACGACGCATCCCACGGTTCCGTCTACACGAAGACCGTGAGGCCGCGCAGCAACGAGGCACCGTCGTAACGATCAAGGTCGACCGTGCCGACGGTTTGCGCAGCGGTACGCCGATCCGGTTCAAAGGATTGGATGTGGGCAAGATTGAAGACGTCGATCTGAGCGCCGACATGCAGTCGGTGCTGGTCACCGCACGCATCACCGAAGTGCCTGAGCGTATCGCGCGCACCGGGACTCAGTTCTGGGTGGTCAAGCCTGAGTTGGGATTGATGAAGACCTCGAACCTGGAAACCTTGGTGACCGGCCAGTACATCGAAGTGCAACCCGCGGTGAAAAACCTCGGGCCACAGAAAAATTTCGTTGCCTTGGCCGAACCACCCGAAAGCGCTGTGCCAGAGGCAGGGTTGAGTCTGGTGTTGAGTGCCGCTCGTCGTGGTTCGTTGAAGATTGGCGTGCCAGTGACTTACCGCGAAGTGACCGTGGGCAAAGTGACGGGCTACGAGTTGGGCCAGACGGCCGATCGGGTGCTGATACACATCCTGATCGAGCCCAAGTACGCGCCACTGGTGCGCAGCGGTACGCGCTTCTGGAACAGCAGCGGGTTCGGCCTGGATTTCGGACTGTTCAAGGGGGCGACGGTGCGGACCGAATCGCTGGAGACATTGATCCAGGGCGGGATTGCTTTTGCGACGCCGGATGGCGAGCGGATGGGCAACCCGGCACGACCGGAGCAGACCTTCCCGCTGTTCGACAAGTTCGAAGATGAATGGCTGACCTGGGCGCCGAAGATCAGCCTCGGCAAGTAAGCTTATTGGAAGTGACACCCGTGGCGAGGGAGTAGGCAATAACAAAAAAGGCCGCGATCCAATGGATCGCGGCCTTTTTCACATCCAGTTAATCACTTTAAACCGCATCCAGCTCCGGCTCGTCGGCCTGGGCGTTCACCGTGGCTTTCACCGCATCGTGACGACGAATGTATTTCCAGTCCGCCTCATCGATATAGATGCCATTCGGGCCGCTGCCGCCTTCCAGGTCGATGGCGACACTGGCGCAGACCTGCGGCTTCACACTGGCCAGGATCGGCACGAAGCCCAACTGCAAGCTGGTCTCCAATAGCGCAGCCTGGTTCTTCTCGTCGATGTCCGCCGCTTCGTCCAGGTAATACGGCAGACGCACGCGACCGGCCTGTTCACGGTCCATTAGGTGCAGCAACAAATACATGTTGGTCAGCGCCTTGATGGTCATGGTGGTGCCGTTGGACGCCGCGCCGTCGATGTCGGTATGAATCACCGGCTGGCCGTTGACCTTGGTGATTTCGAACGCGAGTTCGAACAGGTCCTTGAGGCCGAGCTGGTTGTGGTTCGCCGCCACCAGCCGCGCCAGGTACTCCTTGGCTTCTTCGTTCTTGTTGTCCTGCTCGGCGCTCTGGCTGAGGTCGAAGACCGACAGCGTTTCGCCTTCCTCGTACTGACCGGCGCTGTGGATGATCTGGTCGATGTGCTTGAGCGCTTCCTTGTTCGGCGCCAGGACGATACGGAAGCTCTGCAGGTTGGACACCTGACGCTTGTTGATTTCGCGGTTGAACAGCGCCAGTTGATGTTCGAGGCTGTCGTAGTCGCTGCGGATGTTGCGCAGGGTCCGGGCGATGTCGGTCACCGCCGCACGGCGCGCCTTGCCCAAGGTCAGGGCCTCGTCGGTGCGGTGGGCATAGGCGTTGATCAGCAGTTGCAGGCGCCGCTCCATGTCGTCTTCGCTGTCGAATTTGGCCACACCCTTGAGGCGCACCTGGGCGTATAGCGCTTCGATCTGGCCGTCGACCCGCAACAGGCCTTGCCAGCTGTCCTGGTAGTCGTTGAGCAGCGGCAGCAGGTTGTCCATGGAATCGTCGACCGGGTCCATGAATGGCGTGCCGAACGGCAGGTCGGCCGGCAGCAACTGGCGACGGCGCAGGGCGTCGTCGAGGGTGCGTTGCTTGGCTTCCATGTCGGCGATCTGCCGGCCCACCAGTTGCAACTTGGCAGACAACTGCTGGACGCGCTCGGTGAAGGCATCGCTGGAGCGCTTGAGTTCGTCCTGGGCGGCTTCCATTTGCGCCAGTTGCTCGAGTTTCTCGCCTTCTTCGGCGCTCAAGGTCTGGGTGCGACGGAAATCTTCCAGGGCTTTCTGCGCATCGAGAACCTGTTGGTACAGTGCCTCGGTCTGGGTCTTGCTGGCTGCGCGGTCGGCGGCCACGGCTTGCTGGGTCTTGAGCTGCTTGAGCTCTTTTTCCAGGCGCTCTTTCTGATCACGCAGCGCAGCGCGGTCGGCCAAGGCTTGCAGGGCTGGCGGCTCGATGTGGGACAGGTCGATGGACAGGCCCGGCACTTCGAAACGCTCGCCCTTGAAGCCGTCGAGGATCAGCTCCATGGATTTGACCCACTCGCCATTCTCGTCCAGCGCGATGCCGTGCTCGCCCAGCGGCAGGCTGAACAGGGCGCTGTTGAACAGGCGCATCAGGCGCTCGACGTCCTGCTGGGAGAATTCTTCCCGCAGACGGGCGTAGCTGTTGTTGTCGGCGTGATCGAGTTGTTGCTTGACCGACTTCAGGCGTTTTTCCAGGTCCCGCAGGCGCTCTTCCAAATCTTCGGCGCTGAATTGCCGGGACTGGGCCAGGGCGCCGGCCAGTTCGTCGTGGGCGTCCTTGGCCGCGAGCAAAGCCTGCTCCAGCACCTTGACGTCATCCACCAGGGCAAAGCGGTTCTTGAGCACCGACAGTTCGCCGATCCAGCGCTGGATGCCGCTGATTTCCCGCTCCAGGCGCATCAGCTCCTGGGTACCGCCGCGTTGGTCGTTCTGCAGCGAATCCTGCTCGTTGCGGTAGTGTTCGGCCTGGATCGTCAGCTCTTCCTTGCGTGCGCTGGCGTAGTCCGACCAAGTGCCCAGCAGCGAGTCGAGCAACGGCGAGAGGCGATGCAGTTTGCCCCGCAGGATGTCGCGCTGCTTCACGCCATTGGCCAGGGCTTCCACCAGCGGACCGGCCGCCACCAGGGAGTTGTAGTCCTGCTCCATGCGTCGTACGTCGCGGAAGGCTTCTTCGCACGCGGCGATGTAGTCCACGCTGCCCGAGCGCAGGCTGTGCTCGAACGCATCGAGGAACAGTTGCTTGAGCTTGGCTGCGGTGATTTCGCGCATGTGCAGCAGGTTGATGAACAGCGCGCGGAAGGTCTTGAGGCTTTGCTCGCTGGTGGAGCGCAGCGGGATCAGCGTCAGGTCCAGTGGGATCGAGGTGTGACCACCGACCAGCAGGCGGCGCAGTTCATCCGGCTTGAGTTCGTAGGCTTTCAGGCCTTCGCGCTCAAGGTTGGTGAACAGCTCTTTCTGTCGCAGGCAGGTATCGTCTTTCTGGTAATGAGCCAGGTCCAGTTTGCCGGCGTAGGCAAAGAACTGGTGACCGAAACCGCCGCCAGGGCCGCGTCCGACCACACCAATCACATGGGGGCCGTGGGGCAGGGCGACTTCCACCAGAATGTAGCTGGTGTCCGAGGCAAAGTAGAAGCGCCGGGATTGCTCCAGGCTGTACTTGCCGAAACTCATGTCCGACATGCGCGCCAGGATCGGAAACTGCAAAGCGTTGATCGAGGCGGATTTACCGAGGTTGTTCGCGCCGTACACCGACAGCGGTTCTTCCAGCGGGAACAAACCGAGGCTGTAGCCGGCGGTGTTCAAAAGGGCAAAGCGGCGGATGCCGTAGCGTTCCTTGCTCATGCGTCGGTCTCCTGTTCTTCGGCAATGGCGCGGGCCAGTGCGTCTTCTTCGCTTTCTTCTTCGCCGTCGAATTCACTGAGGTCCAGCGGGTCGTCGGTCTGCAGCAGCTTTTCGTCGCTGTCTTCATCGATCAGCACCGGCGCCGGCAGCGGCAACACGCTGTGCAGGCTGGCGGCCAGGTCGCGGTCCTGCTGGACCGACAGGCAGACGTCGAGGAAACGATGCATCGGTGGCAGGAAGCGGTACACGCCGTTTTCTTCGCTGGCAAAACCCAGTTGGGTCATGCGACGCATGATTTTTTCTTCCAACTCTTCCTGGGTCTGCACTTCGGCCTGGATGAACAGGTCGCGGTATTTCTCCAGTAACGACGGCAGCTCATCGCGGCCCAGGCTGCCGCCATCGAGCACGGCAATCGGGTCACGGCCCTGGTCGGCCAGGTGCTCGACGAGGATGAACGTGAACAGGGCCAGGCGCTGGGCGGTCTTGTTCACCGCAGCGGCCGCCAGGTCTGGCACGAAGTAGTAGAAGCCACGGGTGTCGCATACCAGCTCGAAGCCCAGGGCCTTGAACAGCGTGCGGTACTGGTCCTGGAAGTTCGACAGTTGTGCGTACAGTTCCGGGTCGCGGCGGCTGACGTGGTAGCCCTTGAACAGCTCGCGGAAGATCGGCGCCAGCTGGGACAGTTCGGATAGATCAAGATGCATGGGGGATGCTCGCAGAATCCTCGGCGGCGGTATCGCCGGCCGAGAGCAGGGCGAAGGAGCGCAGGCTGACCTGATGCTCGTGAGTGTGGTACTCGCGGCGTTCCAGACGCTCGCGCTTGAAACGTTTTTCCCGCGACAGGCGCGAGAACCAGTACAGCAATTCGTCGGTGGCGCCGTCCGGTTCCTGCTCCAGCAGCCAGGTCATCAAGTCCGGCATCGGCAGGGCGTCTTCGCAACGCTCGACCATCTCGCGTACGGTGCGTGGCGCACGCGGTGCATCGCCGCCCTTGTGGGTCTTGTGGGATTTGGGGAAGCGCGCCGGTTTCGGTTCGAAACGGGCCAGGGCATAGACATAGGCTTCGACCTGGCTCGCGCTGCCCAGGAACGTGCTTTGCGGCCGGGTGAACAGCGGCATGGCGGCTTGTGGCACGGCATCGATGCCCTTGCGACGAATGGCAGCCAGGGCCAGCGCCGCGCCACGGGTCACGGCGTTATGGCGCCGGGCCTCTTCGCGCAGCGGCAGGAGCAATTCCCGGGCGTGGCGCAGGGTCAGCTGGGCGCTGGTCTGCATCTCCAGGATCCGCGCGTGGGTACGCAGCAGCATGTCGTCGTCGACCAAGTGACCGAGGCGCTGCTGTTCGGTGAGCATGCGCAACAGCACATTCTCGACCTTGCGCACGCCTTGCTCGAAGGCGCCGTCGGCGTTCACCAACTGGATCATCGGCTCGACGTATTCATCCCAAGTCGCCAGCACTTCGGCGTAGCGCTGGCGCAGCGGAATCTGCCGGTCGCTGGTCTTGGCCCGTTCGGCGACGGCGACGAGCGCCTGTTCGTCGTTGGCGAGTTTCTTCAGGACGTCGCGCACGCGCATGTCCAGCAAGCGCAACTGGCGGGCCAGGTCGTTGCCGTCGCGCACGTCGAAGGCGTCCTGGATGTAGCCGGCCAGGCGCTCGAGGTGGCGCAGGTAGGCTTCGATCTCCAGGCACAGGCCCAGGCGGTGTTCGCGGCGAAGGTAGGCGAGGAAGTCATGGATCTGGGCGTTGAGCTCGAAACGGTTCGGGCTTTTCGCCACCGGCACGAGGATGTCCAGGCGGATCCACACATCCAGCAGGCTAGTGATGTCCTGGGGCGTGCTGTCCAATTGTTGGGCGGCCAGCTGTGAACGCAGTTCGTTGAGGCTCAGGGTGCCCTGGTCGAAGTGCTCGCACAAAGGTTCCAGCAATGCCCAGTGTTCAGCGAGGGCGCGCAAGACGCGCTTGGGTTCGATCATCGCAATGGCCGTCGGGTTGGCAATTAAAAGCGGCGATTGTACTGCATCGAGCCGGTTGCGATTCACCCCTGAGACGGACTGTCGTCGTGTATTGAACAACTAATGAAGCGACAGGGGAGCGATCCGCGCCGAAGGGCGGTAGAATCGCTGCCACTTTCAGTTATCCACAGTGGCCGACCTTTGCTTATCGAGTCTCGTCGCCGCGCCTATCTGACCGCCATGCAGGTGGTCAACTGGCTGCCGCGTACCGAATTGCCCTTTGCCGCCCCGTCGCGGCCTGAGCTGTTGGAAGCGCCTGAGCCGGTGGAGATCGCGCCGGCACCAGTGGCGCCTGCGGCCAAGACCGTTGCCGAACCAGTGGCGCCTGTCGCCGAGCGGCCGAAAATCGAAGTCCCGCGTCCGAGCCTGGCCTCGACCCGTACGAACGCCAAACCGGTAGAAGAGATCGACGAAGCGCCTGCCCCGGTCAAGGTCGCCCACGTGCCGCCGCCGCGCTTCGCCCTGCAATTGCTGCGCGCCGGGCGTTGCCTGTTGCTGGTGGAATTACCCACAGGCGATCCGTTCCAAAGCCGCGATCCCGCTTACCTGCTGCTCAAGGACATGCTCCGCGCAGCAGGCCTGCCGGACAGCCCGCAGATCATCGGTGAACCGGTGCGCTGGCCGCTGTTGTCACGGGGCACGATGGATCAGGGGCCAGAGGCGGCGCGGGATTTCGTCCAAGGCTTCGTTTCGGCGCGGCTCGAAGACGAGCCCTGCGTGTGCCTGTGGCTGATCGGCTTGCCGGCGGTGAAGTTTGCCGGCGAGGCGGATGCCGAGGCGTTCAATCGCGAACTGCAGGTCGAAGGCCTGGGCTCGGCCTGGGCGTTGCCCGGGCTGGAATTGTTAATGGAAACGCCACAGCACAAGGCTGACGTCTGGCAAGCCATGCGCCGGCTGATGGCGCGCTGGAAAGAATCGAATGAGTGACGCTGTATCGTTCCGCCCGATGACCGAGGCGGACCTCGACGCTGTGCTGAAGATTGAATACGCGGCTTATAGCCATCCTTGGACCCGTGGAATATTTCTCGACGGTCTTGGCAAATACCAGATCTGGTTGATGTTCGAGGGCGAGCAGCAGGTAGGTCATGGCGTGGTGCAGATCATCCTCGACGAAGCGCACCTGCTCAACATCACCGTGAAACCGGAAAACCAGGGGCGTGGCCTGGGCTTGCGGCTGTTGGAACATCTCATGTCGATTGCCTACAAGGCCGAGGCCCGGGAATGCTTCCTGGAAGTGCGCGACAGCAACCGCACCGCGTTCCGGCTGTATGAGCGCTATGGCTTCAATGAAGTGGGCCGGCGCCGGGATTACTACCCGGCGGTGGGTGGGCGCGAGGATGCGGTGGTCATGGCGTGTACGTTGGTGGATTGAATTGCCACGACCCCATGTGGAAGCGAGCTTGCTCGCGATGGCTGCGGCATATCTAACATCGATGCGAACTGAGCCACCGCTTTCGCGAGCAGGCTCGCTCCCACAAGGGCTTCGCGGCGAACACCAAATCTGAAATCAAACCCAAAACCCATGTGGGAGCGAGCCTGCTCGCGAAGGCGGCGGAACATTCGGCATTGATGCAAGCTGACTCATCGCTTTCGCGAGCAAGCTCGCTCCCACAGGGTCAGCGCTTGCCATCGAGCGGATCGATATCGGCCATTTCCGCTTCGTCCAGCCCATCACCTCCGCCAATATCGTTTTCATGCACGACGCTCAAGTCCCAGTCGGCCTGTTCGTCATCCCCCGCCTCATGGGCGTCCCGGGCACCGTCTTCGCGAATCAGGGTTTCGGGGCTCATGTCATCGTCGGTCGGCTGGCGGTCATCCATCGAGGCACCTGTCATGCCCGCTTCACGCACACGTTCGTCCGGCATCAGTTGCTCGCGTTCGTTCTCAGGCAATTCATCGCCAATCCTGGCGTCGTATTCATCGTCATCGAATTCCAACTCGTGCATCGAGCCCATGCGGTCTTCATTGTCATCGATGGGTTCCGGTTGCGTCGCATCAAAGGGACGTCGTGAATCATTCATGGCAATTCCTCATACTGTGGGCCTTACTAAGAGTCGACCGGCTGCGCGGCCAGGAATTCCAACGCGTCGCCGACGTGACCTCGACCGGCGGTCGTCTGTCACAGTTGCGCACTCTCTATCGAGGCTGGACAGCATGAATGAATTACAAGATCTGATTGATAACAACGCGCGCTGGGCCGATGCGATCAAGCAGGAGGATCCTGACTTCTTCGCCAAGCTGGCTCGTCAGCAAACCCCCGAATACCTGTGGATCGGCTGTTCCGATGCGCGGGTCCCGGCCAACGAAATCGTCGGCATGTTGCCGGGTGATCTGTTCGTGCACCGTAACGTTGCCAACGTGGTACTGCACACGGACCTGAACTGCCTGTCGGTGATCCAGTACGCGGTGGATGTGCTCAAGGTCAAGCACATCCTGGTGACGGGCCACTACGGCTGCGGCGGCGTACGTGCCTCGATGCAGGACCGTCAGTTGGGCCTGATCGACGGTTGGCTGCGCTCGATTCGCGACCTGTACTACGAACATCGCGATGCGTTGGCCAAGCTGCCAACCGAAGAAGAACGCGTGGACCGCTTGTGCGAACTCAACGTCATCCAGCAGGTGGCGAACGTCGGCCATACCAGCATCGTGCAGAACGCCTGGCATCGGGGGCAAAGCCTGTCGATCCACGGTTGCATCTACGGCATCAAGGATGGACGCTGGAAAAGCCTGGATACGACGATCAGCGGTTTCGAGCAACTGCCACCGCAGTATCGCTTGCGCCCGGTAGACGCACCCTGAACAAGGTGTTTCAGTTGCGGTGACAATGACGGCGCCAATGCCGAAGGAACTCCATGCCTTGCTCATTCGGCGATTCGTCATACCCGGTGATCCAGCCGTGGCAGTTGGACGAACCACACCGGCAGGCGAATTGCCGATACAGCTTCTGTTCGGTGCTGGCGTAGTCCATCGTCAGGCGATCGCCTTCGCGGATGTCGATCAGGGACCATAACCACAGTTCGCTCATGTCGAGGAAGACATTCGGGTTGCATGAATGCAACAGCAGCCCGGCGAAGTGTGGGTCATACATATGGACGTTCGGCAGGATCTGCAGGGTGTGCAGGCGTCGGTGACTGACCAGCAGTCCTGACACCCTGCATATCCGCGTCATGGAGGCGAATTGCTTGCGTGCGACGATCCCGTTGCCGCGCCCATCGTTCGTCTGGTGCACTTCAAAATCGTGCACTGAAGGGTAGCCCTGGTGGCTGCTGAGCTGGGTTTCCAAGTAAATGCAGTCATGATTCCCTGGGCCCTTGGAATCTTTAAACGTTGTCATGACGGTCCTTGTCGGTGCCTTGCACTCGACAGTTCAGCGCAGGCGTCCTGCCAGCGGTCGTTGAGAACCCCGATAGGTTCCTCCAAACCGTGGGTGGTTTCTACTGTCGACTCTGACAGGTGCTGTAAGCACCTTCCCGTGTGAGCGCAGGCTTGCACGGGAAGGCTTGTCAGCGAGTTATACGGCTTCGGCGGGCAATGGCATCGGCACTTTCAGCTGCTGCAGTTCCGACTTGACGGGCGGTGTCTCACATTTTTTCTCTGCGTCCGCCTCGCTCAGTTTACGAACCGAGGTGTAGAACAACTCGCAGGTCTTTTCCTTTTGCGTCACCTGCCAGGTCTGCGTGCACTGGTTCAGCAGGGTGCTCGGGTCGGTGCCAGGCTTGCTGCCCATGCCGGCCTGCCAGCAGGCGGCGCTCAGGTCCTGGCCCATGACTTTCAAGCCTGCAGCATCTGCCTTGGCTTCGTCGCCGTCGTAGCTGGCCGGGTCCGCGGCATACCAGATATAGCTGGGATGGTTGGAGCCGAGGACGGGGACCTTGGCGCCCGGTGCGGGCTCGATGGTCGCCAGGCCGAGCACAGCCACGGTCTGGCCGTATTGGGTCTTGATCCAGTCCCGGACCGGCGCGCCGAAGGCCACCATTGGCAACGACGCTCCTTTGGAACTTCGGGTGACTTGCTTGACCATGGTGGTCTGGTAATCGTTGAAATAACTGTAGAGCCCGGCCAGCGTACTGCCGGCATTGGACGGCGCCGCGATGGGCGCGATGTCGATGATGGTCTGGTAAGCCGGTGTGTTCGGGGCGGCGATGCCGTTGGCGGTCAGCAACGTGGCCCAACGATCCGTGGTGGCCGATTCCAGGTAGTCCTGGGCCTGGGTCAGGGAATAATCCGGCGGGAAGTGCAGCAGTTCGACACTCTTGCGGTTGTCCAGGGCCATGCCCAACGGCAGGAACAGGTACCAGTTGTAGGCCCATTTTTTATCATTGTTGAGTTTCGTGGCGCCGTTGTATGCCAAATCTCCGGCATTGAGCAGGGCCTTCAGCGGTTGGCCATAGCTCTTCGGCACGCCGCTGATGTTGGCGTAGACGGTGCCGTTGTCGCTTTTGACGCTGACCTTGGCCGCTTCGTAGCCGTCACGCTGGACGCTTTGCGTCAGGTAATGCTCGACGGTCTGCTCCAGTGTCCAGTTGCGAAAGCAAATGACGTTGCAATTGTTCGGGTAAGCGAAGAGACGGGTGACGCGCTCGGTGCTGCCAAGGTTGACGTCGATGTTGGCGGCTTGGGCGGTGGCGCTCAAGGCCAGGGCGGCAAGAGGAAGTGCGGCGAGTTTGGACATGCTCAGATCCTTTTCAGCGTGGGCCCCTCGAAACAGGGTGTATCCATACTGAAACAGACGGAGCCGAAGAAGAAGTGGGCCGATGGAAAAATCGGCCCTTTTTTATGGCTTTATGGCATCACTGGCGGCAGATAACTCAACGTCGTCCCCAATGCCCACAGCAGCGCCAGCACCAACGGCGTATGCACCAGCAACTGCACGAAGGAAAAGCCGATCAAGTCCCGGGCTTTCAACCCGAGCACACCCAACAACGGAAGCATGTAGAACGGGTTGATCAGATTCGGCAGCGCTTCGGCGGCGTTATAGATCTGCACCGCCCAGCCCAGGTGGTAGTTGAGGTCGTTGGCCACCTGCA
This sequence comes from Pseudomonas brassicacearum subsp. neoaurantiaca, assembly GCF_013608025.1. GTDB lineage: Bacteria > Pseudomonadota > Gammaproteobacteria > Pseudomonadales > Pseudomonadaceae > Aquipseudomonas. The sequence goes on along the minus strand of NZ_VDLV01000043.1, from coordinate 17,509 downwards.
TCACATAGGGCGCCTCGATGATCCACTTACCGCCGCCGGAGGGAATGAAAAAGCCCAGCACCGCCGAATAGACCCCCATCAACAAGGCGTAGGTATCATGCGAAGCGATCTGTACGAAAAAGGTCGAGATATGGTGGGCCAGCGTCTGGGCATCGCTGCCCTTGACCGTTGTCAGCAGCGCGGCGATCGAGCCGTACAGCGGAAACTGGATCAACACGCCCGTGGTGGTGGGCACCGCACGGGCGACGGCGTCGAGAAAGCTGCGTGGCCGCCAGTGAAGCAAGGCCCCGAACATGATGAACAAGAAGTTGTAGGTGTTGAGCCCGGAAATGGCACTGATCGCTGGCTTGGTCGAAAACTCATGGAACAGCCAGCCGGCCGCCAGCAGCACTAGCGCGATGGTCAGCATTGGGCTGTGCTCCAGCCATTCCCCGGGACGGGTACGGGGCTGCAGAGCCGGCATGCTGAAACTGGGGTCGATCCCGCAAGCGGCGGCATCACGGGCACTGTTGGGACCGGGAGCGGTGGCGTAGGCGATGATCACCGAGATCACGATCAAGGCCAGCAGCATCACGCCCGACTGCCAGAGAAAAATAGTCTGGGTAAACGGAATGACGCCGGTAATCGACAGGATCGACGGTGGCAGGCTGGCCGGGTTGGCCTGCAATTGAGCGGCCGAGGAAGACAACCCCAACGCCCACACCGCCCCCAGGCCCAGGTAGGCGGCAGCGCCGGCGGCACGATAATCCATCTTCAAGTCGGTGCGACGGGCGAGGGCCCGAACCAGCAAACCGCCGAACACCAGCGACAAGCCCCAGTTGAGCAGCGACGCGATCATGGAAATCAGCGCGACCCAGGCTACGGCACTGCGGCCGTTCTTCGGAATGCGCGCCAGGCGGTCAATCAATTTGACGGCCGGTGGCGAGCTGGCGACCACGTAACCGCCGATCACCACGAAAGCCATCTGCATGGTGAACGGGATCAAGCTCCAGAACCCGTCGCCAAAGGCCATGGCTGCCGCGGTGGGCGTGGCGCCGATGAGCTGTGTCGCCAGCGCGACCACCAGCACCGCCAGCGCGGCGAAGACCCAGGAGTCAGGGAACCAGCGCTCGGCAAAACTGGAACAGCGCAGCGCGAAGCGGGCGGAACGGCTGTCTTCAATGTCGGTGGTCACGGCAATTACCTCGATTTTTTATGGTTATGGGTATCTGGAGCGACGAAGCATCGGCGGTCAGGCGCAAACAATAGAACAATCCAATGACCGTGGGAGACGGAGCGGCGTTCGAGCACGACCTGATTATTTTTCAGACTGACCGGCGGCACTCTTTAGAAAAAATTCGCCGGGCCGATGGCAATGGAATAGCAGAATTTCTCCTGCCTGCCGGAGCTTGCCATGTTCAACAATCGCCTGAAGCAGGAGCTGCTTGCTCTTCGCCAAGAACTTTCAAGTCTCATGCAAGTGAAAGAGAGCCTGGATCGTGAAATGCTCGGCCTGACCCTGGATGCGGAAGGACGGGTGCAGTCGGTCAATCAGAACTTTCTCGACGACATGCATTACAAGAGCCAAGACTTGATCGGGCGATCCATTGAAGACTTGGTACCGGCTTACCTGAGGACCAATGAGTTCCAGGTTCGCTTCAAGACCGCGCTGACCCGTGGCGAGCATTTCTCCGGTGCCGTGCGCCTGACGCGAGGCGATGGCAAAGAGGCCTGGTTGCGTTCGATCCTTCAACCGGTGCGCAATGCTGATGGGCGAGTCCGTTTTTTCTCGATGTACTCCAACGACCTGACGCGCACCATCGAGAATTCCCGCGAGCATGAAAACCTGATTGGCGCCTTGGTGCGTTCGACGGCGGTGATCGAATTTGACCTCGGCGGACACGTGTTGACGGCCAACGACCGCTTCCTCAATGCGATGGGTTACAGCCTGGCGCAGATCAAGGGCAAGCACCACCGTACGTTTTGCGAGCCCGAGGAATACAACAGTCCTGCCTACCAGCACTTCTGGAAGCGCCTGAACAGCGGAGAGTTCGTTGCCGGGCGCTTCAAGCGTATCGACAGCAACGGTCGCGAAGTGTGGCTGGAAGCTTCCTACAACCCGGTGGTCGATGCCAACGATCGGCTCTACAAAGTCGTCAAGTTCGCCACCAATATCACTGATCAGGTCAATCAGGAAAAAGCCGTCGCCGAGGCCGCCAACATTGCCTACAGCACTTCCCTGCAGACCGACAACAGCGCCCAGCGCGGCACCACCGTCGTCACCCAGGCGGTGGATGTGATGCGCGACCTGGCCCAGCACATGCAGACCGCCGGCCAAGGGATCGAAGCGTTGAACGAGCAATCCCTGGTGATCGGTACCATCGTCAAGACCATCAGCGGCATCGCCGAGCAGACCAACTTGCTGGCGCTCAACGCCGCCATCGAGGCCGCCCGGGCCGGTGAACAGGGTCGGGGATTCGCGGTAGTGGCCGATGAAGTGCGGCAACTGGCTTCGCGTACCAGCCAGGCCACCGATGAAATCGTTGGCGTGGTTCGCCAGAACCAGGACATGGCGCGCAATGCCGTGGCGCTGATGACCGACGGCCAGCACCAGGCGGAACAGGGCCTGGCCCTGGCGGCCGAGGCGGGGAGCGTGATCGTCGAGATTCAGGACGGCGCGAAGAAGGTAGTGGATGCGGTGAGCCAGTTTGCCAACCAGCTATCAACTTGAGAGAACTGCCGGGCGAGCCGCCATCGTGCGCAAGCTCCACCTGATGGACGTAATACTGTTCATTTAGAGGCGTCTAAACATCTGTGGCGAGGGAGCTTGCTCCCGCTCGGCTGCGAAGCGGCTATGGACCGGCGAGTGCGGTGTATCTGGAGCTCCGATTCGGCAGTTTTTGGGCCGCTTCGCGACCCAGCGGGAGCAAGCTCCCTCGCCACGGGTTCATCAGTTTCCAACTGATGGCGAGCGCTCAATCCCCCAACGCTTCGCCTTCGCGCCGCGGATCCGCGCCGCCAGCGAGTGACGCTTTCCCCTGCCCATCACGCACCCGGACGATCGCCTGGGTGCCGCTGGTCATGTCGATCTCGCTCACCGCGTGGCCTTTGTCTTTCAGCGCCTGGATCAGCGCCGGGCTGAACTGTCCTTGTTCCAGCTCGGTCGGGCCGTTGCGGCTGCCGAAGTTGGGCAGGTTGATGGCGGCTTGCGGGTCCAGGCTCCAATCCAGCAGCCCGATCACCGACTTGGCCACGTACTCGATGATCTGCGAGCCACCCGGAGAGCCGACCGCCGCCAGCAATTCGCCGCTCTGGCGATCGAACACCAGCGTCGGCGCCATGGACGAGCGTGGGCGTTTGCCGGGTTCGACGCGGTTGGCGACTTTCTGTCCGTTTTCTTCGGGAATGAATGAGAAGTCGGTCATCTGGTTGTTGAGCATGAAACCCTGGACCATCAAGTGCGAGCCGAACGCCGACTCCACCGTTGTGGTCATCGATACGGCGCCGCCCTGGTCATCCACCGCCACCACTTGCGAGGTGGAAATGCGCAGCGGCGAACGGTCCGGCGCGTAGGCGACCTGGATGCCCGGTGGCGTCCCGGGCTTGGCAACGCCCATGCTGCGCGGGCCGATCAGGTTGGCGCGGCTGGCCAGGTAGCCCGGATCGACCAGCCCTTTGACCGGTACCGGAACAAAATCCGAGTCGGCGACATACAGGGCGCGGTCGGCGTAGGCCAGGCGTTCAGCTTCAGCAATCAGGTGCACCGCTTCGGGTGCGGGCTCGATGCCGGCGGGTTTGTCGGACGTGTGCGGCTTCAACGGAGCGAGGGCCCAGCGGGCGTCACGGTGTTCGAGGTTTTCCAACGTCCCGAGGATTTGTGCGACGGCGATTCCACCCGACGACGGTGGCGCCATGCCGCAGACTTGCCAGCGTTTGTAATCGGTGCACAACGGTGCACGTTCCCGGGCGGCATAGCCCTTTAGATCCTTCAGTGAAAGGCTACCGGGATTGGCGTGACCCTGGACCTTGGCGACCATCTCTTCGGCGACCGGCCCTTCATACAAGGCGTTCGGCCCTTCGGTGGCGATTCGTTTGAGGACGCGAGCCAGTGCCGGATTTTTCAACAATGTACCGGCCGCCTTAGGGCTGCCATCGGCGTTCAGGAAATAGGCGGCCATGTCGGGGGAGTCTGGCAAGGACGCATCGGCCGCGATCATCGAATGCAGCCGCGGAGAAATCTTGAAACCCTGGTCCGCCAGTGCAATTGCCGGCTCGAATAATGTCGCCCATGGGAGGCGGCCGTGTTTGCGATGGGCCAGCTCCAGCGCACGTAACACGCCCGGCGTGCCCACCGAGCGTCCGCCGATTTGTGCGGCGGTAAACGGCATGGGTTTGCCATCGGCCTGAAGGAACAGCTTTTCGCTGGCGCCGGCCGGGGCGGTTTCGCGCCCGTCATAGGTACGCACTGCCTTGCCGTCCCACAGCACAATGAACGCACCGCCGCCAATGCCGGAAGACTGCGGTTCCACCAGGGTCAGCACCGCCTGCATCGCAATCGCCGCGTCGATGGCCGAGCCGCCGCGCCGCAACATTTCTCGCCCAGCCTCGGCAGCCAGCGGGTTCGCCGCGGCGGCCATGTGTTTGTCCGCGTGGCGAGTCTGCAGATCGGTGCGGTAGCCGGAAGCGATCTCCGGTGCGCTGGGCAAGGGAGGCGTGGAGGAGAGCGGAGTCTTACAGGCGGCGAGTGTCAGGGCGACAGCCAACAGCGAAACGGCTGACAGGCGATTGAGATTCGGTTTGAGGTCTGAAAGCACGTGTCGCTCCATCCGTGGGCCAGGGGTATTGAGGCCGACTGTAGCGATACGAGGCGCGGGGTGCAAATCAGCGGGGGAGGCGGTTCGGCTTCGTCCTACAGAAAACGTCAGGCATTCTGCGCCTGGAGAAAAATCGAAAACAGCTCGGATTGGGACTTGATCCCCAGTTTGCTGTACATGTGCTTTTTATGGACTTTCACGGTTTCGGCAGAGATTTCCAGCTTGCGGGCGATTTCCTTGCTGGAGCAACCGCTGAGCATCAAGCGCCCGACATCCAGTTCCCGTGCGGTCAACTGTGTGCCTTTGAGCTGTTGCACTGACGCTTCCAACTGCACGCGCCAGTCGACCTGCGGTGGTGCTGGCGCCAGCGCCACCACTTCGTTGATTTCGTAAGGCAGGCGCTGGCGCAACAGGCCGAGCACCCACGGCTGGATCAGCGACAGCAAGGCAAGCTGCTGGCCACTGAACCGCTGCTTGCTGCCCAACGACAGGCACAGCGTGCGATCGCCTTCGAGCTGACAATTGAACTGGACTTCATCGGAAACCACATTCAGACGAAAGTAACGCTGGTAATACTCGGTCAACTCGAAATGTTCCGGTGCCACTTCCGACAGGCGATACAGCCCAGTGCGCGACTGCTCGCGACAAGCGATGTAGAACGGATCGAGCAGGTACAACCCCCGCAGGTAATCCTGGAACAACTGATCGGGGCTGCCATCCGCGCCCGGGCATTCGGCAAAAACCTGCGGACGTTGATCGGCGCTGAAAAGCAGTGCCACCCAACTGTCGAAGGGTACGTACTGATCCAGCAAGCGGACGAGCTGCGTCCAGAAGTTGGGCTTGTCCAAGGCGTCGATCAGTTGCCCGACCGAGCGATGCCACGCGATGTCATCTAATGAAAGTGTCATGCCTCTACCCCTATCGGGTTACCCCAGCGGCGTGATTTCCCGGCCCTGGGCTTGCTGCGCATACTGGCGCACAGAAACCGACCGGGCAATCTTTCTGCCGGCCAGGCCAACAACAAGGAATACCCATGAAAGTCGAACTCGCCCAGTTGGCGGGCCGTGATAACGACACGGCTTACAACCTCGAACGCGCTCTTGAGGCGATTTCCGCCTGCGCTGCCGACACGCAAATGATCGTGTTTCCCGAAACTCACCTGATGGGCTTTCCGTCGGTTGAGACATTGGCCGCAACCGCCGAACCGCTGGACGGGCCGACCGTCAGCGCGGTGCTTGCCGCGGCCCGGGAACATGACATTGCCGTGGTGATCGGCGTGGCCGAAAACGATCGCGGCCGTTTCTACAACACCACACTGTTGATTACACCAGAGGGCATCGCCCTGAAATATCGCAAGACTCATCTCTGGGCGTCGGATCGCGGTGTGTTCGAAGCCGGTGACCGTTACGCCACGTGTGAGTGGAACGGTGTGCGGGTCGGCCTGTTGATCTGCTACGACATCGAGTTCCCGGAAAGCGCCCGCGCCCTGGCGCAATTGGGCGCCGAGTTGTTGATCGTCACCAACGGCAACATGGACCCCTATGGCCCGACTCATCGCACCGCGATCATGGCGCGCGCGCAGGAAAACCAGGCGTTTGCGCTGATGGTCAATCGGGTGGAAGAGGGGGATGGCGGGTTGGTGTTTGCAGGCGGCAGTGCCTTGGTCGACCCGCTGGGCACGTTGTTGTTCGAGGCCGGGCGGGAAGAAGGGCAGTTTGCGGTGGAATTGAACCTGAACCAGCTGACGGCGGCGCGGCGTGATTATCGGTACCTGGATGATCAGCGGCTGAAGATGCCGGGGGAGATTGTCGAGCATGCCTGTGGATTGCGGGAGCTGCTGATTCCTTCGCGTTGATCCTGATCCTGTATTGCCAGGGCTAACGCCTTCGCGGGCAAGCCCGCTCCCACACTGGTTGTAAGAACGCCCGAGATCCGAAGCGGGCCTGCCCGCGAAGAGGCCCTGACAAGCAACCCATTCCTGTTGCTCAAGAACCAGAACAACAACGTAACACCCGAAAATCTTGCGCCGAACTCGGCTCTGCCATAAATCTAATAATTCGGAGTAGTCGCTCATGGCTCGTTTGCAACGCACCCTTTCACTGGGGTCGGTGGTGCTGTTCGGCATCGCTTATATGACACCGATCATTGTCCTCGGCACCTTCGGCATCCTCGCTCAATCCACCTCCGGCATGGTTCCCGCCGCTTACCTCGCTGCACTTGTGGCCATGTTCTTCACCGCCATGAGCTACGGCCGAATGGCCGCGGCGTTCCCCGTCGCCGGTTCGGCCTATAGCTATGTGCGCAAGGCGATCAGCCCGAAACTGGGTTTCATCGCCGGTTGGGCGGTATTGCTCGATTACCTGTTCCTGCCCATGGCGATCTGGCTGATCGGCGCGGCCTACCTGCACTCCGCTTTCCCGGCCTTGCCACAGTGGCTCTGGGTGCTGGTGTTCATCGGCGTTACGAGCGCAATCAACATTGTCGGTCTGATATTGGCCAACGGCATCAACGCACTGCTGATGCTGGTGCAGTTCCTGGTCCTAGTCGCCTTCGTTGCGCTGTGCGTCCATTACGTCGCAGGGGATGCCAGCACACCGTTGTGGTCGGTCAAGCCGTTCTTCAACGGCGATATGCAGATGCCGCTGATCATGAGCGGTGCAGCCATCGCCTGTTATTCCTTCCTCGGGTTCGACGCGGTCAGCACCTTGACCGAAGAAACCCGCGACCCTCGCCGTACCATCCCGCGAGCGATCATGTTGATTACGCTGATCGGCGGATTGATCTTCGTCAGCGTGTCGTACTTCGTGCAGATCGCGCATCCGTCGTTCCAGTTCGACAGCGTCGACGCGGCCGCTTATGAAATTGCCCGCAATATCGGTGGTGACCTGTTCGTGTCGATCTTCCTGATCGGCCTGATCGTTGGCCAGTTCGCATCGGGGCTGTCAGCCCAGGCTAGCGGCTCGCGCCTGTTGTTCGCCATGGGCCGTGATGGCGTGCTGCCTAAATCGTTCTTCGGCACCTTGCACGAACGCTTTGGTACGCCGGTCAACAGCGTTCTTTTATGTGCGGTGGTCGCTTTGCTGGCGCTGAAACTGGATGTCACCACCTCAACCTCGTTCATCAACTTCGGCGCGTTCCTGGCGTTCAGTCTGGTGAACCTGTCGGTGATCTTTCATTACTGGATCGGCGCACAGAAGAAGGGGCTGCGTGAACTCGTGTTGTTCCTGCTGTTTCCGTTTATCGGCCTGGCGGCGGATGTATGGCTGATGGTCAGCCTCGATCACTCAGCGATCTACCTTGGCTTGAGCTGGCTGGCGATTGGTGTGGTGTACCTGGCGGTGCTGACGGGTGGTTTTCAGCGCCAGCCACCGGAGATGGATTTCCAGGAAGCCGCGTAATTCCTTGCACCCCGTGGGATGAGCTGAATCTTGCGGGGGCATTTACGGAAACCCAGAAACAAGAAAGCCCGCACTAGGCGGGCTTCTTGTTGTTCAAAGACATTCAAGAACATCTTTGAACAGGACTTGGTGGCTACACAGGGACTTGAACCCCGGACCCCAGCATTATGAATGCTATGCTCTAACCAACTGAGCTATGTAGCCAAGTGGCGCGCATTATTCGCTGGTAACGGAGATGTGTCAAGCGCAAACCTAAAATATTTCTTTGCACTTTCAACTGCTTATCCGCCCTCGCTGCAAATGCTCGTCAGCTGAGTTGAAATCTCCCGGTGTTCGCGCTCAAGGCCTGGCTACCCTGGCTCAAGGTGTCCGCCGCCAGATTCACTGCGCGGGCGCCTTCCAGCAGGCGCATGGCCGCTTGATCGACCTGCTGGATATTGCCGCTGACTTCGTCGGCGGTGCTGGCCTGTTCGTCCACCGCAGTGGCAATTTGGGCCAGCGTGTCGGTCACGCTCTGTACCGCGCTGGCAATTTCGCCCAGCCGTTCGCCAAGACCGGTGACCGCTTGAGCGTCGGTCTGGGCCTGGCCGCAGGCCGCTTCCATCAGGCTGACAGCTTCGTTGACCGTCGCGCGCAGGCTGTCGACGGTGCCGGCGATCTGCTGCGTGGAGGACTGGGTGCGTTGCGACAGGCTGCGTACTTCGTCAGCCACGACAGCGAAGCCCCGACCCTGTTCACCGGCGCGGGCGGCCTCGATAGCCGCGTTGAGTGCCAGCAGGTTGGTCTGCTCGGCCACGCCGCGAATGGTGTCGACCACCAGTTGAATCTGCTGGCCTTGTTCGCTGACTCGGCCCAATGCGGCGGCGGTTTCGTTGAGCCGCTGGTTGAGCTGCTGGATGCTCGCTGTGGTGCGCTGGCTGTCGCGGCTGCTGTCGGCGGCGATACGGCGGGTCTGTTGCGCGCTGTCAGAAGCTTGTTCGCAGCTTTTCGCGACGCCTTGAGAGGTCGCGGCCAGTTGGGTCGCGGCGGCGGCAATCTGGCTGATCTGCATCTGCTGGGCCTCGACTTCACCCAGGGCTCCGCTGGAGTGGGTGTTGAGGGTGCGCACGGCGTCGCTCAGTTGCAGTGTCTCGTGATCCACGCCTAACAGGCTGTTGCGCAACTGGACCACGGCGACATTGAGGGCGGTGCTGATCGCCGCCAGTTCGTCCCGGCCCTGCACCGGCACTTGCAGGCTCAGGTTGCCATCGCGCAAGGCTTCGGCCAGCAAGGTGATGCCACTGGCGCTGCGGCGGATGGACGCTTGCAGGCAAACGAAGAGATACAGCGCGGCCAGCAGCAGACAGCCGAGCACGATGGCTACGAGTGTGAACTGGCGGATGGCCGAGCCATGATATTGGTCCAGCCGGTTATCCAGCGCCACCAATGATTGCTGCCGCAAGGTCGCCAGGTCGACGAGGAGGGCGTCCATCTGTTTCTCGAAGCCTTCCGGCTTGAGGTTGATGGAGCCGCCGAACACCCCGTCATCCAAGACCTTCAAACCGCCGTCGAGATTTTTCAGGCTGCCTTGAAATTGGTCGGCCCAGCTTTGCAATTCGCTCGGCAGCCGGGTTTCCAGAAGTGCACCGGTCTTGACCAGCTGGTCCCGTGCGTCGCCAATGCGGCTGCGCAGGTCACGCAGTTGCAGGCGGCTCTGCAGGGTGAATTGGCCTGACACCACCGAGGCTTGACCAACGCTGGCCAGGCGCCCTACGCGTTCGATCAGGTCAGGTGTCTGCTGAGTCGAGATTTGCGTCAGCAGGTAGGTTTCCAGCCAGGACGCGAGCGTCAGGCGATTGTCCATGACGATCTGTTCGCGCAGGGCTTGCAACGCGCCAAGGGCGGCGGTGAAACGATCGTAGCCGTCCGGCCACCAACCCACGCTGCCCAGGCTTTTGGAATCAAGGCCGTTGAGGCTGGTTTGCAAGGCCTGGTAGCGGGCGAGGGTGTCGGCTTCGGCGCCTTCGGTTTGCAAGGTTGTGCCCAGGTCGGTGGCGGCCTGGTTGAGCGCCGGCTGCACCGCATCGAACGCCGCCATGGCGGCCAGCGTCGCGGGGGTGGGTTGCCGATTGGTTTCGGTGGCGCGCCAACGGGCCGCGCGATTGCGCTGGGCGGTCAGTAGGTTGTCCAGGTTATCCAGCGCCAGCAATTGACGCACCCCGGCGCGCTCCCCGGAAATCAGGTTGAGCTTGTCGCGGTAATCCTGGCCGATGAGCCACAAGCTGCCCATGAGCGGCAGGATGAATAACAGGAACAACAGTTGGAATTTACGGGCGAAACCAAAATGCCCCAGCAACCGAATCCCCGGTGATAGAAAAGCCTGCATGCCCATACTCCCCTGAACACCCTTGCACCGAATTTGTGCGTTTTTACACAGGTGCTGAAACGGGTGTTCTCTCAAAAGGCCTCGAAAGCTTGTCCAGGCCGGCTCTGTAGGCCTGCTCTGTAGCGAAACTTCCCATTCTCGATCCCCTTTGTAAGGGGATCACGTCTTAGAGCATTAGCAAGGCAAGATTCAGACCATGGCGTTGCGCTATCACCTTGTTTTTTATAGGTCGATAGCAAGCTAAGGGGATAGCCTTGCCATAGTGAAAAATGGCACATTGATGCGCCTGCCTCGTGCACCCACCCGCCGTATGGAAACTCCCATGGCTATCAGCAATACCCAGGCCGACATGACGTCGGCAGCCGCGACGCCCCAAAACAGTCCACTGGTCATGCGCATCATTGGTGCGGTGGCGCTGGCGCATCTGATCAACGACCTGATCCAGGCGGTCTTGCCGTCGATCTACCCAATGCTCAAGGACAGTTACGGCCTGACGTTCACCCAGGTTGGCCTGATCACGTTGACCTTTCAGCTCACCGCTTCGCTGCTGCAACCCTGGGTGGGTTATCACACCGATCGGCATCCCAAGCCCTGGCTCCTGCCGGCGGGAACGGTGTGCACATTGGTCGGCATCGTGATGATGTCGATGGTCGGCAGCTTTGCCTTGATCCTGCTGGCCGCCGCGTTGATCGGCATCGGCTCGTCGACCTTCCACCCCGAAGCGTCGCGGGTGGCTCGACTGGCATCGGGTGGCCGCTATGGCTTGGCCCAATCGACTTTCCAGGTCGGCGGTAACGCCGGCTCTGCCTTCGGCCCGCTGTTGGCGGCGGCGATCATCATTCCTTACGGGCAAGGCAACGTGGCCTGGTTCGGCCTGTTCGCACTGTTTGCCTTGTTTGTGCTGTACCGCATCAGCCGCTGGTACGCCAATCACCTGAACCTGTTCAAGCTCAAGCAAGGCCAGGCGGCGACCCACGGGTTATCCAAGGGACGTGTCCTCAGTGCGCTCGTGGTGCTGGGGCTGTTGGTCTTTTCCAAGTACTTCTACATGGCCAGTTTCACCAGTTACTTCACGTTCTACCTGATCGAGAAGTTCGACCTTTCGGTGGCCTCTTCGCAGTTACACCTGTTCCTGTTCCTTGGCGCGGTGGCGGCGGGAACGTTCTTCGGCGGCCCGATCGGCGACAGAATCGGGCGCAAGGCCGTGATCTGGTTCTCGATCCTCGGCGTAGCGCCATTCACCCTGGTCCTGCCGCACGTCGACCTGCTGTGGACCAGCATTCTCAGCGTGATCATCGGCTTCATCCTGGCCTCGGCGTTCTCCGCGATCGTGGTGTATGCCCAGGAACTGGTGCCGGGCAACGTCGGGATGATCGCTGGCGTATTCTTCGGTCTGATGTTCGGCTTCGGCGGGATTGGCGCGGCGCTGTTGGGGCATCTGGCAGACATTCGTGGCATTGAATACGTGTACTGGCTGTGCTCGTTCCTGCCGTTGTTTGGGGTGTTGGCGATCTTTTTGCCCAGGACAAAAAAGGCCTGAGCAGCCTCCAGCCAGACGGCTCGGTGTTCTTGGGAAACACCGAGCTCTTGGCGGCTCGAGTCATGAATAACCGGTACTAAAGTCTCGATCTACATGAGCCTTAAGTTGGCTCTTGTACAAATACCGCTCGTGCTAATTTGCCTGCGTGGCAAATGGTTGGAATGGACTCTGCGGCAAATATCCAGGGGTCGCTTTACGGTGACTGGATAGCGGATTCACATTCTTTCCGCGAAGGCCTTCGTTTCCGGAGGTCTTCGGCTCCTGACGTTGAATGTCCTTTATCGTCCCTCGGACGCATAGAGTGAATCTGCGCGCCATCTCCCCACGTTTCAACCAATAACCAGCTGTATCGCCATGCCCGGCCATCCACTTCGGTGCATGACGTAAGCAGCGTCAGTCGTATTCGCCGAGTCGTGCACGCGGTGGCTGCCGGCGTTCTTCATGGCGGCGCGAAAAATAGAATCGGGTGGGGAATGATATGAAGTTCACGTCGTTGCAGGCACGCATTTGTGTCACGGCGGGCGCATGCCTGTTTGTTTCGTCTGTCAGCCTGGTTGTCTACGGGCTCTTTACTGCCCGGTCGAATGAGCAATATGTCGCGAGCGAGGTCAGTGCGCTGGTTGAAAAATCAACCATCCGGGAAATCCAGAACCTGGCCGAATCCCGTGCCAACGCCATCCAGGCCAAGCTGCAGAATGCATTGGATGCAGCACGCACAATGGCCAATACTTTTGCCGCCAGCAAGGCTTCGCAAAGCCCCCTGGCATTGGGCCGTGAACAGATCAACAGCGTGCTGCTCAATGTGCTCAAGGACAACCCTGACTTCAACGGCACCTATTCCTGCTGGGAGCCGAATGCGCTGGACGGGCAGGACCTCGGGTTCCGCAACGCACAAGACGGCAATAACCCCGTGACCGGACGTTTTACGCCTTACTGGACGCGCAGCGCCGATGGTCATGTCGCGGTGCAACCGTTGGTCGAGTATGACTCGGCCGACCGCCATGCCAATGGTGTGCTCAAGGGCGGGTGGTACAGCGGCCCGCGCGACACCCTGAAGGAAAGCGTGTTGGACCCCATTCCTTACGTGGTGCAGGGGAAAAATGTCTGGCTGACCACCTTGTCGGTGCCCATCGTCTCCGAAGGGAAATTCTACGGGGTGGTTGGCGCTGACTTCGACATCGCCTTCATCCAGAAACTCAGCGAGCAGATGTCTGCCGACCTCTATGGCGGCAAAGGCACGGTGTCGATCTTGAGCAACCAGGGGCTGGTGGTCGCGGACAGCCAGCGTACCGACTTGATCGGCCAGCCGATCAAGGCCCTCTTGCCCGATTCCTGGGAAAAGGTGCTGGGCGATATCCAGGGCGGACGAGGGGATGGCCTGCTGAATGCGCAAACCCAGAATATCGAAGTGCTGATGCCGATTGTGCTCGGCCGTACCGGCAAACCCTGGGCGGTGTTGATTCGCCTGCCCAAGGCCGTGGTCATGAGCCAGGCCATCGCCTTGGAGCAGGAGCTGCAGGCGCGCAGCCTCGACAACAGTATCTGGCAGGTGTCGGTAGGGTTGGTCATTTCATTGTTGGCCCTGGCCGCCCTGTGGTATGCCGCCGCCAAGATCGTCGGGCCGATTCGCGAGGCGGCTGCCTTGGCCGCGACCATCAGCCTCGGGGATTTTTCGCGGCGACTGGTGCAGCAGTCCGAAGATGAAGTCGGGCAGTTGTCGGCCGCCCTGAACGATATGTCCGAGAGCCTGCAACGGCAGGTGAGGGTGGCGGAGCGCATTTCCGAAGGTGATCTGGATCTGCAGGTCCGGCTGTCTTCGCCCCAGGACACCTTGGGCAAGTCGCTGGAGAAAATGGTCAGCAACCTGAACCAGCTGATTTCCGAAGTTCAGGCCAGCGCCACCCAGATCACCGGCAGCTCGACGCAGGTGACCGACCTGAGCCAGTCACTGTCCGAGGGCGCCTCGAATTCCGCCTCGTCCATCACCGAGATCAGTGCGGTAATGACGCAAATGGCCGCCCAGACCCGGGACAACGCCGCCAATGCCAAGAAAGCCGATGAGCAATCCCAGGCTTCACGCGCCGATGCGGGGGAGAGCGATAAGCTGATGAGTGAGTTGATCGCCGCCATGGCCGAAATCGATAACTCGGGCAAGGACATCACGGCCATCATCACCACCATCGATAACATTGCCGCGCAAACCAACCTCCTCGCGCTCAATGCGGCGATCGAGGCTGCGCGGGCGGGTGAACTCGGCCGTGGTTTCGCGGTGGTGGCGGACGAAGTGCGCAGCCTGGCCGCCCGCAGCGCCGAGGCGGCCCAGCAGACAGCTGCGCTGATCGCCGATTCCTCGAGCAAGACCCAGCGCGGCATGATCATCGCCGGCCGTACCGCCGAATCGCTGAAGAATATCGTCAGCGGGACCAGCGAAGTCTCCAGCCTGGTTTCGCTGATCTACCAGGCCTCCAGCGAGCAGGCTTCAGGCTTGCAACAGGCGAGCATCGGGCTCGAACAGATCGACGAGGTGACCCAGAAGAACCAGTCGAACTCCCATGAATGTGCCATCGCCGCCAAGGATCTCTCCGAGCGAGCCTCGTTGATGCAGCGTGTGCTTGGGCGGTTCAAGGTGAAAGTTTCAAGGTAAAAAAAGGTCAGCGGGGAGGCTTTTTGCTATCCTGCGGGCCCTTCTTCACGGACGAATACCGAGACCTGCCATGGCTAACGACACGCCGTCACGCATCGGACAGACACTGCTGGGATTGCTTTTCGCGCTGATTGGCATTGGTTTGTTGGGCGCCGCCTTCAACCTGGCGCTCGATCGGCGCGAATTTCTTGCTCGCGCCGAAATGGCTGATGGCATTGTCAGCCATTTGAACGCCGGTGGTTCGCATCCCGAGATCGCCTTCACCACCGCCAGCGGCGAAAAGATTTCCTACCCTCAGGGCGGCTTTATCTTCGGTTATCAGAAAGACCAGCCGGTGCAGGTGCACTATTTGCCCGAGCAGCCGGCCGGCAGCGCCATCGTCGATGATCGGGGTGCCCTGTGGGGAACCTCGGCATTATTGGGCTGCATCGGTCTGGTTTTCACCCTGGTCGGACTCTTGAAAGCCACCCGTCAGCGCGGTCGCGGCGCGGCTCATCCACTTAAAGGACTTTGAACGCATGAGCTACAACATCCCTATTCCGGTCAATGAAAGCCGTTGGCAATACCAGACCGCCAGCGGTGGTGGTCTCACCGTGGTCATGGTGGCGGGCAGTGGCGGCTCGATCATCCTGCGTTCGCCCCAAGGCGAAGACGTCAGCTACCGCTATGGCGGTGTCGGCGTGGGTGTCGGGTTTGGCGCGCGGCTGCCGCGTTTCGGCAAGATCAATATCCAGATCAAAGGCAAGGGTGTGAGTGGAGCGGGTGCCGCAGAGGCATTCCCTAGCACCGGCAAGGTATTTGTCAGCGATGCGCTGGTTGATCGCGACCTGACCAGCGACGACATCACCGGCCCTTGCATGTACACCGAAGTGGGCGTGGGCCTGGTAGTCGGCGGTTCGGCCACGGCGTTGCTGTTCGGACTCGATCCCAAGCTGTTGGCGCTGTCGGTGGCCTTGAGCTCCAATCCGGCGACATCGCTCATCGCTTCGACCACTGTCAACCGGCAACTGGCACGTTCGGCCAAGGGCGCGGTAGTTATGGCAGGTGTGAACGCCGGTCTACAGGCCGGTGGCGGTGCGGCGATCTACATGGGGTATCTGTTCTAGTTGCGACTGGGCGAACCCCGGACCAGCAGGGTGCACGTAACGTCGGAATAGATTCTGTGCGTCTGGATAGAGAACGGATACCTGACGCTCGAACCCAAGCCGTGCATGCAGATTGTTGTGCACGGCAGGCTGGTCCTGCGGGGCTTGGCGGGGGCAAGCGCCCTCGCCACCCTATGTATGCCTACCCCTTTGCCGCCTCGCGTCCCTCCAGAAATATCCGCCCCGGCAACTTGAACCCCCGCAACTTCAGCAGCGTCATCGGCCCGGCATCCAGTTCGGTGCGCAGGTGCCAGGTCAGGCCCAGGCCATCGGGGGCCTTGAGCTCCATGCGGTAGCGGCTGTCGCCATCGTCCAGTGGCGTGAACCTGGCCTGTTCCAGCAAGCGGATCAGCCCCCAGGTGCCGGCGTAGTCGGCGAACAACCGCTCGCCGGTGTGAACGCTGGTCCACGTCAGGCTGACCCCGGGATAGTCGCTGCGCCCCGGCCAACCGAACCGTTGCCAGCGTTCCTTCTGGTTGAAGTACTCGTGTTTTTCACCGTTGAGGATGAAGGTGGTCTGCACCACATCGCGCACGCCTTTGCCGCTCAGCTCGAAACTCAAGCCCAGGCCCCCGTCGGTGTAGAGCACATCGGCCAGGTCGCCGAGTTGGTTGATCGCCGCGAGGAACTGCGGATTGACCCGCAAGCCACGGCCATGACGCGGATCGGCCACCCAGCGGTTGCCTTCCTTGCGCAGCACGCCGCTCAATTGGCTGTGCAGGAAGCGTTCGATGCGCCCCGTGTCGGCGCGGATCATCTGCCCCAGCATTGGTAGCGAAGCATCGCTGGCCGTCGCGGCGAACGGATAGCGCCCGGTAAAGGCCGCGTTCCAGTGCTCGACGATCGAACGCTGCCACTGGCTGTTGAGGCCCGCCGCCGACGGTTGCAGCACCCGCTGCCAGGCCTGTTCCAGCGGCTGGACGAACAGCGTTTCGCCAACCCCGGCCCATTGCGCGCCGAGGCTGGCGGCCATCAATCGGCCGTAGGACTGGGTGTCGGTCAGGTCGATGCCGCGGCCCTGGAACACCGTCTGCGCCAGGGCCTGGGTCATTTCCATGGGGTCGCTGGCGGTGCTGATCTGTTGCAGCTTCAGGCGCACGCGGGTTACTTGGGTGAGGTAGGCCTGCAGGCTCAGATGGTCGCTGGCGTTTCGGCCTTCGGTGCCCTTGCCCAGTAGCGTCAACAACGGTCCGAAGGTGGCGTCCAGCGGTCCACCGGGCAGATCCACGAATTGATCGATCACCGACGCCTGGTTCGGCCCGATCAGCTTGTGCGCGGATTTCATCAGCGAGTCGCCCAAGGCCGGCGCGCGGCTGCCGGCCTGGCCTTGGTAAGCCAGGGTATTGATCAACGCGATCAGCGGCGACTGACGCACGTCGCTCATCAGCGTCAGTTGCTCGATCACCCCGTCCAGGTTTTTCGGTTGGCGGGCGCGCAGGCTGTTGAGAAACCCAAGCCAGGCGCTGGCGTAGTCCTGGAAATAGCGTTCGGTCAGGCGCGTCTTCAGCTCGTCCGGCGTCAACCGGGGATCGACCTCGCCGGGTTTGTCGCTGAGCACCCAATCGATTTCCTCACGCCGCGCCTGGGCGATGTCGTCGATGGCCTGGCGCACCTGGCCCTCCCA
>NZ_VDLV01000008.1:120109-293083 GCF_013608025.1 Pseudomonas brassicacearum subsp. neoaurantiaca | reverse complement strand
AGGGAGACCGTTGGGGCCTGCTTCGCAGTCCAGCGGGAGCAAGCTCCCTCGCCACAAAGGTATCCGTCGGGGTCAGTAACTGCTCTCTGGCAGGCTGGCGATGATCGAGCGGTAGCTGTTCATCCGTTGCTGATGCACGCGGCCTTCTTCCAGGGCCTTGAGCAGGGCGCAACCGGGTTCGCGGTCGTGCTTGCAGTCGCGGAAGCGGCAGGTGCCGATCAGGTCGTTGAACTCGATGAACCCAGCCTCGACATCGGCGCGGCTGACGTGACCCAGGCCGAATTCGCGGATGCCCGGCGAATCGATCAACTCACCGCCGCCAGGGAAGTGGAACAACCGCGCGGTAGTGGTGGTGTGGGTACCCTGGCCGGATAGCTCGGACAACGGCCCGACGCGGGTCTCGACCTCTGGCAGCAGGCTGTTGACCAGGGAAGACTTGCCGACCCCGGACTGGCCGACGAACACGCTGATGCGCCCGTCCAGCTGCCGTTGCAGTTGCTCCATGCCATTGCCGTGATGGGCCGAGACTTCCAGCACCGGATAGCCGAGATCCCGATAGACCGACAGCAAGGCGTTCAACGCCGGGGCGTTGTGTTCGTCGATCAGGTCGAATTTGTTGAGCAGCAGCAGCGGGCGGATGCCGGCGTGTTCGGCCGCCACCAGGTAGCGGTCGATCAGATTGGCATGGGGCTCGGGCAGCGGGGCGAACACGATGACGATCATGTCGACGTTGGCCGCCACCGGCTTGAGCTGGCCCCGGCTGTCCGGACGGCACAACTCGGTGTGGCGCGGCAGTTGCGCGACGATCACGCCGATGCCCTGGTTGCCGGCACGCCAGACCACTTGGTCGCCCGTCACCAGGGCTGGCAAGTTGGCGCGCAAGTGGCAGCGGAACACCTGGCCGGCAAGCTCGCCTTCCTGGGCCTCGACCTCGACCTGCACGCCGAAGTGGGCGATCACCAGGCCGGTCTGTTCAGGACCCAGGTCACCGCCCTCCAGGGCTTCAACCGCACTGGATTCGCGTTTGGCGGCACGGGCGGCGCGCTCGCCCTGGATCTTTTCGATGCGCCAGTTCTGACGACGATTGAGTTGGCGTTTGGCCATGGGTGTTCCGTATGAAGAAATGCAGCGAATAGGGTAAAACGGCCGCGAGTTTAGCACGCCCGAGACGCTGCCTAGGCTAAACTGCGCAGCTAAGCCGAGGAGCTCCCCCATGCAGAACCCGCAGAACCTGATCTGGATCGACCTGGAAATGACCGGTCTGAACCCTGACACCGACGTCATCATCGAGATGGCCACCATCGTCACTGACAGCGACCTCAACACCCTGGCTGAAGGCCCCGTGATCGCGATTCATCACAGCGATGAAATCCTGGCAGGCATGGACGAGTGGAACACCCGCCAGCACGGCGGCTCGGGCCTGACCCAGCGCGTTCGCGAGAGCAAGATCAGCATGGCCGAGGCCGAGGCACAGACCATCGCCTTCCTGGAGCAGTGGGTGCCGAGAGGCAAGTCGCCGATCTGCGGCAACAGCATCTGCCAGGACCGTCGTTTCCTATATACCCACATGAAATCCCTGGAAAGCTATTTCCACTACCGCAACCTCGACGTCTCGACCCTGAAGGAATTGGCCGCCCGCTGGGCCCCTGAGGTTCGCGACAGTTTCCAGAAAGGCAGCACGCACCTGGCGTTGGATGACATCCGCGAATCCATTGCGGAGCTGCAGCATTACCGCAAGCACTTCATCAAGTTCTGATCGGCACCCCAGCGATTAGCGGGATTGCTTCTGTGGCGAGGGAGCTTGCTCCCGCTGGCCTGCGAAGCAGGCCCCAACCATTTTCAGGTGAACCGAGTTGTCCGGTTTGCGACTGCTGCGCAGCCGAGCGGGAGCAAGCTCCCTCGTCACAGGGGATCCTCTCAGCCAGGGTCGGCGCCGCGCCCTCTTTTGGTGCCAGCCCAAACTGGCTAGACTGCGCGCCTTCCCGCAAGGACCGCCATCATGTTGCTGATGCTGTATCTGATCGCCATTACCGCCGAAGCCATGACCGGCGCGCTGTCCGCCGGGCGGCGGGGCATGGATTGGTTCGGCGTGGTGCTGATCGCCTGTGTCACGGCGCTGGGTGGCGGCTCGGTTCGCGACGTGCTGCTCGGGCATTACCCGCTGACTTGGGTCAAGCACCCGGAATACCTGGTGCTGACCACCGCGGCGGCGATGCTCACGGTGTTCCTGGCGCGCTGGATGCGCCATCTGCGCTCGTTGTTCCTGGTGCTCGATGCCGTGGGGTTGGTGGCGTTCACGCTGATCGGCTGCATGACCGCACTGGAAATGGGCCATGGCATGTTGGTGGCCTCGGTCAGCGGCGTGATTACCGGTGTGTTTGGCGGCATCTTGCGGGATATCTTCTGTAACGATATTCCGCTGATCTTCCGCCGGGAGCTCTACGCGAGCGTCTCGTTTGCCGCGGCGTGGTGTTATCTGCTGTGTGTGTTCCTGCAACTGCCGAATGAACAGGCGATCCTCATTACTTTGTTCGGCGGTTTTCTGCTGAGGCTCCTGGCAATCCGCTTTCATTGGGAAATGCCGAAGTTCGTCTACAACGACGAAGTCTGACGCTCGGCATGCTGGCGCAACGCCCATTCCACATGCTCGCGCACCAGTTCCGATGGATAGTCGCGCCGCGCCTCCAGCGCTTGCAGTACGGGAATCGTTGACGGCGCATTGCCCAGGCCTACCGCCAGGTTGCGCAACCAGCGTTCGTAACCGGCGCGACGCAAGGGCGAACCTTCGGTGCTGCTGAGGAATTTTTCCTCGTCCCACAGGAACAGCTCCGCCAGTCCGGCGTTGTCCAGGTTGTGCCGCGGCTTGAAGTCGCTCTCGCCGGATGGCCGGGCGAAGCGGTTCCACGGACAGACGATCTGGCAGTCATCGCAGCCGAACACCCGGTTGCCGATCAGTGGCCGCAAGTCTTCCGGGATGGCGTTCTTCAGTTCGATGGTCAGGTAGGAAATGCACCGACGTGCATCGAGCATGTAGGGCCCGACGAAAGCATTGGTAGGGCAGATGTCCAGGCAGGCGGTGCATTTTCCGCAGTGCTCGGTGCCGTGGGGCGGATCCACCGGCAGCGGCAGATCGACAAACAGCTCGCTGAGGAAAAAATAACTGCCCGCCTTGCGGTTCAATACCAGGGTGTTTTTGCCGATCCAGCCCAGCCCGGCCTGCTCGGCAATGGCTTTTTCCAGCACCGGCGCGCTGTCGACGAAGGCGCGGTAGCCGAAAGGGCCGATGACCGACTGGATTTTTTCGGCCAGTTGCTGCACCCGCTTACGGATCAATTTGTGGTAATCGCGGCCCAACGCATAACGCGAGACGTAGGCTTTTTCCGGTTCTGCAAGTAATTGCGCCATTTGTGTGTCGCCTGGCAGGTAATCCATGCGCAGGGACACCACGCGCAATGTGCCGGGTACCAGTTCGTCCGGGTGCGAACGCTTGCTGCCGTGGGCGCCCATGTAGTCCATTTCGCCGTGGTAGCCGGCCTCGAGCCAGCGCTGTAGGTGTTGCTCGTGCTCGGCAAGGTCCAGGCCGCTGATGCCGACCTGCTGGAAACCCAGTTCGCGGCCCCAGTCCTTGATGGATTGGGCGAGGGTGGCAAGGTCTGTGGGAATGGCAGGCATGAGGCGAGAGAAACCGGAGCTGAGATGCGTATAATTCTGCCAGACATCGGAGCCCGAAGACGCATGCCGCACACTAAAGATGATTTTCCCGACGCGCTGTACAGCGCCGCGCAGGTCCGGGCCCTCGATGCACAACTGATTGCGGCGGGTACCAGCGGCTTCGAATTGATGCAGCGTGCCGCCCGCGCCACTTGGCGAGCGATCGTCCGGCGCTGGCCCGAAGCGACCGAACTGACCGTGTTGGCCGGCCACGGCAACAATGCCGGTGATGGTTATCTGGTGGCCGCCTTGGCCCGCCGTGCCGGTTGGTCGGTGCGGGTGCTGGCGGTGGGCGAGCCCCGGCGCTTGCTGGGTGACGCCGCCAACGCCCATGCCGAGGCCGTGGCGGTGGGTGTGCCGGTGGAGCCCTGGGCGGACGACGCTGAGCTGCGCGGTGTGTTGCTCGACGCATTGCTTGGCACGGGGACGACTGGCGAAGTGCGCGAACCGTATGTCCGGGCGATCGATACGATCAATGTCAGCGGTTTGCCGGTGGCGGCAGTGGATATTCCCTCTGGCTTGTGTACAGACACCGGCAAGGTGCTGGGGACCGCGGTGGCGGCTGACCTGACCGTGACGTTCATTGGCCTCAAGCTTGGCCTGTTCACCGGGGATGCAGCGGATCGGGTGGGCGAGTTGGCGTTCAACGATCTGCGCGCGGACCCTGACCTGGTTGAATCGGCGCCTGCCAGCGCTCGATTGCTCTTGCCACATAATTTGCCGCGTCTGACGCCTCGAGCCCCCACATCCCACAAAGGCAAGTTCGGTCATGTGCTGTTGATCGGCGGCGACCGGGGATTTGGCGGTGCGATCCAGATGAGCGCTGAAAGCGCCCTGCGCTGTGGCGCGGGCATGGTTTCGATGGCGACCCGCAGCGAACACGTGGCCTCGGCGCTGATGCGTTTGCCGGAAGTGATGGTGCAGGGCACCCATTCGGCGAACCAGTTGATGGGCTTGCTCAAGCAAGCCAGCGTATTGGTGGTCGGCCCGGGCCTGGGCCAGGCCGCCTGGGGACGTAGCCTGCTGTCGGCGGCGGCCAACGCGTCGTTGCCCCAGGTGTGGGATGCCGACGCGCTGAACTTGCTGAGCGGCGGCGCGGTCAGCCTGCCCGAGCAAT
Organism: Pseudomonas brassicacearum subsp. neoaurantiaca; assembly: GCF_013608025.1. Classification (GTDB taxonomy): domain Bacteria; phylum Pseudomonadota; class Gammaproteobacteria; order Pseudomonadales; family Pseudomonadaceae; genus Aquipseudomonas. Next base: position 288,255 of record NZ_VDLV01000008.1, on the reverse strand, counting down.
GCGTCATCACCCCGCATCCGGGCGAAGCCGCACGGTTGCTGGGAATATCCACCGCTCAAGTGCAGGCCGATCGCCCGGCGGCGGCCCATGCGTTGAGCAAAAAATACGCAGCCACCGTGATCCTCAAGGGCGCCGGCAGCCTCATCGCCAGCCCGGATGGCCGTCTGGCGGTCTGCGGCGAGGGCCATCCGGCCATGGCCACTGCCGGCCTGGGGGATGTGCTCGCCGGGGTGGTCGGCGCCTTGCTGGCGCAGGGAATGGAAGATTTCGAGGCCGCCTGCCTGGCGGTCTGGCTGCATGCCAATGCCGGCGTCCAGGTCGGTCGCTCGGGCCGGGGATTGGCGGCGACCGATCTGATCCCGGCCATTCGTCAGTTGTTGGAGGAGCAATCACCGTGTCTGAAGTAACCCTGTACGTGGCGGACGAACAAGCCATGACACAATTTGGTGCCCGCATCGCGCAGATCACCGCAGGCCATGGCCTGATCTTCCTCGAAGGCGACCTGGGCGCAGGGAAGACAACCCTGTCCCGTGGCATCATTCGCGGTCTCGGACACGTCGGTTCGGTCAAGAGTCCTACGTTCACCTTGGTCGAGCCCTACGAGATCGGCGACGTCCGGGCCTTCCATTTCGACCTGTACCGACTGGTGGATCCCGAAGAGCTGGAGTTCCTCGGCATCCGCGACTATTTCGAAGATGACGCCTTGTGCCTGATCGAATGGCCCCAGAAGGGTGCAGGCTTTTTGCCAAAGCCCGACCTGACCATTACCATTGGCGCGCAGAACGGCGGGCGTTCGTTGAAACTGACACCGCAAGGCTCGCGTGGCGAGTCGTGGTGTGCCGCCTTGGCTTTGGAAAACTAATTAGATGATGGGGTTTGATATGCGCTTTCGCGCGGTGGTTGCTGTCGTAGGACTGTTGCTTACGGCACTGGCCGTCGATGCTGTGGCTGAGACAAAGGTCAACAGCGTTCGCCTGTGGCGGGCGCCGGATAATACCCGGCTGGTGTTCGACCTGACAGGCCCGGTTCAGCACAGCGTATTCACCCTGAGCGCCCCGGATCGCCTGGTGATCGACATCAACGGTGCCTCCCTGGGCGCACCGCTGAACGTGCCGACCGCCAACACGCCGATTACCGCGATGCGCTCGGCCCAGCGTACGCCGACCGACCTGCGGGTGGTCATCGACCTGAAAAAAGCCGTTACACCCAAGAGCTTTACCCTGGCCCCGAACGCCCAGTACGGCAACCGGCTGGTGGTCGATCTGTTCGACAACCCGGCCGACGCCGCGCCACCGCCACCGCCGCCGACCAATGTCGCCACGGTGCCTGCGGTTCCGGTGACGCCGACCGAACCTGCGATCAAGCTGCCACCGGCACCGGCCGGCAAGCGCGACATCATCGTTGTTATCGACGCCGGCCACGGTGGTGAAGACCCGGGCGCCTCGGGCTCGCGTGGACAGCGCGAAAAAGACGTGGTGCTGTCCATCGCCCGTGAACTGCAGCGCCAGGTCAACGGCATGAAAGGTTTCCGCGCCGAATTGACCCGCACGGGCGACTATTTCATCCCGTTGCGCGGTCGTACCGAAATCGCCCGCAAGAAAGGCGCCGACCTGTTCGTTTCCATTCACGCCGACGCCGCGCCTTCCGCCGCCGCGTTCGGTGCTTCGGTGTTTGCCTTGTCCGACCGTGGCGCGACCTCCGAGACCGCGCGTTGGCTGGCCGACAGCGAAAACCGTTCCGACCTGATCGGCGGTGCCGGCAACGTCAGCCTCGACGACAAGGACCGGATGCTTGCCGGTGTATTGCTCGATTTGTCGATGACCGCCTCGTTGACCTCCAGCCTGAACGTCGGCCAGAAGGTCCTGAGCAACATCGGTCGCGTCACGCCGTTGCACAAGCAGCGCGTCGAGCAGGCCGGGTTCATGGTGCTTAAATCTCCGGACATCCCATCGATCCTGGTGGAAACCGGGTTCATCTCCAACGCCAACGAAGCCTCGAAGCTGTCGTCGTCGAGCCATCAGCAGGCCTTGGCCCGCTCCATCAGCAGCGGCGTGCGGCAGTTCTTCCAGCAGAATCCACCGCCGGGCACCTACATCGCCTGGCTGCGGGACTCCGGCAAGATCGCCCAGGGGCCACGGGACCACCGGGTCAGTCCGGGCGAAACCCTGGCGATGATCGCGGTGCGCTACCAGGTGTCGCCCGCCACCTTGCGCAGCGCCAACAATCTGAAGAGCGATGAGCTCAAGATTGGCCAGACCCTGACCATTCCGGGCAACGAAGTGGCGGTCAAGCAATGAGCGACGAAGCGATCGGCAGCAACGCCCGTATCGAGCTGCTCAGCCCCCGGCTGGCGAACCAGATCGCCGCCGGTGAGGTGGTCGAGCGTCCGGCGTCGGTGATCAAGGAGTTGCTGGAAAACAGCCTCGACTCCGGCGCCAAGCGCATCGATGTGGATGTCGAACAGGGCGGCGTAAAGTTGCTGCGGGTGCGTGACGACGGTCGCGGCATTCCCGCCGATGACCTGCCGCTGGCCCTGGCGCGTCACGCCACCAGCAAGATCCGCGACTTGGAAGACCTCGAACGGGTCATGAGCCTGGGCTTTCGTGGCGAGGCGCTGGCATCGATCAGCTCGGTGTCGCGCCTGACCCTCACGTCCCGCACCCGTGACGCCGACCAGGCCTGGCAGGTCGAGACCGAAGGCCGTGACATGGCTTCGCACGTACAGCCCGCCGCCCATCCGGTGGGCACTTCGGTGGAAGTGCGCGACCTGTTTTTCAACACCCCGGCCCGGCGCAAGTTTCTCAAGGCCGAGAAAACCGAATTCGATCACCTGCAAGAAGTCATCAAGCGCCTGGCCCTGGCGCGTTTTGACGTGGCCTTTCATCTGCGCCACAACGGCAAGACCATCCTTAGCCTGCACGAAGCTCGCGACGATGCGGCCCGCGCCCGGCGCGTGGGGGCGGTGTGCGGCGCGGGGTTCCTGGAGCAGGCGTTGCCCATCGAGGTGGAGCGCAATGGCTTGCACCTGTGGGGCTGGGTCGGTTTGCCGACGTTTTCCCGCAGCCAGGCGGATCTGCAATATTTCTACGTGAACGGCCGTGCGGTGCGCGACAAACTGGTGGCTCACGCGGTGCGCCAGGCTTATCGCGATGTGCTGTTCAACGGTCGGCATCCGACCTTCGTGCTGTTTTTCGAAGTGGATCCTTCAGTGGTGGACGTCAACGTGCACCCGACCAAGCACGAAGTACGTTTCCGTGACGGGCGCATGGTCCACGATTTCCTTTATGGCACCTTGCACCGCGCGTTGGGTGACGTGCGGCCCGAAGACCAATTGTCGGCGCCGGCAACGGTGGCGGGCATGGTCCGGCCAACGGGATTGGAAGCAGGCGAATTCGGGCCTCAAGGCGAGATGCGTCTGGCCGCCCATGCGCTGCTGGAGCAACCTCAGCCCCAACCGAGCTACAACGCCGCTGGAAGCGGCGCCGGCAGCGGTTATCAATATCAATACACGCCACGTCCACAGTCGAACGTGCCGGCGGCCGAGGCCCAGGCGGCGTATCGCGAGTTCTTCAAGCCTTTGCCTGAAACCGCGGCGACGGCGTTGCCCGACGGCCAGGGCGACATTCCGCCGCTGGGCTATGCCCTGGCGCAGCTCAAAGGCATTTACATCCTTTCCGAGAACGCCCAAGGCCTGGTCCTGGTGGACATGCACGCCGCCCATGAGCGGATCATGTACGAGCGATTGAAGATCGCCATGGCCAGCGAAGGCTTGAGCGGCCAACCGCTGCTCGTCCCCGAATCCCTGGCCGTCAGCCAGCGTGAAGCCGATTGCGCCGAAGAACACGTGAGCTGGTTCCAGCGCCTGGGCTTTGAATTGCAGCGCCTGGGCCCGGAAACCCTGGCGATCCGGCAGATCCCGGCCTTGTTGAAACAGGCCGAGGCCAATCGCCTGGTCAGCGACGTGCTGGCGGACCTGATGGAATATGGCACCAGCGACCGGATCCAGGCGCACTTGAACGAATTGCTCGGCACCATGGCCTGCCACGGCGCGATCCGCGCGAATCGGCGCCTGGCCCTGCCGGAAATGAACGGTCTGCTGCGGGACATGGAAAACACCGAGCGCAGTGGCCAATGCAACCATGGCCGGCCGACCTGGACCCAGCTGGGCCTGGACGACTTGGACAAACTGTTTTTGCGCGGTCGTTGATGAGCCAGTTGCCACCCGCGATTTTCCTGATGGGGCCGACGGCCGCCGGCAAGACCGACCTGGCCATCGAATTGACCAAGGTCCTGCCCTGCGAACTGATCAGCGTCGATTCGGCGCTGGTCTATCGCGGCATGGACATCGGCACCGCCAAGCCATCGAAAGAACTGCTGGCCGAGTTTCCCCATCGCCTGATCGACATCCTCGACCCGGCCGAAGCCTACTCGGCGGCGGATTTTCGGCGTGATGCACTCCAGGCCATGGCCGATATCACCGCGCGGGGCAAGATTCCGCTGCTGGTGGGCGGCACCATGCTCTATTACAAGGCCTTGGTCGATGGGTTGGCGGACATGCCGGCGGCCGATCCCGAGGTGCGCGCGCAGATCGAAGAAGAGGCTGCGCGCCTTGGTTGGCAAGTCCTGCATGAACAATTGGCGGCCATCGACCCCGAGTCCGCTGCGCGCATTCATCCCAACGACCCGCAGCGGCTCAGCCGGGCGCTGGAGGTTTATCGGGTCAGTGGCCAGAGCATGACGGCGCTGCGGCAACGACAATCTGCGCAAAGTACTGAAGCAGCCGCTTCGGGACTGCAACAATTGCCCTATACTGTCGCGAATCTGGCCATCGCTCCGGCGGACCGGCAAGTGCTGCATCGGCGAATTGAACAAAGATTCACATTAATGTTGGAACAGGGATTCATAGACGAGGTCGTAGCCCTGCGTGAGCGAAGTGACCTGCATGCCGGGTTGCCGTCTATACGTGCGGTGGGTTATCGACAAGTCTGGGACTACCTGGACGGCAAGCTGACGTCAGCCGAGATGCGCGAGCGGGGGATTATCGCCACGCGTCAATTGGCGAAGCGCCAGTTCACCTGGCTGCGCAGCTGGACTGACCTGCATTGGCTCGACAGTCTTGATTGCGACAATCTGCCACGCGCCTTGAAATACCTCGGGACCATCTCCATATTGAGCTGAGTCCTTGCAATTGCCGTCTATCCTTGGGGGTGTGACGGCCCAAGCCATCTGATTCCGAATTTTATAATTGATCCTTAAAGGAGTGCGGCACATGTCAAAAGGGCATTCGCTACAAGACCCTTACTTGAACACTTTACGTAAAGAGAAAGTTGGGGTGTCCATCTATCTGGTCAACGGGATCAAACTGCAAGGCACGATCGAGTCTTTCGACCAATTCGTCATCCTGCTGAAAAACACCGTCAGCCAAATGGTCTACAAGCACGCTATCTCGACAGTGGTGCCGGTTCGTCCGATTCGCCTGCCTAGCGCAACCGAATCCGAAGGCGGTGACGCTGAACCGGGTAACGCCTGATAGGAGCCTCCTTTGTTCTTTGAGCGCCACAGTGGTGGTGAGCGGACTATTCTCGTTCACTTGGAAGGACAGGACCCTGAGGCGCGCGAAGATCCGCAGGAGTTTCAGGAATTGGCAATTTCGGCCGGCGCCGAGACCGTCGCGTTTTTCAACGTGCCGCGTCATCGGCCAACCGCCAAGTTCCTGATCGGCAGCGGCAAGGTCGAGGAGTTGCGCGACCTGGTCAAGGCCGAGCATATCGATCTGGTGATCTTCAACCACATCCTTACGCCCAGCCAGGAACGTAACCTCGAGCGCGTCTTCGAGTGTCGCGTGATCGACCGCACCGGGCTGATTCTCGATATCTTCGCCCAACGTGCCCGTACCCATGAAGGCAAGCTGCAGGTCGAACTGGCCCAGCTTGAACACATGAGCACGCGGCTGGTTCGCGGCTGGACTCACCTTGAGCGGCAGAAGGGCGGTATCGGCCTGCGCGGGCCGGGTGAAACCCAGCTTGAAACCGACCGGCGCCTGTTGCGGGTTCGCCTGCGCCAGATCAAGGGGCGCTTGGAGAAGGTCCGCAGCCAGCGCGAGCAGTCGCGACGCGGCCGCAAGCGCGCCGACATCCCGACGGTTTCACTGGTGGGGTATACCAACGCCGGCAAATCGACCCTGTTCAATAACGTTACCCAATCCGACGTCTACGCCGCCGACCAGTTGTTTGCCACGCTCGACCCGACCCTGCGCCGGCTCGACCTGGACGACCTCGGGCCGATCGTGCTGGCCGACACCGTGGGATTCATCCGTCACCTGCCGCACAAACTGGTCGAGGCTTTCCGGGCTACGCTCGAAGAGTCGAGCAACTCCGACCTGTTGCTGCACGTCATCGATGCCGCCGAGCCGGACCGGATGCTGCAGATCGAGCAGGTCATGGTGGTGCTGGGCGAGATCGGGGCCCAGGACTTGCCGATCCTCGAGGTATACAACAAACTCGATTTGCTCGAAGGGGTCGAGCCGCAGATCCAGCGCGATGCCGATGGCAAGCCGCAACGGGTCTGGCTCTCGGCCCGTGATGGCAGCGGCCTGGACCTGCTCAAGCAGGCCGTGGCGGAGCTGCTGGGCGATGACCTGTTTGTTGGCACCCTGAAGCTGCCGCAGCGTTTTGCCCGGCTGCGTGCCCAGTTTTTCGAGCTGGGTGCGGTACAGAAAGAAGAACACGACGAAGAAGGCGCTTGCCTGCTGGCCGTTCGCCTGCCACGGTCGGAACTGAACCGACTGGTCAGTCGTGAAGGGCTGCAACCGATGGAATTCATCGAGCAACACACTTTGCAATAAAAGCCTGAGAAAGCTGTGTCAGGCATTCTGTAGCATTGGCCGGCGCGCCGTGGGTGCGTCTTTGCTTTATCAGATGGAGAGCGCTATGGCTTGGAATGAGCCGGGTGGCAACTCGAATAACCAGGATCCCTGGGGCGGCAAGCGTCGTAACAACGGCGACCGCAAGGGACCACCGGATCTCGACGAGGCCTTCCGCAAGCTGCAGGAAAGCCTGAACGGTTTGTTCGGTGGTGGTAAGAAACGCGGTGACGATGGCGGCAGCCGTCCGGGCAAGGGCGGTGGTTTCGGCCTGCTCGGCATCGGCCTTGTCGTGCTCGCGGCGATCTGGCTGTACAGCGCGGTTTATGTCGTGGACGAGCAGGAGCAGGCCGTGGTGCTGCGCTTCGGCAAGTACTACGAAACCGTCGGCCCGGGTCTGAACATCTATTTCCCGCCGATCGACCAGAAGTACATGGAGAACGTCACGCGTGAGCGTGCCTACACCAAGCAGGGCCAGATGCTGACCGAAGACGAGAACATCGTTGAGGTGCCGCTGACCGTGCAGTACAAGATCACCAACCTGCAGGACTTCGTGCTGAACGTCGATCAGCCGGAAATCAGCCTGCAACATGCGACTGAAAGTGCCCTGCGCCATGTGGTGGGCTCCACTGCCATGGACCAGGTGCTGACCGAAGGCCGTGAGCTGATGGCCAGCGAAATCAAGGAGCGCCTGCAACGCTTCCTCGATACCTACCGCACCGGTATCACCGTCACCCAGGTCAACGTCCAGAGCGCAGCGGCACCGCGTGAAGTGCAGGAAGCCTTCGATGACGTGATCCGCGCCCGTGAAGACGAGCAGCGGTCGCGCAACCAGGCCGAGACCTATGCCAACGGCGTCGTGCCGGAAGCCCGTGGCCAGGCCCAGCGCATCATCGAGGATGCCAACGGTTATCGTGACGAAGTGGTCTCACGCGCCAAGGGTGAGGCGGATCGCTTTACCAAGCTGGTCGCCGAGTATCGCAAGGCCCCTGAAGTGACCCGCCAGCGTCTGTACCTGGACACCATGCAGGAAGTCTTCAGCAACACCAGCAAAGTCCTCGTGACCGGCAACAAGAACGGCCAGAGCAACCTGCTGTACCTGCCGCTGGACAAGATGGTCGAGGGCAGCCGCAATACCGGCACGCCACCCACCAGCGCGGCAGCCGCGAGCAATGAAGCCAATGCCCGCGCGGCGGCGGACCTGCAGCAACAGCAAGCACGTACCAGGGAGAGTCGCTGATGAGCAATAAATCGCTGATCGCCCTTATTGTCGGTGTCGTCGTGGCGATCGCTGCCTGGAACTGCTTCTACATCGTGGCTCAGACCGAGCGCGCGGTGTTGCTGCAATTCGGTCGCGTGGTCCAGGCTGATGTCCAGCCAGGGCTGCATGTGAAGGTGCCGTACGTCAACAAGGTGCGCAAGTTCGATGGCCGCCTGATGACCTTGGATGCACCGACGCAACGCTTCCTGACGCTGGAAAAGAAAGCCGTGATGGTCGATGCCTACGCCAAGTGGCGCGTGAAGGATGCCGAGCGTTTCTACACCGCGACTTCCGGCCTCAAGCAGATTGCCGACGAGCGCCTGTCCCGTCGCCTGGAGTCGGGCCTGCGTGACCAGTTCGGTAAGCGTACCTTGCATGAAGTTGTGTCCGGTGAGCGTGATGCGCTGATGGCCGACATCACCCGTTCGCTGAACGCGATGGCGGAAAAAGAGCTGGGTATCGAAGTGGTCGATGTCCGGGTCAAGGCCATCGACCTGCCGAAGGAAGTGAACCGCAGCGTGTTCGAACGCATGAGCACCGAGCGTGAGCGTGAAGCCCGCGAGCACCGCGCCAAGGGTAACGAGCTGGCGGAAGGCATCCGTGCCGACGCTGATCGCCAACGCCGCGTGCTGCTGGCCGAAGCCTATCGTGAATCGGAAGAGGTCCGCGGTGATGGTGATGCCCAGGCCGCTGCGATCTACGCCAAGGCCTACGGTCAGGACCAGGAGTTCTACGCGTTCTACCGCAGCCTGCGTGCCTACCGTGAAAGTTTTGCGAACAAATCCGACGTCTTGGTCCTCGACCCAAGCAGTGACTTTTTCCACTACCTGGAAAAGGCCAAGCCTTGATACGACGTTGACCTGAAGCACTCCGCCCGGCGGCTAAAACGTCGGGCGGGGTGATCCTTTGGGAAAACGTGTGTATGATGCGGCAGCCGGGAAATTCCCGGCTTTTTTGCGTCTGCGCGTTCGATTGTGGTTTATACGGTGCAGGCGTCGGGTTGAATGACCCGACAGGTTTTTCGAGGAAAGTGCTTGGCGAGGCCGATCCAGGGCCATTCGTCACGTCGCCCTTGCGCGTTGTTTGGTTTTCCGCATGACGCGGGCATTTTCTGCTTCACTCAAGGCCAGCCCGAAAGCTGGCCGCCCGGACCATAGGGGAATGGCGTAATGGCAACGGTAGACCGCTGGCTGCTGCCAGATGGCATCGAAGAAGTACTGCCACCGGAAGCCGCGCGTATCGAAGTAGCGCGTCGGCAGGTGTTGGATCTGTTCCAGAGCTGGGGTTACGAGTTCGTCGTGACCCCGCATATCGAGTACCTGGAATCCCTGCTGACCGGCGCGGGCCAGGACCTGGATCTGCGCACCTTCAAGGTTATCGACCCGCAATCGGGGCGGCAGATGGGCTTCCGGGCTGACATCACGCCTCAAGTGGCGCGCATCGATGCCCACACCCTGCGCCGCGAAGGCCCGAGCCGCCTGTGCTACGCCGGCAGCGTCCTGCATGCCCAGCCACGTGCCTTGTCGTCTTCGCGCAGCCCGATCCAGCTGGGTGCCGAGCTCTATGGCGACGCCAGCCCAAGCAGCGACGTGGAAGTCATCAGCCTGATGTTGGCCATGCTGCAACTGGCTGACGTCCCGGATGTCCACATGGACCTGGGCCATGTCGGCATCTACCGCGGCCTGGCCCGTGCGGCCGGTTTGTCCGGTGAGGTGGAGCAGCGGTTGTTCGACGCCTTGCAGCGCAAGGCCATCGATGAAGTCATCAGCCTGACCGAAGGCCTGCCGAGCGACCTGTCCGGCATGTTGCGGGCGTTGGTGGATCTTTGCGGCGGCCGTGAAGTGCTGGACGCTGCCCGCGAACGCCTGGCCGGCGCACCGGCAGCGGTATTGGCGGCATTGGACGATCTCTTGGCGATTGCCGAGCGTCTGTCGGTGCGTTTCCCGGAACTGCCGCTGTATTTCGACCTGGGCGAGCTGCGTGGCTATCACTATCACACCGGCGTGGTGTTCGCGGTGTTTGTCCCGGGTGTTGGCCAGTCCATCGCCCAGGGCGGTCGCTACGACGACATCGGCGCCGACTTCGGTCGCGCCCGTCCGGCGACGGGTTTTTCCACCGATTTGAAAACCCTGGTGACCCTGGGGCGTGCTGAAGTCGAGCTACCGTCTGGCGGTATCTGGATGCCTGACAGTACGGATGCGGCACTCTGGCAGGCAGTCTGCCAGTTGCGCAGTGAGGGTCAGCGTGTCGTCCAGGCCTTGCCTGGACAACCTTTGGCCGCCGCCCGTGAAGCGGACTGCGACCGGCAATTGATTCAGCAGAACGGGCTTTGGCAAGTATTGCCGCTGGCTTCTTGAGTTTTCCTGCCGGCCTGGAGCCGGCACCAAGTTTGCGCGAATGAGGACAAGTGTTATGGGTAAGAATGTCGTAGTCCTGGGCACCCAATGGGGTGATGAGGGCAAAGGCAAGATCGTTGATCTGCTGACCGAACATGCTGCCGCCGTAGTGCGCTACCAAGGTGGCCACAACGCCGGTCACACCCTGGTGATCGACGGTGAAAAAACCGTTCTGCACCTGATTCCATCGGGCGTGCTGCGCGAAGGCGTGCAGTGCCTGATCGGCAACGGTGTGGTGGTGGCGCCCGACGCCCTGCTGCGGGAAATCATCAAGCTGGAAGAGAAAGGCGTACCGGTGCGCGAGCGCCTGCGTATCAGCCCGTCCTGCCCGCTGATCCTGTCCTATCACGTTGCGCTGGACCAGGCCCGTGAAAAGGCCCGTGGCGAGCTGAAGATCGGCACCACCGGTCGCGGCATCGGCCCGGCCTACGAAGACAAAGTGGCCCGTCGTGGCCTGCGCATCGGTGACCTGTTCCACCGTGAGCGTTTCGCCGCCAAGCTGGGCGAGTTGCTGGACTACCACAACTTTGTCCTGGTCAATTACTACAAAGAGCCGGCCATCGACTTCCAGAAGACCCTGGACGAGTGCATGGAATACGCTGAGCTGCTCAAGCCGATGATGCTCGACGTCACCGCCGAGCTGCACGAACTGCGCCGCGCCGGCAAGGACATCATGTTCGAAGGCGCCCAGGGTTCGCTGCTGGACATCGACCACGGTACCTACCCGTACGTCACCAGCTCCAACACCACTGCCGGCGGCATCGCCACCGGTTCGGGTTTCGGCCCGATGTACCTGGACTACATCCTGGGCATCACCAAGGCCTACACCACTCGCGTCGGTTCGGGTCCGTTCCCGACTGAGCTGTTCGATGATGTCGGTGCGTTCCTGGCCAAGCGTGGCCACGAGTTCGGTGCTACCACCGGTCGCGCTCGTCGTTGCGGCTGGTTCGATGCCGTGATCCTGCGTCGCGCCATCGACGTCAACAGCATCTCGGGCCTGTGCCTGACCAAGCTGGACGTGCTGGACGGCCTGGAAACCATCAACATCTGCGTGGGCTACAAGAACCAGGACGGCGCCGTCATCGACGCGCCGACCGACGCCGACAGCTACATCGGCCTGGAGCCGGTGTACGAGCAGATGCCGGGCTGGACCGAGTCGACCGTGGGCGCCAAGACCCTGGAAGAGCTGCCATTGGCCGCGCGCAACTACATCAAGCGCGTCGAAGAGTTGGTTGGCGCGCCGATCGACATTATTTCGACGGGGCCGGACCGCAACGAAACCATCGTCCTGCGTCATCCGTTTGCCTGATAAGTCGTTGATGTAAATAACAAAGGGCTCCTTATGGAGCCCTTTGTCGTTTCTGTCTGGCGGACGGCACGACACTTGCTATGCCTCACCATTAAGGCACCGCTTTCACGAGTGCCATCAAATTAATGGCGTTTGGTAGAGGGATTTCAAGTGTCGGCCGTTCTCTCACTGTTACAAAGCCGTTTGTTACGGCCTGTGTTCGTTACGCTCGGTATCGCCCTTTTGGTGCAGGTACTGGTCGCCGTTGCGCTGACCCGAAGCACGGTCACGGCGCTTGAATCCGACCTGGGCGCACGCTTGGGGTCCGACAGCCAGAAGCTGGCCGGCGAGTTGGAGCAGGCTGGGCGCGAAGTCACGTCGAGCCTGGACAGCCTGTCCGCCAGTACTCGTCAGCGATTGACGGCCGGTTTGTCCTCGCGTCTGAAGGAGGAACAGGCCCAGCTGCGTGCGACCCTGGAAAAAGACTTGCGCGATTCCGCCAATGATATGGCGCAGCTTCTGGCCTCGGTCGCGCCTCGCGCCATGTGGGACAGCGATGTGCCGACCTTGTCCGAATTCGCCCGTCGGGCCCAGCGCAATCCCAACGTGCTGTTCGTCATTTATGACGACGCGGCCGGGGAACACCTGACCCGTTACCTGAACCGGGAGAACCCGATCAACAAGGCCCTGTTGGAAAAGGGCAAGGGCGAACGGGCGCTGGACAAGGTGCTGGACGCGGCGAAGAACGATCCGTCGGTGTTTTACCTCGAAGCCTCGATCAACCCCAACGGGGTGGAAATCGGCAAGGTGCTGATGGGCGTTTCCACCGCTTCGGTGGAAACCGACCTGAAGGCTCTGGACCAGCGTTTCTCCGCGTTGATTGCCAGCAGCGATCAGTTGGTGGGCGATAGCCTCAAGGGCGCGGCTGCCGACAGCGCCGCCGCCATGCGCGGCCGGCTGGGCTCGGCGCAGGCCACTGCCACCGAAATGCAGACCAATACCGCCGCCACCGTGCAGCAAGCCGCGGGGACGTTGCGTTGGCGCATCGGCCTGGGCTTGGCGCTGGTGGGGTTGGGTGTGTTGGTATTGCTCGCCGTGGTGTTGGGGCGTCGGGTGGTCAATCGCTTGAAGCTGTTGATCGCCGCGATGAACGACCTGGCGGCGGGCGAAGGTGATCTGACCAAGCGCGTGCAGATCAGCAGCAAGGACGAAATTGGCGACATGGCCTCGGCGGTCAATCGCTTTGTGGATAAGTTACAACCCATCGTGCGCGAAGCGGGCGATGTGGCTCAGCGTACTGGTCAGGAAATTGGCGCGATGACCCTGCGCAACTCGGGTGCCGACGCGGCGGCCGGCATGCAGCGCGATGAAGTGGCCGAGAGCCTGCGAGCGCTGTCGCAAATGGCCGATGAGGCGGCGTCGGAAAGCCAGGCGATGCAGGCGGCCTTGCAGCAAGTGGTCGAGATCCGTCAGGCCACTGATGAAACCACGCGCACATCGGCCAAGGTCGGCAGCTTGATCGAGGCGCTGGCCGGGCAGGTCGACACGGGGGCGAAGGTCATCGAGCGGCTGGCCCAGCAGAGCGAGCAGATCGAAGTGGTGCTGACGGTGATCCACGGCATTGCCGAGCAAACCAACCTGCTGGCCTTGAACGCGGCTATCGAAGCTGCGCGTGCCGGGGAGACCGGGCGCGGGTTTGCGGTGGTGGCGGATGAGGTGAGGGCGCTGGCGAGCAAGACTCAGAGTTCAACCGGCGACATTCAGGCCCATATCGTGGCCTTGCAGCAAGGGGCTCGGGAGGCCGTGGCTGCGATTGGCCAGGCCGGGCGGCAGGCCAATGAAGGTTTGTCGGTTTTACGTGACAGTGCGCGGCTGCAGCAGTCGGTGCAGGCGTCGGTCGAGCAGGTGCATGCGGCCATCGGTTTGGCGACTCAAGCGGCAGCGCATCAGGCCCAAGGCGCCCAAGCGGTGCGTGGTCGGGTTGAGACCATTCATGCCCAGGCCGAGAAAGCGGCCCAGGCGGTGGTTGAGACGACGGCCAGTGGCAAGGTGTTGGATAACTTGGCGGCGCAGCTGAAAGCTAGCCTGGGGCAGTTCAGGGCCTGATTCGAAACTTATGACTGCCTCTTCGCGAGCAGGCTCGCTCCCACATTGCTTATCCCTGTGGGAGCGAGCCTGCTCGCGAAAGCGGTCTTAACGGCTCAGATACATCCGCGTCGTCAGTAAATACACCGGCAACCCCGACACCACAATCAACAGCGCCGCATAAGGCGCTGCCGCCGCGAATTCCACGTTCGACGTGTGCGCCCAAACCGCTGTCGCCAACGTATTGAGTCCAGTCGGGCTCAGCAACAGCGTGGCGGTCAGTTCTTTCATCGCGTCCAGGAACACCAGGGCAAACGCCGCGCCCAGCGCCGGGAAGATGATTGGCAGGGTTACCCGGCAAAACGCGCTGAATGACGATGCTCCCAATGTGCGCGCCGCTTCTTCCAGCTGCGGCGCGGCCTTGTTCAGCGCGGTACGCACCGGGGCCTGGGCCAGCGGCAGGAACAGCAGCGCATAGGCGATCAGTAGCAGGCAGGAAGTCTGGTACAGCGCCGGCACGTAGTGCAGGGCGAAGTACACCAGGCTCAGGGCGATCACCAATCCGGGCAGCGCATGCAGCAGGTAGGGCAAGCGTTCGGCCCATATCGCCAGTTGGCCCTTGTGACGCACCACCAGCAGCCCGACCGGCACGGCCAGCATGAGGCAGAGCGCGGCGCCGCCCAGCGAAAGTGCCAGGGACGACAATAACGCTTCGCCAATTTCGCTCGCAGGGAACGCGGCGGACGTGCCCGCTGCCAGCCAATACGCCAACATGCCCAGCGGAATACCGCTGCCGATGACCGCCAGGGCCAGGCAATACAGTTGCCCAAGAAGCATCCATGGGCCGAGCCGTACCTGTCCGGCCTGGCGCGCCGCGCCTTGGCCGGTGCGTACGTGGCGGCCCTTGCCGCGTGCTCGCAGTTCCAGCCATAACAGCGCCAGGCACAGCACCAGCAACACCGCTGACAGCATGGCGGCATTGGCATTGCTGAACTCCAGCTCGAACTGTTGATAGATGGCTGTGGTGAAAGTCTGCAGGCCGATGATCGACAGCGCGCCGAACTCAACCAGCATGTGCAGGGCAATCAGCAGGGAGCCGGCCAGCAGCGAAGGCCAGAGCAAGGGCAGGGTGACGCGAAAAAACACGCCCCAGCGGTTGTGGCCCAAGGTGCGGGCGGACTCTTCAAGGGACGGATCGAGGTTGCGCAGCGTTGCGGCCACGGGAAGAAAGATCAGCGGATACTTGGACAGCGTCATCACCAGGATCGCCCCGCCCAGTCCCTCGAACTGCGCGCTGAGTGATACCCAGGTAAAGCTGCTGACAAATGCAGGTACCGCGAATGGCAGGCACAGGATAACGCCCCAGACGCGCCGCCCCGGCAGATTGCTACGCTCCAGCAGCCAGGCCAGTGACAGACCGATGAGGCCGCAGGCCAGCGTTACGCCGGTCATCAGCATCAATGTGTTGCGCAGCAAGCCGAATACATAAGGCCGCCACAACAAATGCAATGCTTCTGTCCAGCCAGCCTGCCATGCCTTTGTAACGACGTAGAGCAATGGCAGCAGGCTCAGCAGTACGAGCAGCATCACGGGCAGCAGCAACCCGATCGACGGGCGCTTGCGCCGGGGAACGTAGACCCCGGCGGGAGAGGCGGTCAGCGAGGGTGCCATCAGTTCAGGCCGACTTCGCGTTCCAGTTCCAATGCCTCTTCGGCATTGCCGAGGTCGGCCGGGGTGACTTTTGGTGGCTCCAATTCATTGAATGGCTTGAGGCCGCGATCCGAGGTCATGCCCTTGTGCAGCGGGTACTCGGCGGACGTCTGGGTAATCACCCGCTGGCCTTCTTCACTGGCCATGTAGGCGAGCAACTGTTGGGCTTCCTTGGGGTGTTTGCTGGATTTGAGCGCGGCAGCGCTGGAGACGGTGACTAGGCCGCCGGCATCGCCACCGGTGAAGTAATGCAGTTTGGAATCGAGCTGACCCTTTTCTCGCTGCAAAGCGAACCAGTAGTAGTTGTTTACCAGGACCGTCGCTACTTCGCCGTTCTCTACAGCCTTGAGGGCGACCATGTTGTTGCTGTAGACCTTGCCGAAGGCGCGCAGTCCCGTGAGCCATTCTTCAGCGGCTTCCTTGCCGTGCAATTTGATGATCGCGACCGCTTGCTCCTGGAACGCGCCGCTGGTCGGTACGAAGCCGACCTTGCCTTGCCATTGCGGCTGGGCGAAATCGAGTACGGTTTTCGGCAGGTCTTTTTCATCGACCAGCTTGGGGTTGTAGGCGACCACGCGAACGCGAGCAGTCACCCCCATCCAGGTGCCGTTATTGGCGACGTAGTCTTTGGGAAGCACGTTGAGGGTTGTATCGTCGATCTTCGCCAGCAGGCCTTGTTCGCCGAGTTTGTTCAGCGGCGGCGACTCTTCGGTGTAGATCACGTCGGCGGGGGAGCGATCGCCTTCTTCGACGACTTGGCTGGCGAGCTGGTTGCTGCTGCCCTTGCGCACGTTGACATGAATGCCGGTCTTGGCTTCGAAGGCCTTGGCGAGTTCGTCGCCGACTTCTTTGTGTTGGCCGTTATAGAGGGTCAGCTCCACCTTGTCGGCGGCTTGGGTGAGGGGCGTTGCGAGGGTCAGGCCGAGCAGGGTGAAGGTCAGGGCGCGGCGCAGGGTAGATCGAAACATCATTCGCGGGGTTCCTCACTGTCGTGTAGCAAAAACTTGTAACAATGATAAACGATATTGTTTCTCATGTGCGTCCGCGTGTCTGGCGCTTGTGGTCAAGGGATTTTCGAATCCCAGAAACGCAAAAACCCGCTTTCGCGGGTTTTTGTGAGGTTCAAGGCGTATAACCTTGAAGCTTGAATTGGTGCCCAGAAGAAGACTCGAACTTCCACGACCTTGCGGTCACCAGCACCTGAAGCTGGCGTGTCTACCAATTTCACCATCTGGGCAGCATCTTCAGCGTTGCCGCTGTCGATGGGGCGCACTATACGGAGCGCGTTTTAATCTGTAAACCCCTGTTTTTGTTTTAGTAATTGCTGAAACGCATTTGCAGGGGGGCGAAAATGCAAAAACCCGCTTTCGCGGGTTTTTGGAAGCTGGCAGATTGTAGATCTGCTGCTCGAAATTGGTGCCCAGAAGAAGACTCGAACTTCCACGACCTTGCGGTCACCAGCACCTGAAGCTGGCGTGTCTACCAATTTCACCATCTGGGCAATATCGACAACGTGTCTACGTCGTCGATGGCGCGCACTATACGGAGCGTGTTTTTAACTGTAAACCCCTGGGCGCAAAAAAAACGCTAAATTTCACGAGCGGTGCAATCAGGGGCTTCAAAGGCGTGTCGAAAGACTTTAGAAAAGGCATCTGATGCTTGAAATTTCCCGTTTCATTACGCCTATGCCAAACTAACCCGCATATAGACAAGGTGAAAACTCTCTAATGGCCGATTGGCAGTCCCTCGATCCCGAGGCCGCTCGTGAAGCGGAAAAATATGAAAACCCTATCCCTAGCCGCGAACTGATCCTGGCGCATCTCGCCGATCGGGGTTCGCCTGCTAGCCGTGAGCAGTTGGTCGAAGAGTTCGGCTTGACCACCGAGGACCAGCTCGAAGCCCTGCGCCGCCGCCTGCGTGCCATGGAGCGCGATGCTCAACTCATTTACACCCGGCGCGGCACCTATGCTCCGGTCGATAAGCTCGACCTGATCCTGGGCCGTATCGCCGGCCACCGTGACGGCTTCGGTTTCCTGATTCCGGACGACGGCAGCGACGATCTGTTCATGAGCCCGGCGCAAATGCGCCTGGTGTTCGACGGCGACCGTGCGCTGGCCCGGGTTTCCGGCCTGGACCGACGCGGACGCCGTGAAGGCGTGATCGTCGAAGTGGTATCCCGTGCCCACGAGACCATCGTGGGACGTTATTTCGAGGAAGGCGGCATCGGTTTCGTTGTGCCGGATAACCCGAAGGTCCAGCAGGAAGTGCTGATTACCCCGGGCCGTAATGGCGCAGCGAAGGTGGGGCAGTTCGTCGAGGTGAAAATCACCCACTGGCCAACAGCGCGCTTCCAGCCACAGGGCGATATCGTTGAAGTGGTCGGCAACTACATGGCGCCGGGCATGGAGATCGACGTTGCGCTGCGCACCTACGACATTCCTCACGTCTGGCCCGAGGCTGTGCTCAAGGAAGCCGCCAAGCTCAAGCCGGAAGTTGAAGAGAAAGATAAAGAAAAACGCATCGACCTGCGCCATCTGCCGTTCGTCACCATTGACGGCGAAGATGCCCGCGATTTCGACGATGCGGTCTACTGCGAAGCCAAGCCCGGGAAGCTGCGGCTGTTCTCCGGCGGCTGGAAGTTATTCGTCGCGATTGCCGACGTATCCAGCTACGTGAAGATCGGTTCGGCCCTGGATAACGAAGCCCAGGTACGCGGCAACTCCGTATATTTCCCTGAGCGCGTCATCCCGATGCTGCCGGAGCAGCTGTCCAACGGCCTGTGCTCGCTGAACCCGAAAGTCGACCGTTTGGCCATGGTGTGCGAGATGACCATCTCCAAAACCGGCGAAATGACCGACTACCAGTTCTATGAAGCGGTGATCCACTCCCAGGCGCGCCTGACCTACAACAAGGTCAGCACCATCCTGGAAACACCGAAGACCAGTGAAGCCAAGGCCCTGCGTACCGAATACGCTGGCGTGGTGCCGCACCTCAAGCAACTGTACTCGCTGTACAAGGTGCTGTTGGGGGCCCGTCACGTGCGTGGTGCGATCGATTTCGAAACCCAGGAAACCCGGATTGTCTTCGGTTCCGAGCGCAAGATCGCCGCAATCACCCCGACCACCCGTAACGATGCGCACAAGCTGATCGAGGAGTGCATGTTGGCGGCCAACGTGGCCACCGCTGAATTCCTCAAGAAGCACGAGATTCCGGCGTTGTATCGCGTGCACGATGGCCCGCCGCCGGAGCGTCTGGAAAAACTGCGAGCCTTCCTCGGTGAGCTCGGCCTTTCCCTGCACAAAGGCAAGGACGGCCCGACGCCGAAGGACTACCAGGCACTGCTGGCCAGCATCAAGGACCGTCCGGATTACCATGTGATCCAGACCGTGATGCTGCGCTCCCTGAGCCAGGCGGTATACAGCGCCGACAACCAGGGCCACTTTGGTCTGAATTACGAGGCGTACACTCACTTCACTTCGCCGATCCGCCGTTACCCGGACCTGCTCACGCACCGCGCGATCCGCAGCGTGATCCATTCCAAGCAGAACACCCCGCACGTCAAGCGCGCCGGTGCGATGACCATTCCGAAGGCGCGGATCTATCCGTACGACGAAGCGGCCCTGGAACAGTTGGGCGAGCAGTGCTCCATGAGCGAGCGCCGTGCCGACGAAGCCACCCGCGACGTAGTGAACTGGCTCAAGTGCGAGTTCATGAAAGACCGCGTGGGCGAATCGTTCCCTGGCGTGATCACAGCAGTGACCGGCTTTGGCTTGTTTGTCGAATTGACCGACATCTACGTCGAGGGCTTGGTGCACGTCACTGCCTTGCCGGGTGATTACTATCACTTCGACCCGGTGCACCACCGCCTGGCGGGCGAGCGTACCGGTCGCAGCTTCCGTCTGGGCGACACCGTGGAAGTGCAGGTCATGCGCGTCGACCTCGATGAACGCAAGATCGACTTCGCAATGTCCGACAAGCCCGCCGAAGCCCCGACTGGCCGTAAAAAGCGTGGCGGCGAGACCGCAGCGCCTGCATCCAGAGGCAAAGGTAAAGGTGCTCCTGCAAAAACCGCAGAGCCTGAACCAGCCAAGGCCGGTCGCCGTTCGTCCGTCAAGGACAAGGCTCCCGAAGCCTACCGCCCTAGCGACGCAGCGGCGAAAAACGCTGAACTGCGCAAGAGCCGCGAGCTGAAACAGCAGTTGCTCAATGAAGCCAAGAGCGGTGGCAAAGCGGCGTCAGGGGGAAAGCCCCACGGGTCGGAAAAACCGTCGAGCAAGCCAAGTAAACACCGTAAAGGCCCGCCGAAAGCGGGCTCGGCCCCTGCCAAGAGTGGCGGGGCGCGTAAACCCAAGGCCAAGTCATGAGTCAGTTGGAAAAAATCTACGGCGTGCATGCCGTGGAAGCGTTGCTGCGTCATCACCCCAAACGGGTCAAGCAGATCTGGCTGGCGGAAGGGCGTAGCGATCCGCGCGTCCAGACCCTGGTTGAGCTGGCCGGCGAAAACCGCGTTGCGGTCGGCCAGGCCGAGCGGCGCGAGATGGATGCCTGGGTCGAAGGCGTGCACCAGGGTGTGGTGGCCGAGGTCAGCCCGAGCCAGGTCTGGGGCGAAGCGATGCTCGACGAGCTCTTGGATCGCACTGAAGGCGCGCCGTTGTTGCTGGTGCTGGATGGCGTGACCGATCCTCACAACCTGGGCGCTTGTCTGCGTTCGGCGGATGCCGCCGGTGCATTGGCGGTGATCGTGCCCAAGGACAAGTCAGCGACATTGACGCCGGTTGTGCGCAAAGTCGCCTGTGGCGCGGCGGAAGTCATTCCGCTGGTAGCGGTGACTAACCTGGCGCGCACCCTGGAGAAACTCCAGCAGCGCGGCTTGTGGGTTGTGGGCACGGCGGGCGAGGCTGAGGTCAGCATTTATGACCAGGACCTGACCGGTCCGACCATCCTGATCATGGGTGCCGAAGGCAAGGGCATGCGTCGCCTGACTCGCGAGCATTGCGATTACCTGGTCAAGCTGCCGATGGCCGGCAGTGTCAGCAGCCTCAACGTTTCGGTCGCCACTGGTGTGTGCCTGTTCGAGGCGCTGCGCCAGCGTGGTGCCAAGGCTGCCGCCAAAAAGCCCTGATGTTGCAGTAATCCCTTGTGGGGGCGAGCTTGCTCGCGATGGCGGTGTATCAGTGACAGCAATGTCGACTGGCGCGCCGCTATCGCGAGCAAGCTCGCTCCCACATTGGTTTGCGTGTAACTGAAATCGGTGGCTGTTCAAATAATCACCAATTGCCTTGCGCCGCCCTCGACCCTTCTCTACAATTGCGCCCCTTGCTGTGATGGCAGGCACTTATGTGTCTAGCGTCCTCAAGTCCATAAGTGTCATTCACTCCTTGTCTGACCGTTTTTGAGCGGCAGGCTACAACCCGTAAGGAGCATTCATGCGTCATTACGAAATCATCTTTTTGGTCCACCCGGATCAAAGCGAGCAAGTCGGCGGCATGGTTGAGCGTTACACCAAGCTGATCGAAGAAGACGGCGGCAAAATCCACCGTCTGGAAGATTGGGGCCGTCGTCAACTGGCCTACGCAATCAACAATGTTCACAAGGCTCACTACGTGATGCTGAACGTTGAGTGCACTGGCAAGGCCCTGGCCGAGCTGGAAGACAACTTCCGCTACAACGATGCAGTGATCCGTAACCTGGTCATCCGTCGCGAAGAAGCCGTTACTGGCCAATCCGAGATGCTCAAGGCTGAAGAAAACCGCAGTGAGCGCCGTGAGCGTCGCGACCGTCCTGAGCACTCTGACAGCGCCGATGGCGATGACAGCGATAGCGACAGCGACAACAGCGATAACGCTGACGAGTAATCCACGGACCTTTTAAGGAGCCAATCACATGGCACGTTTCTTCCGTCGTCGTAAATTCTGCCGCTTCACCGCTGAAGACGTGAAAGAGATCGATTACAAAGATCTCAACACCCTGAAAGCCTACGTATCCGAGACCGGCAAAATCGTTCCAAGCCGCATCACCGGTACCAAAGCTCGTTATCAGCGTCAGCTGGCCACCGCTATCAAGCGCGCCCGCTTCCTGGCCCTGCTGGCCTACACCGACAGCCACGGCCGCTGAGACCGGGCAGTCGACAAGTAGTAAGGGATTGAATGCATGCGCGCCTTAGCTGACTTCATCATGCGGGGACGTGTGCAGGCCACTCTGGTAGTGGCCGGATGTGCGGCATTGCCGTTGTTGTATTGGTTGGGTGCTGCCGCGGTGGGTCTTGTACTCCTGCGGCGCGGATTGAGGGACGCCTTGGGCGTTCTTGCTCTGGGACTGCTGCCGGCCTTGGCCTGGTGGTTGTATGCCGCTGACCCGCGTGCCGTCATGGTGCTGCTGGGGACTTCGGCGCTGGCGTTGGTGTTGCGCGCCAGCGAATCCTGGAACCGCGTGCTGCTGGTCAGCATAGCGACAGGCGTGGTGTTTTCAGTGGTGCTCGGGGTGGCTTTCGAACCCCAGATCGAGATGCTGTCGCAGGCTTTGATAAAAATCC
Source organism: Pseudomonas brassicacearum subsp. neoaurantiaca (assembly GCF_013608025.1). Lineage (GTDB taxonomy): Bacteria > Pseudomonadota > Gammaproteobacteria > Pseudomonadales > Pseudomonadaceae > Aquipseudomonas. The sequence continues at coordinate 266,121 of NZ_VDLV01000008.1, read as the reverse complement.
TGCCCGAGGCGCTCGGTGATCTCTACCAACAGATGTCGGTAGAAGAGCAGGCGCGTTTCGCGTCCCTGATCGCCCCCGTCCTGACCGGACTGATTGCGGCCTTGTTGCAGATCGTCAGTGTGCTGAGCCTGGTTATCGGGCGCTACTGGCAGGCGTTGTTGTACAACCCGGGTGGTTTTGGTCGCGAGTTTCGCGCCATCCGCTTCCCGCTTGGGCTAGCGATGTTGCTGTTGGCGGGCATGCTTCTGGGGCCGAACTTCGGTCCGCAGATGGCGATGCTCACGCCGTTGTGCAGTGTACCGCTGGTCTTTGCCGCGCTGGCCCTGATTCACGGGCTGGTGGCGCAAAAGCGGCTGGCCAGGTTCTGGCTGGTGGGGTTGTACGTCACGTTGTTGCTGTTCATGCAGCTGATCTATCCGTTGCTGGTGGTCCTGGCCATCGTCGACAGCCTGATTGATTTTCGCGGTCGTATGGCGCCGAAAGACGCCGACAGCGCGAACGGTGAAGGTTAAAAGTTAGAGGATTTTCACATGCAACTGATCCTTCTGGAAAAAATCGCCAACCTGGGCAACCTGGGCGACAAAGTAAACGTTAAGGCCGGCTACGGTCGTAACTACCTGCTGCCTTTCGGCAAAGCCACCGCTGCGACCGCTGCCAACCTGGCTGCGTTCGAAGAGCGTCGCGCTGAGCTGGAAAAAGCCGCCGCAGACCGTAAGGCATCGGCTGAAAGCCGTGCTGCCCAACTGGCCGAGCTGGAAGTGACCATCACTGCCACCGCTGGCGACGAAGGCAAGCTGTTCGGTTCGATCGGTACCCACGACATCGCTGACGCACTGACCGCCTCCGGCGTTGAAGTGGCGAAAAGCGAAGTTCGTCTGCCGAACGGCACCATCCGCAACGTAGGCGAATTCGACGTAGCCGTGCACCTGCACGCCGAAGTTGAAGCCACCGTACGCGTTGTCGTGGTAGCAGCCTAAGCAACACCTGTCGGTTGGCACCCCCGGGTGCTTGCCGGTAACATCGGGCACGATCCTGTCTACAGGTCGTGCCCTTTGTCTTTCTGCAATTCCTGATTTTCATAACCAGACGTGGCCATGAACGAAATCACCGCCCCCGAGCAATACGATCTGCAAACCGCTGCCCTGAAGGTGCCCCCACATTCCATCGAGGCCGAACAGGCTGTACTCGGCGGGCTGATGCTGGACAACAACGCCTGGGAACGTGTGCTCGATCAAGTCTCCGATGGCGATTTCTACCGGCATGACCATCGTCTGATTTTCCGTGCGATCGCCCGTCTGGCCGATCAGAACATGCCGATCGACGTCGTGACCCTGGCCGAGCAATTGGACAAGGAAGGGCAGACGTCCCAGGTCGGCGGCCTCGGTTACTTGGGTGAACTGGCAAAAAACACGCCGTCGGTCGCCAACATCAAGGCTTATGCGCAGATCGTGCGCGAGCGGGCGACCTTGCGCCAGTTGATCGGCATCAGCACCGAGATCGCCGACAGCGCATTCAACCCGGAAGGTCGCACCGCCGCCGAGATCCTCGACGAAGCCGAGCGGCAGATCTTCCAGATCGCCGAGGCGCGGCCGAAGACCGGCGGCCCGGTGAGCGTCAACGACCTGCTGACCAAGGCCATCGACCGCATCGACACCTTGTTCAACACCGACAACGCCATTACCGGCCTGTCCACCGGCTATACCGACCTCGACGAGAAGACCAGCGGCCTGCAACCGTCCGACCTGATCATCGTCGCCGGCCGTCCATCCATGGGTAAGACCACCTTTGCGATGAACCTGGTGGAAAACGCCGTCCTGCGCAGCGACAAGGCAGTCCTGGTGTACTCCCTCGAGATGCCAGGCGAATCGCTGATCATGCGTATGTTGTCGTCCCTGGGGCGTATTGACCAGACCAAGGTCCGTTCCGGCCAACTGGAAGACGACGACTGGCCGCGCCTCACCTCGGCGGTCAACCTGCTCAATGATCGCAAGTTGTTCATCGACGATACGGCGGGCATCAGCCCATCGGAAATGCGCGCCCGGACCCGGCGCCTGGTGCGCGAGCACGGTGACATCGCGCTGATCATGATCGACTACCTGCAGTTGATGCAGATCCCCGGTTCCAGCGGTGACAACCGGACCAACGAGATTTCCGAGATATCCCGTTCCCTCAAGGCCCTGGCCAAGGAATTCAACTGCCCCGTCGTGGCCTTGTCCCAGTTGAACCGCTCCCTGGAACAGCGCCCCAACAAGCGTCCGGTGAACTCCGACTTGCGGGAATCCGGAGCGATCGAGCAGGACGCCGACGTGATCATGTTCGTCTACCGGGACGAGGTGTATCACCCGGAGACCGAGCACAAGGGCATCGCCGAAATCATCATCGGCAAGCAGCGGAACGGCCCGATCGGCTTTATCCGCCTGGCGTTCATCGGCAAATACACGCGTTTCGAAAACCTGGCGCCGGGTAGCTACAATTTTGATGACGACGAATAATCGGTTCAGGCACTGCTCTTGAGCGGGAGGCCAAACAATACCTTGACCGCCTCATCGTCATATTGATAGTTCCAGCGCAACTCGGTATTTGCCGGGATATCCTCGGTGGTAAAGAACGCCGTTAGTTTCATGCACTCCTGTGGTTGGCTGCCTTTTTGAACATCGACGTTGAAATAGGCCGCTTCAACGTTATAGCCTGCGGCTGCTTGGCGCGCAGGGGCGCCCTCTTCATATTCAACAATGGTATTCATCCGAGAAAGGATGTTGTCTCCCGAAAGCACCACATCGCTTCTGACCGGGGGAGGCGATGCCGCGTTAGTTGAGCTGGGCAGTTCTATAGGTGTGATATCGATCAGGTAAGGATCCTGACGACGCCCGGCAACACCGACAGGGAGCAACTCTCCACCATAAACACCAATTATTTCGCCTTTTCCTAGCGGTCGCTTATTGACCACGGCCAACTGGCCGATCAGAACGTTCTCCTCCGGGAACTTCTGGTGCGCCGCGGTGAAGGGGACGACTTCAAGTTTTTCCTCATACAAACTCGCGACTTGTTCATAGCCTTCCCATTTGATGTAAGGCAGGACCAGGTCCTTGCTGAATGTCCTATGGGAGATGGGCGAGATACCCAGGTTTTGTATACGCCTGATTCGCATGGGTAAGCCGTCCGTATCCCTGATCGGATACCGGCCATTGTTTGCGCGGAGATAGATTCGCCGATAATTCTGGCTGTATTGGTAAGACTTCTCGGCGCGCATGTGGAGCAGTTCTTCTGCCGTATACGGCGCAGGCTGGAGGTTGTCATCCGCTGTTTCGTAGCCGGTGGAGGATTCGGCCGATTCGAACTCATCATTGGATTCGCCGTCGGTGAAAGTTGGGAGCGGAGAAGGCATGCCTCCAAGGAGTTTTCCGTTGGTTTCGTCGAGGCTCCAGCCACCGGCGCCGTCTTTTCGGATATAGGGCCTGTAGGCTCTGAAGGGACTGCGGGCATCGATCAGTTGTATGCCAAGGCTATCCGTCTTGACCTGGAAATATTGGCCTTTGTCCCTGATGTAATGGCGGTAGAACCCGTCAGGAAAAGGTTTCGACTGATACAAGCCATCACTGCGCAATGTCAGTCCGGAAGGCGGGTCAGGTAGTGCGAAAAGCGGATCCAGGGGCTGTGCATCCATGGCTGGCGCCAGTACACCTGAGGTCTTGGCTCGAACCGCCAATGGCCGTGTTGCCATCAATCTCAAGTCTGTCTGACGGATGGCCTCTTTGAAGGTGGTTGCATTTGACTGACTTAAAACAGCGCTGCGTTCTGCATTCGAAAGGGTATGCTCAAGCGCACTGAATAGATCCGTGGGCCCATGAAGCAATTTGCCCGTGGCGTCATGGGGCGTGTACAAGCCACCCTGTCGGGTCAGCAAGTAATGGGTCTCGGCGAACTCGCTGCCGTTGCTGCCGAGCAGCGAACCATTGATGTTCTGGCCGCGTATCTCTATCCGCCGTGAGGCTGGCCAGCCAGGCAGTTGGTCCAGGGTGTCCAGGATCGGCGATAGCCCTTCATCGTTGCTCACCGAGTTCAAATGGATGTTTTCGCGCGCTCGGTTGATTCGCATATGTTCTATATAGCGGCTGGCCTCCCAGCGTTGCGCGGAAGTCAGGCTTTTTTCCCGTGCTATCCGTACACGTTGTTCCGGGCTGAGAACGGCGGCCATTTCCTCCAGATGGCTTCTCGATAGCTCGGGCATGACGCGGTGGATGTCTTGCTGGATCGGGTCTTCGGCTTTTTCGCCAAGTTCGGAGAGCCAAGTAAACAGCAGTTGTCTATTTTCCCGGACCTGGTTGGGCAGCGTCATTGCCAGGTTTTCAACCTTGGTATAACCGTCAACGTAAGGCGTCGGCAGAAGTGTGTTGAACTCCAGTTGTGGCATTTGCTCCTCCAGGGCATGCAGCAGCTCTCCTTTCCTGAATCGTGTCTCCGATACCCGGATTTCGCCGGGCCCTGTCCCGCGGGTGAACAGGACGCTTTGATGTTCATCAACGATCGACAATTTGCTGTGCCCTGGCCATTTTGGCAGGGAACACACCGAGTAGAGCTGAAGGAAGGGGCTGTGCAAGGTGATGCTGGCGCCTTGTGCATGCTCGGTTGAAAAATCGTTGATCTCCTGCTCAAGATTGAAACGTTTGACTGTCTCGCGCAGCAGGGGTGGGGGACGAACCAGATCCTGGTGAATCTGGCGCAGGGACATATTGTCGATTCCGCCAAGCAACAGAATGGATTCGACCGCGGCAGGCTTGATGTTGGCGGCCTCGGGTCCCAATCGTTTGAGCAGCTTGAGGTCATCCCAGTCGTTCGGAGTCTCCTGCAGGAGTCGCCAACCGCCCACGTTGTTACTCAGCAAAGGGGGGCTATAGGCTTTCGGGTCGGTTGGGTGGAGCAGTTGCCAATGCTGATTTTGCGGGTCGCGTTGTATCGCGTGCACGCCGTCATCGAGCTTCAGGTAATGCCGCTCGCCATGTTGATAGATGCCCTGGGCGTTGGCGGGAAGGCCTTTGGGTAATGCCATGGGGTGGCGGTAGGCTGCGAGGCTCGGCTGCCAGAGGCGCCAGCCCTTGTTGCGTACTTGGACTTTCACCAGATTGGCGGTGAAGCCAGCGCCCCTGATGGCCCCTGAAGTCGCCACCGCCAGAGCAGCGTTATCCACGATGTCCAGCAAGTCATTCAGGGCCTGATCGCTGTCACCCCGACTCCAGGCGGCGAAACCGTCGTAAACGGTTTCGGTCAGTTGAGCAGCGCTGACCACCAGCAGTACTTCTCCAATAACCGGAACGAACGAGGCTGCAAAGAACAGCGCTGATTTACCCAGGTCGGCATAGTACTGAAGACGATTCTGCCGACTCAGGATATCGACATCGGCGGTAGGAATCGCGACGACGCGCGCATCGTTGCGGATCTGGGTGATCCGTTGCGCCGCCATGGCATGGAACATATTCCCCTGGATCGGCGCTAGTGCAACGGGTTCGTTCAGGCTGGCGCGCACCGATTGCGTGCGCAGGTCAGCGGGGAGCCAGTAAACCTGGGCAGGTAACACCTTCAAAATTGTACCCCTGTGCTGCAGGGGGATCAGGCGATTGAAAAAGGCCAGATAGCCAGGTGTGCTCAAGCGCTCGGCCAGGCTGTGGTGCAAGTCGCGCATGGACCAGTAGCTACGAAACGGCAAAATCGGGTCTTGGGGCGTATAGAGGATGATCTGCTTGTTGGCACGTTTTTGCTGGATCACCAGAACATTGGGAAGCACCACCTGTTTGATGGTCAGATGGCTGCATGACAGCTCGGGGTGGGTGGAGTCGCGTTGCAAGCTACGCAACTGCAGATAGATATCAGGTTCCAGTTCGCCGCGAATGTGGGCAAGGAGCAGGTCGGCCCCGAAGCAATTGCGCTCATGCCGACGGAATGCATCAAGCACCTGTGCGGCGGTGCGTGTGGCGCCTGTTTGGGGCGTCGGCTCAAGCACCTCATTGATGTGCTTGAGGTACTGGCTACCTGCATCCAATTGACGGCAGGCGGCAGCAAATCGGCTCGGTGGAACAGCAGTCAGGATTCTTCCTGTCTCGGCGAGGTTATAGAGACCGGTACCTTCTTCCATTCCCCCGGCCACCGTTTCCGAAGCTTCGAAATTCTGTAGGGCCGCTTCCAGCAACGTTTGTTCAGTGGTTTTGTCGTGGGTCTTGACCAGGCCCAGCAGGTGACTGTTTTTCCACTCACGTACGAGGAGAGCGTTCTCGTCATTGAGTAATCCGAAAAAGTTTTTTCGAATTGCGTCGCGTACCAGAGGCCGAGCAAAGGCTTCGGGGCTTTTCAGTTCGTCCAGGATTTCCTTGATGTCATGTCTGGATTGATTGCTGCTGATCAGATGTTGGCGTAACTCTGTGAGCATTGCTGGCGATGCGTTTTTGATCCAGGACGGCAGTTGTGTCTTGATGAACGCTTCATGCGGATGAACGGATGGCCGCGAGGGGGGCGTTTCGTGCGGCTGGGAGCTACTTTTATTCATTGGAAAGACCTTGGTGTGGCGTGGTTGGTCTATCCAAACTACCTCGCTGATCGTTTCGACAAGCGGTAACTATGTAGTGCCTGCGGGACTTGGAAACGGAGTAATGAGGTCTACCCGGGCAGGTCGAGGCAAAAGCCGACCGCTATCGTCGGAATTGGTTGTTTTTTGTGCTATATTCCGCGCCCGCGATTTTTCATCCTTTATACCGGTCATCGACATGCAAGCAGCCAAGCCGTTATTTGACTATCCCAAGTACTGGGCCGAATGTTTCGGCCCGGCGCCATTCCTGCCGATGAGCAGGGAGGAGATGGATCAGCTCGGCTGGGATTCGTGCGACATCATCATCGTCACCGGTGATGCCTACGTCGATCATCCGTCGTTCGGCATGGCGATCATTGGCCGGTTGCTGGAAGCCCAGGGCTTTCGCGTCGGGATCATTGCCCAGCCGAACTGGCAGTCCAAAGACGACTTCATGAAGCTCGGCGAGCCCAACCTGTTTTTCGGTGTCGCGGCCGGCAACATGGACTCGATGATCAACCGCTACACCGCCGACAAGAAAATCCGCTCCGACGATGCCTACACCCCAGGTGGTCTGGCGGGCAAGCGGCCGGACCGTGCGAGCCTGGTCTACAGCCAGCGCTGCAAGGAAGCCTACAAGCACGTGCCGATCGTGCTCGGCGGCATCGAAGCGTCCCTGCGCCGCATCGCCCACTACGATTACTGGCAGGACCGGGTGCGTAACTCGATCCTGATCGACGCTTGCGCCGACATCCTGCTCTACGGCAACGCCGAGCGAGCGATCGTCGAAGTCGCCCAGCGCCTGTCCTATGGCCACAAGATCGAAGACATCACCGACGTCCGCGGCACCGCGTTCATCCGCCGCGACACGCCGCAAGGCTGGTACGAAGTCGACTCCACGCGCATCGACCGTCCGGGCAAGATCGACAAGATCATCAACCCGTACGTCAACACCCAGGACACCGCTGCTTGCGCCATCGAGCAGGAAAAGGGCCCGGTTGAAGACCCGAGCGAAGCCAAGGTCGTGCAGATCCTGGCAAGTCCGAAAATGACCCGCGACAAAACCGTGATCCGGCTGCCGTCGGTGGAAAAAGTCCGTGGCGACGCGGTGCTCTACGCCCACGCGAACCGCGTGCTGCACCTGGAAACCAACCCGGGTAACGCCCGTGCGCTGGTGCAGAAGCACGGCGAAGTCGATGTCTGGTTCAACCCGCCGCCCATTCCTATGACCACTGAAGAAATGGACTACGTGTTTGGCATGCCTTACGCACGTGTTCCGCATCCGGCGTATGGCAAGGAGAAGATCCCGGCCTACGAGATGATCCGTTTCTCGGTGAACATCATGCGTGGCTGCTTCGGTGGCTGCACCTTCTGCTCGATCACCGAGCACGAAGGTCGGATCATCCAGAACCGTTCCGAAGAGTCGATCATCCGCGAGATCGAAGAGATCCGCGACAAGGTTCCGGGCTTTACCGGGGTGATTTCCGACCTCGGCGGGCCAACCGCGAACATGTACCGCATCGCCTGCAAGAGCCCGGAAATCGAATCCGCGTGCCGCAAGCCGTCGTGCGTGTTCCCCGGCATTTGCCCAAACCTGAACACCGACCATTCTTCGCTGATCCAGCTGTACCGCAGCGCCCGGGCATTACCTGGGGTGAAGAAGATCCTGATCGCCTCCGGCCTGCGTTACGACCTGGCGGTCGAGTCGCCGGAGTACGTCAAGGAACTGGTCACCCACCATGTCGGCGGTTACCTGAAGATCGCCCCGGAGCACACCGAGGAAGGTCCGCTCAACCAGATGATGAAGCCGGGCATCGGCAGCTATGACAAGTTCAAGCGCATGTTCGAGAAGTACACCAAGGAAGCGGGGAAAGAGCAGTACCTGATTCCGTACTTCATCGCGGCCCACCCGGGCACCACCGACGAAGACATGATGAACCTGGCGCTGTGGCTCAAGGGCAACGGTTTCCGCGCCGACCAGGTGCAGGCGTTCTATCCGTCGCCGATGGCCACGGCCACCGCCATGTACCACTCGGGCAAGAACCCGTTGCGCAAAGTCACCTATAAGAGCGACGCGGTGACCATCGTCAAGAGCGAAGAGCAGCGCCGCCTGCACAAGGCGTTCCTGCGTTATCACGACCCGAAAGGCTGGCCGATGCTGCGCGAAGCGCTGACCCGCATGGGCCGCGCCGACCTGATCGGGCCGGGCAAGCACCAGTTGATTCCGTTGCACCAGCCGGCCACCGACAGCTACCAGAGCGCCCGTCGCAAGAACTCGACGCCGGCTGGCAGCCATAAAGTGGGCAAGGAAACCACCAAGATCCTGACCCAGCACACCGGCCTGCCGCCGCGCGCCAGTGATGGCGGCAACGCGTGGGACAAGCGCGAGCAAGCCAAGGCTGCCGCGTTCGCCCGCAACCAGAAGGCCGCCAAGGAGCGCAAGGACGCGGCCAAGGGCAAGGGACCGAAGCCGGCGCGCAAGCCTGTCGTACCGCGCTGATCATCCCCGCCACCTCGCAAAACGCCAGCCTAAGTGCTGGCGTTTTGCTTTCTAGCGGGCGTGCTGGCCGTTTGTTATCGTGGCGCCCGCCAACGGCGTGACGGCGGATGCATAGCTTTTGTGGCGAGGGGATTTATCCCCGTTGGGCTGCGAAGCAGCCCCAAGAGGCCTAACGCAATCAGCCTGCCCCCACCGAGGCGACAGGTTTTAGGGGCTGCTGCGCAGCCCAGCGGGGATAAATCCCCTCGCCACAATGTTCAGTGTGGATAACGACTCACCCTTCGATTCTCAAGGACGATTCAATGAGCACTCCGTTACCCGGCATCGGTATGGACAACAGCCTCTCCCAACTGATGGCCCGTCGCCGCATCGAAAGCCAAATCAACCTGCCACGGCTGTTCGCCGCCATTGATGCCGATCCAAGCATCGTCGGCGCGGGAGTGGTGTATATCGATGCTGAATTCAATGTAGTAACGCTGCGTGAGTTCAAGCCGATTTGCAGCATCAAGCCGAAGCGAATCATCTTGCGCGAGGCGCAGAAATATATCGCACCGGAGCAATTTGCCCAGCAGGTACAGAGCAATCCACGTGAGTCGCGTCTAGTCATCGAGGCGGTGAACACGACACTTTCTTGCGCGGGAGCGGTAATCAGCTGGGTCGTGATTGCCAGTGGAACCATCCTCGTCCCTTTCAGTGCGGGAGCCAGTGGTGTGATGGTGGCAATAGCCTGGACAGCTGCGGGAGCGAGCAGCCTCCAGTGCGTCAATGGACTTGTTCGCACCAGCCTCGAAATTGCCAGCCCGCAGACGAATGACTGGCTGGACAGCGAGGCATGGTACCAAAACGCCTCGATAGGCTTGGATGCCGCTTCGTTGGTCGGCGTGGGGGCCTCCGCTTTGACGACAATTAAAATGGTCAGGGTTGCCAAGGCTTCGACCGGTAAAACGCTGCGTGAAGTTCTGCGGGGTTTGAACCGACAGGAGCGGGCTAAGCTGACCAAGGAATTGTTGAGTATCAATGATCCTCGTTTGACAGCAAAAATGCTCAAGTTGAAGCAACTTGCCGGTGAGTTGCCCAAGCGCTTCACGGCCGCCGAGCTCAAGCACGGCACTATCACCCAAATCAAGGATTCGCTGGGCGCAGCTATCGGGCTGAGCGGGAGCGCCCTATCAGGCAACGTCAAGACTATCGCTATTGGCCTATACGAAGAGCTTGATGAATGAACGACGAGCTTACACTTCGAGGCTTCTTCCAAAGGCATTTTCTTGGATTCATTGCCGGTATCTTCGCGGCTTACATTTCAATTGCCTTGGCTATTTCACTCGCTTTCATAACCTATTTTCGAGCATTGCCTTTAGCTGAAAGCGGCGTTTACATCATGCTGGGGGGCGCAGCAGTTACGCTGCTGGTGGCGCACGGTAACCTGATGGTCCTTTGGGGGCGACCCCGCTGGGTGTGGTTGTTGGTTGGGGTATTCGTCTCCTGCCTGGGATTTGTCCTTCCGATGGCTGGTTATGCCCCTCATCGGGGCCTCTACGCAATGGCGGTATTATTTCCGGTGCTTGGCCTACTGCTGCTGCAAAGCCAAAGGCAACGGGATATGCGTAACAAACTTGTCGCTATCCGCGCAAAGCGGGAGGCTCTGCGTGGCCCTCGATCATGACTGCGTAACGCTGCAAGCATTTCGCCTCGTCAGGGTGTGCGCTGTCGTTGATGGCTTCCAGGAGATTGGGCCGTGATCGGAGGTGAATCCCTGAAGCATTTCCTTGCCCATTATTTTCCGGTGTTCATGGGGACAATTTTCCTGGGATGCTTTTCCGGGTCTGCGCTGCTGGTTTTGTCCGCAGCACTTATTGGCGTGCCTTGGAGCCTTCCGTCAGAAGCAACTATGTTGGACTCGGCACTTTGGCTCTGGTGAGTGTCCTGGTCCTGGGCAATCTCATGATCGCACGCGGACGCGCCTGGGCGATCTGGTGGGTGGTGGGTTATTTCCTCGCCTGTCTGGCGGCGGTGCTGCCGACGTTTGCTTATGGGCCGCATCAAGGTGTGTATGTGTTTGCGGTGCTGTTGCCGCTACTGGGACTGCTGCTGCTCAACAGCAAACGCCACCGCGAAATGCGCAGCAAGCTCATCGAAATCCGCCACCAACGCGAACGCATCCTCCAGTCCGCCAAGGCCTCGCGCCCGCGCCGCTGAGTCGATTCGCTACCGCCCCGCGCCGCATTTATGTGCGGCCTTTGCAGATCAATACAGGCATCGCGCGGTTTTAGTGCTCTACTGCCCTGAGTAGACGTTGAAAGTGTCCGGCCTGCCTGAATGGCATAAGTCTTGCGCCGCTTTCGATAACGCCCAGGCCCCGCAGGAGGCACGCCGTGTCGATTCATGTCGCTTTGCACCATGTCACACACTATCGCTACGAGCGCGCTGTCGAACTCGGTCCACAGATCGTTCGCCTGCGCCCGGCGGCCCATAGCCGCACGCGTATCCTTTCGTACTCGTTGAAAGTCTCGCCCGAACAGCATTTCATCAATTGGCAACAAGACCCCCAGGGCAATTACCTGGCGCGGCTGGTGTTTCCGGAAAAGACCGATGAGCTGCGGGTCGAGGTCGATCTGGTCGCCGAGATGGCGGTGTTCAATCCGTTCGATTTTTTCCTTGAGCCTTACGCCGAGAAGATCCCGTTCACCTATGCGGCTGACGAAAAACACGAGCTGATGCCCTACCTGGAAAAGCTCCCGCTGACGCCCAAGTTCAAGGCTTACCTGGACGGCATCGACCGCACGCCGCTGCCAGCGGTGGATTTTCTGGTGGCGCTCAACCAGCGCCTGAGCGAAGACATCAACTACCTGATCCGCATGGAGCCCGGCGTGCAGACGCCGGAGCATACGTTGGAACATGCGTCCGGTTCATGCCGCGACTCGGCCTGGCTGCTGGTGCAACTGTTGCGTCATCTGGGCCTGGCAGCGCGTTTTGTCTCGGGTTACTTGATCCAGTTGACCGCCGACGTGAAAAGCCTCGATGGCCCGTCCGGTACGGAAGTGGATTTCACCGACCTGCATGCCTGGTGCGAGGTCTACCTGCCTGGCGCCGGCTGGATCGGCCTCGACGCTACGTCCGGATTGTTCGCGGGCGAAGGGCATATTCCCTTGGCGTGTAGTCCTGATCCGTCCTCGGCGGCACCGATCAGTGGTCTGGTGGAGCCGTGCGAATGTCAGTTCAGTCACGAAATGTCCGTGGAGCGGATCTGGGAAGCGCCTCGGGTCACCAAGCCCTACACCGAAGAACAATGGTTGGCGATCCAGGCGTTGGGCCGCAAGATCGATGGCGACCTGCAGAAAGGCGACGTGCGCCTGACCATGGGCGGTGAGCCGACTTTCGTTTCCATCGATGACCCGGACGGCGCCGAGTGGAACACGGCGGCGCTTGGGCCAGACAAACGTCGCCTTTCCGCCGAGCTGTTCCAGCGCATGCGCGAGCATTACGCGCCGCAGGGGCTGGTGCATTTCGGCCAGGGCAAGTGGTATCCCGGCGAGCAATTGCCGCGCTGGTCGCTCAACTGCTATTGGCGGCGTGACGGGGTGCCGATCTGGCATGACAGCGCATTGATTGCCGACGAGCAGAAAGACTACGGCGCCGATGGCGAGTTGGCGGGCCGCTTCCTGGCGAGTGTCGCGGAACGCCTGAAAATTCCCACGCGATTCGTCTTCCCTGCCTACGAAGACAACTTCCATTACCTCTGGCGCGAAGGCACGTTGCCTTCGAACGTGACGGCCGAAGATCCCCGGCTGGAAGACCCGTTGGAGCGGGCGCGTTTGCGCAAGGTCTTCAGCCAGGGTCTGGATAAAGTGATCGGCCAGGTCCTGCCGTTGGCCCGGACCGCCAAGGGCGACCAATGGCAAAGCGGGCGCTGGTACTTGCGCGAGGATCATTGCCGGCTGGTGCCGGGGGATTCGCCCTTGGGCTATCGCTTGCCACTGGCGTCCCAGCCGTGGGTGACGGCGGCCGAATATCCGTTCATCCATCCCACCGACCCCAACCAGGATTTGCCCGAGTTACCTGGGACCGAGCAGTTGAACCGTCACGGCGAGCCGGCACTGGAACAGGAGCGCGTGCCGAAGATCGACGAATCGGCCGATTGGCTGACCCGCACCGCCTTCTGCGCCGAGGCCAGGGAAGGGCGGCTGTACCTGTTCATGCCGCCGCTGGAGCGGGTCGAGGATTACCTGGAGTTGGTCAGCGCGATCGAGGCGACTGCTGAAGAACTGAGCTGCCCTGTCTTGTTGGAGGGCTACGAGCCGCCGAGCGACCCGCGCCTGAGCAATTTCCGCATCACGCCGGACCCGGGTGTCATCGAGGTCAACGTGCAGCCTTCGGCGAGCTGGGATGAGTTGGTCGAGCGCACCGAATTTCTTTACGAGCAAGCGCGACTTAACCGACTGACCACTGAGAAATTTCTGATCGATGGCCGGCACACCGGTACCGGTGGCGGTAACCATTTCGTACTGGGTGGCGCGACACCGGCTGATTCACCGTTCCTGCGACGTCCGGACTTGCTGCGCAGCCTGATCAGCTACTGGCATAACCACCCGTCGTTGTCCTACCTGTTTTCCGGGTTGTTCATCGGCCCGACATCCCAGGCACCACGTGTGGACGAGGCGCGCAACGACGCGTTGTATGAGCTGGAAATCGCCTTCGCGCAAATGCCCCAGCCTGGCGAGGAATGTCCGCCGTGGTTGGTCGATCGGCTCCTGCGCAACCTGTTGATCGACGTGACCGGCAATACCCACCGCGCCGAGTTCTGCATCGACAAGCTCTATTCGCCGGACGGCGCCACCGGGCGTCTAGGCTTGCTGGAGCTGCGCGCTTTCGAAATGCCGCCCCACGCCCGCATGAGCTTGACTCAGCAGTTGTTGCTGCGAGCGCTGGTGGCGCGGTTCTGGCGTGAGCCCTATGCACCGGCCAGGCTGGCGCGTTGGGGCACCGAGTTGCACGACCGTTTCCTGCTGCCGCATTTCATCGAGCAGGATTTCGCCGAGGTCATCGAGGAACTCAATGCCGCGGGTTATCCGCTGCGCGCCGACTGGTTTGCCGCGCACCTGGAGTTCCGCTTTCCCAAGGTCGGCGATTATGCGGTCAACGGTATCGAGCTGCAGTTGCGCCAGGCGCTGGAGCCTTGGCATGTGCTGGGCGAAGAGGGCTCGGCTGGCGGCACGGTGCGTTATGTGGACTCGTCCCTGGAGCGCTTGCAGATCAAGCTCACGGGGTTGGCACCGCAACGTTATCTGCTGACCTGCAATGGCGTGCCGGTGCCGCTTCAGCCAACCGGTCGCGTAGGCGAGTTCGTCGCCGGGGTGCGTTTCCGCGCCTGGCAACCGTTCAACTGCTTGCAGCCGACCATCCCGGTCCATGCGCCGCTGGTCTTTGACGTACTCGACACCTGGATGCAACGTTCGCTGGGCGGCTGCCAATACCACGTGGCGCATCCCGGCGGCCGTAATTATGACAGCCTGCCGGTGAACGCCAACGAAGCGGAGAGCCGGCGGATGGCGCGATTCTTCCGTATCGGACACACGCCTGGAAAACTGCCGATACCGAGTCTGGCAACGGATGACGAGTTTCCCTTCACGCTCGATCTGCGGCGCTTTCACGGGACATCAAAAAGCTAGCTGGACCTTGTGGCGAGGGGATTTATCCCCGCTGGGCTGCGTAGCAGCCCTGAAGCGGTTAGCTCAATCTTCTTGGCACACCGAGTTGCTTTGGGGGCTGCGGCGCAGCCCAGCGGGGATAAATCCCCTCGCCACGAAAGCCAGGTCGGATCCAACACAAACACACCTATCCGGGCGTCATGCGCTTGCGCTAGTCTCACCCATCATTGCCGCCCTGCCGAGCTTTCCATGCCTGACCTGCTTGACCGTTACCCGCTGACGACGGGCACCTATCACGAATTGCTGGACGACAGCGGTGCGGTCCGCGCGCACTGGCGGCGGCTGTTCGACCAGTTGCAGCGCAGTACGCCGGCGCAACTGCTCCAGCGCCAGGCGTTGCTGGCCCGGCAGATCCAGGAAAACGGCGTCACCTACAACGTCTATGCGGACCCGAAGGGCGCTGATCGGCCCTGGGAACTGGATCTGCTGCCCCACGTCATCGATGCCCAGGAATGGAAGCTGCTGTCGGCCGGCATTGCCCAGCGCGCACGTCTGCTCAATGCGGTACTGGCCGACCTGTATGGGCCGCAGCGGTTGATCAGCGAAGGCTTGTTGCCGGCGGAGCTGGTGTTTGGCCACAACAATTTCCTCTGGCCGTGCCAAGGCATCACGCCGCCGGATGGCGACTTTCTTCACCTGTATGCCGTGGACCTGGCGCGTACGCCCGACGGTCGCTGGTGGGTTACTGCGGATCGGACCCAGGCGCCTTCCGGGGCCGGATATGCGTTGGAAAATCGCACAATCGTGTCACGAGCGTTTCCCGATCTTTATCGCGACCTCAAGGTGCAGCACTTGTCCGGTTTCTTCCGGACTTTGCAAGAGACGCTGGCACGACAGGCGCCCAGTGACGGCGAGCCGCCGCTGGTGGTGTTGCTGACGCCCGGGCGCTTCAACGAGAGCTATTTCGAGCATCTATACCTGGCGCGCCAGCTCGGTTACCCGTTGGTGGAGGGCGGTGACCTTACCGTTCGGGACGCCACGGTCTACCTGAAGACCCTCAGCGGATTGCGTCGGGTCCACGCGATCATGCGCCGCCTCGACGATGATTTCTGCGACCCGCTGGAGTTGCGCACCGATTCGGCCCTGGGCGTGCCCGGTTTGCTGGAAGCGGTGCGCCAGGGCCGGGTCTTGGTGGCCAATGCCCTGGGCAGCGGCGTGCTGGAATCGCCAGGGCTCTTGGGGTTCTTGCCGAAGATCAACCAGTATCTGTTCGGCGAAGAACTGATGCTGCCTTCCATTGCCACCTGGTGGTGCGGTGAACCGCCAGTGCTGGCCCAGGCCTTGGAGAAATTACCCCAGCTGTTGATCAAGCCGGCATTTCCCTCCCAGAGTTTCACGCCTGTGTTTGGTCGAGACCTGGACGAGGGCCAGCGCGCCCAACTGGCGGCACGCATGCAGGCGCGGCCTTATGCCTACGTCGCCCAAGAGCTGGCGCAGTTATCCCAGGCGCCGGTGTGGCAGGCCGAGGATGGCTTGATCCAGCCCCGGGCCATCGGCATGCGCGTGTACGCCGTGTCTGGGAAAAACGATTATCGCGTGCTGCGCGGGGGCCTGACCCGCGTGGCTGCCGAGGCCGATGCCGAGGTGGTGTCGATGCAGCGCGGCGGTGCCAGCAAGGACACGTGGGTGCTCGGCGAGCAAGCGCCCGGCGGTGAGCAATGGAAGGCCCAACGCACCGTCGGCGTTCACGACCTGGTGCGCCGCGATCCTTACCTGCCCTCGCGAGTCGTCGAAAACCTGTTCTGGTTCGGCCGCTATTGTGAACGGTGCGATGACAGTGCCCGCCTTCTGCGAATCATGCTGGCGCGGTATGTCGATGGTGATGACCCGCAAGCGCTGCAGTCGGCGGTCTCCCTCGGCGAAAGCCTGATGCTGTTGCCCGAGGAGGGCGAGCTGCCCGAACGCCTGATGGCGGCCATGCTCGGGGATGACTGGTCCTTCAGCCTGCGTTCCAACCTGCAGCGCTTGCAGTGGGCGGCTTCGCAGGTTCGCGGCAAGCTGTCGCGGGAAAACTGGCAGGCGCTCGTGGAGTTGCAACGCGAAGCCGTGGAGCTGGAAACCAGTGAGCCGGACTTCGGTGAGCTGCTGGATTTTCTCAACCGCTTGGTGATGTCCCTGGCGGCGTTATCCGGCTTCGCCCTGGACGACATGACCCGCGACGAGGGCTGGCGCTTCCTGATGATCGGTCGGCGCCTGGAGCGCCTGCAGTTTCTCAGCAGCAGCCTGGCGGCGTTCCTGCGAGGCGAGGCGGTTTTCGATCAGGCCGGGTTGGAATGGTTGCTGGAATTGGGTAACAGCAGCATCACCTACCGCTCGCGCTACCTGGCGGTGGCGCAGTTGATTCCAGTGCTCGACCTGTTGTTGCTGGACGAGCAGAACCCTCATGCGGTGCTCTTCCAATTGAAACTGGTGGCGCGCACCCTCAAGCGCCTGAACGATGATTTTGGCGCGCCCAGGGATACCGCGCTGCCGGAGTTGGTGACGCGCCTGTCGCGCTTCGACCTGCGCTGCCTGGAAAATCCGCTGTTCGGCGAAGCCAGCCTGCGCGCGGCGCTCGATGGCCTGGCCGATCTGTTGCAGGAGGTGGCCGATGTCAGTGGCCAGGTGTCCGATCGCTTGGCCTTGCGCCATTTTGCCCACGTCGATGACGTCAGCCAACGCACGGTGTCCGTCTGATGAACGCTCGTTACCAGATCCTCCACGACACCCATTATCACTACGACAGCCCGGTGTCCCTCGCGCAGCAACTGGCCCATCTGTGGCCGCGGGCCTGTGACTGGCAGCGTTGCACCGAACAGCAGTTGCTGATCAGTCCGGAGCCGACGACCCGTCGGGATGAGCAGGACGTATTCGGCAACCCGTTGACCCGCCTGGCCTTCGAACGGCCTCACGATGAGCTGCTGGTCAATGCCCGCCTGAGCGTCGAGGTGCTGGCGCGTCCTGAATTGGATTTCAACCTGTCGCCGGCCTGGGATTCGACCCGTGACGCGTTGACCTATAGCGGCCGACCGCTGACAGCGCGGCTGCTGGACGCGTGTCGCTACCGTTTCGAATCGCCCTACGTGCACCTCAAGCGCAGCTTCGTGGAGTTTTCGGAAAGCTGTTTCCCGGCGGGACGACCGCTGATGGTCGGTGTCCAGGCATTGATGGAGAAGATTTTCGAAGAGTTCACCTTCGACGCCGAGGCTACTCAGGTCGCGACGCCGTTGGTGGAGGTGCTGGAGCGGCGACGGGGCGTCTGCCAGGATTTTGCCCATCTGATGTTGGCCTGTGTGCGCTCCCGCGGATTGGCGGCGCGTTACGTCAGCGGCTATCTGCTGACCCAGCCACCGCCCGGCCAGGCCCGGCTGATAGGCGCCGATGCTTCACACGCCTGGGTGTCGGTGTTCTGCCCGGAGTTGGGTTGGGTGGACTTCGACCCGACCAACAACGTGCAGCCGGCGCTGGAACACATCACCCTGGCCTGGGGCCGGGATTTTTCCGATGTGTCACCGTTGCGCGGAGTGATCCTTGGCGGCGGTACCCATGATCCCGAAGTGCGGGTGACAGTGATGCCGTTGGAACAGTGATCTGATGTTCCAATGAACACCTGTGGCGAGGGAGCTTGCTCCCGCTCGGTTGCGCAGCGACCGTAAAATCTTTGGACCGCTTCGCGGCCCAGCGGGAGCAAGCTCCCTCGCCACAGGGGAACTGATTAACAATGAGACTTCTATATGTTCCCGGTTTCCATCAAAGGCGTGCTGCAATCCCCCGAAGGCCTGGTTGTGCTGATGCTCAACGAGCGGGACGAATGGGAGCTGCCCGGCGGGCGGATCGAATTGGGCGAAACGGCGCCGCAATGCCTGGCGCGGGAGATTGCCGAGGAACTGGCGGTCGAGGTCTGCGTGGGGGCGCCGCTGGATTCGTATCTATTCGAGGTGATCCCAGGCAAGCACATCTTCATCTCCACCTACCGCTGCCAATTGCAGGGCGGTTTCGTGCCGGTGATCAGTCATGAGCACAAGGAGATCGGGCTGTTCGAACCGGGGCGATTGCCGGCCAATTTGCCTGACGGCTATCGCTTGTCGATCGTGAAGGCGTTGGGGATATAGCGGGTTTGCAAGGACCGGCAGCGAGGCTGCCAGCCCTGGACACAAACCGTTGGACCGGATCGATCATCGGGTCCAAGTGGGGATATCAGACGTCGGGAGCCTGATCTTTCGGTGCATCGACATCAGCTTCCGCCGCCACGTCGCCTTCGGCATCCGGGTCTAGTGCTGCTTCTTCTGCGCTGGCTTTCTTGCGTTGGAGCTTTTCCTCTTTCTTCTGCTCCTTGGCCAAGTCTCTCTGACGTTTGGCGAAGGAATAATTGGGTTTGGCCATGGGCGATCCTCTGGGGTCGAAGGTGAGGTTGAGCGGCGCGTATTCTGCCCTGTATCGGGGCCGAGCCGTTAGCTGGGTTTTTGTTCGGCCCACTTCGGCGGGATCGATGGCTGCCATTCGTCCAGCGCATCGAGCAGGTTCTGCGGTGAATCGCTCACTTGCAGCATGTCACGATGCGGCGCGCGGACGAAACCTTCGCCGACGATATGATCCAGAAAACCGGTGAGCTTGCTGTAGAAACCGTTCACTTCCAGCAGCCCCAGCGGTTTGCCATGGTAGCCGAGCTGGCCCCAGGTCCAGACTTCGAACAGTTCTTCCAGCGTGCCGAGGCCGCCGGGCAGGGCGATGAAGGCATCGCTGAGTTCGGCCATGCGGGCCTTGCGCGCGTGCATGCCGTCCACCACTTCCAGGCGCGTCAGGCCACTGTGTCCGATTTCCTTGTCCTTCAGGCTTTGCGGGATAATGCCAATCACTTCGCCGCCCGCCGCGAGGGCCGCATCGGCGACGATGCCCATCAGGCCGACCGCGCCACCGCCGTAGACCAGGGTCAGCTTTCGTTCCGCCAGCGCGCGCCCCAAAGCCTGGGCCGCTTCGCGATAGGCTGGGTTCGCGCCGGTGCTGGCGCCGCAAAATACACAAACTGATGCGATGGACATGCTTTACTCCCTGATCGGTAACCGGTCCAGAGTAAAGCCTGCCCTTTGTTGCGCAAAGGAATTGTTGCGCAAAGAAATCAAACCTCGCGCCGAGGTTTTTCGTAGGTACCGCTGGCGCCGCAGGCGTAGGCGGCGAGCAAGCTGCACAACAGGCTGTTGAAGTTCATGACGGTTGCTCCAGTAGGTGATGGAGCCGATCTTAGGGGGTGACCCATACTTCTGGCTGGTTGATTCTGTCCATCAGGCTGATAGTCTTAAGTTGTATACAATCTTTGACACAGGTCATAGGAACTTGCTGGAAAATCAGGCAGTCTTCCCCTTTGACGGAATTTTGTTAACCATGCCTTGGAGATTCATGATGTTCGCCAAACTTGTAGCAGTTTCCCTGTTGACGCTGGCCAGCAGCCAACTGATGGCAGCGGAGTGCAAGACCACCATCGATTCGACCGACCAGATGTCCTTCAACACCAAGGCCATCGAAATCGACAAGAGCTGCAAGACCTTCACCGTTGAGCTGACTCACTCCGGCAGCTTGCCGAAGAACGTCATGGGCCATAACTGGGTGCTGAGCAAAGAGGCTGACATGCAGCCGATCGCCACCGATGGCCTGGGCGCCGGTATCGACAAGAACTACCTGAAGGAAGGCGATGCTCGCATCATTGCCCACACCAAGATCATCGGCGCCGGCGAGAAAGACTCGGTGACCTTCGACGTGTCGAAACTCAGCGCCTCCGAGAAGTACGGCTTCTTCTGCTCGTTCCCTGGCCACATCTCGATGATGAAAGGCACGGTGACCCTGAAGTAATCAATTTTCCGGAACAAAAAAAAGCGCCCCCGTGCAGGGCGCTTTTTTTATACCAGGCAAATATCTCTTGTGGGAGCGAGCTTGCTCGCGATAACGGCAGTACATTCAGCATCAATGCAAGCTGATCCACCGCCATCGCGAGCAAGCTCGCTCCCACAGGAGACTGTCCACCAATGGTGATTACGGCGCGTACGGCATCACTCGCTTGTGCTCGGTCTTGCGATAGGTGTCGCAAATGATCCTGGCGGCTTCTTCGCGAATCGGTTGGCCGTGCAGGAACGCGTCGATCTCGGCGTAGGTCACGCCGTGGGACGCTTCGTCCGGCTTGCCCGGCGACAGGTCTTCGAGGTCGGCGGTGGGGACTTTTTCCACCAATGATTCCGGCGCGCCAAAGTCACGGGCAATGGCCCGGACCTGGTTTTTCACCAGCCCGCTCAACGGCGCCAGGTCGCAGGCGCCGTCACCAAACTTGGTGAAGAAACCCATGACCGCTTCAGCCGCGTGGTCGGTGCCGATCACCAGGCCTTGCTCGGCACCGGCGATGGTGTATTGCGCCACCATGCGCATCCGCGCTTTGGTATTGCCCAGCACGAAATCCCGCGAAACCACCGCCTTGCCTTCGAACGCCGCGACTTGCTCGGCCAAGGCCTTGACCGCCGGGCCGATGTTGACCGTGTGGCGCTCATCCGGCTCGATGAAATCGACACAAGCCTGGGCTTCGTGTTCGTCGAACTGGGTTTCGTACGGCAGGCGCACGGCGATGAACTTGTACGCCGCGTTGCCGGTTTTTTCCCGCAGTTCACGCACGGCACGTTGGGCCAACAGGCCTGCGGTCAACGAATCGACGCCGCCGCTGATACCCAGCACCAGGCTCTTGAGCCCGGAATTGACGAGGCAATCCTGGATGAAGCCCACCCGGCGGGCGATTTCGGCCTTGAGGGCGGCGTCATCGGCGAACGGTGGCTGGACCTTGAGCTGTTCAGCTATCTCACGCTGTACGGCTTGCATGAATTCACTCCTTGCTTGATGTGCCAGAAAGGGCGGCAGGTACTTGGAAAACATGTCGCATATAGGCGACGAAATTCGGGTCCTTGCAGTGGGTCTTGCCGGGCTCGTCTGAAATCTTGGCCACGGGTTGCCCATCACAGCTGATCATTTTAAGCACGATGCTCATGGGTTCCACGCCTGGAATGTCGCAGGTCAGGTTGGTCCCGATACCAAAGCTCACATTTATGCGACCACGCAACGCCCGAAAAATCTCCAGGCATTTGGGCAATGTCAGGCTGTCGGAGAACACCAGGGTCTTGCTCATCGGGTCGATGCCCAACTGGTGATAGTGGGCGATGGCTTTTTCGGCCCAGATCACCGGGTCGCCCGAATCATGGCGCAAGCCGTCGAACAGCTTGGCGAAGAACAGATCGAAGTCCTTGAGAAAGGCGTCCATGGTGATGCAATCGGTCAGTGCGATGCCCAGCAGGCCTCGGTATTCACGGACCCAGCAGTCGAGCGCGGCGATCTGGCTGTCGATCAGCCGAGGGCCCAGTTGCTGGTGGGCCATGATCCACTCGTGGGCCATGGTGCCCAAGGGTTTCATGTCCAGCTCCCGGGACAGATGCACGTTGCTGGTGCCGACGAAGCGTCCGGGGAAGTCGTGCTTGAGCACGTTCACCACTTCTTCCTGGGTCCGGTAGGAAAAGCGACGACGGGTGCCGAAGTCGGCCACTTGCAGTTCGGATAATTCCTCTACGCTGGCGTTGGCGCTCAGCCAGTCGAACTTGCGATAAAGCTGTTCCCGCGCCTGTTCCAGGACAATTTCACGGTAGCGATAGCGGTTGCGCACCTCGCTGACAATGGCCAGCAATGGCACTTCGAACAGAATCACATGCAGCCACGGCCCGCGCAGGCGGATAAACAACTCGCCGTTCTCGATGCCGGTGTGCACGTAGCGCAGGTTGAAACGAAACAGGCCCAGGAAACGCAGGAAATCCGGTTTCAGGAAGCTGATGCGTTCCAGGAAGCTCAACTGATCGGCGCTCAGGCTCAGTTCGGCCAGGCGCTCGATCTGGAAGCGGATCTCCGCCAGATACGGGCGCAGGTCCTCGCTGTTACGGCAACGAAACTCCCATTCCACTTCGACGTTAGGGTAGTTATGCAGCACCGCCTGCATCATCGTCAGTTTGTAGAAGTCGGTGTCGAGCAGGTTCTGCACGATGCGATCGGCAAACACGCTCTCGCTCATAACGGCAATCTCCAGACAGGTAGCTGCGGCGGCAGCGGCGTACGGCAGTTCATGGTGAAAGGGCTAGTGGCGCATAACCCTCATAGGTATTGCCAGTGTTTTTTGCCTCACAGGCCTTTGTGGCGAGGGGATTTATCCCCGCTGGACGCGTAGCGTCCCATCTTTCTCTGGGACTGCTGCGCAGTCCAGCGGGGATAAATCCCCTCGCCACAAGGCCGCATCGCAGCGGCTAGGCGGCTGTGCTGGCACCGTCAATCTGCTCAAGCATCCATTCCACGAACATCCGCACCTTGGGCACCTCCGCCGAACGTTCCGGGTACGCCAGGTAATAGGCGTTGGTGCTGGGCATTGCATGTTGCCAGGGAATGACCAGCTTGCCGTCGGACAGTTCTTCTTCCACAAGGAACCTGGGCAGCAGCGCAACGCCGCAGCCGACCTGTGCGGCGCGGATGCACATGTAAAAAGTTTCGAAGCGCGGCCCGTGATAGCTGTGTTCAGTGTGGTAGCCCTGATCATCGAACCAGTCGTGCCAGGCCTGGGGGCGCGAGGCGTTTTGCAGCAGGACCAGATCGGCCAGTTGCGTCGGGTCGGTGAAAGGCTGGTCCGGCAGGCTGCCCGGTGCGCAGACGGGTACCAGTTCTTCGCCGAACAGCTTCAAGGATTCAGTTCCGGGCCGTGAGGCCTGGCCGAAATAGAACGCCAGGTCGCTGCGTCCCTGCTGCAAGTCATCGGCTTCCTGCTCGCTGCAGAGATCCAAGTGAATGCTCGGATGGCG
This sequence comes from Pseudomonas brassicacearum subsp. neoaurantiaca, assembly GCF_013608025.1. Lineage (GTDB taxonomy): Bacteria > Pseudomonadota > Gammaproteobacteria > Pseudomonadales > Pseudomonadaceae > Aquipseudomonas. The sequence continues at coordinate 242,526 of NZ_VDLV01000008.1, read as the reverse complement.
CAGGCGCCAGCCCTTGAGGCGAGGGACCAGCCAGCGGGCACCAAACGTCGGCGGCGTGGAGACTCGTAGTACTTCGGTGTCGCCTCCGTAGGATCGCAAGTAATGGGTCGACATCTCGACTTGGGTGAGGATTTTTCGTACTTCTCCCAAGTACAAATCGCCAGCGGGTGTCAGTTGCAGGCGTCGGCGCACGCGACGAAACAGCAGGTGCTGCAGCAGCTCTTCCAGTTGTGCGACCTGTTTGCTGACGGCGCTCTGGGTCAAGTTCAGCTCTTCGGCGGCGCGGGTGAAGCTCAGGTGACGGGTCACCGCCTCGAAGCACTGCAACGCCGTGATCGACGGCAAATAACGTTTATTGAGCATGACGGGGCCTTGGTTCTGGTCGCTCTGCTTGTCCTGTAATCAGGTCAGCATGAATAAACGGAATGATATCTCGCTTAAAGGTCGTTTGTTGGCAAGTCTCGGGCCAGCTACAACTACAGGTCTGATCAGCCGTGTTCGTCCGGCTGCCAACCCATTGTCTTTCGCTTGAGGAATTTACCCATGGTTGCTGCATTGCTTGATCGTCTGGGCGTCGACCCGGCCCTGTACCAGAACGGCACACAGCCTGTGCATTCGCCCATCGATGGCAGTCGCATCGGTGCGGTGAACTGGGAAGGCGCTGCCGAAGTCGAGCAGCAGGTCAGTCGGGCCGAGCATGCGTTCGACCTGTGGCGCAAGGTGCCGGCTCCCCGCCGTGGCGAGCTGGTGCGCCAATTTGGCGACCTGCTGCGTGAATACAAGGCCGACCTCGGCGAGCTGGTGTCGTGGGAAGCCGGCAAGATCACCCAGGAAGGCCTGGGCGAAGTGCAGGAGATGATCGACATCTGCGATTTCGCCGTCGGCCTGTCCCGCCAGTTGTACGGCCTGACCATCGCGTCCGAACGCCCTGGCCATCACATGCGTGAAACCTGGCACCCGCTGGGCGTGGTCGGTGTGATCAGCGCCTTCAACTTTCCTGTCGCGGTCTGGGCCTGGAACACCACGCTGGCCCTGGTCTGCGGCAACTCGGTGATCTGGAAACCGTCGGAGAAGACGCCGCTGACCGCCCTGGCGTGCCAGGCATTGTTCGAGCGCGTGCTGAACAACTTCAGCGATGCGCCGCCGTACCTGAGCCAAGTGATCATCGGCGGCCGCGATGCCGGCGAAGCCTTGGTGGATGACCCGCGCGTAGCGTTGATCAGCGCCACCGGCAGCACCCGCATGGGGCGCGAAGTGGCGCCGAAAGTCGCGGCGCGTTTCGCCCGCAGCATCCTCGAACTGGGCGGCAACAACGCCATGATCCTGGCCCCGAGCGCTGACCTGGACATGGCCGTGCGCGCCATCCTGTTCAGCGCCGTCGGCACCGCAGGCCAGCGTTGCACCACCCTGCGCCGGTTGATCGCCCATGAATCAGTGAAGGAAGAAATCGTCACCCGCCTCAAGGCCGCCTATTCGAAAGTGCGCATCGGCCACCCGCTGGAAGGCAACCTGGTCGGGCCGCTGATCGACAAGCAAAGCTTCGAGAACATGCAGGACGCGCTGGAGCAGGCCCTGAGCGAAGGCGGGCGGGTATTTGGCGGCAAGCGCCAGCTCGAAGACCAGTTCCCGAATGCCTATTACGTCTCGCCCGCCATCGTCGAGATGCCGGAGCAGAGCGACGTGGTGCGCCATGAAACCTTCGCGCCGATCCTTTATGTGGTCGGCTACAAGGACTTCGCCGAAGCGCTGCACCTGAACAACTCCGTGCCCCAAGGCCTGTCGTCGTGCATCTTCACCACCGACGTGCGTGAAGCCGAGCAGTTCATGTCGGCGGTGGGCAGCGACTGCGGCATCGCCAACGTCAACATCGGCCCGAGCGGCGCGGAAATCGGTGGCGCCTTCGGTGGCGAAAAGGAAACCGGCGGCGGTCGCGAGTCCGGCTCCGATGCATGGCGTGGCTACATGCGCCGCCAGACCAACACCGTGAACTACTCGCTGGAGTTGCCGTTGGCGCAAGGGATTACCTTCGACTGATATCGAGTCGACAATAAGTCCCCTGTGGGAGCGAGCCTGCTCGCGAAAGCGTCGGATCAGCCAAGGTGGAAGTTGGCAGACAAACCGCTTCGCGAGCAGGCTCGCTCCCACATTGAATTGTGTGTTTGTTGGGTTTCCGTTGGAGTCTGGCAATGCCGTTACGTGAAGAATGTCTGTGGGAAACACTGACGCCACAAAGGCCTGAAAACACTGCGCTCACCGGCGAGGTCACGGTAGACGTCTGCATCATCGGCGCAGGCTTTACCGGGCTGTCGGCGGCGGTGCATTTGCTGGAGCAGGGCAAGCGTGTCGCGGTGGTGGAAGCGCATCGGGCCGGGCACGGTGGGTCGGGGCGCAATGTCGGGCTGGTGAACGCCGGCCTGTGGATCCCGCCGGATGACATTGAAGCCGGGTTCGGCGAGGCGGTGGGCAGCCAGCTCAACCGTATGCTGGGCGCCGCGCCGGCGTTGGTTTTCAGCCTTGTAGACAAATACAACATCGATTGCCAGTTGCGCCGCGAAGGCACCTTGCACATGGCCCATAACGCCCGGGGCGAGGCGGACTTGCGCAGCCGCGAGGAACAGTGGAAACGCCGTGGCGCCCCGGTTGAGTTGCTCACGGGCCAAGCCTGTGCCGATGCCACCGGCACCGACAAGATCGCCGCGGCGCTGCTCGACCGGCGGGCCGGCACGCTCAATCCGATGGCCTACGCCAGTGGATTGGCCAAGGCCGCCAAGGACCTTGGAGCCCAGATGTTCGACCATTCGCCCGTCACGCGCCTGGAACGCCAGGGTCAACGCTGGTCGGTGCAGACCGCCCAGGGTTCGGTGCTGGCCGAGCAAGTCGTGATCGCCTCCAATGCCTACACAGAGGGCGACTGGACCGAACTGCGGCGTAATTTCTTCCCCGGCTATTACTATCAGGTCGCCTCGGTCCCGCTGGACGACGAGGCTGCCCGCCGTATCCTGCCGGGCGGGCAGGGTTCCTGGGATACCCGCCAGGTGCTGAGCAGCATCCGCCGGGACAAGGACGGCCGTTTGCTGCTGGGCAGCCTGGGCAACGGCAATCGCAAGCCCACCTGGTTCCTCAAGGCCTGGGCCGATCGGGTGCAGCAGCATTACTTCCCCTATCTCAAGTCGGTGGAGTGGGAATGCACCTGGACCGGTTGCATTGCCTTCACGCCCGACCACCTGATGCGTCTGTTCGAGCCGGCGCCCGGCCTGGTGGCGGTCACCGGTTACAACGGTCGCGGCGTGACCACCGGCACCGTGGTCGGCAAGGCATTTGCCGACTACCTGTGCCATGGCGATGCCAAGGCTTTGCCGATTCCCTTCGCGCCCATGCAGCCTTTGGCCGGGGTTGGCTTGCGCAGTTGCCTGTATGAAGCCGGTTTTTCGCTGTATCACGCAGGCCAGTGCTTGCGGATCGTCATCTGATTGTTGAAAAGTGTTACGGTCTGCGGCGTTTTCCCGCCCAGCGTCTAGCCTGTTATGGTGCGGGTTGTAGCAGCGCTGCACCGACAGTGTGCAGTTCGGTGACGCAGGTTGTTACACAGTGGTTGCACGCCGTTTCACGCGGCGGTTGCAATGATGGCTCATGGAGGGTTTCACCTACCTGTAAATAAGGTTGCACCTCGTGCGGTTTAGACGGTTGCACGCCCTGTGAAAAAGGGCCCGAAACAGTCGAAATAACAATAAAGCAGCGACTTTTTTCAGAATAAAAAACCGATGGCACGGCCCTTGCTCTGAGCTTTTCAGTGAAGTGAAGTCGCAGTGCCAACTAAAAAAAACCTTGGAGCACCACCTCATGTCCCAGACGTTTTACAAGAAAGGTTTCCTGGCCCTCGCAGTGGCAACTGCGCTGGGTGTTTCTGCGTTTGCTCAAGCTGATGTGAAATTCGGTGTGGCGGGACCGATGACCGGTGCCAACGCTGCGTTTGGCGAGCAGTACATGAAAGGTGCGCAGGCAGCGGCCGATGTCATCAACAAAGCGGGTGGCGTCAACGGCGAAAAGATCGTGCTGGTTCCCGGTGACGATGCCTGCGAACCCAAGCAGGCCGTGGCCGTGGCCAACCGCCTGGTTGACCAGGACAAGGTAATCGGCGTGGTCGGGCACTTCTGTTCGTCCAACACCATCCCGGCCTCCGAGGTCTATGACGAAGCCGGCATCATCGCCATGACCCCCGGTTCGACCAACCCGGCCGTGACCGAGCGTGGCCTGAGCGCGATGTTCCGCATGTGCGGTCGTGACGACCAGCAAGGCATCGTGGCTGGCGACTACATCGTCGACGTGCTCAAGGGCAAGAAAGTCGTCGTGCTGCACGACAAGGACACCTACGGCCAAGGCCTGGCGGACGCTACCAAGGCGCAACTGGCCAAGCGTGGCGTGACCCCGGTGTTGTACGAAGGCCTGACCCGTGGCGAAAAAGACTTCAGCGCCGTGGTTACCAAGATCCGTTCGGCCGGTGCCGACGTGGTCTACTTCGGCGGCCTGCATCCGGAAGCCGGCCCGCTGGTTCGCCAGTTGCGCGAGCAAGGCCTCAAGGACGTGAAGTTCATGTCCGATGACGGCATCGTCACCGACGAACTGGTCACCACCGCTGGCGGCGCGCAATACGTCGATGGCGTGTACATGACCTTCGGCGCCGACCCACGCCTGCTGCCGGACAGCAAGGCCGTAGTGGACGCTTTCCGTGCCCAGGGCGTCGAGCCTGAAGGCTACACCCTGTACGCCTACGCGTCGGTCCAGGCCCTGGCCGCCGGCTTCAACGGCGCCAAGTCCAACAAGGGCGAAGAAGCTGCCAAGTGGCTGAAAGCCAACCCTGTGAAAACCGTCATGGGCGAAAAAACCTGGGATTCCAAGGGCGACCTGAAAGTCTCCGACTACGTGGTCTACCAGTGGGACAAGGACGGCAAATACCACCAGTTGGAAAAACAGAAGTAAGGGCTGAAACGATCGTCCAGGCCCCTTTGGAGTCCGGGATAATTCCCGGTTTCCAAGGGGCGCTTGCCAATCGCGCCTGACATTGCTCCGACGTAAATCTGTATTTTCCTTAGAAGAACCGCACGCCCTCGGGGGTGCAGGTTCTCACTGCGTGAGATTGCGTTATGGATGGTATTTTCCTGCAGCAACTGATCAATGGCCTGACCCTCGGGTCGGTCTATGGTCTGATCGCCATCGGCTACACAATGGTCTATGGCATCATCGGCATGATCAACTTCGCCCACGGCGAGGTTTACATGATTTCCGCTTACCTCGCGGCAATCAGTCTGGCTCTGCTGGCTTACTTCGGTATCGAATCCTTTCCGCTGATGATCCTTGGCACCCTCGTGTTCACGGTCGTGGTCACCGGGGTCTACGGTTGGGTCATCGAACGCGTCGCCTACAAACCCCTGCGCAACTCCACCCGGCTGGCACCGCTGATCAGCGCCATCGGCATCTCGCTGATCCTGCAGAACTACGCGCAGATCAGCCAGGGCGCCCGCCAACAGGGTGTGCCGACACTGCTTGAAGGCGCCATGCGCGTCGATATCGGTACTGGCTTCGTACAGCTCACCTACACCAAGATTTTCATCCTGGTCGCTGCATTCGCCGGGATGGCCTTGCTGACCTACATCATCAAGTACACCAAGCTCGGCCGCATGTGCCGCGCCACCCAGCAAGACCGCAAGATGGCCTCGATCCTGGGGATCAACACCGACCGGGTGATTTCCTATGTGTTCATCATCGGCGCGGCCATGGCGGCCCTCGCTGGTGTGCTGATCACCATGAACTACGGCACGTTCGACTTCTATGCCGGTTTCATCATCGGCATAAAGGCGTTCACCGCGGCGGTACTCGGCGGCATCGGCTCCCTGCCTGGGGCCATGCTCGGCGGGATCATCCTCGGGATCTCCGAGTCGCTGTTCTCCGGTCTGATCAACTCCGACTACAAAGACGTGTTCAGTTTCTCGCTGCTGGTGCTGATTCTGATTTTCCGTCCCCAAGGCCTGTTGGGTCGCCCACTCGTGGCGAAGGTATAAGTATGTCTGCTGCCAATAAACCGCTTGATATCAAAAAAAGCGTCATCGATGCGATCCTGGCCGGCCTGATCTCGCTGATCGTGTTCGGGCCGATCGTCGGCGTGGTGCTCGACGGCTACAGTTTCAACCTGCAACCGGCCCGCGTGGGCTGGCTGGTGGCGATCGTGATGGTCGGGCGCTTTGCCCTGAGCCTGTTCCTGCAAACCCCCAAGGGACTGAAGATTCTCCAGGGGTTCGAGAGCACTGGTTCCGGCGTGCATGTGCTGCCACCGGACTACAAATCGCGCCTGCGCTGGATCATCCCGGCGTTGATCGTGATCGCCATCGTGTTTCCGTTCTTCGCCAACAAATACGTGCTCACCGTGGTCATCCTCGGGCTGATCTACGTGCTGTTGGGCCTGGGCCTGAACATCGTGGTCGGCCTGGCCGGGCTGCTCGACCTGGGTTACGTGGCGTTCTACGCCATCGGCGCCTATGGCTTGGCGCTGGGCTACCAATACCTGGGCCTGGGTTTCTGGACCGTATTGCCACTGGCGGCCATCGCGGCGGCGATGGCGGGGTGCATATTGGGCTTCCCGGTGTTGCGAATGCACGGTGATTACCTGGCCATCGTGACCCTGGGTTTCGGCGAGATCATCCGGTTGGTGCTGAACAATTGGCTGTCGTTCACCGGCGGGCCGAATGGCATGCCCGTGCCTTCACCTACATTCCTGGGCCTGGAGTTCGGCAGGCGAGCGAAGGATGGCGGCGTGCCGTTCCATGAGTTCTTCGGCATCGACTACAACCCCAATATCAAATTCCTGTTCATCTACATCGTGCTGTTCATCACCGTGCTGCTGGTGCTCTATATCAAGCATCGCCTGACCCGCATGCCGGTCGGTCGCGCCTGGGAAGCCTTGCGCGAAGATGAAATCGCCTGCCGCTCCATGGGCCTGAACCACGTACTGGTCAAGCTCTCGGCATTCACCCTCGGTGCTTCCACCGCCGGCCTGGCAGGTGTGTTCTTCGCCAGCTACCAGGGCTTCGTCAATCCATCGTCGTTCACCTTCTTCGAGTCAGCGCTGATCCTGGCGATCGTGGTGCTGGGCGGCATGGGCTCGACGGTTGGCGTGGTCATCGCCGCATTCGTGCTGACCGTGGCGCCGGAGCTGCTGCGTAGCTTCTCCGAGTACCGGGTGCTGCTGTTCGGCGTGTTGATGGTGTTGATGATGATCTGGCGCCCACGCGGCCTGATCCGTATCAGCCGTACCGGTGTGACGCCGCGCAAGGGGGTAGCGCCATGAGCGAAGTCGTACTCAAAGTCGAAAACCTGATGATGCAGTTCGGTGGCATCAAGGCTCTCAGTGACGTCAGCCTCCAGGTCAAGCGCAACTCGATCTTTGCCCTGATCGGCCCCAACGGCGCGGGCAAGACCACGGTGTTCAACTGCCTGACCGGTTTCTACAAAGCCTCGGGTGGCAAAATCGAGCTCAATGTCCGTGGTGAACAGACCAACGTGATCAAGCTGTTGGGCGAAGCATTCCGCCCGACCGACTTCGTCTCGCCGAAGTCCTTCGCCAGCCGCCTGTACTACAAGATGTTCGGCGGCACCCACCTGGTAAACCGCGCCGGTTTGGCGCGTACCTTCCAGAACATTCGCCTGTTCAAGGAAATGTCGGTGCTGGAAAACCTGCTGGTGGCCCAGCACATGTGGGTCAACCGCAGCCTGGTGGCGGGCATCCTCAATACCAAGGGCTACCGCAAGGCTGAAAGTGACGCCCTCGACCACGCCTTCTACTGGCTGGAAGTGGTGGACCTGGTGGATTGCGCCAACCGCCTGGCAGGGGAGCTTTCCTACGGCCAGCAACGGCGCCTGGAAATCGCCCGGGCCATGTGCACGCGTCCGCAGATCATCTGCCTCGACGAACCGGCCGCCGGCCTCAATCCTCAGGAAACCGAAGCGCTGAGCGCGATGATCCGGCTGCTGCGCGACGAGCATGATCTGACCGTGGTGCTGATCGAACACGACATGGGCATGGTAATGAGCATTTCCGACCACATCGTGGTGCTGGACCACGGCAACGTGATCGCCGAGGGCGGTCCCGAGGCGATTCGCAACGATCCGAAAGTGATCGCGGCTTACCTGGGTGCCGATGAAGAGGAATTGGTATGAGTGGACCTATCCTCGAGCTCAAGGAATTGGACGTGTTCTACGGGCCGATCCAGGCCCTGAAGAAAGTCTCGATGCACATTGGCGAAGGCGAGACCGTAAGCCTGATCGGCTCCAACGGGGCCGGCAAGTCCACGCTGTTGATGTCGATCTTCGGCCAGCCCCGGGCGGCGAGCGGGCAGATCATCTACCAGGGCGTGGACATCACGCATAAATCGTCCCACTACATTGCTTCCAACGGCATCGCGCAATCGCCGGAAGGGCGGCGGGTATTCCCGGACATGACCGTCGAGGAAAACCTGCTGATGGGTACCATCCCCATCGGTGACAAATACGCCAACGAAGACATGCAGCGCATGTTCGAGTTGTTCCCGCGCCTCAAGGAGCGACGCAACCAGCGGGCCATGACCATGTCCGGCGGCGAGCAGCAAATGCTCGCCATTGCCCGGGCTTTGATGAGTCGGCCCAAATTGTTGCTGCTCGATGAGCCAAGCCTGGGGTTGGCGCCGATCGTGGTGAAGCAGATCTTCGCCACCCTGCGTGAGCTGGCCTCCACCGGGATGACCATTTTCCTGGTGGAGCAGAACGCCAACCACGCGCTCAAGCTGTCGGATCGGGCCTATGTGATGGTCAACGGCGAAATCCGCCTGACCGGCACCGGCAAGGAACTGTTGGCCAACGAAGAGGTGCGCAACGCGTATCTGGGCGGGCATTGAGGCGGCTGTTGCAATGAAGAAAACCGGCGAGTGATCGCCGGTTTTTTTATATCTCCAATATCACCGCAATTCCCTGTGGGAGCGAGCTTGCTCGCGATAGCGTCGGTTCAGTAAACCAATTTCGGCTGACAGACCGCTATCGCGAGCAAGCTCGCTCCCACAAGGGTTCTGTGTGTTTTTTGGAATTGTGGACAACAATCTCGAGCCCCTGCGAAACCGCGACATAAAGTCGCCGCAAACAGTTGTTTTGTCACGGTTTTGACTTGTCCCCGTTTGCTGTGGAGCTGGCTGTGAATAACGTGGGAGTAGCTGGCTGGAGCCCTTTGAATACGTGGCTTTCAAGGCTGTGATCGTTTTTTGATCAGGTGTTTTTGGTCGAGCGGGAGTGGCTGTTGTCAACCGTTTTATGGGCAGGGGAATGGGCTGGAAAGCCTATGGGCAGGCCTGTGGATAAGTCTGTGATTAAACTCTGGAAAGACCGCGCTGAAGGCCGTCGTTACTGGCTTGGAGCCATCTAGCATGGAGCGCAGGCTTATAGCAGATAACTACAGCTGCACAACCTTACTTGCGAGGTCAAGCGAAAAAACTTTCAAAAGCCGCCGCAAAGCCTTATGCACAGCGGCTTCCAGCATTTGCAGTTGCCCCCGATTACTGTGGACGTGCCTGTGGATAACGTGCGGGCAATCCGCTGCGGCCCTTGTTGGGCAAGGCCTGGGTCTGGTTGATTGTTTTTTGTACAGCAAGGCGCTAAAGCGGTTGATCAAGCCTTGCCCCTGGCGGGCCAGGCCGGGCATGCTGTGGGCCGATTTCCATTCAATGGCTGTTTGAAGCCCAAGCAAGGAGAACACGATGTCTGACACCCTGTTTATCACTGGCGCGACGTCCGGTTTTGGTGAGGCCTGTGCCCGTCGTTTTGCCGAGGCAGGCTGGAAGCTGGTGCTGACCGGCCGTCGTGAAGAGCGCCTCAATGCCCTCTGTGCCGAGCTGTCGAAGCAGACCGAAGTCCATGGCCTGGTATTGGATGTGCGTGATCGCAAGGCCATGGAGGAGGCCATCGCCAACCTGCCGCCATCCTTCGCCAAGCTGCGCGGGCTGATCAACAACGCGGGCCTGGCCTTGGGCGTCGACCCGGCGCCCAAGTGCGACCTCGACGATTGGGACACCATGGTCGATACCAACGTCAAAGGCCTGATCTACAGCACGCGCCTGTTGCTGCCGCGCCTGATCGCCCATGGCCGTGGGGCGGGGATCGTCAACTTGGGCTCCATTGCCGGCAACTACCCGTATCCGGGCAGCCACGTCTACGGCGCGAGCAAGGCGTTCGTCAAACAGTTCTCCCTCAACCTGCGTTGCGACTTGCAAGGCACGGGCGTGCGGGTGAGCAACATCGAGCCGGGCCTGTGCGAGAGCGAGTTTTCCCTGGTGCGCTTTGGCGGCGACCAGGAACGCTACAACGCGACGTACGCGGGCGCGGAGCCGATTCAGCCACAGGACATCGCCGATACGATTTTCTGGGTGCTCAACACGCCGGCGCACATCAACATCAACAGCTTGGAGCTGATGCCGGTGAGCCAGACATGGGCCGGGTTTGCCATTGAGCGCAACAAGGCCTGACGGGTGTTCTAGAAACGAGCTTTTGTGGCGAGGGAGCTTGCCCCCGCTCGGCTGCGAAGCAGTCGTAGGCTTTTTGGGGCCGCTGCGCGACCCAGCGGGAGCAAGCTCCCTCGCCACGGAACGTGTTACGCCAGATAGTCGGCCAGGCCGCGATAGCAGGTCAACAGGTGATACGGCGTGGTGGACGGCATGTCCCTGCGACTGACATTGCCATTGGCGTCGAGGCATTCATTCCAGCCACGGGGATGCAGGAACTGCTGCTGCAATGCTTGCAGCTGTCGCAGCAAGGCGCTGTCGCTTCCAGAACGCAACGTCAATGCCCGCAGGTATTCCGCCTGGGCCCAGATGCGTTGGGTGGCGTCGCGTGGGGTTGTTTGTGGCTCCAGGCTCAGCATCGCGCACACTGCGCCGCCATCCGGATCGACGCCGTGTTCTTCGGTAAGGCTGAAGCTGAGCTCCAGCGCCGCGTGAAGTTTGCCGCCCTGTAACAAGGGCGATGATGCCAGCAGGAAATACCATTCGAACTGGTGGCCCGGCTCGAACCAGTTATCCACAGCCTTGAGCGGTTTTTCCATCATGACCTTCTGCCCAGGGTCCACGAACTGCCTGGACATGGCATCACACAGGCTCAGCAAGGCTTGGCGGACATGGCTGTCGTCGCGCACCGAAAGGACTGCAAGGAAGGCTTCTGCCAAGTGCATCAGCGGATTTTGCAGCGGGCCGGATTGGCAGGTCGACCAGTCTCGTCCGAGGCTGGCCTCGTACAAGCCGTCGCCGGTGGCGAAACGTCGGGTGACCACTTCCAGCGCGGCATTCAACGTTGATTCCACCAACGGCTCGCGAACCTTGCCCCAGTAGTGGGCGCAGGCGAACAGGATGAACGCGTGGGTGTAGAGGTCTTTGCCGGTGTCCAGCGGAGCACCTTGCGGGTCGATGCTGTAGAACCAGCCGCCATGCTCGGCATCGTGGAAATGCCGCTGCAGCGAGCGGAACAGCGCGCTTGCCCGTTCTTCGGCTTGGGGCACTTCGCCAATCAGACTGGCGAACACATACAACTGTCGTGCACAGGCCATGGCGCGGTAGCGCTGGGGCGGCAGCGGTGTGTGTTCCGCATCCAGGGATTCATAGGGCAACGCCAACTCTGCATTCCAGCCCGGGCCTTGCCACATCGGCACGATCACGTCGTGAAAATGCTGGCGCACCGTGGTGAACAAAGTGGTCAGTTCAGGCAAAGAGGCGGAGCGGGAAGCATCGGGCATTGGCGGACGTCGTCACAGCGGGGGCGAATGCGCGACATGGTAGCAGAGTGGCCGACTCCAGAGAGATGGCGCCTGTAAGTCCGTCATCGCGAGCAAGCTCGCTCCCACAGGGTTCGGTGTACACCAATCATAGTGTGGGGCAGGCTGTGGCTCCCGCAGGTGTACACCAATCAAAATGTGGGAGCGAGCTTGCTCGCGATGAGGCCCACGTGGACGCTAGATAATCAGCTCGCCAACAACCAAACCCCAGTCGCAGCCGAAGCCGCCCCGGCCAACCGCACCAATGGCGCCGCCGCGCGTGGCAGAAGCCGCACCAGCGCAAAGCCTGCGCCATGCAGCGTTGCTGTCGCTGCGACAAACCCGATGGCGTAGGTCCAAGGGCTCGACATGTCCGGCAATTCCAAGCCATGGGCCACGCCGTGGAACAGCGCAAACAGCGCCGTCGCACCGACCGCCAGGCCCAGCGGCGGACGTACTGCCAGTGCCACCGCCAGGCCGAGGGCGAGCACGGAGGCGGCAATTCCGCTTTCCAGCGCTGGCAGGTCCAGGCCCTCGAAGCCCAGCAGGCCGCCGAGCAGCATTGTGCCGACGAAGGTGCACGGCAGCGCCCAGCGCGCGGCGCCTTGTTGTTGTGCGGCCCACAAGCCGACTGCAAGCATCGCCAGCAAATGGTCAAGGCCGCCGATAGGGTGGCCGAGGCCGGCGATCAGGCCGTTGTCGCCATGACCGGGATGGGCAAAGGCCAGGGCCGGGGTGAGCAGTAGCGCGAGGGCGCCGAAGAGGCGTTTGAGTGTCATGAATGAGCTTCCTTGTTATCCGTTAGAAAAAATTCAGGCTGCGGTCAGCAGGCCCTGGCGTTCGATGAAGGCAATGATGTCGTCCAGGCCCTGGCCGGTCTTCTGGTTGCTGAACACGAACGGCTTGCCGTTGCGCATCCGCCGGGTGTCGCTGTCCATCATGTCCAGGGACGCCCCCACCAGCGGTGCCAGGTCGATCTTGTTGATCACCAGCAGGTCGGACTTGCAGATCCCGGGCCCGCCCTTGCGCGGCAGCTTGTCGCCGGCCGAGACGTCGATCACATAGATCGTCAAGTCGGAAAGCTCGGGGCTGAAGGTGGCCGACAGGTTGTCGCCACCGGACTCGACCAGGATCAGGTCCAGGCCGGGGAAGCGCCGGTTCAACTGGTCCACCGCTTCCAGGTTGATCGAGGCGTCTTCGCGAATCGCCGTGTGCGGGCAGCCGCCGGTTTCAACGCCAATGATCCGCTCCGGCGCCAAGGCTTCGTTGCGCACCAGGAAGTCGGCGTCTTCGCGGGTGTAGATGTCGTTGGTCACCACCGCCAGGTTGTAGCGTTCGCGCAGGGCTAGGCACAAGGCCAGGGTCAATGCGGTCTTGCCGGAACCCACCGGGCCGCCAATACCTACGCGCAAGGGTTGTGTATTCATGTGTGTCTCCTAGGAACGGAACAGACGGCTGTACTGGCGCTCATGGGCCATGCACGCCAGGGACAGGCCAAACGCGGCGCTGCCGTAATGGTCGGGGTCGATGGTCGAGGCGCTGTGCTGGGCTTGTTGCAGCAGCGGCAGCAGTTCGCTGGTCAGACGCTGGGCGGCTTGCTGGCCCAAGGGCAGGGTTTTCATCAGCACCGCCAGTTGGTTTTCCAGCCAGCTCCACAACCAGGCGGCGAGGGCATCTTCTGGCGTGATACTCCAGGCGCGCGCCGCAAGGGCCCAGCACAGGGCCAGGTGTGGCTCGCTGCGCTGTTCGAGAAAATCGCGTGCCGCACGGTCGAGTTCCGGCAGGCCCGCCAACAGTTGCTGCAACGAGTAGCCCATCTGCCGGCTTTCCTGGTACAGCTCGCGGGTTTCCCGGCTGGCACGGTGCTGTTCACACAGTCGTAACAGCGCGTCCCAATCGTTCGCCGCGGCTGCGGTGCAATGGGCCAGGAGCAAGGGCGCTTCAAACCGCGCGAGGTTCAGCAGCATCTGGTCGCTGATCCAGCGGCGTGCGTCGTCGGGCGTCTTGATCAGGCCGTTATCCACCGCCATTTCCAGCCCTTGGGAATAGCTGTAGCCGCCAATCGGCAGTTGTGGACTGGCCAGACGCAGCAGCGCCCAGGCCGGGTTCATGTGCGCACGCCAAACTGATGCAGGCGTGGCGCGTAGTTGAAGTCCTCGTCGCCGTGCCGGGAATGATGGTGACCGCCGCCATAGGCGCCGTGTTCCGGCTGGAACGGAGCCTCGATGGATTCGACGATGGCGCCCAGTTGTTCGAGCATCGCCTTGAGCACGTAGTCGTCCAACAGGCGCAGCCAGCCATCGCCCACTTGCAGGGCGACATGGCGGTTGCCCAAGTGGTAGGCCGCTCGGGTCAGTTCGAATGCGTTGGCGCAGGTGACATGCAGCAATTGCTCGGGGCGGGCGCAGACCCGCACGATGCGCCCATCCTCGGCTTGCAGGTATTCGCCGTCATGCAACGGCGGTTGGCCTCGCTCGAGAAACAGCCCGACGTCTTCTCCTTCGGCACTGAAACAGCGCAGGCGGCTTTTGCTGCGGGCATCGAAGGTCAGGTGCAACTCGGCGTCCCAGCCCGGTTGAATATCGATTCTGCGGTGAATCACCAGCATCGGAGTGCTTCCAGCCATGAACAATGCTGTGTTTAGAGCAAGGGCCTTGCCAATCGAAGGGGAGGTAGGAAATGGCTGGCGTGGCGTTGCCGGATGAGGTCTTGGGCGTGCCATGTTGGTGCGTGTCGCGGCGGGATGCACCGTTTTGCGGCTGGCGCGGCATTGTGGGAGCGAGCCTGCTCGCGAAAGCAGCGGCTCAGTCGACATTCATGTATCTGATACACCGCCTTCGCGAGCAGGCTCGCTCCTACAAAAGGGCGTTTCGCGGTTACTCAGTACTACCCAATCCGCGCCAATGCTTGAGGCCTATGAAGATGAATCGCAGTTGCTGGGTAATCTTCGCTTGGGGCGTGAGGTGTTCGGGAAGGGCTGCGGCGGGTGGGTCGATGATGTCCGGCAGGGTGGCGAAAACGCTTTTTACGATGAGATCGGCCATTACGTTCAGCCCGGCAAGGTCCAGGTGCTGCAGTTTCGGCATCAGTGCCAGGTCGGCGGCCAGGTCCGAACTGATGTCCTCGCGCAGCCTTGCGATGGCTTGGCGCACCGGCAGCGAACCACCGTATTGCTCGCGGGCCAGGAACAGAAACTGCGACCGGTTGGCGTGGACCACGTCGAGGAAAATCCGCACCGAGGCATCAATGATGCCGCCCATGACAAATTCGTTGTGGCGCACCAGTCGGATGGTTTCGCGGAAGGTCTGGCCGACTTCGCTGACGAGCGCCAGGCCCAGTTGGTCCATGTCGTCGAAATGCCGATAGAAACCGGTGGGGACGATGCCGGCGGTCTTGGCGACTTCGCGCAGGCTCAGGCTGCCGAATCCCCTGCCGCACTCCATCAAATGACGGGCTGCATCCATCAGGGCGTTTCGGGTTTGTTGTTTCTGTTCGGCGCGAGGCAGCATTGCAGGACTGACTTCCGAGTCATGGGAGCGATGCACTCTAGCAAATAGGCTTTGGCGTCGTCGAACGGTAGGGCAGGTAGAGGCGGGAAACGAGGTGCTTTGAAAATCAAAAGCCCGATTCGAGGAATCGGGCTTTTTTCTGGGCCACCATGGGCTCAGCTCACTGCACTGTTACGTTCGATTACACGGTCACCACCGCCCTCGGCAAGGGTCTGGCCTTGTGGAGTGCGATCAGAGCCGTCAGCTGCCAGGGTCTCGCCCAGTGGAGTGCGGTCGGAGCCGTCAGCTGCCAGGGTCTCACCCAGTGGAGTGCGATCGGAACCGTCGGCGGCGAGGGTTTCGCCCAGTGGAGTGCGATCGGAACCGTCGGCGGCGAGGGTTTCGCCCAGTGGGGTGCGATCGGAACCGTCAGCGGCGAGGGTTTGGCCTTGTGGGGTGCGATCAGCACCGTCAGCCGCCAGGGTTTGACCTTGTGGGGTGCGGTCTGAACCACCTTCGACCAGGCCTTTTTCTTCCAGGCGATCACGGCCACCTTCGGCTACGGTCTGGCTATAGACAGAATGGCTGTCCTTGATCTGTGGCGTGGCTTGTTCGGAAGCTGGCAGGGCAAAAGCGGTCGAGGCAAGCAGTGAAAGAGACAGGCTCATCAGTAATTGGCGTTTCATGATCGTTGCTCCTTGGGAGGGCTGAAAAGTGGGTACGAGGGCAATGCTACTCTCGATAAGTCGATATAAAAGTTCATAAACACAATGGTAATAATCAACGGAATTGATTGTTCTGGGGAAAGGCTCTAGGACGCGGCTTTCAGAGGAGCATTTTCGCCCCGGAGTGGGTAGTTTGTACTCACTTGTGCCCTGCAAATGTGCGGGCGCGGTAACAGGTAGCTGTCGAATCGGTCAGGTTCTTGCGCATTTTTTAGTGCCGTTCGTCGTCCTTGATGGTAAACCTGTCGGCCGTTTCGCCTGTCCAACAATCATCCGCAACGAGCCGGCCACAGGTTCGTGTTATCCCCGGCGTCGCGGTTTGGACGCCAATCTGCCTCAGGAGCCTTGTGCATGACGCGCACCTCAAAAATCTTTGCCTGGGGCTTTGCCTGCCTCGTCGCCCTGTTGGCTGTGCTGGTGCTGGTCATCGCGTTCTTCGATTGGAATCGCCTCAAGCCCACGCTCAACGCCAAGGTTTCCGAGGAGCTGCATCGTCCGTTTGCAATCAATGGCAACCTGGCGGTGGTTTGGCAGCGCGAACCGCAGGAAGGTGGCTGGCGAGCCTTTGTGCCGTGGCCCCATGTGGTGGCGGAGGATTTGAGCCTGGGCAATCCGGACTGGTCGAAGACCCCGCAGATGGCCACGCTCAAGCGCGCGGAGTTGCGTATTTCGCCCCTGGCGCTGCTGGCCCGGCGCGTGTCCATCCCACGCATCGACCTGACTGGACCCGACGCCAGCCTGCAGCGCCTGGCCGATGGTCGCGCCAATTGGACGTTCCAGTTCGATCCAAATGACCCGGACGCCGAACCGTCCAGCTGGGTGGTGGACATCGGCGCCATCGGCTTCGACAAGGGCCACGTCACCCTTGATGATCAGACACTCAAGACCCGTCTCGACCTGGTGATCGATCCGCTGGGCAAACCCATTCCGTTCAGCGATATCGTGGGTGAGAAAGCCGCCAGCAAAGTTCGAGAACAAGGGGCGACGCCACAGGACTATGCCTTCGCCTTCAAGGTCAACGGGCAATACCACGGGCAGAATCTCGGCGGGTCCGGCAAGGTTGGCGGATTGCTCGCTCTGCAAGATGCGTCGCAGCCTTTCCCATTGCAGGCCCAGGCGAAGGTCGGCGACACCCGCGTCGAACTGGCCGGTACCCTGACCGATCCGAAGAATCTCGGCGCGTTGGACCTGCGCTTGAAACTGGCCGGCAACAGCCTGGCCAATCTTTATCCGCTGACGGGCGTGACCTTGCCGGATTCGCCCCCGTATTCCACGGACGGTCGATTGATCGCCAAGCTTCATGAGTCAGACGGCGCCCAGTTTCGCTATGAAGGGTTCAACGGCAAGATCGGCGACAGTGACATCCATGGCAACCTGGCCTACGTCGCCAGCCAGCCCCGGCCAAAACTCAGCGGAGCACTGGTGTCCGACCAATTATTGTTCAGCGATTTGGCCCCGCTGATCGGCGCGGATTCCAATGCCGAACAAAAAGCCCGCGGCGGCGCCAGCAAACAGCCGTCCGACAAGGTCTTGCCAGTGGAGGAATTTCGCACCGAGCGCTGGAGCGTGATGGACGCCGACGTTGAATTCACCGGTAAACGTATCGTCCACAGCGAGCAGTTGCCCTTTACCGATCTCTATACCCACTTGGTGCTCAACGATGGCCAGTTGAGCCTGGAGCCCTTGCGCTTTGGTGTGGCCGGCGGCCGGCTCGATGCGCAAATCCGCCTCAATGGCCACACCCATCCTCTCGAAGGCCAGGCGAAATTGACCGCGCGTGGCTTCAAGCTCAAGCAGTTGTTCCCGGGCTTCGAACCGATGAAGACCAGTTTCGGTGAACTCAACGGTGACGCGGATATTTCCGGGCGCGGCAATTCGGTGGCGGCCTTGTTGGGCACATCCAACGGCAGCTTGAAGATGTTGATCAATGACGGCGCCATCAGCCGCGAGCTGATGGAGCTGGCGGGCCTCAACGTCGGCAACTACGTGGTGGGAAAAATCTTTGGCGACAAGGAAGTAAAGATCAACTGCGCAGCGGCTGACTTCGATATCAAGACCGGCCTGGCAACCACACGCCTGTTCGTGTTCGACACCGAGAACGCGATCATCTATATCGACGGTACGGCGAATATGGCGACCGAGCAGCTGGACCTGACCGTCACCCCGGAATCCAAGGGCTGGCGGTTGATTTCCCTGCGCTCGCCGCTGTACGTGCGGGGCACGTTTGGCAAGCCCGCCGCCGGGGTCAAGGCCGTACCGCTGATGCTTCGTGGTGCGGGGATGGTTGCCCTGGGTGTTATCGCCGCGCCGGCGGCAGGCCTGTTGGCCCTGGTGGCACCGAGCGGTGGGGAGCCGAACCAGTGCGCGCCGTTGCTTGAGCAGATGAAGGCGGGTAAGGCGCCGGTGACGGTCAAGCCCACCCGATAGGCAGATTGTGCGGTAGGACAACTGACCTCATCGCGAGCAAGCTCGCTCCCACATGGGATCGCATGTTTCGAAAGAAATCCGATCAATGTGGGAGCGAGCTTGCTCGCGATGAGGCCCAAAGGCGTATCAGAGATCGGCCAGGATATCGGCCATGTCATCGGCGTGCTCTTCTTCCTGGGCCAGGATGTCTTCGAAGATGCGCCGCGTGGTCGGGTCTTTTTCGCCGATGTACTGCACGATTTCCCGGTAGCTGTCGATGGCGATCCGTTCGGCCACCAAGTCTTCGAACACCATTTCCTTGAGCGTATTGCCCGCGACGTACTGGGCATGGGAGTGCCGGGTCAACAGGTCGGGGTTGAATTCCGGTTCTCCACCCAATTGCACAATGCGTTCGGCGAGCCGGTCGGCGTGCTCGGATTCCTGGTTGGCGTGTTCGAGGAACTCGCTCGCCGCGACGCTGGCCTTCAGCCCGGTGGCCATGAAGTAATGGCGTTTGTAGCGCAGCGTGCAGACCAATTCGGTGGCCAATGCTTCGTTCAGCAGGCGGATGATTTCCTGGCGATCGGCGTTGTAGCCTTCGGTGACGGCGCCGTTCTGGACGTTCTGGCGGGCACGTTCGCGCAGGGTGGTGACGTCGGATAAGTGCATGTCGCTCATCTCGTTCTCCTGGAGGCTTGATCCGGTAGGGCGCCACGCTCTGCTGGCGTGATCGCTCTAGTTCTGAGTGACGCGATCCTGAAAAAGTTTTACCGGATTTTTCAGGGCGTGCCCGG
Organism: Pseudomonas brassicacearum subsp. neoaurantiaca; assembly: GCF_013608025.1. GTDB lineage: Bacteria > Pseudomonadota > Gammaproteobacteria > Pseudomonadales > Pseudomonadaceae > Aquipseudomonas. The sequence continues at coordinate 223,301 of NZ_VDLV01000008.1, read as the reverse complement.
ACAAGCGCGCTTCCTCCTCCACCCATTGGAAAAACGCCCGCACCGGCGGATGCCGTTCACGGCCAGGGACGCACAGCGCGCTGTAGCCTGCGCCGTCGATCTGGATCTGCGGTCGATAGCCCACCAGCAAGCCACTGGCGACGCTCTCTGAAACCAGGATATTGCTCGCCAGCACCAGCCCTTGCCCGGCAATTGCCGCTTGCAGGGCGTAGTGCTCTTCATCGTATTCACGCATGCACGGCTCGCGGGTCAGCCAGGTTTCGCCGGCCCGCGCGCACCACCCTTCCCAGCCATGGGCGTACAACTTGGAATTGTGCCAACGCACACTGATCAACGTCGGCGGTTGCCGGGTTGCCAGCGCCACTTGTTCCGGCGAGCCATACACGCCGAAGCTTTCATCGAACAGGCACAGCCCGTACAGGTTCGAGTAGGTGTCCAGGCTGTAACGCACCACCAGATCGACGCTGGCGTCCTGGTGCAGGTCGATGACGTCGCAATGGGTATCCAGCCGCACGTTGATGTTCGGGTGGCGCGCATAGAACCGACCCAGGCGCGGCACCAGCCACAGGGCGGCAAACGCTGCGGTGGTGGAAATCGTCAGGTGGGTCGTGCTGCGTTGCGGGCGCAGGCTGTCGATGCTTTGCGCAACGTCCAGCAGTGCCCCATGCGAGCTGTGGAATAAACGCTGCCCGGCGTCGGTGAGACGCACCCGGCGCGGCAGGCGTTCGAACAATGGCAACCCCAGCCAGGTTTCCAGCGAGCGAATCTGGTGGGAAATCGCCGTTGGCGTGACCGACAGCTCTTCGGCCGCTGCCTTGAAGCTGAGCAGCCGTGCTGCGGACTCGAAGGCTCGCAAGGCGTTGAGGGGCAGGGTGGCAAACATCGGACATCTCCAATGGATGAATACAGTTCATCCTGATCAATTAACGCTCATTTGAACTCAAGCGCTACGAGGCCCAAGACTGCGAGCCACAAGCAATTCCGATTGTAGTCGCAATGAAGGAGTTACAGATGAGCAGTATTCTTGTCGTACACGGCAGCCCGCGCGGCGAGCGTTCCCATTCCCGGCGGTTGACGGAAGCGTTCATAACAGCCTGGCAGGCTGCCAACCCTCAGCCCTTGCCGACCCGTCGCGAAGTGGGGCGCACCGTCATTCCGGCCGTCAACGAAGCCTTTATCGCCGCGGCGTTTTATCCCGAGCCCCAAGCGCGGCCGCTGACCATGCAGGCCGACCTGGCCTTGAGCGACAGTCTGGTGGCGGAGCTGAAGGCTCACGACCGCTTGGTAATCTCGGCGCCCATGCACAACTTTGGCGTGCCCAGCGGTGTGAAGGCCTGGATCGACCAGATCGTGCGCATCGGCCTGACGTTCAATCACAGCCTGGACAATGGAGTTTCGCAGTACGAGCCGCTGGTGCTGGGCAAGAAGGCACTGATCGTGACCAGCCGTGGCGATTTTGGTTTCGGTCCCGGCGGTCCACTGGAAGCCATGAACCATGCTGACACGTGGCTGCGAGCCGTCCTGGGTTTTATCGGCATCAATGACGTGACGGTGGTGGCGGCCGAAGGCGAGGAGTCGGCCGAGCACAGCTTCGCGCGGTCCTGCGCCGAGGCCGAGCAGCGCTTGCTGGCGCTGGCCCGGACGTTCTGATGGCCTGGGTCCTGCCGTGATCGGGCTGAAGTGACATAGCTGTCATAGACTGGTCATCATCGGTACCGATGCTGACCCCCTCTTGACCGCAAGGATGTCGCCATGTCGCAACGCTGCGCCACTCGCTACCCGCTGGTACTGGTCCCGGGCATGCTCGGTTTCATTCGCCTGGTCTTGTATCCGTACTGGTATGGCATCGTGGAAGCGTTGCGCCGGGGCGGGGCGGTGGTGATCCCGGTTAAGGTCTCGCCTCTGCATTCATCCGAGGTGCGCGGTGAGCAGTTGTTGGCGCGGATCGAGGAGGTGCTGCAGCAAACCGGTGCGCAGAAGGTCAACCTGATCGGTCACAGCCAAGGCAGTCTGACCGCTCGTTATGCCGCCGCCAAGCGTCCGGACCTGGTGGCGTCGGTCACGTCGGTGGCCGGCACCAACCACGGTTCCGAATTGGCCGACTACCTGCAAACCCACTACCCGGCCGACAGCGCCAAGGGACGGTTGCTCAGTGCCCTGCTGCGGCTGATCAACGTGCTGATGTGCTTGCTGGACACTGGCTATCGCGGGCCACGACTGCCGGCAGACCTCGATGCTTCCCATGCCTCACTGACGACGGCCGGGGTGGCGCTGTTCAATGAACGTTATCCACAGGGCTTGCCTTCCACCTGGGGCGGCCATGGTCCGGAAGAGGTCAATGGGGTGCGTTATTACTCCTGGTCCGGAACGTTGCAGCCGGGCAAGACCGACAGGGGCCGCAACCTGCTCGATGGCACGAACCGAAGCTGCCGGTTGTTCGCCCGGACTTTCGTGCGCGAGGCGGGACAGTGTGACGGCATGGTCGGGCGCTACAGTTCGCACCTGGGCACGGTGATTCGTGACGACTATCCGCTGGACCATTTCGACATCGTCAATCAGTCGCTGGGGTTGGTGGGCCGGGGGGCGGAGCCGATCCGGTTGTTTGTCGAGCATGCGGAGCGGTTGAAGGCTGCTGGGGTGTAGATCGTCAGGAGGACGGCGTTATCGTTCTTCGCGAGCAGGCTCGCTCCCACACTTGACCGCGTTCTGCCTGGAAAAACGCAATCGAACTGTGGGGGCGAGCCTGCTCCGGGCGGCGATCCGACGAAATCGCTGGATCTGGCACCTGAGAATCAGATAGATGAAGGTGTAACAGGCTTTGTCTACACTGCACCTCACCGCCGTCCTCCTCGGGCGGCAACCAGGAGAAACACCATGAAGATGCTCCGTGTGCCTTTGTTGATGATCGGTTTGCTGCTCTGCTCCCAAGGCTTCGCCGCCACGGCCCAGCAAACCAAGATGACCACCTGCAACGCCGAGGCCACCACCAAGGCGCTCAAGGGCGATGAACGCAAAGCATTCATGAGCAACTGCCTGAAGGCCGCTCCGGCCGCCGCCGCTACCCCCAGCACGCCGCAAGAACGCATGAAGACCTGCAACGCCATTGCCACCGAGCAGGCGCTGAAGGGGGACGCTCGCAAGACGTTCATGAGCGAGTGCCTGAAGAAAAAATAATCGAATTCGTGGGGCGGCTATCGCGAGCAGGCTCGCTCCTACAATGGACCGGGCTACGCCAATCCCTGTGGGAGCGAGCTTGCTCCGGGCGGCGATCCGACGATGGGGCCGGCACAGCCACTGCAAAAAAACACCTGAACTGCGACCAAGGTCGGCCGATACAATCTCTAGTGCTGCCAGTGGATCGCTGGCAGACTGCCAATCCTTTCAAGCCGTTTTTTGTCCTGGGGCTGTATGCCAACGTTTTCTCAGCGTCATGTGTTGTTGGTGATCAGTTGGGTGATCATTTTCGGTGGGTTGTTGCTGGTGTTGCCGCTGCGCCTGTTGCCGAGCCTGTTGGCCGGGTTGCTGGTGTTCGAACTGGTCAACATGCTCACGCCGCAGTTGCAACGACTGATCGAAGGCCGGCGTGCCCGCTGGCTGGCGGTGGCCTTGCTGGGCACGCTGGTGGTAAGTGTGCTGTCGCTGATCTTCGCCGGAGCCATCAGCTTCCTGCTGCATGAAGCAGAAAACCCGGGCGCATCCCTCGATAAATTCATGGGCGTGGTCGACCGCGCCCGCGGCCAATTGCCGCCCTTTATCGACGCCTACCTGCCGGCCAGCGCGGCCGAGTTTCGGGTGGCGATCAGTGATTGGGTGAGCAAGCACCTGAGCGACTTGCAGTTGGTGGGTAAGGACGCGGCCCACATGTTCGTGACGCTGCTGATCGGCATGGTGCTGGGAGCGATCATTGCCTTGCAGCGCATCCCCGACCTGACCAAGCGCAAACCCCTGGCCGCCGCGCTGTTCGACCGTTTGAACCTGCTGGTCAAGGCGTTTCGCAACATCGTATTTGCCCAGATCAAGATTTCCATGCTCAACACGTTCTTCACCGGGATCTTCCTGGCGGTGGTGCTGCCGCTGTTCGGCATCCACCTGCCGCTGACCAAGACCTTGATCGTGATGACGTTCCTGCTGGGACTGTTGCCGGTGATCGGCAACCTGATGTCCAACACGCTGATCACCATCGTCGCGCTGTCGCTGTCGATCTGGGTAGCGGTGGCGGCGCTGGGTTACCTGATCGTGATCCACAAGCTCGAATACTTCCTCAACGCCCGCATCGTCGGCGGGCAGATCAGCGCCAAGTCGTGGGAATTGCTCATGGCGATGCTGGTGTTCGAAGCCGCATTCGGCCTGCCGGGAGTAGTGGCGGGGCCGATCTACTATGCGTATCTCAAGAGTGAGTTGAAGCAGGTGGGGATGGTTTGATCCGGTAGGTGCATTGCCTGGTCTACCGCTTTCGCGAGCAGGCTCGCTCCCACCGTTTGACCAAGTTCCTTCAGAAGAAATGCGATCGAACTGTGGGAGCGAGCCTGCTCGCGAAGGGGGCGCCTCGGTCTGGGATCAGACTTGGGTGCCATACCGCTTCATCGCTTCGATCGCCAATCCGCTGCCGATGCTGCCGAAGATATTGCCTTCCACGTGCCGCGCCTGGGGCAGCATTGCCGAGACGCTGTTGCGCAGCGCCGGGATGCCGCTGGAACCGCCGGTGAAGAACACCGTATCGACCTGATCAACCCGCACGTTGGCATCGTTGAGCAACTGCGTGACGCTGCCGCGTACCCGCTCAAGCAGGCCATCGATGGCCGACTCGAACAAGGCCCGGCTCAAGTCGACGCTCAGGCCCGGCTCGATCCGGTCCAGGGGCACGTGGCGCTGGTCGGCGTGGGTCAGCTGGATCTTGGTTTCTTCCACTTCCATCGCCAGCCAATGCCCGGCGCGCTGTTCGATCAACTTGAACAGCCGGTCGATGCCGCCGGTGTCTTCGATGTCGTAGCGCATGCTGCCCAGGGCCAGGGTGGATTTCTGCGAATACACCGCGTTGATGGTGTGCCAGGTCGCCAGGTTCATGTGGTGGCTGGTGGGCATGTAGGCGCCGCTTTTCATGCGGCTGCCGTAGCCGAACAGCGGCATCAGGCCTTGCAGGCTGAGTTGCTTGTCGAAGTCGGTCCCGCCGATGTGCACGCCGCCGGTCGCCAGGATGTCAGCGTGACGGTTGTCGTGCATGCGTCGTTCGGGCGATAGGCGCACCAGGGAAAAGTCCGAGGTACCGCCGCCGATGTCGACGATCAGCACCAGCTCTTCTTTCTCGATTGTCGATTCATAATCGAAGGCCGCCGCGATGGGTTCGTACTGGAAGGAAACTTCCTTGAAACCGATGGCGCGTGCCACATCCACCAAGGTGTTCTCGGCTTCCTGGTCGGCCAGCTCATCGTCATCGACGAAAAACACCGGGCGGCCCAGCACCACTTCCTCGAATTCCCGACCGGCGGCGGTTTCGGCGCGCTTCTTCAACTGGCCGATGAACAATCCCAGCAAGTCCTTGAATGGCATGGCCGTGCCAAGGACGCTGGTGTCGTGCTTGATCAGCTTGGAGCCCAGCAGGCTCTTGAGCGAGCGCATCAGCCGGCCTTCGTAGCCTTCCAGGTATTCGTGCAGGGCCAGGCGACCGTAAACCGGGCGGCGCTCTTCCTGATTGAAAAAGACCACCGAAGGCAGGGTGATCTTGTCGTCCTCCAGCGCGATCAACGTTTCCATGCCGGGGCGCAGCCAGCCGACGGTGGAGTTGGACGTGCCAAAGTCGATGCCGCAGGCACGGGCCGGGGATGCGTTTTTCATGTCTATCAGGTTCCGGTCGAAAAAACGGCCGCGCAGTGTATGCCAGTGCGCCGCGGATTCGAAGGCCGGTTGTCCGCTAATTCGTAATCGTTGGCCTTGAAAGCGGGCCATGTACCCCCAAACTTGCTGGCATGAGCCTGGTAGCGCTAGGCGGATAAAAGAACCGCCACCTGCTGCCGATAAACTTCTGACGTGCCGCCCGGTCCCAATCTTGAGGTCGGTCAACCCGCTGTCCGGTCATTCGGGCAGGCTGTGTGTGGCGGCGCGACATCGATAACGGATGGTGATGCTTAGATGGACTTCAAAGACTACTACAAGATCCTGGGCGTGGAGCCTACGGCGGACGACAGCACGATCAAGGCTGCCTACCGCAAGCTGGCGCGTAAATACCACCCGGATGTCAGCAAGGAAAAAGACGCCGAGACCAAGTTCAAGGACGTCTCCGAAGCCTATGAAGCGCTGAAAAGCGCCGACAAGCGCGCTGAGTACGATGATCTGCGCCGCTACGGCCAGCACGGCCAGCCGTTCCAAGGCCCGCCGGGCTGGCAGAGCCGTGGCGGTTTTGGCGGCCAGGACACTGGCGATTTCTCGGACTTCTTCAGTTCGATCTTTGGCAATCGCGGGCCGGGTTTCGGCGGCGGGCAATCGGGTCGCAGCGCCGGCCGTCGGGGGCAAGACGTGGAAATGGAATTACCGATTTTCCTGGAAGAAACCCTGTCGAACGAGTCGAAGAAGGTCACGTTCCAAGTGCCGCAATACAACGCGGCCGGCCAGCACGTGAGCAACACCAGCAAAAGCCTGAACGTGAAGATTCCGTTGGGCGTGACCGACGGCGAGCGCATCCGCCTCAAGGGCCAGGGCGCGCCGGGCATCGGCGGTGGTGCGAATGGCGACTTGTACCTGACCATTCGTTTCGCGCCGCACCCCAAGTTCGACGTCGAAGGGCAGGATCTGATCATCACCTTGCCCCTGGCCCCGTGGGAATTGGCCCTGGGCACCGAAGTGGCAGTGCCAACCCTCACCGGCAAGATCAACCTCAAGGTCCCGGCCGGCAGCCAGAATGGCCAGCGCATGCGCGCCAAGGGCCACGGCCTGCGCAACAAGGCCGGCGAGCGCGGCTACCTGTTCGTGCAGCTCAAGGCCGTGATGCCCAAGGCCAGCGACGAGTCAGTCAAGGCATTGTGGGCGGAGCTGGCGAAGAAAGCCGCGTTCGATCCGCGGGAGAATTTCTGACAGCGGCCGGTCTCTGTTGTAGAAGCCGGTAGGAGCATTGGGAGAAGCAGAACATGAACAACCCGATCATCGAACTGGACCTGATGGAATTCTGTGAAGCCGCCGCGTTAGCCGATGTCCATGTAATTGAAATCGTCGAACACGGCATCCTCGAACCTCACGGCACGGCCCCCACGGATTGGCGTTTCACCGATTACGAGTTGGTCCTGGCCCGCCGTGCAGCCAAGTTGCGCCGCGAGTTGGAGCTGGAATGGGAAGGCGTCGCCCTGGCGCTGGACCTGCTGGAAGAGGTCCAGCAACTGCGCAACGAAAACCGCATGCTCAAGCAGCGGCTGGGGCGGTTGGTGGAATGAGGCAGGTCCGGACATAAAACCTGTGGCGAGGGAGCTTGCTCCCGCTGGGCTGCGCAGCAGCCCAAAAAATATACCAATCACCACAGTGCGTCAGACAGAACGCCGGGGCCCGCTTCGCAGTCCAGCGGGAGCAAGCTCCCTCGCCACGGGGGATGCGTTCGGCCAGTTATCACCTCAAAACAAAAAATACCGCTGCGCCATCGGCAACACTTCAGCCGGTTCACACCACAACAAAACCCCATCGGCCTTGACCTGGTAGGTCTGCGGATCGACGTCGATGCTCGGCAGGTAGTCGTTGTGGATCAGGTCGGTCTTCTGCACGTCGCGGCAACCCTTGACCACGGCAATTCTTTTCTTCAACCCAAGCTGTTCCGGCAACCCGGCCTCGGCGGCGGCCTGGCTGATGAAGGTCAGGCTGGTGGCATGCCGCGAACCACCATAACTGGCGAACATCGGCCGGTAGTGCACCGGTTGCGGCGTCGGGATCGAGGCGTTGGCGTCGCCCATCAGACTGGCGGCGATCGCCCCGCCCTTGAGAATCAACGTCGGCTTGACGCCGAAAAACGCCGGGCGCCATAGCACCAGGTCGGCCCACTTGCCCACTTCGATGGAGCCCACTTCATGGCTGATGCCATGGGTGATCGCCGGGTTGATGGTGTATTTGGCGATGTAGCGCTTGATGCGGAAGTTGTCGTTGCCTTCACCGTCGCCGGGCAGGGCGCCACGTTGCTTTTTCATCTTGTCGGCGGTCTGCCAGGTGCGCGTGATGACTTCGCCGACGCGGCCCATGGCCTGGCTGTCGGAACTGATCATCGAGAAGGCACCGAGGTCATGAAGAATGTCTTCGGCGGCGATGGTCTCGCGACGGATGCGGCTTTCGGCGAAGGCCACGTCTTCGGCAATGCTCGGGTCCAGGTGGTGACAGACCATCAACATGTCCAGGTGCTCATCGATGGTGTTGCGGGTGAACGGCCGGGTCGGGTTGGTGGAGCTGGGCAGCACGTTGGGGAAACCGCAGGCCTTGATGATGTCCGGCGCATGGCCGCCACCGGCGCCTTCGGTGTGGTAGGTGTGAATGGTGCGGCCCTTGAACGCGGCCAGGGTGGTCTCGACGAAACCGGATTCGTTGAGGGTGTCGGTATGGATCGCCACCTGCACGTCGTACTGGTCGGCCACGCTGAGGCAGTTGTCGATCGCCGCCGGGGTGGTGCCCCAGTCTTCGTGCAGCTTCAGGCCGATGGCGCCGGCCTTGACCTGCTCGACCAGTGGCTCCGGCAGGCTGGCGTTGCCCTTGCCGGTGAAACCCATGTTCATCGGGAAGGCGTCGGCGGCCTGGAGCATGCGCGCCAGGTGCCACGGCCCGGACGTACAGGTGGTGGCGTTGGTCCCGGTGGCCGGGCCCGTGCCGCCGCCGATCATGGTGGTGACGCCGCTCATCAGCGCTTCTTCGATCTGCTGCGGGCAGATGAAGTGGATGTGGGTGTCGATACCGCCGGCGGTGAGGATCATGCCTTCGCCGGCGATCACTTCGGTGCCGGCGCCGATGGCGATGGTCACGTCGGGCTGGATGTCCGGGTTGCCGGCCTTGCCGATCGCCGCGATGCGCCCGTCCTTGAGGCCGACATCGGCCTTGACGATGCCCCAGTGGTCGATGATCAGCGCGTTGGTGATCAGCGTGTCGACGACCTCGGCGGCCAATAACTGGCTCTGACCCATGCCGTCGCGAATCACCTTGCCGCCGCCGAACTTCACTTCTTCGCCGTAGGTGGTGAAGTCCTTTTCCACTTCGATCCACAACTCGGTGTCGGCCAGGCGAACCTTGTCGCCGACGGTGGGGCCGAACATGTCGGCGTAGGCTTGGCGGGAGATTTTCATGTGCTTGCCTTGAGATTCAATTGGATTTTGCAACCGTTCGCTGCGCTCACTCATCGCGAGCAAGCTCGCTCCCACAGGGGACCGCGATCAAACTGTGGGAGCGAGCTTGCTCGCGATGAGGCCAGTGCAGGCACCCTCTGACTTACAGGTCGCCCATGATTCTTCCGGCGAACCCGAACACCCGGCGATGCCCGGCCAGGTCCACCAGTTCCACCTCGCGGCTCTGGCCCGGTTCGAAGCGCACGGCGGTGCCGGCCGGGATGTTGAGGCGCATGCCACGGCTGGCGGCGCGGTCGAAGGTCAGGGCGTCGTTGGTTTCGAAAAAGTGATAGTGCGAGCCGACCTGGATCGGCCGGTCGCCGCTGTTGGCGACGTTCAGCGTGAGGGTACGGCGGCCGACGTTGAGTTCGATGTCGCCGGGCCGGACCTGGTATTGGCCTGGAATCATTGCGGTTGCCCCAAAAGCTTGTAGTAGATGGCGGTCGGGGTGTAGGTCCCGTCCGGGCTCTGGCAGTAGTCGGGCAGTTCGCCGACGCGGGTGTAGCCCATGGCACGGTAGAACGCCTCGGCCTCGGAACCGGCCTCGGTGTCGAGGTACAACAGGCCGCGCTTGTGCTGGCGGGCGCCGAGTTCCAGGGCGCTCATCAATTGCTGGCCGAGGCCTCGGCGGCGGGCCTCGCCGCGCACCAACAGCTTTTGCACTTCGGCGCGGTTGCGACCGTTGGGCTTCTGGCACAGGGCAAGCTGGACGCTGGCCTGCACCTGTTCATCCTTGACCACCACCCACAACAGCAGGTGGCCCTGGTTGAGACTGGTCTGGACCTCGTCGAAATAGGCCCGGGCCTGGACCGCATCGAGGTCGGCCATGAACCCGACGCTGGCGCCATAACCCACGGCGTCGAGCAACAGATCGATCAGGCCCTGGCGATAGTGCGCAAAGCTTTCAGCGTAGACTCGACGCAACTGGGCGGCGTTCATCGGTATCACTCCTTGTCGATGGCGGGCGGTGGCGCGCCGGGATTGAGGACCAACTGCATGAATGTCAGGTCCAGCCAGCGGCCGAACTTGGTACCCACCTGTGGCATTTGCCCGGTGGTGACGAAACCGGCCCGCTCGTGCAGGCGAATCGACGCCGCGTTGCCGCTTTCGATGGCAGCGACCATGACGTGCTTGCCGCAGGCCCTGGCGCGCTCGATCAGGGCTGCCATCAGCAATGGACCAAGGCCATTGCCGCGCTGGTCGCTACGCACGTACACCGAATGCTCGACGGTGTGGCGGAAGCCGTCGAACGGCCGCCAATCGCCGAAGGAAGCGTAGCCGAGCACGTTATCTTCGGCGTCGACCGCGACGAGCACCGGGTAGCCCTGGGTTTGCCGGGCGCTGAACCAGGCCTGGCGGTTGCCGAGATCCACGGCCTGCTCGTTCCAGATCGCCGTGGTGTTGAGTACGGCGTCGTTGTAGATATCGCGGATCGCCGCCAGGTCGCTGGGCTGGGCGTCACGAATGTGTGCAGTCATGGCGTGGCCTCAGGCGATGGGTTGGTGGACGGTGACCAGTTTGGTGCCGTCGGGAAACGTCGCTTCGACCTGGATCTCCGGGATCATTTCCGGGATGCCTTCCATCACTTGCTCGCGGCTCAGCAGCGTAGTGCCGTAATGCATCAGCTCGGCGACGGTCTGGCCGTCACGAGCACCTTCCAGCAGCGCGGCGGAAATGTAGGCCATGGCCTCCGGGTAGTTGAGCTTCAAGCCACGGGCCAGTCGTCGTTCGGCGACGAGGCCGGCGGTGAAGATCAACAGCTTGTCTTTTTCGCGTGGGGTCAGGTCCATGTGCAATCCATAAGGGCAGATAATTTTTTTCGCAGTAAACACCGATCCCTTGTGGGAGCGAGCTTGCTCGCGATGGCAATCGAACATTCAACATAATCGTCGGCTGATACACCGCTATCGCGAGCAAGCTCGCTCCCACAGGAAAAGCAGATTCAGGTACTCCAGATTCTGGGTGGCATGGCCTCTCTTCCGAGCAACGCAGGCCTGAGCAAGCGCCACAACTCAATCAACCACCCCCGCGCCAACAACGCCTCGCTCGCCAGGCAACGCGCCACGAGCAAACCGGGCAGTTGGGTCAGGTCGCCGCGCACGGCATGGTCCAGGGATCGGCAGCGATCCAACAGTTCGCTGTCGATCTCGCCGGTCACCAGCAACGTGGCAAACACCGGGTCCCCGCCCAGGCCGATGGGTGAATCCAGCAGTCCATCGCCACCGACAATGCGTTGGCGTTCATGCCACAACAATTGGCCGTCGCGGCGGATGTCCAGCCGTGACTGAAAATGTCCCTGGTCAAACCGCTCGCCGCTGGCCGGTCGGCCGAGGGCAACCATGTCCCAGTAGAACAACCGGGCATCGCCCTGCAGGTCGATGCTTGTGGTGAGTTCGGCCTGGGCTGCGCTGAACACGATGGTTTCCTGGGGCAGCCATTCAAGGGTCGCGCCGGGAGCCACGCTCAGCGTCAGTTGCTGGTACGCCGGGCCGGCGGCGCGATACCACTTGGCCGCGCCGGGGCTGGTCAATTGCGCCCAGGCGTCGGGGCCGACGTGGGCCGAGATATCCAGCCGATCCCCACCGGCAATTCCGCCGGGCGGGTGAACGATGATGTGCTGGCACACCTCGGGACCTTCGGCGTACAGGTGCTTCTGCACCCGCAGCGGGCCTTTGTGCCGGCGCTGTACCGGGCGCGTGCAATCACCGAATCGGGCATAGCCCAAGTCCAGCTCGGCGTGCCAGCTGGGGGTGAACAGGGCTGAAGACGTAACAGGTAGATTCATGTTTTTCTGATTATCGTCGGGACGTTAAGACTAGATCGTAACCAGCCCGCGCACACCCTCGGCTTCCATGTTTTCTCCGCGACCCTGCTGCACGATCTCGCCCCGGGACATCACCAGGTACTGATCGGCCAGCTCGGCGGCGAAGTCGTAGAACTGCTCCACCAGCAGAATCGCCATGTCGCCCCGTGCCGCCAGTTTCTTGATCACCGCACCGATCTCCTTGATCACCGACGGCTGGATGCCCTCGGTGGGCTCGTCGAGAATCAACAGCCGCGGTCGGCTGGCCAGGGCCCGGCCAATGGCGAGCTGCTGTTGCTGACCACCGGACAGGTCACCGCCTCGGCGTTGCTTCATCTGCAGCAACACCGGGAACAGTTCGTAGATGAAGGCCGGCACTTCCTTGGCTTCGGAACCCGGAAAGCGCGACAGGCCCATCAGCAGGTTTTCTTCCACCGTCAGCCGTCCGAAAATCTCCCGGCCCTGGGGTACGTAGGCAATGCCGGCATGCACTCGTTGGTGCGGCTTGAACGTGGTGATGGCTTTGCCTTCCCAATTCACCGCGCCTTCCTTGGCCGGCAACAGGCCCATCAGGCATTTGAGCAGGGTGGTCTTGCCCACGCCGTTGCGACCGAGCAGGCACGTCACCTCGCCGACCTTCACGTCGAATGACAGGCCGCGCAGGATGTGGCTACCGCCGTAGTACTGGTGCAGCTTTTCGACTTGCAGCATGTTCCAGGTTCTCCTCAAATCCCTTTGTGGGAGCGAGCTTGCTCGCGATAGCGGTGGGTCAGTTACATTTCATTCCGGCTGATCCACCGCTATCGCGAGCAAGCTCGCTCCCACATAAAAGCCAACTGCTTTCGCCTCAGCGACCGAGGTAAACCTCGATCACCCGCTCATCCGCCTGCACCTGTTCCAACGACCCTTCGGCGAGCACGCTGCCCTGATGCAGCACGGTGACGTGATCGGCGATCGCGCCGACGAAGCCCATGTCGTGCTCCACCACCATCAGCGAATGCTTGCCCGCCAAGGACTTGAACAGCTCGGCGGTGAACTCGGTCTCGGCGTCGGTCATGCCCGCCACCGGTTCGTCGAGCAACAGCAATTGCGGGTCCTGCACCAGCAGCATGCCGATCTCCAGGAATTGTTTCTGGCCGTGGGACAGCAGCCCGGCGGCGCGGTTGACCGAGGTGGTGAGGCGGATTGTCTCGAGCACTTCGTTGATGCGGTCGTGCTGCTCGCCAGTCAGTCTTGCCCGCAGGCTGGCCCACACCGATTTGTCAGTCTTGAGCGCCAGCTCCAGGTTCTCGAACACGCTCAGGGCTTCGAACACCGTCGGTTTCTGGAACTTGCGGCCGATGCCGGCCTGGGCGATTTCCACTTCGCTCATCGTTGTCAGGTCGAGGGTTTCGCCGAACCAGGCCTTGCCGTGGCTGGGACGGGTCTTGCCGGTGATCACGTCCATCAAGGTGGTCTTGCCCGCGCCGTTGGGGCCGATGATGCAGCGCAATTCACCGACGCCGATGTACAGGTTCAGATCGTTCAAGGCCTTGAAGCCGTCGAAGCTGACGCTGATGTCTTCCAGGGTCAGGATGGTGCCGTGGCGGGTGTTCAGGCCCACGCCGGCCGCCTGGCCGAGGCCGATGGCGTCGCGGCTGCTGCCCTGATCTTTGTTGGGCTCCAGGATGGGTTCGAGCATGAAATCCGCCGTAGGTGTGATTCTCATTGTTCGCCCCTTTTCTTCAGCAGCCCGATCACGCCCTTGGGCAGGTACAGGGTCACGACGATGAACAAGGCCCCAAGGAAGAACAGCCAATATTCAGGAAACGCCACGGTGAACCAACTCTTCATGCCATTGACCACGCCGGCGCCGAGCAACGGCCCGATCAGCGTGCCGCGCCCGCCGAGGGCCACCCACACAGCGGCCTCGATGGAGTTGGTCGGCGACATTTCGCTGGGGTTGATGATGCCCACCTGCGGCACGTACAACGCCCCGGCCAGGCCGCACAACACCGCGCTCAACACCCAGACGAACAGCTTGAAGCCACGGGGATCGTAACCGCAGAACATCAGCCGGTTTTCCGCGTCGCGCAGGGCGGTCAGCACCCGGCCGAACTTGCTGCGGGCCAGGCGCCAGCCGATGAGCAGGCTCGTTACCAGCAACAACACCGTGGCCAGGAACAGCACCGCGCGAGTGCCCGGCTCGGTGATACCAAAACCGAGGATCGAACGGAAATTGGTGAAGCCGTTATTGCCGCCAAACCCGGTCTCGTTGCGGAAAAACAGCAGCATTCCGGCGAAGGTCAAGGCCTGGGTCATGATCGAGAAATACACGCCCTTGATCCGCGAGCGGAAGGCGAAGAAACCGAACACCAGCGCCAATAAACCCGGCGCCAGCACCACCAGGCATATCGCCCAGAAGAAACTGTCGGTGCCCGCCCAGTACCAGGGCAGCTCGGTCCACGACAAGAAAGTCATGAACGCCGGCAGGCCATCGCCGGCGGCCTGGCGCATCAGGTACATGCCCATGGCGTAGCCGCCCAGGGCGAAGAACAAACCGTGGCCCAAGGAGAGCAAGCCGGCGTAGCCCCAGACCAGGTCCAGTGCCAGGGCGACGATGGCGTAGCAGAGAATCTTGCCCACCAGGGTCAGGGTGTAGGCCGAAACGTGCAGGGGATTGTCCGCTGCCAACAACGACAGCAACGGCAAGCTCAGCAGCACGACGAGAATCACCGCGGCGACGGCGAGGGTGACTTTGGGACCGGCCTTTTGCGTGGCCGTGAGCATCAGGGGCTGGTTCATCAGTCGATTACCCGTCCTTTGAGCGCGAAGAGGCCTTGCGGACGCTTCTGGATGAACAGAATGATCAGCGCGAGGATCAGGATCTTGCCGAGCACGGCGCCGATCTGCGGTTCGAGGATCTTGTTGGCGATGCCCAGGCCGAACGCGGCGAACACGCTACCGGCCAACTGGCCGACGCCGCCGAGCACCACCACCAGGAACGAGTCGATGATGTAGCTCTGGCCGAGGTCCGGGCCGACGTTGCCGATCTGGCTCAGGGCCACGCCACCGAGGCCGGCGATGCCCGAGCCGAGGCCGAAGGCGAGCATGTCCACGCGCCCGGTGGGCACGCCACAGCAAGCGGCCATGTTGCGGTTTTGCGTCACCGCGCGGACGTTCAGGCCCAGGCGCGTCTTGTTCAGCAGCAGCCAGGTCAGCACCACCACGAACAGGGCGAAGGCGATGATCACGATGCGGTTGTACGGCAGCACCAGGTTCGGCAGCACCTGGATCCCGCCCGACAGCCAGGCCGGGTTGGCGACTTCGACGTTCTGCGCGCCGAACACCAGGCGCACCAGTTGAATCAGCATCAGGCTGATGCCCCACGTGGCGAGCAGGGTTTCCAGCGGCCGTCCATAGAGGTGACGGATCACCGTGCGCTCCAGGGCCATGCCGATGGCGGCAGTGATAAAAAATGCCACCGGCAGGGCGATCAGAGGATAAAACTCGATGGCGTTCGGGGCGAAGCGCTGGAACAGCATCTGCACCACGTAAGTGGAGTAGGCGCCCAACATGAGCATCTCGCCGTGGGCCATGTTGATCACCCCAAGCAAGCCGAAAGTGATCGCCAGGCCGAGGGCGGCGAGCAGCAAGATCGAGCCCAGGGACATGCCGCTGAAGGCCTGGCCCAGTAATTCGCCGATGAGGAGTTTGCGCTTGACCTGGCCGAGGCTGGTTTCAGCGGCGGTGCGCACGGCGGCATCGGTTTCGACGCCGGGTTCGAGCAGGCTTTCGAGGCGAGTGCGGGCCAGCGGGTCGCCGGTTTCCCCCAGCAGGCGCACGGCGGCCAGGCGCACGCTCGGGTTGCTGTCCACTAGTTGCAGGTTTGCCAGAGCCAGGCTCAGGGCGGCGTGGACGTCTTCGTCCTGCTCGCCGGCCAGTTGCCGATCGAGAAACGCCAGTTGCGCCGGGCGGGCGCTTTTTTGCAGTTGTTGCGCGGCGCCCAGGCGTACGCGGGCATCGACGGCGAGTAGCTGGTGGCTGGCGAGTGCGGTTTCGATCAATCCGCGCAAGCGGTTGTTCAGGCGCAGGGTCTTGGGCTGGCCATCGACGGTCAACTGGCCTTGTTGCAGGGCGTTGATCAGTTCGACGCGCTCAGGCTCCGGCTGCGCGGCCCAGGTTTCCAGGAGCTTGGCCTGCTGGGTCGGGTTGGCGGCGACGAAGTCTTCAGCGTCGCCGGCGTTGGCGCCCAGTGGCAACAGCAGCACCAGGGCGAGGATGAGGCGGTAAAGGGCGGTGGGCATAAGCTAGGCCTTGCGCAGTGCTTTTTGTGGGAGCGAGCTTGCTCGCGATAGCGGTGTGTCAGTCACATGTCTTCTGGCTGATCCGCCGCTATCGCGAGCAAGCTCGCTCCCACAAGGGATTTGTGTCGGACCTGAGCGTCATGCTCAAACCCGACACCCATGGGCTCAGTTGCTCTTCACCGCGTAGTCAGGCTTCTTGTCGTTGCCGGCGATGAACGGGCTCCACGGTTGCGCGCGGATCGGCCCTTCGGTCTGCCAGACCACGTTGAACTGACCGTCGGACTGGATCTCGCCGATCATCACCGGCTTGTGCAGGTGGTGGTTGGTCTTGTCCATGGTCAGGGTGTAGCCCGACGGTGCGGCAAAGGTCTGGCCGGCCAGGGCTTCGCGGACTTTGTCGACGTCGGTGGACTTGGCTTTTTCCACCGCTTGGGCCCACATGTGGATACCGACGTAGGTGGCTTCCATTGGGTCGTTGGTTACCGCTTTGTCGGCGCCCGGCAGGTTCTTGGCCTTGGCGTAGGCTTTCCAGGAATCGACGAATTTCTTGTTCGCCGGGTTATCCACGGACTCGAAGTAGTTCCACGCCGCCAGGTTGCCCACCAGCGGTTTGGTATCGATGCCGCGCAGTTCTTCTTCGCCCACCGAGAACGCCACGACCGGCACGTCGGTGGCCTTCAGGCCCTGGTTCGCCAACTCTTTGTAGAACGGCACGTTGGAGTCGCCGTTGACCGTGGAGATGACCGCAGTCTTGCCGCCGGCCGAGAATTTCTTGATGTTGGCGACGATGGTCTGGTAGTCGCTGTGGCCGAACGGGGTGTAGACCTCTTCGATGTCCTTGTCCGCCACGCCTTTGGAGTGCAGGAACGAACGCAGGATCTTGTTGGTGGTGCGCGGGTAGACGTAGTCGGTGCCCAGCAGGAAGTAGCGTTTGGCGCTGCCGCCTTCTTCGCTCATCAGGTATTCCACCGCCGGAATCGCCTGTTGGTTCGGCGCCGCGCCGGTGTAGAAGACGTTCGGTGACATCTCTTCACCTTCGTACTGCACTGGATAGAACAGCAGGCCGTTGAGCTCTTCGAACACCGGCAATACGGATTTACGCGACACCGAAGTCCAGCAGCCAAACACCACGGCGACTTTGTCCTGGGTCAGCAACTGGCGGCCCTTTTCGGCGAACAGCGGCCAATTCGACGCCGGGTCAACGACCACCGCTTCGAGCTTCTTGCCATTCACACCGCCCTTGGCGTTGATCTCGTCGATGGTCATCAGCGCCATGTCCTTGAGGGACGTCTCGGAGATCGCCATGGTGCCGGACAACGAATGCAGAATGCCGACCTTGATGGTCTCGGCGGCCTGGACGGTCCAGGTCATGCCCATCGCGGCAATGCTTGCCGAAAGTGTAAAAGCCTTGATCAAGCTACGACGCTTCATGGTGCGATCTCCGTGGTCTTTATGTTTTTCTGGATGGCAGATGCAGACGCTGAAGGGGCTTTTGCAAGGGGTGTGCCCGGTCGGGGGAAAGGCTTTGGAATACGGGGTTGGCGCGGGTTCTGTGCGAGCGCATGCACCATGAGCGACCGCGTTGCGGAGACTGGTGCGAGGAGGTGCGCCACATTGGGGCGGGAGACTGAAGATAATCCGTCGGAGTCAGATTTAACTGTGGCGAGGGGATTTATCCCCGTTGGGCTGCGCAGCGGCCCCAAGAGCGGAGCATGCAGTTCTCAAGCAATTGCAGCGTCAGGTTTTAGGACTGCTTCGCAGTCCAGCGGGGATAAATCCCCTCGCCACAGGGGGAATCTGGTAATTGATCAATATCAGCGGCGGCGCATCAGACCGATGAAAAACAGTCCGCCAATGGCTGCGGTAGCAACCCCAATCGGCAAGTCCTCCGGCGCGATCAGCGTACGGGCCGCCACGTCCACCCACACCAGGAACAGGCTGCCGAGCAGCACGCAGGCCGGCAGCAACCGGCGATGCTCGGCGCCCACCAGGCGCCGGGCAATGTGCGGCACCATCAGCCCGACAAAACCGATCGAGCCGCTTATGGACACCAGCACGCCGGTCATCAGCGACGCAATCAGGAAGATCCATAGCCGCACCTTCGCCGCGTTCAGGCCCAAGGTCACGGCGGTCTGCTCGCCGGCCATCAGCGCGTTCAACGGCCGGGCCATGCCCAGTAGCAACACCAACCCCAGCAGCACACTGGCGGCCGGTACGGCCAGCAGTTCCCAGCGTGCCAGGCCCAGGCCGCCAAGCATCCAGAACATCACCGCCGAGCTGGCACGATGATCACCGAGGAACAACAACAGGTTGGCCGCCGCCATCATCACGAAGGACACCGCCACGCCGCACAACAACAACCGATCACTTTCCAGACGACCCTGGCGGGCGGCGATGGCCAGCACCAGCAACATGCTCAGCAGTGCGCCGATGAAGGCGGCGAGGGGCAGGGTCAGCAGGCCGATGACCTCACCGACGTGCAACACCACGATGACCGCTCCCAGTGTCGCGCCGGAGGTGACGCCGAGCAGGTGTGGATCGGCCAGCGGGTTGCGCGTCACCGCTTGCAGCACCGCGCCGATCAACGCCAGCCCTGCACCGACCAGGGCACCGAGCAACAGGCGCGGGACACGGATCAGCCAGACGATGTGTTCCTGGCCAGGCGTCCAATGCACTTCGCCGACCCCAAAGGCCTTGCTCAGCAGGATGTCCCAGACCACGGCCACCGGCACCCGCGCCGGGCCGAAGCCGAGGGAGACCACGCACGACACCAGCAGGAGCGCGCCGAGGACCGTCAGCAGGGCGGCGTAGCGACGACTGTTCATCGGTTGTGGAAGCCCCGCGCCAGGGCTTGCACCGCCAGTACGTTATCGATGCCCGGGGTGGCCTGCACGTAAGGGATCACGATGAAGCGCCGATGCTTGATTGCATCCACCGATTGCAGGGCCGGGTTATCCAGCAGGAATTGTTGCTTCTGCTCGGCACTGACTTCGCCGTAGTCGACGATCACGATGACCTCGGGGTTGCGCTCGACCACGTTCTCCCAGTTCACCCGGGTCCAACTGGTTTCCACGTCATCGAGAATGTTGCGTCCGCCGGCGGCGTCGATCAGGGCCTGGGGCATGCCGAGGCGGCCGGAGGTCATGGCGCGGTCTTCGCCGCTGTCATACAAAAATACCCGCGGTTGCTGGGCGGGCAGGTGCTTGCGCACGTCGGCAACCTGGGCCTGCATCGTCGCGATCAGCGCGTTGGCGCGGTCCTGCACATCGAAGATTTTGCCGAGGTTGCGCAGGTCGTTATAGGTGTCCTCCAGGGAGGCCGCCGGACGCTTCATCACGAAGGCGCAGGATTCGGTCAACTCATAGACATTGATGCCCAGCGGTTGCAGGGTCTGCGGCGTCAGGTCGCCGCCCACCCGCATGCCGTAGTCCCAACCGGCGAAGAAGAAATCGACGTCGGCATTGAGCAGGGTTTCCACCGAGGGATATTTGGCGGCCAGTTCCGGCAGGCCGTCGAGAATCCTGGCCATCTCGGGCGTTACCGATTTCCAGCCGCTGATGCCGCTATAGCCGACCATGCGCGGCTTGAGGCCCAGGGCGAGCATCATCTGCGTCATGTTGATGTCGTGGCTGACGGCATGGCGAGGGGCCTCGTTGAACACTACCTGGCGGTTGCAGCTCTGGACCGTCAACGGGTAGCGGGTGGCTTCGGCCAGGGCATGGGCGCTGCCCAGCAGCAGGGGCAGCAACAACAGGAAACGCAAGGTCATGGTTGGGTTATCCAGGTGATTCGTGGGTAGCCGGACAGCGGATGCTCGTCCACCAGGGCTTCGACGCCGAACACTTCGCGCAACAGTTCGGCGGTGAGGACATCCTTGGGCGTGCCGCTGGCGACGATGCGCCCGTGTTCGATCACGTACAGGCGATCGCAGAAAGCGGCAGCCAGGTTCAGGTCGTGGAGGCTGGCGAGGGTGCCGATGCCCAGGCCCTTGATCAGTTGCAGCAGTTGCAATTGATAGCGCGGGTCGAGGTGGTTGGTCGGTTCGTCGAGGATCAGCAATTGCGGTTGCTGGGCCAGGGCGCGGGCGAGGATTACCCGTTGCTTCTCACCGCCCGAGAGCGTGGCGAAAGCATGATCGCCGAAGCCTTCGAGCCCTGCCGATGCCAATGCCTGTAGCACCAATCTCCGGTCTTCTTCGTTGTCGCCATCGAACAGACCTTTGTGAGGCGTGCGGCCCATGGCGACCACTTCTTCCACCGTCAGGCCGAAGGCGTCGGGAAACTCTTGCAGCACTACGGCGATACGTTGGGCGCACCAGCGTGAAGATTGTTTCCAAAGGTCGTGATGTTCGAGTCTGACCTCGCCATGTTCCGGCCGGCTGAAGCGATAGGCGCAGCGCAACAGGCTGGTCTTGCCGCTGCCGTTGGGGCCGATCAACCCGACGAACTCCCCGGCCGCGACCTGCAACGAAGCATCACGCAGTTGGAACTGGTGATGGCAATGGCCATGGCCCAGGGGTGTCCAGGCGAGGTGGGAGAGGGTTAGCGACGTCATGCATTCACTCAAGTTATCGGATCGGGACCCCAGTCCATTGTGGGAGCGAGCTTGCTCGCGATAGCGGTGTGTCAGTCGATAGAGATGTGACTGACCGACTGCAATCGCGAGCAAGCTCGCTCCCACAATGGATGGTGTTCACCGTTTGGAAGGCGGGCGCGATTGTAGAGGTTTCGCGCCGCCCTCCGTTAACGCGCTGTCTTCAGCTTGAAGATGAGACGGCTTCAGACTGGCGATTCAAGCGGGTAACCAGCCGGTCCAGCAACCACACCACCACCAGCGACGCCCCCACCAGCGGAAACACCACCGCCAACGCCAGCATGATGAACACGCCGCCCTTCCAAGTCGGCAGGTCATGCCGCAGTGGCGGCACGCCGAATTTGCCCTGGGGGCGGCGTTTCCACCAAATCACCAGGCCACTCACCGCGCTGAGCAGGATCGTCAGGCAAACCAGCAGTACGAGGATCTGGTTCAGCGGGCCGAACATCTTGCCCTCGTGCAACATCACGCCGGTCTCGGTGGCACGGGCCACGACGCTGTAATGCTCCCAGCGCACATCGGCCAGGACCTTGCCGGTGTATTGGTCTACGTGCAGGGTCGCGTCGTTGCGCGGGTCGTCGGCGAACACGGCGACCGTGAACACGCCCGAAGCGGTCGTTGGCAGCGTGATGCTGTAGCCGGGTTCGACCTTGCGCTCGGTGGCGATATCCTGCACCGCTTGCAGGCTGACGTTCGGCGCCGCGGGGCCTTCGTGCATGCCACCGTGGGCCATGTGTTCGGCATGGTCGCCGGACATCGGCATCGGCGTATTTTCCATGGCCCACGGCACGGTCTGGCGGTGGGCGTTGTTGAGGCTGCCGGCCTCGACGTCGGACTTGGGCACGTCACTCCACATCGCCGCCGGGAAGCGGTTCCAGAGGTCGGCGTATTGCTTGCCCCAGAAGCCGGTCCAGGTCATGCCGCTGAGCAGCATCACCAACAGGAACGCCGCGCCCCAGAAACCGACGACAACGTGCAGGTCACGCCAGAACAGCCGACCGCGCGCACTCCAGCGCGGCCACAGCACGCCGGCCGATGATTGCCCGCGCGGCCACCACAGGTACAGGCCGGAAACCACCAGCACCACGCCCCAGCCGGCGGCCATTTCCACCAATCGATCACCCACCGTGCCGATCAGCAACTCGCCGTGGATCGCCCGGGCCATGGCTTGCAGATTGTTCTTCGCGTCCTGCTCGCCAAGGATGTCGCCGTGGTACGGGTCGATGAACACATTCAGTTCCCGGCCCTTGTCGACCACCACGAATTGCGCGCTGCGTTCGGCGTTGACCGGCGGCAGGTACTGTTTGACCTGGCCTTCAGGGTAGTCCTGGCGGACCTGCTTGAGCAGGTCGTCCGCCGCCAGGGCGTGATGACTGGCCGGCACGTTCAGTAAGTCGCCGTACATCAATGGATCGAGTTGCGGCTTGAACAGGTAAATGATGCCGGTCAGGGCCAGCATCACCATGAACGGCGCGACGAACAGCCCGGCATAAAAATGCCAGCGCCAGGCCAGGTTATAGAAATTCGGTTTCGGTTGGCTCATTGCAAAGCGCTCCGCAGGGCAAATGGGGTTGTTATGTTGTGCGGTCAGTCAAGGTGGAAACGAACCATTGTGGGAGCGAGCTTGCTCGCGATAGCGGTGGTTCAGCTTGCATCGATGTTGAATGTGCCTTCGCCATCGCGAGCAAGCTCGCTCCCACAGTTTGTGTCCTTGCTGACAGATATCCGGTGCCGGTTAGAAACTCATATCCACCTTGGTCCAGAGCGTTCGCCCCGGTTCGTTGATGGCCTGTGGGTCGCTCGCGGGGTAGCCGAACCCGGCGTTGCCGGCCAGGTTCAAGTGCTCGGCGTAGGCTTTGCCGAACAGATTGTCGACGCCGCTGCTGACCTTCCAGTTCGGATTGATGCGATAGGCGCCATTGAGCGAGAAGACCCCGAAGCCCGAGCTTTTGCCGTAGTCCTTGCCGACCACGTTGCCTTTGTTTTCATCGACGCGGTGCTGCGCTGCCACCACCCGCCACAACGCCCCGGCGCTCCAGCGGTCTTCGCTGTAGGTCAGGCCCAGGTGTGCGTCCAGCGGCGGCATCTGCGCCAGGGCGCTGCCATCGCTGCTGTTCTTGCCCCAGGCGTAGGCCAGGGTGGCGTCGGCTTTCCAGCGCTCGGTCAGCTTGTAGGTCGCGCCCAGTTCACCGCCCATGATCCGCGCATCGATGTTCTCGGCCCGGGAGGTGGTGCCCATCATCCCGGGCGTGTAATCGAAGAGGATGTAGTCGCGTACCTGCCCGACGTAACCCGATGCCCAGGCCTCGAGGGTGTCGGTCTTGTATTGCAGGCCGAAATCGAACTGAGTGGTTTTCTCCGGCTTGATCGCGTCGAAGGCGTTCAGCGAACCGTTGGGACCGGTGTTCGGCGAGAACAGCTCCCAGTAGTCCGGGAAGCGTTGCGAGTGGCCGATGCCTGCGTAGAGGGTGGTGGGGCTGTCGTCCAGGTCGTGTTCGTAGCGGACAAAACCGCTGGGCAGCGTGTCGGCCCGGGTGTCGTCGGCGGTGGGGTTGGGCCGCGCCGTCATGCCGGAACCGATGCTCTGGCGGTAATCCTTGGCCGAGGCACGGTCGAGGCGGGCGCCGGTGATCACGCGGTCGCGGTCGGCGGCGTACCAGGTCAACTCGCTGAACACGCCGTAATTGTGGAAGTCGGCGTCCTTGGTGTACGGCAGGTCCTTATAGGTGTCCACGCCCATGCTGCTGCGCTGGCGATGTTCGTTGGTCTGCGCGTCCAGGCCACTGATCAATTGCACATCGGCCCAACGCCAGGTGGCCTTGATGCGGGCGCCGAGGGTGCGGCGGTCGACGTTGGAGGCCATGGGGCCGGCCATCATCCCGGTGCCGGACGGGGTGCGCAGGGTGTAGTTGTCCATCACATGGTCGGCGTAGTTGTAGTAGACCTGGGCCTCGATCTTGTCCAGCACCTCGCCGATGTTCGAGCGCTCGAAACGCAGCCCGAGGCTTTCGCGCTTGAACTGCGAACCGTCCATGCCACGCCCGGCGTAGCGTGCCTCACCGTCGCCCTTGCCAGCGGTCAGTTCCAGCAGGGTATCGGCGTCCGGGGTCCAGCCGAGGGTGACGTCGCCGTTCCACTTGTCATAGCGCGACGGCACGGTGTCGTTGTTTCCGTCACGGTAATCGTCCGAATGGGCGGTGTTGCCGATCACCCGTACATAACCCAGCGGCCCACCGGCGGCGGCATCCACGACCTTGTCGAAACGACCGTTGGAACCGGCCAGCACACTGGCGTTGACCCGGGTGCCCAGCTCGCCGAACTGTTCCGGCTCGCGCTCGAACAGCACGGTCCCGACCGAGGCGCCTGGGCCCCAGAGTACGGTTTGCGGGCCTTTTATGACGGTGAGCTTGTCGTAGGTTTCCGGCGAGATGTAGGACGTCGGCGCGTCCATCCGGCCCGGGCATGCACCCAGCAGCATGCTGCCGTTGGTGAGGATGTTCAGCCGCGAGCCGAACATGCCGCGCAACACCGGGTCACCGTTGGTGCCACCGTTGCGCACCAGGGCGAAGCCGGGAATGGTCTTGAGGTAGTCGCCGCCGTCGCTGGCCGGCACCGGTTGGCGCGGGTCCTTGGGGTTGGTGACGACGGTCAGCGGCGAACTGGGGGCGATGGCGGTGATGACCGTCGGGCTCAGTTCCTCGACCTGATGGTCGTGATTATTGTGCTCATCGGCCAGCGCGAGCGGGGTGAGCAGCAAGCCGCACAGGGCGGCGATGGTGTGGTGCGAACGAACCCGTGGATCGTTCAGAGGGCAGCGAACCTGGGCAGAGCCCAAAGCGATGCCAGCAGAAAACCTGGACATGGTGATTCCATCGAACAGACGTAGACGACACGGTCGGGCAGCCTGGGGCTGTCTTGTGCGACCGGGTGAGTAAATGTCGGGAGCTACGCTGCGAAGGGCGGTGCGCGGGTGCGGGCACCCGGGAATGACGCAGGCCGGGCATGACCCAGGCGTGGGGAGAGGCTGGTGTAGGTGTTGGTGTGAGGTATGTCGAAGACGGCGAAGGTGTGGCCGCCGGCTAGCGCAGGGCAATTGAACAGCAGGCTGCAATAACCGCATTTTTCCCACAGCGCATGATGCTCGCTCTGGGGCGGACAATGTTCGGCTGCCGGCGCTTCGTGCGCCGTCATGTCCGTGCCCATCTCCATTTCCATGCTCATGGACATAGGCATGGACATGCGCTGATCCATCGGCATCGACTGGGAAACCAGCGGACCGATGAAAATCATCAGCATGGCGAACAGGCTGATCCAGCTACCGCGGGTCAGGCTCATGGGCTGACGGCGGCGGGTGGACAGGCTGGCGCGACGAGGTTGCATGGCGACGTCTTACTGGTCGTGCATATGCGTCTTGGTGCCATCGGGTGCTTTTTTCTGCACCGCGACGTCCACCATCACATCCCCTGCCTTCTCGAAATGCAGGGTCATGGGGAAGCGTTTGCCGTCGCTAAGCAGGCTGCGGTCCTTCAGGTCCAGCAGCATCACGTGATACGCCATCGGCGCGAAGGTGACGGTCGCACCGGGAGCCACATCCACGACGGGCACCGGCTGCATTTTCATCAGGTCGTTTTGCATTACATGCTCATGGAGCTCGGCCTTGCCGGCGATGGGCGAGTCGACGCTGAGCAGTTTGTCGGCGGTCGTGCCGCTGTTGTGAATCACGAAATACGCGGCCACGGTCGGCGCGTTGGGCGGCAACTCTTGAGACCACGGGTGGGCGATTTCAAGATCGCCCGCCTTGTATTGGTGAGCTTGGGCGATGCCGACGGGAAGCAGCAGGGCGGCCAGCAAGATAAGTTTGTTCAACATGGTAAATCTCCGGAACGATTCAGGGCGCAGTTTGATGCGGGAAGAGTCAAGCCAGAGGGGAAGCGCGGGGATTGAGGCTGGGCCATTGCTGGCGCGGGGTAGGGCTGTCGAGCTTGGAATGAGTTGCGGCACGATGGGCCTGTTGTGCGTCCAGGTACAACTGCGGAGCATGGCCGGTAAGCGCCACCAATGGCGCCGGACCTGAGCAGCACCAGCAATGCTGCATCGTCGAGTGATTGTCTTTCTGTGGCGTGCCCTGTTCGAATTTACCCAGCGAAACAGCCATCATCTTCGTGCCGCTGGAGGAGCAGAAACTGCTCCACAGCACTTGTTCGGCTGGCGAACTGGCGGTCGCGCTCCCACTGTTGGAAAGCGGCATGGCAAGCATGTTGAACAGCACTGCGAAGCAGGCGATCCAGGCAAATGCAAGCCGTTGTCGGGACATGGGGGCAATCCGCTCGGTTGGGCGATCAGGTGGCGGTATTTAGCCTGATCGGGGTGGATAAGTAAAAAAGCCATGTGCGGTGTAGGGTCGCAGGGCTGGCTACTAACAGTAGCAATAGATTTTCAAGTAGGCGCCTTTGTGAGAAGGAGCCTTGTTTGGGAATGCACCCGGATGCTTCCCGTTCGCACACTCAATGCGCCGGTACGGCATGTACCCGCATGTCGACGCCCAGAGTCGTGCGGATGACCGCAAATATTGCGGCCAGGTTATCCATGCTTGGATTACCTTTGGCTGAAAGCATCCGGTGCAGGCTTTTGCTGGGTTTGGACGTTTCCTTTGCCAGCTCTTCGAATCCCACGGTGGCGTTAACAAGATCACGAAGAATCATCCTCGCCATCTCAGGTTCTCCGTTTAAAAACAAAGTAGCGGCTTCGTCCAGCAGAATCTGAGCAAACTCAGGATCTCGCTGGGCGCGTTCGGCAATCGTATGTTTGTAGCTGCGTGTGAGAGCCATTGCGTTACCTCATGTTCCTTTCTACTTTTTTCCGAGCTCGGAATTCTTCAACAAGCATTTTCGCCTGTTTGATGTCCTTTTTCTGAGTGGACTTGTCACCCCCACCAAACAAGATGATCAGGCGCTTGCCCTCCTGGGTCAGGTACACCCGATAACCTGGGCCCCAGTTGATACGGTACTCGCCCAAGCCATCAAACCATTTGATGTTTGAGGTGTTGCCCAACTCCAAACGCATCAGTGCGTTGGAGACCTTGAAAGCCGCTTGGGCATCCAGAGTGGAAAACCAACGCTTGAATGGGCTTGTATCGTTGTCTTGTAGATATTCTTCGAGTGTGATCACATGCGGCCCTGAAGGTAACAAATAGGTTACTGTTCATGCAAGGTAGTGATCTTGTCTCATCAGGTCGAAAGCGCCAACGCCTCAAGTGTTTCTTCAAGCTTCTCGAACTCCCGATCCACCCCCGGCAACACCGGCCGCTTCAACACCAACACCGGCACCCCTCGCTCCCGTGCCACGTCCAGTTTCGGTTCAGTAGCCGTACTGCCGCTGTTCTTGCTCACTAGCACATCGATCCGCCGCCGTTCGAACAGCTCTCGCTCGCCCTCGATGCGAAATGGCCCTCGGGCCCCGATCACTTCGCAGCGTTCGTTACCGGGGTAAACGTCCAGGGCGCGCAAGGTCCAGAATTGCTCTGGCGGAATTTCATCCAAGTGTTGCAGCGGCTCACGCCCGAGGGTGAACAGGGGGCGGTGGAAGGGCTGCAGGGCGTGGATCAGTTCGGCCCAGTCGGCCACTTCGCGCCAATCATCGCCGGCCCGGGGTTGCCAGGCTGGACGGCGCAGCGCCCAGCAGGGAATGCCACAGGCGCGGGCCGCGTGGGCGGCGTTGTGGCTGATTTGCGCGGCGTAGGGGTGGGTGGCGTCCAGCAGCAGGTCGATGCCTTCGGCGCGGATGAACTGCGCCAGTCCTTCGGCGCCGCCGTAGCCGCCGACGCGGACTTGGCAGCTCAGGTCGGTGGGGACGCGACCGATGCCGGCCAGGCTGTAGATGTGCTGGGGGCCGAGGGTGCGGGCGATGGCCAGGGCCTCGGTGACCCCGCCCAGCAGCAGGATGCGTTTCATTTCAAAACTCTTCATGACAACGCTCCCGCGCGGCCGACGATTCCACCCTGGCGGTCGATCGCGAAGACTTCGACCTGGACCTGGGCCGGCACCACGCTGCGGGCGAAGGCCAGCGCGTGTTCGCACACCGCGTCACCGAGGGAGATGCCGGCGGCGCTGGCCATTGCCAAAGCTTGCTGGCTGGTGTTGGCCTGGCGAATGTCTTGCTGCAAACGTTCGTCGGCACCGATGGCGGCGGCCCATTCAGCCAATTGCGGCAGGTCGATGCTCGAGTGGCGGCTGTGCAGGTCCATGTGGCCGGCGGCGAGTTTGCTGATCTTGCCAAAGCCGCCGCAGAGGCTGAGTTTTTTCACCGGGACCTTGCGCACATGCTTGAGCACGGCGCCGACAAAGTCGCCCATTTCGATCAGGGCGATTTCCGGCAGGTTGTAGACCCGGCGCATGGTGTCTTCGCTGGCATTGCCGGTGCAGGCGGCGATGTGCAGGTAGCCGTTGGTTTTCGCCACGTCGATGCCTTGGTGGATCGAGGCGATGTAGGCCGCGCAGGAAAACGGCCGGACGATACCGCTGGTGCCGAGGATCGAGAGGCCGCCGAGGATGCCCAGTCGCGGATTCATGGTTTTCAACGCCAGGGCTTCGCCGCCCTCGACGTTGACCGTGACTTCGAAACCACCGGCATAACCGCTTTCCTCGGCCAACCGGCCCAGGTGATCGCTGATCATTTTGCGTGGCACCGGGTTGATCGCCGGCTCACCGACCCCCAGCACCAACCCCGGTCGCGTCACCGTGCCAACGCCGCGCCCGGCGACGAAGCGCACGCCGGGCTCGGCGATCAAGCACACCTGGGAGAACAGCAGGGCACCGTGGGTCACGTCCGGGTCATCGCCGGCGTCCTTGATGGTGCCGGCTTCGGCGCCTTGTTCGGTCAATCGACAGAACTCCAGGCGCATCTGCACGTGCTTGCCCTTGGGCAAGACGATTTCCACGGCATCGGCCTCGATGCCGCGCAGCAGCAGGCGGGCAGCCGCCAGGCTGGTAGCGGTGGCGCAGCTGCCGGTGGTCAGGCCGCTGCGCAGGGGCGCGGGTTGTTCGGCGGTTTCGTCACGCATCGAGAGGTTTCGTCAGGTCCAGCAAGGTGATTGGCAAGGCCTGGCGCCAAGTGTCGAATTCGCCCAGCGGTTGGGCTTGAGCGATGTGGATACGGGTCAGCTCGCCGCCGTGACGTTCGCGCCAGTGCATGAGGGTCATTTCGCTTTGCAGGGTCACGGCGTTGGCGACGAGTCGGCCGCCGGGCTTGAGTTGGGCCCAGCAGGCGTCGAGCACGCCTTCGCGGGTGACACCGCCGCCGATGAACACCGCGTCCGGCCGCTCAAGGTTTTCCAACGCCTGCGGGGCGCTGCCGCGAATCAGTTGCAAGCCCGGTACGCCGAGGGTGTCGCGGTTGCGTTCGATCAAGCCTTGGCGGCCTTCGTCGGCTTCGATGGCCAGGGCCCGGCAACTGGGGTGGGTGCGCATCCATTCGATGCCGATGGAGCCGCTGCCCGCGCCGACGTCCCACAACAGCTCGCCGGGTGTGGGGGCGAGACGGGCTAGAGTGATGGCGCGCACGTCGCGTTTGGTCAACTGGCCGTCATGCTCGAATGCGGAGTCTGGCAGACCGGCCAGGCGTGACAGGGCGCGCGTCGACGGTTCGGCGCGGCATTCGATGGCAATCAGGTTCAGGTCGGCGACGGGTTCATCGGACCACTGTGTCGCGGTGCTTTCGATCCGTCGTTCGGCCGCACCGCCCAGATGCTCCAGCACGGTCATGACACTTGGGCCGAACCCTCGCTCACGCAGCAACGCGGCCACTGCGGCAGGGGTCTGGCGATCATTGCTCAGCAACAACAGCCTGACGCCTGTGGATAAATGCGCATTGAGCGCCGTCATGGGGCGCGCCACCAATGACAGCGTGACCACGTCCTGCAGCGGCCAGCCCATGCGCGCGGCGGCCAGCGAACAGGAGGAGGGCGCGGGGATGATCTGCATCTGTTCGCTCGGCACCTGTCTGGCCAGGCTGGCGCCCACGCCATAGAACATCGGATCGCCGCTGGCCAGCACGCACACCGGTTCGCCCTGGCGGGCAAGCAGCGGTTCCAGGGAGAACGGGCTGGGCCACGATTCTCTTTCGCCACGGATGCACAGCGGCAGCAATTCCAACTGGCGAGCGCTGCCCAGGATCCGCGGCGCCTGCAGCAATGCATGGCGAGCGGTTCGGCCCAGGCCCTTGAAGCCGTCTTCACCGATGCCCACTACGGTCAGCCAGGGGGTCATCTCTGTTCCTCGAATGAATAGGTTGAATCGGCGCACGGGTAGCGTCCGCGAACGGGCCGCCATCATACCGCGCCCCGGCGGATCAGGCGCCTGGCGCCACATCATTGTGTCTGCCAGACCGCCTTCGCGAGCAAGCCCGCTCCCACAGTTTTGGTCAGGTTGTGCACAGATTCTGCATTCACTACAAATCCCTGTGGGAGCGAGCTTGCTCGCGAAGGCGGTGGTCCATTCAATATCATCTTCCCAGGGAGACCGCTTTCGCGAGCAAGCTCGCTCCCACAGTTTGGAATGGGACGTCCGCAAATTGTGTGCCCGTCATCAGCATTCCGACCAGCATGCTTTTCATGACCCCTGGCAAAGCAGGCATAATGACGGCCCTCGCCGTCGTGGCGTTTTTTACTTTGCCGGTTCTGCCTTGAACGAACATCCATCCTCAAACGTCATTCGCCCCTCCGGTTGCCCGGGGTTGCTGCGTGTCGTCCAGGCGTTGGACGGGGGAATCTGTCGAATCAAGCTTGATGGCGGTTCCATCCTGGCGGATCAGGCCGATGCCGTGGCCTCGGCGGCCGAGCGATTCGCCGGTGGGGTGATCGAGGCGACCAACCGGGCCAACCTGCAAATCCGTGGGATTGGCCCTGAGCATGACGCGCTGGTCGAGCCATTGCTGGCCGCCGGGCTTGGTCCTCGTAAACCGTCCGGCGATGACGTGCGCAACCTGATGCTCAGCCCTTCGGCTGGCATCGATCGGCAAATGTTGTTCGACACCCGCCCATTGGCCGAGCAAATCCTCGTCACCCTGCAAACCCACGAACGTTTCCATGAGTTGTCGGCCAAGTTCGCCGTGCAACTGGACGGTGGGGAAGCGCTGGCGATGCTCGAACATCACCACGACCTGTGGCTGTCGGCCCTGGTCCGCGACGGTGAGCCCTGGCTGGCCTTCGGCTTGGCCGGCACCCCGCTGGACAGACCAGCGGGCCGGGTGCCCCTGGCCCAAGGGCACGCCTTGGTGGTGGCGGTGCTTGAGCTGTTTCTGGACTTGGCGCGTCCGGACCAGATCCGCATGCGTGACGTGCTGGCTGAACTCCCCGCGGATGAATTCATGGCCCGGCTGGCTGGCCGTGTACCCCTGCAAGCTTGCCCGGATTGGCAGCGGGATGCGTCCATCGATGGGTTGCACCTCGGTGTCCATTCCCAGCACGACGACCGCGTCTACGTCGGCGCGGCGGCTGCCCTTGGCCGGCTCGATGCCGGAATGCTGCGAGGAGCGGCGCAATTGGCGCGGGAGAAGGGCGACGGCAGTCTTCGTTTCACGCCTTGGCAAAGCCTGATGCTGCCAAACGTGCGCGTTGAGAATGCCGATGAGGTGCTGGCGCGGCTTCAAGCGCTGGGTCTGTTGGTTTCGGTCGCTCAGCCCCTCGCACAACTCATCGCCTGTACCGGTTCCAGTGGCTGCGGCAAAGCCTTGGCCGACACCAAGGCCGACGCCCGCCGACTGGCCGAGCGACTGCAACGCCGAGGCCAGGCATTGAAGGTCCATTTTTCCGGCTGCCCGCGCTCCTGCGCGGCGGCGCATGTCGCGCCCGTCACCTTGCTGGCGGTCGCCCCTGGTCGTTATGACCTGTATTTCCGCGATGCCACGCTGCCGGGTTTCGGCGCGTTGCAGGCACGCAATCTGACTATCGAAGCGCTCGACCCCTGGCTCGACGCTCATCCCCGGAGCCCCCTAGATGCTTGATTACATCCGCGACGGTCAGGAGATCTATCGCAATTCCTTCGCGATCATCCGCGCCGAAGCCAACCTGGCGCGCATTCCGGCCGATCTGGAGAAGCTCGCCGTGCGGGTGATCCACGCCTGCGGCATGGTCGAGGCCATCGACGGCCTGCAGTTTTCCGAAGGCGCGGGCACGGCTGGACGCCAGGCGCTGGCCGCCGGTGCGCCGATCCTGTGCGACGCGCGGATGGTGTCCGAGGGTGTGACCCGGGCCCGTTTGCCAGCCAATAATGAGGTGATCTGCACCTTGCGCGACGACAGTGTGCCGGCGTTGGCCCGCGAGCTGGGCAACACCCGCTCGGCGGCGGCGCTGGAGCTGTGGCGACCGCATCTGGAAGGCAGCGTCGTGGTCATCGGCAACGCGCCGACCGCGCTGTTCTATTTGCTGGAAATGCTCGACGCCGGCGCGCCAAAACCGGCCCTGATCCTTGGCTTCCCGGTGGGTTTTGTCGGGGCTGCCGAATCCAAGGCGGCGCTGGCGGCCGACAGCCGTGGCGTGCCGTTCGTGATCATGCAAGGCCGCCTGGGCGGTAGCGCCATGGCCGCCGCCGCCGTCAACGCCCTCGCTACGGAGATTGAATGATGCAGCAGCCTGGACGTCTGATCGGCCTCGGCGTAGGCCCCGGTGACCCGGAACTGATTACGGTCAAGGCCCTGCGCTTGCTGCGCGAGTCGCCCGTCGTGGCGTACTTCGTCGCCAAGGGCAAGAAGGGCAACGCCTTCGGCATCATCGAGGCCCATTTGCAGGAAGCGCAGACATTGCTGCCGTTGGTCTATCCGGTCACGACTGAGGTACTGCCGGCGCCATTGTCCTACGAGCAAGTGATCGCCGATTTCTACGACACCGCCGCCGAGCAATTGGCCGTGCACCTGGATGCCGGTCGCGACGTAGCGGTGATCTGCGAGGGCGACCCGTTCTTCTACGGCTCCTACATGTACCTGCACGATCGTTTGGCCGAGCGCTACGATGCCGAAGTCATCCCGGGCGTCTGCTCGATGCTTGGTGGTGCCTCTGTGCTCGGTGCGCCGCTGGTCTATCGCAACCAGAGCCTGTCGGTGCTTTCGGGCGTATTGCCCCACGAAGAACTCAAGCGCCGCCTGGCCGACGCCGACGCCGCCGTCATCATGAAGCTGGGGCGCAATTTCCCCAAGGTTCGCCAGGTGCTTCAGGAGCTGGGCATGGACGGACGAGCGTTGTACGTCGAACGGGCAACCATGGCCAATCAAAAGATCGTGCCGTTGGATGAAGTCGAACCGATGTCTTCCCCATATTTCTCGCTGATCATTGTCCCTGGCGAACGGTGGCAGGGATGACTTCAACGGTTCCGGCAATTGTCATCCTCGGCCAGGGCAGCCTGGCGACGGCCCGGCGAATCCAGCAGTGTTATCCCGAAGCCTTGATCCACGGCCTCGCCGGCCGGGTCGAGGGCAGTGACCGGCAATACACTGAGTTCGGCGCAACATTGCGCGAGCTCTATCAGCAAGACACACCGATCATCGCCCTGTGCGCGGCGGGCATCGTCATCCGTACCCTGGCGCCGCTGTTGCTGGAAAAAGGCGCCGAGCCGCCGGTGCTGGCGGTAGCCGCGGATGGCAGCGCCGTGGTGCCGCTGTTGGGCGGTCTGGGCGGTGTGAATGCCATGGCCCGTGAAATCGCGGCGGCGCTGCAAGTCGCGCCGGCCATCACTACCAGCGGCGAATTGCGTTTCGGCACGTGCCTGCTCAATCCGCCAAGCGGCTACCGCCTCGGCGACCTGGAGCAGGGCAAGCGTTTCGTCTCCGACCTGCTGGCCGGTGAACCGGTGCGTATCGAAGGCGCGGCGCCGTGGCTGGACCAGGCGCAGTTGCCGCAAGATGCACAGGCACGGTTGGCGATTCGTATCGACAGTACGGCGGGAGTGCCGGCGGTGAACGAGTTGCGCATCTATCCGCGCAATATCGTGGTCGCAGTGAGCGCCGGCGCGACGGATGTATTAGCCTCCATTGAGCAAGCGCTGGCCCAGGCCGGACTCGCGATGCAATCGGTGGCGTGCCTGTTGGCGGCGGATACCGACATGGCGCGCTCCGAGTTGCAGCAAGCTGCGTCGGCCCTGGGCGTGCCGCTGCGCTTCGTTACGGCCAACGACAATGTGGCGCAGTGGCTGGGCGATGCCATGGGCCAACGGGTATCCCCTCAGGTCTCGGGCGACGTTGTCATTACCGTGGCTGCACAACCCCTCGATCCACAACAGATCGGCCGTGCGCGAGGGCGCTTGGTGGTGATCGGTCTTGGCCCCGGCGCGGCCGAGCTGATGGTGCCGGCCGTACGCGCCGAACTTGACCGTGCCAACGACGTGCTGGGTTATGAGACCTATGTGCGCATGGCCGGGCCTTTGCGTGCCGACCAGGTGCAACATTGCACCGACAATCGTGAAGAGATGCAGCGCGCCCGACATGCTTTCGAGCTGGCCGCCGAGGGGCGATCCGTCGTGGTGGTTTCCTCGGGCGACCCAGGCGTATTCGCCATGGCGGCGGCGGTACTCGAAGCGCTACATGAGTCCAGCGATCCGCGCTGGCACAGCGTCGACCTGCAAATCCTGCCGGGCGTCTCGGCCTCCCTGGCCACGGCCGCCCAGGCCGGCGCACCGCTGGGGCATGATTTCTGCGTGATGTCGCTGTCGGACAACCTCAAACCGTGGTCGATCATCGAGAAGCGCCTGGACCTGGCGGCCGAAGCCGACCTGGCCCTGGCGTTCTACAACCCGATCTCGCGTTCCCGCCCGTGGCAATTGGGGCGGGCGCTGGAGATTGTCGCGCAACATCGGACTCCCGAGACACCCGTGGTCTTGGGGCGCGATATCGGCCGGCCTGGCCAGACCCTGCGTGTCACCACCTTGGGGCAACTGACCCCAGAGCAGGTCGACATGCGCACCATGGTGCTGGTCGGCTCCTCTACGACCTGCGTATTTCCTCGCGCCGAAGGGGGGGAATGGGTGTACACACCGCGCTGGTATGGCGACAAACCGCTTTGATGAACCCGGCGGTCTGTTCGGACCGCCGTCAATTGGATACTTCCAATGGCCAAGGCCATTGCGCGCCGCCTGTTAAGTTGATGTGATGAAGTTTCTTTAATAGTTGGAGTGCTCGGTATAAGTGCTTGGCGCGTAATAATGGCCGTGGGTTTTATTTGGAAATTGTTGGGCTGGCTTGTTAGTTGTGTGTTGATAAAGAAGTGGGTTATTTTCTTTTTCGTTTTGAACTTAAGTAGTTTTTTCGATGGGTGTAACTTTGTCTGGGAATAACTTTATTCTTGGGAATGGTTAGCAAATTTTGATGTTTGGTTGTTTGCCGGTTATCTGGCCAGCCGCCCCAGTTGTTCCTCTACAATAAATGGATGTGTTGTTAATGAGTGAATCTAAGTTTTCATCGACGGACAGCTACGTCGATTTTATGGGTTTGTTGAAACTGAAGGATCTTGAACGGGCATTGATTTCGTACAAAGACACTGCCACTTATGATGCGGTGCTTCGGTACTACTTCGGTTGTATTGCCTTGTTGGACTCCCCACAAATGCTCGAGCCGCTGGGCTTGCTCAAGCAAGCCTTGGGAACCTTGCAGGGCGCCAGCCGACGGCGTCGTGCGGCTGAACCACCGTCGAGCCCCGGAGCGGCCGCGGACGTTGCACACATCTACAGCACCATAGAGCACTTCGAAGCGCGCCTGTCCAACAGCATTGTGCAGTTGAAACAGCCCGCCACCGAAGTGCCGAAGAACCTGCATTTCGTCTGGCTTGGCGGCGGTGTCGGGGCGATTCAGCGTGACTACATCAATATCTGGAAACAGGTGATGGGTGCGGAGGGTTATCGCCTCAGCCTTTGGCATGACAGCGATGCGTTGCTCGCTTATGAAACCAATCGGATCATTGTCGAGGCCGCCAAGGCCGATGCCATGCTCCATGGCGGGCAGAGCAGTGTCGATGGGTTGGTGCTGGGCGACCGTTATGAAGAACGGGTCATTGTTCTGAAACAGCAGATGTACGCGCATATCAAGAAGGCCGTGGAAAACGGTGGTAGCGCCGACGAGGCGAGAATCGATTTG
Source organism: Pseudomonas brassicacearum subsp. neoaurantiaca (assembly GCF_013608025.1). GTDB lineage: Bacteria > Pseudomonadota > Gammaproteobacteria > Pseudomonadales > Pseudomonadaceae > Aquipseudomonas. Next base: position 187,176 of record NZ_VDLV01000008.1, on the reverse strand, counting down.
TTGGTGCGGGCCTATGGTCAGGATAAGGCTCGGTTGACGGTACTGAGGAACACGAACCAGCTCAGCCTGCAGGCGCTGGCTGGAGATCACCTGGCCCTGCGCGACCTGGCCGGCGGTGAAGTATCCCTGCAGTTGAAGGACATCTACGAGCGTGAAATCAGCCTGCGCGGCAACTTTGCCGCAGCCTCCGATGTGGTGCGCATCGAAGCCTTGTTCGCCGAAGGCGGCAGTTACACCGATGTCGATAACCTGCCGCCCTTGTTGGAAGCGTTAGGCGGGGTGGACATCCGTGAATTCCAGGCGGATGCGCGTCTGGGGGTGCTGCAGTTGATGCTTGATCGAAACCCCGAGTGGATGCCTGGCCGGCAGGCGTTGCGTGATCGATACACGAATTATTTCGAGATGATCCCGTCGGAGCATCGCGTAGCGCTCGAGCGTTTCGCCAATAGCCAACCCGGGTTGGAGCGTGTTTTCCGTACGCCGGTGGAGCGTCTGGCGCGCCCGGACGAACTGCGAGCGGTTGCCGTACGGAATTCCTTGAGTAACGCATTCCTGATAGCCCACCCTGGGTCCGCGATGCTCCAGGCTGTGCTCGATCGGTTCCGGCTCAATTACGAAATCGTCGACGCCACCGCGCGCCTGGCTGATGAGCAAAACGTTGCCCTGACCGACGTCAAGGCCATGATTGATCTTGCACAGCAGGCGGCCACGAAGGCGCTCGGTGCTTTTCATGAGCTGGCGCCGGAAGTGGAATTGGCCGCGGCTTTTCTGGTGGAGGCTGCCGCCACCTACTACAGCGACGGCATTCGGCCCCAGAGCGAAGTGACAATCTATCTGACCGGCCCCAGCGCCATGCGCGAGGGGATGGCGGCTTATCAAAGAGCGCATTTCACGCCTGGCATCGCTGAGAAGTGGCAAGTGGCAGCTGTCATTCCGGACTTCGCTACCGTCAATCGGGCCACCGAAGAGGAGCTGGATCACTCCTGGAAGGAGAACGAGAGCGACCTCGGGCAATGGCTCGAGAACGAGAAGCAACGCTGGCAAGAAGGTCAGTTCAAGGCCCGTTATGCGGGTGAGATGGCCGAGCTGCTCAAATACCGTACCCTGCAATTCGACGAGGGCTGGCCGGTGATCGAGGGCCGCCACGTCTTGTCCACCGATCTGCTGCAACACCTGGCCGATGAGTTGGGTGAGCCCTTCATGCAAGCGATGAATCGCGGCCACAGCGGCGTGGTGACGTTCAAGAAGGCCATCCCCCTGGGCTTTGATGAGCGTCAGTCGATCCTCGCCCAAAGCGCTGCTGTGTTGCCCCCTGCGTCATTGAGCGATCCACAGACGCAACAGTTGTCTACCGCCGAGCTCTTGAACCGGCTCGCCGAAGATCATTTCGACATCGCTCAGTTGAGTCCCTTGCAACGTCTGCTGCTGGCTGCGTTGACCGGCGCCGAGGCGGTGGACAACCGCACTTTCGATGCGGCTCGTCCGAGGCTGGAGAACCTGGTCAACACTTTCAGGAAATCGGGCACCGCCGGGGGGTACGCGACAATCGAGCGCGCGTTATATCAGCAGCGGGCGCCCGCTTTCCTGGCCGGACTCGCCAGTGCGGCCGATTATCCATCGAAGCATGACGAAACAGCGCTGGCGTTGAAGAAGGTCGCGCTGCAAAAGCCGCTGACATTGCGCCAGTTGGGCAAATATGTGGCGCGGATCCAGCAGGCGGCGAAATTGGAGCACCGTGTCGGGATCATCGAGCGCATCGGTCTCGTCCTGGACGTTTTTGAAGCCGGCACGGCCAAGCTCGTGCCGCAGGACTTGCTGCTTCAGGGCGAGGGCGACCGGGTGGGCGGGCGTTGTTATCCCCTCGCCCTGGCGATGGCGGCAGCCCTGTCGGTGGACAAGGCTGCGGCCAATACCTTGCGAGAACGATTCTTCCTCGGGGTTATCGAGCCTGAGGCAAGCGACTCGGTGTCTTTCCTGAGCCTGATGGAGTCGTTGCGTGACGTTCAGGTCGCTGATGTAGGCAGCGCGCTGGCACGCTCGGACCTGGGCGAAGTGGTCCAGAGGCTGGCGGCCAGGACCACCACCGCTACGCTGATGCTCAACTCGGACAACCACGCCATGCTGGTGGCCAAGACGTTTGAGAGCGAGCGCGATACCTATCACTTCTACGATCCGAATTTTGGCGTATTTGAATTCGCAGACTCGACCGTGTTCAAGCAGGCGCTGGAGCAGTTCTTTCTTGAGCAGGACATGGCGCGTTATTACGCCGCGTATGGCGATGCGACGCGTCCCACTTTCGACTTGGTCGAATTGGATGGCGCGCGGGTCGCGGACCTGGCATTGCCGGGCGAAATGAAGGTCTCGCGACTGCTGAAGCCGGGCGCATTGCCTGGGCAGCCGTCCGTTCCTTTAAAGCAGCGAATTGCCAGCGCCCGAGGGCAATCACTCCAGAAAAATCCTCGGCTCGGCAGTTGCCTGTCGGCATTGGATGGCCACTGGTTGGCGCAGCAGATCGCTGAGGTGACGACTCACTTGGAGCAGGCGAACGCATTGCCCTCGGACCTTGTGCCGCTGTTCGATACCTTGGAGATCATGCCGGATGGGTCGTACCGGATGTCCATGGTTGATCCCGCCCATCCCGAGCGAGCGATAAGGATAAACACTCGAGACCACCGGCTCCTGCGGATAAAAAGCTACTTGTCGGAGCTGTTTTCGGTCTTGGCCAACCGTCCTGCCGTTTCAAGCGATCCCACTGAAGTGGGCAGCGTCCATACCCTGAATGCCGGTTTTGCCATACAAGCGCTGATGAACGCTCTACGGGGGCGGGAAGACGCTGGCCGTCGCCTCAGCTGGGCGGTCCGGCTGCATGCCTATGTCAATTACGCGCAGCTGGTGCATGGCAACGTCGTGGATATCGCGGGGCTGGTGACATTGGTCCGGCAGGCGCTGGCGGAAGAGAAGTTGATCGCCCGTACGGTCGCGCCTGTGGTCAAGGCTTCAGTAGGGATCAGTTTGAACGAAGCGACAGGGGGGCTGCTGCAGTTGGCGAATGTCGGGTTCGACATTTATCAATTATCCACGGCACAAAACGAAGTTGAACGGACTCAGTTCGGTACTCAACTGGCTTTCGACTCGGCCAGCCTGGCGTTGTCGGTCGGCGCTTATGTTGCCGGCGCCACCACGGTGGGGGCGGTGCTCGGTGGTGCCTCGGTGATGCTTGGAGGATTGGCGGTGGGCGCGGCGGCACTGGCTCAGGGGTTTGCCACCATTGCCGAGGAGGCCAAGCAGGTCGGGCTGTTTTTCGACGAAGTGGCGAACGCTCATCTTCAGGCCTACCAGTTCAACACTGTCCATGGCACCTGGATGCCGCGCCCCTCGCTGATCGTCCAGACCGTGGACTTGGTCAACGCCGTGCTGACGATGGACAGCCCCAAGCTTTATCCGCTGCGTGATCATTTCGGTGTGCCGACATTTGCTAACGATTACCAGAGGGCGATCGACATCGGTCGGGAGCTGAACCTGCCACGTCGGGTCAGCTTCACGCCGGGCCCCGGCCAGGCCATCATGCTGCCCTGCACGCCGCAAACCTGCTATCGCTATGAATACAAGGCGCTGCCGTTTGCCAACCAACGGCACGATACCGGTTTCGACATTGCACGGCGCCTGGAGAAAAAGAACGCGGATGGCGGATGGCTGTTTCTGTTCTCTTTCTATTCGTTTCCGAGTGAATACATTCTCCATCGCCTTTTCGACCCGGACTATCGCCCAACCGCAATTGAAGTACTGCTCGACGGGACCGATCGTTCGCTGGTGGTGCCTGTTCTGCCTGCCAGTTGGCATGGAAAAATCGCTTATCGGATCCAGGGAGCCGGCAAGCGATGCACATTGCTGCTCAATCCGGGGGTGAGCCTGACCCTCGATGCGTCGCGATCACTGGACTCGACTTGGGTGCTGGACGCCGCATGGGCTCGGGAAAGCGATATCAGGATCGAGCGTTACGGCAAATTGTTCATCGGCGATGTCCAGATGGCGTTCACCGGAACGGGACGCCATGACGTCCTGCTCCGGGCCGCCGACCAACGAACGTTCCAAGCGGATCTGGGTACACGCCAGCTCAACGTCGTCGAAGATGCGGTGCCATCGGGCATGGATCGCCAGGCATTGAGGGAGCACCTCAAGACCCTCGCTCGACAGCACCGTCTGGTGATGCCCTATACACCGGTTCACGACTACCAGGTTCCTTTCGAGAAACCGGGCGAGCCCCGATACATCACGGCTTGGTACGACGCCCGGGAAGATCGCTTCCTTTGCATTCGCGAAGAAATACCGGGTGCCGATGAAGCGGTGCTTGGGGCGGTGGCGGGTGGCTATGCCTGGTTCTACAACCCGCAGGATGTGAGGATCTGGCAGGTCGACGCTACGACCGGGTTGTTGATCCGACACTACTGGCTCTGGGATTCACTGAGTGCGACTACCGTTATTAAAAGCATCGAGGCGGACGCGCAGGGCGTGATCCACGTCGTACAGCAAACGACCCGCCAGGGCGGCGGTGGCTACGAGGCGGCTTATGTCATTCATGAGGAGCAATTGCTGCTCAGTTCAATCATCAAGAAGTTGGATGCCGAGTTGGAGCCGCTCCTCAGCGCCAGCGAATTCCTGGGCGATTGGGCACAAGTGCTTGGCGACGGTTATGTCTATTCACCTTCCCTCGGCAGCGAAAACACGTTTGATACCGTTACTTGGCAACCGGCTCCCTTCGTGTCGATCTGCTGGAAGATCGATGATACGTCCCGGGACATGGCCTGGATTCGCCGCAGCGATCGGCTGATCATCCGCCCTTCGCCAAGACCGAAGCATTACCGCGGCTGGCCCGACTCGATCAAGAACATGACCGACCTGACATTGCTGCCGCTGGCGGAGCAAGGCGACATCTTCATGATCTATGACCGAAGCAGGAAAGATTTATCCCGTAGGCAGCGGACCGTGGTGGCGGGCAAGGCAAGTTGGTCGACCCAGTGGAAGCAGCCCGAAAATCTCGAGGATATCATTGCTACCGAAGGCGGATACGTCATCCTGACGTCTGATGGCTTGTTCTTCAGCCTGACCCGCCGAGGCGTTCCGATGCTCGGTGGTGTAAACGAACAATGGTTCCAGGATCGAGTGCATTGGTGGTCCGCTTTGCAGCCGTTGGCCCGCCGATACGGCGCTGAAAAGCTTGCCCTTGTCGGTCTGACCAACGCCACCGGCGCTGCCAGGCTGTGCGCCTGGCATATCGGCGACAGGCTGCTGTTGGCTGACCTGGGACTGAAAGGGGAGGTCCGCGTGTTGAGCGTAACGCCCGATGGCGAAGCCGCTTGGCTGTTCGATGTCTCCAACGGGAAAGTCTACCGTCAGGCGTTTATCGATCCGCAGGAACTGGAGGCCGCGTTTGGTCAAGGCTCCCGGTTGCTGCAGGCTGGCGCGATACCGGTCGCAACGCGTGAGTGGGAGCGTTGGCAGTTTGTTGAACTGTCAGTCGAAGGACCGGGGCTGCGAGGCGTCAGCGTCGAAGGCGTTGTGGTCGCACTGCGGGACCATGAACCGGTACGGATCGTTGGCGTCACCCAGGAGTGGGTCGCCCTGCAAGATGGTCGGGAACAAGAGGCGCTTGAGCAACTGGCGACCCAGCCGTTATGCAGCGCTCTGCTGACGGTGGAAGAGCCCGGGAACCTGAAATGGTTTGTTGCGCAGACGGGACGCATGATCCGCGTTCCCAAGGCCGCCATCCCCCAGTCCTACGAGGTATTGGGAACCCAGCGGCAGACCAGCGTATTGCTTCACGCAAGCGAGAACGGAAAATTGCTGACCTTTCCGGGGGCAGGACAAGTGGGGACGCTCAGTTATGCCCAGCGTGAGGGCGAAGTGTTGGTTGTCGAGGGCCAGGGAATGAGGATCGAGAATCTCCTGCCGCTGATACCGGACGATGTCACGACGCTGGTCTTGCGCATGGGCGAGGGGGCGATGAGTTACCGTCTGTCCAGAGCGGCCTGGTTGCGGGTCAACTCAGTGATCCTGGATTGTCGACATTCATTGGCTGGGGCGGCGCAGATTCCTGGCGAATTGATCTGGGAGCTCGATGAGCCGGACGAACTGCTGTTGGACCATGTCGATGAACACTTGGTAATTATTGATTCGAATAGCGGACACGGTGTGATTTTCCGTGAAGCATATGCGACAGGTTTCGACTTCAGTAGAGACGTCATGCTCAGTTTTGGTGGGAATCGACAGTACGCGGTCTCGACATTGATCGCGCGCTTGGGCGATGTGCCAAGTGCCCAGGGCGCAACCACGCTCAAGGAGCTGTCGAAAGCATTGTCGCCTGTGGAGACCAACCTGGTGAGTTGATCACCCATTGGTTGAGAGGCAGAAAAAGGTTGCAGGTTTGCGCCTGCAACCTTGGAAGCCAGTCGTTCAAGAGCGGTCGTTTCGCAACGTAAATCGCCTCATCAGGCTTTCATCCAGTTTTTTCTTCATCAAAGCTCTTTTACTGTCCAGTTCGCTTCTGTCCAGTTTCAGGTAGGCCTTGCGCTGAATGATTCTGGCGGAGCTCTTCTCCCATTCCCAGAACAAAAAACCGTGTTTTTTAACGTGGACATCCAGTTCGAGCTTATACAGGGCGATGTTCAGGTTGCCCTGCAAATCGTAGCGCGCCGGGATAACTTGAAAAGACTCGCCGTCTCGGCTTTCTGCATCTAGCGAGAACATCGCCGGGTGATTTGTCTTCAAAGTGTCCAGCGTATCGATCATCGCATTGGCCTGCCGGGTGTCGCGCATCCCATGGGCGCTTTCCACCAGGAAGTCCGCCACGGAGCCGGAGATGATATGTCTCGTGGTGGTAAATATGGAGTCGCCATACAACGACCAACCGAGGAAATTCAATGTGCGCGCATATTCTTCAAACCAGCCTTGGGCATCGCCGTAGCGATGATGGCCAAGGTCAGCCGATCGGGTGGCGATGTTATTGCAGTCGGCAATGTCATTGTAATCTTGCAGGGAAGGTGTCTCGATGTAAGAGAACAAGTTGGGGCCTGTGACGAGGCCGGTTAATGATTGAAAGTCCATTTGAAGTTTCTCGTCCGTTTGGGTTGTAGTGTTGCTCTAGAGCAACAACAATTCCAAAAAGATTCAAGGGGCTCGTTTGGTTAGTTGGCGTCTGGATGTGTGGTGTTTTTATTGGGATGGGTTGCGCTACATATGTTGTATCTGGTTTGGGTTGTTATTTTTCTTCGACGTGTTCTAGATTGTCGCTTGTCCGCAGGAGCGGTCATTTATCTAACTAAGGAAGTAGTATGGAAACGTTTGAGAGTGATATCAGCACCGCGCAAAGTATCGAATTCATCGGCGCACGTATCAGCAGGCGCAAGGCGCAAGTCTTGGCAGGTCGGCGTGTCCGCAGGTCCGCCGTATCGGTGCTACAGGACAGCCCCACCAAGGACATGGATGCGGTCATGCTGGGCGATGCGTTGCTAGGCTATGGCAATAACATGTCGCTCAATAACATGGCGATCATGGAGAACGTCATGACCATGGCAATCATGGAGGCCAACTATCTGGTGCCTGGCGGGAAAAATACCCATGGGTGGTACATGGAGTTCATCAAGTGCCTGCAAGAACTTGGATGTTTCGTGGCGGATGACGGCTACTCCCGTTATACCGAGAGCTCCCTGCAGGTGGATATGGATTTGGTGATCAGCGATATCGTCAAAGGAATCATTGATGGCGTGAAAGCCAGTGTCCCGGCGGCGACGGTGTTGGGTTCCGTGGTCAACACGACAATTGATGGCTTGAAGCAGGACAAGAAAACCCTCGATCTGTTCGGCACCCAAGCCAAGTCGGCCGATGGTGCACGCTTATCCGTCATTCCCTGCGAGCAATTATCCAATGGTGTTCTGATTGCCTCTTCCAGTTCGATAAAACAGACCGGTACTTCGAATAACGGTGGCGTTCTATTTGTGAACTGGCGATGTTCGGCGCGAGAAATTTTCCGGGGCAAGTCGTTTGTGACCTTCAACCCGGCGCGCTATGAAGACTTCAGGCAAGACATTGAAGATTACCTGGGCGAACATCGCCGGGAAGTGTTGAGCAAGCGCTTCAGCCGTCGCAAGCGCGCCTGAGTCGTCACTGCACCAGGTAGCCTCTCACCCCGGTGAAGATGATCTGCGCTGCCAGGGCACAAACAAACAGGCCCATCAGTCGGCTCACAATCTGCAAACCCTGGTCGCCGAGAATCCGTTCGATGCGGCTGGACAGGTACAGCACCACGCCAACGGTGAAGCTGGCCAGGGCGATGCTGATGATGGCCATGAGCTTGTCGTCCCAGTGGGGCTGGCTCACGCCCATCACCAGCAGGGCACCAATGGTGCCGGGGCCGACGGTCAACGGAATGGTCAGCGGGACGATGGTCACGTCCTGCTGGACATTGTCGGTCTGTACCGCTGACTTGCCTTGGGCCATGCCCAGCGCCGAAATGAACAATACGCTGCCGGCGCCGATCCGGAACGCATCCACAGTAATGCCGAACACACTGAAAATCACCCGCCCGAACAGATACAGCAATACGCTGGAAACCAGTGTCGCCGTCGCGACCTTCCACGCCAGGCGACGTTGTTCCTTGCGTGAATAGCCACGCGTCAGGCCGATAAAACACGACAGAACGAAGAAGGGGCTGTAGAGCACCAACATTTTCAGGTAAACGCTGAACAGCACGTGAAGCATGATCGAGGGCTCGGGACGGAGGAAGACGAGCGGAGTCTATCAGGCGTTTTGGCGCCTGTCGGCTCAGGACGTATGTGCTGTTCGGTTCTGTTGGTCGCGCTGGGCCACCCAATGCTCGATCAGCTCGCGCAGTTGCGATAATTCGACCGGCTTGGCCATGTGCCCGTCCATGCCTGCCTGGCGGGCGCGCTCCTTATGTTCGGCCAGGATATGCGCCGTGAGCGCAACCACCGGGGTACGGGTGCGCTGGTTGCCGACTTCCCAGGCGCGAAGTTGCTGGGTGGCGGAAAACCCGTCGAGGATCGGCATTTCACAATCCATCAGGACCAGGTCGTAGCGTTGCTCCTTCATGGCCTTGAGGGCTTCTTCGCCGTTGCTGGCCGTGTCGGGTTGCAGGTTGAGCTTGCCGAGCATGCCGCGGATGACCTTGGTGGAAATGGTGTTGTCTTCAGCCACCAGGATGCGGAAGTCGGCGGGCACTTTCACGGGAGCGGGAACGCCGGCACTGACCGGGACGTTAGGCGCCTGGCCTTTGTTGCGCTGGTTCAGTTCATCCGCCAGGGTGGTCTTGAGCGTATAGCCGGCCACCGGTTTGGCGAGGATGCGCTTGACGCCGCTGTTGCGCGCCACGATCTTGCTCGGGGCGTTGCTGATGCCAGTCAGCATGATCAACAGGATGTCGTGGTTCAGGCTCGGGTCTTCCTTGATCTTGGCGGCCAATTGCGTGCCGGTCATGCCGGGCATGTTCTGGTCAAGCAGTACCACGTCGAAGTAGTCGCGCAAGTGGGCCTTGGTACGCAGCAGCGCCAGCGCCTCCTTGCCCGATGGTACGGCGCTGACGTTCAAGCCCCAGGCGCTGCATTGCTGGACCAGCACCTTGCGGCAGGTATCGTTGTCGTCAACGACCAGCACCCGTGCCCCTTGCAGCGGACCATCGAGGTCGGAGGTCGGGTGTTCAAGGCGATCAGGATCCAGCGGCAAGGTCAGCCATAAGGTGCTGCCCTGGCTGCTGCCACTCTTGATGCCGAATTCGCCGTGCATCAGCATGATCAACTGACGAGCGATGACCAGGCCCAGATTGCCCCCCAGGCGCGTGGCCGAAAGGAAATTCTTGCTGTGCAGTTCCGCATGCATCAGCGTATCGCGCTCCTCGGCGTCCATGGGCGACCCGCTGTCCTGCACGGCGATGCGCAGGCGAGGCTGGTTGCTGCGTTCATCGAGGGCCACGACGATCAGCACTTCGCCTTCGTCGGTTTTCTTCAGGGCATGCTCCAGCAGGCTCAGCAGCGCCTGGCGCAGCCTTGTCGGATCACCGCTGATCACGCGCGGCACCTGGGGCTGGATGAAACTGATCAACTCGACGTTCTGCTGTTCGGCCTTGGCGCGGAAGATGCTCAGGCAATCCTCGATCAGCGCGTTGAGGTCGAACTGCACGTCATCCAATTCGATCTGGCCGGATTCTAGGCGGGAAATGTCGAGTATCTCGTTGATCAGGGTCAGCAGTTCATTGCCTGCGCTGTGGATCGTCTGCACATAATCACGTTGCTTGACCGACAGTGGCGTGCCCAGCAGTAGTTCGGTCATGCCCAGCACGCCGTTCATCGGGGTGCGAATCTCATGGCTGATCTTGGCCAGGAACTCCGCCTTGGCATTGATCTCTGCGTTGCTTGCCGCCAGGTCGCGGCTGATGCTGAAACGGCTCTCGTTAATCGATCGCTGTCGTTCACCCAGGGCAACGCTCATCAGCAGGCCGCTGATGCAGATGAACACCAGCAGGGTGATGATCAGCCCTTGGGGCGCGACTTCCGTCAGCCCTTGCAACGCCGGCAGAATGATCAGCGTGCCCAGGTTGAACACGACCATTGCGGCGACAAACAGCCGTGCCGGGCGGTAGCCCTTCTGCCAATGCCAAGCGCTGACGAACAGCATGCTAAGGCCCGCCAGTGCCACCAATGTGTAGGTCATGATGTTGAGAGGCAGCGTGTTGACGAACAGCAGCAACAGGCTGCACAGCATGATGAAGACGATTTCGCCCAGCAGCAGCCGGTTCAGCGGGTGCGGCCCCAGCGGCGCGAAATAGCGATAGGCGAACATCAAGCCGCAGGGTGCTGTCAGCAACAGCGCCAGGTAGGCCCCCGGGGTTTGGATCGCCGGCCAGTCCGGAAACCAGGCCCCAGCCAGGTTCAACAGCAATATCAGGCTGAGCATCAACAGCCCTTCGCAGGCTGCCAGCCACAGGCAACTGCGTGAGCGGGTGTAGGCGTAGCGGGTGAGGTTGTGCAGGATCAGCATTGCGATACAGCCGAAAAGCAGCCCATAAACCAGGGTCTGGTTCTGGTTGGCGGCTGCCATCACCGCCGGCTGCAGTGAGACGAACGGGCGCAGTTCGTATCGCGAGGCCAAGCGCAGGTAGACGTCGAGTGGCTTATCGCTGCGGGGCAGCGCCAGCATGAGATCGCTGCTGGGCACGGATTGTTCGGCGCCTGCCGTGGCGTTGCCGCTGATCTGCTGGTCGACCAGGGTATCGCCGTCCAGCACATAAAGATTCAGGCGCGAGAGGTCCGGCGCGAAGATGCGCAGGATCTGTTCATGCTTGTCGGGTGCCAGCCGGAAGCGCAGCCACAATGCGCCGCCAGGTTCGGCGGCCTTGAGGTGATCAAGGTCGATGGGGCTGAATTGATTGGTGTAGCGGGCAGAGCGAATGTCGCTCAGTTTCAGATCGCCCTGTTCATCGAGCAATACCGCCCAGGCGCTGCCCGGCGCGGCCTGGGCCGGGAGCACGCAGAGCAGCGTCAGCAGGGTAACGGTCAAGCCTATGGCAATCCTGAGCCAGCGCACGGCGAAATCCCTTCGTAGGTTGATGCCAGATTATAACTATGCGCGGCGCCTGAGCCGACAGGCAAGGGCCATGGACCCTTGCCCGGCTGAATGGCCAGGTTATTACAGGTTTTCGCCACGCTCGCGGGCAATGGCGCGGTAGCCAATGTCCTTGCGATAGAAACAGCCTTCCCAATCAATCTGTGCGGCTAGCTTGTAGGCCTGCTCTTGAGCGGCACCGACACTGTCGCCCATGGCGGTGGCGCACAACACGCGACCGCCTGTGGTAACCACTTGGCCATCCTTCAATGCGGTACCCGCGTGGAACACCTTGCCTTCCAATTGAGCCGAGGCTTCCAGGCCCTTGATCGCACTGCCCTTGGCGTAGTCGCCCGGGTAACCACCAGCGGCCAATACAACGCCGACGCTCGGACGCGGATCCCATTGAGCTTCAACTTTATCCAGCGCCTGGGCCAGGGCGGCTTCCACCAGCAGCACCAGGCTCGATTGCAGGCGCAACATGACCGGCTGGGTCTCAGGATCGCCGAAACGGCAGTTGAATTCGATGACTTTTGGATTACCAGCCTTGTCGATCATCAGGCCAGCATAGAGGAAACCAGTGTAGACGTTGCCTTCCTCGGCCATGCCACGCACGGTTGGCCAGATGACCTGGTCCATGACGCGCTGGTGCACGTCGGCGGTCACTACTGGGGCGGGGGAATAAGCACCCATGCCGCCGGTGTTCGGGCCGCTGTCGCCATCGCCGACACGCTTGTGGTCCTGGCTGGTGGCCATTGGCAGAACGTTCTTGCCGTCGACCATGACGATGAAGCTGGCTTCCTCTCCGTCGAGGAACTCTTCGATCACCACGCGGGAGCCAGCGTCACCGAAGGCATTGCCGGCCAACATGTCGCGCACGGCGTCCTCGGCTTCCGCCAGGGTCATGGCTACGATCACGCCTTTACCGGCGGCCAGGCCGTCTGCCTTGATCACGATCGGTGCGCCTTTTTCGCGCAGGTAAGCCAGGGCCGGTTCGATTTCGGTGAAGTTCTGGTAGTCGGCGGTCGGGATCTTGTGACGTGCCAGGAAATCCTTGGTGAAAGCTTTGGAACCTTCCAGCTGCGCTGCGCCGGCCGTCGGGCCGAAGCAGTCCAGGCCACGGGAACGGAACAGATCGACCACACCTGCAACCAGCGGTACTTCCGGACCAACGATGGTCAGCGAGACGTTTTTCTCGGCGAAATCAGCCAGCTGTTCCAGGGCCAATACGTCGATGGCAACGTTTTCGCACTTGGCTTCGATGGCGGTACCGGCATTGCCCGGTGCGACAAAAACCTTTTGCACACGCGGATCCTGAGCCACTTTCCAGGCCAGGGCGTGTTCGCGGCCACCGCTGCCAATGATCAAAACATTCATTTCAAAAACCTCAAATTCTGTAAGGCGCCGCTGGGGCGCTTTATGTGGGAGCGAGCCTGCTCGCGAAAGCGGTGTACCAGTCAACGTCGACGTTGCCGGTAGATTGCATTCGCGAGCAGGCTCGCTCCCACACTTCGATCAGGTTGGATCAGTGGCGGAAGTGACGCATACCCGTAAAGACCATTGCGATGCCGGCTTCATCTGCGGCGGCAATCACTTCGCTGTCACGCATCGAGCCGCCCGGCTGGATCACCGCAGTGATGCCCACCTTGGCCGCATTGTCGATGCCATCACGGAACGGGAAGAACGCATCGGAAGCCATGACCGCGCCCTGCACCTGCAAACCGGCGTGCTCAGCCTTGATGGCGGCGATGCGGGCCGAGTTCACGCGGCTCATCTGGCCGGCGCCGACGCCGATGGTCTGGCGGTTCTTGGCGTAGACGATGGCGTTGGACTTGACGTACTTGGCGACTTTCCAGGCGAAGATCAGGTCGTTGATTTCCTGCTCGCTCGGAGCGCGCTGGGTCACGACCTTGAGGTCTGCGCTGCCAATCATGCCGATGTCGCGGCTCTGGACCAGCAGGCCGCCGTTGACGCGCTTGTAGTCCCACGCCGGCGCACGATCAGCCGACCATTGGCCGCAGGCCAGCAGGCGCACGTTGGCCTTGGCGGCGACAATGGCGCGGGCTTCTTCGCTGACGGAAGGGGCGATGATCACTTCGACGAACTGGCGCTCGACGATGGCCTTGGCGGTCTCGGCGTCCAGCTCACGGTTGAAGGCAATGATGCCGCCGAAGGCCGACTCGGTGTCGGTGGCGTAGGCCAGTTCGTAGGCCTGGCGGATGCCGCCCTCGGCGTCCGGGCTCACGGCCACGCCGCACGGGTTGGCGTGCTTGACGATCACGCAGGCTGGCTTGACGAAGCTCTTCACGCATTCCAGCGCGGCATCGGTGTCGGCCACGTTGTTGAACGACAGTTCCTTGCCTTGCAATTGCGTGGCGGTGGCGATGCCGACTTCGGCAGGCTTGGCTTCCACGTAGAACGCCGCGCTCTGGTGCGGGTTCTCGCCGTAGCGCATTTCCTGCGCCTTGACGAATTGGCTGTTGAAGGTGCGCGGGAATTCGCTGCGGCCTTCGGTGCTCAGGGTGTCGGCCGCCTGGTTCACGGTGCCCATGTAGTTGGCGATCATGCCGTCGTAGGCAGCGGTGTGTTCGAAGGCCTTGAGCATCAGGTCGAAACGCTGGGCGTAGGTCAGGCCGCCGGCCTTGAGGTTTTCCAGGACGCTGGCATAGTCGCTGGCGTTGACCACGATCGCCACGTCTTTATGGTTCTTGGCTGCCGAGCGGACCATGGTCGGGCCGCCGATGTCGATGTTCTCGATGGCGGTCGGCAGGTCGCAGCCAGGCTTGTTGATGGTGGCTTCGAACGGGTAGAGGTTGACCGCAACCAGGTCGATCGGCTTGATACCGTGCTCGTTCATGATGGCGTCGTCGATGCCGCGACGACCGAGGATGCCGCCGTGGATTTTCGGGTGCAGGGTCTTGACGCGACCGTCCATCATTTCCGCAAAACCGGTGTAGTCCGCGACTTCCACTGCGGCGACGCCGTTGTCCTGCAGCAACTTGAAGGTCCCGCCGGTGGAGAGGATCTCGACGCCCAGCTGTTGCAGCTCGCGGGCGAATTCAAGGATCCCGGTCTTGTCGGAGACGCTGATCAAGGCGCGGCGGATCGGCAGGCGGGTGGTCTGGTCGGTCATTTCAAGTTCCATCAAAAGCAAGGGAAGTCAGCAAAAAAGGCGACCGTTTTTTACGCGGGCGCCTTTCTGGTTTGATTGAATGCTTACAGCAGATCGTACTGCTTGAGTTTCTTGCGCAGGGTGCCGCGGTTCAGGCCCAGCAGCTCACTGGCCTTGGTCTGGTTGCCCTTGACGTAGTTCATCACGCTTTCGAGCAGAGGCGCCTCGACTTCGGAAAGCACCAGGTTGTACACATCCGTGACGGCAGCGCCCTCAAGGTGGGCGAAATAATTGTGCAGCGCCTTCTCGACACTCCCGCGAAGGGTCTGGCCTTCTTCGCTGGGGGTGTTGAGGTGCTGTTTCAAATTCACGTTGTCGCTCACGGGTGTTATTCCACTCACTAAAGTCTCGGTCATCATCGTCATGCGGCCACCCCTTCGTCCCCTGTCAGGCTCTTGTAACGTTCGGCGAAGAACGCCTGAACGTCGGCGCATTGTGCTTGCGTACCATCCAAACGATTGAAACGGGCGCGAAACTCCCTGGCGCCCGGCAGGGTTGCGAGATACCAGCCCACATGCTTGCGAGCGATGCGTACGCCCATGACTTCTCCATAGAAGGCATGCAGCGCGGCCAGATGCTCTAGCAGAATACGTTCCACCTCGGACAACAACGGCGCAGCGAGCTTTTCGCCGGTGCGCAGATAGTGTTCGATTTCACGAAAAATCCATGGTCGCCCTTGGGCGGCCCGGCCGATCAACAGGCCATCGGCACCGGTCGCGTCCAGCACGTACCGGGCCTTCTCGGCCGAGTCGACATCGCCATTGGCAAAGACCGGAATCGACACCGCCTGTTTGATCGCGGCGATGGTGTCGTACTCGGCCTCGCCGGTGTACAGGTCGGCACGGGTGCGGCCATGGACCGCCAGCGCCGTGATGCCTGCCTGTTCGGCGATCTTCGCCACCGTCAGGCCGTTCTTGTTCTCCCGGTCCCACCCGGTGCGAATCTTCAATGTCACCGGCACATCGACTGCGGCGACAACCGCCTGCAGGATCTCGGTGACCAGCGCTTCGTCCTTCAACAGTGCCGAGCCTGCGGCCTTGTTGCAGACCTTTTTCGCCGGGCAGCCCATGTTGATGTCGATAATCTGCGCCCCCAGCTCTACGTTGGCCCGGGCCGCTTGCGCCAGCATCTGCGCATCACCTCCGGCGATCTGTACCGAGCGCGGCTCGGGATCACCTTCGTGGATCATGCGCAGGCGCGACTTGCGGGTGTTCCACAAACTCATGTCGCTGGTCACCATTTCCGACACCACGAGACCGGCACCCAATCGTTTGCATAACTGACGAAAGGGCTGGTCGGTGACGCCCGCCATGGGGGCGAGGACCAGACCGTTCTGCAATGTATAAGGGCCGATGCGTACCGCCGACATAGGACTTCCCTGAAGTGGGGCCGGATCATGAGACTTCGAAAAAGGGTTGGCATGATACCCGCTCTCGATGACTGGATAAAGGTCGAATTGGATAAAATCTGAACAGCTATTTTGTTATCGCCAGCGGTTTGGTCCGGGCGGGGTGAGTCAGAAAGCTGCCGTCAACGGATCGACCCTGGCGCGTCTCATTCAGGCGAATGGAAGCTCAGACTGTAGTTCACCGCTTTCGGGCCAGGGTCCAGGATGTCCAGCGCGATATGGATCGGCGTCTGCGGTGGCATTTCCCCCAGGCCTTCAAGGTCGCCGCCCAGGTACTCGCCGGGCTTGAAGCGCCGGCTGGCGATCAGGTGGCCGTTGAGGTCGGCGAAACGCAGCTCCAGCAGCGGGAAGGGCTGGGAGAAGGGCGCGCGGTTGTAGATGATCGCATCGACGATCAGCGCGCCGCTGAATTCCGGATGGCTGCGCACCACCAGGTTGCTGCTTCTGATCTTGGCGATGTCGACCTTGGACGGTACGTCGCAGCCAATGGCCGGACAGATTTGCAGGAACCACGGGCGATACTGGTCCTGGCGGGCCAGTTCCTCGAAGTGGTAGGCAACGTACTGGCCAGCCAAGGCCACGGCGCCAAGCAATATCAACAGGCTCCAGAGCAGGCGCCGGCCCCAGGGCGAGCGGCGCTTGCGCCAATCCAGTTGTAGCGGGTCGTCATCCAGGTCCTGAAGGGCTTCGGCGCGTATGCCGGGCTCTTGGCGTTCGCGTTTCCTGGATGACGCTGCCAGTGGCTCCGGTTCATCGTCCAGGTCATCAGTGGCTGAAAGGCGTTCGAGATGTTCGTGAGGCTCGTCATCCGGCGTGAGGCTTAGCGCGGCGACAGGCGTGTCGTCCGGTTCCAGCGGTTCAAGGGCCAGGGACAAGGACGGTTCGGTGCGCGGTGGCCGCGCGGGCTCGTGGGGCTCGAACGGCTCGACAGGTGGCTGGATCGCGGCTTCGGCGCGTTCGACGGCGGATTCGCTGTACAGGCTGTCGACCCATGGCTCTTGCTCGTTCGAAGGGTGCTCGCGCTGGGCACTCAGGTTGTCTTCCCGGCGCCGTCCGAAGGTGTCCGGAGCGCGCTTGTCACGCCTTTCCAGGCGGGCCAGTTCTTTGTCGAGGTCATCGAGATCCAGCTCGGCGGCTGTCCATTGTTTCTGGCTGATGGCGCGGGGCGGTGCGTCGGCGGCAGGTTTGGGGGGCGGAGCCAGCGGGGGCGCGCCGCTATTGCCTGTGCGTTGCTCCAGCAATTGCCGCGCGGCATTGAACACTTGCAGGCACGAGCCGCAGCGAACCACTCCGCGGGCCACGCTCAATTGAGCATGGCTGACGCGAAAACTGGTGTGGCAATGCGGGCACTGGGTGACGAAGCTGTCGGTCATGCGGCAATCCGGTTGATACAGGCGGACATTCTAGCGCCGACGTCCGGTGATGCGCACCCAGCCATCACGATTGGCGATCGGGTCCAGGTCAAAGTCCGCAGCATAAGCGGCGGCGACTTCTTCGCCCTGTTCGGCAAGGATGCCCGACAACGCCAAGCGTCCGCCGGGCTTGACCAGGCTCGACAGTTGCGGCGCCAGGGACACCAGCGGGCCAGCAAGAATGTTGGCCACCAGCACGTCGGCCTGCACGTTCGGCAGGTCCTGCGGCAAGTACAACGGGAACAGCTCTTCGGCAATGTTGTTGCGCCCGGCGTTGTCGCGGGATGCTTCCAGGGCCTGGACATCGATGTCGGTGCCGACCGCTTCGTTGGCGCCCAGCAGCAGCGCGGCGATGGCCAGGATTCCCGAGCCGCAGCCGAAGTCGAGCACGTTGCAGCCCTTGAGGTCCTGGCCGTCGAGCCATTCCAGGCACAGCGCGGTGGTGGGGTGGGTGCCGGTGCCGAATGCCAGGCCCGGGTCCAGCAGCAGATTCACCGCGTCAGGTTCCGGCGCGGCATGCCAGCTCGGCACGATCCACAGGCGCTGGCCAAAACGCATCGGTTGGAAATTGTCCATCCAACTGCGTTCCCAGTCCTGGTCTTCAATCACTTCGCTGTGATGCTCGGGCAACGGGCTGCCGGTCAGCAGCTCCAGGTGGGCGAGCACGCTGGCCGCCTCGGTGCCGCCTTCGAACAGCGCCAGCAAATGGGTGTGGGACCACAGTGGGGTGGTGTTGAGCTCAGGCTCGAAGATCGGCTGGTCTTCGGCGTCCATGAAAGTCACCGAAACGGCGCCTACTTCAAGAAAGGCGTCTTCGTAGGTTTCGGCTTGTTCCGGGCTGATGGCCAGGCGTACTTGCAGCCAAGGCATGGCGGGCACCTTTGAAAAAAATCGACAGGGGGCAGCGCGGGGCTGCAAAGGCGCGCAGTGTACGCCAGGTCGCTATCAAAGTGGATAAGCGAGTCCTGGCCGGTCCGGTTGGTGTTCCGATATAAAGTTTCGATATAAATATGTATGGCATCGGCGGGTTGCAGGCCGGATAAGGTGCGCGTCCACACAACAGGGAGGAATGTGTATGGACAATGCGGCCGAATGGCAACGAAACAGGGATGGCATGGGGGCGGTATCGGCCTCGCAAGAGGCCACTGCTCAAGCGGTTCTGGAAAAGCTGGCGCGTTGGCAGGCTGTTATCGACGCCCGATTGCAAGCGCAGATGACCCTGCTTGAAGTGCTGGAGGAGTTTCTGTTGGTCCAACTGCGCACTCATTATTATCAAGGTAACGTAGACGTTCACTTTCTCGGCACCTTGCTCGATACCGCGCTGCTCCGGATGAGCGGCCAGGCATTCGAAGCCTATGACGCGGAGCGAGATGCACCCTACCGCTGGCCTGGGGGAGCTGATTTGAGCTTTCCGGCCGAGCGCAGGGATGTCGTTACCCAGGCAGTGGAAAGCACAGCCTTCGGCTTTATCGATCACTACGAGGGCTATCTGCGCCGGCATTGGAAACTGTCGGGGTACGATGCCTGGCTCCAAGATGTACTTCGCGAAAAAGTTGAAGACCATATTGCGCAAGTCGTGGCGATTTTCCAGCCGGGTCGCCTGGCTGGGCGAGGCGTGGACGAACTGCGCGAAGCAATTACAGCGCTGGAAGACGCGTGGCATCGCATGGGGCAATCGAGCGCGCTGGCAACCCGCAAGGAACGTCATGAGTTAGCGGCGCTGGCGAGCCGGCAGTTACCTGATTGGTTGCGCGGGCTGGGCGAAGCTGACCGTAAACGGCTGGAGGACCTGCATGAGGAGGCCCTGCAAGCACAGGCATTGGTCGATGAACAGCTCGACGGCTTGGGCTCGCTGAAGGATTTTGCCCGAAGCTTGGCCAGGGACTATGTCAGGCGTGAATTGGACATGGAGGTCGAGCCGGATGGCATCCGCGTGAAATTACAGTGGCGAACCATAATGGGGCAGCCAATGCGAACCTACAGGCTGAGCGAACTGGTGGCTGGGGGGCCGATCAGGCCGGACGCGATATCGGTGGTCCTGGTTGAAAACGGCACGATGCTCCGCAACGAGCCCATTTCACCGCTGTTCATGGCGCAACTGTTGGCGAGCGTGGATGCCCCGGCCGAATATTTACCCGCGCTCGCGACCCGATATCACCAGGCGGACCTCAAGGACGCCATGTTCGATTGGTTTTTGGCGAGATTGCAGCACAGCGCGTTTGTCGCGCGGTGCGCCGGTCACATGTCGACAGCCAGCCACTATCATCTCAGTGCTGCGTGGAGTAGCGAATCGCCGGGCCAGGCCATCGATGGGCTGCGAGTCTCCACTATCGAGTTGCCGGACAGGTCCGGATGTGTGGACTTGATGGTGTTCTACCGCGAAGGCCCGCGACAGGGCTCCACCGAAGTGTTGCTGTACGCCCCCGGCAAACCGGATGGCCAGGAGTGGATTTCCTTGCCTTCGCTTCGTGCAGTGAGCGCAGAGATAGGCGGGTGGGCCGCTAGCGAAGCCGGCCGTGAATATCTGTTGCAGCAAATTGCTCCAGGCGACCGGGTCCGGGCTCGGGAATATCTCGTCAATGTCATGCAGAAACCGACGTCATGGAACTTGAGCAAGGATCCCCGAGGGCCGGCGAGTGGTTTCAAGACCTGTATTGAACAGGCGGTGCTGACAGGGCTGAGCAATAACCTGATGCAGGTGGAAATGAGCGAGTCGCCTCGCTGGTACTCAAGGCTGCCGCTTGAATCGCGCAGGACCATCAGTGGATTGGGCCAAGAACTTCTGGTCCATCAGCAGCTTTTCGGTGAGCAGTTGGCCGGTTATGAAGTCTTCATGGACTTCGCCAAACGTACTGTCACGCAAGCTATTGCGCCTTATATGCGCAGCAAGGGCGTGTACGAATCGGTGGATCCTTCGACGGTTCTCATCGAGTTCTACCCAGGCCTGACAGGCGAAAAAAAGGTCGCCAGCCTGCTGGAGCTTGCAATTTATGGCTACGACGACAACGCGGGAATCGACCACCCTGCACGGGGCGTCCGCTCCACGGTTGGCCAGGACCTGGGGCGAGTTCGCAGCGCCGATCTGGCGCGCTACATTCGAAGTGCCTACCTGGGGGAGCGATACGCCAGGGAGGTTCGCAGCAAGTTCCTTGATGCCAATGATCCCGCGTATCTGAAGCGTCGCGATGTTTACCGCTACATGTTGCTGGCCAGGATGGAACGCGACCTGCGCATCGCCTACGGCCAGTCGGCGTTAAGCATCGATGCGTTTCGCTGGCTCACCCGACAGTTCACGTTATTGGGCGACAGGACGCCCGCTGGCGGCCCGGTGTCTCCATCAGCTGTTGTGGCGCGAGAGGGTGTGCACAGGCTCACCGTCAATGGCCATGTTGTCCTGGGCGTCTACCTCTTCACTTACTTCGACCCGAAGGGCGTCTACTGGCTGTACACGCCCGATGCTCCGGACGGCCTGTTGTTTCGCAACTACGCAGCGTTTCGTGGACGCACTGCAGTGCAATTGCATGACTACGTCCTGGAGCGAGTGGCATTGACCGCGCGAGCCTCAGTGGCGCGCTCGCTGCTGGCCTTGGCGGCCGACGCGTCGCCGGTCGATACGTTGCGTGAGTTCAATCGGGTGGTTGATATCGGCGCCGAGTTCGACGCTTTTATCGAGCGCGCTATTACCGATGTGAAGGACATCACCACCAGTCGTGCCGAGGTCATCAAGCATCAGGTCGTCAAGGGGCTGCTCTTTGCGGCTGCGCCCGTATGCATGATCTATCCGCCGTTTGCCGTGCTTTTGGACATTGCCTTTATCGGCATTAGCGCCTCGCAGGCAATCGAGGCACATGCGCGAGGCGATACGCAGGAGGCGCTTGAGCATTGGCTGGTCGCGTCCTGGGGATCACTGTTCGTCGTGCTCGGGGCGGCCAGCGTGGCTGCACTGCTCGGGCGGTCGGCAATGAGCCTGAAACTTATACTCAGGCCTCAGTCCTTGTCGGCGCAGCGCTTGAGGAAGGCGACAACGGTCGCAGCCAAGGAAGCCGGTCCGCTGATCCGACCGATACGCTTGAAGGCAAGACAGGCGGTTACGACAACCCCTGAAAATTTGCTGCCCGTGGCCGACGACGGCATTTTCTACGGCACCTACCGCAGCCCGCCCAGCGCATCGCAACCTCAAGCGACTTATTACATTCGGAGCCAAGGGCGCTATTTCCAGGTGAAGCCAGACCCCTACTTCGGCGGCTTGTGCCTGGCGGATGCCAGCCGTCCCGGCGCGTTGTACAAGGTGCCCATACGCAGAATGGCGGATGGCAGGTGGGTCCATAACAAAGTTGGCTTGCGAGGCGGAAATGATGAAGTGCGCAACCTGGGGCGAATCGATGACGTAACGGATTTGCGCAGGGCCTTCCCTACTCACGACGTTCCGGTGCCCAAAAGGGGAGCGTTACAAGGAGAAGGCGTCGTTGCGAAGTTCATTCCCGGCGCGGAGACCAATTATCTTTTCTCGCTGAACGCACAGACGTGCGTCATCGCCTCTGTGTACAACCCGGCCACCAGGATCGGGGCGATCATTCATTTCGACCACAATGTCACTTCGCTTATCAATCGCAGCGTCGAGAATGTGATCAGGCACTTGAACGGACCTGCAAAGGATATTCGCGTCACGCTTATAGGAGGGGAGTGGCTTTCATTGGGCGGCGATATCGGAACGGCTGTCAGGTCGGTAATGAGGCGTAAACGCTTGCAGCCCCGTTGGGACTACTGGTCGTATTCTTCTTGTTTTGGGAATACTTATGGCGCCGTACTGGATCTTAAGAGTGGTATCACTTCTGTGTTCAAGACACCGCTGACGGTAGTGGAGGGCTTCTACTCTCCTTTGCAACAGGCGCTACGCAGAGGTAGCAGGGGCGAGTTTTTCGAGCGGCTGCAGCGATTCGAAAAGCGGTTTCGCGGTGATCCTGTCGTACAGCGTGCCAGTGGGGAAGTTCGCATTCCGTTGCAATCCAGGGCAGCGAGCCGGGAAGAAATAGACGCGCAGATGTTTACGATTCATTGGGTGTGACACGCTGCGTTTTTTTTATTCAGCCAGGCAAAAAAAGACCCCGGACCAAACGGGCCGGGGTCCTTTTACATCACCAAGGCATCAATGCTGGTTGCCCAGCTTGTGTTCCAGGTAATGAATGTTGACGCCACCTTTGCAGAAGCCTTCGTCGCGGACCAGGTCGCGGTGCAGCGGGATATTGGTCTTGATCCCGTCTACCACGATTTCATCCAGCGCATTGCGCATGCGCGCCATGGCTTCGTCACGGGTCGCCCCGTAAGTGATCAGCTTGCCGATCAGCGAGTCGTAGTTCGGCGGAACCGCATAACCGCTGTACAGGTGCGAATCGACGCGAACGCCGTTGCCGCCTGGTGCGTGGAAATGCTTGACGGTGCCTGGGCTTGGCATGAAGGTCTTCGGGTCTTCGGCGTTGATCCGGCACTCCAGCGAGTGACCGCGGATGACCACGTCATCCTGGGTGAACGACAGCTTGTTGCCGGCGGCGATGCTGAGCATCTCCTTGACGATATCGATACCGGTGACCATTTCTGAAACCGGGTGCTCCACCTGAACACGGGTGTTCATTTCGATGAAATAGAAACGACCGTTTTCGTAGAGGAACTCGAAGGTGCCGGCGCCACGGTAGCCGATGTCGATGCAAGCCTTGACGCAACGCGCCAGGACTTCCTCGCGAGCCTGCTCGTCGATGCCCGGTGCCGGTGCTTCTTCGAGGACCTTCTGGTGACGGCGTTGCAGCGAGCAATCGCGGTCGCCCAGGTGGATGGCATGGCCTTGACCGTCGGACAATACCTGGACTTCGACGTGACGTGGGTTGGTCAGGAATTTTTCCAGATACACCATCGGGTTGCCGAACGCCGCGCCTGCTTCGGAGCGGGTCAGTTTGGCCGAGGAAATCAGGTCTTCTTCCTTGTGCACCACACGCATACCGCGACCACCGCCGCCGCCAGCGGCCTTGATGATCACCGGATAACCAACTTCGCGACCGATGCGCAACGCGGTTTCTTCGTCTTCAGGCAGCGGGCCGTCGGAGCCCGGAACGGTCGGCACGCCGGCAGCGATCATGGCGTGCTTGGCGGAAACCTTGTCGCCCATCAGGCGGATGGTTTCGGCTTTCGGACCAATGAAGGCAAAACCGGAGTTTTCGACCTGTTCGGCGAAGTCGGCGTTTTCCGCCAGGAAACCGTAGCCAGGGTGAATGGCGGTGGCACCGGTCACTTCGGCCGCGGCGATGATCGCCGGGATGTGCAGGTAGGAGTGCGCAGCCGACGCCGGACCGATGCAGACGGATTCGTCCGCCAGGCCCAGGTGCATCAGTTCTTTGTCGGCCTTGGAGTAAACGGCGACGGTCTTGATGCCCATCTCTTTGCAGGCACGCAGAATCCGCAGGGCGATCTCACCGCGGTTAGCGATCAGAACTTTTTCCAACTTCGCAGTCATCAAAGGCTCTCCGCGGTTCAAACGATGGTGAACAGCGGTTGGTCGTACTCAACCGGCTGGCCGTCTTCGACGAGGATGGATTCGATCACACCGCTGGTTTCAGCTTCGATGTGGTTCATCATCTTCATGGCTTCGACGATGCACAGGGTGTCGCCTTTCTTCACGGTCTGGCCGACTTCAACGAAGGACGGCGAGGATGGCGAGGACTTGCGATAGAACGTGCCCACCATTGGCGAACGGGCCACGGTGCCGTTCAGCGTTGGCGCCGCAGGTGCGGCTGGCGCTGCAGCGGCTACTGGCGCGGCTGCCGGAGCAGGCGCGGCAGCCGGGGCTTGCATCGGGGCCGGTGCATAGAACTGCTGGGCCGGGGTCTTGCTGTGGCGGCTGATGCGTACGGACTCTTCGCCTTCCTTGATCTCGAGCTCGTCGATACCGGACTCTTCCAGCAATTCGATCAATTTCTTAACTTTACGGATATCCATGAATCATCAACTCCCAAGGGTCGGTCAGGGGCGTTTAACGCTTGTTGTTCAAGCTGTTGCCTGTTTTTCAAGCTGCTCTAGAGCGGCCTCCAGGGCCAGTCGGTAACCGCTGGCGCCAAGGCCGCAGATCACTCCCACCGCTACATCTGAAAAGTAGGAGTGATGGCGGAAAGGTTCGCGTTTGTGCACGTTGGACAAATGCACTTCGATGAATGGGATGCTCACCGCCAGCAGCGCGTCACGTAATGCGACACTTGTGTGTGTAAAAGCTGCTGGATTGATCAAAATGAAGTCCACCCCTTCGCCGCGCGCGGCATGGATGCGGTCGATCAATTCGTATTCGGCGTTGCTTTGCAGATAGAGCAAATGGTGGCCGGCGTTGCGGGCCCGCTGCTCCAGGTCCTGGTTGATCTGGGCCAGTGTCACCGCGCCGTAGACGCCCGGTTCGCGGGTGCCCAGCAGGTTCAGGTTGGGTCCGTGCAGGACCAATAGGGTCGCCATCTGCTGTTCCTTGTTATCCGTGAGCAGGTGTCAGAACCCGGAGACTATGCCGCAAAGCCTTTATGACTGTCCAGTTCTCGGCAATAGCCGGCACGTTGACCGATGTTTGCGCGAAATTTGTGACCATGCCCATGGATCCGGTCACCCGCGCTCGGAAAACTGGCGCCGGACCCTGTGGGAGCGAGCCCGCTCGCGAAGACGGCGGTACATCCGACATAGAGGCAAGCTGACCCACCGCTTTCGCGAGCAAGCTCGCTCCTACAATGGACTTAGGCAGCACGCAACATCTGAGAACACCACCAAACCCTGTGGGAGCGAGCTTGCTCGCGAAGACGGCGGCAGATTCGACATCGATGCAATCTGACACACCGCTTTCGCGAGCAGGCTCGCTTCTACAGTGGGTCCTGGGTGATTGTTGGAGTTAAACCCGAAACGCTTGCACCGCCGTGTGCAGCCGTCCGCCGAGCACCAGCAGGTTGTCGCCTTGTTCTCGGCCCTGGCCGATGCGCTGCAGATTGTCGCCACCCAATTGATGTATCCGCTCGCTGTGATCGCGGATCTCGCTGACGGCGTCGCTTTGCTGGGCGGTGACATCGGCGATGCGCACGGCCGTATCGGCAATGGTCTGGATGGCGCCGACAATGGTGTCCAGCGCGCCGTCGGCTGCTTGTGCCTGGTTGGCGGTGGCTTCGGCATGCTCGACTTGGGCACGCATGCCGTCCACCGATTGGCGCGCGGCCAGTTGCAAGCGGGCGATCAGCGCCTGGATTTCCGAGGTGGCGCCAGCCGTGCGTTGGGCCAGGGAGCGGACTTCCTCGGCCACCACCGCAAAGCCCCGACCCATTTCCCCGGCGCGGGCGGCTTCGATGGCGGCGTTGAGGGCCAGCAGGTTGGTCTGGTCGGCAATCGAGCGGATGACGGTCAGCACACCGCCAATGGTCGCCGACTCCTCGGCCAGTTGTTCGATCATCTGCGCATTGCCTTGCACCTCGCCCACCAGCGCATGGAGGCCGGCGAGGCTCAGGCCGATGACTTTCTGGCCGTGCTCCACGGCGTTCCCGGCGCTGCGACTGGCATCTGCGGCCTGGCTGGCATCGCCGGCCACCTGCTGGATGGTCGCCTCTAGTTCGCTGAGGGAGTCACGAATCAGCGCGGTATCGCCCGCCTGGTGTTCGGCGCCGCTGTGCAGCTCGCCGCTCAGTTCGGCCAAGGCGCGGCTGCTGCCTGCCACCTGTTCGGCGTTCTGGCGGATGGCGCCCACCAGGTCCACCAGATAAGCCCGCAGGCGGTTGAGAGAGGCTTCGATATCCTTCAGTTCACGGTTGCTGGCGCCCACATGGATATCGCCGCTGAAATCTCCCTCTGCCCAGGTCGATAAGGCCGGAGCGAGGCGGGTCAACGTCCGGGCCAGGCGCCGCTGCAGGGTATCGATGAGCAGTGCGATCAGCAGGATCAGGCCAATCATCAGGCCTTGGATCATGCGTACTTCGCCTTGGATCCGTCCGTGCTGGGCGCGCACCGCAGGCTCCATGGCGTCGATTGCTTGTTGCACATCGGTGGTTTTCAAATGCGAGGCATCGCTCAGTTCCGTGCGTTTCTGAATCAATTCGCGGGTGCGGGCCAATTCCGCAGGGTAACGCCCGAGCAGGCTGTTGAGCTCACGCTTGAGCGCGATACCGGCGTCTTCGGTAGCGGCCTTTTCCTGAGACTCCAAACCCATCATGGCGGCGAAATCATCGCTGCCCGATTCGCTGCTGGCGGTGACGCCTAGCAATGGCAGGCTATCGAGCAGTTGGGCCTGGGCGCGGATACTCGCCAGTTCCCGCTCGACATCGGCGGCCAATTCGCTGCGTCCGCTGCTGACGAGTTTGTCTCGGGCGAGGGACAGCCGGCCAAGATGTTGCGACGCGGCGAACAGCGGCGGCAGATACGCTGGCGTGCCGTTGGCGTACTGGGCCAGTTGATCGAGGCTGGCGCTCAGTTCCCGTTCGGCCTGCAACAACAGGGCCTGGGGATCGCCGGCCAATTTTCCGGCGGCCAGCAGGTCGGTCTTGCTGAAGCTATCGAGGTTCGCCAGGCTCGGGCGCAGGGTCTTGGCCAGGTCCGGCGGGAACTGGTCCAGCTCTTTTTGCAGGTTTTCCAGCGCTTGGGTGGCCGCGCTGAGGCGCAGGGCGTCGCCGCTGGCCAGGTAATCCTCGATGTTGCGTGCCACTTCGCCCTGGAACTGCCGCGACAGGCCGAGGTAGCGCTCCATCAGCAGATACGGACGTTCCAAGGCGACCTGCGACCACCAAAGGGTGGCGCCAAGGCCAAGGCACACGGCAACTAAAAGAAGGGTGTTGAGATTGGTCAGCAGCTTCAGGCGCATCAAGGGTCTACCGGGGGCAGAATCGTAAGTGCCTGAAGTTATTGCGTCTGCGTTACACGTTTATGACCGAATCATTGGATTCCGATGAAAAAGTGGCACTTTGCTTTGATTGCCTGGCGCTCTGTACCCGGTTGCGCCCCGCGTGCTTGGCGCGATACAGGGCTTCGTCTGCCTGGCTGGCCATCATCAGGCTGTCGGACTCCTCGCTCATCTCCACCACCCCGGCGCTGAAGGTGCACCACAGGTCTTGCGGTTGGGCCGGGTAATGGATTTCGGCAAAGCGCTGGCGGATTTCATCCAGCACCTTGCAGGCCGCGTCGATGTCGGTATCGGGCATGACGATGGCGAACTCTTCGCCGCCGTAGCGTCCGATGAAATCGGTCTTGCGCAGGCGCTGCTTGAGGAACAGCGCCAGGCTCTTGATCACCCGGTCGCCCATGGGGTGGCCATGGCTGTCATTGACTCGCTTGAAATGGTCGATGTCCAGCATGGCGAAGCTCAGGGGCTTGCCTTCGCGGCGCGCGCGGAAGCTGCAGTCTTCGAGCAGTTGCAAGATGTGGGTGTGGTTATAAAGGCCGGTGAGGCTGTCGCGGACCATCCGCGCCTTGAGATTGCGCGCCCGGGCAGCGCGGTTGCGCACCGTGGTGATCAGGTGCCGGGGCTTGATCGGTTTGGTCAGGAAGTCATCGCCGCCTTCGCTCATGGCGTCGAGCTGCTTGTCCAGGTCGTCTTCGGCGGACAGGTAAATGATCGGCACGCTGACATAACGGTCGTTGTGGCGAATCACCTTGGCCAGTTCCGTGCCGGTGCAGGCGGGCATGTACATGTCGAGGATTATCAGGTCGGGCTGGAAGTCCGCCAGTTCGGCCATGGCCTGGATCGGCTCGATGAGCGTGCGGGTGACGATGCCGGCGCTGTTGAGCAGGCGCTCGGTGTGCAAGGCCTGGGCACGGGAGTCATCGATGATCAGCACTTTATAGGGTTCGTACTGGGCAACGCAGGTCAGCACTTCGATCTTTTCCAACAGGCTCGAGGCTTCGAGCGTGCCGGTGAGAAATTCCTGGCCGCCGGCGCGCACCGCTGCCAGGCGGGTGGGCGTATCGGTTTCAAGCAGGCTGAAGAACAGCAGTGGAATGGCCTGGTCGAGCCCTTCCTGGGCTTGGGCCGCTAATGTCAGGCCTGCGCCGGGGCCGCTGAAATCCACATCCATGACGATCGCCGCGGGCAGGCGCTCGATCATCGAAGCCCGGAACGCCGCGACACTGTCCAGCGCCTGGGCGGTGAGGCCGAAGAATTCCAATTGCTTGGCCAGCCGTTCAGCGCGGTCGTGGTCTTGCAGCATCACGTAGATCGGCTTGCGCAGCGGCGGCAGGAAGGTTTGCTCGAGCTGGTCGCCATGGCGCAGGCCGGTGCGTGACAGGCGCTGCATCAAGCGATTGATCTCGGTGATCAGGTGGCTACTGAGGCGTCCACGATTGGCGTCCACTGCCTGCAGCGACTGGCTGATGCCTTGGGCAAGCTGGCAGTGCTCGGGCTGTTCGAAACGCTCGGCAAAGCGCAGCAGGCGCAAATTGGCTTCGCTGAGCTCGGAAAGGTCGTTACTCGACCACTCGCTGCGTTGCAGGCGCTGCCATATCTCGAGGATCTGGCGAGCCTGGTGAATTACCCGCTGGGCAAAGTGGTGCTTGAGGCGCTCACGGCTGGGGTCTTCTGACTCGGTCATATCCTGACTACTAGTTAGGGGGCATGCTGAGATCGACTGGTGGCTCTATGCTAGCACCTCTTTTCCCTTACATGAGTGTCGTACGTCAATAAACTGCCAAGAGAAGCCATTCAGTTTCTGACCGAGCGGTTTTCAATCGGCTCTCCGCTGTCCGTGAACGTCCGTAAAACAAGGGATGTAGCGGTTTCTTTGGATCCAATTCGCATGCCGGTTTCGTTGTTTAAAAAGCCCTGATCCGTCCGCACGTTGGGTGTTTGTGGATAGGACCGCTCCGAATTCTCGGCCGGCGCAGTTAAGGGAAACCCTTAGAAGTCGCCTGGCCTGCTGGTGGCAATTCTCCGATAAGCCCAACGACGGATGCCGGCCAAGGCACGTTGATGTAAGGTTGTGGTCGAACCGTGAACTCAAGTGATTGAAGGGACATCGCCATGCTGGACTGGAAAAACCGCGCGGGCAGCGCGCCTGAACGCGCCGCCGAGCCGAAATCGGACACCCGCAGCTACCTGGGCGGGCTGTTTTTCAGCCGGGCACTGGCCACGCTCATTGGTTTGTATCTGCTGGTAACCATTGCGGTGGGCTGGTATTGGAGCCAGGAGCCGGCGCTGTTTCCGGTGCAGCAGAATGCCCAGGCAGCGGCCGAGAAGGATGGCAAGCAAATGGTGGTGGGCTACACCACCGTCGAAACCCTCAAGACCGTGGCCGGAACCCTGCTGACCAAGCAGGGCGGCTATATTTCCAACGACCGTTTCCCCCCAGGCCTGTGGATGGACAACATGCCGAGTTGGGAATACGGCGTCCTGGTTCAGGTTCGCGATTTGAGCCGTGCCCTGCGCAAGGATTTTGCCCGTTCCCAATCACAGTCCGCAGAGGACGCCGACCTTGCCAAGGCCGAGCCGCGCTTCAACTTCGACAACCGCAGCTGGGTACTGCCCTCCAGTGAATCCGAGTACCAGGAAGGCATCAATTCCCTTAGCCGTTATCAGGCGCGTCTCTCCGATCCGGCACAAAAAAGCGCTTTGTTCTATGCCCGCGCCGACAACCTGAACAACTGGCTGGGCGATGTCGGCACTCGTCTGGGCTCGCTGTCCCAGCGGCTGTCCGCCAGCGTGGGTCGGGTGAAACTCAACACTTCGCTGAAAACCGAGGTCCCGGCTCCAGGTCAGGTACCGCAGGTGGATGAAGAAGTGGTCGAGACGCCATGGCTGCAAATCGATAACGTGTTCTACGAAGCACGCGGCCAGGCCTGGGCGCTGTCCCATTTGCTGCGCGCCATTGAAGTGGACTTCGCTGATGTATTGGCGAAGAAAAACGCCACGGTCAGCGTGCGGCAGATCATTCGCGAGCTGGAAGCCTCGCAAGAGCCGGTCTGGAGTCCGATGATCCTCAATGGCAGCGGTTTCGGTGTGTTGGCGAACCATTCGCTGGTCATGGCCAACTATATTTCCCGTGCCAATGCGGCGGTGATTGACCTGCGGCAATTGCTGAACCAGGGCTGACCGATGGACGAAAGCACTCGGGAGGACGCTCACCGAGCGGCCTCGGATGCCGAGCTGATCGCTTGGGTCGATGAGCATGACAACCTGCTCGGCAGCCTGGTGCGTTCGGACTTGCGCGAGCGCGGCCTGATCGGACGCGGCACCTACATCATGCTGTTCAATTCGGCCGGTGAGCTGTGCGTTCATCGCAGGACGCTGAGCAAAGCCATTTATCCCGGCTATTGGGACGTTGCAGCGGGTGGCATGGTGCAGGCGCACGAGACGTACGCCGAGTCGGCAGCCCGTGAACTCGAAGAGGAACTGGGTGTGAGCGGTGTGGAATTGGTTGCCCATGACCATTTCTATTTCGAGGACACCGGCAGTCGCCTGTGGTGCTCGGCGTTTTCGGCAGTGTGGGACGGTCCGTTGATCCTGCAGCCGGAAGAGGTGCTGGAGGCGCGTTTCCTGCCCGTCGAACAGGTGCTGGAGGAAATCCGCTACAAGCCTTATTGCCCGGACTCCCTGGCAGCGCTCGGACGTTATTTGCGAGCCCGGGAGGGCGGTGTCGCAAAGAAGCTGTAAATTGGCGCCGATTGGCCCTTAGCAAGTCGCCTTTTTGTCGTTACACTGCGCGACTTTTCAAGCTTGGCCGACATCGTTCGGCCCAGTTGCGCTGCCCCTGCCTGAGTGGGGCTTCGCGGTCGAGGCACTTTCGCCCCTCGACCAGTCTTTGTCCTCCCAAGAGGATTGCCGGTGGCCAAAAAAGCCGCATCCTTCGCCGCCCTGGGCGGCCTGGTATTTTCTACCGACGCCGGTCGTCATTGCCCTGATTGCCGCCAACCGGTGGATGCCTGCATCTGCAAACAGACCGCCGTTCCCGTCGGCGACGGCATCGCGCGCGTGCGCCGCGAAAGCAAAGGTCGCGGTGGCAAGACAGTGACTACGATTACTGGCGTGCCGCTGGCCGAAGACGCCCTCAAAGAGCTGGCGACGACGTTGAAGAAACGCTGCGGCACGGGTGGCGCGCTGAAGGACGGCGTCATCGAGATCCAGGGCGATCACGTCGAGCTGCTGCTGGCGGAACTCACCAAACACGGCTTCAAGGCTAAGAAATCCGGCGGCTAGCAGCCTCTGTGAAAACCACCCCGGCTTGATCCGAACCCCCGGTTCGCCAGTCGCCCGCATGGTTTTCACAGAGCCTGTTCTGAACGGGTTTTAAACTCAGCGCTGCGGGCAGGGTCTACCTTGCTTACAGGCAAATCGTCATTTCCATTCTCTAGACTGCGCCAGCCTCCGATCGGATGGTGCTTTTTGACTTCTTTATAGGGGACTTCGATGTCCGTACGACGCACACGCAAAGACGATGGCAGCCAATGGACAGTTGCGGACAGCCGCAGTGTTTACGGGATTCGCCATTGGGGGGCCGGGTATTTCGCGATCAACGACGCCGGTCGCGTCGAAGTCCGTCCGAACGGCCCCGACAGCTCGCCCATCGATCTGTATGAGCAAGTCGATCAGTTGCGCCAGAGCGGCCTTTCGCTGCCGTTGCTGGTGCGCTTCCCGGATATCTTGCAAGACCGGGTGCGTCAGCTCACCGGCGCGTTCGACAGCAACATCGCGCGCCTGGAATACCAGAGCCAGTACACCGCGCTTTACCCGATCAAGGTGAACCAGCAGGAAGCGGTGATCGAGAACATCATCGCGACCCAGAACGTCTCCATCGGCCTTGAGGCTGGCTCGAAGCCCGAGCTGCTGGCCGTGCTGGCCCTGGCGCCGAAGGGCGGGACCATCGTCTGCAACGGCTACAAGGACCGTGAGTTCATCCGCCTCGCGCTGATGGGCCAGAAGCTCGGCCACAATGTCTTCATCGTGATTGAAAAAGAATCCGAAGTCGGCCTGGTGATCGAAGAAGCCGCGTCGCTCAAGGTCAAGCCACAGGTTGGCCTGAGGGTGCGCCTGTCGTCCCTGGCGTCGAGCAAGTGGGCCGATACCGGTGGCGAGAAATCCAAGTTCGGCTTGTCGGCCGCGCAATTGCTCTCGGTGGTCGAGCGCTTCCGCGCCGCCGGCCTGGACCAGGGTATTCGCCTGCTGCATTTCCACATGGGTTCGCAGATCGCCAACCTGGCGGACTACCAGCATGGCTTCAAGGAAGCGATCCGTTACTACGGCGAGCTGCGCAACCTTGGCCTGCCGGTGGATCACATCGACGTCGGCGGCGGCCTGGGCGTGGACTACGACGGGACGCACTCGCGCAACGCCAGCTCGATCAACTACGACATGGATGATTACGCCGGTGTCGTAGTGGGCATGCTCAAGGAGTTCTGCGATGCGCAGAGCCTGCCGCATCCGCACATTTTCTCCGAAAGTGGCCGCTCGCTGACTGCCCACCACGCCATGCTGGTGGTGCAGGTGACCGACGTCGAGAAACATCACGATGACGTGCCGGTGATCGAAAACAAGGAAAGCCTGCCGGAAACCGTGCAATGGCTGGTAGACCTGCTGGGCCCGACTGACATCGAGATGGTCACCGAGACCTACTGGCGCGCCACCCACTACATGAGCGACGTGGCTGCCCAGTACGCCGACGGCAAGCTGACCCTGGCGGAAAAAGCCCTGGCCGAGCAGTGCTACTTTGCGGTGTGCCGCCGCCTGCACAACTCGCTGAAGGCCCGTCAGCGCTCGCACCGCCAGGTGCTGGACGAGCTCAATGACAAGCTGGCCGACAAGTACATCTGCAACTTCTCGGTATTCCAGAGCCTGCCGGACACATGGGCCATCGGCCAAGTGTTGCCGATCCTGCCGTTGCATCGCCTTGACGAAGAGCCATTGCGCCGTGCCGTGCTGCAAGACCTGACCTGCGACTCCGACGGCAAGATCAAGCAGTACGTCGACGAACAGAGCATCGAGACCAGCTTGCCGGTCCACTCGCTCAATCCGGGTGAAGATTATCTGCTGGGTATTTTCCTGGTGGGTGCCTACCAGGAAATTCTCGGCGACATGCACAACCTCTTCGGCGACACCGACTCGGTGAACATCTACCAGAACGCCGACGGCAGTGTTTACCACGCCGGTATCGAAACCCACGACACCATCGAAGACATGCTGCGCTACGTGCACCTGTCGCCGGAGGAGTTGATGACGCACTACCGCGACAAGTGCGCCAGTGCCCGTATCACCGCCGCCGAGCGCACGCAATTCCTGGATGCGCTGCGCCTGGGACTGACGCGTTCGTCGTATCTGTCTTCCTGACAGGACCGTGCAGCGGTTGCGTTATTGAATATGGCGAGGGAGCGTGCTTCCTCGCCATTTTGTTTTGCGTGGGAAGGATTTTTCGCGTATTCGGCTACGTACTTTGATGCGTTTGACCGGGCGGGGTCCTTATTTCCTGTAGTCCCTTTCCTAATTTGTCCTTGAGCTCTCTACTCGACCAAAGCTCTCAGCGAGAATGCCCGGTCGCCCCTCCTGTAGAGAAACGCCGATGTCCGATCCAGCCTGCGAGCAGTCATTTCGTCTGGAGATAGCCGGTCTGCCTGAACCCTTCGTCGTCGTGGCCTTCACGGGCAGTGAAGCCATCAGCGAGCCCTTCGTTTTTGAGGCTCAGGTGCTGACCGGCGACCCGGCCCTGGATTTGGCGAGTCTGTTGTACCGAAGCGTCTGGTTGAGTTTTGGCGCTCCCGGTCGAGGCATTCACGGGCAGCTTCATGAACTCGTGCAAGACCGACATGGCAGCGGTTGCCGTGTGCGTATCGGGCCGAAGCTGGCATGCCTTGCACTGCGCTTCAGCCAGCGCGTGTTCAATGCACGCTCGGTGCCGCAAATTATCCGCCAAGTGCTCAAGGAACACGGCATCAACGGCCGCGACGTTTGCCTGGACCTGAGTTGCGACTATCCCGTGCAGGATTTCTGTACCCAATATCGTGAATCCGACCTGCAATTTCTCCAGCGGGTGTGCGCCCAAGCGGGCATTCATTTTCATTTCGAGCAGGGCCGAGACGGACACGGCGTGGTGTTCGCCGATACCGTGGGCGGCGCTGTTCCTGCTGGCAAAGCTGTTTACAGCAGTGAAATACAGGCTTCGGCAGTGCATGCGTTCAGGGTCGATATCGACGCTTCGAGAAGGCACGTCGCGCGTGGAAGCAGCGATTTGAGACATCTGTACGGCGGCCAGATCCTGTCGTTGACGGCGCATCCCTATGAAGAGTGGAACCAGCGTTGGTTATTGACCGAGGTTGAACATCGGGGACAGGGCGGGGCGTACAGCAACCAGTTTCGAGCCGCCCCGTGGGGGTTGCCGTTCGTGGCGAGCAGGGTTCCCGAAAAACCTGTCATGGTGAGTCGGCAACGTGGATGGGTGGTGGACGTCGAGGCACCGGCGGAACAGCTGGCCGGGCGGGTGGCGGTGCAGTTCGACTGGGTTTATCAGGGAGAAGGGGCCAGCCCCAGTCACTGCTGGTTGCCCTTGGCACCGGAGCTGGCAGCGTGTGCGGTGGAGGGTATCCGCGAGGGCGTCGAGGTGTTGGTGAGCTTTATCGAAGGCGATCCGGATCGTCCTTTGATCAGTGCGTTCCTCGGTTTCCCCGCCAGCGCGGCGACTGCCAGCGACTTGCTTCCGAGCGAAACGTTGGAAGAACTGCCCTTGCTGCCCGACGTCGATTCGCCGTTGCTCTGCGCGATCCAGAAGGGCGAGCCACTGATCCTGCTCTGCCTACTGCCCGGAGGCGGGCGCTTCAGCCCCTGTACCCAGTCGATATGTACCTGTCGCATGATCACGGGCGCGGCGCCATGAATGCCGCCGTCATGCCTGGCTCCGCGCCTCAATGGCTATTGCTCGATGTGCCGCAGACCCCCGACGCTGCGCAGCTCCTGCGGGCACAGTTTTCGGAGGCCAGGCACTTTGCCTTGTTCGAAGGCACAGAATTTCATGCGTTGCGAATGCACGGTCCGCTGTTGGTGGATTTGCGGCGATCGCCCGCCCTGGCCAGCCTGTGTCATCTGGATGCGCGATCCTGGCCGGGTTTGCTGTTAGTCACCGCCACGCCCGCCGAGCATCTCCTGATGCACCTTCGAAGGATGTTGACGGTGACGCTGGGCCTGCATCACAAAGCCTTGTTGAGTTACTACAACCCCCATACCGCCAGCTATTTCTTCGATGGTTGCGATCCCCGGGAACTCAGCCGCTGGCTGGGGCCGATCAACCAGCTGCGCTGGTTCGGCGGCACCTGGGCTGATTGGTCGATGGGGTGTCAGGGCTGGCAACAACTCTCCAACCCCGGGCTGCCGGTGTCGGCGCTGGAAAATGAACAGGGGCTTAGCGACAGGCAGCAGGGCAAGTTGCAGGTGTGTCTGCTGGAGCGTCACGTCTGGCGATGGTCGCGCTCCACGGGGCGTGACTATTGGTTGCTCTGGGGCTATCTGCAGCAAGGCTTGGCCCTTGGCTTCAGCGAACAGGCTGTGCTCGATGGCTGGCTGTGGCTGCGCTTGCAATACCCTGACGCGCGGCCAGTATCGAACCTGCCGGGTGAGTCGCAGCGCGAACGTCTCGATCATCTGCGACGGCTATGGCAGGGCAAGCATCGCTGAACCTCATGTGCTGCGGGGTTCGAGCCAGCCGTCACTGCGTTGCAAGCGCCAGGCGACGGTACCCAGGGTCAGGCTACGCAATGACATGAACAGTAGGAAGGTGATCCACAACCCGTGATTGCCCAAACCTTGCAAAACCCAGGCGAACGGCAGCGCGAGCAACAAGGTCAGGAGCATGCCGTTGCGCATTTCCCGAGCGCGGGTGGCGCCGATGAACAGCCCGTCGAGCAAATAGCTCCAGACCGCAATCAGTGGTAGGGCCGCCAGGTAAGGCAGGTAACGGTAGGCGGTGTCGCGAACAACGGCGATGTTGGTTTGCAGGTCGATGAACAAATGGCCGGCGAGCAGGAACAGCAGGGCAAACCCCACGCTGGCGATCAAGGACCAGCCGCAAGCGACCACCAGGGAACGGCGCAAGGCCAGGCGATCGCGGGCGCCGATAGCGTGGCCGCACAGCGCTTCGACAGCATGGGCCAGGCCATCCAGCGCGTGGGCGGTCAGCAGCAGGCCGTTCAGCAACAGGGCGTTGGCCGCCACGGTTGCGTCCCCCAGGCGCGCGCCCTGCACCGTGATCAGGAAAAACACCGATTGCAGCACCAGGCTGCGAATGAAAATGTCCCGGTTCACCGCCAACAGCGGCTGCCAGCTTTTCCACAAGCCCAAGGCTGCCCAGGCTATTTGTCCCGGCCAGGCGCGCAGTGTATTGCGCGCCAGGGCCAGGCCGACCAGCGCGCCGGTCCACTCGGCAATCACCGACGCCCGGGCCGAACCGACCACACCCCAGTCCAGGCCAATCACGAACCAGAGGTTAAGGGCGATGTTCACCAGGTTGGTCACCAACAGGATCGCCAGCGGCGCCCGTGCGTTCTGGGCACCAAGGAACCATCCGACCAGTGCGTAACTGGCCAGGGCCGCAGGCAAACCGAAGAGGCGGGTGTGGAAGAAATCCCGGGTCAGTTGATTGAGTTCGGCCGACGGCTGCATGAAATGCAGCGCCACATTGCTCAAGGGCACCCCGACAGCCCCGAGCATCACCGCCAGCCCCATCGCCAGCAGCAATCCTTGCAGCAAGACCTGTCGCAACGCCGCACCGTCACCACGCCCGGCGGCCTGGGCG
The DNA here is from genome assembly GCF_013608025.1 of Pseudomonas brassicacearum subsp. neoaurantiaca. Taxonomy (GTDB): domain Bacteria; phylum Pseudomonadota; class Gammaproteobacteria; order Pseudomonadales; family Pseudomonadaceae; genus Aquipseudomonas. Next base: position 149,826 of record NZ_VDLV01000008.1, on the reverse strand, counting down.
GCGAACCCGGTGGAGCCCATGCGCAAAAAACCCATGGCCCACGCCAGGACCGTATACAGACTTGCGCCGACCGCCACCGCGCCCAGTTGATGGGCATGGGGCAAGTGGCCGATGACGGTGCTGTCGACCAGCGCTACCAACGGCACGGAAATGTTGGAGAGAATCATCGGTGCGGCGAGCGCCCAGACCCGGCGATGGGTGAGGCGGTCGCGCCAGTCGGCGATCAGGTTGGACATGCGGGCTCCTTGATGGAGCGCGATTGTAGCGGGTTATTGTTTGATCGTTCCCTGCGGAACTTGGATTCATTGTGGCGAGGGAGCTTGCTCCCACTGGGGCGCGTAGCGGCCCTGCTTTTGGGGGGACTGCTGCGCAGTCCAACGGGAGCAAGCTCCCTCGCCACGGGGTGTGTCAGGCAAGGGGACGCTGGAGACTTTAGTGAATGATCCAACTCAACAACCACAACCCCAGCACCAGCCAGATGATGCCCATGACGATCGACGCGCGCATGAAGGCGCGGATCGCCGAGTACAGCAGCATCAGCCCGAGGATCAGCGCGACGATGCTGATGATCGAGGTGTCCATGCCCAGCGTGCGGGATAGTCCGTCGACAAAATTGCCGCCCGCATTGGCCAAGGTGTTGAACAGGCCGCTGAGCAGGTCGACGATGAAACGGATCACCGAACCGAGCGCCTGGCCGAGCCATTCGAAAAAGCTTTCTGCCTGCATGTGTGCATCCTGATGAAGAGGAACCGAAATCGAGCCGTTGGCTTCTGATTGTAGGAGCTGCGCCGGCTGCGATCGTTCGATTATGAGGCAATTCGCCGCTTCGTACCGAGACGCTTGCCTTTCCCCCTTCATCCCCCCGAAGCTATGCGCATTCAGGAGAGCCCGATGAACCTTGTTGAACTGACCGAACGCCTGCACGCCATCCGTGACCGTAACGACTGGCGGCAATTCCACAGCCCGAAGAACCTTGCCATGGCCGCCAGCGTAGAGATGGCTGAGCTGGTCGAGATTTTCCAATGGCTGACCGAGGACCAATCGCGGCAGTTGTCGGCGGATAAGCTGGCCCACGCGGGTCAAGAGGTGGGTGACATCGTGTTGTACCTGTTGCTGCTGTGCAGTGAGTTGGGCTTGGACATGGACGCCGTGGTACGCAGCAAGCTGGCCGACAGCGAGCGGCGGTTCGCCCATGAGTGACCGTCATTTCGACCAGCTCGCCACGCGCTTCGCGGAAAAGATCTATGGCGGGGCCAAGGGGGCGATCCGCCTAGCCGTGCTCCAGGCCGATTTGCTGGAAAGCCTGCCGGAGCGGCCGCTGCGCGTATTGGACATCGGCGCGGGCCTGGGCCATATGTCGCTGTGGCTGGCCGAGCGCGGTCATCAGGTCACCTTGGCCGAGCCGGCCGAACCCATGCTCGAAGGCGCCCGCCAACGCTTCGCCGAGGCCGGCCAGCACGCAACGTTCATCCAGGCGCCGTGGCAGGATCTGCTTGGCCAGCTCACCGAGCCTTACGATCTGGTGCTGTGCCACGCGGTGCTCGAATGGCTGGCCGAGCCCCACGCGATCCTGCCGGTGCTGCATCAGCTCACGAAGCCTGGGGGCCGGTTGTCTTTGGCCTTCTACAACCGTGACGCGCTGATCTATCGCAACCTGCTCAAAGGCCATTTTCGCAAGCTGCGCAAAAACGACATGGCCGGTGAAAAACAAAGCCTGACGCCGCAACAACCCCTTGATCCTCGGGAATTGGCGGCGCAACTTGAAGACCTGTGGCAGGTCGAAAGCCAAAGTGGCGTGCGGGTTTTTCATGACTATATGCCCGTGGAGTTCCAAGGACGCGTGGAGCTTGCGCAGCTGTTGGAAATGGAACTGGCCCACCGTCGCCATCCGGCCTTTGCCGGTTTGGGACGTTATCTACACTGGGTGTGTCGGCCGCTCTGACCTGAAGAGCCATCGGAGAGCGAAATGAAAGGTCGTTCAGGATTATTGGCGTTATGCCTCGGACTCGCAGCCTGCCAGGGCAGCAACCCGTACGTCGCCACGTCCAATCCATTGCCGCCGGCACCACCCGAAGCCGCCACCGTGTTCGATCGCAGCGCTTACCCCGCGCCGCCCCGTGATTATGGACGCTATCGCAGCTGGGCCTGGCTCAACGGCCGGCTGCCACCGGGCACCGCCTGGGCGGATTCGGCCCAGGTGGCCGAAGCGGTGAGCGATGCCTTGGACCAACGTGGATTGCGTCCACTGCATGACAGCCGCCCCGCGGACCTCTTCGTCAGTGCCGAGCTGCGCCTGGAGACCCGCATCCGTCAGGTCCGGGACGATTACGACTCGGGATACTACGGCGGTTACAACCGTTATGGACCGGGTTACGGCATGTACAACACCGTTCCGGTGGTGCGTACTTATCAGGAGCAAGTCGTGGTGGTCCGAGTGGATCTGTTCGACGCCCGCAACGGCCAGCCGGTGTGGAGCGCCAGTGCCGAGGCCAATCAGCGGGGCCACCAAAGCGAGCGCACCGATGCCATTCGTGAAGCCGTGGAAAAGGCCATGTCGGCTTACCCTCCCAGTTGATTACGCAACGGAGAAAAACCATGTTTCGCTGTCTTGTTCCGTTTGCCCTTGTCCTGCTGCTCGGCGCCTGCGCCAATAGCCAGGTCAATCACGACTTCGACACCAGTCGGGATTTCGCGGCCTACCGCAGTTGGAGCTGGAAAGAACCGGCCCTGCAATACCGTCCGGATGACCCGCGTATCAAGAGCGATCTGACTGAGCAGCGGATCCGCCAGGCGGTCGCCGAGCAGCTTGACCAGCGCGGTTTGCGTCCGGCGCAGGCGGGTGCTCGGGGCGACATGCAGGTCCAGGCCTATCTGATCGTCGAAGACCGTCAGCAACAAGTGACGACAAACTATGGCGGCGGTTGGGGTGGCCCGTGGAATGGCTATTGGGGCGGGCCGATGTACAACGAGACCCGCAATGTCAGCTACAAGGTTGCCACGGTGCAGATCGACCTGCTTGATGGCAAGGACGGCAAGCTGGTGTGGCGTGGCAGCGACGAGCAGTTGCTCAGCGATTCGCCCAACCCGGCGGAACGCAGCACGAAGGTGCGTGAGACGGTGGGGCGGATTTTGTCCAACTACCCACCGCGCTGAATGAAGAACCGTGTGGGAGCGAGCTTGCTCGCGATGGCGATGGATCGGTTTGCACATGTGTTGAATGTGCCGCCGTCATCGCGAGCAAGCTCGCTCCCACAGGATGGCGGGGACTTTTCAGGCAACCGGCTGCCAGCTTCCCTGCATATGCTCCAGCGCTCCAGCCCCCTCCAGTCGCAAATGCCCGTTTGACCCCGCCGCACTCGCCAGCAATGTCACCTCGCTGGGCAGGCGCACCGGTTTCTTGAAGGTTACGTCGATTTCGATGTTGGCCTCGGGCAAATGGTCATCCAGCGCCGCCAGGGCCCGCGCCTTGTTCCACAGCCCATGGGCGATGGCGGTGGGGAAGCCGAACAAACGGGCGCTGGCGCCGCTCAGGTGGATCGGGTTGTAGTCGCCGGAGACCTTGGCGTATTGCCGGCCAATGTCCGCGGGCGCTGTCCAGGGCGCCACCTCGGTCAAATCGAGGGGCGAGGACGGCGGCTCCTCGACCAGCGCACCATCGAGCTGGACACCTTTGCACAGCATCTGGCTCTCGGCTTCCCACAGTGGTCCCAACTGATCTTCGATACGGGTCACCAAATCGAACACCGCACCCTTGGCGTGAGGTTGCAGGTTTTCGACGTTGACGCTGGCTCGCACCTGGCTGACGCCGCCCATGGGCCGCAGCACACGGATGCGGTTGTTCAGGTGAACCAGTCCCAGCAAGGGGAACGGGAACTCCCGGGCGGTCAGCAACTGCATTTGCAGGGCGAACGCCAGGACATGGGGATAGGTCGGTGGCAGCAACCCGCTTTCGGCGAAGCCACAGACCTTGCGATACGCCGCCAGGCGTTGCGGGTCGACCTGGATCACCTGGCGCAGCCCGAGGTCAGGCAGGATCGTGCCGGTTATCTTGCGGCGTGTCGCGGCCTTGGCGTACAGCCCGGACATCGACGGTGCGGTGTTTATTTCATGCCATTGGATCGTCATGCTCACGCCCCCAACAGGCTTTGCCCGCAGACCCGCAGCGCCTGTCCGGTCACGGCGCCCGTACCCGGTTGCGCGAGCCAGGCCACCGCTTCGGCGACATCCTGGGGCAAGCCGCCCTGGCCCAGGGAACTCATGCGCCGTCCGGCTTCACGCAGAGCGAAGGGGATGTCGGCGGTCATGCGCGTTTCAATGAACCCTGGCGCCACGGCATTGATGCTGATTCCCCGCGATTGAAGCATGGGTGCCCAGGCCTGCGCGAGGCCGATCAGCCCAGCCTTGCTCGCGGCATAGTTGGTCTGGCCGCGATTGCCGGCGATGCCGCTGATGGAGGCCAGCAAGACGACCCGGCCATTGTCCCGAAGGGTGCCGCTGTCGAGCAGCGCCTTGGTCAGGACTTGTGGTGCATTGAGGTTGACCGCCAGCACGGCGTCCCAGAATTCCGGGGTCATGTTCGCCAGGGTCTTGTCGCGCGTGATGCCCGCGTTATGCACCACGATATCGACACCGTCGGGCAGGTGTTCGATCAATTGCGCAGCGGCGCCCTCAGCGCAGATGTCCAGCGTTACGCTGCGCCCGCTCAAGCGTGCGGCCAAGGCGTCGAGGTCGGCCTTGGCCTGTGGCACGTCCAGCAGGATCACATCGGCGCCGTCGCGGGCGAGGGTTTCGGCAATCGAGGCGCCGATGCCGCGTGCGGCGCCGGTGACCAGCGCTTTCAGCCCAGTCAACGGTCGGGTCCAATCCTGGACCTGTGTCCCACAGGCCTTGAGGCGAATCACCTGTCCGGAAACGTAGGCGCTCTTGGGCGACAGGAAAAACCGCAGCGCTCCCTCCAACTGCGCTTCGGCACCTTCGCCTACGTACAGCAACTGCAGCGTGCCACCGTAGCGAAGTTCCTTGGCCAGGGAGCGGCTGAAGCCTTCCAGGGCGCGCTGGGCGCTGGCGGCAAACGGATCATCGAAGTTTTCCGGGGCGCGGCCGAGGATGACGACATGGGCGCTGTGGTCGAGATTTTTCATCAATGGCTGGAAAAATTCGCGCAACTGTTTGAGCTGATCAACCTGCACCAGATGGCTGGCGTCGTACACCACTGCCTTGATTTTCGGGCCGTGGCCGGGAATCCACTCGGTCGCCAGTGTTGGTTCGCCCCCGTAGATGAAGATCGCATCGGTCAGGCGCTTGGCGAACGTGCCGACCTGTTCGGTCAGGGGACCGCCGCCCAGCAACAGGGCGCCCTCGATCGGTCGCAACCGCCCGGCTTGCCAGCGCTCCAGGCGCACCGGTGATGGCAAGCCCAGAGCGCCAACCAGACGCAGGCCAATGGGCGAATTGGCGAAGTCTATGTAACGGTCTGACATGGAACACACTCCGGCTGATGAGGTTCCAAGTGTGGACCATGTTTGGCAATCAGTCGTTCGATCGCCGGGTTTAAAGCCTAAGCTTGTGGCTGGGCATGTTACAGCAGGCTTAATTCGCACCTTTCGCGCATACAGGGGAGTTCTTCATGGCACAGCTACGCCGCGTTGCGATCATTGGTGGTAACCGCATTCCTTTCGCCCGTTCCAACGGGCCCTATGCCACCGCCAGCAACCAGGCGATGCTGACGGCCGCGCTTGAAGGTTTGATCGAGCGCTACAACCTGCACGGTGTGCACATCGGCGAAATGGCCGCCGGTGCGGTGCTTAAGTTTTCCCGGGACATGAACCTGACGCGCGAATGCGTGCTGGGCTCGCGCCTGTCGCCGAGCACACCTGCGTATGACGTACAACAGGCTTGCGGCACGGGTCTGGAAACCGTACTGCTCGTGGCCAATAAAATCGCCCTGGGCCAGATCGACAGCGCCATCGCCGGCGGCGTCGACACCACTTCCGACGCGCCTATCGCGGTCAATGAAGGGCTGCGCAAGATCCTGCTGCAAGCCAATCGGGCCAGGAACACCGCCGACAAGATCAAGACCTTCCTCCAGTTACGCCCTCGGCACCTGATCCCCGACCTGCCACGCATCAACGAACCGCGCACCGGCCTGAACATGGGCCAACACTGCGAATTGATGGCGCAGACCTGGCAGATTCCCAGGGAAGAACAGGATCAGTTGGCCTTGGAAAGTCATCAGAAAATGGCCGCTTCCTACGCCGAAGGTTGGCATAACGACTTGATGACGCCGTTTCTCGGCCTGACCCGCGATAACAACCTGCGTCCGGACCTGACCCTGGAAAAACTCGCCTCCCTCAAGCCAGCCTTCGAGAAAAGCGCCAAGGGGACGATGACGGCGGGTAACTCGACGCCGCTGACCGACGGCGCCTCGCTGGTGCTGTTGGGCAGTGAAGAATGGGCCAAGGCTCGCGGGCTGCCGATCCTGGCTTACTTGCGTGACGGTGAAACCGCTGCGGTGGATTTCGTCAACGGCGCCGAAGGCCTGCTGATGGCGCCGGTCTATGCCGTGCCGCGGTTGCTGGCACGCAATGGCCTGACGTTGCAGGATTTTGATTACTACGAAATCCACGAAGCATTCGCCGCCCAAGTGCTGTGCACGTTGAAGGCTTGGGAGGACCCCGACTACTGCAAGACCCGACTGGGTCTTGATGCGCCGCTGGGCGCCATCGACCGCAGCCGGTTGAATGTGAAAGGCAGTTCGCTGGCCGCCGGACATCCATTTGCCGCCACCGGCGGGCGCATCGTCGCCAACCTGGCGAAATTGCTGGACGCGGCGGGGAAGGGCCGGGGGCTCATATCCATCTGCGCCGCCGCCGGCCAAGGCGTCACGGTGATTATCGAGCGCTGACGATGGCCTCGTTTTGTCGAGCGACCTGGGCGCGCTGACGGCTGACGTACCGCTCGGCAAGGATCGAACAGACGATCAGTTGCAGTGGGTGATAGATCATGATCGGCAACAGGATCAGCCCAAGGCCGGGGTTGTTGCCAAAAATCAACGCCGCCATCGGCACCCCGGCGGCCAGGGATTTCTTGCTTGCGCAGAACACCGCGGCAATTTCATCGGCATTGCTGAACCGCAACGCACGCGCGGTGCGGGTGGTCATCCAGAGAATGATCGCCAGCAAAACCGCGCTGCCGAGCACGGCGCTGAACAGCACGCCATTGCCTTGTTGCTGCCAGATCCCCGAAACCATGGAATTGCAGAACGCCGCGTAGACCAGCAGCAGGATGACCAGTTTGTCGATGACGCTGGTGTAGCGCTTGTATCGGGCGAAAAAGCCGGCTAACCAACGCCGCAGGAACTGCCCGAGCACCAGCGGCAGCAACAGCATCAGGCACAGGTCGAGCAGTGTCGAGCCCAGGTCGATGCCGCCGGCACCGCTGCCCACCACGAAACTGACCAGCAGCGGTGTCAGGAAAATCCCCAGCACACTGGACAGGCTGGCGTTGAGAATCGCCGCCGGCACGTTGCCTCCCGCGCTGCCGGTCAGGGCCACCGATGAAGAGATGGTCGAAGGCAGGGCGCACAGATAAAAGAACCCCAGCATCAACAGCGACGGCACGTGGCTGCCCAACGTCCATTCGCTGATCAGCCAGATCAACGGAAACACTGCGAAGGTAAAACCTTGCACCATCAGGTGCAGCCGCGTGTTCCTCAGACCGTGGCGGATCTGTTCGCCGGACAGGTTGACCCCATGGAGGAAAAACACCACGAAGATACCGATGTTCACGACCCATTCCGCATGCATCGCGCCACCCGAGGCGCCAAAGCGGGGGAAGAAATACGCCAGCAGCGTGGCGAGCAACATGCCGCACAGGAACCAGTCGGTCACCATGCGTTTGAGGTGTCTGAAGATGTGCATAGGGCACCGCAAGTTGTAAGAGAAGTCGACTTAGCCTAACGTCGCTCAACACAGTCGTCTTGCGATATAAGGCCAATCAATGCCGACTAACGGACACCTGCAGCTTGAGCGACGCATTCCCGACCTGTCGGAACTGCCCCGGCCACTCTATGCCCGGGTTGAAAGCCTGAACGCGGGTTCGTGGACCCAGGCTCATCGTCACGATTGGGTGCAATTTTCCTACGCCATCAGCGGTGTGCTGGGCGTGCACACCGCCGAGGGTAGTTTCTTTGCGCCGCCGCAACGGGGCATCTGGATCCCGGCCGATCTTGAGCACCAGGTCGTGACGTCTACCCGCGCGGAAATGCGCAGTCTTTATGTACATCGCCAGGCTTGCCAGTGGGCCGAGGTGCGCTGTCGGGTCTTGGAAGTCACCCCGCTGGCGCGGGAGCTGATCAAGGTCTTCTGCCAATTTCCCGCCACCTATCCACAGGGCGATACTGAGGAGGCGCGCCTGGTCCAGGTGCTGCTGGATCAACTGGCAGCGCTGCCGGAAGTGGGTTTTTCCCTGCCACTGCCCCGACACGCGCGCCTGCTGGAGCTGTGCAGCGAGTTGATCGCACAGCCCGAAGCCAACGTGACGCTACACGCCTGGGCTGCCCGCTTGGGCACGTCGGAGAAAACCGTGATGCGATTGTTCCAGCGGGAAACCGGCCTGAGTTTTCGCGCCTGGCGCCAGCGCATGCGGCTGCTGTCTTCCCTGGGCTCACTGGAAAAGGGCGATAGCGTGACCAGCGCGGCGTTGTCCTGTGGCTATGATTCGACGTCAGCCTTTATTGCGGCATTCAAGGGCCTGTTCGGTTTTACCCCGGGCGAGTTGTTCAAGCACTGACCGGTGGTTTGCTCGCTTCGCCGAAGCCCGCCGGCGCTCTGAACGGCGTCATATCCAGTCTCGGTTATGATTTGGCTCGGCTGAGCTGATCCGGCACATTGTGTGCATTCAGGGTTCATAGGTCGGAACCCCTCCCCGTAAAGAGTGGATTGCCGTATAACGACCTGTCATTCGCGTGTTTGGTAATAAAGGACCCAGAATAAAAGCTGATGAAGACTCCAAAACGCATTGAACCCCTGATCGAGGACGGTCTGGTCGACGAGGTGCTGCGCCCTCTCATGAGTGGTAAAGAAGCAGCTGTTTATGTGGTGCGCTGCGGCAACGAGCTGCGTTGCGCCAAGGTCTACAAGGAGGCGAACAAGCGAAGTTTTCGCCAGGCGGCCGAATACCAGGAAGGTCGCAAGGTCCGTAACAGCCGCCAGGCCCGCGCGATGGCGAAAGGCTCGAAGTTCGGGCGCAAGGAAACCGAAGATGCCTGGCAGAACGCTGAAGTCGCTGCGCTGTTTCGGTTGGCTGGCGCTGGCGTTCGAGTACCCAAGCCTTACGACTTCCTGGAAGGCGTGCTGCTGATGGAGCTGGTGGCCGACGAATATGGCGATGCCGCGCCGCGCCTGAACGATGTGGTGCTGGAGCCGGATCAGGCTCGTGAGTACCACGCCTATCTGATTTCCCAGATCGTCTTGATGCTGTGTACCGGTCTGGTGCATGGCGACCTGTCGGAGTTCAACGTCCTGCTCACGCCGACAGGCCCGGTCATCATCGATTTGCCGCAAGCGGTGGATGCTGCGGGCAACAACCACGCCTTCAGCATGCTGGAGCGGGACGTTGGCAACATGGCGTCCTACTTCGGTCGGTTTGCGCCGGAGCTGAAACGCACCCGCTACGCCAAGGAGATGTGGGCGTTGTATGAAGCCGGCACCTTGCATCCGGGCAGTGTGTTGACCGGAGAGTTCGACGAGCCGGAAGAGTTGGCGGATGTTGGCGGGATCATGCGCGAGATCGAGGCCGCGCGCCTGGACGAGGAACGACGCCAAGCTGTACGCGCTGCCGATGATGCGCCGCCAGGCAAGACCGAGGAACCGCCTCCGCCTTGGATGCAGTGATCGGTTGACCAGAAACCCGGCCCAGGCCGGGTTTTTTAATGGCCAGCCCCAGCCTGTGGGGAAGCTCAACCCTGTGGGAGCGAGCTTGCTCGCGATAGCGGTGGATCAGCTTGCATCGATGTCGAAGGGGCTGCCGTCATCGCGAGCAAGCTCGCTCCCACACGGCCGCAATGATGAACTTTAATTACAGCATCCCGACGCCAACTCCTTGAGAATCGGGCAGTCGGGACGATGATCGCCCTGGCAATGTTCCACCAGCTCCTGAAGGGTGTCGCGCAGTTCCGCCAGTTCGCGGATTTTCTGGTTCAACTCGTCGATATGTTGTCGAGCGAGCGCCTTGACGTCGGCGCTGGCGCGTTCGCGGTCTTGCCAGAGCGCCAGCAACTTACCGACTTCCTCCAATGAAAAGCCCAGGTCCCGGGAGCGCTTGATGAACGCCAGCGTATGCAAGTCATCGCCGCTGTAGATGCGGTAGCCGCTGTCGGTGCGATGCGCCGCCCTGAGCAGGCCGATGGATTCGTAATACCGGATCATCTTCGCGCTAAGGCCGCTCTGGCGGGCCGCTTGGCCGATGTTCATCGCTTGTCCTCCAAGTGCTTGGGTGTCCAGAACTTCAACAATAATGCATTGCTCACCACGCTGACGCTGGACAGCGCCATCGCTGCGCCGGCCAGTACCGGATTGAGCCAGCCGAAGGCTGCCAGCGGGATGCCGATCAGGTTGTAGACGAAGGCCCAGAAAAGATTCTGGCGGATCTTTGCGTAGGTCTTGCGACTGATATCCAATGCCGCCGGCACCAGCCGAGGATCACCGCGCATCAGCGTGATGCCGGCGGCGTGCATCGCCACGTCCGTGCCGCCGCCCATGGCAATGCCGATATCAGCGGCGGCCAGCGCTGGGGCGTCATTGATGCCGTCGCCGACCATGGCCACCACGGCGTTCTTTTTCAATGCTTGGACAATGGCGGATTTATCAGCCGGCAACACTTGCGCGTGGACATTGGCGATCCCCAGCGCTTGAGCGACCACCTGGGCACTCCCACGGTTGTCCCCGGTGAGCAAGTGGCTGGCGATATGGCGTTGATTCAACGCCTGCACGGCGGCGCTGGCGCCGGGCTTCAGGGTATCGCCAAAGGCGAACAGCCCCAGGACCCGAGGAGTGGCGCCTTGTTCGATCAACCAGGACAGGGTTCGGCCTTCGGCTTCCCAGGCTTGCGCCGATTGTTCCAGCGAACCGGGCGTCAGGCCCAGCTCCTCCAGCAGACGTTGATTACCCAAGGCCAGGCGGCGTCCGTCGAGGCTGCCGGAAATGCCGCGCCCTGTCAGGGACTGACTATCGCTGATGGCCGGTACGGTCAAGCCATGCTCCGTGCAGGCGTCCAGCACCGCTTTGGCCAAGGGATGCTCGCTGCCGCGTTGCAAGGCACCGGCCAAGCTCAGCAGGGTTTCTTCGTTTCCATCGAGGGCGGCCAGATGAGCGATGCGCGGCGTTCCGGACGTCAGGGTCCCGGTCTTGTCGAAGACCACCGTGCTGACTTCATGAGCGCGCTCCAACGCCTCGGCATCCTTGATCAGAATTCCATGGCGGGCGGCCACGCCGGTACCGGCCATGATCGCCGTCGGCGTCGCCAGGCCCAGGGCGCATGGGCAGGCGATCACCAGCACGGCGACCGCATTGATCAACGCGGTTTCCAGCGGTGCCCCGTACAGCCACCAGCCAATCAACGTGGCGAGGGCCAGGATCAATACGACCGGCACGAATACCTGGCTGACTTTATCCACCAGCTTCTGGATGGGCGCCTTGGCTGCCTGGGCGTCTTCCACCAGGCGGATAATGCGCGCCAGGACCGTCTCGGCGCCCAGGGCCTGGGTGCGCACCAGTAAGCGGCCTTCACCGTTGATCGCGCCGCCGGTGACTTTATCGCCGGGCTGCTTGGGCACGGGCAGGCTTTCGCCGCTGATCAGCGCCTCGTCGGCATGGCTCTGGCCTTCGATCACCTCTCCGTCCACCGGGAAACGTTCGCCGGGCTTGACCAACACCAGGTCATCCAAGCGCAGGGCGCTGATGGCGACGTCCCGTTCTTCGCCGTCAATCACTTGGATTGCACGCTCCGGCCGCAAGGCTTCGAGGGCGCGAATGGCGCTGGCGGTTTGTCGTTTGGCGCGGCTTTCCAGATATTTGCCAAGCAATACCAGGGCGATCACCACGGCCGAGGCTTCGAAATACAAGTGCGGCATGCTGCCGGGCTGGGCAATCGCCCATTCGTAGAGGCTCAAGCCATAGCCGGCGCTGGTTCCCAGGGCGACCAGCAGGTCCATGTTCCCGGCTCCGGCGCGAACTGCCTTGAAAGCCGCGACGTAAAAACGCGCCCCGAAAATGAACTGCACCGGCGTCGCCAACGCGAATTGCACCCAGGCTGGGAGCATCCAGTGGACGCCGAACGGCTGCAACAGCATCGGCAGGACCAGCGGGATGGACAGCAGGATCGCCATCAGCAAGGCCAGCCGCTCGCGGTGCAGGTGATCGGTTTGGTTTTTTTCAGGCGTCTCGGCCTGCCACACACCGGCGTCGTAGCCGGCGCGCTTGACCGCATCGATGAGTGTTTGTGGATCAACGTGTCCGAGCAGTTCGAGGTGCGCCCGCTCGTTGGCGAGGTTGACGCTGACTCGGTTCACTCCGGCGATTTTACCCAGCGCCCGTTCGATACGACCGACACAGGACGCGCAGGTCATGCCTTCAATGCTCAGCTCCATGGTTTGGACAGGGACGCTGTAGCCGGCCTGTTCAACGGCTCGCATCAGCGCCGGCAGGCTGTCCGCCGGGGCCTGGATTCGTGCCTGTTCGGTCGCCAGGTTCACGCTGACGGCGCTGGCACCGGTGACTTTGCTCAACGCTCGCTCGACCCGTCCGGCGCAGCTGGCGCAGGTCATGCCGGAGATTGGCAGATCGAAGGTAGTGGATTCGGACATGGGTCAGGCTCCCTGTAGTGGATGACTACAGGTTCAACCTTGCCATGCTGGCAAGGTCAAGCGCCATCGAGAAATCAGAAACAATCATGTGGGAGCGAGCTTGCTCGCGATAGCGGTGTACCCGTCAACAGATCTGTCGGCTGATCTATCGCTATCGCGAGCAAGCTCGCTCCCACAGGGGGCAACCAGAAGCTCAGTAACCGAGCCCAGCCTGCTTGAGGTACATGCCTTGGTCATTCATCGCGATGCGGTATTTCAGAACGTCGCCGGCCTTGAGCGTAATCTCCTGCGACCCGGGGGCGAGCATGCCTGGATTGCAACCTGGCGCCTGGCCGGGTAGCAACTTCAGCCGCAAGGAGAACCGGCCCGGCGGCAGATTGAAGGACGTGCTGTCCTCTTGAAACAGCCGGGCGGTGAGTTGGTCCTGGATATAAATGCCGATTTCGCAGGATGTCGCCACTTCCAGGCGCTCGCGGGAAATGATCAGCACGCCGTAGTCTTCGCCGGCCGCCGATGCCTGGGGGACTACTGCTGAAAAACCGAGCATGCAAAACAGGCTGAACGCTGACCAGCGCATGGCTGAACCTCCGGTGTGAAATCTTTGATAAGTGCAGCTTGGCCGAGCGCGGCGCCGATTGCCAGCCCGGCAGTTTATGGCAAAACTTGACCTTGCCATGATGGCAAGCTTGAAACTGCGGGCAACCCAATCCCAAGGAGTCATTTCATGCAAATCTTCAACGTTCAGGGCATGTCTTGCGGACATTGCGTCAAGGCCATCACCCAAGCGCTCCACGCCAAGGATTCGCAAGCCGAGGTTGAGATTGATCTCGGCAGCAAGACCGTCAAGGTCGAAAGTGCGTTGCCGACCGATACCCTGATCGCGGCAATCAAGGAGGAGGGGTACGAAGTCAGTCCTGCCTGAAGTTTTTTAATCGTTAGCGACCTATCGGAATGTTCAAGCGTGCGCGGCCCGGCTAGACTGTTGGGCTGCCGACTGACGCTTGAACTGGACGCCTGATGAACCTTCGTACCATTCTGATTCTTGGCGCCTTGAGCGCTTTCGGTCCCTTGGCGATCGATTTCTATTTGCCCGCCTTCCCGGCGATGGCCACGGCCTTTGGCACCGACGAAAAACATATCCAATTGACCTTGGCGGCGTATTTTCTAGGGCTGTCCCTCGGACAGTTGGCCTATGGGCCGGTGGCGGATCGCTTTGGGCGGCGCATCCCGCTGCTGACGGGGGTCGGCTTGTTTACCGTGGCGTCCTTGGCCTGCGCCTATGCGCCGAGCCTCGAATGGCTGATCGGCGCCCGCTTCGTCCAGGCCCTGGGCGGTTGTGCCGGGATGGTGATCTCGCGGGCAGTGGTCAGCGACAAATGCGACGCGGTGGGTTCGGCCAAGGTGTTCTCGCAGTTGATGCTGGTGATGGGGCTGGCGCCAATCCTTGCACCGATGCTGGGCGGCTTGCTTGTGAACCTGTACGGGTGGCAATCGATATTCGTGGGCCTGACGTTATTCAGCGCACTGGCAGCCACCGCGGTTGCCTTGTGGCTGCCGGAAAGCCTGCCGGATCATGTGCCCCGCCAACCGTTATCCGGCGCGTTGCGCCAATACGGTCGTCTTCTGACAGACTCGGTCTTCCTCGGTCATGCCCTGACGGGAGGCATCGCGATCGCCGGGATGTTCGCCTACATCGCGGGTTCACCGTTCGTCTTCATCAAGCTCTACGGCGTCCCCGCTGAGCATTTCGGCTGGCTGTTCGGCACGAACGCGGCGGGTTTCATACTCGTGGCTCAGGTCAATGCCCGGCTGTTGTCCAAGCGCGGCCCGGCATTCCTGCTGGCGCGTGCGGTATGGGTGTATTGGCTTGCCGGGCTCAGTCTGTTGGCCGTCAGCGCCTTGCAGCCGGAGCGCTTATGGCCGTTGTTGATTCCGTTGTTCATCTGCATCGCCAGCCTGGGTTGCATCATTCCCAATGCCTCGGCCTGCGCCATGAACGGGCAGGGCGCCCGGGCGGGGAGTGCTTCGGCCATGTTGGGATGCCTGCAGTTTTCCGTCGCCGCAGGGGCCGCTGCGCTGGTGGCGGCATTGCATGACGGCACGGCCGTGCCGATGGCAATCGTCATCAGCCTGTGTGGGTTATTGGTGGTGAGCGCCGCGATGCTGACCCGCCGTTTGCAAAACGCCCGGGCGCTTGCTCAGGCGGGTCGGCAGGAATGATTCATCCAGCCGCGCGCTGCTGATATTCGGGGAAATGATGCGGTGCGTGAATACGCGCTTGCAGGGTGGTGGCGAAAGCCTGGGCTTCGGCCTCGGTGCGAAAAGTCACGACGTGCTGGTCAAGGCGCACTTGCCATTGCGATTTTGCCACTTCTTTTATCAGGATCTTCATTGCTGACCTCCTCACGTAAAAGACTGCGTTGCAAAGGCCTCGAGTGTAGACCGGAATGCAAGCGCAATTGTGACAACGGTCAATTGTCGGACTGACGGTGCAGCTTTTTTGTGACGAGGGAGCAAATCCCTCGCCACGATCGACAAGCCAGGTTGATCAGAACCCTTCGAGCACGATCTTGCCCTTGGCCTTTCCACTTTCAAGCAAGGCGTGAGCCCGGCGCAGGTTGGCGGCATTGATGGTGCCGAAGTGCTCGCCAACCGTTGTCTTCAGCGTGCCTGCGTCGATCAGCTCGGCTACGCGATTGAGCAGTTTATGCTGCTCAAGCATGTCAGCCGTCTCGAACAGGGAACGGGTGTACATGAACTCCCAATGCAACGACAGGCTCTTGCGCTTGAGCTTGGTCACGTCCAGCGACTTTGGATCATCGATCAGCGCCAGTTTGCCTTGCGGTGCCAGGGCCTCGACCAGTTGATCCAGATGCTGGTCGGTCTGGGTCAGGCTGGCCACGTGGGTCACTTGGGGCTGGCCCGCTTTGTTGAGTGCTTCGCTCAGTGGCTGGCTGTGGTCGATCACTAGATCGGCACCCAGGCCGCGCACCCATTCCTGCGTCTGCGGCCGGGAGGCGGTGCCAATCACTTTCAAGCCGGTGAGCTGGCTGGCCAGTTGCGTCAGGATCGAACCCACGCCACCGGCGGCGCCGACGATCAGCAGGCTTTGCTCCTGGTTGCTCTGGCCTTCCTTTATTTGCAGGCGATCGAAGAGCAATTCCCAAGCGGTGATGGCGGTCAGCGGCAGCGCGGCCGCTTCGGCGAAACCGAGGGTCTTCGGCATGTGGCCAACGATGCGTTCATCCACCACATGCAATTCGCTATTGCCGCCTGCCCGGGCAATCGAGCCTGCGTAGAACACCTTGTCACCGGCCTTGAACAAAGTGACTTCGCTGCCCACTGCCTTGACTACGCCGGCCACGTCCCAGCCCAGCACCTTGGCGGCTCCCCCTTCGGGCTGCACGTTCTGGCGGACCTTGGTGTCGACAGGGTTGACGGAAATGGCTTTGACTTCCACGAGCAGATCCCGAGGGCCGGCGATGGGGGCGGGCAGGTCGATGTCCTGCAGCGATGTTGGATCGGTGATGGACAACGATTGGTAATACGCGATGGCTTTCATGAGGTGGCTCCGTGAATGAATTCGATGGCGCCCATGTTTAGCTATTGATGGCCTGGATGAAAGCGCCTGTAACAACAGGCTCTTTCAATGATTTTTTGATAATCAAAGGCGCTGTTTTCGCTCAAGGGACGTTACCGGGCAATAGTCGCTGGCAAATAGAGATTTTTCCCTCAGGAACTATCGCCTCCAAAGGTTTCCGGAGGACAGGAAACCGTGAGCCACACGCTTATACTAGCGGCCGCACGTATCGGCGCGGTTTCAACGGTGCTGGGTCCTGCCGACTCCGCTGATACATGGCTGCGGCACAAGCCGGCATGCCGTTCGTCCGGGCGGTACCTGAGGTCCGGGGCCAATATGCCTCCAGAGCGATAGACGAATGATTCAACAGGGAGTGAATACATGGAACATGCACCTTGCATCAGCCAGATCGCCACGCTGCTGGCTGACCCCAAGCGCAGCGCAATGATGTGGGCATTAATGGACGGTACGGCCCGACAGGCTGATGAGTTGGCATTGCTGGCCGGATTATCGCCATCCTCGGCCAACGCCCATCTCGGGCGGTTGTGCTCCGGTGGGCTGTTGAAGGTCGAGACCCGGGGCCGCAAACGGTTTTTTCGCCTGGCAGCCCCCGAGATCGGTGCCGCTGTCGAGGCCTTGGCGAGCGCAACCCTGGCAAGTACACCGCGCCAGGTTCCAGAGGTTCTCAAACGCGGTCTCATGCCGACCAAAGCGCCGACGGCCCCCGTCTCGCTAATGCGGGCAAGGCTTTGCGATGATCATCTGGGCGGCATGTTGGCGGCGGATCTGTATCAGCGACTGTTGGATTCCGGTTGGCTCGAGCAATGCGAGCAGCGAGTGATCGTTACCCACAAGGGCTCTAACGAGTTCGCCGGGCGCGGCTTGTTCATCCAGGCACTGGCCCATCGCAACGCTCGCACCGCGTGCGCCTGCCCCGACTGGAGTGAGCGTCGCCCACACCTGGGGGGCGCCTTGGGGGCCGGATTGCTGCAACTTTTCATGCAATCGGGCTGGCTGAGCTTGCCTAATGATTCCAGGGCGTTGCAGGTGACGGCTCTAGGTCAGCAGGAAATTCATCGTTTCGCCAGGCAGGAAGACTTGGAAATGGCGCTCTAGCGCTAAGACAGGTCGTAATCAGCAATCGTCGCCGGCGCGGTTCGCGCACACTCGGTCCGGGGATCTATCGGATTGGGGGAAGGTAAATGGACACTCACGTCTACAGCGCGGCTGAGCGCCTGGAACGGCTGCCCATCAGCGGCTATCACCGGGTCATTTTCATCATCATTGCCCTGGCGTTTTTCTTTGACTCCATGGACTTGGCCATGATGACGTTCCTGCTGGGCTCGATCAAAACCGAGTTTGGCCTGAGCACCGCCCAGGCCGGGTTGCTGGCCAGTTCCAGCTTCTTCGGCATGGTGCTGGGGGCGTCGCTGTCAGGCATGCTGGCCGATCGTTTCGGCCGCAAGCCGGTGTTCCAGTGGAGCATCGTGTTGTGGGGGCTTGCCAGTTATCTGTGCTCCACCGCTCAGGACATCGAAGCACTGATACTGTTTCGCATACTGCTGGGCATCGGCATGGGCATGGAGTTTCCGATTGCCCAATCCATGCTTTCGGAGCTGATCCCGGCAAAGCGTCGCGGGCGCTACATTGCGTTGATGGACGGCTTCTGGCCCTTGGGTTTCGTGGCTGCCGGTGTGCTGTCGTACTTCTTGCTGCCGGTGGTCGGCTGGCGTGACATCTTCCTGGTGCTGGCGGTGCCGGCCGTTTTTGTCCTGGTGATTCGCTTTTTCATCCCGGAGTCACCGCGTTGGCTTGAACAGGCCGGGCGAGGCGATGAAGCGGATGCCGTGCTTCAACGGATCGAAGAGAAGGTCCGGGCCTCGCTGGGACGTCAGGAACTGCCCGAGCCAATCCGTCTGCCGAAACTGGCGACCCAACCGGGCAATTTTTTTTCCGCCCTGGTGCAGATCTGGTCTCCTCTATATCGCCAACGCACGATGATGATCTGGAGCGTCTGGTTCTTTGCGTTGCTTGGGTTCTATGGCTTGACGTCCTGGCTCAGTGCGTTGCTGCAGCAATCCGGGTTCGCGGTGACGCAGTCGGTCTATTACACCGTGCTGATTTCCCTGGGCGGGATTCCCGGTTTCCTGATGGCGGCCTGGCTGGTGGAGCGCTGGGGGCGCAAGCCGGTATGCGTCATCACTCTGCTCGGTGGTGGGGGCATGGCGTTCCTGTATGGCCAGAGCGCGGTATTTGGCGGCAACGTTGGCCTGCTGGTCGGCACCGGACTGCTGATGCAGTTCTTCCTGTTCGGCATGTGGGCAGTGCTCTACACCTATACGCCTGAGTTGTACCCCACCTCGGCGCGGGCCACGGGATCAGGCTTTGCCTCGGCGGTCGGTCGCATCGGTTCGCTGCTGGGCCCCCTGGTCACCGGGCTGGTTTTTCCCATCACCGGCCAGGGTGGCGTGTTCGCCCTGGGTGCCTTGTGCTTTGCCGTGGCGGCGGGCGTGGTCTGGCTGTTTGGAATGGAGACGCGAGGCAAGACGCTGGAGGAGCTAAGCGAAGCGAGCGTCGCTGACTAAACACATCCCTTGTGGGAGCGAGCTTGCTCGCGATAGCGGTCCGACATTCAACATTAATGCTGACTGATCAATCGCCTTCGCGAGCAGGCTCGCTCCCACATGGGGGCATCACCGGGCTTAAGGTTTTACCAGCCGCGCATCCAGGCTGTTTTGCGCAAGCCGCTTGGCCTGGTCCTGGGTCATGCCCAGATGTGTGTGCAATGCGTGGAAGTTCTCGGTGACGTAGCCGCCGAAATAGGCAGGATCATCGGAGTTCACCGTGACCTTCACACCGCGCTCGAGCATGTCGAGGATGTTGTGCTGAGACATGTCGTCGAATACGCACAGCTTGGTGTTGGACAGCGGGCACACCGTCAGCGGAATCTGCTCGTCAATGATTCGTTGCATCAACCGCTCATCTTCGATGGCGCGCACACCATGATCGATGCGCTGGATCTTCAGCAGGTCGAGGGCTTCCCAGATGTACTCGGGCGGGCCTTCCTCACCCGCGTGGGCGACGGTCAGGAAGCCTTCGTTGCGAGCGCGGTCGAATACCCGCTGGAATTTGCTCGGTGGATGGCCCATTTCGGAACTGTCCAGGCCGACGGCGACGAATGCGTCGCGGAACGGCAGTGCCTGGTCGAGAGTTTTTTCGGCTTGTTCCTCGCTAAGGTGACGCAGGAAACTCAGGATCAGGCCGCTGGTAATACCCAGTTGCTGCTCACCGTCCTTGAGCGCGGCGGCGATGCCGTTGAGCACCACTTCGAATGGAATCCCGCGATCGGTGTGCGTCTGCGGATCGAAGAACGGTTCGGTGTGGATCACGTTCTGCGCCTTGCAGCGCAGCAGGTAAGCCCAGGTCAGGTCATAAAAATCCTGGGAAGTGCGCAGCACATCGGCGCCTTGGTAATAGAGGTCGAGAAATTCTTGCAGATTGTTGAAGGCGTAGGCTTGGCGCAGGGTGTCCACGTCATTCCACGGCAGGGCGATCTTGTTGCGTTCAGCCAGGGCGAACAGCAGTTCGGGCTCCAGCGAACCTTCCAGGTGCAGATGCAGTTCGGCCTTGGGCAAGGCGTTCAGCCAGTCGTACATGTTCTTTTCTCATCAGCGAATCGATGGCGGCATTCTACAGGGGCGGGCGCCGATGTCTGAGTAAAACCTGACCGGCTGATCCACTACGACCTCGTCCCGGCAATAATCTTCGAGCAACGGATACGCCACATTCGGACGAAACGTTCCCGGTCCGTCACAGTCTAGTAGCTCATGACCCGTCCATGGTTATAGGCTCACGATGCTCTCGTTGATCAAGCAAGAAAAACTGCTTTTGCTGGCCCTGCTCGCCGCGTTCGCCGCTTACCCGCTCGAGCATTGGCTGCTGGGCAGCGGGCAGCTCGTTGCGTTGGTTGGCGGCTTGGTGCTGATTGGTTTTATCGTCGCAGCCTCCATGCGTGTTGCCCATCACGCGGAATTGCTCGCGGAAAAAGTGGGCGATCCCTACGGCACCATGATCCTGACTTTGTCGGCGGTGCTGGTGGAGGTGGTGATCCTGGCGATCATGATGAGCAACGAGGCGTCGCCGACCCTGGTACGCGACACGATTTATTCGGCGGTCATGCTCGACATCAACGGTATTCTCGGCCTCGCGGCGCTGATGGGCGGGCTCAAGCATGGCGAGCAGGTTTACAACGACGATTCGGCGCGGACCTACAGTGTGATGATCCTCACCGCCATGGGGGTATCGATGGTGGTGCCGGAGTTCATTCCTCGGGAAAGCTGGAAAACCTATTCGGCGTTTACCATCGGCGCGATGATGGTGCTGTATGCCCTGTTCCTGCGCATGCAAGTGGGGCCCCACAGTTATTTCTTCAGCTACAGCTACCCGGAAAAACGCCGCAGGAAAGAGCCGGTGGAAACCGAGCCAAAACCCATCAGCCTGGCCTTTTCCATCGGTGCGCTGGTGTTTGGTGTGATCGTGATCGGTGCGCTCGCCGAGATCATGTCCAAGGCCATCGACTTGGGGCTGGAGGGCTCAGGCGCCCCACCGGTTGTCACGGCGATCCTGGTGGCGGCCATCTCCGCCGCGCCGGAAATTCTCACTGCGCTGCGGGCAGCCCTGGCCAATCGCATGCAGTCGGTGGTCAATATCGCGCTGGGGGCGTCGCTGTCCACCGTGATCCTGACCGTGCCGGTGATGGAGGCGATGGCACTCTACACCGGCCAGCCATTCCAGATGGCAATGACCCCGGTGCAGACGGTGATGATCTTCATCACCTTGATCGTCAGCGCCATCAACCTCAACGACGGCGAAACCAACGCCATCGAGGGCATGACCCACTTCGTGTTGTTTTCGACGTTTGTGATGTTGTCGTTGCTGGGTCTTTAATTTTTCATAGTTCCTGTGGGAGCGAGCTTGCTCGCGATAGCGCCGGGTCAGTCAACATCAATGTTGAATGTCAGGCCGATATCGCGAGCAAGCTCGCTCCCACAGCGGGATTAGTGGCGCGTCAGATTCCCGCGATCAACTCCCGCGCCGCCTGGCTGTGATCGGCGATCAACCCTTTCAGATCCAGGCCCTCGACCTGTCCGTCGATTACTCGCCATTCACCGGCGATCATCACCCGATCCGCCCGATCCGCCCCGCACAGCAGCAGGGCCGAGATCGGGTCGTGGCTGCCGGAGAAGCGCAACTCATCGAGCTTGAACAGCGCCAGGTCGGCCTGTTTGCCCACCGCCAGTTCGCCGATGTCGCTGCGTCCCAGCAGCTGCGCCGACCCTCGTGTTGCCCAGCCCAACACCCGTTCCGGGGTGATCGCTTGGGCGCCATAGCGCAGGCGTTGGATGTACAGCGCCTGGCGGGTTTCAAGGATCATGTTCGAAGCGTCGTTGGACGCCGAGCCGTCCACGCCCAGGCCAAGCGGTGCGCCGGCGGCCGTCAATTCAAGCGTAGGGCAAATGCCGGAGGCCAGGCGCATGTTCGAACTCGGGCAGTGGCAGATGCCGGTACCGGCGGCGCCGAGGCGGCTGATCTCATCCGGGTTGAAGTGAATGCCGTGGGCCAGCCAGGTGCGAGGGCCGAGCCAACCGACACTGTCCAGGTAGTCCACGGTGCGCAGGCCGAATCGCTGCAGGCAGAAATCTTCTTCATCGAGGGTTTCGGCGAGGTGTGTGTGCAGGCGTACATCGAGCTCTTCGGCGAGCTCGGCGCTGGCGCTCATGATTTCGGTCGTGACCGAAAACGGTGAACACGGCGCCAGGGCAATCTGGATTTGCGCACCCGCACCGCGTTCATGGTATTGAGCGATCAGCCGCTGGCTGTCGTCGAGAATCACTTGTCCCTGCTGCACGGTCTGCTGCGGCGGCAAGCCTCCGTCGGCCTCGCCAAGGCTCATCGAACCGCGGGTCAACATCGCGCGCATGCCTAGCTCGCGGACGCTTTGCACTTGCACGTCGATCGCGTTTTCCAGCCCTTGCGGAAACAGGTAGTGGTGGTCAGCCGCCGTCGTGCAGCCCGACAGCAACAGCTCGGTGAGTGCCACTTTGCTGGCCAGGGCGAGCTTTTCCGGAGTGAGTCGCGCCCATATCGGGTAAAGCGTCTTCAGCCATGGGAACAGCGGCTGATTGACCACAGGCGCCCAGGCGCGGGTCAGGGTCTGGTAGAAATGATGATGGGTGTTGATCAGTCCTGGCAGGATGACGTGCTCGCGGGCATCGAAAATATTGTCGCACGGCCGGGCAGGTTGCTGGCCGACTCCCAGCAGCTCGACGATCACGCCGTCCTGCAGCACCAGGCCACCACGGGCATCGAGATCGTTGGCGGTAAAAATGGCGAGGGGGTTTTTCAACCAGGTACGGGTCGCAGGCATGGTGGCCGGCTCCTCTGAAAATGGGTTCAGGTTAGCCAGCTCAGTGATGCCCTGTCTGCTGATCCAGGGGCGCCGTGGAGGGCGCGGTTTGGAGTTTACTCAGGTTGCCGGACGCATTTCCAGTGCCCAGTTAAGTTCTACTGTGGGAGCGGTGTTTACCAGGGAATCGTCTCGCCTCTGTAATTGACGAAGTGATGCCCGCCCTTGCCGGCGAAGGCATTGACCTGATCGATCAGTCCGCGGGTGCTGGTCTCCACATCGATTTGCGCATCTTCCCCGCCCATATCGGTTTTCACCCAACCCGGATGCAGCGACAACACGGTCAATGACTGCCCGTCCAATTGGCTGACAAAACTGTTGGTCATCGAATTGAGCGCGGCTTTGCTTGCCTTATACAGCGCCAGTTCCGGCGCGTCGGGCATGGTGACGCTGCCCAGCACGGAACTCATGAAGGCCAATACGCCGCTGCCTTCGCGGATTTGCCCGACGAAACGCTGAGCCAGGTTGATCGGGGCCACAGCGTTGGTGAAAAACAACTGGCCGACCTCCGCCAGCGTCGCGCCGCCCGGGCTCTGGTTCGCGGGGCCCTTGACGCCTGCATTGACGAAAAGCAGATCAAAGGTTTCGCCTTTGAGCTGCTGGCTCAGGGCGATGACGGCTTGCTGGTCGTCCATGTCGAGCTTCTCGACGCGTACCGGACCCAGCGCTTTCAAGGTCTCTGCACCTTGCGGGTTGCGCACGGTGGCGGTTACCTGCCAGCCATCACTCAGAAGCGTCTTCACCAAGCCAAGGCCCAGGCCTCGGGACGCGCCGATGATCAATGCTTTTTTTGCCGAATTCATGAGTGCTTCCTTGAGAAGAAAAAGTCACGGATTTAATGGACAGCGTTTCTTGAGCCGTTGTTTCAACGTGCGACGCCACGCGTCGGATTTGCCCATGCTGGCCCGTAACGCCTGGTTAAAAAATGAACAAGCGGCTGCGAGGCATGCTGCTCTTGGGGATGCCGTAGCCATGAACGGGTTATCCACAGGTTGCTCCACAGTAATTGTGTGCAAGCTTTATCGTCAGGCATAAGCCCTGTGCGGCTTTCTCCTAAAGGTGATAAAGCGCCGCAACCATTTGTTTTTGGTGTGGATTTGGACAATCTTGATTTCCCTGTACGAAAGATGAGCAAACCTCTGAAAGCCGCATGACAGAAGGGTTACAGCACGATGCGCCCAGGTTATCCACAAGCGGGTGCACAGCGCATGTGGGCAAGTCGAGGACATACATCATGGGGTTTCACGCTCCAGGCGTATCTGCCCGCGACTCAGGTCGGCCAGCCGCGCCTGCAAGGTTTCGATGTGTTCTTCGCCCACCGCTAATTGAAGTTCCACACCATTGGCAGTGAAGCGCTCGGCATTCACCACGCCAGCGCATTCGGCTGTGCGCAGTTTTACAAGGGCCAGCTCCGCGAACCCGCAAACACAGTGCAGCGACACGCGGCTGATCAATTCAACTTTCTCAGCGTTTTGCAGGCATTTGTTTGCTCCGCCGCCGTAGGCCCGGGCCAACCCACCGGTACCCAGTTGGATTCCGCCGTACCAGCGAATGACCAGCACTACGACCTGGTCGCAGGCCTGGGCCTGGATGGCTGCCAGGATCGGACGCCCGGCAGTCCCGCCCGGTTCGCCATCGTCGCTGCTGCGATATTGGTCACCGAGTTTCCATGCCCAGCAATTGTGGGTGGCATCGAGGTCGCTGTGCTGCTCGATAAAGGCCTGGGCTTCGGCAGGGCTGGTGATGGGCGCGGCGAGGGTAATGAAACGGCTTTTGCGAATCTCTTCACGGTATTCGCAAAATCCGACGAGGGTATAAGGCATGTAATCCTAGAGGTCCGGTGTCAGGCCGCAGCCTTTGAGAATGATACGGATGAGGTTGTCGCCGGCGTCGATCATGTCTTGCTTGGTCAGCCTGCTGCGACCGGTCACGCGGCAGATCTGGGTGGCGAAGTCAGCATAATGCTGGGTGCTGCCCCAGAGCAGGAAGATGAGGTGCTCTGGATCGACCGGGTCCATTTTGCCCGCATCGATCCAGGCCTGGAAAACAGCCGCCCGGCCCTTGAACCAAGTGCGATAGTCCTGGTTGAAATACTCGCTTAGGCACTCGCCACCGCTGATCACTTCCATGGCAAAGATCCGCGACGCCTGGGGTTGGCGGCGCGAGAACTCCATTTTGGCGCGAATATACCGGGTCAATGCTTCTGCCGGATCGTCGTTGGCTGTCAGGGAATTGAACGTGCTGTCCCATAACTCGATGATGTTGCTCAGCACCGCCACATAGAGCCCGAGCTTGTTGGTGAAGTAGTAATGCAAGTTCGCCTTGGGCAATCCGGCCTTCAAGGCGATGGTATTCATGCTGGTGCCCTTGAAACCGTGACGGGCAAACTCATCCTCGGCGGCCCTGAGGATGGTCTCTTCGTTCTGTTGACGAATGCGGCCGGTAGGCTTGCCACCATGGGCGGGAACTTCAAAGGTCATGGACATTTCCGGGCTGGGTCTGTGGGGGCGGGCAAATGCGTTCATAGCGCACCGGCGCCGATCCGACAAGTGGTACGGCTATAAAAGCCATGCGGTGGCGGAGAATCAGCGTGTTGCCGCCAGGCTTTCGAGAAAACTTTCCAGCACCAAGTGCGGACGACGTCCCTTTCGCGTGACCGACGCCAGGCTCAGGTCGTAGAAGCGCGCCAAGGGCTTGAGGGCTCGCAACCGTCCTTGCTGAACCCAGAGATTGGCATAGTGGTCCGGCAGATAACCGATATAACGGCCGGTCAGGATCAGGAACGCCATGCCTTCGCGATCGGATGCGCTGGCGGTGCAGTTCAGCGCCTGGTAATGGGCCTGGATGTCGGCCGGCAAACGGAACGTCGGCGCGATGGCGTCCTGGCTATTAAGGCGGGCGTCTTCCAGTTGCTGGTCATCTACATAAAACAGCGGGTGCCCTACGGCGCAATACAGCAGTGAACGTTCACTGTAGAGCGGTTGGTATTCAAGCCCGGAAAGCGCACTGGCCTGGGGAACCACGCCGACATGCAGGCGACCATCCAGCACGCCTTGCTCGACTTCGTTGGGGGCGATCATGCGAATCTGGATCTGCACGTCCGGCCCGCGTTCTTTCAACTGGGCCAATGCGTGGGTGATGCGCATGTGGGGCAGGGTGACCAGGTTGTCCGTCAAGCCGATGGTCAGTTCACCGCGCAGATGTTGGTGAAGACCGTTCACCTCGGTGCGGAAACTTTCCAGCGCACTTAATAGTTGCAGGGCAGATTGATAGACCTCACGGCCTTCTTCGGTCAGTGAAAAACCCGCACGGCCACGCTGGCACAAGCGCAGCCCAAGGCGTTGTTCAAGATCGTTCATCTGCTGGCTGATGGCCGAGCGGCCGATGCCAAGCACCGTTTCGGCGGCTGAAAAACCACCGCATTCCACCACGCTGCGAAAGATCCGCAGCAAGCGGATATCGAAGTCGCTGACTTGGGCCAGCGGATCGGGACGACGAACGCTCATAGTTTAGTGATCCGCTGACTGAAGGTTAGAAAAGCTGGATTTCACCGACTTTATCGTCGTGGCAACTTAGCCGCAAGAACGCTTCTGATTTCATATCGCTTATGTCTTGCGAGGTTTTGTCGATGAACATGCCCGAACACGCTGTCGGTTCCCTGGCCAGCCAGCTCAAGCTGGATGCCCACTGGATGCCTTACACGGCCAATCGCAATTTCCAACGCGACCCCCGGCTGATCGTCGCCGCCGAAGGCAGTTGGCTGACGGACGACAAGGGGCGCAAGGTCTACGATTCGCTGTCGGGATTGTGGACATGCGGCGCCGGGCACACCCGCAAAGAAATCCAGGAAGCGGTCGCCAAGCAATTGGGCACCCTCGATTACTCGCCGGGTTTCCAATACGGTCATCCGCTGTCGTTTCAGTTGGCGGAAAAAATCACCGGCCTGACCCCGGGCAACCTCAACCATGTGTTCTTTACCGACTCAGGGTCCGAATGCGCCGATACCGCTGTGAAGATGGTTCGCGCTTACTGGCGCCTCAAGGGGCAGGCCACCAAGACCAAGATGATCGGCCGGGCCCGCGGTTATCACGGCGTGAACATCGCCGGCACCAGCCTGGGCGGCGTCAGCGGTAACCGCAAGTTGTTCGGCCAGGCCATGATGGATGTCGATCATTTGCCCCACACCCTGCTTGCTGGCAATGCGTTCTCCCGTGGCATGCCGAAGGAGGGTGGCATCGCCTTGGCCGATGAACTGTTGAAGCTGATCGAACTGCACGACGCTTCGAATATCGCCGCGGTGTTTGTCGAACCTATGGCAGGGTCCGCCGGGGTCCTGGTGCCGCCAGAGGGATATCTCAAGCGCCTGCGGGAAATCTGCGATCAGCACAACATCCTGCTGGTATTTGACGAAGTGATTACGGGTTTTGGTCGTACCGGTTCGATGTTTGGCGCTGACAGTTTCGGTGTGACGCCGGACCTGATGTGTATCGCCAAGCAAGTCACGAATGGCGCGATTCCGATGGGGGCAGTGATTGCCAGTTCCGAAATCTATCAGACCTTCATGAGCCAGCCGACGCCCGAGTACGCGGTGGAATTTCCCCATGGCTATACGTATTCGGCGCATCCGGTGGCGTGCGCGGCAGGCTTGGCGGCCCTGGACCTGTTGCAGAAAGAAAACCTGGTACAGAGCGTGGCCGAAGTCGCGCCGCATTTTGAAAACGCCTTGCATGGTTTGAAGGGCTCGAAAAACGTCATCGACATTCGCAACTTTGGTCTTGCTGGCGCGATCCAGATTGCACCGCGCGATGGCGACGCGATCGTTCGCCCATTCGAGGCGGGCATGGCGCTGTGGAAGGCTGGGTTCTATGTGCGATTCGGCGGTGACACGCTGCAGTTCGGGCCAACGTTCAACAGCAAGCCGCAGGACCTTGATCGACTGTTCGATGCGGTTGGCGAAGTGCTGAACAAAGTCGACTGATTCCTCTTCATATAAGGACGCCCCTTTGGGCGTCCGGTGACCGATTTGTCTGGAGCCCCCATGAGCCTCATCCCCCATTTGATCAACGGCGAACTGTTGAACGACAGCGCGCGCACCGCCGATGTGTTCAACCCCTCCACCGGACAGGCGATCCATAAGGTGCCGTTGGCGGATCGGGCAACCATTCAACACGCCATTGACGCTGCGAAGGCGGCTTTTCCGGCCTGGCGCAATACGCCGGCGGCGAAGCGCGCCCAGGTCATGTTTCGTTTCAAGCAGTTGCTGGAGCAGAACGAGTCGCGCATCGCACAGTTGATCAGCGAAGAACATGGCAAGACTCTGGAAGATGCCGCCGGTGAGCTCAAGCGCGGTATTGAAAACGTCGAGTTTGCCTGTGCCGCGCCGGAAATCCTGAAGGGCGAATACAGTCGCAACGTAGGACCCAATATTGACGCTTGGTCAGACTTCCAGCCTTTGGGTGTCGTGGCGGGTATCACGCCGTTCAACTTCCCGGCGATGGTGCCGTTGTGGATGTATCCACTGGCTATCGTCTGTGGCAACTGCTTCATCCTCAAGCCTTCCGAGCGCGATCCGAGTTCGACATTGTTGATCGCCCAGTTGTTGCTGGAAGTCGGTTTGCCCAAGGGTGTGTTGAGCGTGGTCCACGGTGACAAGACGGCGGTGGACGCATTGATCGAGGCACCGGAAGTGAAAGCGCTGAGTTTTGTCGGATCGACGCCGATTGCCGAATACATCTATGCCGAGGGTACTCGCCGCGGTAAGCGTGTGCAGGCATTGGGTGGGGCGAAGAACCATGCGGTGCTGATGCCTGATGCTGACCTGGACAACGCCGTCAGCGCGTTGATGGGCGCCGCGTACGGTTCGTGCGGCGAACGTTGCATGGCGATTTCGGTGGCGGTGTGTGTCGGTGATCAGGTGGCGGATGCGCTGGTGGCCAAGTTGGTGCCTCAGATCAAGGCACTGAAGATTGGTGCGGGGACTTCGTGTGGGCTGGACATGGGGCCGCTTGTTACTGGCCAGCATCGCGACAAGGTCAGTGGCTATATAGAAGACGGCGTATCAGCGGGGGCCTCGCTGATTGTCGACGGTCGCGGCTTGAGTGTGGCCGGGCATGAGGAAGGTTTTTTCCTGGGCGGCTGTCTGTTCGATCGCGTGACACCCGAGATGCGCATCTATAAAGAAGAAATCTTCGGGCCGGTACTGTGTATTGTCCGGGTCAACAGCTTGGAAGAGGCGATGCAACTGATCAACGATCACGAGTATGGCAACGGCACCTGCATCTTTACCCGTGACGGCGAGGCTGCGCGGTTGTTCTGTGATGAGATTGAAGTCGGCATGGTAGGCGTCAACGTTCCATTGCCAGTGCCTGTTGCTTATCACAGCTTTGGCGGTTGGAAGCGTTCGCTGTTTGGCGACCTGCATGCCTACGGCCCGGATGGAGTGCGCTTCTACACCCGTCGCAAGGCGATTACCCAGCGCTGGCCGCAGCGTGCAAGCCATGAGGCTTCACAGTTCGCATTCCCCAGTCTGTAATTGATAAATGAAGAAGCCGGCGCCCTTGGGTGTCGGCTTCTGCGTTTACAGGGGCTTTTTGACTGATATGACAGAATTATGAAAATAACGGTTGACGGCAGATTCTGGATGTCTATAATTCGCCCCACTTCCGGCGCAGTCGAAACGGAAAACTCCTTGAGTTTCAATGAGTTAAGTAGGTTTCGATAGGTCAGGTGCTTCAGTTCATCGAAGCGCTGAAGGAGTTGATAGAGCGGTGTTGTTTGGCTCTATCGGCGATTCGATCTTCTCGGTCGAA
>NZ_VDLV01000008.1:0-120099 GCF_013608025.1 Pseudomonas brassicacearum subsp. neoaurantiaca | reverse complement strand
CCCGCTGGGGCGCGTAGCGGCCCTCGCTTTTTTGGCGGTTGCTACGCAACCGAGCGGGAGCAAGCTCCCTCGCCACGGGTTTTGTGTCGCTTCGTAAATTCGAACAGGAGTCACCGCAATGAGCCGCGCCCCGGATACATGGATCTTGACCGCCGACTGCCCCAGCGTGCTCGGCACGGTGGATGCGGTGACCCGCTTTCTGTTCGAGCAGGGCTGCTACGTCACCGAACACCACTCTTTCGACGACCGGCTCTCGGCGCGCTTCTTCATTCGCGTGGAGTTTCGCCAGCCTGACGGCTTCGACGAACAGAGCTTCCGCGCCGGCCTGGCCGAGCGGGCGCAAGCCTTCGGCATGGTCTTCGAGCTGACGCCGCCCAACTACCGGCCCAAAGTGGTGATCATGGTCTCCAAGGCCGATCACTGCCTCAACGATTTGCTTTATCGCCAGCGCATCGGCCAGTTGTCCATGGATGTGGTGGCCGTGGTCTCGAACCACCCCGACCTCAAGCCACTGGCCGACTGGCACCAGATTCCCTACTACCATTTCCCCCTGGACCCGAACGACAAGCCGGCCCAGGAGCGACAGGTGTGGCAGGTGATCGAAGACACCGGCGCCGAACTGGTGATTCTTGCCCGCTACATGCAAGTGCTGTCGCCGGAGCTGTGCCGCAAGCTCGATGGCAAGGCGATCAACATCCATCACTCGCTGCTGCCGGGTTTCAAGGGCGCCAAGCCGTATCACCAGGCCTACAACAAAGGCGTGAAGCTGGTGGGCGCCACGGCGCACTACATCAACAACGACCTGGACGAAGGCCCGATCATCGCCCAGGGCGTGGAAGTGGTGGACCACAGCCACTATCCCGAAGACCTGATCGCCAAGGGCCGGGACATCGAAGGGCTGACCTTGGCCAGGGCGGTGGGTTATCACATCGAGCGAAGGGTGTTCCTGAACGCCAATCGCACGGTCGTTCTTTAGACCGATATCGCGAGCAAGCTCGCTCCCACAGGATTTGTGCCGGTATACAAATATTAGTTACACCCAAAATCCTTGTGGGAGCGAGCTTGCTCCGGGCGGCGTTCCGACGATGAGGCCCTCACAGACAACAAAGAAACAAAGACACAAGCACTAACCCGAGCAATCAACGCGCTGCCTGCCTGGGCGGCGCAGTTTCATAAAAACAACAGCGAGGTGAAAGCATGTCCGGTAATCGTGGTGTCGTGTATCTCGGCAACGGCAAGGTCGAAGTACAGAAAATCGACTATCCCAAAATGCAGGACCCGCGCGGCAGGAAGATCGAGCACGGCGTCATCCTGCGCGTGGTCTCCACCAACATCTGCGGCTCCGACCAACACATGGTGCGTGGCCGTACCACCGCCCAGACCGGCCTGGTCCTGGGTCACGAGATCACCGGTGAAGTGATCGAGAAGGGCAGCGACGTCGAGAACCTGAAAATCGGCGACCTGGTGTCGGTACCGTTCAACGTGGCTTGCGGGCGCTGCCGTTCCTGCAAGGAGCAACACACTGGCGTCTGCCTGACCGTCAACCCGGCCCGTGCCGGCGGTGCCTACGGTTACGTCGACATGGGCGACTGGACCGGCGGCCAGGCCGAATACGTGCTGGTGCCGTACGCCGACTTCAACCTGTTGAAACTGCCGGACCGCGACAAGGCCATGGAGAAAATCCGTGACCTGACCTGCCTGTCCGACATCCTGCCCACCGGCTACCACGGCGCCGTCACTGCCGGCGTTGGCCCTGGCAGCACCGTCTACATCGCTGGTGCCGGCCCGGTTGGCCTGGCCGCTGCTGCTTCCGCTCGTCTGTTGGGCGCGGCTGTGGTCATCATCGGCGACGTCAACCCGGTTCGCCTGGCCCACGCCAAGGCCCAGGGTTTTGAAATTGCCGACTTGTCCCAGGACACCCCGCTGCACGAACAGATCGCCGCGCTGTTGGGCGAGCCTGAGGTCGATTGCGCGGTCGACGCGGTTGGCTTCGAAGCCCGTGGCCACGGCCATGACGGCGTCAAGCACGAAGCCCCGGCCACCGTGCTCAACTCGCTGATGGGCGTGGTCCGCGTGGCTGGCAAGATCGGCATCCCCGGCCTCTACGTCACCGAAGACCCGGGCGCGGTCGATGCAGCGGCGAAGATGGGCAGCCTGAGCATCCGCTTCGGCCTTGGCTGGGCCAAATCCCACAGCTTCCACACCGGCCAGACCCCGGTGATGAAGTACAACCGCCAGCTGATGCAGGCGATCATGTGGGACCGTATCAACATCGCCGAAATCGTTGGCGTGCAGGTAATCAGCCTGGACGACGCGCCAAAAGGCTATGGCGAATTCGATGCGGGCGTGCCGAAGAAGTTTGTGATCGATCCGCACAAGTTGTTCAGCGCGGCATAAGGCTGTAGGCAAGACGGAAAAAGGGCGACAGTGATGTCGCCCTTTTTATTTTGTGCTTTCTCTCAGTTCCAAGCTCGCGAACCACCTCGTGCAGGCTCGTATCCGAAGCGTGTGGCAGGAAAATTCAAGAAATAACGGCTTGCCCTTGCTAATCAGGTAACTGCCGTAGCGGTCATGGCTTGCGCCTGTAGCCTGCGTCCGATTACATCCAGTAAGTCGCATCCGTCGCGCAGCGGAATGGATAACAACAAGGCGAAATCGTGGAGCACGACCGCGTCCGAGCTAAGCTCTTCGCGAAATGCGATGTTTTCCAGCAGTTGGGTCACGGCGCGAATACGGTAGGCGGCGGTTTCGTGAAGGACGTCGAGGGGCGCTTGTGTGTCGATGAGCAGGGCGGCGGGGGTGCAGTCGACGCCGGTGATGGGCATGTATCGGTTCATTGGTAAAACTCCGTGGCTCGTGGAATTTTGCCACCTACTCGTCGCCAAACGAATGGGTGGCAGCTGTACGCAGGTTGGCGAACCGGATAACCACGGAAACCGGCAGATCCGAAGATCTCCCGCGCACAACTGCCATTGAGCAGTTTTGCGAGTGCAAAAGCCCGTGCCAAAAAGCAGGGCTTCTGACCGTAGTTTATCGAGTCGCCAAACCCGAGTCGCCATGTGGACGACGGAGCGAACTATAGGCACTGCGAACCGAATGGCGCAAGGTTCGCCGTTGAGGCTGATTTCCCAAGTTTTTGTGGGATTTTTTGATCTGACACAGTCGTGGCGAGGGAGCTTGCTCCCGCTGGGGTGCGAAGCGCCCCTCGTTTTTCAAAACGGGAGGGCGGCCTTGCACTCGCCACGGTTATTCAGAGACCTTCGGTGGCAGAACCTGGTCGCAGAACTCAGGATAAAATCCCCGGGCGCTAGGGCCACGGCAATAATCCTGGGCCTGGGCCAAGGCCTCGCGGCTGAACACCATGTTTCGCGGCATGCTGGCGAACGTCTCGTAGCCGCCCTGTTGCGTCTTTATCGCGTCAAAGCCCGGCATGTCGTAGACCAACTCCACGTCATCATCGACAAGCATTCGCGCCTTGACCGTGACTTGCGTGTAGTCCTTCCCACCGGGCGCATTATTGAGGGCAGCCAGGCCATGGCCAACCACGCGCAACATGTGACCAACCCAAGGTTCTGAATCCTGTGTGGCAGCTTCTGGGCGGTAAAGCACGGTCAAGGATTGCTGGTCGCGAATGACTTCGGTCAGGGCCGGGTCCGAGCGTTTGATGCGGTGTACAACCGTCAGCCAGGTTTTTTCCGCCTCGCTGAGATTGTCGGCGAGCTCCGGATTCAAGGGCCCACGCTGGCATTCGGTGACGCCGAAGGCGATGAGCATGCCTGTCAGGATAACCGCGAGGGCGCCGCCACTGATTTTTACGTTCATGAACATGCTCTGTTAAAAGGATTGCGCACTTTACGGTAACCGTGTCGGCAATGGCAGGGGCCCACGCAACGCGCGGCTACGTTGAACAAACCCCCGTCCGCCCAGTCCAACGCTGCACTTTGCGCCGCCCAGTTACCGGGCGGCTTTTTCATGGCAAGAGGAAATATCCGGATGAAGGTTTTACGCGGTTTTGCACTGTCTTGCCTATTGTCAGTGGCAGCCAGCCCGGCCTTCGCGCAGTTCAGCCTGGGTGACGCGGCCAACGTGCTCTCCGCCATTCAGGGCAACCAGCAGGAGGGCGCCGTGGCCGCTGCTCCGAAAGCGGCCGGACTGCTCAATTCCCTGGGCTCGGAGCTTGATATAACCCCTGAGCAGGCCATTGGTGGCGCCGGCGCAATGCTGGGATTGGCGAAGAACCGGCTCAGCGAGCCACAGTTTTCCGAATTGAGCAAAAGCGTGCCAGGGCTGGACCAGATCGCCGGCAACAGCGCCATCGGTGGGCTCAACGGATTGGGCGGGTTGCTGGGCGGCGGGTCGGACAAGAACGCCTTGCTCGACGGCCTGCTGGGGAACGTCAAGGACACCAACGACTTGAACAATGCCTTCGGCGCCCTAGGCATGGACACCGGCATGATTGGCCAATTCGCTCCGATTATCCTGCAGTACCTCGGTCAGCAAGGCGTAGCCAGTTCGTTGTTGCAGAACCTGGGTGGTATCTGGGGGAGCGGCGCCGGTCTCTGATCAGCCGCGTTCGTTGCGTAACGCGGCAATGCGCTGGTCTTTCTCGGCCCAGAGTCGGTTGACCCAATCCTGGACGTGCTGGCGAAACACCGGGTCGTTTTCGTAGTCGCCTTGCCACAGCCTGGGGTCCAGCTCGCGGGTCTTGATGTCGATGATGACCCTGGGCACGGCGCCGCTGATCAAATCCCAGAAGCCAGGAATTCGGTCCTGCGGATACACCACCGTCACGTCGAGCACCGCGTCCAGTTGCTCGCCCATTGCCGCGAGCACGAACGCCACGCCGCCGGCCTTGGGCTTGAGCAGGTGGGTGAACGGCGATTGCTGCGCCTGGCTTTTGGCCTGCGTATAACGCGTACCTTCGAGGTAATTCACCACGGTAACCGGTTGACGCTTGAACAGCTCGCAGGCGGCCTTGGTGATTTCCAGGTCCCTGCCGGCCAGTTCCGGGTTCTTCGCCAGGAAGGCCTTGGTGTAGCGCTTCATGAAGGGGTAGTCCAGCGCCCACCAGGCCAGCCCGAGAAAGGGCACCCAGATCAGTTCTTTCTTGAGGAAGAACTTGAAGAACGGCGTGCGCCGGTTGAGGGTCTGGACGAGGGCGGGGATGTCGACCCAGGATTGGTGATTGCTGATCACCAGGTACGAGGTGTCGCCGCGCAGCCCTTCGCCGCCGCGAATGTCCCAGCGAGTGGGGATGCACAGGGCGAAGATCAATTTATCGATTTCGGCCCATGTCTCGGCGATCCACATGACGGCCCACGAGGCATAGTCGCGAAAGCGCCCGGGCAGGATCAGCTTGAGCAGTGCGAACACCATGAGCGGCCCGAACAGCACCAGGGTGTTGAGCAACAGCAACAGGGTGACGAGACAGCCGGTGAGCAGGCGGCGCATAGATGACTCTTGAAAGCGGGTGGGCGGGCCATGATAAGCAAGCTTCGGGTGGTAGGCCAAATTGCGGTGGACG
Organism: Pseudomonas brassicacearum subsp. neoaurantiaca; assembly: GCF_013608025.1. Classification (GTDB taxonomy): domain Bacteria; phylum Pseudomonadota; class Gammaproteobacteria; order Pseudomonadales; family Pseudomonadaceae; genus Aquipseudomonas. Next base: position 114,575 of record NZ_VDLV01000008.1, on the reverse strand, counting down.
AATGTTTCATCTTTTGGCCGGTATGCTGAGTGGCTCTGTGGCGAGGGGATTTATCCCCGTTGGGGTGCGAAGCGCCCCCGAAACCTGATATTCGGTATGCCAGACTGATTGAGCTGACTGCTTTGGGGCTGCTTCGCACCCCAGCGGGGATAAATCCCCTCGCCACAGAGGTAGTGCTTGGCTGGAGTTTCTCCTAGCCATTGCTACCGAAGTCAACCGAACGAATTCATCCGCCACGGTCTAAAAAACCACCCACACAGGAAGCCCTATTGCATGAAATCCCTTCTAGCCCTGCTTTCCCTGGTGGCCCTTCCCGTATTGGCCGCCGAACCCACGTTGTACGGGCGCTATGAATACATTGCGCTGCCGGAAATGGGCGGCGAAGTGCTCAAGGCGAAAATGGACACCGGTGCGCTGACCGCCTCGCTGTCGGCCAAGGACATCGAGACGTTTACCCGTGACGGCGATGATTGGGTACGGTTCCGCCTGGCGACCAAAGGCGCGAGCAACAAGATCTATGAGCACAAGATTGCTCGGATCAGCAAAATCAAGACCCGGTCCGAAGAAGACGAAGACGACGATGAAAAGATCGCACCCACCAAGCGTCCGGTGGTCGATCTGGAGTTGTGCCTGGGCAACGTCAAGCGCACCGTCGAGGTCAACCTGACCGACCGCAGCAGTTTCAATTACCCATTATTGATTGGCGCCAAGGCCCTTCGCGAGTTCGGTGCAGCGGTCAACCCGGCGCGGCGGTTTACTGCGGATAAACCGGACTGTTGATTTCCCCGATTGACGTGCCCCGAGGCTTGGGGCACCGTTCCGGCAACTTTCCTGTCGGGCTCGGACGCCATGCCGCATATTCTGATTGTCGAAGACGAAGCCGCCATTGCCGATACGCTGGTGTTTGCGCTGCAGGGCGAGGGCTTTGACACCACTTGGTTGAGCCTTGGCGCCGCCGCCCTCGAGCACCAGAAGCACACCCCGGCGGACCTGATCATCCTCGATGTGGGCCTGCCGGATATCAGTGGATTCGAGACGTGTAAGAATCTCCGACGTTTCAGCGACGTTCCGGTCATCTTTCTTACCGCTCGGGATGGCGAGATCGATCGGGTCGTGGGCCTGGAAATCGGTGCCGACGACTACGTGGTCAAGCCTTTCAGTCCTCGGGAGGTGGCCGCCAGGGTCCGCGCAATTCTCAAGCGAGTGGCGCCGCGACCGGTCGTCGAGACGGGAGCCGCGTTGTTCCAGGTCGATCATGATCGCGTGCAGATCAGCTATCGCGGCAAACCGTTGAACCTGACTCGCCACGAATTTCGCCTGTTGGATTGCCTGCTGGAACAGCCCGAGCGGGTGTTCAGCCGTGAACAACTGCTCGATGCACTCGGCGTGGCCAGCGACGCCGGCTACGAGCGCAGTATCGACAGCCACATCAAGAGCCTGCGCGCCAAGTTGCGCCTGGTCAGGGCCGAGGCCGAGCCGATCCAGACCCACCGAGGCCTCGGCTACAGCTACAGTCCGGGGCACAGTTGATGTCCTTGGGAATCCGCATTTTCCTGGTCTATGTGCTGTTTATCGGCTTGACCGGGTACTTCGTGCTCAGCACGGTGATGGAAGAAATCCGCCCTGGCGTGCGCCAGTCCACCGAGGAAACCCTGGTGGACACGGCCAACCTGATGGCCGAAATCCTGCGGGACGATTTCAAGGCGGGGACCCTCGGCCAGAATCGCTGGCCGCAGTTGCTCAAATCCTACGGAGATCGGCAGCCGGCGGCGACGATCTGGGGCCTGCCGAAAAACCAGGTCAGCCATCGCATCTACGTCACCGACGCCAAGGGGATTGTGGTGCTCGACTCGAGCGGCGTGGCGGTGGGCCAGGATTATTCGCGCTGGAACGACGTCTACCTGACCTTGCGCGGCCACTACGGTGCCCGCTCGACCCGCAGCGATCCGGATGACCCGGCGTCTTCGGTGATGCACGTCGGGGCGCCGATCCGGGACAACGGCCAGATCATCGGCGTGGTCACGGTCGCCAAGCCCAATAGCTCGCTGCAACCTTATGTTGATCGAACGGAGCGGCGCTTGCTGGCCTATGGCGCGGGGTTGGTCGTGCTGGGCTTGTTGCTCGGCGCCCTGTTGTCGTGGTGGCTCAGCGCTGCGTTGCGTCGCTTGACGGCGTATGCCCAGGCGGTCAGCCAGGGCCGTCGGGTGGAAGTACCGCATTATCGCGGTGGTGAGTTCGAACAACTGGCCGGCGCTGTCGAGCACATGCGCACGCAACTCGAAGGCAAGGCGTACGTCGAGCGCTACGTCCATACGCTGACCCACGAACTCAAGAGCCCGCTGGCCGCGATCCGTGGCGCCGCCGAGTTGCTGCAGAGCGACATGCCCGCCGCCCAGCACCAGCGGTTTGTCAGCAACATCGACAGTGAAAGCGTGCGGATGCAGCAACTGATCGAGCGTTTGCTCAATCTGGCCCAGGTCGAACAGCGCCAAGGGCTGGAAGAAGAAGTCCCGGTGCCGCTTGCGGCGTTGATGGAGCAATTGTTGGAGGCGCGTGGTGGCTGGATCGAAAGTCGCCAGTTAAAGATTGAGCAGCACATCGCTGCCGATCTGACGCTGACCGGAGAGCCGTTCCTGTTGCGCCAGGCCTTGGGCAACCTGTTGGAAAACGCCCTGGATTTCACGCCCACCGAGGGACTGCTGCGCATCAGCGCCGAGCGCACCGGCAACCGCGTCCAATTGCGCCTGTTCAACCAGGCCGAGCCGATTCCCGACTATGCCTTGCCACGCCTGAGCGAGCGTTTTTATTCACTGCCTCGTCCCGGCACTGGCCGCAAGAGCACCGGCCTTGGGCTGAACTTCGTCGAGGAAGTGGTGCAGTTGCATGGTGGCGAGTTCAGCATCGGCAATGTCGAGGGCGGGGTGGAAGTGGTGCTGCGGTTGCCTTGAATATCATCTGTTATTTGACTCACACCACCCTCCCTTGTGGGAGCGAGCTTGCTCGCGATAGCGGTGCGTCAGTCAGAATGGCCAGTACTGACCCACCGCCATCGCGAGCAAGCTCGCTCCCACAGGGTTCCCGGTCCCGATTCTCCACACAATCTCCACATTCGCCCCATAAACCCCCCACACAGCCACGCCAGACTTTCCCCATTCGAACAGGGAGAGCCTCACATGAACCGCAGTCTCGCTATAAAACTGGGCATGATCGCCCTCTTGATCCTCCTGCTGATGATCCCGCTGTTGATGATCAACGGCCTTATCGACGAGCGCCAGGAGTTACGCGATGGGGTGTTGCAGGACATCGCCCGCAGTTCCAGCTACAGCCAGCAATTGGTCGGGCCGATGATCGTCGTGCCGTTTCGCAGGGACGTGAAGGTCTGGAATACCAACGAAAAGACCGGCGTGCGGTTCCTGGAAACCGTCGAGCGAAGTGGCGAGTTGTACTTTTTGCCGGAGCAATTCGAACTCGACGGTCAGATCCGCACCGAAACCCGTGCCCGCGGCATCTACGAGGCGCGTCTGTTTCATGCCGACAACCGGATCGATGGGCGCTTCAAGGTGCCGGAGCGCTATGGCATCGCTCCCAAGGATTATGCCGACTACCGCTTCGATGAACCGTACCTGAGCGTTGGCATCAGCGATATTCGCGGTATCGAAAATGCGCTGACCCTGACGCTGAACCAGAAGACCGTCGATTTCCTTCCAGGCTCGCGCCTCAGCTGGTTGGGGCAGGGCGTGCACGTGCCGTTGCCGATGGTGACCGCCCAGGGCAGCCCCGAACTGACCTTCGGTTTCGACCTGCGCCTGCAAGGCACTGGCGAGCTGCAGATTCTTCCGGTGGGCAAGACCACCAAAGTGCACCTGTCCGCCGACTGGCCGCACCCCAGCTTCATCGGCAACTACTTGCCGGTCAATCGCGAAATCAATGAGCAGGGCTTCAGTGCCGATTGGCAGACGTCGTTTTTCTCCACCAACCTCCTGGAGACGCTGCAAGCCTGCGTGCCCACCGATGGCTGTGAAGCGTTCCGCAGTCGTGCGTTCGGCGTGAGTTTCATCGATCCGGTGGACCAGTACCTCAAGAGCGATCGGGCGATCAAATATGCGCTGCTTTTCATCGCGCTGACCTTCGCCGGCTTCTTCCTCTTCGAAGTGCTCAAGAGCCTGGCGGTGCACCCGGTCCAATACGCGTTGGTGGGCGTGGCCCTGGCGTTCTTCTACCTGCTGCTGTTGTCGCTGTCGGAACACATCGGCTTCACCTTGGCGTACCTGGTGTCGGCCAGTGCCTGCGTGGTGTTGATCGGATTCTACGTCTGCCATGTGCTGCGCAGCGTGAGCCATGGCCTGGGCTTTTCGGCGGGGTTGGCGGGCTTGTACGGCTTGCTCTATGGCCTGCTGAGTGCTGAAGACTATGCGCTGCTGATGGGCTCGCTGCTGCTGTTCGGCCTGCTGGGCGTGTTCATGGTGCTGACTCGCAAGCTGGACTGGTACGGAGTGGGTGCGAAGCCTGCGGCGGCGATGAGCTTTGATCTGGGAGAGGTGAAATGAGCCGGTCGTTGGGGTTGCGGGAGGATCAGCGCTTGCGGGAGATCTTGGTGATGCGCATTGCTGGGTTGTTTCCGCTGGATCCGGTGCGCTGCCATCGCGAGCAAGCTCGCTCCCACAAAGAACGCCGCAATCTCCTGTGGGAGCGAGCTTGCTCGCGATGAGGCCGGACCAGTCAAGGCAAATCTAAACCCTGGGCACCGTCTCGGCCATCGAAGGCCGCAAGCTCACCTCGGCAAACCACGCCGCCAATTGTGGATTGGCCTTGCGCCATTCCAGGTCCGGGTGGCGCAGGTCCAGGTAACCCAGGGCACAGGCGACGCTGATGGAGGCGATGTCGAAATGGCTCGCCAGTTCGGCAATCGCCTCGGCTTCGAGCATGGCCAGGGCGCGACGAATCTTGTCCCGTTGCGCATCGAGCCATTCGTCCCAGTGTTTTTCCGCAGGGCGCAGCGCGGTCTCGTAGCGGATCATCACCGCCGCGTCCATGATCCCGTCGGCCATGGAGGCCAGGGTCAGGCGCCGCCAGCGTGCCGCGCCGTCCCGAGGGATCAGCGGATTGCCGACGTGCTGGTGGTCGAGGTAATCGAGGATGACACGGCTGTCATGGATCACCGTCCCGTTGGCCAGGCGCAGGGCCGGGATCTTGCTCAACGGGTTGTCATCGATCAGCGCGCGGTCCGGCTTGACCGGCGTGAGCAGGCTCAGTTGCAACGCGACGCGGTCTTGCTGGCCGGTCTCGTGCAGCAGCACCAGGACTTTGCGGACGAAGGGCGAAGCAGGGTTGTGGAACAGGGTCATGCTGGGGGTGGACATGGTGGACGTCTCGATCAGGGGCGTGTTGCGCAGCATAGCGCGACCGAGCCCAAGTGGCCCGGTCGCGCTGTGCATCAGGCTGCCGGTTGCAGCGCTTGCGCCTCGGGCTGCGGCGTTGTCGGCTGATGCTTGAGTTCCCGGGCAACGGTCCAGACGATGAACGCGGCAACCACGTCGAAGATCGCCAGCAGCACGAACAGCGGGCTGTAGCCGATCTTCGTCACCATGACGCCGAACAACAGCGTGAAGGCGGCAGCGCCCAAGTAGCCGAACATCCCACCCATGCCGGTCGCCGTGGCGACTTCGTTCTTGCCAAAGGAATCGGAGGTGATGGCATACAGCGCACCGGAGAGTGTCTGGTGGGCAAACCCGCCGACGCAGAGCAAGGCAATGGCCGTGTACGGACTGGCGACGAGGCCGATGCAGGCCGGGCCGATCATGCAGGACGCGCCAAACAGCAAGACCATCTTGCGGGAAGTGAACAGCGACACCTTGCAGTATTTATGGAAGAACGGGCTCAGGTAGCCACCCAATACGCAGCCAAGGTCGGCGGCCAGGAAGGGCAGCCAGGCGAACATCGCGATCTCCTTGATGTTCATGTGCCGCTCGGTCATCAGGTACAGCGGGATCCAGGCGTTGAACGTCTGCCAGGCCGGCTCGGAGAGGATCCGGGCGCTGGCGATGGCGTAGAAGTTGCGGCTGGCGATGATGCGTTTCCAGCTGCCTTTTTTCGGCGTTGGGTCTTGGAAGTGCGCTTCCTGGCCGCTGAGGATGTACTCACGCTCGGCGTCGTCCAAAAGCTTCTGGTCACGCGGATGCTTGTAGAAGACCAGCCAGAGGAAAGTCCAAGCCACACCCAGGCCACCAACGATCAGGAACGCCAATTCCCAGCCACTGTTCAGGATCGCCCAGACCACCAGCGGCGGCGCCAGCACGGCACCAATCGAGGAACCGATGTTGAACCAGCCGATTGCCACCGAGCGTTCCTTGGCCGGGAACCATTCGGTGGAGGTCTTCACTGCGGCCGGCAACCCGGCGGCTTCCGTCAGGCCCAGCAATCCTCGGAAAAACGCCAGGCCTTGCCAGCCAGAAGCCATCGCCGCGGCGGCACAGGCGATGGACCAGGCGAAGGCGAAAATGGCGAAGCCCATCTTGGTGCCGATGGCATCGATGATGTAGCCGGCCACCGGTTGCATCAGTGCGTAACAGATCTGCCAGGCCACGACGATGTGGGAGTATTGCTCGGTGGAGATGCTCATTTCGCTCATCAGCGTCGGAGCGGCCACGGACAGGGTGTTTCGAGCCAGGTAGTTGACCATCAGGCCGGCCGTGACCAGGCCGACCATCCACCAGCGGATGCCTTTGATTTTCATCACTTCACCATCGATTATTTTTGGATTTGGTGTTTCGGTGCAGCACGGCTGCGGGAGAACGTCAGCCGGCGACGGCGCGGGCGATGTACGTCAGGAAACGGCGGGAGGTGGAGATTTCGGAGGCTGATCGACTGCGGGTCATTTCGCCTTTCACTCGAATATTGTTGTTAGGTTGCGTTGTAGGTTGTCGTACAACTGCTGCCTTTATAAGAGTGCAAGGATTAATTTGTCAATAAATATGTCAGAGATTGCTAGGCCGAAATCGCCACCGGGAGGGGGTGTCATCGTATGACGTAGGCGGGCGGGGCGTCAGAGAAGTTCCTGACGCCCGTAGTCATTGGCGACGCGGGATCAATCCCCACACCGCCAGTAAGGAGGGTATCCCCAACCCGACCCAGCTCACGGCGTCCCACATGCCATCGCCGAGCAACGCGCTGAACAGTCCGGCGGCGCAAAGCGCGCCGATTGCGCTGGGAATCCCGAACACTTTCCAGAAATTCGACTGTCGAGGCCTCACGAAGTGACCTCCGCACCGACGGTCGCGCGCTTGGCCGCCTTGCGCCGAACCACCCACAAATAAACGCCGCTGCCGAGGACGATGATGGTCAGCACATCCAAGGTCGCCCAGAAGATCTGCATCGGTCGGCCGCCGTAGTCACCGAAATGCAGCGGCAAGGACAGGCTCATCACGTCCATGTACCAAGGGCGTTCGGCCACGGCGGTGACGTTCAGTGTGCTGGCGTCGATCAGGACCGGCGTCAGCAGATGGGAGGTCAGGTGGGTGCTGCCTTTCATGAACACGCTGTAATGGTGCTCGCTGGAAAACAGCGTGCCGGGGAACGCGATGAAGCTCGGCTCCATGCCTGGCGCGACCTCCTTGGCGATGTCCAGCAAGCGGGTTGCTGGTGCTAGCTCGGTCAATGGCGGGGCGTTGCGATAGGGTTCGACCATGGCGCTCAGGCTGTCGTTGCGCCAGGCGGCGATGATCAAATCGGCGCAGGCGGCGATCACGCCAGTCACGCCCACGGTCAGTGCCCACACCAGCGTGACCACGCCGATCAGGTTGTGCAGGTCGAGCCAGCGCAGGCGGGTGGATTTGTCCTGGCGCACCGTGGCGAACTTCAAGCGGCGCATGAACGGCAAATACAGCACGACGCCGGAAACGATGGCGATCACGAACAGGAACCCCATGAAGGCCAGCAGAAGTTTGCCCGGCAAGCCGGCGAACATGTCCACGTGCAGGCGCAGCATGACCATCATGAAGCCGCCGTTGGCCGAGGGCATTTCCAGGGCTTCGCCGGTGCGCGCATCGAGCATGAAGGTGTGGGATGAGTTGGGTTCGGTGCCCGGTGTCGGCGCCATGATGGTGATGATGCCGTTGGGATCATCCTCATCCCAGCCAAAATACTGGACCACCTCGCCCGGGCGATGAAGCTTGGCTTTCTCCACCAACTGCTGAAGGTCCAGCGGCGGTGTGCCTGCCGGCATCTCCCGCAGTTCCGGGGCGTCGCCCAGCAGGTGCTCGATTTCGTGATGGAAAATCAACGGCAACCCGGTGATCGCCAGCATCAGCAGGAACACCGTGCAGATCAGGCTGGTCCAGGTGTGGACGAAGGACCAGCGGCGGATGGTTTTGCTTTTCATGATCGGTCCGAATGCAGAAGGGCACCTGTGGTGATCGACTGTTCATTTGAAGTTGAAACCCATTGTGGCGAGGGAGCTTGCTCCCGCTGGATCGCGCAGCGGTCCCAAGCTTTTTGGGCTGCTACGCAGCCCAGCGGGAGCAAGCTCCCTCGCCACGGTTTTGTTCCCCTCACATGAACGGCGTCGTATCCAACGGGAAGCCTTTGAAAGGTTTACGCAAATGCTAACCGTTTACCATTTGTAATTCACGCTGGCGACGACGTTGCGTTGATCGCCGTAGTAGCACCAAAAGCCGTCGCAAGTGGATAAGTAGTCTTTGTTGAAGATGTTCTTCGCGTCCACAGCGAGCGTTGCGCCCTTGAGGGTATTGCTCAAGCGTCCAAGATCGTAGTGCACGGAGGCGTCATAAACGGTGTACGAACTCACGTGTCCCAGGTACGTATTGCTCTGATTACCGTATGTGTCGCCTACATACCGTGCACCGGCCCCGATACCGAACCCGTCGAGCGCGCCGTTGTGCCAGGTGTAGTCGGCCCACGCCGTGGCTTGATTGCGGGGGATTTGTGGGACTCGGTTGCCCTTGTCATCACCTTTGAGAATCTCGGTGTCGTTGTACGTATAGGAGCCGACCAGCTTGAGGTTTTCGGTCACCTCCGAAGTCGCTTCCAGCTCGAGCCCTCGGACCTTGATTTCGCCGATCTGACTGGTGATGTTGTTTTCGGTGATCGACACGTTTTCCTGGCGCAAATCGAAAACAGCGGCCGTCAGCAGCGTCTTGGTGCCGGGAGGCTGGTACTTGATGCCGACTTCGTACTGATTGCCTTTGGTCGGTTTCAACGATTCGGTAGCCGAGGCATTGGCGCCGGCGCTGGGTTGGAACGACTCGGTGTACGACAGATACGGTGTGATGCCATTTTCGAATACATAGCTCAAGCCGGCATTGCCGCTAAATTGCTTGTCGCGCTGGGTGTTACTGGTATCGGATTGGTTGAAGTCGGTGCCGGTATGAACCCAGTCTTCCCGCCCACCCAGTGTCAGGCGCCAGTTGTCCAGAGCAATCTGATCTTGCGCGTAAAGACCCGTCTGCCGAGTTTTCTGGTTGTAGTCGTACAAGGTGGAATAGACGACATTGGAAAAGTCCTGGCCGTACGTTGGGTTGTTGACGTTGGTGTTTGGCACATTGCCCCATCCGTACAGCCATTTGTAGTTGGTATTGGAGCGCTGGTGATCCAGGCCCAACAGCAAAGTGTGATCCAGCACGCCTGTTTTGAAGTCCGCCTGGAAGTTGTTATCCACAGCGAACTGGCTGATGTCTTCATCCACGATGCCCGTACTGCGTCCAACCGTTCCATCAGGCGCGACGGCGGTGGGCCCTGTATTGACCGTCAACGCTTGGAATGAAAGATCGCTTTTTGTGTATCGCAGGTTTTGACGGAACTGCCAGACATCGTTCAAGCGATGGTCAAAGGCGTAGCCCAGCGCGTAATAGGTACGGTCGTAGTATTCCCATTCCGGATCCCCAAGGTTCTTGTGGTGGGATATCTTTCCGGCGGCTGAATTGATCTTGGTACCTTGCAATGGCAAGAATTGCCCGGTGATGCCTGTGTCGTCGCGGGTGTATTGCGAGATCAAGGTCAGGTGAGTGTCGTCATCAATGTTCCAGGTCAGGCTGGGTGCGATGTTGTAGCGCTTGTCCGGAATATGATCGACCGACGCGTTGCTGTCGCGCACGACGCCGCTGACGCGGTATAGGAACTGGCCTTGATCGTCGATTTTGCCGGTGCTGTCAAAATTGATCTGCTTGTGTTCGTTGCTGCCGGCTTGAAATTCGATTTCATTCGCCTGTTCGTATTGCGGGCGGCGGCTGACCATGTCCAGCATGCCGCCGGGTGGTGTCTGGCCATAGACCGAGGACGAGGGGCCGCGCAGTACGGTGATGCGCTCCAGGTTCCAGGGTTCGACTTTTGGGTTGGCGTAGGAGCCTTTGGGTAATGGCAAGCCATCGAGGAACTGGGTTGGGTCAAAGCCCCGAACGCGCAGCCAATCGTTACGAGAGTCAGAGCCGTAGCCGCTGCTGGTGACACCCGCGGTGTAACGTAATGCGTCGTTGAGGTTGAGGACCGAACGGTCGTCCATTTGTTGACGGGTGATGACCGACATTGAACGTGGTGCTTCCACGATCGGCGTATCCGTCTTGGTGCCAGCGGCGGTGCGAGTGGCAACGTAACCATCTGTCGGCCCCCAGGCGGTTTCGCTGACGCCTGCGCCGATCACGCTGGTCTCCGGCAGCATCATCACACCTTCAGGCGCGGCCACCAGGCTAAAGGTGCCGGCGCTGCTTTGTTCCAATTGCAGGCCGGTGCCACGCAAGGCTTCGCGCAAGGCGCCGGTAGCATCGAACTGACCCTGGACCGGCGCCGAAGTCTTGCCGGAAGCCAGGGACGGATCCAGGCTCAGGGCGAGGCCGGCCTGGCTGGCGATCTGGGTCAGGGTGCTCGCCAATGGCGCAGCAGGCAGGTTGTAGGCGCGCAAGCTGGAGGCCTGTTCGGCGGCCAGCAGCGTGGCGCTGGTCAACGGGGCGGCAAGGGCAATGGCAACGGCCAGCAGGCTGGGGCGCAACAGGGTCTCAAGCGGGCGGGACATACGGCGGCTCCTGAATGGAAATATTTCTCAATTGCCTGTGTGCCGGATGAAATCCGAAAAGTGATAGGGCTGGATGAAAATAATTTAGATTCAGATTGCTGTCGGTGGCTTTGTGCTGGCATCCACGGCCCCTTCGCGAGCAGGCTCGCTCCCACAGGCGTTTGCATTCCCATGTGGGAGCGAGCCTGCTCGCGAAGGCGTCATCACTGGTGCAACATCTTTCAACGCTTGGCGTCGACCCGCGGTCCCACCACCACCCACCAGCGCGTGTGATGCTCGATCTGTACCGGCAAGGTCGGCAGCAGGGCAGTCAGGGCCAGGTCGGTGTCGTGCAGCGGGAAGCTGCCGGTGATCCGCAGGTCGGCCACTTGGGGCTCGACGCCGAGATAACCACGTCGGTAACGCCCCAGCTCCTGGACCAGGTCTTCGAGGCGCGCGTTGTCCACCACCAGCATGCCGCGGGTCCAGGCATCGGCGCCGGGCTTCAACGCCAAGGTTGGTCCGAGGCCATCCCGGCGCATTAACACCTGCTGGCCTTCACGCAGGATCTGTTCTTCATCGGTGGCCTGCGGATGCGCCGCCACCGCGGATTTCAACACGCTCAGGCGCGTACCCTGGTCTTCGAGCTTGACCAGGAAACGCGTGCCCAAGGCACGCATGCTGCCTTCACGAGTCTCAACGATGAAAGGACGCGGATCGTTGTGGCCGGTTTCCACCAGGATCTCGCCTTCCTGCAGGACGATACGCCGTTGCTTGTCGTCGAAGCGCACGTCCAGCGCGCTGTGGGTGTTGAGGTTGATCAACGTGCCGTCCGCCAGGCGCAAGGTGCGCTGTTCACCCGTGGCGGTACGCTGGTCGGCCAGCCAATAATCCAGCGGCAGGTAACGATCCCCGGCGAACAACGCCAGGCCGACGGCCACGACGAGACTGGCCAGGCCGCTGCCAACCTTGCGCAAGCGTCGACGGATGCTGGTCCGCGATTGCAGCAACACGGCGCGCGCCGGGCCGCTGGCGACGCTGAAACGCTGGTCGAGCATGCCCAGCTGTTGCCAGGCCCGGGCGTGTTCTTCGTCGGCGGCATGCCATTGGGCAAACGCTTCGCGCTCCTGAGGGCTGCTCGAGTCCAAGGACAACTGCCAGGCAATGGCTGCGTCCAGAACGCGGGCCGAGACCGGTTTGCCGTGGGCCGCGGTCATGTCGGCTCACCATAGAGCGCGATGTAGCATTGCCGCATGCCTTGGGCCAGGTATTGCCGTACCCGTGGAACCGAAACCCCCAGGCGCTCGGCGATTTCAGCGTGGCCGAGGCCATCGAGGCGGTTATAGAAGAAGGCTGCGCGGGCCTTGCTGGACAACTTGCCCAGCAGGCGGTCGATGTTCTTGAGGTCTTCGAGGATCATTTGTTGCTCTTCCACCGACGGCTGCTCGCCTTCGGGAACCAGCATCAGTTCGGTCAGGTAGGCCTGTTCGAGGGCGGCCCGGCGGAAGTAGTCGAATAACAGGCCCTTGGCAATTGCCACCAGAAAAGCCCTGGGTTCCCGGGGCGCCTTCAATTCTTCGCGACCGAGCAAGCGCACAAACGTGTCCTGGCTCAGATCCTCGGCCCGCTGCGCACAGGCCACGTTGCGTCGCAGCCATGCCAATAGCCAAGCGCGATGGTCGCGGTACAACGCACCAACCAAATCACTATGACGACTGGGGACTGACGACACGGAACATCACCGATGTATTAAGTAACGAGAATTGTTCGCGATTCTGGCAGAGGCGGGGGAGGGAAAGCAATTGGCGCTGGTCGGGCTATGCAGTACCCATGTGGGAGCGAGCTTGCCCGCGATGACGGTGGGTCATTCTCATTGGGCGTGACTGACATTGCGCCATCGCGAGCAAGCTCGCTCCCACAAAAGCTCCCCGAGGGCTCGGGTCGTGGATTAAAGCGAAGGCGCCTGCTGCCGCCGTTTCCATTGCCCCAGGCGCTGTTGCAAGTCCAGTGGGCTGTGGATTTCCTGCTGGCGAGCGCGGCTGAACAGGATCAGCGCCAGCTCCGCCGTGGCCAGGGCGTCGGCGCTGGCGTTGTGGCGATCGAAGACTTGCAGCTTGAACCAGTCGATCCATTCGTCCAGGCCGGACTTGCGCAGGTTGGCTTGCGGGCAAAGCATCGGCGCCAGGTCGGCCACGTCGAGGAATGGATGTTGGAGTCGGTAGCCCAAGTAATCTTTCAAGGCGCGCCCCAGCATGTGGGAATCGAATGGCGCATGAAACGCTAGCAGCGGACTGTCACCGACGAATTCCATGAACGCCAACAACGCTTCGGCCGGGTCGCTGCCGGCGGCGATGGCACTCGGTGCCAGGCCATGGATGAGCACGCTTGGCCCGAGCTTTTGCTTGTCGCATTGCAAGGTCCGCTCGAATTGCTGGCTGAAGTCGATGGCACCGTCTTCGATCACCACGGCGCCGATGGACAATACCTGGTCCTTGTTCAGGTTCAGGCCGGTGGTTTCCAGGTCGACCACCACCCAACGCTGTTCCCGCAAGCCGCATCCACTCAATTGGGCGGGGGCGGGCAGGTTGGCCAGGCGCTGCTGCAGGGCCTCTGAAAGCGTTGGCTGGACCGGGCGCAGCCAGGAAAACAGGCTCACAGTTGATACCTCAACGTCAGGCTGCTCTGCAGGCGTTGAGCCTGGCGCAGGGATTCGCGCAGGATCCGCCGGTCCAGATGATTGAGGCTGTCCGGATCGACACGGTTGGAGTAGGGCAGGTTTTCCCGGGTCTGCAACTGATGTTGCTGCATCCGGGTCTGCTGGATGAAGTGGTAGGCCTCTTCATAAGCCGCGCCGTCCAGCGGTTCGATGACTTCCTTGACGACCAGTTGCCGCAAGCGTTCCAGGGTGTTGTTGGCCTCGATGCCGTTGGCCAAGGCCAGCAATCGAGCGCCGTCGACGAAAGGCGTCAGGCCTTGCACCTTCAGGTCGAGGGTGGCTTTTTCGCCGTTCTTGCGACTGAGCACGAAATCTCTGAAGCGCCCAACGGGCGGACGATGGCGAAGGGCATTCTCGGCCATCATGCGCTGGAACAAGCGGTTGTCCGCCACCTGATCGAGAACCTGCTGGCGCAATTGCTCGCAGCCTTGTTCGTCTCCCCAGACCACGCGCAGATCGAAATAGATGCTCGAACCCAGCAGGTTTTCAGGCGTTGCTTCGCGAATGAAGGCTGCGAAGCGCCGTGCCCATTCAGCGCGGGACAGGCACAGCTCGGGGTTGCCGGCCATGATGTTGCCCTTGCACAAAGTGAAGCCGCAAAGCGCCAGGCTCTGGTTGATCTGTTGGGCGATGGGCAGCAGCAGGCCGCGGATCTGCGCCGCGTGGGCGGCATCCCGCGCCTCGAACAGAATGCCGTTGTCCTGATCGGTATGCAGGGTCTGCTCGCGACGACCTTCGCTGCCGAAACACAGCCAACTGAAGGGCACGCCCGGGTCGCCCTTGTCGGCCAGCGTCAACTCGATGACTCGGCACACGGTGTGGTCGTTGAGCAAGGTGATGATATGGGTGATCTGCGTCGACGACGCGCCGTGGGCCAGCATGCGCTCCACCAGTTGGCCGATCTCGCCGCGTAGCGTCACTAGGTTTTCCACCCGGGGAGCGTTGCGAATCGTCCGGGCCAAGTGCACCAGGTCGACGCGTTGCAGGGAGAACAAATCCCGCTCCGACACCACGCCACACAGGCGTTGGTCCTTGACCAGGCACACATGGGCAATGTGGCGCTCGGTCATGGCGATGGCCGCGTCGAAGGCGCTGTGGTCCGGGGACAGGAAAAACGGTGCCTGGGTCATGTGCATTGCGATCGACTCGGAAAAGTCCCCGCTCCCGTCGGCCACGACTTGCCGCAAGTCGCGCAGGGTAAAAATTCCTACTGGCGCTTTCTGTTCGTTGACCACGACGATGCTGCCGACCTGTTGTTCGTGCATCAATTTCACGGCTTCGCGAAGCGGTGTTTCAGGGCTGCAACTGACCGGGTGACGCATCGCCAGTTCGCCCAGGCGGGTGTTGAGGGAGTACTGCGTGCCCAGGGTCTGCGCAGATTTTTGCTGCACTTGCTGGTTGACCTGGTCGAGCAGGCTGCTGACCCCGCGCAACGCGAAATCGCGAAACGGGCCGGACAGGGCGAACAGCTTGATGAAGGCCAGCTTGTTCAATTGCAGGCAGAACGTGTCTTCACCGGCCCTGTGCTCGGTGCGGGTGGCTCGCTCGCCCAACAGCGCGGCGAGGGGAAAACACTCGCCCGTGGTGATTTCAAAAGTAGTCTCGGTGCCGCCCTTCGCCGAATGGGGCCGCTCGCCCACCACCCGGCCCTGCTTGACGATATAGAAGTGTTCTACCGGACCATCGGCCGGCTTGATGATCGTTTCGCCCGGCGCGTAGAAACGCAGCAGGCATTGCTCTACCAAGTAAGCGAGGTGGGCGTTTTCCATCTGGTTGAACGGGGGGAAGCGTTGCAGGAACTGCAAGGTTCCCTGGATGTTCTGCAACACCGCGGTTTTCCCTGCCTGGATGAAGGCGTCCGCTTTTTTCATAACCATGGGCAATCTTTTTCGAATTGTTGTGGTCGGATCTGTTCTCCATGGTCGGCCTCTGAACGGGGAGTGCCCATTGGACGTAAGTCTAGGTCGCCACCATCAGGCCGGAACTACGGAAATATCCTACGCTTCGCCTCGGAAAATTCTTCCTGGAATAGTCTTGGAAAAAAATCCGACGAAGTGCACATTGAAGCGCCGCAGAACGATGTCTGACCACTGTGCCAGGGGATCGATTCAAGGAACGTAGAGAGCATCATGTCCGACCACGATATTTTGAGTGACGCCGAGCGCGAGGCGCTGAGTGCCGTCATGCTGGAACCCGACCTGCCGCCGCAGCGTGTATTGATCGTCGATGACGACAAGGACGCCCGCGAGCTGCTGTCGGAAATCCTGGCATTGGACGGGATTCACTGCATGACCGCCGCCAGTGGTGAAACGGCACTCAAGATGCTGGAAACCAAGCCGTCCATTGGCCTGCTTATCACCGATTTGCGCATGGGCAACGTTGATGGCCTGGAACTGGTGCGCCTGGTACGCGAGTCGGAGCGGGCCGCGTTGCCGATCATCATCGTGTCGGGCGATGCCGATGTGAAGGACGCCATCGAAGCCATGCACCTGAGCGTGGTGGATTTCCTGCTCAAGCCGATCGATACCGACAAATTGCTGGGGTTGGTCAAGCATGAGTTGGGGATGGATCTTTAAACCCCCGTACTGGCGTCGTCTGGTTTTTCGTGGCGAGGGAGCTTGCTCCCGCTGGGGTGCGCAGCAGCCCTTCTTTTCAGCTATTTCGAAACCTCATCAGCGGACTTGCGACTGCTGCGCAGTCGAGCGGGAGCAAGCTCCCTCGCCACAAAAGCAGTTTGGTATTGCAAATGAAAAAGCCCTGATCTTTCGATCAGGGCTTTTTTGTGGGCGCTGCTACCGCTCAATCACAACCCATTGGCGGCCTTGAACTCACGACGGCGACGGTGCAGCACCGGCTCGGTGTAGCCATTCGGCTGCTTGGTGCCTTCGACCACCAGCTCGACCGCCGCCTGGAAGGCGATGTTGCTGTCGAAGTCCGGCGCCAGCGGGCGGTACAGCGGGTCGCTGGCGTTCTGGCGGTCTACCACCGGAGCCATGCGCTTGAGGCTTTCCATCACCTGGTCCTGCGTGACGATGCCGTGGCGCAGCCAGTTGGCGATGTGCTGGCTGGAAATACGCAGCGTCGCACGGTCTTCCATTAGGCCGATATCGTTGATGTCCGGCACCTTGGAGCAACCCACGCCCTGGTCGATCCAACGCACCACGTAGCCAAGGATGCCTTGGGCGTTGTTGTCCAGTTCGTTCTTGATCTGCTCCGGCGTCCAGCTCGGGTTGACGGCCAGCGGGATGGTCAGGATGTCGTCCACCGAAGCGCGGGCGCGCTTGGCCAGTTCGGCCTGGCGAGCGAACACGTCGACCTTGTGGTAATGCAGCGCGTGCAACGCGGCGGCAGTCGGCGACGGCACCCACGCGGTGTTGGCGCCGGCCATTGGGTGAGCGATTTTCTGCTCCAGCATGGCTGCCATCAGGTCGGGCATGGCCCACATGCCCTTGCCGATTTGCGCACGACCTTGCAGACCGGTGCTCAAACCGATGTCGACGTTCCAGTTTTCATACGCGGCGATCCACTTCTCGGCCTTCATGTCGGCCTTGCGCACCATCGGGCCGGCTTCCATGGAGGTGTGGATTTCATCGCCTGTGCGGTCGAGGAAACCGGTATTGATGAACACCACGCGTTCGCTGGCGGCCTTGATGCAGGCCTTGAGGTTGACCGTGGTACGGCGCTCCTCGTCCATGATCCCGACTTTCAGCGTGTTGCGCGGCAGCTTCAGCACGTCTTCGACGCGACCAAACAGTTCGTTGGTGAACGCGGCTTCTTCCGGGCCGTGCATCTTCGGCTTGACGATGTACACCGAGCCGGTGCGGCTGTTGCGGCGCGAGGTATTGCCGTTGAGGCTGTGGATCGCCGCGAGGCTGGTGACCAGGCCGTCAAGAATGCCTTCTGGCACCTCGTTGCCGTTCTTGTCGAGGATCGCGTCGATGGTCATCAGGTGGCCAACGTTGCGCACGAACAGCAGCGAGCGACCGTGCAGGGTCACGCTCGAACCGTCGACAGCGGTGTAGACGCGGTCCGGGTTCATGGTTCGGGTAAACGTCTGGCCACCCTTGGCGACTTGTTCCGCCAGGTCGCCCTTCATCAGGCCCAGCCAGTTACGGTAGATCACCACTTTGTCATCGGCATCGACGGCGGCGACCGAGTCTTCACAGTCCATGATGGTGGTCAGCGCGGCCTCCATCAGGATGTCTTTGACGCCGGCGGCATCGGTCTGGCCGACCGGGGTGCTGGCGTCGATCTGAATTTCGAAGTGCAGGCCGTTGTGTTTCAGCAGCACAGCAGTCGGCGCCGAGGCATCGCCCTGGAAACCGATCAACTGGGCATCGTCACGCAGGCCGCTGTTGGTGCCGCCCTTGAGGGTGATCACCAGTTTGCCGTCGACGATCTTGTAGGCAGTGGAATCGACATGGGAGCCGGCCGCCAGCGGGGCCGCTTCGTCGAGGAAGGCGCGGGCGAAGGCGATGACCTTGTCGCCACGGACCTTGTTGTAGCCTTTGCCTTTTTCCGCGCCATCGGCCTCGCTGATGGCATCGGTGCCGTACAGCGCGTCATACAGCGAACCCCAGCGGGCGTTCGAGGCGTTGAGGGCGAAGCGGGCGTTCATCACCGGCACCACCAGTTGCGGGCCGGCCATGCGGGCGATTTCGTCATCGACGTTCTGGGTCGTGGCCTGGAAGTCCGCCGCTTCTGGCAGCAGGTATCCAATGTCTTGCAGGAAGGCTTTGTAAGCCACGGCATCGTGGGCCTGGTCGGCACGTGCCTGGTGCCAGGCGTCGATCCGCGCCTGGAAATCGTCGCGTTTGGCGAGTAGGGCTTTGTTCTTCGGAGCCAGGTCATGAATGACCTTGTCGGCGCCGGCCCAGAATGCGTCGGCGGTGAGGCCGGTTCCGGGAATGGCTTCGTTATTCACGAAGTCGAACAGGACTTTGGCGACCTGCAGGCCACCGACTTGAACGTGTTCAGTCATTGCTTGCCTCACTCTGCTCAGCTATTGCGCTTTTCAGCTCTTCGATTTTGACAATGAAGCCTCGGGACATTTAAACCACAAACCCCTGAACCAGTACATGCCATCGCTGGCGGCTGGGTGATCAAGCCTTGCTGACGGGGCTTTTCAGGGATGCGACCGGCCTGGGCAGACATCGGTAGAACATCACGCGGTACGATTATGTAGTGCGCGCTGCGGAATACTACATGATCAATTGCGCTTGTGAAAATTAGACTAATTGCGTCGTTCCGCGACCGACTAAAGTGTTACGGTCACGTCGGGGCACGGGATGTTCTCAAAAAACAGATAGATTGTTCCAGATAATTTTAGTGTTCGTACACAAAATACCGTGGCGAGGGAGCTTGCTCCCGCTTCAGTGCGCAGCACTGATCCAACCATTTTGGGCCCGCTACGCGGTCCAGCGGGAGCAAGCTCCCTCGCCACGAAAGTGCGACCGTGTTGATTTTCTGCCTTGCCTATACTGTCCCTTCCATCAACAAGAGGACTGCGCCATGGACCACCTCGTCATCACCGTTTTCGCCCCGGACAAACCCGGGCAGGTCGAGCGCATCGCCGATTGCATCGCCGCACATGGCGGTAACTGGCTGGAGAGCCGCATGTCGCACCTGGCGGGGCAATTCGCCGGCATCCTGCGCCTCAGCGCCCCGGCCGAGGCCCATGAAGAATTGATCGAAGCCTTGCAGGGATTGTCGATCCACGGTATTCGCGTGTTGATTGCTGAAAGTGCCGTTGAAGAATCCTGCACGTGGAAACCCATTGCCATGGAGCTGGTGGGTAATGATCGTCCTGGCATCGTGCGGGATATCACCCGGCTGTTAAGCGAGCAGGGTGTCAACGTCGAGCGTCTGGTGACGCATGTCCGGCCGGCGCCCATGAGCAGTGAACTGCTGTTTCATGCCGAGGCGATCCTCGGGGTGCCCTTGACCCTGTCGCTGGAAACACTGCAGGAACGCTTGGAGACTTTGGCCGATGAGTTGATGGTTGAGCTGAAACTCAGCGACGAAGCGTGATTCGGGTTATCCAAGGAAAAACTGCGCCTGCCTGTGGATAACCTGTAGAGACCCGGCCCCAGCCCAGGCTGGCCGGGGCTCAGCAGCCAATGATCAAAAAATCACCAATTTTCAAGGGCTTGTGCACAAACGGCGGGGATCACGCTGTGGATAACCTTGGGAAGGAAACGCGCAGGCCACGCCGGACGTGGCCTGTAAAGGTTTGTGTGTTTTTTGATCAGTTGCGCCGACGCATGCTGATCACGGCATCGATGCTGTACACCGCCAGTCCGGCCCAGATAAAGATGAACGCCATCAAGGTGGCGGACGATAGGTGCTCACCGAACAGCATCACCGCGAGCAATAGCACAAGCGTCGGGGCGATGTACTGCAGGAAGCCCAGCGTGGTGTAGGGCAAATGCCGCGCCGCGGCGTTGAAGCAGACCAATGGCACCAGCGTCACCGGGCCGGCCGCCACCAGCCACCAGGCTTCGGAGGTGGTCCAGAACGCGGCTTGCGCGCTGGTGGCCGATGGATTGAACAGCAACCAGGCGATGGCGATCGGCACCAGCATCCAGGTTTCCACCACCAGCCCTGGCAAGGCCTTGACGGGCGCTTGCTTGCGGATCAATCCGTAGAAGCCAAACGTCAGCGCCAGCGCCAATGAGACCCACGGCAGGCTGCCCACTTGCCAGACCTGCTGGGCCACGCCGACTGCCGCCAACCCCACCGCCAGCCACTGCATGCGTCGCAAGCGCTCGCCGAGGATCAGCATGCCCAGCAACACGTTGACCAGCGGATTGATGTAGTAGCCCAGGCTGGCTTCGAGCATTCGACCGTTGTTTACCGCCCAGACATAGGTCAGCCAGTTAGCCGCGATCAATGTGCCGCTCAAGGCCAGTATTGCCAGGCGACGCGGATTGTCGCGCAACTCGCGCCACCAGCCCGGGTGTTTCCAGACCATCAGCAGCGCCGCGCCGAACAGGGCGGACCACAGCACCCGGTGGATGATGATTTCCACCGACGGCACGCTGGCGATGGCTTTGAAATAGATCGGGAACAGACCCCAGATGATGTAGGCACTCAGGCCCAGGATGTACCCGCGACGCGGGTTGGCGGCTTGCATGCAGAATCCTTGCTTAGGCAGCTAACAAAAGAGTGATTGTAAGGAGATTTGTCTGGTTGTGCTGCGAACCTTGTTAGGAAGTCGTTCCACCGCAGGTCCCCTGTGGGAGCGAGCTTGCTCGCGATGGCGGTGGAACAGCCACCATTTATATTGACTGATACATCGCTATCGCGAGCAAGCTCGCTCCCACAAGGATTTCAGTGGCTGTTGGGACCGCGCCCAATCAGAACAACTTCAACGGCTCTTCATTGAGCGCCGCCAATTGCTCGCGCAACGCCAATATCTGGTCGCCCCAGTAACGCTCACTGCCAAACCATGGGAAACTTCGCGGGAAAGCGGGGTCATCCCAGCGCCGCGCCAGCCAGGCGCTGTAATGCATCAGGCGCAGGGCTCGCAATGGTTCGATCAGTGCCAACTCGCGGGGATCGAAATCATGGAATTCCTGATAACCGTCCATCAACTCCGACAGCTGCCCCAGGCGTTCCTGGCGATCCCCGGCAAGCATCATCCACAGATCCTGCACCGCCGGCCCCATGCGGCAATCGTCCAGGTCGACGATGTGGAACACCTCGTCGCGGCACATCATGTTGCCGGGATGGCAATCGCCGTGCATGCGGATGTTCTGGTGAGGCGTGGCGGCGTAGGCTGCCTCGACGCGCTTGAGCAAGTCCCTGGCGACCGATTCGTAGGCCGGCAACAGGCTGCGAGGAACGAAGCCGCTTTGCAGCACGGTGTCCAGCGAGTCGTGGCCGAAATTCTGGACGCCCAGCGCTTCACGGTGCTCGAACGGACGGGTCGCGCCGATCGCATGCAGGCGGCCGAGCAACTGGCCCAGGCGATAGAGTTGGTCGAGATTGCCTGGCTCCGGCGCACGACCGCCGCGACGAGGAAACAGGGTGAAACGAAACCCGGCATGCTCGTGCAGGCTGGCGCCGTTATGGATCAACGGCGCCACCACCGGCACTTCACGGTCGGCCAGTTCGAAGGTGAATTGGTGTTCTTCCAGAATGGCTTCGTTGGTCCAGCGCTGGGGGCGATAGAACTTGGCGATCAGCGGCTCGGCGTCTTCGATGCCGACCTGATACACGCGGTTTTCGTAGCTGTTGAGGGCCAGCACGCGGGCGTCGCTGAGAAAGCCGATGCTTTCAACGGCATCGAGCACCAGGTCGGGCGTGAGGGTTTCGAACGGATGGGACATGCTGACTCCTGCGCAGCGGCAGGGCTGCCGCGTCCGGCCCAGCATGGTAGCGCAAAGCAGTCGTGATTGATCGTTGAGACTAGTGGCGAGGGAGCTTGCTCCCGCTGGGTTGCGCAGCGACCCCATTTTTTTTGTGGGCGCTGCGCACCCAAGCGGGAGCAAGCTCCCTCGCCACAGAGCCCCGGGCTGCATTCCCACGCAGAGCGTGGGAACGATCAGTGTCAGGCGCCGATGACGCCGCCGTCTTCGCGGGTAATCACCATCACCGAAGACCGCGGCTTGCCATTGGGCAGGTGCTCGGGGAAGGTCGAACCGCCGTTTTCCCCGGGATGCTGGATCCCCACGAACAGGGCCTTCTGGTCCGGTGCAAAACTGATCCCGGTCACTTCACAACCCACCGGCCCGACCATGAAACGGCGGATTTCGCCCGTGTCTGGGTCGGCGCAGAGCATCTGGTTGTTGCCCATGCCGGCGAAGTCTCCGGCGTTGCTGGAGTCACCGTCGGTAAGGATCCACAGCCGGCCGGCCTTATCGAAGCCCAGGCCATCGGGGCTGTTGAACATGTTCTGGGCGGTGACGTTGGACGAGCCGGCTTTCGGGGTGCCGGCATGTACCGTCGGGTTGCCGGCGACCACGAACAGATCCCACTCGAAGGTGTTGGAGGCGTGGTCGTCGCGGTCGGTGCGCCAGCGCAGGATCTGCCCGTAGACGTTCTTGGCCCGTGGGTTAGGCCCGTCCACCGGTTGGCCGTCTTCGCCGCGCTTGGCGTTGTTGGTCAGGGTGCAATAGACCTGCCCGTCTTTCGGGCTGACCACGATCCACTCAGGGCGGTCCATGCGAGTCGCGCCCACGGCACTGCCGGCCAGGCGCGCATGGATCAGCACCTCGGCCTGGCCATTGAAGCCCTTGCTGGCGTCGAGGCCGTTTTTGCCATGGCTCAGTTCGATCCACTGGCCCTTGCCTTTCGGATGGTCCGGATTGCCATCGCCGGCGTCGAAGCGCGCCACATACAGGGTGCCATGGTCCAGCAAGTCGCGGTTGGCCTTGGCGTTGCGGTGGTCGATGCGATCACGGCTGACGAATTTGTAGATGAATTCGCCGCGTTCATCGTCGCCCATGTACACCACGGCGCGACCGTCATGGGTTTGGGCAAGGGCGGCGTTTTCGTGTTTGAAACGGCCCAGGGCGGTGCGTTTCACCGGAGTGGATTTCGGGTCGAACGGATCGATTTCCACCACCCAGCCATGGCGATTGAGTTCATTGGGGTTCTTCGCCAAGTCAAAGCGCGGGTCATGCGGGTGCCAGTTGATCTCGCGGCTGGTGACGGTGGCGCCGTAGCGCTTTTGCGCGTCATCGAATTTAAGGTCTGCCTTGCTGCTGCCGAAGCAGTCGGTGAAGTTTTCTTCACAGGTCAGGTAAGTGCCCCACGGCGTCATGCCATTGGCGCAGTTCTGGAAAGTCCCCAGCACTTTCTTGCCGCTTTTGTCGGCGCTGGTTTTCACCCAGTCGTGACCGGCAGCCGGGCCGCTCAGGCGGATTGGCGTGTTGCCATGAATCCGGCGGTTATAGCGTGAGTCCTGGACGAACTGCCATTGACCGCGACGACGCTCGATTTCGATCACCGACACGCCTTCGCAGGCCTGGGCCTTGTGCACTTCTTCGGCCGACTGCGGCTGGCCGCCATGGGGGAAGAGGTAGCGGTAGTTGGTGTACTCGTTATTGATTGCCATCAACGCACGGTTTTCATCCCCTGGCATCGGGAACAGGCTCATGCCGTCGTTGTTGTCGCCAAACTGCACTTCCTGGGCGCGGGCGGTGCCGTTGCCGCTGGGGTCGAACGCCGGTGCATTCTTTTGCAGTGGCTGGCCCCAACTGATCAACACCGAGGCTTTGTAGCCTGGCGGGAGGGTAATGGCGTCTGTCGTCGCGGCCGCGATGCCGTCGAAGCCGAGCATGCGTTTGTTGCCTTCGCTCACGGCGGCGGCGAGGACGCTGCGGCTCAGCAGGTTGCCGCCCAGGAACATCGCCGCGCCGCATAGGGCACCGGCACCGATGAAGCGGCGACGGCTCAAGCCGACGATGTTTTCCAGGTCGGTGGATTGATTATCTTCTAATAGGCTCATCATCAGGCTCCCTGCTGGTTTTGGCAGTCACCTTAAAGCGGGTCGATGAAGCTTTTGTTTCAGTGCGCTACAACGGTGTGCCCAGCAACACATTCGACGGAGAAAACCACACTTGGACCGGTGAGCCGGTCTCGAGGTTTCGCTCACTGAGCTGAGGCGGATCGGCGAGGGCGCACAGGGTCTGGCCATTGGGCAGGCCGATGCGCACTTCGCTGGGGCCGTTTTCGGCGACGGCGATGTGTTCGATCACCCCGCGCAGCGTGTTGGCCCCCGGATGTTCTGGCTGATCAGCGGGGTACAGCTCCAGCCAACCGGCCTTGATCAAAGCGACCACTTCGGTACCGGTTTGCAGTTCCAGGCGCAGCGTGCTGTTGTGGGTGATCTGCGTGTCGATGACCAGGCCGCGGGCCAGCTCCACGCGCACCCGGTCGTTGTGACCTTGGGCCTCGATGCCGAGGACTTTGCCATGCAGCTGGTTCCGGGCGCTGGTGCGCAGCATCAATCGGCTGAGCAGCCCCAAATCCCCTGCGTCCTCGCTTGCTTCCAGCAGTTGCGCCTGCAAGGTTTGCAAGCGCTGATAGAGGCGCAGGACACGCTGGCCTTCCTCCGACAGTTTTGTGCCACCACCGCCCTTACCACCCACGCTGCGTACGACCAGCGGTTGGTCCGCCAGGTTGTTCAGTTCGTCAATCGCGTCCCATGCGGCCTTGTAGCTCAGGCCCGCGCTCTTGGCTGCGCGGGTGATCGAGCCCTGTTCGGCGATGTGCTGCAATAGCGCGATACGTTGTGGTCGGCGGACGATGTGCTGGGTCAGGAGCGTAGGCAATGACATGACGAAAAAACTGCGCAGGATTCGATGCCCGGACGTTGGCGCCTCGGCGGCGGCGCGTCAAGCGGGGTCACCGGGTTTTGGCGTGCGAGCCAGGCAATACACATCGACCCGGGCAGCGCCAGCATCGAGCAACAGGCGTGCAAGCGTCTGACCCGTGGCGCCCGTGGTGAGCACATCATCCACCAGCGCCAAGTGGCGGTTTTGCAATAAAGCGTCAGGCGCCAAGGCAAACGCTTGGCGAAGATTGCGACGCCGCGCCCGGGCATCTAGGGCCTGTTGCGCGGGCGTGTCCTGGACGCGTAGCAGCAGATTCTCCTCGCAAGGAATCTGCAACGGCCCGCTGAGCCAACGGGCCAGCAGCGCCGCCTGGTTGAAACCGCGCTGCCGGAGGCGTCGAGCCGCCAGTGGCACCGGCACCAGCGCGTCGGGACGCCCCAGCCCTTCATCGAACTGATGTTGGATCGACTGCGCCAACAGTTCACCGAGCAAGCGCCCAAGCGGCCACTTCGCCTGATGCTTGAAACGGGTGACCAGCGTGTCCACCGGGAAATCATAGATCCACGGCGCCACGACCCGTTCGAAAGCCGGCGGTCGATTGGCGCATTGTTCGCAGCGTAGCCCGGCCATGGGCAGCGGAAGCGCACAGACGCTGCATTGATCGCCAAGCCAGGGCAACTCGCTTTCACAAGGCGTGCAGATTGGCTGCGGTGTGTCGGTGGATTCGCCGCATAACAGACAGAATTGTTTGTTTTTTAACCAGATGTAAACCGGCCGTTTGTATCGAGGTTGACAGCGCATGACTCTTCCTTAAATATGCCGAACATCCGTGTCGCGCCTGTGGGTATTGAGTGTCCCAGGCGCCAGCCAAGCATAATCAAGGAAATGCCCATGAGCGCCAGCACCACTGCCAACCTGCGTCATGACTGGTCTTTGGCCGAAGTCAAAGCACTCTTCGTCCAGCCATTCAACGACCTGCTTTTCCAGGCGCAGACCGTGCACCGCGCGCACTTCGACGCGAACCGCGTCCAGGTTTCCACGCTGCTGTCGATCAAGACCGGCGCTTGCCCGGAAGATTGCAAATATTGTCCGCAGTCCGGCCACTACAACACCGGGCTGGAAAAAGAGAAATTGCTGGAAGTGCAGAAGGTCCTCGAAGAGGCGGCTCGGGCCAAGGCCATCGGTTCGACCCGATTCTGCATGGGCGCGGCGTGGAAGCACCCGTCGGCCAAGGACATGCCTTACGTGCTGGAGATGGTCAAGGGTGTGAAGGCCATGGGCCTGGAGACCTGCATGACCCTGGGCCGCCTCGACCAGGACCAGACCGAAGCGCTGGCCCAGGCCGGCCTGGATTACTACAACCACAACCTCGATACGTCGCCTGAGTTCTACGGCAGCATCATCACCACCCGCACCTACAGCGAGCGCCTGCAGACCCTGGCCTATGTGCGTGATTCGGGCATGAAGATCTGCTCCGGCGGGATCCTCGGCATGGGCGAGTCCCTGGACGATCGCGCCAATCTGCTGATCCAACTGGCAAACCTGCCGGAACACCCGGAATCGGTGCCGATCAACATGCTGGTGAAAGTCGCCGGCACGCCGCTGGAGAATGCCGAGGACGTCGATCCGTTCGATTTCATCCGGATGCTGGCCGTGGCGCGGATCCTCATGCCGAAATCCCACGTGCGCTTGTCCGCCGGCCGCGAAGCGATGAACGAGCAAATGCAGGCCCTGGCGTTTTTCGCCGGCGCGAACTCGATCTTCTACGGCGACAAGCTGCTGACCACCGCCAACCCGCAGGCTGACAAGGACATGCAGCTGTTTGCGCGCCTGGGCATCCAGCCGGAAGCCCGTGAAGAACATGCCGATGAAGTGCACCAGGCTGCGATCGAGCAGGCATTGGTGGAGCAGAAGAGCAGCGAGCAGTTCTATAACGCCGCTGTTTGATCACGCACCGATTCCCTGATTGGAATGCAAGACCCTGTGGGAGCGAGCTTGCTCGCGATGGCGATGGAACATTCAACATTTATGTCGACTGGCTCACCGCTATCGCGAGCAAGCTCGCTCCCACAAGGGGCTTTGGCCAGTCTTTAAACAGTTGAGGCCTGCATGCCCTTCGATCTCGCCGCACGCCTGGCTGCCCGTCGTGCTGAAAATCTTTATCGCCAGCGCCCGCTGCTCGAAAGCCCCCAAGGCCCGGAAGTGGTGGTCGATGGCCAGCCGCTATTGGCGTTCTGCAACAACGATTACCTGGGCCTGGCCAATCACCCGCAAGTGATCGAGGCCTGGCGCGAAGGTGCCGCGCGTTGGGGCGTCGGCGGCGGTGCCTCTCATCTGGTAATCGGCCACAGCGGGCCGCATCACGCCTTGGAAGAAGCATTGGCCGAGCTGACCGGCCGCCCACGGGCGTTGCTGTTCACCACCGGCTACATGGCCAATCTCGGCGCGGTCACGGCGTTGGTCGGGCAGGGCGACACCGTGCTGGAGGATCGCCTCAACCACGCTTCATTGATCGATGGCGGGTTGTTGTCCGGCGCGCGTTTCAACCGTTATCTGCACAACGATGCCCGGAGCCTGGCCCAGCGCCTGGAAAAAGCGGTTGGTAACACCTTGGTGGTCACCGATGGGGTATTCAGCATGGACGGCGACGTCGCCGACTTGCCGGCCCTCGCCCATGAAGCCAAGGCCAAGGGCGCCTGGCTGATGGTGGATGATGCCCACGGCTTCGGCACGCTGGGCGCCAGCGGCGGTGGTGTCGTCGAACACTTCGGTCTGAGCCAGGAGGACGTGCCTGTGCTGGTCGGCACGCTGGGCAAGGCGTTTGGCACCGCCGGTGCCTTTGTGGCCGGCAGTGAGGATTTGATCGAGAGCCTGGTTCAGTTCGCGCGTCCCTACATCTACACCACCAGCCAACCGCCAGCCCTGGCCTGCGCCACGCTCAAGAGCCTTGAACTGCTGCGCAGCGAACATTGGCGGCGAGAGCATTTGCAGCGGCTGATCCGCCAGTTCCGCCAAGGCGCCGAGCAGATCGGTTTGCAACTGATGGATAGTTTTACGCCGATCCAGCCCATCCTGATCGGCGATGCCGGGCGGGCGATGCAGCTGTCCCGCATGCTGCGTGAACGGGGGCTGATGGTGACCGCGATCCGTCCACCTACCGTGCCCGCCGGCAGTGCTCGTCTGCGGGTGACCCTGACCGCCGCTCACAGCGAAGCCCAGGTGCAACTATTGTTAGAGGCACTGGCAGAGTGTTTTGCCCAACTGGGACCGGAGCCAAGCCATGCGTGATCGACTGATTTTGCTGCCCGGTTGGGGTTTGGGCGTTTCGCCCTTGGAACCTCTTGCCGCGGCGCTGCAAGGGCTGGACGAACATCTGCAGGTGGAAATCGAGCCCTTGCCGGCGCTGACTTCAAGCAATCTGACGGATTGGGTCGATGAGTTGGACGCTACATTGCCCCAGGATGCCTGGCTCGGAGGCTGGTCCCTGGGTGGCATGTTGGCCGCGGAACTGGCAGCGCGCCGGGGCGAGCGCTGCTGCGGCGTGCTGACTTTGGCCAGCAACGTGTCTTTTGTAGCCCATGAGCAATGGCCGAGCGCGATGGCCGGTGAGACCTTCGATGGGTTTCTTGCCGGGTGTGCTGCCGATCCGCGCCAGACGCTCAAGCGCTTCAGCTTGCTGTGCGCCCAAGGTTGTGGCGACCCACGGGGATTGTCGCGATTGTTGCTCGGCGGCGCACCGAACACAGCGCCCGAAGTACTGATGGCCGGGCTCGAGTTGTTGGCGCTGCTTGATACCCGCGCTGCATTGCAGGGGTTTCGCGGTCCGCAGCTGCATTTGTTTGCCGGGCTCGATGCCTTGGTCCCAGCCGAAGCAGCGGGCGAGTTGTTGGCGTTGCTGCCGGACGTCGAAATCGGCCTGATTGAACAGGCCGGCCACGCATTTCCTCTGGAAGATCCCCACGGCGTGGCGGGGGCGATCCAGGCTTTCTTGCATGAGTCCGGTGATGACTGATTTGTCTGTGAAGTTACCTGGCGCCTTGCCCGATAAACGTCAGGTCGCGGCGTCGTTTTCCCGAGCGGCGGCCAGCTATGACAGCGTCGCTGAACTGCAGCGTGACGTGGGTCAGCAATTGCTTGGGCGACTGCCTTCGTCGCTCGATCCGCAGCGCTGGATGGACCTGGGCTGTGGCACTGGTTATTTCACCCGAGCCTTGGGCGCTCGTTTCGGCGAGGACACCGGCTTCGCCCTGGATATCGCCGAAGGCATGCTCAACCATGCTCGTCCACAAGGCGGGGCCGCGCATTTTATCGCCGGTGATGCTGAGCGACTGCCTTTGCAGGCGGCGAGCTGTGATTTGGTTTTCTCCAGTCTTGCGGTGCAGTGGTGCGCCGATTTTGCCTCGGTGCTGAGCGAGGCCCATCGCGTATTGAAACCGGGCGGCGTGTTTGCCTTTACCAGCCTTTGTGTCGGCACACTGTACGAATTACGCGACAGTTGGCGTCAGGTGGATGGCTGGGTACACGTCAACCGTTTCCGTGATTTCGAGACTTATCAACAGTTGTGCGCGAACAGTGGATTGAACGTCCTCGGTCTGGAAAATCAGCCCCACGTATTGCACTACCCGGATGTCCGTAGCCTGACCCACGAATTGAAAGCATTGGGCGCTCATAATCTCAACCCGGGCCGACCCGGAGGATTGACGGGCAGGGCGCGAATCCTCGCGTTGGTCGAAGCCTACGAACAGTTCCGCCAGGCCCAGGGCCTTCCCGCGACCTACCAGGTGGTCTACGCCGTGTTGGAGAAACCGCTATGAGCCAGGCTTATTTCATCACCGGCACCGACACCGATGTGGGCAAGACCACCGTTGCGGCGGGCCTGCTTCACGCGGCGCGACAGGCCGGCATGAGCACGGCTGCCGGCAAGCCGGTGGCCTCCGGCTGCAACGTGACGCCTAAAGGCCTGCGCAATGCCGACGCCTTGGCGTTGCTGGCTGAATGCTCGGTGCCGTTGAGTTATGCACAGGTCAATCCGGTGGCGTTCGAACCGGCCATTGCGCCGCATCTGGCCGCGCGGGAAGCCGGCGTGGCGTTGACGGTACAGTCGCTGCTCGGCCCGATGCGCGAAGTGCTGGCGCTGGACGCCGACTTCACCTTGATCGAAGGCGCGGGCGGTTGGCGTGTACCGTTGGCCGGCCAGGACAATCTTTCCGACCTGGCGATAGCGCTGGGTTTGCCGGTGATCCTGGTGGTGGGCGTGCGCCTGGGGTGTATCAGTCATGCATTGTTGACCGCCGAGGCTATTGCCCGTGACGGCTTGCAACTGGCCGGTTGGGTGGCAAATATCATCGACCCGGCCACCTCGCGCCTTGAAGAAAACCTGGCAACCCTGGCCGAACGCCTGCCGGCGCCCTGCCTGGGCCGGGTGGCGCGAATCCAGAGCGTAACGGCTGAAGCGGTGGCCGAGCACCTGCAGTTGGATCTGCTGGACTGACATCACGCCAAGGTTTTGCCTATGACAAGGCACTGTGCCATTAGTGTTTTTGTCGGGCCTTTTGCCAAGGCATCTGGTTCAATGCCGGTGTCGACCCCTTCAAGTAGACGAGCCCTGCCATGGAAATCTCAGGAAACACCGCGTTCTATGCCGGTCTGAGCACGATTCAGACAGGGCAGAACCGTGTCGATCAGGCCTCCAGCCAGATTGCCAACAACACAATCGAGCGTTCGGTCACCAGCCAGTCGTCCGAGATCCAGGCTGACCGCCTGCGTTCGGTGGATCGCAGCCAGCAGTCGGACGTGGCTAGCAACATGGTCGAAATGGCCCAAGGCAAGTTTCAGGTGCAACTGGGTGTGAATGTTGCCAAGGCTTCCGACGAAATGCTGGGAACATTGATCGATACATTTGCCTGATATTGCTTTTCAGATGCTGTGAAAACGCCGCGATTATTCGCGGCGTTTTCGTCTCTAACTCCTTCTCGCTCAACTAATCTTTCCATGCGCCGCCCCGCCAAGGTTGTTCCTTGGGCGGAGTTTCTCGCTTCCCTGACTTCTGCAAGACGATGACGAATGGCAAAAGATCGACGCTTGACAAGATTTAGGCGTAAACGTATGTTTCAAACACCTGTTTGACCGCTATAAAAAACCACGGTCGTTCATCCCCGGTTACATCAGCAGAGGTTATCGCTATGCCTGACTACAAGGCCCCCTTGCGTGATATTCGCTTCGTTCGTGACGAACTGCTCGGCTACGAAGCGCATTATCAGAGCCTTCCGGCTTGCCAGGACGCAACTCCGGACATGGTTGACGCCATTCTCGAAGAAGGCGCCAAGTTTTGTGAGCAGGTGCTGGCTCCGCTGAATCGCGTGGGTGACCTGGAAGGTTGCACCTGGAGCGAGTCCGGCGTGAAAACCCCGACCGGCTTCAAGGAAGCCTACAAGCAGTTCGTCGAAGGCGGCTGGCCAAGCCTGGCCCACGACGTCGAGCATGGCGGTCAAGGCTTGCCGGAGTCCCTGGGCCTGGCGGTCAGCGAGATGGTCGGCGAAGCCAACTGGTCGTGGGGCATGTACCCGGGCCTGTCCCATGGCGCGATGAACACCATTTCCGAACACGGTACGCCCGAGCAGCAAGAGGCTTACCTGACCAAGCTGGTGTCCGGCGAATGGACCGGCACCATGTGCCTGACCGAACCTCACTGCGGCACCGACCTGGGCATGCTGCGCACCAAGGCCGAGCCTCAGGCCGATGGTTCCTACAAAGTGACCGGCACCAAGATCTTCATCTCGGCCGGCGAACACGACATGGCCGACAACATCGTCCACATCGTGCTGGCACGCCTGCCGGACGCACCGGCCGGCACCAAGGGCATTTCGCTGTTCATCGTGCCGAAATTCCTGCCTAACGCCGATGGCACTGTTGGTCAGCGCAATGCCGTGAGCTGTGGTTCCCTGGAACACAAGATGGGCATCCATGGCAACGCCACCTGCGTGATGAACTTCGACGCGGCCACCGGTTTCCTGATCGGCCCGGCGAACAAAGGCCTGAACTGCATGTTCACCTTCATGAACACCGCACGCCTGGGCACCGCGCTGCAAGGCCTGGCCCACGCCGAGATCGGCTTCCAGGGCGGCCTGAAATACGCTCGTGATCGCCTGCAGATGCGTTCCCTGACTGGCCCGAAAGCGCCGGACAAGGCAGCCGACCCGATCATTGTCCACCCTGACGTGCGTCGCATGCTGCTGACCATGAAAGCCTTCGCAGAAGGCAACCGGGCGATGGTCTACTTCACCGCCAAGCAGGTCGATATCGTCAAGTACGGCGTGGACGAAGAAGAGAAGAAGAAAGCCGACGCGCTGCTGGCGTTCATGACGCCGATCGCCAAGGCCTTCATGACCGAAGTCGGCTTCGAATCGGCCAACCACGGCGTGCAGATCTACGGCGGTCA
Organism: Pseudomonas brassicacearum subsp. neoaurantiaca; assembly: GCF_013608025.1. GTDB lineage: Bacteria > Pseudomonadota > Gammaproteobacteria > Pseudomonadales > Pseudomonadaceae > Aquipseudomonas. The sequence continues at coordinate 82,137 of NZ_VDLV01000008.1, read as the reverse complement.
CGGTTTCATCGCCGAGTGGGGCATGGAGCAGAACGTGCGCGACAGCCGTATCTCGATGCTGTACGAAGGCACCACCGGTATCCAGGCATTGGACCTGCTGGGCCGTAAAGTGCTGATGACCCAGGGCGAAGCGCTCAAGGGCTTCACCAAGATCGTCCACAAATTCTGCCAGGGCAACGAAGGCAACGAAGCGGTCAAGGAGTTCGTGGAGCCCCTGGCTGCGTTGAACAAGGAATGGGGCGAGTTGACCATGAAGGTCGGCATGGCCGCCATGAAGGATCGCGAAGAAGTCGGCGCGGCCTCGGTGGACTACCTGATGTATTCCGGTTATGCCTGCCTGGCTTATTTCTGGGCCGACATGGCGCGCCTGGCGGCGGAAAAACTCGCAGCCGGCACCACTGAAGAAGCCTTTTACACCGCCAAGCTGCAGACCGCGCGCTTCTACTTCCAACGCATCCTGCCGCGTACCCGTACCCACGTGGCAACCATGCTGTCGGGCGCCAACAACCTGATGGACATGAAAGAAGAAGACTTCGCGCTGGGCTACTAAGCCCTACGCGGTTCTTCACAAGCCGCTGCTTCTTCGGGAGCAGCGGCTTTTTCATGCCTGCCATAACCCCAATCAAGGCCTTCGACAAACCCGTGGCGAGGGAGCTTGCTCCCGCTGGGCTGCGAAGCGGCCCCAAACCTGCCGAATGCGGAGCATCAGACACACCGCACCCGCCGGTTTACGACTGCTTCGCAGCCGAGCGGGAGCAAGCTCCCTCGCCACAGGAGGGGCGCGGCGATCCTGAAACAATATTCATCCAACCCCACCCTAAGAAAACTACCTCGCCTGCCGTTACAGCGATGGCAGTGTGACATCGGTCACGCCTCGCAGGCACAATGCCATCTTTGATCAGCCGGGTCGGAGCTTTACCCTTGCCGCGTTCTTCCGCTGTACGTCTGAGCCATTTCCTACCGTCACTGCTGCTGTTGTTGTCGGGGCTTGCGGCTGCCTACGTCAAGGATCTCAACGTCTTCTTCACCTCCCTGTTCAATGTGCTTCCTACATTGGTGCTGCTATTGGGAGGCGCGTATTGCGCCGTTTACCGACGCCAGCGTGAACTGTTTCTGATGGTCACGGTGTACATCGCCTACTTCCTCCTGGACACCCAAACCGACTTTTACCGGGATAACGGCAAGGTGCGTCAAGACGCGGCGGTAGTGTTCCATCTCGTCTGCCTGTTGCTGCCGCTGCTGTTCGGCCTGTTCGCGGCGTGGCAGGAGCGCACGCACCTGTTCCAAGACATGGTGGCGCGGTTTGCGGTGTTGCTGGTCTTCGGCAGCGTGGCGCTGGCGTTGGAGCAAAGTTTTCCCCAGGCCTTGCTGTTATGGCTTTCAGAGATCCGCTGGCCCGCGTTACACGGTGCCTGGATGAGCCTGATCCAGTTGTCCTACCCGATGTTCGCTGCCGCTTTCCTGCTGCTGGCCTGGCAATACTGGCGCAACCCGCGGCCGCTGCACGCGGCGCAGTTGGTGGGGTTGCTCGGCTTGTTCTGGATGCTACCGAAAACCTTCATCCTGCCGTTCACCTTGAACATCATGTGCAGCCAAGTGATGTTGATGATCGCCGCCGCGGTCGCCCACGAGGCCTACCAAATGGCCTTCCGCGACGAACTCACCGGCCTGCCGGGGCGTCGGGCACTGAACGAGCGCATGCAGCGCCTGGGGCGCAACTATGTGTTGGCGATGAGTGACGTGGACCATTTCAAGAAATTCAACGACACCCACGGCCACGACGTCGGCGACCAGGTGCTGCGCCTGGTGGCCAGCAAACTGTCGAAAATCGGCGGTGGCGGTAGGGCGTATCGCTACGGCGGCGAGGAATTCGCACTGGTGTTCGCAGGCAAGACCATCGACGAATGCATGCCCCATCTGGAGGTCATCCGCCAATCCATCGAGACGTACGCGATTCAACTGCGCAATCCCGACAGCCGTCCCCAGGATGACCAGCAAGGTCGCCAGCGTCGTTCCGGTGCTGGCGCCTCCAGCGTTTCGGTGACTGTCAGCATCGGCGTGGCCGAGCGCATCGAGCAGCGCACGCCTGAAGAAGTACTCAAATCGGCGGACCAGGCGCTCTATAACGCCAAGGGCGCGGGGCGAAACTGTGTGATTGCCTTCGGCCAGAATCGTCGTGGCGCGGTACGCATGGAAGCCGCCGCGGGTTGAGTGATGATGGCGCATTCAGCGTCTGGACTGTGATTGTGAGGCTTGATGGCCGGCAGTAGGTTGGAACGATCTGCTACCGGAGGAAACCACCATGCCCGAGTACAAGGCTCCCCTGCGCGACATGCGCTTTCTGATCGACCACGTCTTCGATTTCCATGGCCGCTATGCCGAACTGGGAGCCAGCGATGCCAGCCCGGACATGGTCAGCGCCATCCTCGATGAAGGCGCCCGGTTCTGCGAGAACGTATTGGCGCCACTCAATCGCTCGGGTGACGAAGAGGGCTGCCATTTCGACAACGGAGTGGTAACTACGCCTACAGGGTTCAAGCAGGCTTTCGCACAGTACGTGGAAGGCGGCTGGCATGGCCTGGCGGCGGACCCGGCGTACGGTGGCCAGGGCTTGCCCAGTTCCCTCGGGCTGGTCATCAGCGAAATGATCGGATCGAGCAATACCTCCTGGGGCATGTACCCCGGCCTGACCCATGGCGCCATGTCGGCCATCCACGCCCATGGCACCGAGGAACAGAAGCACACCTACCTCAGCAAACTCACCGCTGGCCAGTGGACCGGCACCATGTGCCTGACCGAAGCCCACTGCGGCACCGACCTTGGCATCATCAAGACCCGCGCCGTGCCACAGGCGGACGGTAGTTACGCAGTGACCGGCAGCAAGATTTTCATCAGCGCCGGCGAGCACGACATGAGCGAGAACATCATTCACTTGGTGCTCGCCAAGCTGCCCGATGCACCGGCCGGGACCAAGGGTATCTCGCTGTTCATCGTGCCGAAGTTCCTGCCGGACGCCTCGGGCGAGGCCGGGGAGCGCAATGGCGTTTCCTGCGGGTCGATCGAGCACAAGATGGGCATCAAGGCCTCGGCCACCTGCGTGCTGAATTTCGACGGGGCCAAGGGCTTCCTGATCGGCGAGGCGAACAAGGGCCTCAATTGCATGTTCACCATGATGAACCACGCCCGCCTCGGCACCGGCATGCAGGGCCTGTGCCTGGGCGAGGCGAGCTTCCAGGGCGCGATCAAGTACGCTAACGACCGCTTGCAGATGCGTTCTCTGACCGGCCCCAAGGCACCGGAAAAAGCCGCCGATCCGATCATCGTCCACCCCGATGTACGTCGAATGCTGTTGACGATGAAAGCCTTCAACGAAGGCAACCGTGCGCTGACCTATTTCACCGCGCAACTGCTCGACACCGAGCACCTGAGCCGCGACGAAACCGCCCGCCAGGAGGCCGAAGATTTGTTGGCTTTCCTCACGCCAATCTGCAAAGCCTTCATGACAGACACCGGACTGGAGGTGACCAACCACGGCATGCAGGTGTTTGGCGGCCACGGTTTTATCCGCGAATGGGGCATGGAGCAATTGGTCCGCGATTGTCGGATCGCGCCAATCTATGAGGGCACCAACGGCATCCAGGCCCTGGACCTGCTGGGGCGCAAGGTCCTTGGCAGTCAAGGCAAGTTACTGCGCGGCTTCACCAGGATCGTCCATAAGTTCTGCGTCGCCAATGCCGGGCACCCGCAGCTCGACGGATACGTTGCGCAGCTCGACGGCCTCAACCGGCAGTGGGGCGAACTGACGACCCAGGTTGGCATGGCGGCCATGAAAAATCCGGATGAGGTGGGGGCCGCCTCGGTGGATTACCTGATGTACAGCGGCTACATCATCCTGGCCTATCTGTGGCTGCGGATGGCGTTGGTGGCCCAGGCGCAACTCGACAGCGACCAGGGCGACGCGGATTTTTGCCGGGCCAAGCTGGCGACCTGCGAGTTTTACTTCAAGCGCCTGCTGCCGCGTACGATGGCTCATCGGGCCGCCGTAGAGGCCGGGAGTGACTGCCTGATGAAGTTGCCGGCGGAGTTGTTTGCGCTTTGATGGGCTGAGACATTCTCCGTGGCGAGGGAGCTTGCTCCCGCGTGACCGGGCTGGCGCTCCAGTGCGTAGCGCTCAAAAGAGGGCTGCTGCGCACCCCAGCGGGAGCAAGCTCCCTCGCCACGATAAAACATCAACTTTTGGCTGTGACTAAAAATAACAAAACGGTCATGGGTTGACCCTATGTGTCGCAAAAGTTGTTGGGGTACACTCTGGCCCATTGCGAAACCGCTTTCCTACGAACCAATTGTTTAGATCCTGCGAGGTTTGCCATGGCTGACTACAAAGCGCCCCTGCGCGATATGCGCTTCGTCCTCAATGAAGTGTTCGAGGTTTCGAAACTATGGGCCCAATTGCCGGCACTGGCCGAGACCGTGGACGCTGAAACTGTCGAAGCGATTCTGGAGGAAGCCGGTAAGGTCACCAGTAAAAGCGTTGCTCCCCTCAGCCGCGCGGCTGACGAAGAGGGTTGTCACTGGGCCGACGGCGCTGTCAGCACGCCGGCAGGTTTCCCACAGGCATACAAGACTTACGCCGAAGGCGGTTGGGTCGGCGTTGGCGGTGATCCGGCGTACGGTGGCATGGGCATGCCCAAGGCCGTTTCGGCCCAGGTTGAAGAGATGGTCAACTCGGCCAGCCTGTCCTTCGGCCTGTACCCGATGCTGACCGCCGGGGCTTGCCTGTCGATCAACGCCCATGCCAGCGAAGAACTGAAGGCGGCGTACCTGCCGAACATGTACGCCGGTGTCTGGGCTGGTTCCATGTGCTTGACCGAGCCTCACGCGGGTACCGACCTGGGGATCATCCGCACCAAGGCGGAGCCCCAGGCCGACGGTTCCTACAAGGTCAGTGGCACGAAGATTTTCATCACCGGCGGCGAACACGACCTCACCGAGAACATCATCCATCTGGTGTTGGCGAAGCTGCCGGACGCGCCGGCCGGACCGAAAGGCATCTCGCTGTTCCTGGTGCCGAAGTTCATGGTCAACGTCGACGGCAGCCTGGGCGCGCGCAACGCGGCGAACTGCGGGTCGATCGAGCACAAAATGGGTATCCAGGCGTCCGCCACTTGCGTGATGAACTTCGACGAGGCCGTGGGTTATCTGGTCGGCGAGCCAAACAAAGGCTTGGCGGCGATGTTCACCATGATGAACTACGAGCGTCTGGGCGTCGGCATCCAAGGCTTGGCCACCGGCGAGCGTTCCTACCAGAACGCTATCGAATACGCCCGTGACCGCCTGCAAAGCCGTTCGCCCACCGGCGCGCAGAACAAGGATAAGATTGCCGACCCGATCATCGTCCACCCGGACGTGCGTCGCATGCTGCTGACCATGAAAGCCTCGAACGAAGGTGGCCGCGCGTTCTCCACTTATGTTGCGATGCAACTGGATACCGCGAAGTTCAGCGAAGACCCCGCCACTCGCAAGCGCGCGGAAGACCTGGTCGCGCTGCTTACACCCGTCGCCAAGGCCTTCCTCACCGACCTGGGCCTGGAAACCACGGTCCACGGCCAGCAGATCTTTGGCGGTCATGGCTACATTCGCGAATGGGGCCAGGAGCAGTTGGTGCGCGACGTGCGCATCACGCAAATCTACGAAGGCACCAACGGTATCCAGGCGCTGGACCTGGTGGGACGCAAGATCGTCGGCAGTGGCGGGGCGTTCTACAAGTTGTTCGCCGATGAGATCCGCCATTTCACCGCGACGGCAAGCAGCGAGTTGTCTGAATTCACCCAACCGTTGAACGATGCCGTCGGCACGCTGGACGAACTGACCGAGTGGTTGCTGGACCGGGCGAAAAGCAATCCGAACGAAATCGGCGCAGCGTCGGTGGAATACCTCCAGGCATTTGGCTACACCGCATACGCCTACATGTGGGCACTCATGGCCAGGGCAGCCTTGGGTAAGGAAAGCCAAGATGATTTCTACGCGAGCAAGTTGGGCACGGCGCGATTCTACTTTGCCCGCCTATTGCCGCGGATCCATTCCCTGAGCGCTTCGGTGAGGGCCGGCAGTGAGTCGTTGTTCCTGCTGGAGCCGGGCCAATTCTGAAATATGTCGTCATGTAAGCAAATGCTTACATGACGTGCTGGCGATTTCCCTCTATCGTCCGATTGGATCCACGGCTAATCTAGCTTCCATGGACGTAGCGCAGGACGCGCAAAGTAACAACACGGACACGTAGGATTCTGCCAGGAAGGCGGAGTGAAATGGATGTCAGGGAAACAGTCTGCAAAGCCCCGCTTCGGCGGGGTTTTCTTTTGTCCGCGTTTTTTATCGGCGGACGCTTTCGAGGCCTCTCGCGAGCAATTACTGAACCCCGACGAGCGGGCAGGTGTCCATGGCTATGGCAACGTGGCCATCGCTCATCAGGGAGTCATCCATGGATTTCATTCGCATCATCATCGCCATTCTGCTGCCACCGCTGGGTGTTTTCCTGCAAGTCGGGTTTGGCGGGGCGTTCTGGCTGAATATTTTGCTGACGCTGTTGGGCTATATCCCCGGCATCGTGCATGCGGTGTACATCATCGCCAAGCGCTGAAGTCCTGCAGTCAGAGGATTCCTTTATTGAGGACTCCTTTGTGGCGAGGGGGCTTGCTCCCGCTCGATTGCGCAGCGATCGCAAAAGCTTGGGGCCGCTCCGCGACCCAGCGGGAGCAAGCTCCCTCGCCACAAAAGCTCGCCACTTTCATAAGCCAGCGTTCATCACCTTTCGATAAAACAACCACTCCTGCTCAAGCGCATGCGCCTGGTTCGCAGCCTTGCGAAAACCGTGGCGTTCATCCGGATAGTAATGCGCCTCCACTGGAACACCGTTCTCCTCCAATGCCTTGACCATATCGCGGGTCTGCTGCGGCACGACCACGGCATCCAACTCGCCTTGGAAAAAAATCATCGGCGCGCGGATCTGGTCTGCGTGAAGCAACGGAGTGCGCGCCCGGTAGCGCTCGGCATCCACTTTTGGGTCGCCGATCAGCCAGTCCAGATAGTCACCTTCGAACTTGTGTGTGGCGCGGCCCAGGGCTACCGGGTCGCTGACGCCATAGAGGCTGGCTCCAGCACGGAACACGTCCCGGAACGCCAAGGCGCAAAGGGTTGTATACCCACCGGCGCTGCCGCCACGAATGAAGGCGCAGCGGCCATCGACCAGGCGTTGCTCCTCCAGGTACGCAACGACGGCGCAGGCATCCTCGACATCCACTACGCCCCAATTCAGATGCAATGCCTGCCGATAGGCTCGGCCATAGCCACTGCTGCCGCGGTAGTTGAGATCGGCCACGGCAAAGCCGCGCTGGGTCCAGTACTGGATGCGCGGGTCGAATATCGGATAACAGGCGGAAGTCGGCCCACCATGGATGAACACCACCAGCGGCGGTCTCGGGTTGGCGTCCATGGCGGGATAGAAGAACCCATGGGCTTCACTTGAAGCAACGGGGTAGCGCAGCGTCTGTGGACGGCTGATCTGTTCGGCGGACAGCGGCGCAATGCCGCCAGCCAGCACGGTGATGTGATGGCTCCGTCGTTCGATGGCAATGACCGCCGACGGGCTGGTCGGCGAGGCGGCAACGGCGTAGATGAAACGCTCATCCTGCGCCAGGCTGCGAAAGCGGCTGTAGGTCCCGGTAAAATCTTCGATTGCGTCGCCACGGCACATGCCCAGCCGACCAAAACCTCCCTCGGTCCAGCTCGCCAGATGAGTCTTTTCGTCGACGGGCAGCCAGGTACAACCGCCCAATTGCCAAGGCGCGGGGGCATGATCGGCTTCGGCGGCAGCCAACGGTCTCAGGACGCCCGCATTCTCAGCCCAGGGCTGCCAGTAGCCGCCTCGATCGGTCAGGCAATAAAGACGATTGGAAGCATCGAAGCGCGGTTGCTGAATGGACTCTTCCGCACCGTGACCCGCCACGCAGACCGGTTCGCCCCAACCTGCATCGTTGCGCTCGGCCAGCATCAGCCGCGTGGCCGTCCAGGGCTGGTGCGGGCGACTCCACTCGATCCAGGCGAGACGCTTTTGATCCGGACTCAGGATCGGCGCGGCATAGAAATCCGCGCCTTCGGCCAATACGCATCGCTGATGATCGGTCAGCCCGATCGACACCAGACGATGCTGGTTGGCCTGTTCTTCCACCGCTAGCACGTGCCTTGCGGCGAAGTGCAGATCGCCATATCGACGCTCACCCGAGGTCAACGCCACGGGGCGCGGGTCTCCCAGCGATTGGTGATACAGCTGTTGGTCGGCCTCGTTGACAAACAGCACGCCGTCATCGCTCAGGCAGAACGACCCGCCGCCATACTCATAGACCCGGCTGCGCACGCTGAAGCCATCCGGGGTCAGGCAATGCGCCTTGCCATCGCGCCAATGCCAGATCCGACAGGCTCCGTCCGCGGGGCGGTATTCATTCCAGAACAGGCCCAGGGGCCCGAGTTGCAGTTCGGCAAAGTCGATGCCTGCCGCGACAGCCTGGGCGGCGCTGAGTGGATCAGCCTTTAACGATGAGGCGTGAGTTTCGTTCATTACGAAAGGCCAGTTGCTCAATGGTTTGCGTGGCGTGCTCGGCGTCTTCGCGAGCCTGGAGAATTATCCCATGGTGTTCGGATTTGCTGCACACCGGGTCGGCATTGCTGGCATCGCCCGTGAGCATGAACGCCTGGCAACGGCAGCCGCCAAAGTCCTTTTCCTTCTCATCGCACGAGCGGCAGGGCTCGGGCATCCAGTCGTAACCGCGGAAACGGTTGAAGCCGAACGAGTCGTACCAGATGTGCTGCATGCTGTGGTCGCGCACATTCGGGAACTGCACCGGCATCTGCCGGGCGCCGTGACACGGCAATGCCGTGCCGTCCGGCGTGACGGTGAGAAAAATGCTGCCCCAGCCGTTCATGCAGCCCTTGGGGCGTTCTTCGTAGTAGTCCGGGGTCACGAAGATCAGCTTGCACGGGTTGCCTTCGGCTTCCAGCTTGGCCCGGTATTCGTTGGTGATGCGCTCGGCCCGCACCAGCTGTTCCCGGGTCGGCAGCAGGCCGACGCGGTTGAGCTGCGCCCAGCCGTAGAACTGGCACGTGGCGAGTTCGACGAAGTCAGCTTCGAGGGCGATGCACAGCTCGATGATGCGGTCGATCTTGTCGATGTTGTGCCGATGGGTCACGAAGTTCAGCACCATCGGATAACCATGGGCTTTCACCGCCCGGGCCATTTCGAGTTTTTGCGCGAAGGCTTTCTTCGAGCCGGCCAGCAGGTTGTTCACCTGCTCGTCGCTGGCCTGGAAACTGATCTGGATGTGGTCCAGGCCAGCCTTCTTGAAGTCGCTGATCTTCTGTTCTGTCAGGCCGATGCCTGATGTGATCAGGTTGGTGTAGAAACCCAGCTTGCGCGCCTCGCCGATCAGCTCGGCCAGGTCCTGGCGCACTAGCGGCTCGCCGCCGGAAAAGCCCAATTGCGCGGCGCCCATTTCTCGCGCCTCGCGGAACACCTTGAACCACTGCTCCGTGCTGAGTTCCTTGCCTTGCTCGGCAAAGTCCAGCGGGTTGGAGCAGTACGGGCATTGCAGCGGGCAGCGATAGGTCAGCTCGGCCAGCAGCCACAACGGCAGGCCAACGGCGGGCTTCTCAGGCAAGGGTGATCCAGTGCTGTGCACGGGCGACCTCCATGAATTGCTCGATGTCGTCACCGAGCTCTGGCACACCGGGAAATTGTTTATCCAGCTCAGCGATGATCGCCGCGACATCGCGTTCGCCATCGATCAGTCCACCGATCAGCGCGGCGCTGTCGTTCAGCTTGATCATGCCTTCAGGATAGAGCAGCACGTGGCCTTTCTGGGCCGGTTCGTACTGGAAGCGATAGCCGGGGCGCCAGTTGGGGGTTTGGCTGCGATCGAAACTCATAAGACGATTCCTTTGTGCCAAACCCGTTGGTCGGTCACGGTGTGATAGGGCGGGCGGTTCAATTCGTAGGCCATGCTCATGGCGTCGAGCATGCTCCAGAGTATGTCGAGTTTGAACTGGAGGATTTCCAGCATGCGGTCCTGGCCTGCACGCGTGGTGTAGTGCTGCAAGGTGATCGCCAGGCCATGCTCCACGTCGCGCCGGGCCTGGCCCAGGCGGGTGCGGAAATATTCGTAACCGGTTGGGTCGATCCACGGGTAATGCTGCGGCCAACTGTCCAGGCGCGACTGGTGGATCTGTGGGGCGAACAGTTCGGTCAGCGAACTGCTGGCGGCTTCCTGCCAACTGGCCCGGCGGGCGAAGTTGACATAGGCGTCCACCGCGAAGCGCACGCCCGGCAGTACCAATTCCTGGGAACGCAACTGGTCGGGATCCAGGCCCACCGCCTGGCCCAGTCGCAGCCAGGCTTCGATGCCACCGTCTTCGCCCGGGGCGCCGTCATGGTCGAGCAGGCGCTGGATCCACTCGCGGCGGATTTCCCGGTCCGGGCAGTTGGCCAGGATCGCGGCGTCCTTGAGTGGGATATTCACCTGGTAGTAAAAGCGGTTCGCGACCCAGCCCTGGATCTGCTCGCGAGTGGCGCGGCCTTCATACATCGCCACGTGATAGGGGTGATGGATGTGGTAATACGCGCCCTTGGCACGCAGGGCCGCTTCGAACTCGGCGGGGGACAGGGGGGTGTCGGTCATGTCGTTCTCCGGGAAATACCCGTGGGTTCTGTGGCGTCAGGGTTGGCCCTATCGCGAGCAAGCTCGCTCCCACATTGGTTGTGCTGTGAATCGAATGTTCGGTACGACTCGGACAACTGTGGGAGCGAGCTTGCTCGCGATGAGGCCCGCTGGTCCCCCGCAGTCGTTCAGCCCTTCCTACAACTCGATACTCATCCCGTCGAAAGCCACTTCGACGTTCCTGCGCACCAGCTCGGCCCGCTCGGGCGAATCTTCATCGAGGATCGGGTTGGTGTTGTTGATATGGATAAGGACCTTGCGCTGCTCGGGCAGTTGCTCCAGCACTTCGAGCATGCCGCCGGGACCGTTCTGGGCCAGGTGACCCATTTCCCGACCGGTGCGGGTGCCGACGCCACGGCGCTGCATTTCATCGTCGTCCCACATCGTGCCGTCCACCAGCAGGCAGTCGCTGCTGGCCATGATGCCCAGCAACGGTTCGTCGACCTTGCCCAGGCCCGGCGCATAGAACAGCTTGCCGCCAGTGCGCAGGTCTTCGACGATCAACCCGATGTTGTCGCCCGGGTGTGGATCGAAGCGATGCGGTGAATAGGGCGGCGCGGCGCTGCGCAGGGGCAGCGGGGTGAAGCGCAAGTTCGGGCAGGCGGCGATGGTGAAACTCTGGTCGAGTTCGATGCGGTTCCAGCTCAGGCCACCGTTCCAGTGGGTGAGCATGTTGAACAGCGGAAAACCGGTGCTCAGGTCTTCGTGGACCATGTCGGTGCACCAGACCTGGTGCGGGCAGCCTTCGCGCAGGCTGAGCAGGCCAGTGGTGTGGTCGATCTGGCTGTCCATCAAGATGATCGCGCCAATGCCGGTGTCCCGCAGGGCTCGTCCAGGTTGCATCGGGGCGAAACTCTGGAGCTGGGCGCGGATGTCCGGCGAGGCGTTGCACAACACCCAGCTCACGCCGTCATCGGAAATCGCGATAGACGACTGGGTACGCGCCTGGGCCCGCAGGCTGCCGTTGCGAAAACCTGCGCAATTGGCGCAGTTGCAGTTCCACTGGGGGAAACCCCCGCCGGCGGCGGAACCTAGAATCTGGACGAACATGGCCGCTCCATCTGCAAACCGAAAATAAAAACGCCCCGGATGACCGAGGCGTGGTGTTGCGTACTACCGCCTGCAGCTATCAACGGCTGGCGAAGTACATGGTGACTTCGAAGCCGATACGCAGATCGATATATGCGGGTTTGGACCAGGACATGGGAATACTCCTTTGGTTGGGATGCTTCGGTTAGATGGTACAGGTGGAGCCTATACATATAGTCCACCTCCGCAGGGAGATGTTCAGATGCTTAGGCGGCTATGTTACTAAATCTGACAAATTCGTTCGCCGCGATTCTTTGAGAAAGCTCGTTGCACGGTCGGTAACGATCAATGCCCCGCTTGCCAGGGCATTCCCGGACACGGCGCGTTGCTCAGGCAATACCGTCCGCCATGGGCGTCGGCCAGGCGCTGGGCCGCGTCGATCAATTGTCTGCGCGTGATAGCTGTTATGGCGTCGGGTAACTGTTGAAGGTAGTCCGATGGACGACCGGCCAGCTTGCCTTGCCAGAGCACTTCGGCGACCTGGGCAACCGGCAGCACGGTACTTTGCAACTGGCTGCCCAGGGCTTGTCGTTGGCTGGCCAGGGTCGCATCGTCAATCTGCTCGATCAGCGCCACCAAGCCGCCCAGGAACTGCTCCATATGCTCGACCAACTGCGCCGCCGACGCCGCGGGAGATTGCGCGCCCAGCAACAAGCCGGTCCGGCCGTCGATCTGTTTCAAGCCACTGAACACCGCATAGCCCAACTGCAACTCGACCCGCAGGCGTTGGTAGTACGGGGCTTGGCCCAGATGGGCCAGCAGGCGCCACGCGGCTTCGTCGATCAAATCCTGGGTTGGCGTGGGACAGAACAGCAGCACGGCCTGTTCGTCGCCTTGGGTCTGGAGCGAATGCCAGCGACGCATCGGCGCAGGCACGCTCGTTGTCGCAGCTTGCTCTCGGGCGATGCCAGGGACTCGCGCCAATACGGGACCGATGGCGGCCTGGGTGGCTGCCGACAGACCGACGGCCAAACCGTCCCAGTGGGCGTTTGCCCAGGCGCCTTGATCGCTGTCGGGTAAAGGTTGCGAGGATGGCCGTGGGGTTTGCTGACAATGATTCGGCAATTCGCGCAATAGCTGTCGGATCGGTATCAGCGGCGCGTCGTCCCGGGCCGGGCCGGGCGGCAGTGGCTGTCCCAGCTTCGCCAGGAAGTGCTCAAGGACCAACGGCATCGGCGCCTGCAAGCCGACCAGTTTCAATAGCCATTGCTGGCCGCTGGGTTCAAAGGCGATGTCGACACCGGCCTGCCGGGCATCTTCCTGCAAGTCCGCCAACTGCCGATCAAGCCTGGATTTCAGACTGAGCGGTACTTGTGCCGGCCATTGCCAGCGCAGGTACACCGCACCTTCAGGCGAGGTATCCGGCAATGCCTGGCTGAACTGCAGGGGCGAGCGCTCCCGGCGGCCCCGGCTGCGGTCCTGGGCGAATGTGCGCAAGCCACGGTGGGCGCTGGTCTGGCCGCGGATCAAACCGGCGCGGGGTGGTTCACCGATGGTTTGCAGAAATGGGTTGGGCGCTGGCACGTGCCATTGTCCGGCAACGTTATCCACAGGGTGCAGTTGCCTGAGGATTTCCCTGAGGCGTATCAAGTCGTTTTCCGACAGCGGGCCTTCGCGTCCTTCACAGTCCCAACGGGCCAGTTGCAGGGCGGTCGCTGTTTCCTGCTGACGTTGCCGAAGCGCGGTGTATGCCTGGCGCAGTGATGTCCAGTCATCCTGGCCGGCAAAAAAGCCCAGCCAGTCGCGCAGCAACGGCCGGCTATCGGCGGGTGTTTGTCCGCTGTCGAGCGTGAGTTCGATATGCAGCAGCGCTTGGCCGGCAAATTCGTACAGCGCGGTGGCCTTGAGGCCGTCAGCCAGGCCTTGCTGGCGCAGTGTCGCGAGCAAGCCGCCCGGTTTATGGTTGTTCAGCCAGTGGCACAGGAAGTCCATGGCTTGGGGTGAGGCTGCGGGCAGGTGTTCGAAGGCAAACAGCAGGTCGAGGCCGCCTTTGCGTACCTGTTGATAAATGGAATCGGAGGATGCCATGAGCCTTGGCGGTGCCTGCCGGATCGCTGCTTCCTGGGCGGGCACATGTTCACTGAATTGGATGGCCTGGGTTCGCAAGGCTTCGACGTCTTGCGGGCCGGCCAGGCTCAGGGTCATTTGGCCACTCTGATAGAAACGCTGGTAGAAATCGCGCAGTGCCGTCTGGAATTCCGGCTGCGATACGCCAAGGCTGTCGCGATTGCCCGCATGAAAGCCCCGTAGCGGGTGATTCGCCGACAACCCTTCGTACAAGGCCATCTGTCGCTGGGCCGCTGCGTCCTGGGACCAGGCGACGAATTCAGCGTGCAGGACTTCCCGTTCGCGCAACTGATCGTTTTCATCCAGGCGTGGGCGGACGAGCATATCCGCCAAACGTTCCAGTCCGCCGGGCAGGGCCGCCGGTGGCAATTCCAGGACAAATTCGGTGGTGCGTTCGCTGGTGCGCGCATTGATTTGCCCGCCGTGACCTTGCACGTAGGCCATCAGGTGCTGTCCGGTAGGAAAGCGTTCTGTCCCCAGGAAGAAAAGATGCTCGAGAAAATGCGCCAGTCCCGGCCAAGCCTCGGGCGCATCATGGCTGCCGGCCGCCACCCGCAACACAGCGGCGCAGCGCTTGAGGCCGGGAACATGGCGCAATGTCATCCGCATGCCGTTGGCCAGGGTTTCGGTGTGAGGGCGGAGGGAGTCGGGGACCGGCATGAGCGCTTCCAGGATTGGGATGCGCTCATGCTAGCGGATTAGTCCGGATCAGTGTTTGGGCAAGTCGCCATAAAGCGCGGGGCGACGGTCGTGCAGGTAGTTGTAGGCCGCGCGGGAATCATCGATCAATTGTCGATCTAAATCGCCCACGATCAACGCTTCGTCCAGCCCCGCCAACGCCGGCCGGCTGCCGTCCGGTGCGGCGATGCTGCTTTGGCCGCAATAGCGCAGTTCACCTTCATGGCCGCAATAGTTGGCGTAGGCGACGAAGCACTGGTTCTCGATCGCCCGTGCGCGCACGGTGACATCGGCGATGTACTCGTAGGGTTGCATGTTGGCGGTCGGAACCAGGATCAGTTCGGCGCCGGCCAAGGCCAGGCGCCGCGCGTTTTCCGGGAACTCCAAGTCATAGCAGATCAGGAAACCGAGCTTCCAGCCGTTGAGCTCCACGATCGGCAACGCCGCGTCGCCGGCGCTGAACATCGTGTGGTCCAAGTCACCGAACAGATGGCTCTTGCGATAGTTGGCCAAGCGTTCACCGTGGGCATCGATCAGTTGGGCGGCGTTGTAGATCTGCCCGTCTTCGCTGCGTTCAGGGTAGCCATAGAGAATCGCCAGGCCGGCCGCCTTGGCGATACGGCCGATTTGCTGCGCCCATTCGCCGTTGTAGACCTCCGCCAGGACGTTCACTGCGTCGACCCCGATGTTGTAGCCGGTGAGGAACATCTCCGGCACCACCAGCACATCCGCGCCCCTGGCTTCCAGCGCGATTTGATGCAGGCGCTGCAGGTTGCCGGCCGGGTCCATGGGCAACGGTGGGCATTGGTAAAGGGCTACGCGCATCGACAACTCCTTTTATTCGGGCAGGGCGATCGGACCGATTTCGTGGAACACATCACCTGGACCCGGGTTCTCGGGGTGAGTTTCACCGCCGAAATGTTTCATGATTCCCCACACGGCGTTGAGCGAGGTCTGTACCGCGCCTTCAACCCAGGCGGGTGTCCATGAGACGTCGTCGCCGGCGATAAAGATCCCTTTTTGTTCGGCCGGCATGTCGTCCTGCATGAAATGCGCATACATGCGTTGGTTATAGCGATAGTGACCCGGCAAGGCGCCCTTGAATGCGCCGAGGAAATAAGGGTCCGCTTCCCAGGATACGGTGATCGGTTCGCCGATGATCCGCGCGGCGATGTCCACTTTCGGATAAATCTTCTTCAGGGCATCGAGGGCCAGCTTCACCCGTTTTTCCACCGGATACGGGAGCATTTTCAGCGCATCGCTCATCCACGAATAGGACAGGCAGATCACGCCCGGCTTGTCGTCGCCATTGTCGAACAGGTAGGTGCCACGGGTCAGGCGGTCGGTGAGGGTCATGCTCATCAGGTCGCGTCCGGTTTCCGGGTCCTTGTCTTTCCAGAACGGCCGGTCGACCATCACGAAGGTCTTCGATGACTGCATGTAGCGGGTGCGGTCCAGGGCCATCCACAGTTTCTGCGAGAACAGCGCCTCTTCGCATTCGATCTGGGTGGTCAACAACCACGTCTGGCAGGTAACCAGCACGGCGGCATATTCACGCGTGTCGCCCCAGACGTCGGTAACGCTGAACCGATCATTGTCAGCGCGTGCGATACGTTTCACGCCAGCGCGAGGCGCGCCAAAGTGCAACGAGTTCAGGCTGGTGCCTGCCGGCCAGTGCGCGCAACGCTCCGGGACATGTTTCCAGATACCGTGAGGCACCTGCTCCACGCCACCAACGACCAAGTGTTGGTGGTCATCGCAATTGGTCATCACCACGCGAAAGATTTCCAGCATCGAGTTGGGGAAGTCCGAGTCCCAGCCGCCCGTGCCAAAACCGACCTGGCCGAACACTTCGCGGTGCAGGAACGAGAGCTTGGCGAACGCCTTGGAGGTGGCGACGAAATCATAGAAGGTGCGGTCATCCCACAGTGGCACCAGGGTGTTCCACAGTTCCTTGAGACGCGGCACGTCGCGGTCGCGGATCGCTTGCTGGATCTCGCTGAAGCGTGAGCCAGCCTCCAATGCGTCGGCCCAGGCGTCGGCGACTTCCTGGAACAGCGCGGGAAGGTCGGCCATGCTTTCTGCATAGTAGGTCTGGCCTTCCAGATCGATGACCGTGCTGCCCGAGGCCGAGGTCAACGGGTTGGGGAAGGGTTTGGTCTCCAGGCCCAGCTTGTCGACGTAGTGATAGAACGCCGTCGATGAAACCGGAAACCGCATGCCACCGAGCTCGGCAATGATGCCTTCGGCGCCGTTGAACGCCTGGGAGCGCAGGCGTCCGCCCATTTTCGACGCTTCGTAGACCACCGGCTTCAGGCCCAGCTTCATCAACTCGTACGCCGCCACCAGGCCAGCGATCCCGGCCCCGACAATCGCCACTTCGGCGCCGTGATTATGTTCCGGAATGACGCCCAGGCCGGCCGGGTGTTCGATCCAGTCGTCAAAGGCGAACGGAAAATCCGGCCCAAAAATGGTGATGGGTTTCTTGCCGTCTGCTGGGTGGCGATTGTTCTTGTTCATGGCTGACCTTGATGGGCGACTCGACGCGACGTTCGCGTCTGAGTATAGGAAAAGATGCCAGCCATTCTAGAGAGGGAGAAACACGTTAATAAGACGCAATGTGTCGTCGTTTTGCGCTGTTTTTCGTCATTTATAGTCGCCGCCAAGTCGTAATGACGAAATCCGATCCTGTGGGAGCGAGCTTGCTCGCGATAGCGGACTATCGGTCATGGAAGTGTCGGCTAATCCACCGCCATCGCGAGCAAGCTCGCTCCCACAGGGGATTGGGCAGGACCTATACCGGCTGGCCCCGATCGATCTTGCTGCTGAGGATGATCGACGTGGTGGTTTTCTCCACCCCGTCCACGCTGCCGATCTGGTCCAGCAACTGATCCAGCTGTTCCGGCGAATCCGTGCGCAGCCAGGCCACGTAATCGAATTCGCCGCTGACCGCGCACAACTGCTGGACCTGGGCCATCGCGCTCAGGCGCCGCAACACGTCCTTGCCGGAGCGTGGCTGGACCTTGATGCCGACATAAGCCTGCAAACCGCCATCGATCACTCGCTGCCCAAGACGCACGCCGTATCCGGTGATGACCTTGGTTTTCTCCAGTCGAGCCAGGCGCGAGGTCACGGTCGTGCGGGCGATGCCCAATTGCCGAGCCAGCATCGCAACACTTTCCCGCGCGTTGATTTGCAGCGCCGCGATCAGTTGGCGATCGATTTCGTCGAGGACGGGAGGGCGGGTATCAGTCAAGGTCAGCTCCGGCGCAGGCATCAGTGGCGGGCATGTTACAGGCTCCGGCGTTCGAAGTAGCTGATGGCTGGCAAAGCCAGCGCGCGCCAGGCTGGGGCGAGGTGCGCCTGGGAAGATCTGAGCCAGAGACCGTCCTGGCAGATCAGCGGCTCAGCGCGCAACTGCAGCAAGTCGTCCAGTGAGAACCCCTGCACCGAACCTCGGTCGTCATCGCCTTCAATTTCCCAATCGCGCTTGAAACAGCGTACCTGTAGTTGTTGCTCGTCGAAGCTTTCAAACAACGGCCGATGACCCAGCCACCGCGGGTGTATCCGCAGCGTATGGTCTTGGACATCGAGCAGCAGCAACTGCCAGCCCCGGTAGTTTCCACAGAGTTCTGTCACGTCGGTTGCCATGCAGGTCAACGCCAGATATCGGCTATTGGATGACCAGACCATCGACGGTGCCAGGTCAACCAATGCACAGCCCGACGCCGTCAGCAGGTGCCCGCCGAGGCGGAGCGTACCGGCATGCACCCAACTGTCGGCGTATTCCGTTTCGCTGCCGAATAGCCAGGCGGCGTCCTGGTGATTCGGCGCGGGTTGGATGAAGTCGCCGTCGGCGGTGGCCGCTTGAGGGCGGTCCACCAGGCGCCAAGGCTTGACGGCGTTGAGCTGTGAGTCTGTCGGCAGCAGTTGAACCGTGCTGTAGAACAGCCGGGAGTGTTCATTGGAACGGAAGAAGGAAGTGTCACAGCCGACCTGTGGCGCGACGACGTTGAAGCGCATTAATGGGCTGCTTTCCAGATCGTTATCAAGACGACCTTCGACGACCGCCAGGCTTAAACGGCCATCGCGGAAATCGAGTATGCGCTCCACCCACAGGGCGGGCCCTTGCAGCAGGCGTCGTTCCTGCACGTCTGCGACCGCCGCGTGGGTTGCCACCGTGGTCGCGTTCTCGAAGGGCAGCAGCGCCAAGTAGCGTCCGCAATCGGACACTCGATGATCGAGCAACCAACTCCCCGGCAAGGACCAATCGCCAATCTGGCAGCGATAACCGCCGAGCCCGTCGGGGTTGTCGCACATCCAGGTCAAGCGAGCGCGTTTGCCTTCCATCATCGGCTGCGTCTCGATGCACGAGTCGCCTCGCCGACCGGTGCTGTCCAGCGGCATGACGATGGACATCCGGGTCAGCTTGAATTCGTCGACCTGCACGCGACCCTGGGCGTCGTGACCTGTCTGGGTTTCGGTGTCACTGTGGATGCTGTCCAGGCGATAGCCATAACGGCCGCAGCTCGGTCGCGGATAGTCGAGGTACGCGCCGATATGCACGTGGCTCGCCTCGAGGCTCAGCAACTCGTGCCAATAAAAGGACGGCTCGGTGGCGCTTTTCACCCAGGGTGAGGGCAGGGCGCGCCAGCCATTTCCTGCTTGCCACAACCAATACTGGACGCCGTCCGCATCGTTGGCCTGCTCCCGGGCCAGACACACCAGCGCATGGTGATCGGTGCCCCACACCAAAGGTGCATCGGCTGCCATGACCAGCCCCGACGGCTGCCCGTCGACGGTGATGGCATAGCGTGGGGAATACAGCGGCGCCAATGGCTGGTCCAGATCGCGGAAGGTCGCGGGCAGCAAGAGGTTGCCCTCCAGGCGATGCTGGCCGTCCGCGCTGGGTCGCTCGAAGGTGGGCGCTACATTGTCCGGGTGCCAGCCAGGTTCAAGCCATAGATCAGCGACGGCAACCAGGTCCGCTGCCTCGGCGGTTCGCAGCAGATCCTCCAGCCGCGCCTGGCGAGCGCCGTTGTCCACCAGCGGGCTGTGACGGCCGATCAATTCGTCAGGATTGAAAGCGTCCAATTCCCAGAACTCGCTTTCGGCGCAGCGGTAGACCTTGCGCTGCTGACGGTCAAGGATGACCAGTCCCCATTCCTGCCGGGACGGCACGGGCGCGGCGAAATAACGACCGTCGCTGGAAAACACCGCTGAAGAGCCAAGCCCTTGCAGAAGTACGCCGTCAGGAAACAGATAGTCGCAGTAAACAGGACCGCCCATGGCGATTTCGCTGTGGTTGAACTGCCGGATCGGTTCTCCTTCAGGCGTCAACTGCGGCTCGCTGCCACCCCAGGCGCTCGGCCCTTTGGTCGCAACCGGGGCGAGCCCAAGGCGTCGCTCCCATTTGCTGACGCAGGCAAGTCCGGCAACGATGCCGACGATCGCCACGAGGATGCCCCACCACTCGGGCAATGCCCGGCCCAGGCTGAAGCCCAGGCCAAACACGGCACCGACTGTCAGACGGGCAATGCCTCGGCCCATCGCCTGAAAGCCCAGCCGCGCGGCCAGCCCCATCAGCAAGCCGAGCAATACCACCGCCAGCAAGGCCAGCGGCGGCGGTAGGATAGTGACAAAGAAGGCTGGCACCACCAGGATGCCGAGTTGCCAGAAGAGTTCGAGGAACAGTCGGGACAGGCTGGGGCTGGCGATGATGGAGGTCTCGGTGGGAAGGGATGTTTTGTCGTCATGGAGCCGACGCTAGAAAAATGATGAGCGTGGCGTCGTATTCGTAGGCCCCAGGAAAAACCGAAGGGCCTGCTACCAGCGCAGCCAGCGTGGACCGAGCAGCGCGCCCAGTATCGTCGGCACCAACATGCCCAACAAGTACCAGACTGCCCAAAATGGGACCTGCATCTCGGGGCAGTGAAGGGAATAGGCAATCGTCGCCATTGAGCCTGCCAGCAGTCCGCCGCAGGCTCCTGTGAGTGTCAGGTTGGTGGGCGCGAGGCCGCGTAGCGCCCAGAACACCGCGATAAATCCCGGAATCGACAGCAGGGTTATGTTGAGCGCACAGACCCGCCAGGTATCGCCCAGAATGATCGCAACGCGATCATCAGGTGCGGTCGCCATGAGGACATAGATCGCGCCAACCCAAACCGCAGTAACAGCGGCGACGATGAGGATTTTGCCGGGGCCCGAGGTCGCTCCAGGCCGGGCAAGCCTCATGACCATGCCCAGCGTGCCGATCATCAGGCAGAGCGGAAACGCGATCTTGGCCCAGAAAATCGGTGTCGCCATGACTTGGCCCAAGTCTGGGCGCACGCCTTTCAGTGCGACCACCAGCAAGAGGGCGCCCAGGAGGCCGGCCAGAACAGCGACACTGAATCGCTTGGCGGGCGCCTTGCGATCGACCGGGGCCACGCCCGAGGCAAGCAGGGAAATCAAATCATCAGTCTTCATCGTGCACCTCTCACTCGCAACGCCAGGGCTTTAAGCCCTCGGTGTATCCCTATCTTCACCGCAGACTCGGATAATCCCGTCGTTTGAGCGGCCTCAGTCACAGACAGCCCTTCCAGTTTTACGCGTACGATCGGTAGACGCTGGCGTTCAGGTAGTTGCTCAAGCAACTTGCCCAGGTCCCGGCTGGCCTGCGCAGGTTCAAGATGTGGCTCGGCAAACAGCTCTGCCGCATCGTCGAGGGAGTCGTTGAACACGTCATGGCGTGATCGCCCACGGAAAAAATCGATGAGCTTGTAACGCGCAATGGCAAAGACCCAAGCCGTCAGCGGTTGATTTGCTTGATACGTCTGGCGCGCATTGTGAACGGCCAGTAAAACCTCTTGCAGCAAATCCTCGATTTCACCGGGGCGCTGTTGAAGCCTTGAGCGTAAAAAGCCGCGAAGATGACCACTTAGCTCCGATAGAAACGTGCGATAAGCCCGTTCGTCTCCATCCAGGCCTGAGAGAAACAAGGCCTGAAGATGAAGCTCTCGGCTGCGCAAAGCATCGTTATCCGTAGTTCGTTCCATCGTTCGCTCTGGTTACACGAAAGGGAAAATTATCTCGTTGCTGCTAATGCCGGCAGCGAATCTTACATGCGGCTTCCCGACGTGAGGCATTTATTGCTGGCCCGAAAAATATTTTGTGGTCGCTGTAACCGAATCCGGAACGACATCGAACTACTTGTTGGATCGCAAACACAGTGCCCAAGCATTGATGCAGCGACCAACCCATCTTCTGGAGAGCAAATCATGAACAACCTCAAACTTGCCGCCATCGCTGTTGCCTTCTCTTCGTTCGCCGCCGGTGCCATCGCCGCAGAAACGCCTGCCGCAGCAGGTGCCATGGAAAAATGCTACGGCGTTTCCATGGCCGGCAAGAACGATTGCAAAGCGGGGGCAGGCACTACCTGTGCGGGCACCGCCAAAATGGACTATCAGGCCAATGCCTGGAAAAACGTTCCTGTCGGTACGTGTACCTCCATCAAGACACCAAAAGGCATGGGCTCTCTCACGCCTATGTAATCGCAGTGCCAAGGGGCTTACCGATCATGAAAACCGTATTCCAGATGGGGGCCGGGCTCGGCCTGAAACCGAACCATTACCCCGATGCGCTTGACTGCACTGCCGAGGGGCTCTGGTTCGAAGTTCATCCGGAAAACTACATGGTAGAAGGTGGCCCCCGTCTTGCGTGGCTGGAGGCAATCGGGAGCAAGCACCCGCTGTCGCTGCACGGTGTTTCACTTTCACTGGCTGCCGATTGCCCACCGGACGAAAGTCATCTGAAGCGCTTCAAGGCACTGGTCGATCGCGCACAGCCTGCATTGATTTCCGAACATCTGGCCTGGTCCGCATGGCGTGGCCAATATCATCCTGATCTGTTGCCATTCCCTCGTACAGTCGAGGCATTGCAGCGCATCGCAAGCAATATCCAGCGAACACAAGAAGCCCTTGGGCGTTCGATTGCCATTGAAAATCCCACTCACTATCTGAGTTTGCAGGGCCATGAATTCAGCGAAATAGAATTCTTGACCGAGCTGAGCATCAGGACTGGCTGCGGGTTGCTGCTGGATATCAATAACGTCCATATCAGCGCGCATAACCTGGGTTTCGATGCAGCGAAGTACCTGGATGCTTTCCCGGCCAAGGCGATTGTGGAAATCCATCTGGCGGGCCACACAGTGGACCCGGGCGACACGCAATTGCTGATAGATACGCACGATGCGCCCATCGCTGAAGATGTCTGGATGTTGTATCGACGCGTTATCGAACGGATCGGTATGCGCCCGACCTTGATCGAGCGTGACGACAATATCCCCGGGTTCGATGTGTTGCTGGCCGAACGAGACAGGGCACAGATGTTATTGAACATCGGCAACCGGCGTGTATCGGAAGTGACGATATGAACACCTCGCTGACAAATTTCCAGGATGCATTCGTCGACGCTTTATATGAGCGACATTCGACTGGAACGAGCGCGCTGATCGAACAGCCCGGTTTTATGGTGTACCGCAATACTGTTTTGAAAGGATCGGTGGACGCATTACTTGCGAATTTCCCCACTGTCGAACGCTTGGTTGGTACAGAGTGGCTTAAGGCTGCCGCGACTCTTCATGCCCGACAGGCGCCCCCGAGCGATTCCCGACTGTTGCACTACGGGGCTGGTTTTCCGGATTTTCTCGACGCTTTCGAGCACGCGCGCGAAATACCTTATCTGGGTGACGTCGCCCGCCTGGATCTGCTTTGGACGCAAGTCCATTGCGCCGAGGATGAGCCCGACGTCGATCCCAGCGAACTGGCGAAGCTGTCCCCAGAAGACTTGGCCCGCAGCCGACTCACACCGAAGGCCGCTTGCCGGTGGGCGTGGTTTCCGGACAACCCCGCCTACACCCTCTGGCGCTTCAATCGCGAAGAGCTGGACATGCCTGAGGAGCTCGATTGGCGAGGCGAAGGAGCATTTCTCACACGCAAGCAAGGCAAGGTTTGTTGGCAAGCCGCCAGCGCTGCGGATTGCAGCTTCCTGGATGCCTGCGCGGCACATCTACCGCTTGAACAGGCCACGGAAAAGGCCCTTGAAGTTCAGCCTGACCTGGATTTGACAACGCTCATTACCCGCTTATTCAGAGCCGACGCGTTCGCCTCTGTAAGCATCCCATAACAGCAACTTAGCCAGCGGAGCACATCATGGACGCAATACGAAATACTTCGTCCACAGCCGACAAATCCTTGCGAGGCATGTGGAACCGCATCGCAGAGCGACTCGGCGCGATGGTGGGTGACTCGTTGTTGGTGCTGGTGGCGCGGCTATCCATCGCGGCCATCTTTCTGATGTCAGGGCGCACCAAAGTCAGTGGTTTTTTGACGATCACGCCCAGCACCTACGAGCTGTTTCGCACAGAATACGCACTGCCGCTAGTCACACCGGAACTGGCCGCCCATCTGGCAACCTACAGTGAGCATCTTTTTCCAGTGCTGCTTGTGTTGGGCCTGTTCTCGCGACTGTCCGCACTGGCGTTACTGGGCATGACATTGGTAATCGAAGTGTTTATCTACCCCGATGCCTGGCCCACCCACCTTTCCTGGGCGGGCTTGCTGTTGCTCATCGTCGCCCGTGGCGGTGGTGCGATGTCGCTGGATCGACCACTTGGCATCAAGTGATCCGTTAAATTTCTGTACCCTTGGAAACGAAGAAAGCCGCGCAATGCGCGGCTTTCTTGTTTGGTGGGCCCACACGGACTCGAACCGTGGACCAAAGGATTATGAGTCCTCTGCTCTAACCAACTGAGCTATGGGCCCTCAGTAGGCCGCGGATTATAGCGACGGTTTCTCGGCTGTGCTATCCGAAAAATCCGATACGGTCATACGCAGAAACGTTGCGGCAAATTCTTCGGCGCAGAGGGGCAGGCTGACGATGTAGCCCTGGATCTGTTCGCAGCCTTCGTCGGTGAGGAATTGCTGCTGGGCCAAGGTCTCGACGCCTTCGGCGATGATGGTGAACTGCATGCTGCGCCCCAGGGCGATGATTGCTCGCACAATGGCCGCATCGTGGGGGTCGTCGGGCAGGCCGCGGACAAATGACTGGTCGATCTTGAGGATGTCCAGCGGCAGCCGCTTGAGATAGCTCAGGGAAGAATAGCCGGTGCCGAAGTCGTCGATGGCCAGTTGCACACCGAGTTTTTTCAACTGGTGGAGCACCGTCAGCGCTTCCTCGGCCTGGCTCATGATGAAGTTTTCAGTAATTTCCAGTTGCAATAAGCCAGGCTCAAGCTGGTTTTCCCGCAGCAGTTGCTCGATACGGCCCAGCAGGTTGGGTTGGCGCAGTTGGGCCCCGGCCAAGTTGACTGACAGCGGGCCGAGGCTTTCATGGCTGCTGTTCCACTCGCAGAGCTGGCGGCATGCGCTTTCCAGAACCCAATCGCCGATCTGCAGGATCATGCCGTTTTCTTCCGCCAAGGGAATGAAATGTTCGGGCGGCACGTCGCCGAAGGTCGGGTGCGTCCAGCGAATGAGCGCTTCGGCGCCCACCAATCGGTTGTCGATGAGGCTGATTTTCGGCTGGAAGGACAGCGATAGCTCGTTGCGTTCAATCGCCCGTCGCAGCTCGTGTTCCAAGGCGACGCGTTCACTGGCCTGGGCCGTGAGGTCGCGGGTGTAGCTTTCAACCCGGTTGCGCCCCTTGGCCTTGGAACGGTACATCGCCGCATCGGCATTCTTGACCAGCGTGGCGACATCGCCGCCGTCCTGCGGATACAGGCTGGTGCCGATGCTGGCGCTGATGAAGAATTCATGTTCACCGGCCTGGAACGGCGCGGCGAAGCAATTCAAGAGCTTGTGCGCAATGTGCTCGGCATCACTGGGCTGTTGCAGGCCGGGCAACAGGATGATGAATTCGTCACCGCCCAGTCGCGCGACGGTGTCGATATCGCGCAGTTGTTCACGCAGTCGCACGGCGATGCCCTTGAGGAGCAGGTCGCCGACCGGGTGGCCGAGGCTGTCGTTGATGTGCTTGAAACGGTCCAGGTCGAGAAACAGGACTGCGCCCTGGCCGCCGTTTTCCTGCTGGTTGTTCAGTGCGGTCAGCAGCCGACTTTCGAACAGGGTGCGATTCGGCAGACCGGTGAGTGGATCGTGGTGTGCCTGGTAGTCGAGGCGAGCCTGGGCGTGCTTGAGGCTGGAGATGTCAGCGAACACTGCGACGAAATGGGTGATCTGCTGTTCCCGGTTGCGGACGGCGCTGATCGTCAGCCAGCTGGGATAGAGTTCGCCGTTCTTGCGGCGGTTGGAAATCTCGCCTTGCCAGTGTCCTTCGGCCGTCAATTGATGCCACATCGCGGCGTAGAACGCGCTGTCATGGAGGCCGGAGGCGAGCAAGCGGGGCGTGTGGCCCAAGGCTTCGGTTTCGCTGTAGCCGGTGATTTCGGTGAAGGCGCGGTTCACGGCGCTGATGTGCTGCTGCGTGTCGGTGATCAATACACCTTCGGCGGTGCTTTCGAAGACCGTGGCGGCCTGTTGCAGTTTTTCCTGCATGAGGTGGCGTTCGGTGATGTCCCGGGCGATGGTCAGCATGCAGTCTTCGTTGCCGATGGGCAGCGGACGGCTGGACACTTCGCAGAGCCGGATCTGCCCGTCGTTGCGGCGGATATGGCAGCTGAAATCCTTGACGAAGCCGTCCCGTTGCAGCAGGTCGAGCATCTGCTTGCGTTCGTTGAGGTTGACCCAGATGCCCAGGTCGAGTGTTGAACGGTCCACCGACAGGGCGCTGTTGAATCCGGTGATACGACTGAAACCGTCGTTGACCTCGATCAGCAGGCCATCGCTCTGCCGGGACAGTAGCAGGCCATCGGGCGAGGCGTGGAAGGCCTTGGCAAACTTCTCTTCGGAGGTCTGCAGCTGTTGTTGGGTTTCCTTGAGCTGGCTGATATCACGGACCACCACGACCAGCGCCGGGGTGGTGTCGAGATCGAACGGTTCCGCAGAGATCAGTCCGGTGAAGACTTGGCCGTTACTGCGCCGAAAGGGCATCTCCAGGTTGCGAATACTTCCGGCCTGCAGACGCTGCAACAAGCTCGGCCCCACGCCCTGTATGCCCCAGATATCCAGGTCCGTGGCGCTCTTGCCTACCACCTGTTCGGCGCTCAGGCCGATCTGCTCTTCGAAGGCTTTGTTGACTTCCAGCAGGCAGCCGTCCAGCAGGCGGGCGATGACCAGGATGTCCGGGCATTGGCGAAACACCGATCCGAACTTTTGTTCGGAAAGACGCAGCGCTTCCTCGGTGTGCTTGGCTTCACTGATGTCGATCATCAACCCGCGCATCAATGGCTCATGGCCGTGTTCGATCAGGCTGACAATGTCGCGTACCCACAGGCAGCGACCGTCGGCGGTTATCACCCGGTAGTCGATGCAATGGTCGCGCCCGGCAAGCACTTCGTGGTCGCAATAGGTCTGCGCGCGTATGAGGTCGGCCGGATGAATGATGTTGCGCCAGAACCCTGGGATGAGCCAATGGCTGAGCGGATAGCCGAGCAATTCTTCGGCGTGGGGCGAGACGTAGCTGTAGGTGAAGTCGCTGACCCGTGCTTCCCAGGCAATCGCCGATAGACTCTCGACCAGACCGCGATAATGGTATTCGCTGCTGCGCAATTCTTGTTCCAGGTCGACTCGCCTGGCTATCTCGGAGCTGAGACGGCGGTTGATGCGGATCACCACCGCGAGGATACCCACCAGTAAAAGCAGCCCTGGCAGGCCATAAAGCAATAAATCTGACCAGAACTGGCGATAGTCGCGCACGTTGCCGATCCATTTTTCCTGGATTTCGCTGACCTCGGCAGGGGACATGTCCGCCATCACCTTGTCCAGGATCCCCACCAATATCTTGTTTTCCTGCGGGACGGCCATCGCGAGCTGGTAACGATAAGGGGTCTCGCCACTGACATAGAGTCCGTCGAGCTTGAGTTGCCGCAAGCTCCAGACGCTGGAGGCCAAATCGCCGACAACGGCATCCACCTCATCGGTTGCCAGCGCCTGCAAGGCTGAGCTGACGTTGGGCAATGCCACCAGGTTCAGGTCGGGATGGTGATTGCGCAGCAGTTCGTGGGGGGCATAGTTCTCCACAACGGCGATTTTCAGGCCGTACAGGTCTTCAAGATTGCGCGGCTGGGCGCCGCCGTGATGGGCCAGGATGACAATCGGAAAGTCCAGGTATGGACGGGTGAAGGCCAAGTAGTTCTGGCGTTCAGGGGTGGACATGATGCCCGGCAACAGGTCGATCCTGCCCTGCGCGACCTGTTCCAGCACGACGGTCCAACTCACCGGTTCAATGGGCGTCAACGTGACAGCCAGTCGCCGACGAATAATCTCTACGTAGTCGGCAGCCAGGCCTTGGTAGCGCCCCTGATCGTCGCGAAACTCGAATGGCGGCCACGAGGCATCGACGCCCAGGCGCAGGTCGTGGTGGTCCTTGAGCCAGCGGCGCTCTTCATCGGTGAGCGTCAACGCGCCGGCCGTCGCGGTCCAGGTCATCAATGACAGCAAAAGCACGGCCGTCAGTCTGGGCATCACGGTCTCGTCATGGCTTGGGAGGATGTTTCGAGTGTAGACGGGCAACAGGGCGGGGGGGCAATGAAGGGCGTTTTATCTGCAGATAGCAAAACCCCCGGCAGGGCCGGGGGTTTGAAGGTCACTCGTCGAGGAACGAACGCAGATGCTCGCTTCGCGTCGGGTGGCGCAGTTTGCGCAACGCCTTGGCTTCGATCTGACGAATCCGCTCACGGGTTACATCGAACTGCTTACCAACTTCCTCAAGGGTATGGTCGGTATTCATGTCGATGCCGAAGCGCATGCGCAGTACCTTGGCTTCACGGGCAGTGAGGCCGGAGAGTACTTCGCGAGTCGCTTCCTTGAGACTCTCGACAGTGGCGACATCGATCGGAGACTGCATGGTGGAGTCTTCGATGAAGTCACCCAGATGCGAGTCTTCGTCATCACCGATCGGGGTTTCCATGGAGATCGGCTCTTTGGCGATCTTCAGTACCTTGCGGATCTTGTCCTCAGGCATTTCCATGCGTTCGCCCAGCTCTTCCGGCGTCGGTTCGCGACCCATTTCCTGCAACATCTGCCGGGAAATGCGGTTGAGCTTGTTGATGGTCTCGATCATGTGCACCGGAATACGGATGGTGCGGGCCTGGTCGGCGATCGAGCGAGTGATCGCCTGACGGATCCACCAGGTGGCATAAGTCGAGAACTTGTAGCCGCGACGGTATTCGAACTTGTCCACCGCTTTCATCAGGCCGATGTTGCCTTCCTGGATCAGGTCGAGGAATTGCAGGCCGCGGTTGGTGTACTTCTTGGCGATGGAGATCACCAGACGCAAGTTCGCTTCGACCATCTCTTTCTTCGCGCGACGGGCCTTGGCCTCGCCGATCGACATGCGACGGTTGATGTCCTTGATCTCGGCGATGCTCAGGCCAGTCTCGGCCTCCAGCGCGCTCAGCTTCTGCTGGCAACGAACGATGTCCGGTTGCAGGCGGGCAATGGCTTCGGCGTACTTGCTCTTGCCTTTGGCCAATGCATCGGTCCAGCTTTCGTCGACTTCGTGACCAGGGAACTGGCGCAGGAAGTCTGCACGCGGCATGCGCGCATCACGAACGCACAGCTGCATGATTGCGCGTTCTTGCTGACGCAGGCGATCCAGGGCGCTGCGAACGCGCTCGACCAGGCCTTCGAACTGCTTGGGTACCAGCTTGATCGGCATGAACAGCTCGGCCAGCGCCAACAGCTCGGCGATGGCCTGCTTGTTGTTGCGACCGTGCTTTTTCAGCGCCTTGCGGGTGATTTCCATCTGGTCGGCCACGGCGCCGAAGCGCTGGGCAGCGATGATGGGATCCGGACCGCTTTCGGCTTCTTCTTCGTCGTCGCTGGCTTCGGCGTCGTCGTCATCGGTGTCGTCGTCGGCCTTGGCGGCTTTCGCGTCGATCGGTGGCGGCACTTCGGCGGCAGGCGGCGCAATGCCGTCGTCCGGGTCGATGTAGCCACTCAGAACGTCGGACAGGCGGCCACCTTCGGTGGTGACGCGGGTGTACTCGGAGAGAATATGGTCAACCGTGCCAGGGAAGTGCGCGATCGCGCCCATCACTTCACGGATGCCTTCTTCAATACGCTTGGCGATTTCGATTTCGCCTTCACGCGTGAGGAGCTCTACCGTACCCATTTCACGCATGTACATGCGCACGGGGTCCGTGGTGCGACCAATGTCGGTCTCGACCGCTGCCAACGCTGCGGCCGCTTCTTCAGCGGCCGCCTCGTCGGTATCGGCGTCGGCCAGCATAAGGGCATCCTTATCTGGAGCAACCTCGAATACGTTGATCCCCATGTCGTTGATCATGCGGATGATGTCTTCCACCTGTTCCGGATCTGAAATATCCTCCGGCAGGTGGTCGTTGACCTCCGCGTAAGTCAGGTAGCCCTGCTCACGACCCAATAGGATCAACTCTTTGATACGAGACTGCTGTTGCGCTTTTCCGGACATAACACCCTATCCACTGAAGGTCTTGGCGGGCAAAAAACAAGCCGAGGATTATACCTGAGCTGTGACCTCACGCGCCAGTTGAGGTCGGGTTTGATGCGCAAACATTGCGGCTGAGTAAATCCCGCAATTGGTTTTTCTCTTCGCTGGTCAACTCGCTCTGGCGAGCTTTGCGCAGAAGTTGTTCCAGGTTTCGCTCGCGTTGGCGGGCGGACAAGCTAGTAATGGTGTCGAAAAACTGTTGTTCAAGGTTGTCTCCCTCTATCAGCCATTCCTTCTCGGCCAGCGCCTTCAACAGGCGCCCTTGCTCGGTGCCGTGCCACCGCGCGATCAACTGGAATGAGTTTAGCTTGGGGTTCTTCTGCACGGCTTCAAGGAGCGCCACCAGCAATTGTGTGTTGCTGTGGTCCTCGGCGGCGAAGTGCCCGGCGTCCTCCACTTTCTCAGCCAGTTGCGGGTGATGCAGCAAGGTGCGCAAGGCGGCCAGTGTTGGTGGTTCGACGGCGGCCGGCACGCGCGGGGCACGTGGCTGGTCGCGATCGCCGCGCTTGCCGTTCTTGTCCCAGGGTTTCTTGTCCCATTTCTTGCCGCCACCGGCGGTTTTTTTCGGCGTCCATTCCTGCTGAGGAGCGTAATCCTGCTGAGGTTGATGATAGTCGGCGAAATCCGGCATCGCGTCATAGTCGATGCCCGGGTCATACGCTGGCGGCGCTTCCTGAGGCGCGCTGTGCGCCAGCTGGTTCATCGCTTCGTTGTTGAGGCCGGTGATTTCGCTCAGGCGTTGACGCATGAGCGTGCGCAGGTTGGCGCCTGGCACCTTGTCGATCAGCGGCGCCGCGAGGGTGGCCATGTGCGCCTTGCCTTCGAGGGAGCGCGGATCGGCTTCTTCGGTCAGTTGCTGGAAAAAATAATCGGCCAGCGGCTGCGCGTGCTGGTTGATCCGTGCACGAAATGCATCGGTGCCCTCGGAACGCACCAGGGTATCCGGGTCTTCGCCCTCGGGCAGGAATAGAAAGCGTGCGCGTCGTCCGTCCTGCAAGCATGGCAGCGTTGCCTCCAGCGCACGCCAGGCGGCATTGCGCCCGGCCTGGTCGCCGTCGAAGCAGAACAGCACGCTCGGCACGACGCGAAACAGGCGTTTCATGTGTTCTTCGCTGGTGGCCGTGCCCAAGGTCGCGACGGCGTTGCGCAAGCCTTGCTGCGCCAGGGCGATGACGTCCATGTAGCCTTCGACGACAATGATCTCGTCGAGGTTGCGGTTGTTCTTGCGTGCTTCGTACAGGCCATAAAGCTCCTGGCCTTTATGGAACACCGGGGTTTCCGGGGAGTTCAGGTACTTGGGCTTGTCGTCGCCCAGTACCCGGCCGCCAAAGGCGATGATCCGCCCGCGCGTATCGCGGATCGGAAACATCACGCGGTCACGGAAGCGGTCGTAGCGCTTGCCGGTCTCGGCATTCTCGACCAGCAGGCCGGCGTCAATCATCGCGCGCTGCTGCAGTGTGTCACTGCTTAAGTGCTTGTACAGATTGTCCCAGCCGGGCGGGGCGAAGCCGAGGCCGAAATCCCGGGCGATTTCGCCGGTCAGGCCGCGGCCCTTGAGATAATCCACCGCCGCCTTGCGGGCCGGATGGCTTTTCAGGGCCTGGCGATAAAAATCAGCCGCGGCGGTCAGCAGCGGATAAAGCGGCGAGTCGGTCGGTTGGCGCGGCTTGTGCTGGCGACCGCTTTCCTCGCGAGGGATTTCCATGCCGGCGGCTTTGGCCAATTCTTCGACGGCCTGGGGGAAGTCCAGGTTGTCGTGGTCCATGATGAAGCCGAGGGCGTTGCCGCCCGCGCCGCAGCCAAAGCAGTAGTAGAACTGCTTGTCGGGGCTGACGCTGAAGGACGGGGTTTTTTCTTTGTGGAACGGACAGCAGGCCGTGTAATTCTTGCCCGCTTTCTTCATTTGCAGGCGAGAGCTGACCACGTCGACGATGTCGGTGCGGTTCAGGAGGTCGTCAATAAAGCTCTGGGGAATTAGCCCGGCCATGGCGTTCTCATCATCACTGCGCGAAATAAGGCCCGAGATCAGCAGGCGTCATCGGTTCCTGGTTCTGAGGCACGGAAAACAGGTGGCTCGACCGGGTCGTCTGCATCATTGCTGTCGGGAAGTGTATCTGCCGATTATCCACTGACGTTAATTACTATCAGTATTCGACTGTATGAATGTGTTGCGCTGAGTCCGGTAACGGCCGGTCTGGCCACGGATAGCTCATCAAGCGGGCACGCAAGCGGGTGCCTTGGGCTGATCGTCGTTAGAGGAATCAGGGTGTGCTCGTCAGTAGCCTTGGAAGGCTCGTCAGAAGAGACGTGCACCGCTGGCAAAAGAGCCAGGTCTGACGCGGTGAAGCGGGTTGTCTAGGTCGCGTCTGCGGCTTTGACAGTGAAGCATCAAGCGTTTTCCGCAAATGCCATAAGCCCGGCTTGAGGGCCGGGCTTGGCAAGAAGCTTGCGACGGACGTCTGTGTATTAGTACAGACGTACGGCGCGGCGCTGTTCGCGCTGAACTTTCTTGGCGTGACGCTTAACAGCGGCTGCTGCTTTACGCTTACGCTCGGAAGTCGGCTTCTCGTAGAATTCGCGGCTACGAACTTCAGCCAGAACACCGGCTTTTTCGCAGGAGCGCTTGAAACGACGCAGAGCTACGTCGAAGGGTTCGTTCTCTTTTACTTTGACGGCTGGCATCCAGAGCTACCTTCATTCATTACCGGGGTCAACATCCTCGCGGCAAAAGAGCACTTGAAGACGTCGGTTTTTAAGGGTTGCGGATGTTAACCCCTCAACGCTCGGAATGCAAAGCCTCTGATCGAAAACCGCTGGTCGGGGCACAACGCGGCGACTATTATGCGCGCCTTCGAATTCAGCCTCTACAAGGCGCAAACCCATGCTAGTACTGGGATTAGAAACGTCCTGCGACGAAACCGGCGTCGCACTCTACGACAGCGAGCGCGGCCTGCTGGCCGACGCCTTGTTCAGTCAAATAGACCTGCACCGCGCCTATGGCGGCGTGGTGCCCGAGCTTGCGTCCCGTGATCACGTCAAGCGCATGCTGCCCTTGATCCGCCAGGTCCTGGCCGAGGCCGGCTGTGTGCCGACCGAAATCGATGCCATCGCCTATACCGCCGGGCCGGGCCTGGTCGGTGCCCTGCTGGTTGGCGCTTCCTGTGCCCAGGCGCTGGCCTTTGCCTGGGGCATTCCGGCCCTGGGCGTGCACCACATGGAAGGCCATCTGCTGGCGCCGATGCTGGAACCGCAGCCGCCAGAGTTTCCGTTCGTCGCTTTGTTGGTATCGGGTGGTCATACACAGCTTGTCCGGGTGGACGGAATCGGTCAGTACGCCCTGATGGGGGAGTCGCTCGACGATGCCGCCGGGGAAGCCTTCGACAAGACCGCGAAGATGATGGGCCTCAATTATCCGGGCGGACCCGAGATCGCGCGGCTGGCAACCCAAGGGGCCGAAGGACGTTTCGTCTTTCCGCGTCCGATGTGTGATCGACCTGGACTGGATTTCAGCTTCAGCGGCCTCAAAACATTCGCGTTGAATACCTGGCAACAGTGCGTTAGCGCCGGGGACGACAGTGAGCAAGCCCGTTGCGACATCTCCCTGGCGTTCCAGCAGGCCGTGGTGGAGACTTTGACCATCAAGTGCAAGCGCGCCTTGAAGCAGGCTGGGCTCAAGCGCCTGGTCATCGCCGGCGGGGTGAGTGCAAACAAAGCCTTGCGGCTGTCGTTGGAAAAAATGCTCGGCGACATGAAGGGCGACGTTTACTACGCTCGGCCGGAGTTCTGCACAGATAATGGCGCGATGATCGCTTATGCCGGCTGCCAGCGTTTGCAGGCCGGCCAGCAGGAAAGCCTGGCGATCAGCGTGCAGGCGCGTTGGCCGATGGAGCAGTTGGCGCCACTGTGAGGCGTCATTTAAAAATGCCGTTCGCGCCCGGCAAACAGGTCGCGTAGATTGCCCCGGTGGCGCCAGACGATCAGTGCGACGAGCGCGGTCATCGGCAGCAAGGCCGCCGGCTCTTGCCAGGCCAGCAACGGCAGGGTCAATGGCGTGGCGATCAACGAGGCCAGGGAACTGGTGCGAGTCAGGTAGAAGGTCAGCAGCCAGGCGCAGACAGCCAGCAGGGCGGCAGGGGGATAGAGACCCAGCAGCATGCCGGCTGCGGTGGCGACACCCTTGCCGCCACGAAAGCGAAAGTACAGCGGGAACAGGTGGCCGATGACGGCGCAAACGCCGATCCAGGCCTGTTGCTGCAACGAGAGCCCTGCAAGGCTGGCGATCAATACCGGGACAAGACCTTTGCAGAGGTCGCCAAGCAGGGTCAGGATGGCGAGTTTGCGTCCGGCCAGGCGCAGCATGTTGGTGGCGCCGGCATTGCCCGAGCCACTCATTCGCGGGTCCGGGCGACCGGTCAGGCGGCTGAGCAAAATGGCGAAGGACAGTGAGCCGAGCAGGTAGGCGAGGATCGCCAGTAACCAAAACATGCTAACCATTCCGGGCGAGGACGCCCTGATTCTAACGGCGCATTGCGCCCTTGTCGTGCTGCGGAGAAAAGTGCTTGGACAGAGTGTTTATCGAGGGCCTGGAAGTCGACACGGTAATCGGTGCCTACGACTGGGAGCGAGGCATCCGACAGTGCCTGCGGCTTGACCTGAGCTTCGCCTGGGACAATCGCCCGGCTGCCGCAGGCGACGACCTTGCCCTGGCTCTCGATTACGCCAGCGTTTCGGCGCGTATCCAGGCGTTCGCGGAGCAGGCGCAGTTCCAGTTGGTCGAGACCTTTGCAGAGCGTTTGGCCAAGGAGCTCATGGACGAGTTCGAGATTACCTGGCTGCGGCTGAAAGTCACCAAGCCTGGCGCCGTTCCGGCTGCCAGTGGGGTTGGCGTGGAGATCGAGCGCGGATGTCGCTGACACAGGTTTTCCTCGGGCTCGGCAGCAATATCGAGCGCGAAACCCATTTGTGCGCAGGGCTTGAGGCATTGGCCGGTTTTCTGGTCGATATGCGTTGCTCAGCCGTGTTCGAAAGCCAGCCGGTGGGTATCAAGAGCGGGCCGTTTTTCAATTTTGTCGTGTCGGCCTTCACAGACCTGCCGCTGATGGAGCTGGATCGTCGCCTCAAGTTCATCGAAGCCGACAATGGCCGATATGCGCCGGACCGCAAGGGTCTGCCGCTGGATATCGACGTGTTGTTGTATGGGGAACAGGTTGGCAACTTCGATGGGTTGATCCTTCCGCGCGCGGAAATTCTCAAGAACGCCTTCGTCCTGTGGCCGTTGTCGCTGATGGCGCCGGATCGGATTCACCCCGGTGTGGGTAAAAGCTTTGCCACGTTGTGGGAAGAAGCGCAGATCGACCAGGTGCTGGCGCCGGTGGCTTTCGAGTGGCGAGGCCAGGCGCTTACGCCGTCGAATCTGTTGTGAGGCAGCTGCCGTCATCGCGAGCAAGCTCGCTCCCACAGTGGATCTCGGTTGAACACAAGCTATGTGCTCGTTGAAATTTTAATGTGGGGGCTTCCTCGCGATGGCGACGGAACATCCAGCAAAAAGGCAAACTGACGAACCCCGTCAGCTCGCCGTTTCCTTGTAGGCCTTCAGTGCCCTGAGGCGCTCACGCTTGATCGCCTCTCCCAGCTCCGGCCCCTTGAAGCCCTTCTCCAGCAAAGGTTGCACCGCCACTGCGCGCGCCGCTGCCGCAGCGCCCCTCAGATAATCAGCCTGTGGATAACTTCGCTCTTCAAGCCCCTTGCGCCCTCGCGCATCCATCTCGCATGCGGCAATGAACTCCTCGAAGCGCTGGGGGCGCCGGTACACATCGAAACTCTGCAGCAGATCAAGCAAAGTGGATGCCTTGAGTTCCAGCGCGCGGTGACCATGGGTGTGGTATTGGCCCACCAGTAGCGCCAATTCCTGACAGTCGCGGGGCGCCTTGAAACGCTCGTTGACCGCTTTGATCAGTTTCAGTCCGGTGTGCTCATGGGCGATGTGTCGTGGCCATTCATGTTCAGGTGTCAGGCCTTTTCCCAAATCATGCAGCAGGCAAGCCCAGCGGACCGACAGCGGCTGCTTGAACCGTGCTGACTGTTCCAGCACGCCCAAGGTATGAACGCCGGTGTCGATTTCGGGATGATGGGCTTCGGGTTGTGGTACGCCGAACAATGCGTCGACTTCGGGCATCAGGACCTTGAGCGCATCACAGTCACGAAGCACTTGAATAAATACCTGCGGCTGGCTTTCCATCAGCGCGCGGGAGATTTCTTTCCAACTGCGTTCGGCCGTCAGTGCTTCCAGCTCGCCTGAACCGCTCAGTTGCCGCATCAGCTCAAGAGTCTCGTCTGCAACCTTGAAGCCCAGCGGGGCGTAGCGCGCGGCAAAACGAGCAACACGCAGGACTCTGAGAGGATCTTCGGCGAAAGCCGTGGAAACGTGACGCAGCATGCGTGCTTCGATATCACGCTGGCCATGATAGGGATCGATGAGATTGCCGTGGTCATCTTCGGCAATCGCGTTGATTGTCAGGTCCCTGCGGATCAGGTCTTGTTCGAGCGTCACCTCGGGGCTGGCATGGAACACGAAGCCGCCATAACCCCTGCCGCTCTTGCGTTCCGTGCGGGCGAGGGCATATTCCTCGCCCGTCTTCGGGTCAAGAAATACCGGGAAATCAGCCCCTACGGGGCGGAAGCCATTGGCGAGCATCTCCTCGGCGGTGGCACCCACCACCACCCGGTCAATGTCAGTGACGGGAATGCCCAGGAGACGGTCGCGAACGGCGCCGCCAACTTTGTAGATCTGCATAAAAAACCTCCGTTGGGCCGACAGGATAAACCTTTACGCCGGACCGCCGGAGGCGAAAACGGTATCAAAGATGTATGACGGCCAAGTCCAGGCGGCCATAGTCTCCTTCGGCTTGTTCGTTTCGCGGAGGGACGTGGTGGGTTTTCATCACTTGGTCCCCTTGCAGGGTTTCGAGGTGAATATCGAATCCCCAGAGGCGATGCAGGTGCTTGAGGACTTCATCGGTCGAATCGCCCAGTGGCTTGCGATTGTGCTGTTGATGACGGAGCGTCAGCGAGCGATCCCCGCGGCGGTCGATGCTGTAGATCTGCACGTTGGGCTCGCGATTGCCCAGGTTGTATTGCGCCGCCAGGGTTTCACGGATGATGCGATAACCGCTTTCGTCATGTATGGCGGGTACCAGCAGGTCGTCTTTCTGATCATCGTCAAGGATGCTGAATAGCTTCAGGTCGCGAATCACTTTGGGCGAAAGGTACTGCAGGATAAAGCTTTCATCCTTGAAACTGCTCATCGCGAATTTGATCGTGGATAACCAATCCGACCCGGCCAGCTCAGGAAACCAGCGTCGATCCTCTTCGGTTGGGTTTTCACACATCCGCCGGATGTCGCGGTACATCGCAAAGCCCAACGCATAAGGGTTGATGCCGCTGTAATAGGGGCTGTCGAAGCCGGGCTGGAACACCACGCTGGTATGGGATGTGAGGAACTCCATCATGAAGCCGTCGGTGACCAGGCCTTCGTCATACAGGTCGTTCATCAGCGTGTAGTGCCAGAACGTTGCCCAACCCTCGTTCATGACCTGGGTCTGGCGCTGCGGATAGAAATATTGGGCGATCTTGCGCACGATCCGCACAATTTCCCGCTGCCAAGGCTCCAGCAGCGGCGCATGCTTTTCGATGAAATAGAGGATGTTTTCCTGAGGCTCGGCAGGGAAACGCGCGTTGTCCTTCTCGCTGTATTTATCCGCGCCCTTGGGGATGGTCCGCCATAGGTCGTTGATCTGCTTCTGCAGATGTTCTTCCCTGTCCTTCTGCCTGCGCCGCTCTTCTTCAGCGGAAATCGGATAGGGGCGCTTGTAGCGGTCCACGCCGTAATTCATCAAGGCATGGCAGGAATCCAGCAAGTCCTCCACGGCGTCGATGCCGTGGCGCTCTTCGCACTGCATGATGTACTGCTTGGCAAATACCAGGTAATCGATGATCGAGCTGGCATCGGTCCACGTACGGAACAGATAGTTGCCTTTGAAGAAGCTGTTATGGCCATAGCACGCATGCGCCACCACCAAGGCCTGCATGCAAATGGTGTTTTCTTCCATCAGGTAGGCAATGCATGGGTCGGAATTGATCACGATTTCGTAGGCCAACCCCATTTGGCCCCGGCTATAGGATTTTTCCGTACTGAGAAAGTGTTTGCCATAGGACCAGTGGTGATAGCCCAGCGGCATGCCGACTGACGCATAGGCGTCCATCATCTGCTCGGCTGTGATCACTTCGATCTGGTTCGGGTAGGTGTCCAAGGCATAACGGTCCGCGATACGGCTGATTTCGCGGTCGTAGGCCTGGATCAGTTCGAATGTCCATTCGGAACCGGTGGAGATGGGCTGGCGCTTCTGCTCTTTTTTGGCGGTCATGTCACTAACCTGCGCTGGAAGAGTTCACGGAAGACCGGGTAGATATCCCCGGCCGAGACCAGTTGCTGTTGGGCAAACGTGTCGGAAAAGGCTTCGGCAATGCGTTCGTATTCGTACCACAGGGCCTGATGTTCCCGTGGAGTTATTTCCACATAGGTGTAGTACTGGACGAACGGCATGATCTGGTTGATCAAGATGTCGCGGCAGATGGGCGAATCGTCGTTCCAGTTATCACCGTCGGACGCCTGCGCCGCATAGATATTCCATTCATTGGCTGGATAACGTGCGGCCATGATTTCCTGCATCAACTTCAAGGCGCTGGAAACAATGGTGCCGCCGGTTTCCCGTGAATAGAAAAACTCTTCTTCGTCGACCTCCCGGGCGCTGGTGTGGTGCCGGATGAATACCACATCGATCTTGTCGTAGTTCCGCTTCAGGAACAGGTACAACAGGATGAAGAAGCGCTTGGCAATGTCCTTGGTTGCTTGGGTCATGGAGCCGGACACGTCCATGAGGCAGAACATCACGGCCTTGGAGCTGGGGTTTGGCTGTTTCACCAGCAGGTTGTACTTGAGGTCGAAGGTATCAAGGAACGGTACGCGGTGGATGCGCGCGCTGAGTTTCTCGATTTCCGCTTCCAGGTTCTGAATGTCGCCGAAATTGTCGGGTTCCTCGCGCTTTAGGCGCGCCAGTTCCTCCTTGGCTTCGCGCAGTTTCGCCCGGCTGCTGCCTGACAGGGCAATGCGTCGGGCGTGGGCTGAGCGCAGGGTGCGGATGATGTTGATACGGGAGGGGTTGCCCTCGTTGCTGATGCCGGCCCGCACGGTCTTGAAGGTGTCCGTGCCGGTCAGGTTGCGCTTGACCAGGTTCGGCAATTCCAGGTCCTCGAACATGAATTCAAGGAATTCCTCCTGGGTAATCTGGAACACGAATTCGTCCATGCCTTCGCCGGAATTGCCAGCCTTGCCGGGGCCTTTGCCGCCGCCTCCACCCGGGGGGCGAGGAATGTGCTCGCCACTGGTGAACTCCTTGTTTCCAGGGTGCACAACGGTCTGTTTGCCGCCGCGTCCATGATGAAGCACCGGCTCGTCGATGTCGCGACCGGGAATGCTGATTTGTTCGCCGTGTTCCATGTCGGTAATGGAGCGCCGGCTGACCGCCTCTTCGACGGCTTTCTTGATGTGATCACGGTAGCGCCGCAAAAAACGCTGGCGGTTTACCGTGCTCTTGTTCTTGCCATTGAGGCGTCGGTCGATCACATAGCTCATAAGTAGCCCTCTGGGCAGCTTCAAGTTGTGAGCTTCAAGCTGCAAGTGGAAGCGGTTGCCCGAACCCCGGGGCCTACGCGCTTTTCTCTTGCAGCTTGCCGCTTGCGGCTTGTCACTGCGCTACTGTGATTTGCGGACCCGCAGGTACCACTCGGACAGCAGTCGTACCTGTTTGTCGGTGTAGCCACGTTCGACCATGCGTGTAACGAAGTCGTTGTGTTTTTGCTGGTCCTCCTTGCTGGCCTTGGCGTTGAAGCTGATGACGGGCAGCAGGTCTTCGGTGTTGGAGAACATTTTCTTCTCGATGACCACCCGCAGCTTCTCGTAGCTGAGCCACGTAGGGTTCTTGCCGTTGTTGTTGGCCCGGGCGCGCAGGACGAAATTGACGATCTCGTTGCGGAAATCCTTCGGATTGCTGATGCCCGCCGGTTTCTCGATTTTCTCCAGTTCTTCGTTGAGCGCCACGCGATTGAGGATCTCGCCGGTTTCGGGATCGCGATATTCCTGGTCCTGGATCCAGAAGTCTGCGTACAGCACGTAGCGATCGAAGATGTTCTGGCCGTATTCGCTGTAGGACTCCAGGTATGCGGTCTGGATTTCCTTGCCAATGAACTCGATGTAGCGGGGCGCCAGGTATTCCTTGAGGAAGCGCAGGTAGCGCTCACGGGTTTCCGCCTGGAATTGTTCCTGCTCGATCTGTTGCTCAAGCACATACAACAGATGGACCGGGTTGGCGGCGATTTCATGAGGGTCGAAGTTGAAGACCTTGGACAGGATCTTGAACGCGAAACGGGTGGAGAGGCCGTTCATCCCTTCGTCCACGCCCGCGTTGTCGCGGTATTCCTGGATCGACTTGGCTTTCGGATCGGTGTCCTTGAGGTTTTCGCCGTCGTAGACCCGCATCTTCGAATAGATGTTGGAGTTTTCCGGCTCCTTGAGGCGCGACAATACGGTGAACTGAGCGAGCATCTTCAGTGTGTCGGGCGCGCAATGGGCCTTGGACAGCGAGCTGTTGAACAGCAGCTTGTCGTAGATCTTCACCTCGTCGGTGACCCGCAGGCAGTAAGGCACCTTGACGATGTAGATCCGGTCGATGAAGGCTTCGTTGTTTTTGTTGTTGCGGAAGGTGTGCCATTCCGATTCGTTGGAGTGCGCCAGCAGGATGCCGGTGAACGGGATCGCCCCCAACCCCTCGGTGCTGTTGTAGTTACCTTCCTGGGTGGCGGTCAGCAATGGGTGAAGCACCTTGATGGGCGCCTTGAACATTTCGACGAATTCCATCAGGCCCTGGTTGGCCCGGCACAGCGCGCCAGAATAGCTGTAGGCGTCGGCGTCGTTCTGTGGGAATTCCTCCAGCTTGCGAATATCGACCTTGCCCACCAGGGCGGAAATGTCCTGGTTGTTTTCATCCCCAGGCTCGGTCTTGGCCACCGCGATCTGATTGAGGATCGATGGGTAGAGCTTGACCACCCGGAACTGGCTGATGTCACCGCCGAACTCGGCCAGGCGCTTGGTGGCCCATGGCGACATGATGGTGTTGAGGTAGCGGCGCGGAATGCCGAAATCTTCCTCGAGGATGGCGCCATCTTCCGTGGCGTTGAACAGCCCCAGTGGGGACTCGAACACCGGCGAACCCTTGATTGCATAAAAGGGTACTTTCTCAATCAATTGTTTGAGCTTCTCGGCCAGGGACGATTTACCGCCGCCGACGGGGCCGAGCAGGTAGAGGATTTGCTTCTTCTCCTCCAGGCCTTGGGCGGCATGGCGGAAGTAGGACACGATCTGCTCTATGCATTCTTCCATCCCGTGGAAGTCGGCAAAGGCCGGGTAGCGGCGGATCACTTTGTTGGAAAAAATTCGCGAGAGCCTCGAGTTGGTCGAGGTATCCAGCAGTTCCGGTTCTCCGATGGCCAGCAACAGACGCTCCGCGGCCGATGCGTAGGCACTGCGGTCCTGCTTGCAGAGTTCGAGGTATTCCTGCAGCGAGTACTCCTCCTGCCGCGTGGACTCGAAACGTTGCTGGAAGTGGCTAAAAATACTCATGACGTCACCTCGCTCGATACGTGGAGCCGGTGTCGGATCAATCAGTCGATGCTGGACAGCCGCTGGGAACCCAGTTGCCGTTTTACCCCCCAGAATGCTTTCAGGAATATGACTCCTGGAAGCTGACTCCCGATGACCCGCGCGCCGGTGTACCGGCTCTCCCCTGTTTTGGATGGCCTGAGGCTAAGGATAGTTCGGAATCGGAGAGGTAAAGGTGGAATACGTAATTAGTTATGGCAGACCGTTCGTCTGCCATCGCCCAAGCCCGCGGTTCGCGTGGGCTTGGACGTCATAAAAAATTATTCTGGGGTGCCTTGCTCTGTTTCTGCCGGGTAAGTCGAACGCCACAGCTCAAAACCACCGTCCAGGCTGTAGACGTCACTGAAGCCTTGGCTGACCAGATAGCCCGCCGCGCTCTGGCTGGAGTTGCCGTGGTAGCAGACCACGATGGTAGGAGCATCGAGATCAGCGGCCTGGATGAAAGCGTGAAGAGAATGGTTATCCAGGTGCTTGGAGCCACTGATGTGCAACGCTGCGAAAGTGGCGGGGTCGCGCACATCGACGACAACGGCGCCTTGTTCACGCAGGGCCTGGGCCTGTTCGGTAGGGATGCGTTTGAATTCGGTCATTTAGGACTCCTGTGGCCTGAAGCGCAAAGCCGATCAAAGGGCAGTGCCGGCCGGCAATGATGCAATGGTCGATGGATGTGGTTTGGCGTGGCCTTTCTCGTCGCAATCGCAGCGCAGCAGCTCGCCGCTGTCGACGTTCATCAGCGTCAGCGCGCTGCCCCATACGCAGCCGGTATCGAGGGCAAAGACGCCGGGCTCGTCACTTTGACCTTCAAGGGCCGCCCAATGGCCAAAAATGATTTTCAGGTTACGGGTCTTGCGCTCCTTGTGCTTGAACCATGGCGCATAACCGGGTGGGGCGGTCTCGATGCCTTCCTTGCCCTTGAGATCCAGCTTGCCGTCGCGGGTGCAGAAACGCATGCGGGTGAAATAGTTGGTGATAACCCGAAGGCGGGCCGCGCCGGTCAGGTCATTGTCCCATTTGACCGGTTCGTTACCGTACATGCCGTCCAGGTAGGGGCCGAACAAGTTGTCGTCCCGTAGCGCCTGTTCCACTTCGCCGGCGCACTTGAGCGCCTTGCGCAGGGACCATTGGGGCGGGATACCGGCATGGACCAGCGCAAGGTTTCGCGCTTCGTCGTAGTGCATGAGCTTTTGCTGGCGCAGCCATTCGAGCAGCTCGACGCAATCAGGCGCGTCCAGGATCTCTTTCAAGGTATCGGATTTTTTCAGGCGCTCGATGTTCTGCCAGGCGGCCAGCAAATGCAGGTCGTGATTGCCGAGCACGCAGACCAGCGAATCGCGGATGCCATGGAGAAAGCGAAGGGTTTCGAGTGATTGCGGGCCGCGGTTGACCAGGTCGCCGACCAGCCACAGCGTGTCTTTCTGTGGATCAAACGCTACCCGTTCCAGCAGGCACTTGAGCGGGTCGAGACAGCCTTGCAGGTCGCCCACCGCATACGTGGCCATCAGTGCAGCGCTCCGGGCACCGCCAGGCGAAAGGGCTTGATGATGGCGTCGAAGCGTTTACCGTCTTCGGCCAGCATTTGGTAGGTGCCCTGCATGGTGCCGACCTGGGTAGTCATCACGGTACCGCTGCTATATCTGTGGCTTTTACCTGCATCGATCAACGGTTGTTGGCCGACCACGCCCTCGCCGCGGACTTCCTCGACGTGTCCGTCGCCGTCGGTGATGACCCAGTGCCGCGACAATAGCCTGGCTGGTAAGGAGCCGTTGTTGCGCACCGTGATGGTATAGGCGAAAGCGAAACGGTTGTGTTCGGGTTGCGACTGTTCTGCCAGAAAGCGGGTGGCGACGCTGACGTCGACCTGATAACGAGGATCAGACATGCAAAAAGGCCTTAAGCGGGACGCGGACATGACTCAAGAGATTAGTCTAGGCCACGTATCGGGTAGTAAACCAGACCGGCGTACTGCCCGATAGCGGTCATGGCCTGTTAGTTGGCAGCCGTCGTGGGCGCGACTTGTTCGCTGAGCTTGTCGGCCAGGCGCACGAAAGCCGCCAGGTCCAGCTGCTCGGGACGCAGGCTGCCATCGACGCCGGCGGCTTCGATTTCGGCGCTGCTGAGCAACAGCTTCAAGGTGTTGCGCAGGGTTTTGCGACGCTGGTTGAAGGCTTCGCGCACCACGCGTTCCAGCAAGCGATGATCCTTTGCCGGATGTGGCAGGACCGTGTGGGGGACAAGCCGGACGATGGCGGAGTCGACTTTTGGCGGTGGGTTGAACGCGCCCGGGCCCACGTTGAACAGATGATCCACGCGGCAATGGTACTGGACCATGATCGACAAACGCCCCCAGTCACCGCCGCCAGGACCGGCGGCGAGGCGCTCGACTACTTCCTTCTGCAACATGAAAT
The DNA here is from genome assembly GCF_013608025.1 of Pseudomonas brassicacearum subsp. neoaurantiaca. Taxonomy (GTDB): domain Bacteria; phylum Pseudomonadota; class Gammaproteobacteria; order Pseudomonadales; family Pseudomonadaceae; genus Aquipseudomonas. The sequence continues at coordinate 37,792 of NZ_VDLV01000008.1, read as the reverse complement.
GCATGTCACGGATCAGGCTGGCATTGTTCAGAAGGTGAAAAATCAACGGCGTGGAGATGTTGTATGGCAGGTTGCCCACGACTCGAAGGCTGCCCGGCGCGGCGTTCAGGCTGTTGAAGTCGAATTTCAGGGCGTCGCCTTGGTGCAGGTTGAAGTTGCTCTTGCCGGCGAATTGCTGGTTAAGGATCGGGACGAGGTCCTTGTCCAGTTCCACCACGTCCAGCTGTGCGCCGCTGCCGAGCAAACCTTCGGTCAGGGCGCCTTGGCCCGGCCCGATCTCGAGCAGGCGGTCATTCACCTTGGCATTGATGGAGCGCAGGATGCGATCGATCACGCCAGCGTCATGCAGGAAGTTCTGGCCGAAGCGCTTGCGCGCGCGGTGTTGGTATTGCTCGGTCATAAATGGGTCTCGGCCATCTGGTAGGCGGTTTCCAGCGCGACTTGCAGGCTGCCGGTATCGATCTTGCCGCTGCCGGCCAGGTCCAGGGCAGTACCGTGGTCCACAGAGGTGCGGATGATGGGCAGGCCCAGGGTCACGTTGACCGCCGCGCCGAAGCCTTTGTATTTCAGCACGGGCAGGCCTTGGTCGTGGTACATCGCCAGCACCGCGTCGCAGTGCTCCAGATATTTGGGGGTGAACAGAGTGTCGGCAGGCAGCGGGCCACGCAGATCCATGCCCTCGCTGCGCAAGCGTTCCAATGTGGGTTCGATGATGTCGATTTCTTCGCGGCCCAGGTGTCCGCCTTCGCCAGCATGGGGGTTCAGTCCACACACCAGGATACGAGGCTGGGCGATGCCGAATTTTTCCCGGAGGTCGGCGTGCAGTATCCGCGTGACCCGTTCCAGGCGTTGCGGTGTTACGGCGTCGGCGACGTCCTTCAGGGGCAGGTGAGTGGTGACCAGCGCCACGCGAAGGCCTCGGGTGGCAAGCATCATCACCACTTGCGCGGTCTGGGTCAGGTCAGCCAGGAACTCCGTGTGGCCGGAAAACGGTATGCCGGATTCGTTGATCACGCCCTTGTGCACCGGGGCGGTGATCATGCCAGCGAAGGCACCGTCCAGGCAGCCCTGGCCTGCGCGGGTCAGGGTCTCCAGGACGAACGCCGCGTTGGCGGTGTCCAACTTCCCCGTCATGACCGGGGCGCCCAACGGGGTATCCCAGACATACAGGCTGCCGGCAGGCGCCGGAGCATCCGGCCAGGCATCCGGTGTGACCGATAGCAGGTCGACCGCCACCCCCAACTGCGCGACCCGCTCAAGGAGCAGGTCGCGGCTGGTGATGGCAATCAGAGGGTGCGGCTGGGCTTGCGAGGCGAGCAACAGGCACAGGTCGGGACCAATGCCGGCTGGCTCGCCGGGGGTCAGCGCGAAACGCTTGGGTTTCACTGCGCTGCCTGGTCTGCGCCAGGGAGTTTGATTTCGACGTAGGCTTCGTCGCGAATCTGACGCAGCCAGGTTTGCAACTCTTCGTCGTATTTGCGGTTACGCAATACCGTCATGGCTTGCTGCTCGCGCGCCTGGGTCGTGCTGTCGGTGGCGCGGCGGCCAAGGACTTCCAGTACGTGCCAGCCATAAGGGCTTTTGAACGGCTTGGACAGTTGGCCCTGCGGTGTTTCGGCCATGACCTGGCGGAACTCGGGAACCAGCGCATTCGGGTCGACCCAATTGAGGTCGCCACCGTGCAGGGCCGACCCCGGGTCTTCCGAGAAACTCTTGGCCAGCTCGGCGAAGTCTTCGCCAGAAGTGATCCGTTCGTAAAGCTTCTCGGCCAGGCGCTTGGTCTCGGCTTCGCTGCGGATTTCACTTGGCTTGATCAGGATGTGGCGAACATGCACTTCATCGCGCACCTGGGTGCCGCCGCCGCGTTTTTCCAGTAGCTTCAGGATGATGAAGCCGCCCGGTGTACGGGCTGGCTGGGTGATGTCACCCACGGCCATGGAGCTGAGTTCGCGATCGAACGGAGGGGGCAGTTGAGCAGCTTTGCGCCAGCCCATGTCGCCGCCTTCCAGGGCGTTCTCACTGGCGGAGCGCGCCACGGCCATCTGGCCAAAGTCAGCGCCTTGCTTGAGTTGCTGGTAAACGTCCGTTGCCTGGCGATACGCACTCTGGATCGCTTCGGAGTTGGCGCTTTCCGGCGTGGGGATCAGGATGTTTGCCAGGTGCAGCTCTTCGGACAGCTGCATTTTGCCCAGGTCGGAAGCGAGGAAGTTCTTCACTTCCTGCTCGGACACCTGGATGCGTTCGGCCACACGACGTTGCCGTACTCGGCTGATGACCATCTCGCGACGGATCTGGTCGCGGGCGTCGTCAAAAGACAGGCCGTCGCGAGCCAGGGCGGCGCGGAACTGGTCGATGGTCATGTTGTTGCGCTGGGCAATGGTGCCCACGGCCTGGTTCAGTTCTTCATCGGTGATGCGAATGCCGGAACGCTCGCCGATCTGCAATTGCAGGTTTTCAACGATCAGGCGCTCAAGCACCTGCTGGTCCAGCACGCCCGGCGGCGGCAAGCCACCGCCACGCTTGGCAATGGTTTGCTGGACTTCATGGACACGCTGGTCCAGTTGGCTTTGCATGACCACGTCGTTGTCGACGATGGCCACGACCTTGTCGATGGATTGCACCGCGGCGTTGGCCGCGGTACCCAGGAACAGCGCGCCCAGCATCAGCGGGCGCAGACAATCAGAAAGCTTGGTCTTCACGTTCACGATAACCTTGAATGCCTTTGTCGAGGAAACTCTCTACCTTGGCGCCGGTGAGGCCGCCGAGTCCCTTCAGAACAATTTGGAGGAAGACGCCGTGGTCGCCCTTTTCGTTTTCCGGGGCGGCCTGACTGAATTCCTCATAGTCGACCCAGTAGCGGTTGATCAGGCGCAGTTTCCAGCAGCAGTTGTCGTATTCGAAACCACCGAAGGCTTCCAAAGTACGGTTGCGGTTGTAGTCATACTGCCAGCGGCTGATGGCGTTCCACTGCGGCACGATCGGCCAGATGACCGAGAAGTCGTGCTGCTTGATCTTGTAGTAGTCCTTCACGTAGTTCGGATCGCCCGGCCGGCCGTAGTCGCCACCGCCCACTTGCCATTGGCCAGTGGCTTCGTCGTAGCGGACCTGGTCGTTGCGATAACGGTAACCGGCGTTGATGACCTTGTTCGGGTTGTCTTCCGGCTGGTAATGGAACATCGCGCTGCCCGAACGAGGGCTGCGGGTGTCCGGGTCCCAGTTGTAGGTCGCCGTGGTGCGCCAATCGCGGTTCCAGCGGTATTCGTATTCCAAGGCATATGGGGACACGTCGGACTTGGCGTCTTCACGCGTCTTGAAGTCGATGCCTGGCAGCTGGACTTCGCGATCCTTGAAGTAAAGGGCCTGGCCGACGCTGACGCGCTGGCGCTCGAAACCGTTTTCTTCGATCCAGCGGCTGGTCACGCCCAAGGACAGTTTGTTCTCGTCGCCGACACGGTCGGAGCCGGAGAAACGATTATCGCGGAACAGGGAGGAATAGCTGAAGGTGTATTCGCTGGTGTCGAAGACAGGAATATCTTCTTGATTGGTTTCCGGCACGTACAGATAGAACAGGCGCGGCTCCAAGGTTTGGCGGTAATTTGTGCCAAAGAATTGGGTGTCGCGATCGAAATAAAGGCCGCTATCAATGCTGGCGATTGGAACTGCGCGACTCTGGCTACCGCTGTACTCGCCTCTAATGTATTCAGTACCCGCTGCTGCCGCTGCCGCTTGTTGAGCAATGATTTGATTTTTACCCGTGCTATCCAAGTCCAAATCATACTGAGTGTATTGGTACTTGAGCGACGGCTTGATATAGCCATAGCTTGCGGTCATCGGCAGGCTGACGACAGGTGCCAGGTTCATGCGGTCGCCGTTTGCTCGTGCCAAGCCCGCAACACGAGTATCGAGGAAGTCGTCGCTGTTACCGTCCTCGTCGGTGTACTGACCGGTCCGCAAATCACGATCAAACCGCACCAGCTCGGTCTTGTACGCGAAATCCAATCCATACGGATGTTCGGGCAGAGAGCCGTTAAAGGTGATCTGAGGCAGGCGGTTATAAGGCGTGATCTTCGAAATCGTCGCCATCTGGTAAGCCTGGGCATTCAACCGCGCGGTGTAGTTGTCGCCGCGATAACTGACGGTACCTTGCTGGTTCACATAGTCTCGCGATTCCACACCGATCTGGTCGGTCTGCAGATCCTGGAAGTAATACGGATCGCTGATCTTGGTGTAGTCGACTTCCGTCAGCACGCGCGAGTCGAGGCCGCCCTTGTGCTGCCAGTTGTACATGTAGCGGGTCTTGTCGTAATCGGTCTGCCCGCTACGTTCATCGTCTTCATCGTTGAGGTACGCGGCGCCGAATTGACCTTCGCTGGACTTGGTCAGGTAACGGAACTCACCCTCCATCAACAGGCCGCGCTTGCCCATGTAGCGTGGGTACAACGTGGCGTCGTAGTTTGGAGCCAGGTTGAAGTAGTACGGAGTAACCAGCAGGAAGCCGGTATCACTGCCGCTGCCAATGGTCGGCGGCAGGAAGCCGGACTGGCGACGGTCGTCGATCGGGAAGTAGATGTACGGCGTGTACAGGACAGGGATGTCCTTGACCCGCAATGTCACGTTGGTTGCAGTACCGAAACCGGTGGCCGGGTTCAAGGTGATGTTGTTGCCCTTGAGCGTCCAGGCGTTGCTGCTCGGTTCGCACGTGGTGTATGTGCCGTCCTTGAGACGGATGATCGCGTTCTCGGCGCGCTTGGCATACAGCGCGTTACCGCGGATGCGCGACTTGTGCATCACGTATTCGGCGTTGTCGACCTTGGCTTCACCGGTATCCAATTGCACGTCGGCGTGGTCGCCGACGATCAGCGCACCGTTGTCGCGAACCCGTACGTTACCGTTCAGTTCACCACGGTTCTCGGCCTGGTACAGGCTGGCCTCGTCGGCTTCGACCTGCATGCTGCCCTGGCGCATGACCACGTCACCGGCCAGGGTCGCTACTTGCTGTTCCTGCTCGTAACGCGAGGCCTTGGCGCCCAGGAAGGTCGGGGCGTCGCTCTTGGCGGTCTTGTCGTTCATGCCTGGGCGCGTCGGTTCGATATACGCGCCAGCGCAGTAGGGACCGGTTTCAGCCAATTGAGCGGGCGTGAGGTTCTCGCGGGGAACCCAGTCCAGGTGACTGTAGTCTGCACTGCGCGACTTCAGGCCGCGGCCCTTGGCTTCGGTGACCAGCATCGGTTTTTCGCCGGCTTCTTCACCAGAACCGCTTTCGGCCGGGGTGCTGCCGCTATCGGCAACCGCACTGCCTTCATGCACGGGGCGCGGCGGCAATGCAGCGGCCGGCGTCTTGGGTGAACAGTCCCAGGCACCCGAAGCGGAGACGGAGCAGTCATACTGCTGCGCCGCGACGACGAATGAAGAGGCCAAAGGTTGCAGGGCCAGCAGACTGCCGGTGACCAGCAACGGAAATTTTTTACGAAACGCGGGGGATTTCAATGCCATCTTATTAGTCCGGGCTTCCTGCGTGCCATCTGCCCGCGGTGTGGGCCGCACGCCTCTCGATGGTCTGAAAAAGATGCTGGATAATAAAGCATGACCCGCTTGACGGCTAGCGCCGTCGGAGACCCTTGCAATGCCTGACCAAGATGTACGCTTGCAACACCTGAAAGTTTGGCTCGATGAGCAACTCCCGATCCTTTTTTCCCAACAAGGCTGGGGCGCCGTGCCCCCGGCCACATTGACCGCGGCCAGCAGCGACGCGAGTTTCCGGCGGTATTTCCGTTGGGAAGGCGCGGGCCGCAGCCTGATCGTGATGGACGCGCCACCCCCTCAGGAAAATTGCAAACCCTTCGTGGATATTGCATTTTTACTGGCGAAATCCGGCATTAACGTGCCAAAAATTTATGCCGAAGACCTCGATCGCGGTTTTCTTTTGCTCAACGATTTGGGCAACCAGACGTATCTGGACGTGATCAACGGCGAAAATGCCGACGATTTGTTCCGCGATGCCCTGCAAGCCTTGTTGGCTTTTCAGCAACTGCCGATGGTGGCGCCGCTGCCCAGCTATGACGTTGCGTTGCTGCGTCGCGAGCTGGAGCTGTTCCCCGAGTGGTACGTCAAGCGCGAGCTGGGTACCGAGTTCGATACGACCCAGCAACAACTCTGGCAGCAAGCGTCCGACCTGTTGATCAACAGCGCCCTGGCGCAACCGAAAGTACTGGTGCACCGCGACTACATGCCGCGCAACCTGATGCTCAGCGAGCCCAATCCAGGCGTGTTGGATTTCCAGGATGCGGTCTATGGCCCGGTGACCTACGACGTGACCTGCCTGTTCAAGGACGCTTTCCTAAGTTGGCCCGAGGAGCGTGTGCGTGGTTGGCTGGAAAGCTATTGGCAAGAAGCCGGCGCGCTTGGCATTCCAGTCCAGCCGGATTTCGAAGATTTCCTGCGCGCCAGCGACTTGATGGGGGTCCAGCGCCATTTGAAGGTGATCGGCATTTTCGCGCGTATCTGCCATCGCGACGGTAAACCGAGATACCTGGGGGATGTGCCGCGTTTCTTTGCTTATATAGAAGCGGTCATCGCCCGTCGTCCTGAATTGGCGCCGCTCGATGAATTGCTTTGCAGCCTGCGCCAATCGACCGGAGCGACCGCATGAAGGCGATGATCCTGGCGGCAGGCAAGGGCGAGCGCATGCGGCCTCTGACGCTGACCACGCCCAAGCCGTTGATCCGCGTCGCTGGTATCCCGTTGATCGAATATCACTTGCGAGCGCTGGTTGCCGCCGGCTTCAGCGAAGTCGTGATCAATCACGCCTGGCTCGGCCAACAGATCGAGGACTACCTGGGAGACGACTCGCGGTTCGGCATGCGCATTGCCTATTCGGCGGAGGGCGAGCCATTGGAAACCGGTGGCGGCATCTTCCGCGCGCTGCCGTTGCTGGGCGACGAAGCGTTCGTGGTGGTCAATGGTGACATCTGGACCGACTTCGATTTCAGCACCTTGCATCGGCCGCTCGACGGCATGGCTCATCTGGTGTTGGTGGACAATCCCGAGCATCACCCCGGCGGGGACTTCATCCTGGCCGACGGAAAGGTTCATGAAGGCGCGCCGCCGGCCGACAAACTGACCTATAGCGGCATCTCGGTCCTCCACCCGCGGCTGTTCGACGGTTGCGTTGACGGCGCGTTCAAGCTTGCGCCGTTGCTGCGCCGGGCCATGGGCCAGGGGCAGGTCAGCGGCGAACGCCTGGACGGGCATTGGATAGATGTCGGGACTCATGAACGCTTGGCGCAGGTTGAAACATTGATAGAAGCGAGCCGTTGATATGTGGTGGCCAGGGACTCTGATCGGAGCGGGAGCGGGCTTTGCCATAGCCAGCATCCCGGGGGCCATGCTCGGTGCGTTGCTGGGACAGGCGCTGGACCGGCGCCTGGACCTGCACAGTTGGGCGCAAGTGCGTGAGCGCCTGGGCGGTCGTCCGGCGTTGCGCAACGATGAATTGTTGTTCGTGTTGCTCGGACGTCTGGCGAAAAGCGATGGGCGAGTCGTGGACGGGCATATCCAGCAGGCTCGCCAGGAAATGCGTGCGCTGGACTTGAGCGAACCGGCGCAACGTCGTGCGATCGCGGCGTTCAACCGGGGCAAGTCCGAGCATGATCGCTTGCGCGGTTATCTGCGTCGCCTCGCCCTCCAGCCGCATGCGGCTGAAGGGGTGCTACGGGCTTGCTGGCGGATGGTGTGGGCCGATGGCCGCGCAGGTGCAAGTGAGCGCGAGTTGCTTGCCCAGTGGGGCAAGTGGCTGGGCTGGACGCCGCAGCAGGTCCAGGCGCTGGCGATCGATTACGAACCGCAGAAACTGTCGAGGCCCGCCAGCGGCGTGACTTATCAGGAGGCGTTGCGGCTGCTGGGCGTTTCCGCCACCAGTGAACCGTCGCAGATCAAGCGGGCTTACCGTCGGCTGCTCAGCCGTCATCACCCGGACAAGATCGCCGGTAGCGGGGCGACGCCGTTGCAGGTGCGTGAAGCCACCGACAAGACCCGGGAGCTGCACAACGCCTATCGGCTGATTCGCGAACGGCGGGATTTCCGCTAGCCGAGCGCCGAGCATTTGTGGCGAGGGGATTTATCCCCGCTGGGCTGTGAAGCAGCCCCAAATTGTCGACACGGGTGTGGGGAATCCTGATAAATGGTCTTGGGAGTGCTTTGCACTCCAGCGGGGATAAATCCCCTCGCCACAATAATGGTTCACTTGAAGTGTTAGTCCGTTTGCGGATTCAACCAACCCCGAACCCGCCGGAACAACTGTTCCTGCTCCGCCGTTGCGTTGGGCAGGGCCTTGAGGGCGACCTGGCTGAAATTCGATCCCTTCAATCGCTTGCTCGCTTGCAGGCGTTCCAGGGCCGCGTTGCGGTCCAGCGGCTTATCCATATAGAAGATATCGGCAGTCGCCAGCTTCAGGGTGGGCGTCAGTTCGGCCAGGCCCGGCGTGGCGGTGACGGGCGTCTGGGCCGCGACCATCACGAAGCGCTCGATCTGCGCCGGCTGCTTTTCACTGAGGTAGCGCGCCGCCCAATAGGCGCCGGTGCCGTGGCCCAGCAGCACGATGCTGCGGGCGCTCTGCTGTTCGGCGTAGGCCAGCGCCGCATCGATGCGGGCAAATATCCGTTCGGCGTCGGCCTTGGCGTGTTCTTCATCGGTTTCGGCGATGGCAGGATCCGCCGCGTCGGCTTCGCCCCCGGCCACTTGTTCGATGGGGGCGGCGGTGGTGGCGTCCGGCGCTGCGGTCGCTACGTCCGCCGGTTTGGTCTCGGGCGGTGTTTCCACAGTGCGGGGTGCAATGACGTCGCTTTGCAGGTCCGGCAGCGTGATGCTCAGGCTGCCCCATTCGGCATCCGGCAACTTTTTGCGCAACGGGCCGATTGCTTGAGGCCAGTCAGCTGTTTCGCCAGCGCCGGGGATTATGATGACCGCGCCCTTGGGATCGCTGGTGTTGGCTGGCTTCCACAGCGCAAGAAAAGCATCGGTGCCGGTTTGTAGCTGTTGTTGTTCCAGGGACGGGACTTTTCGCGCAAGCGCCGCCGCTTCTTCCTGGCTACGCTCGAGCAAGGGTTGACGTTCGGCCGGCTTCTCTTCGGCGGGTTGTTCCGCAGCGGCGGGGGCTGGTTCGCCGGCGTGCACAGAAAATGCACTCGGCAGGATCAGCGACAGGCACAATGCTGGCAACGCCAGGCGGTAAACAGAGGGCATCGGATATTCCATGACCAGAAGTATTTCCGGCAGCCTAATGGGTTGGTCAGTATTTGTCAGTGCATGAGACTTCGATGATGCGTTTTTGCTGCCTGTGGGTTATCGGCTGTTTATGGCTTCCCTTGATGGCCTGGGCCGCGCCTGCGCCGCAGACCCATGATGTGCAACTCAATGGCGTCCAGCGCCAGTGGCTGGCGGAGCATCCGCAGTTACGGGTCGGCCTGGTGCTGCAGGCACCGTATGCGCAATACGACCGGCGCTTGCAACGTTTGTCCGGGACCAGCGTCGAGTTGATGCAGTGGCTGGGCAAGGCGTTGAATGTCGAACTGACCTGGCGCAACTTTCAAGACGTCGCGCAACTGGAGGAGGCGGTGCGCGATGGCGAAGTGGATGTCGCGCCGGGCCTGACCCAGACCCCGATGGGGCTCAGGCTCTGGCAGTTTTCCGATCCTTACATGCGCGTGCCGCAACTCATCGTCGGCGCGCAGAAAGGCGCCGAGGGCGTGGAGTTGGAAAAACTCGACACCCAGAGCCGGGTTGCGGTACGCATGCCCAGTGCCACGGCCGATTACCTGCGCAGCAACTATCCGGCGCTCAATTTGCAGGGTGTGCCGATGGAGCGTGAAGCCTTGCAGCTGCTGCTGACCCAGCAGGCCCGTTATGCGGTGGTCGACGAGGCGCAACTTGGGCGGCTGATGGTCGAACCCGAATTCGCCGAGTTGGCGGTGGTGGGTGACATCGGTTCGCCGCAATTGCTACGGGTCGCCACGCGCCGTGATTGGCCGCAGTTGGCCGAGATCATCGACAGCGCCTTGCAGGCCATCCCGGCCAAGGAGTTGGAGCAACTGCACAGTCGCTGGCTCAAGCCAAAATATCCACGCCTGACCGAGACCCCGGGCTTCTGGCAGAACCTGACGCTGTTGCTGCTGGCGATGCTGCTCAGCAGCGTGGCCATCATATTCTGGCAGCGCCGCCAGCAGCGCTCGGTGGAGCGTCGCCTGCGTGCCGCGCGGGAAGACATCGCCCAACGCACCGCCAGCGAAGAGGCCTTGCGCCTGACTCAATTTTCCATCGACCAGAGCACCGTCGGCATCCTCTGGGTCAATTGGGACAGTCATGTGCGCTACGCCAACCGCGCTGCCGAAACCATGCTCGGCTACGCGCCGGGCGCGATCATCGACCGGCCACTGATCGACTTCGAACCGGGCCTGCACATGGATCGCTGGCTGAACCTGTGGAAGCGTGCCCGTGCCAGTGAGGAGGGACCGCAGAGTTTCGAGACCGAGTGCGTGCGGGCAGATGGCAGCATCCTGCCGGCTGACGTTTCCTTGAGTTTCCTGCGTTTTCGCGATGCGGAATACCTGGTGGTCTACCTCAACGACGTGACGGAACGCCGACGTGCGCTGGCGGCTTTGCGCGAAAGCGAGGCGCGCCTGCAGGGCATCGCCGCCAACGTTCCGGGACTGGTCTTTCGTCTGGAGCGGGCGCCGGTGACCGGGCAAATCGACTTTGCCTACATCAGTGAAGGCAGTGAAAGCCTGGTGGGTTATTCCCCGGCAACCCTGGCCCGCAGCGATACCGGACTGCGCAGCCTGGTGCACCCCGAAGACAAGGCTGGCTATCACCGTTCCCAGGACCAGGCGCTGGACAGCGACAGCGATTGGTCTTGGCAGGGACGTATCCTGACCCGCGAAGGCCTGGAGCGCTGGGCCGAGATCAAGGCGATCACCCGTCGCCTCGAAGACGGCGCCTACGTCTGGGACGGTATCGTCTGGGACATCACCGAAAGCAAGCGCATCGAACTGGAGCTGGCCAGCTCCCGGGAACAACTGCGGGAACTGTCCGCGCACCTGGAAAGTGTGCGGGAAGAGGAAAAGGCGCGGATTGCCCGGGAAGTACACGACGAACTGGGTCAGATGCTGACGGTACTGAAGCTTGAAACTTCCATGTGTGAATTGGCCTACGCGCAGCTCGATCCGGGTCTGCAGGAACGGCTCAACAGCATGAAGCGCCTGATCGCCCAGCTGTTCCAACTGGTACGCGACGTGGCAACGGCGTTGCGCCCGCCGATCCTCGACGCGGGTATTGCCTCGGCCATCGAATGGCAGGCCCGGCGTTTCGAGGCGCGTACGCAGATTCCTTGCCTGGTGCAGGTACCTGACAACCTTCCGCCCTTGAGCGACGCCAAGGCCATCGGCCTGTTCCGGATTCTCCAGGAGGCGCTGACCAACGTGATGCGCCATGCCCAGGCGCATACCGTAGAGTTGACGCTGGTGCGCGAAGACGACCGGCTGTGTCTGACAATTAGTGACGACGGTGTAGGATTCATTACTGATGAGGGACGGCCAACGTCCTTTGGCCTGGTTGGCATGCGTGAGCGCGTGTTGATCATGGGCGGGCAGTTGACCCTCGACAGTGAGCCGGGGGAGGGGACGACCCTGTCGGTGCGTGTGCCGTTGCGTGAGGCTTGATGAAAGTGGGGCGGTTGGGCTGGCCCTATCGCGAGCAAGCTCGCTCCCACAGTGATTGATATTCATACATAACCCTGTGGGAGCGAGCTTGCTCGCGATGAGATTTCGAACCTGGAGAAAAACGTGATCCGTGTATTGGTAGCCGAAGACCACACCATTGTCCGTGAAGGCATCAAGCAGTTGATCGGCCTGGCCAAGGATCTGGTGGTAGTGGGGGAGGCGAGCAACGGCGAGCAGTTGCTCGAGACCCTGCGCCACGTGCCCTGCGAAGTGGTGCTGCTGGATATCTCCATGCCGGGGGTCAATGGCCTGGAGGCGATTCCACGGATCAGGGCGCTGAACAACCCACCGGCGATCCTGGTGCTGTCGATGCATGACGAGGCGCAAATGGCCGCGCGCGCCCTGAAGGTCGGTGCCGCCGGCTACGCCACCAAGGACAGCGACCCGGCGCTGTTGCTCATGGCGATTCGCAAGGTCGCGGCGGGCGGGCGCTACATTGATCCAGACCTGGCCGACCGCATGGTCTTCGAAGTCGGCCTGACCGACACCCGACCGCTGCACTCCCTGTTGTCGGAGCGCGAATTCTCGGTCTTCGAACGCCTCGCCCAGGGCGCCAACGTCAACGACATCGCCCAGCAATTGGCCTTGAGCAGCAAGACCATCAGCACCCACAAGGCGCGGCTGATGCAGAAGCTCAACATCACTTCGCTGGCTGAATTGGTGAAATATGCCATGGAGCACAAGCTGCTCTAACCCCCACCACGATCCACTGTGGGAGCGAGCTTGCTCGCGATAGCGTCAGATGATTCAGCACATAGGTGGCTGACAGACCGTCATCGCGAGCAAGCTCGCTCCCACAGGGTTTGTGTTGGCATATCCATTTGCGACACGCCACGGCAGCGCTTTTGCCCCTACTTGCAGCTCGCTGCTTGAAACCCACCGCTGCATTTATCCAATCCCGCCATCGGTGTAGGGCAATCCCTACACCGACTCTTCCATCCGGCTGAGGCGATTCTCTCCTGCGCCCCGATTTGCGCGGGCCCCAGGCTCCACTAGGCTTGATTCACAAGCAGTCATCAAATACAAAAGGTGCGGGTATGAGCCAGGTCGATTCAAGCGCGGGGACCAGCGATGTGCTGGTCAGCTTTCGTGGTGTGCAAAAGAGCTACGACGGCGAGAACCTGATCGTCAAGGACCTCAACCTGGACATTCGCAAAGGCGAATTCCTGACCCTGCTCGGACCTTCCGGTTCCGGCAAGACCACCAGCCTGATGATGCTCGCCGGGTTCGAGACCCCGACCGCTGGCGAGATCCAGTTAGCCGGTCGTTCGATCAACAATGTGCCGCCGCACAAGCGTGACATCGGCATGGTGTTCCAGAATTACGCGTTGTTCCCGCACATGACCGTGGCCGAGAACCTGGCCTTTCCCTTGACGGTGCGCGGTTTGAACAAGAGCGACGTCGGTGACCGGGTCAAGCGCGTCCTGAGCATGGTGCAGTTGGACACCTTCGCCCAACGCTATCCCGCGCAGTTGTCCGGCGGCCAGCAGCAGCGGGTGGCCTTGGCCCGGGCGTTGGTGTTCGAACCGCAGCTGGTGCTGATGGACGAACCCCTCGGCGCGCTGGACAAGCAATTGCGCGAACACATGCAGATGGAAATCAAGCACCTGCACCAGCGTCTCGGCGTGACCGTGGTGTACGTGACACACGACCAGGGCGAAGCCCTGACCATGTCTGACCGCGTGGCGGTGTTCCACCAGGGCGAAATCCAGCAGATTGCTCCGCCGCGCACACTCTACGAAGAACCGAAAAACACCTTTGTCGCCAACTTCATCGGCGAAAACAACCGCCTCAATGGACGTCTGCACAGCCAGACCGGCGACCGTTGCCTGGTGGAACTGGGACGCGGCGAGAAAGTCGAGGCCCTGGCCGTCAATGTAGGCAAGCCTGGCGAGCCGGTCACGCTGTCGATCCGGCCGGAGCGGGTGAGCCTTAACGGCTCCAGTGAACAATGTGTCAACCGCTTCTCAGGGAGGGTGGCGGAATTCATCTATCTGGGCGACCACGTCCGGGTTCGCCTGGAAGTCTGCGGCAAGAACGACTTCTTCGTGAAACAGCCGATTGCCGAGCTCGATCCCGCGCTCGCTGTCGGCGACGTGGTTCCGCTTGGCTGGCAAGTCGAGCATGTGCGTGCGCTCGACCCCCTTCTAGAGGCGAACTGATCGCCCCCTGCTGTACCAACACCAACCCTGCACGTGGAGAGAACAATAAATGTTGAGATCCCTGAAGTTCACAGCCCTGACACTGGGCATGATGGGTGCGGCAAGCGCGATGGCGGCGGGCCCGGACCTGACCGTGGTGTCTTTCGGCGGGGCGAACAAGGCGGCTCAGGTCAAAGCCTTCTACGCACCGTGGGAAGCGGCCGGCAACGGCAAGATCGTGGCGGGCGAATACAACGGCGAAATGGCCAAGGTCAAGGCCATGGTCGACACCAAGAGCGTTTCCTGGGACCTGGTTGAAGTCGAATCCCCGGAATTGTCCCGCGGTTGTGACGAAGACATGTTCGAGCAACTCGATCCGGCCCTGTTCGGTAAGGCCGAAGATTACGTCAAGGGCGCCATCCAGCCTTGTGGCGTAGGTTTCTTCGTGTGGTCCACGGTGCTGGCCTACAACGCCGACAAGCTGAAGACCGCACCGACCAGTTGGGCGGACTTCTGGGACACCAAGCAATTCCCGGGCAAGCGCGGCCTGCGCAAGGGCGCCAAGTACACCCTGGAATTCGCCCTGATGGCCGACGGCGTGGCGCCGAAGGACGTCTACAAAGTGCTGGCCGGCAAGGATGGCCAGGACCGCGCCTTCAAAAAGCTCGACGAACTCAAGCCGAACATCCAGTGGTGGGAAGCCGGTGCGCAGCCGCCGCAATACCTCGCTTCCGGTGACGTGGTCATGAGCTCGGCCTACAACGGCCGGATCGCTGCGGTGCAGAAGGAAAGCAACCTGAAAGTGGTGTGGAACGGCGGTATCTACGACTTCGACGCGTGGGCGATCCCGCGTGGCCTGGACAAGACCCGCGCCGAAGCGGCGAAGAAATTCATCGCCTATTCGGTGGCTCCGCAACAGCAGAAGACCTACTCGGAAAACATCGCCTATGGCCCGGCCAATACCCAGGCAGTGCCGTTGCTGGCCAAGGATGTCCTGAAAGACATGCCGACCACCCCGGAAAACATCGCCAACCAAGTGCAGATCGACGTCAGTTTCTGGGCTGACAACGGCGAGCAACTGGAGCAGCGCTTCAACTCCTGGGCAGCGAAGTAACCCACGTCTTCCTGGGAGGCGAGGCTTTTGTGGCGAGGGAGCTTGCTCCCGCTTGAGTGCGCAGCACTCACAAGATAGGCATTGCCGACAATTTTTGGGGCCGCTTCACGGCCCAGCGGGAGCAAGCTCCCTCGCCACGATCACGCGGACCTCCAGGTTGCGGTTTCAACAGAACAGAGGCGGCTCGCCGCCCCTGTAACGATCAAGAAGTTTTGCGGAGTTCGCCATGGCCATCGCCGTTCCACTGAACGCGGGCACCAGCCCCACCCTCAAGCAGCGGCTAAAACACGCCGAGCGGGTCAACCGCTGGAAGGCCCAGGCCCTGATCGCGCCGCTGGTGCTGTTTCTGTTGCTGGTGTTCCTGGTGCCGATCGTCGCGCTGCTGTTCAAAAGCGTCAGCAACCCGGAAGTCGTGGGCGCCATGCCGCGCACCGTCGCTGCCGTCGCTACCTGGGACGGACGTGGTTTGCCCGGCGAGCCGGTGTACAAGGCTGCCAGCGAAGACCTGGCTGAAGCCCGCAAAAATCAAACGCTGGGCGACTTGTCCAAGCGACTGAACATGGAATCGGCCGGCTATCGCAGCCTGCTGACAAAAACGGCCAGGGCGCTGCCGTTCGCGACTGAGCCCGCCTCTTATAAAGAAGCGCTGGAAGGTCTCGACGAGCGCTGGGGCGATCCGGCGTACTGGCAAGTGATTCGCCGCAACACCAGTAACGTCACGCCGTATTATCTGTTGGCGGCTGTCGACCACCGGATCGACGATCTCGGCGAGCTGGCGCCAGCCACCCCCGACCAGGCGATCTACCTGGACATCTTTACCCGTACTTTCTGGATGGGCCTGGTGATCACCGCGATCTGCCTGGTACTCGCCTATCCGTTGGCCTACCTGCTGGCGAACCTGCCGTCGCGCCAAAGCAACCTGCTGATGATCCTGGTGCTACTGCCGTTCTGGACCTCGATCCTGGTGCGGGTGGCAGCGTGGATCGTGCTGCTGCAGTCCGGTGGGTTGATCAATAGCGCGTTGTTGGCCATGGGTGTCATCGACAAACCGCTGGAGCTGGTATTCAACCGCACCGGTGTGTACATCTCCATGGTCCACATCCTGCTGCCGTTCATGATCCTGCCGATCTACAGCGTGATGAAGGGCATCTCGCCCACCTACATGCGGGCGGCGATTTCCTTGGGCTGCCACCCGTTCGCCAGTTTCTGGCGGGTCTACTTTCCCCAGACCTATGCCGGTGTCGGCGCCGGTTGCCTGTTGGTATTCATCCTTGCCATCGGCTACTACATCACCCCGGCGCTGCTGGGCAGCCCGAACGATCAGATGGTCAGTTACTTCGTCGCGTTCTACACCAACACCAGCATCAACTGGGGCATGGCCACGGCGCTCGGCGGGCTGCTGTTGCTCGCGACCATCGTGCTTTATCTGATTTACAGCTGGCTGGTGGGCGCCAGTCGCCTGCGCCTGAGCTAAGGGGAGATCGAAATGCTGAGTCCTTACATGTCCCCCGTCGAACGGGTGTGGTTCTACAGCTTGCGCATACTCTGCGGGCTGATCCTGTTGTTCCTGATCCTGCCGGTACTGGTGATCATTCCGTTGTCGTTCAACTCTGGCAGCTTCCTGGTCTACCCGCTGCAGGGCTTTTCGTTGCAGTGGTATCACGATTTCTTCGCTTCGGCGGAATGGATGCGGGCCTTGAAGAACAGCATCATCGTCGCCCCGGCAGCAACGCTGTTGGCGATGGTGTTTGGCACATTGGCCGCCATCGGGCTGACCCGTGGCGACTTCCCGGGCAAGGCGCTGGTGATGGCCCTGGTTATTTCCCCGATGGTCGTGCCGGTGGTGATCATCGGCGTGGCGAGTTATCTGTTTTTCGCACCGCTGGGCATGGGTAACAGCTTCTTCTCCTTGATCATCGTCCACGCCGTGCTGGGCGTACCGTTTGTCATCATTACTGTCTCGGCGACGCTGCAGGGCTTCAACCACAACCTGGTCCGGGCGGCTGCAAGTCTCGGGGCGTCGCCATTGACGGCGTTTCGTCGGGTAACCCTGCCGTTGATCGCACCCGGCGTGATCTCTGGTGCGCTGTTCGCTTTTGCGACGTCGTTCGACGAGGTGGTGGTGACGCTGTTCCTGGCCGGCCCTGAGCAGGCAACGCTGCCACGGCAGATGTTCAGCGGTATCCGCGAAAACCTCAGCCCCACCATCGCCGCGGCGGCGACACTGCTGATTGCCTTCTCGGTGATCCTGCTGCTGACGCTGGAATGGTTGCGTGGACGTAGCGAGAAGTTGCGTACTACCCAAGTCTGACGGGCAATGTTGGCCCCTTGTGGGAGCGAGCTTGCTCGCGATAGCGGTGTTACATTCAAAGCAGATGCTGAATGTTGATCCGCTATCGCGAGCAAGCTCGCTCCCACAGGGGCTTATCCGAAGGCTCCTTAATTACGTTCATAAGCTGAATCGCAGACAACCCCCAATACCGAGCTATCCTTGTGCCAGCCCATACTCGAACAAGAGGCCGCGCACATGAGTCTTTCCTCATTCAAGATCGCCCATAAACTGATCACTGGTGCCGCTGCCATCGAGCAACTGGCGGCGGAGCTGACGCGCCTGGACGTCGACAATCCATTGATCGTGACCGATGCAGCGCTGGTCAAGTCAGGCACGGTGGAGCTGGCGCTGCAGCACCTGGGCGGACGTGACTACGAGATTTTCGACCGGGTCATGCCGGACCCGGAGATCGCCATCGTCGAAGATTGCATGCAAGCCTACCGCGACGGTGGGCATGATGGCCTGATCGGCCTGGGCGGCGGCAGTGCCATCGACATCGCCAAGTGCGTGGGCGTCTACGCCGGCTACCACGGCGAGTTGCAAGATATGTTCGGTGTCGATCAGGTGCCGCGCAAAGGCCCGCCGATGATCGCCATTCCTACCACCGCCGGTACCGGTTCGGAAGTGACCAACGTGGCGATCCTCTCCGACAAGGCCGCCCAGCTGAAAAAAGGCATCGTCAGCGATTTTCTGTTGCCCGACGTGGCGCTGGTCAGTCCGCAGATGACCCTCACATGCCCGCGCGGCGTAACGGCTGCCAGTGGCGTCGATGCGCTGGCGCATGCCATCGAGGCCTACCTGTCGCTCAACGCCTCGCCGATTACCGATGCCCTGGCCATCGGCGCAATCAAACTCATCGTTCGCGCGTTGCCCAAGGCTTACGCTAATCCATCGCACCTGCAAGCTCGCGAAGACATGGCCACCGCCAGCCTGATGGCCGGCATGGCGTTCGGCAATGCCGGGGTCGGGGCGGTGCATGCACTGGCTTATCCGTTGGGCGGGCGTTTCCACGTATCCCACGGGGTCGCCAATGCGTTGCTGCTGCCCTATGTGATGGCGTGGAACAAAATGGCCTGTGTCGAGCGCATGCGCGACATCGCCGAGGCCATGGGCATCAGGACCGCTCACCTGAGCGACCTTGAAGCTGCGGACGAGGCTGTCGATGCGATGGCCGCCTTGTGCACCGCCGTGCAGATCCCCCAAGGCCTCAGCGGGCTGGGTGTGACCGAAGATGTGATCCCGTCCATGGCGGTGGAGGCGGCGGGGATCGAGCGGCTGATGCGCAACAATCCGCGCCAACTGAGCGCCGCCGACATCGAGAAGATCTACCGCGCGGCGTATTGATCGACTGTCGCGGTGGGCGCGCCAAATCTTGAGGTATACAATGCGCGCCATCGTGATTTCGCTCAAAACAGGTGCGTCATGCAGCCCTTCGCTATTGCTCCGTCGATTCTCTCCGCCGACTTCGCCCGCCTGGGCGAGGAAGTGGACAACGTTCTGGCCGCCGGGGCCGACATCGTTCACTTCGATGTCATGGACAACCACTACGTGCCCAACCTGACCATCGGCCCGATGGTCTGCGCGGCGCTGCGCAAGTACGGCATCACCGCGCCGATCGACGCGCACCTGATGGTCAGCCCGGTGGACCGCATCGTCGGCGATTTCATCGAGGCTGGCGCGACCTACATCACCTTTCACCCCGAAGCCACGCTGCATGTCGATCGCTCCCTGCAATTGATCCGCGAAGGCGGTTGCAAGGCCGGCCTGGTGTTCAACCCGGCTACGCCCCTGGACGTGCTCAAGTACGTGATGGACAAGGTCGACATGGTCCTGCTGATGAGCGTCAACCCTGGTTTCGGCGGGCAGAAATTCATCCCCGGTACCCTCGACAAGTTGCGCGAAGCCCGTGCGCTGATCGATGCCTCGGGCCGTGACATCCGCCTGGAAATCGACGGTGGCGTGAACGTGAACAATATCCGCGAAATCGCCGCGGCCGGCGCCGACACCTTTGTCGCCGGTTCGGCGATCTTCAATGCACCGGACTACCAAGAGGTGATTGCAAAAATGCGCGCCGAACTGGCCCTGGCGCGTCCATGAGCGGCTTCGAGCAGCTGTTTCCCGGCAGCCTGCCGCGCCTGGTGATGTTCGACCTGGATGGCACGCTGGTCGATTCGGTCCCGGATCTCGCTGCCGCCGTGGACAGCATGCTGCTCAAGCTCGGACGCCCACCCGCCGGCATCGACGCGGTGCGCCAGTGGGTAGGCAACGGTGCGCCCATGCTGGTACGCCGGGCCCTGGCCAACCACATCGATGCCCAAGGCGTCGATGAAGCCGAAGCCGAACGGGCGATGGAGCTGTTCAACGAAGCCTACGAAGGCAACCACGAACTGACCGTGGTCTACCCCGGTGTGCGTTCCGCGCTCAAATGGCTGCACAAGCAAGGCGTGGAAATGGCGCTGATCACCAACAAGCCGGAGCGCTTCGTCGCGCCGCTGCTGGACCAGATGAAAATCGGCCGGTATTTCCGCTGGATCATCGGCGGCGATACGTTGCCGCAGAAAAAGCCCGACCCGGCCGCGCTGTTCTTCGTGATGAAAATGGCCAACATCCCGGCCTCGCAATCGTTATTCGTCGGTGATTCGCGCAGCGATGTGCTGGCGGCGAAAGCGGCAGGCGTCAAGTGCGTGGCGTTGAGCTACGGCTATAACCATGGCCGGCCGATCGCCGAAGAGTTTCCGACGTTGGTGATCGATGACTTGCGTCTGTTAATTCCCGGTTGCCTGGACCCGGCGGCTGAGATAACGTTGCCCGACGCTGTTCAATCCTCTTCTGGAAACGCCATCGTGGTGGTCACTCGCAAACTCTGGATGAAAGTCATGAAGGCCCTGGCCCGCTGGCGTTGGCGCGCCTGACTTGATCCTGGCCGGTTATCCGGCGCGTTTGCATACCTGACTGTCAGCTCCTCTTGCCACGAGGCATACCATGATCCGCGAAGAATTCCTGCGTCTAGCCGCTGCCGGCTACAACCGCATCCCGCTCGCCTGCGAAACCCTGGCCGACTTCGACACGCCGCTGTCGATCTACCTCAAGCTGGCCGACCAGCCCAACTCCTACCTGCTCGAATCGGTGCAGGGCGGCGAGAAATGGGGCCGTTATTCCATGATCGGCTTGCCGTGCCGTACGGTGCTGCGGGTGCATGACCATCGCATCAGCGTGACCCACGACGGCGTCGAGATCGAAAGCCTCGAAGTCGAGGATCCGCTGGCGTTCGTCGAAACCTTCAAGGCCCGCTACAACGTGCCAACCATCCCGGGCCTGCCCCGTTTCAACGGTGGACTGGTGGGATATTTCGGCTACGACTGCGTGCGCTATGTGGAGAAACGTCTCGGCACCTGCCCGAACCCTGACCCGCTGGGCGTGCCGGACATCCTGTTGATGGTCTCCGACGCTGTGGTGGTCTTCGACAACCTCGCCGGCAAGATGCACGCGATTGTCCTGGCAGACCCATCCCAGGAAGATGCCTACGAGCAAGGTCAGAAAAGTCTGCAGGCGCTGCTGGAAAAGCTCCGTCAACCGATCACGCCGCGGTCAGGCCTGGATTTCAGCAAGCAGTCGGCCGCCGACCCGGTGTTCCGTTCCAGCTTCACCCAGAATGACTACGAACGGGCCGTCGATACCATCAAGGAGTACATCCTCGCCGGTGACTGCATGCAAGTGGTGCCGTCGCAACGGATGTCCATCGACTTCAAGGCCGCGCCCATCGATCTCTACCGGGCGTTGCGCTGCTTCAACCCGACGCCCTACATGTATTTCTTCAATTTCGGCGACTTCCACGTCGTGGGCAGTTCGCCGGAAGTGCTGGTGCGGGTCGAAGACAACCTGATCACCGTGCGACCGATCGCCGGTACTCGCCCCCGTGGCGCCACGGGGGAGGCGGACCGGGCCCTCGAAGAGGACCTGCTGTCGGATGACAAGGAAATCGCCGAGCACCTGATGCTGATCGACCTGGGGCGCAACGATACCGGGCGTGTCTCGGAGATCGGCTCGGTGAAGCTCACCGAGAAAATGGTCATCGAGCGCTATTCCAACGTGATGCACATCGTGTCCAACGTGACCGGGCAGTTGAAAGCCGGGTTGACGGCCATGGACGCCTTGCGGGCGATCCTGCCGGCCGGCACGTTGTCCGGCGCGCCGAAAATCCGGGCGATGGAAATCATCGACGAACTGGAGCCGGTCAAGCGCGGTGTGTACGGCGGGGCGGTGGGTTACTTCGCCTGGAACGGCAACATGGACACCGCCATTGCGATCCGCACTGCCGTCATCAAGAACGGCGAACTGCACGTACAAGCTGGCGGTGGGATCGTTGCTGACTCGGTGCCGGCACTGGAGTGGGAAGAAACCCTGAACAAGCGTCGGGCGATGTTCCGTGCCGTGGCGTTGGCGGAGCAGACCTCAGGCGACTGAAGTCCTTCCCAACAACCTGTGGCCTAGGGCTTTTGCGCCCCAGCGGCCGTTTCTAAAGTCAGTGAATCAAAAGGTTGCTACGCCATGTTGCTGATGATCGATAATTACGACTCCTTTACCTACAACGTTGTGCAGTACCTTGGCGAACTCGGTGCCGAGGTCAAGGTGGTGCGCAACGACGAACTGACCGTCGCCGAAATCGAGGCCCTCAAGCCCGAGCGCATCGTGGTCTCCCCAGGCCCGTGTACGCCGACCGAAGCGGGCATTTCCATCGACGCCATCAAGTATTTTGCCGGCAAGCTGCCGATCCTCGGCGTGTGCCTGGGCCATCAGTCGATTGGCCAGGCGTTCGGTGGCCATGTCGTGCGCGCCCGGCAAGTCATGCATGGCAAGACCAGCCCGGTATTCCATGAAGACAAGGGCGTATTCGAAGGCCTGAATCATCCGCTTACCGTCACCCGCTATCACTCCCTTGTCGTCAAGCACGATACTTTGCCCGATTGCCTGGAGTTGACCGCCTGGACCCAGCTCGAAGACGGCTCGGTCGACGAGATCATGGGGTTGCGACACAAGACGTTAAATATCGAAGGTGTGCAATTCCATCCGGAGTCTATCCTCACTGAACAGGGCCACGAGCTGTTCGCCAACTTTCTCAAACAAACCGGCGGCACGCGCTAAGGACTTTTCATGGACATCAAGACAGCCCTGAACCGTATCGTCGGCCAGCTCGACCTGAGCACCGACGAGATGCGCGACGTGATGCGCGAAATCATGACTGGCCAGTGCACGGATGCGCAGATTGGCGCGTTCATGATGGCCATGCGCATGAAGAGCGAGAGCATCGACGAAATCGTCGGCGCCGTGACCACCATGCGGGAACTGGCGGACAAGGTCGAACTCAAGACGCTGGACGGCGTGGTGGATGTGGTGGGTACCGGCGGTGATGGTGCCAATATCTTCAACGTATCCACCGCCTCTGCATTTGTCGTTGCCGCGGCGGGTTGCACCGTCGCCAAGCATGGCAACCGTGCGGTCTCGGGCAAGAGCGGCAGTGCCGACCTGCTGGAGGCTGCCGGTGTCTACCTTAACCTGACGCCGGTTCAGGTGGCTCGCTGTATCGATAGCGTGGGCATCGGCTTCATGTTCGCCCAGACCCACCACAGTGCCATGAAACATGCCGCCGCGCCCCGTCGGGAGTTGGGCTTGCGCACGCTGTTCAACATGCTCGGCCCGCTTACGAATCCGGCCGGTGTGAAACATCAAGTGGTTGGGGTGTTCAGCGAGGCGTTGTGCCGGCCTCTGGCCGAGGTTCTGCAACGTCTGGGCAGCAAGCATGTCCTTGTGGTCCATTCGAAGGATGGCCTGGATGAGTTCAGCTTGGCGGCGCCCACCTTCGTGGCTGAGCTGAAAAATGATCAGATTACGCAATACTGGGTCGAACCTGAGGACCTGGGCATGAAGAGCCAGAGCCTGCATGGGCTAGCAGTGGATGGACCGGCCCAGTCGCTGGAGTTGATCCGAGATGCCTTGGGGCGTCGTAAAACCGAGAATGGCCAGAAGGCTGCCGAGATGATCGTGCTCAACGCGGGCGCCGCGTTGTACGCCGCCGATCATGCAAGCAGCCTCAAGCAAGGTGTCGAGCTCGCCCATGATGCGCTGCACACCGGCCTGGCCCGTGAAAAATTGGAAGAATTGGGCGCGTTTACCGCCGTATTCAAAGTGGAGAATGAAGGATGAGCGTGCCAACGGTTCTGGAAAACATTCTGGCTCGCAAGAAGCAGGAAGTCGCCGAGCGCAGTGCCCGGGTCAGCCTGGCCGAGTTGGAAAATCTTGCACGTTCAGCCGATGCGCCTCGCGGCTTTGCCCAGGCGCTGATCGATCAGGCGAAGAAGAAGCAGCCGGCGGTGATTGCCGAAATCAAGAAGGCTTCCCCCAGCAAAGGTGTGATTCGGGAGCATTTCGTTCCGGCCGACATCGCCAAGAGCTACGAGAAGGGCGGCGCGACCTGCCTTTCGGTGCTGACCGATGTGGATTTTTTCCAGGGCGCCGACGACTATCTCAAGCAGGCGCGGGCGGCGTGCAAGCTGCCGGTGATCCGCAAGGATTTCATGATCGACCCGTACCAGATCGTCGAAGCCCGGGCCTTGGGCGCCGATTGCGTGCTGTTGATCGTTTCCGCCCTGGATGATGTGAAGATGGCCGAGTTGGCTGCGGTTGCGAAGGGCGTCGGCTTGGATGTCTTGGTGGAAGTCCATGACGGGGAAGAGTTGGAGCGCGCTCTCAAGACCCTGGATACCAAGCTGGTCGGCGTGAACAATCGCAACCTGCACACTTTTGAAGTCAGCCTGGAAACGACCTTGGACCTGTTGCCACGGATCCCCCGTGATCGGCTGGTCATCACCGAAAGCGGCATCCTCAACCGGGCCGATGTCGAGTTGATGGAAGTCAGCGACGTGTATTCGTTCCTGGTAGGTGAAGCGTTCATGCGGGCCGAAAGCCCTGGCATGGAGTTGCAACGGTTGTTCTTTCCCGAGCGCGGCGTTCCGGTGACCGGCTCGACGTTGGACTGAACGAATGCCTCCAGCCATTTCCTTTACTGTCGAAAACGGCTTGCAAGCCGAGCAGGATTTGCTGGCGAGCGTCTGCGCCGGTGACGCTGATTCGGGCTTGCTGTTCTGGCAACCGAATGACCGCGCGCTGGTCATGCCGCGTCGCCTGAGTCGCTTGCCGGGTTTCGACATCGCCTGTGAAGTTTCTGCCGCCAATGGCTGGCCGGTGCTGCTGCGCGAAACCGGTGGCGAGCCGGTGCCTCAATCAGCTGCGACGGTCAATATCGCACTGGTCTACGCACCGCCGCGCAGTGAAGGCGATCATGGGCGGATCGAAACCGCCTATCGTCGGTTGTGCGATCCTGTCTGCCAATTGCTGGATGAGTTGGGCGGGGTGGCGTCGCTAGGGGAGGTGGCGGGCGCTTTTTGTGATGGGCGCTTCAATGTCAATCTGGATGGTCGGAAAATGGTAGGCACCGCCCAGCGTTGGCGACAGAGCAAAGGAGGGCAGCGTCCGGTAGGCCTGGTACATGGCGCGCTACTGCTGGACGACGAACGCGAAGCCATGGTTGCGGCGGTCAATCGCTTCAATGAAGCCTGTGGCCTGGAGCAACGCGTGCGTGCCGAGAGCCACATTGCCCTTCATGAAAAATTTCCCGCGCCCCACGCCCTCGAGCGACTTGAGACTTTGTATCAGAAACTGCTGGATGGTCTCTAGCGAGTGCCAAACACCACCATGGTCTTGCCTTTTACGCTGACCAGGTTGCGTTCCTCCAGGTCCTTGAGCACACGGCCAACCATTTCGCGAGAGCAGCCGACAATGCGGCCGATTTCCTGACGCGTCACTTTGATCTGCATGCCGTCGGGGTGAGTCATGGCGTCGGGCTGCTTGCACAGGTCCAAAAGGCAACGGGCGACACGACCGGTTACGTCGAAGAAAGCGAGATCGCCTACCTTGCGCGTGGTGTTGCGCAGGCGCTGTGCGATTTGTCCGCTGAGGACGAAAAGAATGTCCGGATCCTGCTGCGACAGTTCTCGAAATTTGCTGTAGCCGATTTCTGCGACTTCACATTCGACCTTCGCCCGTACCCAAGCGCTGCGCTCTTGCTCCTTGCCGGCCTGTTCGAATAAACCCAACTCGCCGAAGAAGTCCCCTGAATTGAGGTAGGCGATGATCATCTCCCGACCTTCATCGTCCTCGATCAGGATAGTGACTGATCCCTTGATGATGAAGAACAGCGTGTCGGAACGGTCCCCCGCGCAAATGATGTTGTGCTTGGCGGGATAGCGACGACGCTGGCAATGCATCAAGAGCTTGTCGAGATTCTTGATCTTGGACGTGGGAGTAATGGCAACCATGGTTGTGTCCCGAAAAACTGCGCAGTTTAGTGGTTTGATTTTTTATGAAGGCGAATAGCTATCGCGAAAGCTGGCCATACGCCAGCGACTGGGCGCCAGCTTAACAGAGGCTTCCTTAATTGATTTGAGAATTTACCGAGGCGCATCTGCGCCTGGCGTCTTCAGGCGGGACCCGCCATTGCGGGGGGCTGTGCTAAGCTGGCGCCCCTTTTTATGACAGTGGAGTCTTGACGATGAAGGCACGCATCCAATGGGCTGGCGAAGCCATGTTCCTCGGTGAGTCGGGCAGCGGTCATGTGGTCGTCATGGATGGCCCGCCGGACGCCGGAGGTCGGAACCTGGGTGTTCGGCCAATGGAAATGTTGCTGCTGGGGGTTGGTGGCTGCAGCAATTTCGATGTGGTCAGCATCCTCAAGAAGTCGCGCCAAGCGGTCGAAAGTTGCGAAGCCTTCCTGGAAGCCGAGCGTGCGACCGAGGATCCAAAGGTTTTCACCAAGATCCACATGCACTTTGTGGTGAAGGGCCGCGGACTGAAAGAGGCTCAGGTCAAGCGCGCCATCGAGCTGTCGGCCGAGAAGTACTGTTCGGCCTCGATCATGCTCGGCGCCGCCGGTGTTGAAATTACTCATGATTATGAAATCATCGAATTGGGTTGAATCGACATCCAACCATCACAAAAGCGGTGCAAGCTCTGGCGATCAGAAGCTGACGTCTGCATAATGCGCCACTTTTTTCAGGGCAGTGATCGGCTTGCGGCCGGTCCCTTGCCTGGACAGACAACCAAAATCGCCATCGCGAAGAGGTGTTAACCGTCCTACGCAGGTGCGTCGTTCGCATCTGACGGGCATGCTTGATCACGCGGCCGGGCCGCAATACATAGAGAGTTTTCAAACGGTGAAAAGCAAACTCAAGCTCCATGGGTTCAATAACCTGACAAAGACCTTGAGCTTCAACATCTATGACATCTGCTATGCGGAAACCCCGCAAGACCAGCAGGCCTACGTCGAGTACATCAATAAAGAGTACAACGCCAAGCGCCTCACGCAGATTCTCACGGAAGTTGTCGATATCATTGGTGCCAACATCCTGAACATTGCAAGTCAGGACTATGAGCCCCAGGGCGCCAGCGTGACTATCTTGATTTCGGAAGAGCCGGTGACACCGACCGACAGCCAAATCGAAGAGTCCCCGGGCCCGTTGCCTGAAATTATCCTGGCCCACCTCGACAAGAGCCATATCACGGTCCACACCTATCCGGAAATCCATCCAGTGGATGGCATCGCTACGTTCCGAGTGGACATCGACGTGTCGACCTGTGGCGTCATTTCACCGCTCAAGGCACTCAACTTCCTGATTCACCAATTCGATTCCGACATCGTGACCGTGGATTATCGCGTGCGCGGGTTTACCCGGGATGTGGAAGGCCACAAGCACTTCATCGACCACGAGATCAATTCGATCCAGAACTATCTCTCCGAAGACACACGCGACGCCTACCAGATGACGGACGTGAACGTGTATCAGGAGAATCTGTTCCACACCAAAATGCTGCTCAAGGACTTTGAGTTGGATAACTACCTGTTTGGCGATGCCACCAGCAACCTGTCTGCTGAACAGCGTGGGCAGGTGGAAGAGCGGGTCAAGCACGAAATGCTGGAAATTTTTTACGCGCGCAATATGCCGCGCTAAAGTTTCGGCTATGAAAAAAGGCGACTGTCCATGGACAGTCGCCTTTTTTATTTTTGTGAGCCAGGCGGGTCAGGCCTAGCGCCGTTTTCCCTATCAGATCCGATAGGTACTCTTGGTCATGACTTTGGCCAGCAGGCTCATGCCGAATTTGACGGGAGCCGGGAAGCGGAAGCCGCCCGCTTCCAACGCACTTTCGGCGTGGTGCTCCTCGTCTTCACGCATCTGTTCAAGAATCGCCCGGGACTTTTCATCCTCGACGGGCAACTGCTGCAGGTGCTCATTCAAGTGCTTGCATACTTGGTGCTCGGTCGCCGCGACAAAACCAAGGCTGACCTTGTCACTGATCAGGCCCGCCACGGCGCCGATCCCGAACGACATGCCATAAAACAGGGGGTTCAGCACGCTAGTGTGGCTGCCCAACTGGCGAATGCGTTGTTCACACCAGACCAGATGATCGATTTCTTCCTCGGCGGCCTGTTCCATCGCTTCGCGTACCTGCGGCAATTTCGCTGTCAGCGCCTGGCCCTGGTAGAGCGCCTGGGCGCAGACTTCACCGGTATGGTTGATACGCATCAGCCCGGCAACATGGCGAGTCTCGTCATCGCTCATCTGCACGTCCGGCTGCACGATGGCCGGTGATGGACGGTACGGCTGACCGCTGAAGGGCAACAGCGTACGCATCGCGGTGTCGGCCTGCAGCAGCAGGCGATCGATGGGCGAGTAGTGACGTTGGGTAGTCATGCTTACCTCCGGAAAAAATCTCGGCGGCCAGTTTAACTCAATCGGCCGCTGGGGATTTGCGTTGGATCATGGATCAGCCCGGCGGCCAATTCATCTGGCGCTGTCCAAGCACATGCATATGAATGTGATAGACGGTTTGTCCACCGAGTTCATTGCAGTTCATCACCACCCGGAAGCCTTCTTCGCAACCCAGCTCGAGGGCCAGGCGCTGGGCCGTGAAGAGAATATGCCCAGCCAGGCCCTTGTCGTCCTCGGTCAGGTCATTGAGGGTGCGGATCGGCTTCTTTGGAATGACCAGGAAGTGAACCGGTGCCTGTGGAGCGATGTCGTGGAAGGCCAGGACCTGGTCATCCTCATAGATGATCTTCGCCGGTATTTCCCGGTTGATGATCTTGGTAAACAGGGTATCCACAGCTGTCTCTCCGTTGGGTTGGTCGAGGTCGAGTGTACTGAAGGCCCGGTGTGCTGGCCCGGGTTTTTCAGCTTGAAGAAATCAGTGCGGACAGCAGGCCTTGTTGAACATGCCGCTGACGGTCCGGACCAGCCAGCGTGGTCCCAATCGAGGCAGCGCGGCGAACCAGCGATTGCGGCGTCCGGGAATGATAATGGCTCGATTCCTGTCCAGCGCGCGAACGGCATAGAGCGCAACTTCCTCGGGGCTCATCAATTTCTTCTTGCCGTTGAGTTTCTGTTCATCCAGTTGTGCCTTGGCGAAAAAGTCCGTGCGAGTCGGCCCGGGACACAGCACCGAGACGTTGATTGCGCATTTTTTCAATTCGACCCGCAGGGCTTCGGAGAAATGCAGTACATAGGCTTTGCTGGCGTGATAAGTACTCATCCAGGGGCCGGGTTGGAAGGCAGCAGTCGACGCGACGTTGAGGATCTGGCCGCCGCCATGCAACGCCATGCTGTTGCCTATTGCATGGCAGAGACGGGTGAGAGCAAGGATATTCACTTCGATCAGGTCTTGTTCGGTCATCCAGTCCTGGGCCAGGAACGGACCACTGGTGCCGATGCCGGCGCAATTGACGAGCAGATCGATCTGGCGTTCGCCTTCCTCCAATTCCAGCAGGAAGCCTGAGAGTCGCAGGGGTTCCCCCAGATCGCAGGCGCGAAACAACACCTCTACGCCAAACCGTTGAGTCAGCTCTATTGCAATACTTTCCAGCCGATCACGCTGTCGAGCCACCAATATCAGGTTGCGCCCACGCCGGGCCAATGCTTCGGCCATGGCCAGGCCGATACCACTGGAAGCACCAGTGATCAGAGCGTAACGGGTCATGCAATTCTCCATCGCCGCGCAGGGCGCCGGTGGACTGAGCTGTCACCGGCGCTAAGCGCGTTTATTGTTCCTCTTCTTCGTAGTCTACAGAAGGTGCGGCTGGCTCGGCTGCTTCGGCGGCGGGTTCTTCAGCCGATTCGTCAATGGATTCGCTGCTTTCATAACTGCTCAACGAGCTGCTGCCGTACTCCTCGCCGATGCTGCTGAATGCGCCAGCCAATGCACCGATGAAAATCAGGACGATCAGGACGACCCACAGCCATGAAAGAACCTTGACCGCAGTGCTGTTGGGCGGCGGCGGCGGACCGTAGCGATTCGCGCCACTATTACCTGGAGCGAAAATAAGCACGAATGGGAAAAGACTGCCCACAAATGGCACCAGGTTGAGCAACCACAGCCATCCGGACCAGCCGAGATCGTGCAGGCGCTGGGCGCTGAACTGGATGCTTACGTAGGCAAACGCGAGGAAGATGGCTACGGCGACGAGTCCGCCGATGACCATCGCGGTCGTCGAGGTGGCGACGAGCAGCCAGGACAGGCTCAACCAGAACGCAATCCCGACCACGGGCATTACCGCCAGCGTCAGGACCATGGTCCAGGCCAGGTACCGCAGGCGCCCGATACGGCCGTCGAAACTGAAGGGCTTGAGCGGGCCGTATTCGGCAAGCGTTTCGCCAACCGGGGCACGGGGAGGGGCATAGGGGGAAACGGGGTCGATGATGGAGTCCGGGTGGCGGCCACTTGGCTGATACGGTGAGTCCTGCACCTCGCCGAGGTCTAGCTGGAGGGATGGCTCTGCTTCGATTCGGGCATCGATGCCGCTCTTGTGCAGCGCTTCCAGGTACTTCTGTGCGTCGCCCTGGGACAGGTTGTTTTTAAGCGACACCTTGCGACCGCTGAACAAACGTTCAATGGCACTGACATCACTCTTGAACAGCTCCGCGAGGTTTAGCTTGGCGGTGGTGGTATCGACGCCTGGCAACAGGGCTCCGTCGAATACGATGTTGAAGCGGGTTTCGCTCATGCCTGGCATCCTTGTCTTTCAAAGTTGATTTATATTTCTGGGATTCAGCGGGGCCATTGGCCTCCGAGCTGTGCCGCTCGGGCTTGCGCCTGGCGGTATTCTTTATCCAGGCGTGCGATCAGTTGATCGACGCTGGGTAAATCATTGATCTCACCAACACCTTGGCCCGCAGACCATACGGTCTTCCAGGCCTTGGCTTCATTGTTCAGCGGTTTGAGTTTCGATCCGGGATCTGCCGCGCTTTTGTTCTGCAAGGCAAGCAGGTCGAAGCCGGCATCCTCCAGGCTCTGGCGCATGAAACTGGCTGGCACGCCGGATACTGCGGGAGTATGCACGATGTCTGCGGCTCTGGATGTGAGCAACATCTCTTTATAAGCGTCGGACGCGTGACTTTCTGCCGTACCAATGAATCGCGTTCCAAAGTAGGCCAGATCCGCGCCGAGCAGTTGCGCTGCCAAAATCTGATGGCCGTGGTTCAAACATCCTGCGAGCAGCAGGGTTTTATCAAAGAACTGCCGGATTTCGGCAATCAGCGCGAAAGGGCTCCACGTTCCCGCATGTCCTCCGGCGCCAGCCGCGACGGCAATCAAACCGTCTACACCTGCTTCTGCGGCTTTTTCGGCGTGGCGGCGAGTGGTCACGTCGTGAAATACCAGGCCGCCATAGCCATGCACCGCCTCCACCAGCTCTTTTACCGCGCCCAGGCTGGTGATGACGATAGGCACTTTATGCTCGATGCAGATCGCCAGGTCGTCCTGGAGCCGCGGGTTGCTGTTATGGACGATCAGATTGACCGCGTAGGGTGCCGGCCTTTCCATCGTTTCCAGGCCCGCTTCGATTTCCTCCAGCCAAGCCTTGAAACCGCTGCTCTCACGTTGGTTCAGCGCCGGGAAACTGCCGACAATGCCATTGCGACAGCAGGCAAGCACGAGCTGGGGATTGGAAATCAGGAACATCGGCGCAGCAACGGCAGGCAGCCGCAGACGTTCTTCAAGCAAAGCGGGCAACGGCATGGGATGTACCCCCGATCGAATAGTGCTATTGGACGTTAGAACGGCCGGACCACGACGAGAATTACGATAGCCAGCAATATCAGGACTGGCACCTCGTTGAACCAGCGATAAAAGACATGGCTGCGGGTGTTTTCGCCGCGGGCGAAGCGTTTCACTTGGGCGCCGCACATGTGGTGATAACCGATCAGCAGGACGACCAGGGTCAACTTGGCGTGCATCCAGCCACCCTGGGTGAAGTAGGCGCCGGCATTGAGGCTGAGCAGCCAGATGCCAAATACCAGCGTGGCAATCATCGCCGGGCCCATGATGCCGCGATACAGCTTGCGCTCCATGACACTGAAGCGCTCCTTGCTGACGTTGTCTTCGCTTTGGGCGTGATAGACAAACAGGCGCGGCAGGTAGAACAGGCCGGCGAACCAGCAGACCATGCTGACAATGTGAAGTGCCTTGAGCCATAGATAGAGCATTTTTGGTTATTCCCAGATTCACGGTAGCCCGATAGTAGAGGTTAGAGCGGCCACACGTCACCTTGACGGTTGTCGCCACGCCCTGCGGCCCCTATTATCGACGGCTTTCCAGTGGTTCGTTGAGGGCAGGTTTATGGTCAAGGTCGGTATCGTCGGCGGCACGGGTTACACCGGTGTCGAACTGCTGCGTCTGTTGGCGCAGCATCCGCAGGCTGAGGTGGTGGTCATCACCTCCCGATCCGAGGCCGGCCTGGCCGTCGCCGACATGTATCCGAACCTGCGAGGCCATTACGACGGCCTGGCATTCAGCGTTCCGGACATCAAGACCCTCGGTGCTTGCGATGTGGTGTTCTTTGCCACCCCTCATGGCGTTGCCCACGCCTTGGCGGGGGAGCTGTTGGCGGCCGGGACCAAGGTGATCGACCTGTCGGCTGACTTCCGCCTGCAGGACGCGGACGAATGGGCCAAGTGGTACGGCCAGCCCCACGGGGCACCGGAGCTTCTGGACGAGGCTGTCTACGGCTTGCCGGAAGTCAATCGCGAGAAAATCAGGCAGGCACGATTGATCGCCGTGCCCGGTTGCTATCCGACCGCGACACAGCTCGGGTTCCTGCCGTTGATCGAGGCCGGTCTTGCTGACACTTCGCGCCTGATCGCTGATTGCAAATCCGGTGTCAGTGGCGCCGGTCGAGGCGCCAGTGTCGGCTCGCTGTATTCCGAGACGTCGGAAAGCATGAAGGCCTATGCGGTAAAAGGGCATCGCCACTTGCCAGAAATCCGCCAAGGGTTGCGTCAGGCGGCGGGCAAGGACGTCGGCCTGACGTTCGTGCCGCACCTGACGCCGATGATTCGTGGAATCCATTCCACTCTTTACGCAACGGTGGTCGATCGTTCCGTCGACTTGCAGGCGCTGTTCGAGAAACGCTACGCCAACGAACCGTTCGTCGACGTGATGCCGGCCGGCAGCCATCCGGAAACCCGTAGCGTGCGCGGTGCGAACGTTTGCCGGATCGCCGTGCATCGTCCGCAGGATGGAGACTTGGTGGTGGTGTTGTCGGTCATCGATAACCTGGTCAAGGGTGCGTCCGGCCAGGCGGTGCAGAACCTGAACATCCTGTTCGGTCTGGATGAGCGCCTGGGATTGTCCCATGCGGGGATGTTGCCGTAAGGGCAGTCACAAGCGTCAGGTTGGCGGCTATAAGCCTGGAGCCTATAGCTCGCCGCTGCTCGTCTAAATAGTTGACCAATTTTGTAGGAGAAGCGGATAATGCCCGCCATCACGCATTATGGCGGCGTAAGCGCCGGGAGATATTCAGCATGAGCGTCGAAACCTTCACCCCCACGGCTTTGCAATTCACCCACGGTGCCGCGCACAAGGTGAAGAGCCTGGTCGATGAAGAGGGCAATGATCGTTTGAAGCTGCGCGTATTCGTAACGGGCGGCGGTTGTTCCGGTTTTCAGTATGGCTTCACTTTTGATGAAGAAGTGGCCGAAGACGACACCATCGTTGAGCGCGAAGGTGTCAGCCTGGTGGTCGATCCGATGAGCTTCCAGTACCTGGCAGGTGCCGAGGTGGACTATCAGGAAGGCTTGGAAGGTTCGCGTTTCGTGATCAAGAACCCTAACGCGACCACTACCTGTGGGTGCGGTTCTTCGTTCTCGATCTGAATGCTTCAATAAAAAAACCGCAGTGCCTTACGGCCCTGCGGTTTTTTTATTGCCTGAAGATATCGATTCATGCCGGATAGATTGCGCCGAGTACGCGTAACCCTCGGGCGCCGGTAACACTTGGACGGTTGGCTGGAATACCTTCAAGGCAGCAATGGGCAAGCCAGGCGAAAGCCATGGCTTCTACCCAGTCCGGGTCCACGCCGTATACCGCCGTACTGCTGACCTTGGCGTTCGGCAGCAAGTCAGCCAGGCGTTTCATGAGCGTCTGGTTGTGCGCGCCACCGCCGCAGACCAGCAACTCTTGAGTGTTCGATTGGGCATGTTGCAGTGATTCGACGATGGTCAGGGCAGTCAGCTCAAGCAACGTTGCCTGTACGTCCTCCGGAGCGAAGGCTGGCAACTGCGACAGATGCTGGTTCAGCCAGGGAAGGTTGAAGACTTCGCGCCCGGTGCTTTTCGGCCCCTTGGTGACAAAAAAGGGGTCGCTGAGCAACGTCTTGAGCAAGGTTGGCTCGACTTTCCCGCTGGCAGCCCACTGGCCATTGCGATCAAAGTGTTCGCCTCGTTGTTGATGTATCCATGCATCGAGCAGCACATTGCCTGGGCCACAATCGAAACCGGCGACCGGCTTTTCAGGTTCTATCAGGCTGAGATTGCTGAAGCCGCCGACATTCAGCACGGCACGATGACCGACTCGTTCTTCGAACAGAGCTTCGTGAAACGCTGGAACCAGTGGGGCGCCTTGCCCGCCAGCGGCTACATCGCGGCTGCGGAAGTCACTGACGACGCTGATGCCGGTCAACTCACTCAGCAGCGCCGGATTACCGATTTGCACGGTAAAGCCCCGGGACGGCTCGTGGCGAATCGTCTGGCCGTGGCTGCCAATGGCCGTGATGTCTAGAGGCTTGAGTTTCTGTTCGTTGAGTAGGGCATGGATACCCTGCGCGGCCAGTTTTACCCAGCATTGCTGAGCCATGGCGGAACGTGCGATCTCATCGGGCCCGCTGCTGCACAATTCGAGCAGTTCGGTGCGCAGAGTGGCGGGCATGGGAATGTAGTGCGTGGCGATCAGTTTGATCGCCGGGGCTAGTTCGACCAGTGCGATATCCAAGCCATCGAGGCTGGTCCCGGACATCACACCGATATAGAGCGTCATGGCTTAGCGCTTGCTCGAAGCCAGCATCGTGGCTTTTTCTTGATCCATGCGAGCCATCAAGGGCTGGCTTTGGGCCAGGAATCGCGCGCGCTCGGCTTTGGCGATCGGGTCGGCCATCGGCAATTTCTGGCCGAGCGGATCGACGTGGACGCCGTTCACCTGGAACTCATAGTGCAAATGCGGGCCGGTGGACAGGCCGGTGGTGCCGATGTAACCGATAACCTGGCCTTGCTTGACGGTGCCACCCGTCTTCACGCCCTTGGCGAAGCCTTGCATGTGGCCGTACAGCGTGCGGTAGGTGTTTCCGTGCTGGATGATAACGGTGTTGCCATAACCGCCCCGACGTCCGGCCAGCAAGACCTTGCCGTCGCCGGCCGCCTTGATCGGTGTGCCACGGGGGGCGGCGTAATCGACACCTTTGTGGGCGCGAATCTTGTTCAGGATCGGATGCTTGCGACCGGCGGAAAACTTTGAACTGATACGGGCGAAGTCCACTGGCGTACGGATGAATGCCTTGCGCATGCTATTGCCGTCGGCGGTGTAGTAGCTGCTATTGCCCTGCTTGTTGGTGTAGCGCACCGCAGTGTAGGTCTTGCCGCGGTTGGTAAAACGCGCGGAAAGAATCGGGCCGTTACCGACGCTCTTCCCGTTGACCACTTTCTGTTCGTAGATGACGTCGAATTCGTCGCCCTGGCGAATATCCTGGGCGAAGTCGATGTCGTAGCCAAATACGCTGGCCATGTCCATGGTCAGGCTATGGGAGAGCCCCGCGCGCGCTGCCGACTGGGACAATGAGCTGTTTATGACGCCATGGACGTAGGCTGATCGGACGGTGGGCTTTGCCGTGACGCGGTTGAACACATAACCCTTGTCATTCTTGGTCAGGGTGATGCTTTCCAAGTCGCTCAGCTTGGTGTGCAGGTTGGTCAGCTGACCTTCTGGGTTAAGTTCGAACTCCAGTTTCTGACCACGTTGCAGTTGAGTGAATCGCTTGGCTTGCTTGTCGCTGGCCAGGATCTCATGGACCGAGGCCGAGGGCAGGCCAACCTTTTCGAACAGAGTGGAAAGTGTGTCGCCTTTGGCGACAATCACTTCGCGATGGTCAGGCCCTTTCTTTTCTTCTGCGACTGCGGGCGCTTCTGCCTGGGCGGCGGCCGTGGCAGCGTCTTCCGCGCTATTTTCAATCTGCGCGAATGGAGAGGCGGCCGGCTCGTTTGTGGCTTGAACGGCTTCGGCGGCGTCTTGTTCTTGTGTCAGTTGTTCAGCAGGACTTTCCAGTTCAAGACTCAGAGTCGTCTTTTTTGCTTCAACATCGCTGGAGGGAAACACCAGCAGTGCCAGGCTAAGGAGGGCTGCGATGCCGCTTGCGGCAAGCAGGTGGGTCTTCGGATAAAGCGGCGGCGCTTTAGACGGTTCGGTGGTCATAAGTAATTTTGGCTTTTGAAAAAATGAATTGGAAAAGATGAATGACATGATGAAGACGAAATAACTGTATAAAATATAACCAAAACCCCTGCGAAGCAAGCCCGCGAACGCTCTGTTCTATGGATCGGCGTCCGTGCGCCGGGCAAACCTTGTATTTGGTGCGCGATCTTGTATGGTTGGGGCCCTTTGAATCTGAGCCTTACGGGTCTGTTATGAAGTCGGTTGAAGAGCAGCTAGCGCTGATCAAACGTGGTGCGGAAGAACTGTTGGTCGAGTCCGAGCTGATCGAAAAGCTCAAGCGCGGGCAGCCGCTGCGTATCAAGGCTGGCTTCGATCCGACGGCGCCTGATCTGCACCTGGGTCATACCGTGCTTATTAATAAGCTGCGCCAGTTCCAGGATCTTGGGCATCAGGTCATCTTTCTTATAGGGGACTTCACCGGCATGATCGGTGATCCGAGCGGGAAGAGTGCTACGCGCCCACCCCTCACCCGCGAGCAGGTTCTCGATAACGCCGAGACCTACAAGACTCAGGTTTTCAAGATTCTTGATCCGGCCAAGACCGAAGTGGCGTTCAACTCCACTTGGATGGATCAGATGGGGCCGGCGGATTTCATTCGCCTGACGTCTCAGTACACTGTGGCTCGCATGCTCGAACGCGATGATTTCGACAAGCGTTATACGACCAATCAACCCATCGCCATTCATGAGTTCCTCTATCCGCTTGTGCAGGGCTATGACTCGGTTGCGTTGCGTGCCGACGTAGAGCTCGGTGGTACAGACCAGAAGTTCAACCTCTTGATGGGGCGTGAGTTGCAGCGCGGTTATGGCCAAGAGGCGCAGTGCATTCTGACCATGCCATTGCTTGAGGGTCTGGATGGCGTGAAGAAGATGTCCAAATCGCTGGGCAACTACGTAGGTATCCAGGAAGCGCCGGGCGTCATGTACAGCAAGCTGGTTTCCATTCCCGATGTTCTGATGTGGCGTTACTTTGAGCTGTTGAGCTTCCGGTCCATGGATGAGATCAATGCGTTCCGTGCTGATGTAGAGGCGGGCGCCAATCCACGGGACATCAAGATCAAGTTGGCTGAGGAGATCGTTGCTCGTTTCCATGGTGAGGAAGCTGCGGCCAACGCTCATCGTGCGGCGGGTAATCGCATGAAGGACGGTGAGCTGCCGGATGATCTGCCAGAGATCGAGCTGACTGCTGTTGAGGATATGCCGATTGCGGCGGTTCTTAATAAGGCTGGCTTGGTCAAGAATGCAGCAGTGGCGCGAGATCTCTTGGGCTCGGGTGGTGTGCGTATAGATGGAGAGGTTGTGGATCGCTCCTATATATATGAGCTGGGTTCGACCCATGTATGCCAAGCCGGCAAGAAAGCTTTCGCACGTATCACGCTGAAATCTGAGTAAAACTGAAATAAAGGGTTGACGGCAGATTCCAGGTGTCTATAATTCGCCCCACTTCCGGCGCAGTCGAAACGGAAAACTCCTTGAGTTTCAATTAGTTAAGTAAGTTTCGATAGGTCAGGCGCTTCAGTTCATCGAAGCGCTGAAGGAGTTGATAGAGCGGTGTTGTTTGGCTCTATCGGCGA
>NZ_VDLV01000042.1 GCF_013608025.1 Pseudomonas brassicacearum subsp. neoaurantiaca | reverse complement strand
TAGTAGCGGTAGGCGACCAGGTAGATGGCGACTGCCGCGACGACGATCCAGAGGGCGTTGATTGGCTCTCCGCGGCGCAAGGCCACGACGCTTAGCGCACATGCTCCCAGAACAGCCACGGCAAACCAGGCGAGGTGTTTAACCAGACGGGTTGTCATTGCGTGTCTCCTGCCGATATCCAGTGGATTGCGGCGATTGTTTTTATAGTGTGCCCCGGCTATTCGGAGCCGGCCCAATATCCCTGCATGCCGTCAATAAATAAATCCGTAGTACTACGTAGAACCCCGATTCCCTTGTGGGAGCGAGCCTGCTCGCGAAAGCGGAGTGTCAGTTAATGATGATCTGCCTGACCCACCGCCTTCGCGAGCAGGCTCGCTCCCACACAGACTCTCCCACAGGTTTATGTTTCGCCCATGGGTTTGGCATATGATGCCCGCCATCCACCTCCCCGCCGAGTCCGGACAGGAGTACAGATGCTGCTCAAACACAAGATCGTCGCCCTCGGGATCCTGCCGCTGGTCCTGGCGATTGCTGTCATTGGCGCCCTGGTCATCTCGCTCAACCGCCAGCTAGGTGACCAGCAGGCGCAACTGATCGAAGACAGTATCCTGGCGAGCAAGCGCGCCGAGCTGAAGAACTACGTGGAGATGGCGCAAAGCCTGATCGCCCCGCTGTATGACGACGGCAAGGGCGACGCGCGGGCGCAGCAGCAGGTGCTGGAAGAGCTGCGCAAGCTCAGTTTCGGCATCAACGGTTATTTCTTCGTGTATGACCGCCAGGGCCGCAGCCTGATGCACGCCCGGCAGTCGGAACTGGTCGGGCAATACCTGTGGGACATGAAGGATCCCCACGGCCTGCCGGTCATCCAGGCATTGATCAAGAGCGCCGAATCCGGCGAAGGCTTCCAGCGTTATGCCTGGAACAAACCCTCCTCCGG
The DNA here is from genome assembly GCF_013608025.1 of Pseudomonas brassicacearum subsp. neoaurantiaca. GTDB lineage: Bacteria > Pseudomonadota > Gammaproteobacteria > Pseudomonadales > Pseudomonadaceae > Aquipseudomonas. Next base: position 1,625 of record NZ_VDLV01000042.1, on the reverse strand, counting down.
CCAGGTGACCGACAAGCTGGCCTACGTCGTGATGCTGGATCGCTGGGGCTGGATGCTCGGCACCGGGATCTACCTGGAAGACGTCGAACGCGCCACCCAACAGGCCCGCGACGAAGTGGCCCACGGTATTCACACCACCATGCAAGCCATCGCGGCCATCGCCCTGGTGGCGGTGCTGCTGGTGTTCGCCGGCGGCATCACCCTCAACGTCAGCGAACATCGCCTGGCCGACAAGAAACTGCAGCGCCTCAACCAGCGCATTGTCAGCCTCCAGGAGGAAGAACGCTCACGGGTATCGCGCGAACTGCATGACGGCATCAGCCAATTGCTGGTGTCGATCAAGTTCCAGTTCGAACTCGCCAGCCATGTCATCGAGAACGGCCAGGAAAATGGCCTGGGCATCCTGAAGAACGCCACGGATCGACTGGGCGAAGCCATCGGCGAAATCCGTAGCATCTCCCATGATCTGCGGTCCTCACTGCTCGACACCCTGGGCCTGCCCGCCGCCATCGGCCAACTCGCGGCCGAATTCGAGCAGCGCAGTGGCCTGGAGGTGTCCTATCGAAGCAACGAATTCGACTGTCGCCTGGAAAACGGCGCACCGGTGTCGCTGTTCCGCATCGCCCAGGAAGCGCTGACCAACATCGAACGTCACGCCGGGGCGAAACGTGTCGCCATTACCTTGTTCGGCTCGGGCCAGTCCTTGCGCCTGACCGTGGTGGACGACGGGATGGGTTTCAACGTCCCGCAGGTCGAACGTGGCCATGCCGGCATCGGCCTGCGTAATATCCGAGAACGGGTCGAGCATTTTGGCGGGCGGCTGGAGATGACATCGGTGCCGGGACGAAGCGAACTGGATATCCTGCTGCCCATGACCATGCCGGCGACGGAAAGCTGATGCGCGTCCATTTCAACCAGAGCACCTGCCGATGAACCTGCCCCCCGCCATACGCGTCGCGCTGGTCGATGATCACGCCCTGGTCCGCGATGGCATCCGCGCCCTGCTGTCCGTCATGCCCCGGTTGGAGGTGGTTGGCGAAGCGGAGAACGGTGTGCAGGCGCTCGAAATGGTCGGGCGCTGCCAACCGGACTTGCTGCTGATGGACATCGGCCTCAAGGACATGAACGGCCTCGAGCTGACCCGGCAGTTGGGCAAGCAATACCCCGGCCTGAAGATCCTGATCCTGAGCATGTACGACAATCATGAATACGTCAGCGAATCGGTGCGCGCCGGTGCCAGCGGCTACGTCCTGAAGAATTCACCGTCGAAAGAAATCGTCGCCGCCATCGAAGCCATCATCGGCGGCGGCACCTTCTACAGCGCCGAAATTGCCCAGCGCCTGGCCAGCGACCCGAGCACCGACAGCGAGCTGACGCCGCGCGAGAGTCAGGTACTGGCGAAGATGGTCCAAGGGCTCAACAACAAGGAAATGGCCCGCGAACTGGACATCAGCGTACGCACCGTCGAGACCCACCGCTTGAGCATCCGCCGCAAGCTCAACATCGACAAGCCCGCGGCCCTGGCGAAATACGCGATCGATCACGGGATCATTCCCCGCTGATCCCTTGTGGCGAGGGAGCTTGCTCCCGCTCGGTTGCGCAGCGACCGTAAAATATTGGGGTCG
>NZ_VDLV01000041.1:38962-135729 GCF_013608025.1 Pseudomonas brassicacearum subsp. neoaurantiaca | reverse complement strand
CATGGAGCAAAAAGCGGCATAAACACCGTAATCGGTGTCCGGGATTACTTGACCAGTTCAAGGCTGCTCGCGAAAGCGGTGGATCAGCTTGCAGTGATGTTGAATGTGCCGACGTCTTCGCGAGCAAGCTCGCTCCCACAGGGGGCCTGCGCTGAATGCAAAGCACATGGACACCCAAGATCTCTGTGGGAGCGAGCCTGCTCGCGAAAGCGGTGGATCAGCTTGCATTGATGTTGGATGTGCTGACGCCTTCGCGAGCAAGGGTCTTGCGCTGAATGCAAAGCACATGAGCATGCGCTATCCATGTGGGAGCGAGCCTGCTCGCGAAAGCGGTGGATCAGTTTGCAGCGATGTAGGATGTGCCGACGCCTTCGCGAGCAGGCTCGCTCCCACGGTTTTTCGTGGGTCAGTGACCGTGAACCGTCACGCGATTGCGCCCGGTTTTCTTCGATGTATACAACGCCTGGTCGGCCCGGGCGATCAGCTCGGCGTGATCGTTCGCCGGCGCGCTCAGGTCGGCTACGCCCAGGCTGATGGTGAAACGGATGTCCTGGCCGTTGTATTGCACCAACAACTGCTCGACAGCCTGGCGCAGGCGCTCGGCGAAAATCCGTGCGCCGGCCTGGTCGGTGTCCGAGAGCACCACGCCGAACTCCTCACCGCCATAGCGCCCGGCCACGTCGGACTCGCGCGCATGCTCGCGCAGCAGTTGGGCGAGCTGCTCGATGACCTTGTCGCCGGCCTGGTGCCCGTAGTTGTCGTTGACGTGCTTGAAGTGGTCGATGTCCAACATCACCAGGCTCAGCGCATTGCCGTAGCGCTGGTGCCGGGCGTAGGCGGCTTTCAGGCTGCCTTCCCAATGGCCGCGGTTGTACAGGCCGGTCAGGCGATCGGTGCTGGAGAGCAATTGCAGTTGAGCGTTGGCGGCCTGGATCTGATGGCGATTGGTGGCGACGTCGGTGACGTCATAGATCACCAGGCAGATGTGGTTGATGCGGTTGTCAGGCGAGCGCAGCGGCAGCAGCGTGGTGTTCTGGTACATGAACTCCTCCTGCCCGGTGATCGGCTGGTAGCTCTTGAAGCGCATCAAGTACGGGCGCTGCTCCCAGACCGTGAACGCGGGCGTGCCCAGGGTCGCGACGCTTTCCACCTTGCGGCTGAACCACTGGCGATCGATTTCCGGGAACAGACTGAAGAAATTCCGGTTCTGGGCATCCTTGGGCTGGACCCCGGAGCGGTTCTCCATGAAGGTGTTCCAGACCTGCACGCGGTATTCGCGATCGAGCACCACCACGCCGACGTCGATGCTCTGAACGATGGCCAGCAACCAGTGGAATTCGTTCAGATCGATGGATTCGTTCATGGCTCAGTTCATCAGGTAGGCGAGTTTGTGGGTCAGCCGCTCGATGGAGTCTTCCGTGAACAGCAGCAACAGGTCGAACCGGATATTCTGCCCCTCCAGGCTGTAGCTGATTTCCACCGCCAAGGTCTTTTTCCAACGGACGCGGTTCGCCTGGATCAGTTCTTCGATGGCTGCATGCTGGCCAAGGACCTGCGGATGCCCCTGGGAGAAAATCACGTCGATCTGCTCGGCAATGCTGCTCAGGCACGCGCCGATCAGGATGCTCGACAGGTCCACCAACATTTCCAGGTCAGAGTAATCGGCGCTCTGGCGCTGCATCAGTTGCGCGATATCGGCAATCTCCGAGTCATGGAAGATCAGCAGGGCTTCGCCGGCGATACCGCTGCCGATGAATCCCTGGCAGATTGCCGTGAGTTGCTGGGAGCTGCCGACGTCGTTCAAGGCCATGTGCAATTCGCCAACCTCAAGGACATTGACGTTCGGCACCGGCAGTTGCACGAAGACACCCAGCACCTTGGCGATCAGGGCCGCTGCCTGGCCGATGGCAACGTTGACCGTTTCGCGAAACGCATCCTGGAAGCTGATGGCCGCGTTAGATGCCGGTCGGTTTTGCAGCGGCGCCTTGCCGGGCTGGGTCAGCAGTCCCACCCGGTTGAGTGTCTGGCGCAGTTCATTTTCATCGAACGGCTTTTTCAGGAAAGCCAGGGCGCCCAGTTCGAGCACACGGCGCACAGCCTCATCCTGGACGTCCCCGGAAATCACGATGACTTGCGCTTTCAGCCCTTCGGCGCGCAAGGCGCTGAGCACTTGATATCCGTCCATCTCCGGCATGGTCAGGTCGAGCAGCACAACGTGGCCCAGGCCCTGGCGTATGGCATCCATGGCCTGGCGGCCATTGACCGCCTCGGTGACTGAAACCGGCCAGTCTTGCGGCAGCGCCCGCAACACCTGCTTGCGCGCCATGGTGGAGTCGTCGCACACAACCAGAGGGATCAACGGCACTGGCATGCCCAACGACATTCAATAGTGGGGGAGTTCCTTCGTACATCATTCATAGGCGGCAGTGGCCCTCTGATTAACGAGCGGGATGCTGTCTTGGCTTCTTTTAAAAACTGGACCATTAAGTCAAGGGCGTCAACTCCGCTCGTCATCTAGCGCAGCTGCGCCGGACTCACCCCGAGGCGCTGTTTGAACGTCGTCGCCATGTGCGCCTGTGAGCTGAAGCCGCAGGCGTGGGCGATTTCCGCCAGGGTCGCCGTAGAGTCACGCATCAGTGCCCGGGCCTTGGCCAGGCGCCGGTCGATCAGGTAGCCATGGGGACTTTTGCCCGTAGCGGCCTTGAAAGCCCGCATGAAATAACCCTCGGATAATCCGAGCAGTTGCGCCATCGCCGATACGCCCAGGGGTTGGTCGAGGCCGGCATCGATGAACTCATCCAGCAAACGCATGCGACTGTCGGTGATGGAGCCTTGGGGCCGCGCCGGCAGGGCTGTTTCCGACGTTGCACGTTCAGCCAACGCAAGGGCCCAGGCTTCCCAATCGTCGTCGATCGAGCCGTGCAACAACGCACGACGCATGCGTTGCGCGAAGGCGATGGCGCGCGGGTCGAGTCGGTTGTTGAAGGCATTATTGCCTGGCAGTACAACGCCGTCGGTGCGCATCACCCGCAGGTATTCACCGCCATGGGGCGACTCGGAATACACATCACACTGGGCCGGGACGAACGCCAGGCCGTTGGGCATCGCATTGAAAGGCAGTATCCGATCACTGCCGATGGCGTGCTGGCCGCGCTGGCTGTCGAAGGCAAAGCCGATCGACGCCTGGGTCGCGACGTATCGGGTCGCGTAGGCGCAGCCGGGGAGCAATTCGATCAGCCACGGGCCGGCCTCGATGCGACGGGTCGATTCAGTCGGGCGTGGTGGCTGCGGGCGGTTCCGATGGCTCATGTTGCCCATAGTAGTGAAGCGGCGGCATAAAAGTCAGGTCAGTTTTTTGAAAGCCCGGGCTCGATCACCGTGCCTAGACTGGGCGAAACCACAGGAGACCGACCATGCACACATTGACTTACGACGATATCGAACAAGCGGCTCGCCAGGTCTACCAGGTCATGCCCGCCACCGCCCAGTATGCCTGGCCCTTGCTGGCGGAACGGTTGGGTTGCACGGTGTGGGTCAAGCATGAAAACCATACCCCGACAGGCGCGTTCAAGGCGCGCGGCGGCATTACCTTCGTGCATTGGCTCAAGCGCGAGCACCCGCAGGCAAAAGGGGTCGTCACCGCTACCCGTGGCAACCACGGTCAAAGCTTGGCGCTGGCGGCCTGCTCGGCGGGGCTACGGGCGCTGATCGTGGTGCCGGAGGGCAACTCGACCGAGAAGAACAACGCCATGCGCGGTTTCGGCGGCGAGGTGATTGAATATGGCCGTGATTTTGACGAGGCCCGGGAAGAGGCGGCGCGCTTGGCGCAAACCCAGGGACTCTATCTCGTACCGCCGTTTCATCCCGAGCTGGTCAAGGGCGTCGCCACCTATGCGTTTGAGCTGTTCAAGGCCGCGCCTGACCTGGACACCGTCTACGTGCCGATTGGCTGTGGCTCGGGAATCTGCGCGGTCATCGCCGCGCGCGATGCCCTCGGGTTGCAGACCCAAATCGTGGGCGTAGTTTCCACCGAGGCGATGGCGGCGAAGCTATCGTTTGAAGCGGCTGAAATCCATGAAACCCCGTCGGCCAATACCTTCGCCGACGGTCTCGCTGTGCGCAGGCCGATTCCAGAAGCCTTCGCCATTTACAGCGCCGGGGCGGCGCGGATCGTGGCGGTCAACGATGAGGAGATTGCCGAGGCCATGCGCGTCTATTACACCGACACCCACAATCTGGCTGAAGGCGCCGGTGCGGCGGCGTTGGCGGGGCTTATGCAGGAGCGGGAGAAGATGGAGGGAAAAAAGGTCGGGGTGATCCTGTCCGGTGGCAATGTCGACAGGTCGGTGTATGCACGGGTGATCGGGTAGCGGCGACATGGCGGGTTATCTTGGCTGCCATGGTTGGATTGTGACTGAATCATAATCTGGTCATAAGTTGTCAACCCTCCTTGGGATGCGTAAGCTGCCCCCATGAACCAGCCATCCATCGCACCGCCCAGTGCCCGCGGCCCAGCTGATCACGAAATTCGTGACCAGATCATCGCGGCCGCCCATGAACATTTCAGCCAGTACGGCTTCGGCAAGACCACGGTCTCCGACCTGGCCAAGGCCATCGGTTTTTCCAAGGCGTACATCTACAAGTTCTTCGACTCCAAGCAGGCGATTGGCGAAGCTATTTGCGCCAATTGCCTGTCGACGATCGTCGACGCCGTGGACAAGGCCATCAATGAAGAGGGGATTTCGGCGACCGAGCGTCTTCGTCGGCTGGTCAAGACCTTGATGGTTACCGGGGTGAGCCTGTTCTTCAACGACCGGAAACTCTACGATATCGCGGCCTTCTCGGCTTCGGAACGCTGGCCCAGCTCGCGCGTCTATGACGCCAGGATCAAGGGGTTCGTGTTGCAGATCGTTCGCGAGGGCCGTGAACTCGGTGAGTTTGAACGCCGCACGCCACTGGACGAAACCGTGGATGCCATCCACTTGACCCTGCGGCCTTTCGTCAATCCGTTATTGCTGCAGCACAGCCTGGACTTCGTCGAAGAGGGCCCTGCGCTGACTGCCAATCTCATTTTGCGCAGCCTGATGCCCTGATGTTTCGACATGGCGCGTCTATGTGATCCTGAAACAGATTGAGCAGAAGCGTGACCATTTGTTGTTTTGGTCATGCGTGCGGCTACGGATTCGCTCTCAAGTCTGCTTGCAGTCAGGGGGGCTGGCGCGCTCACCGGGTCGCCAGCGGACCTTCCCCTGGCGACTGCCAGCCACCGCCAAGCGCCCTGAATGCCGCGACCGCCGCCCGTGCAGATTCCGTTCGCGCTTGCGCTCGGGTGTCTGAGGTTCGCAACAGCGTCTCGTCGGCGTTGAGCACATCGATCAGGCTCGCGGTGCCTTTCTCATAGGCGACAAAGGAGGATTGGCGAGCCTGGCTCAAAGACGTTTCGCCTTGGGTGAGGGTGGTTGCCTGGGCTTCGCGATTGACCAGGGCGCTGAAGGCGTTTTCGACGTCTTCAGTGGCGCGCAATACCGACTGGCGATAAGCGGCCAACGCTTCGGCTTCCTGCCCCTTGGCCTGGTCGATCTGGGCGTTGATGCGGCCAAAATCGAACAGCCTCCAGCGCAGGCCCAGCACGCCCGCCGACTGGCTGGCACCGCCGCTGAACAGGTTGCCGCTCGATACTGCCGTGGCGCTGCCGAGCAGGGCGCTCAGGGAGAACTTCGGATAGTACTCGGCGACGGCTTCGCCGATGCGTGCATTGGAAGCCGCCAGGCGGCGTTCGGCGACGATCAGATCAGGCCGGCGACGTAGCAGGTCCGCGGGTGTTCCGGTCGTGGTTATTTGCGGGGCGAGCGGAATATCGCGTTGCTCTGCCAGTTGAGATCGATGAGTGCCGGGTGGCGTGCCGAGCATGACATCCAGGGCGTTCATCGCTGCATCCAACCCGGTCTGCAGGACCGGCACCGTTGCCTGGACTTGTGCCAGTTGCCCCTCGGTCTGGCGAACCTGGTAGCTGGCGGCAAGGCCTTTGCTGTAGAGCAGTTGGACTTTACCCAGCAGGTCTTGCTGCGTCCTGACCTGTCGGTTGGCAATGTCCAGCCGGGCCTGCAATCCGCGAACCGTGATGTAGGTGTCGGCAACCTGCGCGGCGACGGCCAGGCGCGTGGCGACAGCACCGGCCTCCGATGCCTGGTAATCGGCCATCGCCGCTTCGCGTCCGCGCCGCAGGCCACCAAAGGCGTCTATCTCCCAACTGGCGCCAAGGTTGAGCTCATAGGAACTTCCGTATCGATCGTAGCCAGGCGTGGAATCCAGCACCTGGCCGAGCGGCGTCTCGACCGACTGGTAGGCGCGCGCGGCTTGACCGTTGATGTTTCCCGAGGGCAGCAAAGCGGCGGTCGCTGCACCCAGTCCCGCCCGAGCCTGCATTACCCGCGCCGACGCCTGCGCCAGGTCCAGGTTCTGTTCCAATGCCTGGACGACGAAGCCGGCAAGCATGGGGTCGCCAAAGCTTTCCCACCACGCAATCAAATCGGCCCGGCGGGTCGAGGACCGCTGTTCGACCGAAGGTTGACCCAGGTACTGATTCGAAAGCGGGGCGGCCGGACGATGGTAATCCGGGCCGACTGCGCAACCTGCCATCAAGCAGGTGCTCAGTAGAAGAGCAAGTGGGCGAAGGGGAGGCATGGCGTTTCCTTGGGACGGCGTGGATTGTGACCATAGTACGTTATGGTCACATCCTGTCAATCGAGCTTATTGGCACGATTGCCGAGAGTTGCGAAGATTGGCCGGCTGATTAAAGGATTGTTTGGGACGAGCAAAAAGCGCCTCCTATGTGACGATTGACAGAAATGGTCACGAGAATGAGAATGCGCTTTCCATCAGACCGTACAAGAAAGGGATCCTATGCTTCGGCGTCGACCTGTCACCCTTGCCGCTTGCCTGTTGCCTCTCGTCCTGACGGCGTGTGGCGAGTCGGCCCCCGAGAAAGATCCCCGCACGGCGGCGCCCTTGGTGAGGGTGGCCGAAGTATTGGGTTCCCCTGAGATATCACGGTCCTTCACCGGCGTAGTCACGGCCAGGGTCCAGAGCGACCTGGGTTTCCGCGTGTCGGGCAAGGTACTGGAACGCCTGGTTGATACCGGCCAGACCGTCAAGCGCGGGCAACCGCTGATGCGCCTGGACCCTATTGATCTTGGATTGCAGGCGCGGGCCCAGGAAGAGGCTGTCGCCGCCGCCCGGGCCAGGGCCAAGCAGACCGCCGACGATGAGGCTCGTTATCGGGAACTGGTCGCCGCAGGCGCCATCTCCGCTTCGGGTTACGACCAGATCAAGGCCGCCGCCGACACTGCCAAGGCACAACTCAGCGCGGCCCAGGCCCAGGCCGATGTGGCTCGCAACGCTTCCGGCTACGCCGTCCTGCTCGCCGACGCCGATGGCGTGGTGATGGAGACATTGGCCGAGCCCGGACAAGTCGTCGCCCCGGGACAAATCGTGGTTCGACTGGCGCGGGCCGGGCAGCGCGAAGCCGTTGTGCAGTTGCCCGAGACGCTGCGGCCTGCCCCGGGGGCCACTGCGCAGGCAACGCTGTATGGCAACGCTTCGCAAGTGGTCAGCGCGAAGTTGCGGTTGCTGTCGGATTCCGCCGATCGCGTGACCCGCACTTTCGAGGCGCGGTATGTATTGGAGGGCGCACTGGGCAACGCGCCGTTGGGTTCGACCGTCACACTGCGGATCGCCACGGGCGCTCGACCAGGTCAGGCGCTGCAAGTGCCGATCGCCGCCGTGCACGATGCGGGCAAGGGCACCGGCGTCTGGGTCATTACGGGGGAGCCGGCGAAAGTCGCCTGGCGTCCTGTGCAGGTCCTCGGCTTGAGCGACGATGCTGCGCAGGTCTCCGGCGAACTGAAAATGGGCGAGCGGATCGTCGCGCTGGGCACGCATCTGTTGCACGAAGGCGAGGCGGTGAATGTGGCTCCTCCGGGCGACGTCAAGGTTGCGGGGAATCACCCATGAGCTTCAACCTGTCCGCGCTCGCCGTTCGCGAACGCTCCATTACCGTATTCCTGTTGTTCCTGATTGCCGTCGCGGGCGTCCTCGCGTTCTTCCAGTTGGGGCGCGCCGAGGACCCACCGTTCACGGTCAAGCAACTGACGGTCATCACGGCCTGGCCGGGCGCGACGGCCCAGGAGATGCAGGACCAAGTCGCCGAACCGCTGGAAAAGCGCCTGCAAGAATTGAAGTGGTACGACCGCACGGAAACCTACACCCGCCCAGGGCTGGCGTTCACCGTGGTTTCGCTGGTCGACCGCACGCCGCCGTCCCAGGTGCAGGAAGAGTTTTACCAGGCGCGCAAGAAGCTGGCTGACGAGGCGATCAAGCTACCGGCGGGTGTCATCGGGCCGATGGTCAACGATGAGTTTTCCGACGTGACCTTCGCCTTGTTCGCCCTGAAAGCCAAGGGCGAGCCGCAACGATTGCTGGTGCGCGATGTCGAGGCGTTGCGCCAACGGTTGCTGCACGTGCCGGGCGTGAAGAAGGTCAACATCATCGGTGAGCAGGCCGAACGGATTTTCGTGTCGTTTTCCCATGATCGCCTGGCGACCCTGGGGGTTTCGCCCCAGGACATTTTTGCCGCCCTAAACAGCCAGAACATGCTCACGCCCGCCGGCTCCATCGAAACCGCCGGGCCGCAGGTTTTCCTGCGCCTGGACGGTGCCTTCGACAGGCTGCAGAAGATTCGTGACACACCGGTCACGGTCCAAGGGCGTTCGCTGAAACTGTCGGACGTGGCCACCGTTGAGCGCGGCTATGAAGATCCGGCCTCATTCCTGGTGCGCAACGGCGGCGAAGAGGCATTGTTGCTGGGCGTCATTATGCGCGAGGGCTGGAATGGCCTGGACCTGGGCAAGGCGCTGGACGCCGAGACGGGCAAGATCAACGAGGGCATGCCGTTGGGCATGACGTTGAGCAAAGTCACCGATCAGTCGGTGAACATCGACTCGGCCGTCGGCGAGTTCATGGTCAAGTTCTTCGTCGCGCTGCTGGTGGTGATGATCGTCTGTTTCCTCAGCATGGGCTGGCGCGTCGGTGTCGTGGTCGCGGCGGCTGTGCCGTTGACCCTGGCGGTGGTTTTCGTGGTCATGGCCGCCAGCGGCAAGAATTTCGACCGCATCACCCTCGGCTCGCTGATCCTCGCGCTCGGGTTGCTGGTGGACGACGCGATCATCGCCATCGAGATGATGGTGGTGAAAATGGAGGAGGGCTACGACCGGATCAAGGCCTCCGCCTATGCCTGGAGCCACACGGCCGCGCCGATGCTCTCCGGCACACTGGTGACCGCCATCGGCTTCATGCCCAACGGCTTCGCCCAATCAACCGCCGGCGAATACACCAGCAACATGTTCTGGATCGTCGGCATTGCCCTGATCGCGTCCTGGGTGGTCGCGGTGGCCTTCACGCCGTACCTGGGCGTGAAACTGTTGCCCGACATCAAGCAGGTCGAAGGCGGTCATGCGGCGATCTACAACACTCGCCATTACAACCGCTTCCGCCGAGTGCTGACGCGGGTCATCGCGCGCAAATGGTGGGTGGCCGGTACGGTGATCGCGACATTCGGGGTGGCTATCCTCGGCATGAGCCTGGTCAAGAAACAGTTTTTCCCAACCTCGGACCGGCCCGAGGTACTGGTGGAAGTACAGATGCCGTACGGCACTTCCATCGAGCAGACGAGCGCCACCACCGCCAAGGTCGAAACCTGGCTGCAACAGCAGGAGGAGGCCAGGATCGTCACCGCTTATATCGGCCAAGGCGCGCCGCGTTTCTACCTGGCGATGGCGCCGGAGCTTCCCGATCCGTCGTTCGCGAAGATTGTCGTGCTGACGGACAGCCAGGAGGCGCGCGAGGCCCTCAAGTTCCGCCTCCGCCAAGCGGTCGCCGATGGACTCGCGCCCGAGGCACGGGTGCGGGTGACGCAACTGGTGTTTGGCCCGTATTCACCGTTCCCCGTGGCCTATCGAGTGATGGGCCCGGATCCGTCGAAGCTGCGCGAGATTGCCAGTCAGGTCCAGGGCATCATGCAGGCGAGTCCGTTGATGAGGACCGTCAACACCGATTGGGGACCCTTGGTGCCGACCCTGCATTTCAACCTCGATCAGGACCGCCTGCAGGCCGTGGGGCTGACCTCCAACGCGGTCGCCCAGCAGTTGCAATTCCTGCTGACGGGCGTGCCGATCACCGCAGTGCGCGAGGACATCCGTTCGGTGCAGGTGGTCGGCCGCGCCGCCGGGGACATTCGCCTCGATCCGGCCAAGATCGAAGGCTTCACCCTGGTGGGCGCGACGGGCCAGCATGTTCCGCTGTCCCAGGTGGGCGAAGTCGATGTGCGCATGGAAGACCCGATCCTGCGCCGTCGTGATCGCACGCCGACCATGACCGTACGTGGCGACATCGCCGAAGGCTTGCAACCACCGGACGTCTCCAGCGCGATCATCCGGCAACTGCAGCCGGTCATCGACAGATTGCCCGCCGGCTACCGGATCGACCAGGCAGGCGCCATCGAAGAATCGGGCAAGGCCGGCAAGGCGATCGTGCCGCTGGTGCCGATCATGGTCGCCATGACGTTGCTGATCATCATCCTGCAGGTCCGTTCGATCTCGGCGATGATCATGGTGTTCATGACCGCGCCGCTGGGGCTGATCGGCGTGGTGCCGACGCTGCTGATTTTCAACCAGCCCTTCGGCATCAACGCACTGGTTGGCCTGATCGCGCTGTCGGGCATCCTGATGCGCAACACCTTGATCCTGATCGGACAGATCCATCACAACGCCAGCGAAGGCCTCGATCCGTTCCACGCGGTGATCGAAGCCACGGTGCAGCGGGCGCGGCCGGTGCTGCTCACTGCGCTGGCGGCGATCCTGGCGTTCATTCCGCTGACGCATTCCGTGTTCTGGGGCACGCTGGCCTACACCCTGATCGGCGGCACGTTCGTCGGCACTATCATGACGCTGGTGTTCCTGCCGGCGATGTATTCCATCTGGTTCAAGATCCGTCCTGATACGAAGAGGGCTTCATGAAAAATCACGAAGATCAAAAACGCATCGTCGTCACTGGCGTTGGCATGGTCGGGCCGCTGGGCTGCGTGGTCGAAGAGGTCTGGCAGCGGTTGCTGGCCGGGCATTCCGGCATTCGCAACCTGTCCGCCGATGTCACCGAAGGCACGGGCGTTGCCGTGGGCGGGCAGGTGCCAACGCTGGAAGAGGATGGCATCGCCGGTTACGACCCGGAACGCCTCATCGCGCCCAAGGATCGCAAGAAAATGGACCGCTTCATCGAGTTCGCCCTGGTGGCGGCTCACGAAGCGCTGGAGCAGGCGGGCTGGCACCCGGTCGAAGCCGTCGATCAGGAGCGGACCGCCACGATCATTTCTTCGGGCGTCGGTGGGTTCGCCACGATTGCCGATGCGGTGCGCATCACCGATGCGCGTGGTCCACGGCGGTTGTCGCCGTTCACCGCGCCGGCATTCCTGGCCAACATGGCGGCCGGCCAAGTGTCCATCCGCCATGGTTTCAAGGGGCCGCTCGGTGCGCCGGTCACGGCGTGCGCTGCCGGCGTGCAAGCCATTGGCGATGCCGCCCGGATGATCAAGAGTGGCGAGGCGGACATTGCCATTTGCGGCGGCACCGAGGCCGCGATCGATCGCGTGACCTTGGGTTGTTTTGCGGCGGCTCGGGCGCTGTCCACGGGATTCGCCGAGCGTCCGCAAGAGGCCTCGCGGCCGTTCGACCGGGATCGCGATGGCTTCGTCATGGCCGAAGGCGCCGGGTTGCTGGTGATCGAGTCGCTGGAACACGCCCTGGCCCGGGGCGCCAAGCCGTTGGCAGAACTGGTGGGTTATGGCACCAGCGCCGATGCCTATCACCTCACCGCAGGGCCGGAAGATGGCAATGGCGCCCGTCGCGCCATGGAGCAAGCGCTGCGCCAGGCAGATATCAGCCCCGCCGAGGTGCAACACATCAATGCCCATGCGACGTCCACCCAGGTTGGGGATGCCGGTGAGCTGGCGGCGATTAGTGCAGTGTTCGGCGTGGGCGGCGGTGTGGCGATCACGTCCACCAAATCCGCTACCGGTCACTTGTTGGGCGCGGCGGGCGGCATCGAAGCGATCTTCACGGTCCTGGCGCTGCGTGACCAGGTCGTGCCGCCGACACTGAACCTGAACCATCCCGATGAGGCGGCCAACGGGCTCGATCTGGTTGGCCTGAAGGCGCGGAAGATGCCGATCACCCATGCGCTGTCGAATGGGTTTGGTTTTGGTGGCGTCAACGCCAGCGTGTTGTTCCGTCGCTGGGAAGACTGACGCCGCGTCAGCGGCGCAGGAAGAACAGCACCAGCGCGACCAGGCAGGTCAACGCCTGGATCGCGCCCACCGTAGTGATGGGCGAAAAGCTCAACACCGAGGCCAGCCAGGTGGTCAGCGCTGCGGCACCCATGGAGAGAAAACCCAGCAGCGCCGAGGCCATCCCGGCCTCTTTGCCGAAAGGCCCCATGGTGATCGCCGTGCCCAACGGATTTGCCAACCCCATTCCCCAGAGGAACGTCACCATCGAAACTGCATACCAGCCGAGGCCTGGATGGGCCGGCCCGATGATGAGCAGCCCGCCACCGACCATGGCGCAGGCGATCCCCAGCAGGGCAATGTTCCGTGGGCCGTAGCGGTGGGCCAGGCGCGGCGCAGCCATGCCGGCGGCGAACACGACGAACACCGTCGAGGCGAAATACAGGCCGGCCTGCACCGACGTCAGGCCAATGCCTTTCATGAGAATGGCCGGGGCAGCGGCGAAAGAGGCGAACAAGCCGCTGAGCAGCAGGCTCATCGACAGGGCAGGGAGAATGAAGCGCTTGTCCGCCATCAGCCTTGCGTAAGCGCGCACGACGCTGGCGGTGGAGTGGGGCGCCCGACGGTCGGCCGGATGGGTTTCGCCAAGATCACGAACGTAGAAGAACGCCAGCACCACGGCGGCCAATCCCACCAGAATGAAGACCGCCCGCCATCCGAGGGTGACGGACAGCACGCTGCCGGCCAGCGGTGAAAAACCTGGCGCAGCGGCGGTGGCGACCATCGTCAACGACAGGGCGCGGGCCAAGGTCTCGCCTTCGAACAGATCCCGGGCGATCGCACGCGACAGCACCGAGGCCGCGCACACGCCGAGCGCCTGGACGACGCGTCCGGCAATCAGTACCTCAAGAGTTGTGGCAAGGCCACCGATGACGGTGCCGACTACGAACACCAAGAGTCCGCCCAGCACCAGTTTCTGTCGCCCATAACGATCAGCCAGCGGCCCGACCACCAATTGGCCGAGGGCAAAGGTGACGAAGTAACTGGAGAGTGTCAGGCCCAATTCGCGGGCGGTCACGCCGAGGTCGTCGCCGATGACCGGGAACGCCGGAAGGATGATGTTGGTGGAGAGCATGCCGATCGCCGCGAGGCCTGCGAGCAGCGCGACGATTCGGCCGGTCAGGGCTGGACTCGATGCCTGTGGTTGCGCGGTTGCTATCGCTGATGCACTTCCGGTTTCCATGGATCAACCCTCTTGGCCGGTTTTTGTCTGGCTTATGATGATCGTAATATGACGGTCGTCATCTGATGCGTCAAGACAGAAAGTGGTCTCGGAGAGCGATGGGGTGGAGAAAATCGGACGGGGGCGCGAAGGGACCATCTTGAATGACTCGGTCGCCGCTTGTCGGCGTCAACCGAGTCAGGTTAGCCCATCGAACGGATGGGCATTCTGCAGCAAGGCCCCGCGTCTATTTGTAACGCTGCTCGAACACCGCCAGTTGTTCAGGCTTGATCAACTGGAACGGCACCCATACCTCGGCCTCGACCGGCTCGCCCTTGATCATCTTGAGGGCGGCCTGCATCGCGCTGGTGGCCTGGGCCTTGGGGTCCTGGAACACCGAGGCGACCAGCATCCCGCGCTTGATCGCCGCCAGGCCGTCCGGCAAACCGTCGATGCCAACAATCGCAACCTCGCCTTTGGCCTTGCCGGACTGTTGCAAGGCCATGGCCGCACCGATGGCCATCTCGTCATTGTTGGCGACGATGGCATCGAAGCGGCTGCCGGCCAGCAGCCAGTTGCTGGTCAGGTCCATGCCCTTGTTGCGCTGCCACTCGGCACTCTGTTGCTCGACCACCTTGATGTCGGGAAAGTCCTTGAGCACCTGCTTGACCCCTTCGGTACGGTCGTGGGTGGCGTTTTGCGCAAGGTCGCCCATGATGATCGCGAGGTTGCCCTTGCCACCCAGTTTTTCGGCGAGATAACGCATCTGCAATTGGCCGGCCTCGATGTCATTGGACGCCACCGTGACCACGCCTTTGGGCAGCGTACGTTCGTCCGGGTGACGGTTGACGTAGACCAGCGGTGTCTTTGCCTCCACCGCGGCGCGGGTGATATTGGCCGTGGCGGAGGTGTCCACCGGCAGGACGATGACCGCATCGACTTTCTGGTTGATGAAGCCCTGGACCTGGTTGAGCTGGCGGACCACATCGCCCTGGGCGTCCTCGAACTGGATCTGCACGCCGTCCTTCTTGGCGGCCTCGTCCAGACCGTTACGCACATAGGTCATGAAGTTATCGTCGACCCTGGCGATGCTGACGCCGATGCGATAGTCGGCGGTGGCCCATTGGCAGAAGAGCAGGAGCAGCGTGGCGAACAGCAGTGAGCAACGACGCATGATGGTTTTCCTTTTGTTGTTATGGAGTGCACGTCATCAAGAATTCTTCTGCATGGGGCTCACCCACGCAGCGTGAAGGCTTGCCTGAAGCGTTCGAGCGCCCGTTCACTGTCACCGCTGGCCCAGCCTTCGAGGCCGACCACACCGTTGTATCCCATGCCGGACAAAGCCCTGGCAATGGCGGGGTAATGAATTTCGCCGGTGCCTGGCTCCATGCGGCCGGGCACATCGGCTACCTGGATTTCACCGATGGCGTCGCCGGCGCGCTGGATCAGCTCGATCAGGTTTCCTTCGCCGATCTGCGCGTGATAAAGGTCCAGGTTCATTTTCAGATGCGGGCTGCCCACGGCCTCGATCAGCGCCAACGTGTCGTCGGCGCGGGCGAACGGCGTACCCGGGTGATCGACTTCAGTGTTGAGGTTTTCCAGCAGGAACACCCGGCCGGCGTCTTCCCCGATACGGGCGATTTTCTCCAGGGTCTTGCAGGCGCTCAACCACATGCGGCCGGTGGCCAGGGCTACGGGCTTGACTGGCAATCCCTGGTCACCCAGGCCTGTGCCGTGCAGGTTCAGGCCTGGGCAACCCAATTGCGCCGCGACCGCCAAGGATTCCCGGGCGCTGTCGAGCAGTCGCTGGATATCCTCGGGGTCGGTCAGGTTGCCCGCGATGTAGCCGGTCATGGACGTAAAATCAGCGCCAGTGGCGGCGAGGGCCTGGATGTCCTTGGTCGTCCAGTTCCAGATCTCGACGCTGAAGCCCAGCGCGTGGATGCGTTTGACGCGTTCGACAAAGGGCAGGTCGAGGAACACCATCTCGGCGCTGACCGCCAGCTTGAACGGTATGAAACTCATGAAAGCGCTCCTTGCACACGCACCGCTTTGCCTTGCTGGAACGATTCGATGCAGGCGCGGGCAATCGCCAACGCGGCCCGGGCGTCTTCACCGCTGGCGAGGGGTTTTTCGCCGCTGCGCACGCAACTGACGAAGTGATTGAGCTCGGCCACGTAGGCGTCACGCAGCAAATCGGTGTCCATGCGCTGGGTATCGGCCTGGACGCCAATGGCCAGGTAGCGCAGCAAATCGGAATCGTTGACGTTGCCCATGGTCAACATGCCGGCACTGCCGAACACTTCGCCACGCACGTCGTAGCCGTACACGGCCTGGAAGTTCGCCTCGGCCGTGGCGATGGCGCCGTTGTCGAACCGGATCGTGACCACTGCCGTGTCTAGGAATCCTTTGTGTTTGAAATCCGGCGCTATCAACGCGTCGGCCATGACGAACACTTCGACCGCTTCGGCACCCGGATTGAGATAGCGCAAGGTGTCGAAATCGTGGAT
This sequence comes from Pseudomonas brassicacearum subsp. neoaurantiaca, assembly GCF_013608025.1. Taxonomy (GTDB): domain Bacteria; phylum Pseudomonadota; class Gammaproteobacteria; order Pseudomonadales; family Pseudomonadaceae; genus Aquipseudomonas. Next base: position 119,663 of record NZ_VDLV01000041.1, on the reverse strand, counting down.
CAGCGTCTCCAGGAAAATCACCCATTGCGGCGAGGCGGCGGGATTGTTCAGCGCCGGATCGCGGGTCAGCGAGCGTAGCAATTGCGGCGTGCCGATCCGACCGGCGACCACGTCCAGGTGCGCCGTGCGGAAGCTCTTGGCGAAGCGCCGATTGAAGCCCACTTGCAACGTCACCCTCGCATCGGCAGCGGCGGCAATGGCGCGATCCGCCTCGTCCAGGGTAATGGCCATGGGTTTTTCGCAGAACACGCTCTTGCCCGCCAGCGCTGCGCTGATCACCAGTTCGGCGTGGCTGCGGGCTGGCGCGGCGATCAGCACGGCGTCGATGTCCGGGTCGTCCAGCAACTGTTTTGGATCGGTATAGATCTTTTCCACGCCCAGTTCCGTCGCCAGGCGTGCGGCCTGGCCCGGCGTCGGGTCGGCAATGGCGGCAAGGCATGCGCCGGGGATGTGGCGAGCGGCGGTCAGGCCGTGAAAGCTGCCCATGCGACCGGCACCGATAAGACCCAGGCGGAGGGTGTTTGACGTACTCATGAATGACTCCCTTTTATTGTTGTTCGCGACTCGTTGTCGATATCTCATCGGGAGCAAGCGTTGTGCCAACAACTAACCTACTGAAATACAAGGCTTTTACTGGTTGTTTGTGTTTGTAAATGTTCATTTCAATGACATGTCTATACTGACATGTCGAAAACATGGACATAGAGCCCACCATGAATGCCCAGCCGATGGCCTTGAACGTCGAAGACCGTGACTACCTGACTTCCCTAGGCCCCGCGTCGTTGAATGGCGGATCAAGCCCGGCGCTGGATGAGGCCTGGCGCGCCTGTTTGAAGGGCGTCACCGAACGTCCTGCGGGTGTCAGGCAGGTGATCTGGAACTCCTGGCGGCGCAGTGTCGATGCCTGCCTCGATCCGGAAGACGGCGATTACCGTTTCGTCACGCCCGACGAGTTGACCGCGACGTTGACGGCGAATCGTCTGTTGATTGCCGCGGCGGCGCAGGTCATGCGCGGCTTGCTTGCCTACAACCCCAACGGGCATATCAACCTGACCGATGCCGAAGGCACCACCTTGTACTTCTGCGGCCTGGACCTCACGCCCATCGGCAGTCGATTGCTGGAATCGGTACAGGGCACCAACTGCACCGGGCTGGCGCTGGTGGAAGACCGTCTGGTGTATGTGCTGGCAGGTGAGAACTACGGCGTCGGCCTGCGCCAGCGGCATATGCATTGCGCCGCGGCGCCCATCCGCGATTCACACGGGCGGACGTTGGCGATGTTGACCTTGACCGCCGAGCCCGGCTGGTTTCACTTCCACACCTTGGGCACCGTCCAGGCCGCGGCCGAAGCCGTCTCCCGGCAAATGGCGTTGCAGGCGTTGCTGGAGGAACAACAAACGGTCCTGGAAGTGCTCAATGAAGGCCTGGTGGTGCTGGACGAAAATGGCGACATCAAGGCTCTCAACCAGTACGCACGGCAGTTGTTTCGTGTGGATCGTGCCTGGCTGGGCAAGCCGTTCCAGAGCCTGGGGCAGACCGAGCTGAGCGGTGAAATCCTGCGCAGTACCGGGGAAGGTGTGCGGGACCTGGATTGCACGTTCGAGCTGCACGATCGCAGTCACCTGGCCTGCCTGGTGTCGGTCTGTCCCTTGGAGCAGGGCGGTCGCATTGTTTCGTTGCGCGAGAACCGGCGCATCCGCGAAATCACCCGGCGCATCATCGGCACCCAGGCCAGCTACACCTTCGAAACCATCCAGGGCCATTCACGCGCCATCCAGGACGCCTTGCACCTGGGCCGAATTGCCAGCCGCAGCGACTCGACCACGCTGATCCTCGGCGAGAGCGGCACCGGCAAGGAATTGTTCGCCCAAGCCATCCACAATGCCAGCGAGCGTCGCGGTGGGCCTTTCGTCGCAGTGAATTGCGGGGCCATTCCCCGCGACCTGGTGCAGAGCGAACTGTTCGGCCACGTCGAAGGCGCGTTCACCGGATCGGCGCGGGGCGGCTCGGCGGGCAAGTTCGAGTTGGCCGATGGCGGGACGATTTTCCTCGACGAAATCGGCGACATGTCCTTCGATGCGCAAGTCAGCTTGCTGCGCGTCCTGCAAGAAGGCGAAGTCACCCGCGTCGGGGCGAAAAAATCGTTGCGGGTCAATGTTCGTATCATCGCCGCGACCCATCGCAACCTGAGCCAAGCGGTGGCCGAAGGGGCTTTTCGCGAGGACCTTTATTATCGACTCAACGTGCTGGGCCTGACGGTGCCGCCGCTGCGGATGCGTCTTGAAGATGTGCCGATGCTGGCGCGACATTTTCTTGCACGTTGCGCCCGGTCGCTGCGAAAACCCATGCGCGACCTGTCCCCCGAGGCGCTGGAACTCTTGGGCGCCTACCACTGGCCTGGCAATGTCCGCGAGCTGGAGAACGTCATCGAGCGCGCGACCAACCTGGCCGCCACCGAGCTGATCCAGGCGAACGATCTTGCGTTGGAAATCAGGCAGGGCGCGCGGCCGTCGGCTCGCCAATTCGTCCCCGAGTCCCGAGCGGCCGTGGATCTTGGCACCCATGAAATGAATGCGATCATCGCGGCCCTCAAGGACACGCGAGGCAATATCCGCTTGGCCGCCCGACAGTTGAACGTGTCCCGTGGCGGTTTGTACAACAAGATGAGCCGATTCGGGCTCAAGGTCGAAGCGTTCCGTTCGGGATTGGACTAACCCACTGCCAAGGGCTGATTCAGCCTCGACTTCGTTCGCGACCCAACGCCACCAGGCACCCGCCCAGCAACAGCGCGGCGCCCGCCACCAGCAAGGGTGCGGATCGCCGCGCAGGCTTGCGCCAACCGCCTTCGACACGTCGCTGGCCGCTGGGTGGGGCGAACAGGTTGCCTGAGGACGCGTCCGATGCCGGGCTGCGGTTCAGGCCCCGGCGTGTCAGCCAGCCGGAGAGTTGCGGGAAACCCGGCAGCAGAAAGTGTGCCGCTCTCGCCAGCACCGCCGCACTGCCGACGGTGATGGTGGGCTTGGGGTTAAGGGCACAACTCACCATTGCTTCGGCGACGCGATGCGGGTCGTAGACCGGTGGCGGTGGCTTGAGCGCGTGGCCGGTGAAGTTCGCGCCGTCGCGAAAGCCCGGCGTATCGATGACGGCTGGATAGATGTCGCAGACGTGGATGTCCCGGTATTCCCCGAGTTCACCGCGCAAGGCTTCAGACAAACCGCGCAGCCCGTACTTGCTCGCTGAATAGGCCGCGGCATAGGGCTGGGCGACCCAGCTGCCCAGCGACAGCGTGTTGATCAGGATGCCGCGTTTTTGCCGCTTGAAATACGGCCAAGCCACATAGGCACCACGCAGGTAGCCGAGCAAATCGGTCTGCAAGACCTGCTCATGGGCTTCCAGCGGCGTTTGCTCGAAATCGCCCACCGCGCCCACGCCAGCATTGTTGATCCAGATGTCGATCTGACCGTCACCGAACGTCGCGGCTTCGGCGGCCAGCGCCTGCATCTGCTCGCTGCGGGTAACGTCGGTGCACACCGCCAGCGCGGCGGCGCCCTGGGCCTGGCATTCTGCGACGACCTCGTCGAGCGCCGCGCGGTCACGAGCCGCCAGGACCAGACGCGCCCGCTGCCGGGCGAACGCCTGCGCGGTGGCGCGGCCAATCCCGCTGGAAGCGCCAGTGATGACCACGAGTTTTTCGGCCAAGGGATACGACTTGGTTTCGCGGCTGGAGGCGGGTTCTCCCGCAGGCTGGTCGATCTCGGGCCACATGGGTGTCAGCTTCAGGCGCACACCGTCAGCCATGATGAGCGTCAGGTCCTCGATAGTGCCAGCGACCCGGTCGGGGTACACCGGCTCGCCCTCGGGATCGAGCTGGTCGTAGAGAAACTTCTCGCCCTCCAGCCAGCCCACCGCCGTGTTCAGTTCAGGGCCCAGGTAATATTTTCCATCGAGGAAGAAACCAGGGAAATGCGGCGCTCGCTCGACGCTTTCGACGGCGTAGCGCTCGCCCGTCCTCATGCCGGTTGCCGGGGAAATCATGATCAACACCTCCGCTCTGTTGGTTCTGCGATAGAGAGCGGGGGTGAAACCGGGGTTCCATCGAAGTGAGGAAAGGAAATCCGAGTGAACCGAGGTTCGTTCCCGTCAGTCATTTTTTTAGGAAGTGATTACATCAAGGAGCCTCAGATGCGTTCTGTTTATCTCGCCAGCCTATCCTTCACTGCGCTGCTCTGCGCCGCGTGTTCAAGCCAACCACCCGCGACCTGGAGCTACGAGGACGCGGGAAGTCGCACCCCGGTGCCGCCCGACCAGGCATATCCCGAGTTGTTTGAAGCGGTACAAGGCAAACAGCTGTTTACCGACCAGAAGCATTTCGTCGACGCGCTGCCCAGGCGCGACCCTGCGCAGATCCGCGCGGATTACCTGGCCCGTCGGGCCAGCGCCGATTTCGATCTCGAGGCCTTCGTAAAGGACAATTTCACCGAGTCCGGCCAGGCGGAAAGTCCGACGCCGAAACCCGGTGCGCCGATCGACGAGCACATCGATAACCTCTGGCCGGTGCTCAGCCGAACCTACACGCAAGTCCCGCAGTACAGCAGCCTGCTGCCCTTGCCGCAGCCGTACGTGGTGCCCGGCGGACGTTTTCGCGAGATGTATTACTGGGACTCGTATTTCACCATGCTGGGGCTGGAGCAAAGCGGTGACAGGGCGCAGGTCCGCCAGATGACGGACAATTTCGCCTATATGATCGACACCTACGGGCACATTCCCAACGGCAATCGCAGCTATTACCTGAGTCGATCGCAGCCGCCATTCTTCGCCTACATGGTGGAGTTGCAGGCGCACATCGAAGGCGAGCAGGCCTACGGGCGCTACCTTGGGCAACTGCAAAAGGAATACGCCTACTGGATGGAAGGGGCGCAGACCCTCAAGCCGGGCGAGGCTGGGCGACATGTCGTCAAGCTTGCCGACGGCAGCGTGCTCAACCGTTATTGGGACGCCAGCCCGACGCCTCGCCAGGAGTCGTGGTTGCAGGACGTCAAGACCGCTGAACAGGCAGCCGACCGACCCAGGGACGAAGTCTGGCGCGACTTGCGTGCCGGTGCCGAAAGCGGCTGGGATTTCAGTTCCCGTTGGCTGGGGAATGGCAAGGACCTGGCGACCATCCGCACGACGTCCATCGCGCCGGTGGACCTGAACAGCCTGATGTATCACCTGGAGCGCACCATCGCCAAGGCCTGTGAAACCGTAGAGAACGTGGCGTGCGTCAAGGCCTACGGGCAACGCGCCGAGCTTCGTCAGCGCGCCATCGAGACGCACCTGTGGAACGCCGACGGTGGTTACTACGTGGACTACGATTGGCAGCAGAACCGCCAGCGCCCGGCGCTCACCGCCGCGACATTGTTCCCCCTCTATACCGGCCTGGCGTCCAGCGAGCGGGCCAACCGTACCGCCGACGCCGTGCGCGAGGGCTTGTTGCGTCCTGGCGGCATCGCCACCACCCAGGTCACTAACGGCCAACAGTGGGATGAGCCCAATGGCTGGGCGCCGTTGCAATGGGTCGCGGTCGAGGGATTGGAGCGCTACGGCCAAACTGGCGTGGCCCGGGACATCGGCAGCCGCTTCCTGCAACAGGTCCAGGATCTCTATCGCAAGGAAGACAAACTGGTGGAGAAATACGACGTGTCCGGACAAGGCAGCGGCGGAGGCGGCGGTGAGTACGAATTGCAGGACGGCTTCGGCTGGACGAACGGGGTGACGCTGAAACTGCTCGGTAAATACGGCGGTTAAGCCGGGTCGGTTCGGTGCTATTCTTCGCGAAATCCGCGAAGAATGGCACCGAGATTGGATCAATGAACACGAATCGTCACCAGTTCCCCTCGCCGGAAGACTTGAAGGTCTTTGTGACCGTCATTCGGAAAAACGGCTTTGCCAACGCCGCCGAGGCGCTGGGGTATTCCCCGGCCTATGTCAGCAAGCGCATTGCTGTCCTGGAGTCAACGTTGTCCACCCGGTTGCTGCATCGCACGACCCGGCGCATTGCCTTGACCGGCGACGGTGAGCGCGTGTGGGTCTGGGCCGAAAAGCTGCTGGGGGATTTCGCAGAGTTCGTCGGCGAAATCGCCAACGCACGTCATCAACCCACCGGCTCGCTGAACATCTGCAGCAGTTTCGGTTTCGGCCGCAATCATGTCGCGCCAGCCATCGGCAAGCTGTCACAGACGTATCCTGGCCTCGACATCCGCCTGGATGTGTTCGACCGCGTCGTCGATATCGTTGGCGAGGGCTTCGACCTGGAGATCCGCGTGGGTGATGACCTGCCGGGCCAACACCTGGGCCGCAAGTTGGTGAGCAATCGGCGCGTGCTCTGCGCGGCTCCCGAATATTTGCAACGACGCGGCACGCCGCAGTCGCTGGAAGACCTCAAGGGCCATGATTGCCTGGTGCTCAAGGAGCGCGACAACGCCTTCGGCATCTGGACCTTGAGCAAGAATGGGCAAGAGGAAACGGTGCGCGTCGGAGGCCCGTTGTCTTCCAACAACGGTGAGATAGTCCTGGAGTGGGCCCTGAGTGGCGGCGGCATTCTGTTGCGCTCGATGTGGGACGCCGGGCCGCTGCTTGAACAGGGGCGGTTGGTTCAGGTGCTGCCGGCGTATTCCCAGAGTGCCAATGTCTGGGCGGTGTATCCGACCCGGCTCAGTCAGTCGGCGAAGCTTCGGGTGTGTGTTGAGTTTCTAGAGGCGTGTTTTCGGGATTTGTCGGCTGGGTGTAGCGGCGACAGCGAAACCGCCATCGCGAGCAAGCTCGCTCCCACACTTGATTTCTGAAAAACCGGGAATTGTGTGGCCACCTCAGATCCCTGTGGGAGCGAGCTTGCTCGCGAAAGCGGTATCACAGTCGACGATGATGTTGAATGTGCCGGCCTCTTCGCGAGCAGGCTCGCTCCCACAGTTTTTCCTCGGTGACGTTACGCTACAGCCAGGGATTCTCCGCCAGGTGCCGGCTCTCGAAGCGGCGTATCTGCTCCGCTCGTTGAAGGGTCGTGCCAATGGCATCCAGCCCGAGCAGCAAGGATTGCTTGCGCAGTTCATCGATCTCGAAGGCAATCACCTCGCCGTCCGCCAATCGGATCTGTTGCCCTGGCAGATCGACGCTGATGCGGGCGGTTTCGGCGTGGCTGATGGTTTGCGCGATTTTCCTGTGCTGCGCTTCAGGCAATTGAATCAGCAATACCCCGTTGCGCTGGCAGTTGTCATAGAAGATCCCGGCGAAACTGCTGCCGATCAAGGCCCGGATACCTGTCTGCTTCAAGCCCCACACCGCATGCTCCCGGCTTGAGCCACAGCCGAAATTCTCACCCACCACCAGGAACGTTGCACCGCGCCAGCCAGGTTTGTTCAGCACGAAGTCAGGGTTGGGAACGCCAGCCTCCAGCCATTTCAAGTCAAAGAACAAGCCACGGTCCAGACCATTACGGTCGATGCCCTTGAGGAACTGCTTGGGCATGATCACGTCGGTGTCGATGTTGGCGGCCAGCAGCGGGGCGGCGGTGCCGCTTACGGTCGTGAAAGGTTGCATGTTCAGGCCTCCGGCAGCAGTGAACGAACATCGGTCAGGTGACCGGCAATCGCGGCGGCGGCCACCATGGCCGGGCTCATCAGGTGGGTGCGCGCGCCCGCGCCCTGGCGTCCTTCGAAGTTGCGATTGGTACTGGAGGCGCAGCGATCTCCAGGGGCCAGCACGTCATCGTTCATGGCGAGGCACATCGAGCAGCCCGATTGACGCCATTCAAAACCGGCGTCGCGGAATATCGCCGCCAAGCCTTCTTCTTCGGCCTGGTCACGCACCAAGGTCGAACCGGGCACGATCATCGCCCGCACATGGGCGGCGACGTGTTTGCCTTGTACGACACGGGCCGCATCGCGCAGGTCTTCGATCCGCGCGTTGGTGCACGAGCCGATGAAGGCATGGTTGATCACCACGTCGGCGAGCGGCATTCCGGGCGTCAGGCCCATGTAGTCCAGCGCCCGTTGCAAGCCTTGGCGCAGGATCAGGTCGGCCTGCGCCGACGGGTCAGGCACGCGGCTGCCGATCGGTGCGGCCTGGTCAGGGCTGGTGCCCCACGTCACCATGGGCTCAAGCGTGCTGACATCAAGCGTCACTTCTCGGTCAAAGACTGCGCCTGCATCGCTGTGCAGGGCTCGCCATTTGGTCACGGCTCGTTCCCACAGCTCGCCCTGGGGCGCGCGGGGTTTGCTTTTCAGGTAGGCGAAGACCTTGTCATCCGGGGCCATGAACGCGCCCCTCGCGCCCGCTTCGACGGCCATGTTGCAAATGGTCATCCGGGCTTCGACGCTCAACGCCGTGATCGTCGAGCCCGCGAATTCGATCGCATATCCCGTAGCGCCCGAGGCACCGATTCTTTCAATCAGCGCCATGATGATGTCTTTGGCGGTGACGCCTGCCCCGAGGGCGCCGTCGACCGTGACGCGCAGGGTTTTCAGGCGCTTGTAGACCAGCGTCTGTGTCGCCAGCAGGTGTTCGATTTCAGACGTGCCGATGCCGAAGCCAAAGGCCCCCAACGCACCGTAGGTCGTGGTGTGGCTGTCGCCCGCAGCGACCACCATGCCGGGCAGGATGAAACCTTGCTCGGGCGCGACGACGTGCTCGATGCCCTGGCGTTTATCCAGCACATCGAACAGTTCGATGCCGAAGTCGCGGCAGTTCTCGGCAAAGTACGACACCTGCCGGGCGCCGCCGGCGTCGGGCATGGTTGCGATGCGCTCGGGTGCCGTCGGGTTGACATGATCGACCACCGCGAGCGTCGCGCCCGGCCGCCAGACATTGCGGCCGGTTTCGCGCAGGCCGCTGAAGGCTTGTGGGCTGGTGTATTCGTTGGCGACCTGGCGATCGATGTACAACAGCACGTGGCCCTGGTCATCCAGTGGGCATACGGTATGGCTGTCGATGTGCTTCTGATAGAGCGTTCGAGGGCTGTTCATGCAGACTCTTCTTCATTCCTGGCGGGTCTGCGCACAGCATATTGACTGCCGACGTCACATCAAGCGCACGGGAGTGAAGGCGTTGCACACGGATTGTGATCAATCATCACGGGCGGGCGGGGCGGCCCATCCTTGGCCGCCCCGAATCGGAGTGGATCAGCGTCTGGCGGTGCGGGTGCTGACGTCCACCCACACAGCCAGGACCAGGATGCTGCCCTTGACGATCATCTGCCAGTAGCTGTCGACGTCGAGCATCGACATGCCGTTGTCCAGGCTGGTGATGACCAGTGCCCCCAGCAGCGCGCCATAGACCGTGCCCGAACCACCGCGCATCGACGTACCGCCGATGAAGCAGGCGGCGATGGCGTCCAGTTCACCCATATTGCCGGCCGAGGGTGAACCGGCGGCCAGGCGTGCGGTGTTGACCATGCCGGCGAGGGCGCACATCACGCCCATGATGCCGAAGATCCATAGTTTCACCGCCTGCACGTTGATCCCGGACAGGCGCGTGGCCTCCATGTTGCTGCCCACGGAGTAGACGCGCCGGCCGAACACGGTCTGGCTGGTCACGTAGCTGAACACCCCCAGCAGGACCAGCAGGAGCAGCACCGGAACCGGAATCCCGTCGTAGCTGTTGAGCGTGTAGACGAACCCGGCCAACACCGCGCCGATCAGCACCACCCGCGCCACGTCACGCACCAGCGAATGGGCTGCCAGGCCGTGGAGGGCGCGATTGCGACGCTGTTTCCAGGTCAGGAAAAGCGTCAGCGCGAAGAGCAACACGCCCAGGCCCGTGCCGACTGCGTGAGGCAAATAACCCTGGCCGACATACACCAGCTCCGGCGACACCGGGGCGATGGTGGTGCCGCCGGTGATGCCCAGCAGGATCCCGCGAAACGCCAGCATGCCGCCCAGGCCAACGATGAAAGAAGGGATGCGCAGGTAGGCAGTCATGTAGCCGTTGGCCAGGCCAATCACCAGCCCGCACACGACGACCACGCTCAGGTTCGCCAGCAGCGGAATGTGATAGACCACGTCAAGTATCGCCGCCAGCCCTCCCAGTAGACCGAGCAGCGAACCCACCGACAAATCGATCTCGCCGCTGATGATCACCAGCACCATGCCGCAAGCCAGGATGCCGGTGATGGACATCTGCCGCAGCAGGTTGGAAAGGTTGCGCGGGGTCAGGAATCCCCCTTCGGTCTGCCAACTGAAGAACATCCAGATGACCGCCACGGCGATCACCAGGGCGAGCATTTTGTAGCGGGTGAAGACTTGTTTGACCTGATTCATCTACGCGGACTTCCGATCATTGTTGTTATTGCTTTCGGGATGACTGAGCGCGGCGGCAAGCACCTGTTCCTGGGTCAATTCCTTGTTGATGAAATCGCCGCGCAGTTGCCCCTCGCCGATCACCAGCACGCGGTCGGACACTCCAAGCACTTCGGCCAATTCCGAGGACACCATGATGATCGACACGCCTTCGGCCGCCAGCGCGCCCATCAGCTTGTAGATCTCATACTTGGCGCCGACGTCCACGCCCCGGGTGGGCTCGTCGAGAATCAGCACCCGAGGCTTGGTCAGGAGCATCTTTGCCAACACGGCTTTCTGCTGGTTGCCACCGGAAAGGCTGGTGATCGGCAGGAACGGGCTCGCGGTCTTGAGGTGCATGCGCGAGATTTCCCGGTCAATACTGCCCAGCTCGGCTTCTGCGTCGATGCGGGTCATCCTGGAGAAATTATCCAGCACCGCCAGGGTGATGTTCTGGCCCACCCCGAGGTCCGGGATGATGCCTTGGCGCTTGCGATCTTCCGGGACCATGCATAGGCCGGCGCGGATCGACTTGAGTGGCGTGCGGGTGTCGATTTGTTGGCCGTTGAGCCAGACTTCGCCTTCGTAGCGACCAGGGTAGGCGCCGAACAGTGCCGAAACCAGTTCCGTGCGGCCGGCACCGACCAACCCGGCGATGCCGAGGATTTCGCCGCGCTTGAGCACGAACGAAATATCATCGACCCGTTTTCGCTTGGGGTTGTCGACGTCGTAGCAGGTGACGTGGCGCGCCTCGAAAATCACCTCGCCGATTTCATGGGGCTCGGTGGGGTAGAGGTTGCTCATTTCCCGCCCGACCATTTGCGTGATGATCTTCGGGATGTCCATGTCGGCCATGGCCGTGGTGGCGATGTGTTTGCCGTCGCGGATCACCGAAATGGTGTCGCACACGGCGGCCACTTCATCGAGTTTGTGAGAGATGTAGACACACGCCACGCCCTTGGCCTTGAGGTCGCGGATGATGTCCAGCAGCACTTCGATTTCCGAGCGGGTCAGGGCAGAGGAGGGCTCGTCGAGGATCAACAGGCGCGCCTGTTTGTTCAGGGCCTTGGCGATTTCCACCAATTGCTGGTAGCCGCCGCCGTACTGCGAGACCGGCAGCGAGACGTTCATGTCCGGCACCTTGAGTTCACGCATCAGGGCTTCGGCGCGGTGGATCATCGCCGGGTAGTTCATGCGCCCGCCGGGCAGCGTCAGCTCGTGGCCCATGAAGATGTTTTCGGCCACGGACAGGTCGGGGACCAGGGTCAATTCCTGATGAATGATCACGATGCCGGCGGCTTCGGTTTCGCTGATGGACTGCGCCTTCAGCGGCTGGCCATCCCAGAGGATCTCACCCTCCCAGGTGCCGCAGGGGTAGACCGCCGAGAGGACTTTCATCAAGGTGGATTTGCCGGCACCGTTCTCGCCGCACAGGCCAACGCACTCACCCGGCCTCACCTTGATGTCGATGCCATTGAGGGCTTTGACACCGCCGAAGGATTTGACGATGCCGTTCATTTGCAGCAGGTATTCGGACATGGCGAGGGCTCGTAAAAAAAGGCTCCGGGCATCACTGAACTTGTGGGAGCGAGCTTGCTCGCGATAGCGGCAGTACATCCAACATTGATGCAAGCTGAACCATCGCCATCGCGAGCAAGCTCGCTCCCACAGTTTTTCGTTTGATTGCCTGGTCAGGTCACTGCCCGGCGATCTGCGCCTTGGTGTAGAACCCGTCCTTTTCCAGCAGGTCGATGTTGTCCTTGGTCAGCGCGGTGGGCGTGAGCAGGATGGTGTCGACTTTTTTGTTGCCGTTGTCGTACTGCGAGCTGTAGGTGGGTTTTTCGTTGCGCGCCAGTTGCACCGAGAGTTTGGCGGCTTCGGAGGCGATCAGTTTCAGCGGCTTGTAGACCGTCATGGTCTGGGTGCCGTCGAGCACGCGCTTGACCGCCGCCAGGTCGGCGTCCTGGCCCGAGATCGGCACCTTGCCGGCCAGCTTCTGCGCGGCCAGGGCCTGGATCGCACCGCCAGCGGTGGCGTCGTTGGAGGCGACGATGCCGTCGATCTTGTTGTTGTTCCGGGTCAGGGCGTTTTCCACGATGCTCAAGGCTTCGGTGGGGTTCCATTCCTTCACCCATTGCTGGCCGACAATCTTGATGTCGCCCTTGTCGATGGCCGGTTGCAGCACCTTCATCTGGCCTTCGCGCAGGATCTTCGCATTGTTGTCGGTCGGTGCGCCGCCCAGCAGGAAGTAGTTGCCCTTGGGCGCTGCCTTCAACACGCCGCCGGCCTGCATCTCGCCGACTTTTTCGTTATCGAAGGAAATGTAGGCATCGATGTCGGCGTTGAGGATCAGCCGGTCATACGACACAACCTTGATCCCGGCCTTCTTGGCTTCGGCGACGGCGTTGGTCAGCACGGTGGCGTTGAACGGCACGATGACGATCACGTCGACGCCACGGGAAATGAGGTTTTCGATCTGGGAAATCTGCTTCTGCTCGTTGGCATCCGCCGATTGCACGAACACCTTGGCGTCGAGTTTTTCCGCCGCCGCGACGAAGTAGTCGCGGTCCCGCGACCAGCGTTCCAGGCGCAGGTCATCGATGGAGAAACCGATTTTCGGGTGGGCGGCGTCGGCCATGACCGGGAGCGATAGCAGGGCGAGGGCGCCGGCGAGCAGGGTACGTTTGAATGTTTTCATGGTGGTGCGTCCTTTTATTGTTTTTTGAAAGACACTGCCTGACGATGAACGTGATGCCGGTAGAACTGTAGAGAGTTACGTGGCGTTGCGGGCACAGAATTGTCGCGCGAATGTAACAGCCTCGCCGCGCCCGCAACCTTGCCCGCAGTCAGGAGTAGATGAACCGGTTGACGACGTTTTCGAGCATCTCCTGGCGACCGCTGACGGCTGGCGGATTCAGGTCGTTGGTGAACGCGTGCTCGGCCAGCGACTCAAGGCTGTAGTCACCCGCCAGCAACGCCTTGCCGAATGGCTGCTTCCAGCCGGCGTAGCGTTGATCCTTGAATTTCTGCAACTGATCGTCCTGCACCATGGCGGCCGCGCGTTCCAGGGATAGGGCGAGCACATCCATGGCCGCGACGTGGCCGTGGAACAGATCGACGTCGTCCACGCTCTGGCGACGGACCTTGGAATCGAAGTTGAACCCACCGTTGCCGAAGCCCCCGGCCTTGAGGATTTCATAGGTGGCCAAGGTCATTTCCTCGACACTGTTGGGGAACTGGTCGGTGTCCCAGCCGTTCTGCGGATCGCCCCGGTTGGCGTCGATGCTGCCGAAGATCCCCAGGGACACCGCCGTGGCGATTTCATGGTGGAAGCTGTGCCCGGCCAGGGTCGCGTGGTTGGCCTCGATGTTGACCTTGATCTCTTTCTCCAGGCCGAACTGCTGCAGGAAGCCGAACACCGTGGCGGTGTCGTAATCGTATTGGTGCTTGGTCGGCTCCTGGGGCTTGGGCTCGATCAGCAGGTCGCCCTTGAAGCCGATCTTGTATTTGTGCTCGACCACCATGCGCATGAACCGGCCCAACTGTTCCCGCTCACGCTTGAGGTCGGTATTGAGCAGGGTTTCATAACCTTCGCGACCGCCCCACAGCACGTAGTTGGAACCCTTGAGGCGTTGGGTGGCGTTCATGGCGCTGAACACCTGCGCGGCGGCACAGGCGAAGACCTGCGGGTCCGGGTTGCTGGCGGCGCCGGCGGCGAAACGTGGGTTGCTGAAGCAGTTGGCGGTGCCCCAGAGCAGCTTGATCCCGGTCTGTTCCTGGTGGCGCTCAAGGTGGTCGACCATCTGCGCGAAGTGGTTGCGGTACTCCTTGAGCGATTGGCCTTCCGGCGCGACATCGGTGTCGTGGAAGCAGTAGTAGTCGATGCCCAGCTTGGAGAAGAACTCGAACGCCGCCTCGGCCTTGCCGATCGCCAGCTCCATCGGGTCGCCGGCGTGCTGCCACGGGCGTTTGAAGGTCCCGGCGCCAAACACATCGGACCCTGGCCAGACAAAGGTGTGCCAGTAGCAGACAGCCATGCGCAGGTGTTCGCGCATGGGTTTGCCGAGGATCAGCTTGTTGGCGTCGTAGTGGCGGAACGCGAGCGGCGAGTCGCTGCCTGGGCCCTCGAAGCGAATGGGCTGGACATCGGGGAAGTACGGCATGGGCGGTTTCCTTTTTATTCTTGGCGGTGTCCTGATACTAACGCCGGCCCCGGGCCTGCTGATTATGAAAGTCACCAAAGGACAGTTCGATTTTGAGTATTGAGATTCGCCGCCGGCGCGCCTAGTCTGTGGCCATCGGCCCAGGGTTCAAACAATGAAAATCGTCCCGCCCGTCCACCGCATCGCCCTGTTGTTCAACGGCAGCAAGATCTACGACCGTGGCATCATCAGCGGCATCGGTAACTACCTGAGCAGCACCCGCGCGTCCTGGGACTTGTTCCTCGAGGAAGACTTTCTCTGTCGGTTGAAAGGCATCGAGCGCTGGCAGGGCGACGGGATCATCGCTGACTTTGACGATCCGCTGATCGGCGAGGCGCTGGCCGGGATCAAGATGCCGGTGGTGGCGGTGGGTGGTTCGTACCAGGACGCGCGCGCCTATCCCAAGGGCATTCCCTATGTCGCCACGGACAACGACGCGCTGATCAAACTGGCCTACGAGCATCTGATCGAAGCCGGGCTGACGCGCTTCGCCTGTTTCAGCCTGCCAGAATCCCAAGCCAATCGCTGGGCCCAGGAACGGGAAAAAGCCTTTCGCCGGTTGATGCTGCGCGATGGCCTGCAAGCCGAGGTCTATCGCGGCATGGGCACCAGTGCGCCGCTCTGGGACAGCGCCGTCGAGCAGCAGATCGCCTGGCTGCAAAGCCTGCCCAAACCCATCGGCATCATCGCCGTCAGCGACGCGCGCGCCCGGCAGCTGTTGCAAGCTTGCCTGACCGCCGGCATCGCCGTGCCGGAACAAGTGGCGTTGATCGGCATCGACAACGACCCACTGACCCGCAGCCTGACCCGAGTGCCGCTGAGCTCGGTGGTGCAGGGCACCGAAACCATGGGCCGGACCGCCGCGCGACTGTTGCACCAGATGCTGCATGGCATGCCGTCCACGGGCACGCAGGTGCTGATCCCACCGGATGCGATCAACGTGCAGGCGTCGAGCTTGCATCAACCGCTGGGCAATCCGTATGTGATGCAGGCGCTGTTGTTCATCCGCCAATACGCCTGCCAGGGCATCAAGACCGCCCAGGTGGCGGCGTATGTCGGCGTGTCGCGTTCATCCCTGGAAGCGCATTTTCGCAAGGCGCGCGGGTGCAGCGTTCACGACGAAATCCTGCGCTTCAAATTGGCTGCGGCGGCCAGTGGTCTGGAGAATACCGACTCGGCGATTGCCGACATCGCGCGCAATTGCGGCTTCAAGTCGGCGCAGTACCTGCACACGGTGTTTCGTCGGGAGTTCGGTTGTACGCCTCGGGAATATCAGCAGGGCACAAATGGATGATGGCTTGAGGTTTTGCCAATCAGTGACGGAGTCCCTCCACCGAAGGCCAAGCCGTTCAGCTTGATAGCCAGGTATTCGCGACCCGCCGATCCAGTTCCTCCCAATCCGCCATGCCCAACACCCGCGTGGTATTCAGGCCACGTAGATAACCACGCAGTTGATTGGCCGTGTCCCGCTTGAGTTGCGGACCGGCTTCGGTGTCGCTCAACAGCACGGTTTCGTACGGGATCAGATATTCCGCCACCCGCTCCCGGAAGTCAGGCAATACCGCGCCACGAATCAGATCGAACGTTCTCATCAGGTGCCTCGTCCTTTTTTCGATTTGCAACTATTGCCATCAGTAATAGTGACCATTACGAAATGCAAGTTCTGCTTTGCCGCCGTTCATTGGAGAATCAGCCCCATCGAAACGCAGCCCAACACTGCAGGACCTGAATCATGCGCCGTTTATTTTTCCTTACCCTGGCTTTGTCGCCGTTGTTGCTGGCCGGATGTGCCTCGGCTCCGAACGATCCGACCCTGACCTTGCAGACCAGCAAGACGCCGGCCGAATACGCCGAATGCGTCGTACCGAAGTTGCAGGGCAGCGCGCTGAACCCGACGGTCTCCCAGACTCAGCGCAGCTACCGCATCGTCGTGCCGAGCAAAGTGGCGGCGGACAACGTGCTGGAAGCCTATAAGGCTGGCAGTGGCGGGAAGGTGTTCATCTATGACCGGCATTTGCTGGCCTCCAATCTCCTGCCTTCGAATTTTGAACGCGCCGCCCAGGATTGCATCTGACCGGGCCGTAAACGCTTTTCTCCGTGCTCCTTTGGTTGGCCGCAACCAACCAATTCCCTTTGCCCCGCACCGTATTCGGTCGCGGGGCTTTTTTTGTCCGGCGCGCCTTGCGTATCGTGGTGTGAGAGGATGGCGCATTCGACGCCACCCTCGACAAAAAGGACTGAGATGAACCTGTTCCCAGCGCACTCCGTGCCATTCCTCCTGACGTTCGCCGCCCTGTGCGCCCCGGTGCACGCCGCGACCTGGCAGATTTGCGATATGCAATTGCAGGTCACTGAGGTGGTGAAGCAGCCGTACCCTGGCCTCCGGGCCCAGGTTCTGAAAACCCGCCCGGCCTCGCCCGACGTGGAATGTCCGGAAGAGGGCGCCGTGATCAGTTTTATCCCGGAAACCGCTGATTACCAGGCCACGCTTGCCCGGCGCAAATGGCCCGCGAAAGGCCAGGCGATCCGGATCAAGTACCGCTACCTGGACGGCATCTGCAAAGGCGACGGCAACGAACATCCTTGCCGTATCGAGCATTATCCGTTCGTGGCTCAATGATCAGCCTTGACCGGCGTTCGCCTCGGCTTCGATCGCGGCCATGACGCTGGGTCGCGTCTCGATCCGCGCCATGTACGACGCCAGCGGCGGCCAATCCTCGATATCAATGGCGAAAAACGGCAGCCATTTGAGCACCGAGAACAGATACGCGTCGGCGAGGCCGAAATCCCCCTGCAAATAGCGGTGTTGCTCAAGGGCACCGGCCAGGTAATCAAGACGCTTGAACAGCTTCTGCTTGAAGATGGCCTTGGTCGTTTCCGGGATCTCGGCGCTGAACAGCGGGGCACAGCCGCCATGGATTTCCGTGCTGATGAAGTTCAGCCATTCCTGCAATCGAACCCGTTCCCAGGTGCCATTGGCCGGTGCCAAGTGATTGCCCGGAACCTGATCGGCCAGGTACTGGACGATGGCGGGACCTTCAGTCAGCACTTCACCGTTATCCAGAACCAGCGCCGCAACGTAGCCCTTGGGATTGATTGCCAGGAAATCCTGCCCGTCGGCGGTTCGCTTGGTCTTGTTGTCCACGCGGATCAGCTCGAAGGCAATGCCCAGCTCCCGCAGCACGATGTGTGGGGACAATGAACAGGTCATGGGCGCGAAATACAATTTCATGGAGTTTTCCTGATGGCGTTGAGTGCCGCTGAGAATCGGCGCCAACCGGAAGATTTTCAAAGGACATTTGCGGTGCTAGCGTATGACGAATTCTCATGAGCTTCGTTGACCTCCATGGCCGTCAAAATCCCCTCTCTCAATGGCCTGAAGGCGTTCGAATCAGCCGCCCGTCACATGAGCTTCACCCAGGCCGCCCTCGAATTGAATGTCACCCAAACGGCAATCAGTCATCAGATCCGACGGCTGGAAGACGAACTGGGGGTGCGCTTGTTTTTGCGTCTCAAGGACGGCCTCGCGTTGACCGATGAAGGTCGCGCCTATTTTCCAGGCGTTCGTTCGGCATTCCATGAGTTGCGTCATTGCACCGAAACCTTGTTGGATTCTGTCCATGACAGTGCGCTGACGGTGAGTACCCTGGTGTCATTCGCGTCCAAATGGCTGTTGCCTCGCTTGGCCTCGTTCCAAGAGGCCTATCCCAACATCGATGTACGTGTCTCAGCCTCCACCGATATGGTGGATTTTCGCATGGGTGGCATCGACGCGGCCATTCGTTACGGCACCGGAGATTGGAAGGGCTTGCGCGCCGACTGGCTGATGTCCGATGAGGTTTTTCCGGTGTGCAGTCCGAAGCTGCTGGTGGGGCCCAATGCGCTGAAGGCGCCCGGCGATCTGACCCATCAAACCTTGTTGCAGGTCAGTGGCATGACGCGGGACGATTGGAGCCTCTGGCTGGGGGCCGCCGGCCAACCGAGCGCTCTGGCCGAAGGCTCGCGGTTGACCTTCGACCTGGCGATGATGGCCGTGCAGGCGGCCATCGACGGCTTGGGCGTTTGCATCGGCCGCTCGACGTACGTCGACGACGATCTGAAGGCGGGTCGACTGGTTGCGCCGTTTGACTTGAGGTTGAAGTCCGATCTCGGCTTTTATCTGGTGACACCTGTCGAAACAGCCCACTCGAAAAAGGTCGAGGCGTTCAGGATGTGGTTGATCGACACGATAAGGGGATCAAACCGAGCGACTCTCCCCAGCTAGATTGACAGGCTGTACCAATCGTCACGCCCGGCCTCGTCTTCTCCGGCGCGCGCCATCACGAAACCACAGCGTCGGAGCACTTTCACCGAGCCGATGTTCTCTGCATAGACATTGGCCAGCAACTGTCCGAGTCCCCAGTGCATCTGGGCCTGCTGGACCAAGTGCCTCACTGCCAGCGTCGCCAAACCCTGGCCACAAGCTTGCTGGGCGATACGATAGCCAACTTGCGCCGAGCGTTCATGGGTGTCGATGTCCTTCAGGTTCGCCCGCCCGATGATCGTTCCGCTAGCGTCTTCGATTACGAAAGGGTGCCAGGTCCCGGCAGCAAGGCCGGAAAGATAGTCGGCGATGTGATCGCTGACGCCCTGTATCGAATAAAACGCCGGGTTGCGCGCTTCAATGTGACGCTCGAACCATTCGCGGTTCTGCACTTCAAACGCCAGCAATGCCTCGGCATCGGTGACTTGCAGGGTACGAATCCTGGTCGTTTCCTTGTCCACGTATCACGTCCTGTTTCTACTCAAAATAAACTCATGGCCCTGAATCAGGGACGGAACAATGCACTACTGCGGCGGGCGTTGCGGCAACGCCGAGTGGCCGAACGTATTGCCCATGCGAATCCGCGTGGCCGACTGGTTGTACAGACCCAGCTTGTTCGGCGCTCGCTGCTCTATCGGCACGTTCAACGCTTCCTGGTTCTTGCGCGCTGCCGCCGTACCCTTCGGGTTGGCCATCTGTTCGCTCAGGCATTCGTAGGACAGCGCCTTGTAGCCGTTTACCTCGACATTGATGCATCCCTCATTCGCCGGCTCGGCGGCTTGGGCCCACAAGGGAAGGGCAGCAAGCAGCAGCGCGTATACGCGACAGTCCATGGCGAAGCTCCTTTTCCAACGGTTGAGGCCTGAATCTACCTCTTATTGGGGCAAGGTATGACGATGTTTTTTTTGCAGCGCTCGTCACACAAACGACATGTACACGTCTCATGATGCGCCAACGCAGGGCGTCGACACGCCGTTCGGGCCGGAAGATGTCTATGTCAAGAGAAGCGCTGAGCAGGTGCTGCCTCGCGCCCACGGTACTGTTTTTTTTGCTCCATGCATTGATGCCGCAGCGCGACGCGTGGTCTGCCACGCCTGCGTCCCACGAGGTGGGCGACAGGCTGGCGCGTTCTGTCGAGTTTTCGATACCCGCCCAGGAAATGACCGTTGCCCTGGACCTGTACAGCAGGGTCAGCGGGATGGCGATCCTGGTGGATCGCCAACTGGCACATGGGCGACGGTCGACTGCGGTGCACGGGCGTCTGTATGCCCGCCAGGCGTTGGAACAGTTGCTGGCCGGTAGCGGCTTGGTGGCGCTCTATACCGGTGCGGATGCTTTTACCGTGAAAAAGGCAGAGCTACCCAGCCGCGCCGATGCGTCTTCGCGCAGCGGTGGCCCTACAGTGCGCGAGGATAACTTTGCCCGTGCGTTGCAGGTCGCGTTGGAGCAGGCGCTTTGCCGTTCTGCGGTGACGCGTCCGGGCCATTATCGAGCGGCGCTACAGCTGTGGGTCGGAGGATCGGGCGAGGTGCGCAAGAGTCGCTTGCTGGCGTCCACCGGTGACGCCCGGCGCGATGCGGCGATTATCGAGGGCCTGAGCACATTGGACATCGGCCGTGTCCCGCCGTCTTCGTTGCCGCAGCCGGTGACGGTGCTGGTGGTACCGGGCGCCGCTTCGGCAGGCACGGAATGCAACCCATGGGAAGGAGCGGTAAAGCCATGACGGAAAAGGAGCAGAGCGCCATGCTCAAGGTGTTCCTGGCTTCCTATGATGTGTTTCGCGCACGCTTGCGCCGACGTCTGGGCTCCGATGACCTGGCCAACGACGTATTGCACGAAACCTATCTTCGGGTAGACCGCATGGAACCGCCGGCAGATGTGCAGAAGCCGGGCGCCTACCTGTTCCGCATGGCCCTGAACATCGCGGCTGACCGTCGTGCGCAGGATGCACGTTTGCTCACCGGCACTGAAATCGAAGAACTGATGCACACCGCCGACGAACATCAGGACCCGGCGGTGATCGTCGGTGGCCAGATTGAAATTCGCGCGCTGATGCAGGCGCTGACCGAGCTTGCGCCCCGGCGCCGGCAAATATTGATGGCATCACGCATGGAGCAAACACCGCATCAGGAGATCGCCCAGCGATTCGGCATCTCCACCCGTATGGTCGAGAAGGAGCTCAAGGTTGCGCTGCAATACTGTGCCGATCGCCTGGAAAGAAAAGTGATTCAGCGGTTCGGTCCCGGCGCGGGAAAACAGTCTTAGGTAATAAGGCGCTCGTCGCGCATTCCTGATTGAGTCATTTCACGTTTGAAAAACATGTCTATAAGCGCATCTGAATCAGCCACTGCCACGGCTAACCAGCTCCGGGAAGAAGCGTTCCATTGGCTGGTGCGCTTGACTTCAGGGCATGCCACCCACGCTGACGCCGAGGCTTTTCGGCGCTGGAGCGCGCAAAGTTCCGAACACGCCCAGGCCTTTTTCCTGGCCCGCCAGTTGTGGCAGGCCATGGCGCCTGCCGAGCAAAAGCTCCAGCAGGAGCAGGCGGCAAAGGTCGTCAACCACCCGCGGCGTTTCGGGCGCCGAGCGTTTCTCGGCGGCGCGATTGCCGCGTCGGTTGCGGTGCTGGTCGCGCGTCCGTCACTGCTGGATGGCTGGCCCATGGGCGCGGATTTTCATACCGGTGTCGGCGAGCAACGCCACGTCGACCTGACGCAGGGCGTGGTGCTTGAACTCAATACCCAGACGCGCATCAGCCAGCGCAGCGAGGCCCCTGGTGACGCCGCCATCGAAGTACTGAGCGGTGAAGTGGAAATCCAGGCCAGCACGGCGTTGCGTGTGCTTGCCGGCAATGGCGAGTTGTTCGCCGATGGCGCGCGGTTCAATGTGCGGGCCACCGAGGGTAGCGTGTGCGTGACGTGCCTGGAGGGCCGCTTGCAACTGAAACATCAGGGGCGGCGCGTGAGCCTGGAGCAGGGCCGGCAATTGACCTACACCGCGCAGCGACAAGGCCAACCCACCTCTTTCGATACCCAGCAAGTCATGGCTTGGCGTCAACAGTTGCTGGTGTTCAACGATGCCCCCCTCGCGAGCGTGATCGATGAAATCAACCGCTACCGTCCCGGAATGATCGTGCTGATGAACGCTGAACTCGGGCGACGCAAGGTGCAGGCGCGCTTCAGCCTGGCGCAACTGGCGAATGTCGCCGTGCTGATTCGCGATGCCTACGGCGCGACCATTACCGAGCTACCGGGCGGCGTCGTGCTGGTCAGCTAGGCGTTTTCATTCCAGAAGCGGTGCCAGCACCTGGCGGTAGCGCTCGGTGCCGTGTGCCGTGCGACGGCTGAAGCTGATTTCCACACCCGCCGGATTTTCCTCCTTGCTGCCAGTCAGATGGCTCCAGCCCTGATCGGTGCGCCATACCCGCACATCAACGCGCTCAAGCTCACTCAACACCGCGACACGCTCCTTGGGCGCCGGTAGGGGATAGCGTGACCGCGCGACGCCCGAGGCACGGAAAAGGGTGCCGCTTTCAATCCACCACCTCACCCGTTGCATCTTGCCGTCCTGGTCCGCCGCGGCACGTATCAATTCCAACTGCAAAGGGTCGCTGTCGCTGCTGCGAATACTGATCGCAGCAGGCACCGGGGGGCGGCTGGCCGAGGATTCATCGGGCGGTGGCGGCTCGGCCAGTTCAGTGGTGGCTCGCAGGGCGAAGTCACGCTGCAGCTGGTTGAATGCGCGCATCAGTTGCGCGTGCTGTTCGGCGCTGTCCTGCAGGTGGGCGTCGGCGCGGGTCACACCGTCGAGCCCGCGCCAGGCGATCAGGCTGACGATGGTCATCAGCAGGATGGCGACCATCACTTCAATCAGCGTGAAGCCGTTCTGCCGGACCATCAATGCACCTCGATGCGGCCAGCCGCCGTGCGCGTCACCGATACGCTGGCCTGGTTGCTGGACAGAATGACTTGCAGGGGCGGGGCAATCCATTCGGCATCGAGCACCAGCGTTTTTCCTGGGTGGATGCGCACCTGCACCGGTCCCGCGCTCCAGTGCCTGGGGCGCAGTTGCGGGTCGTTGATGAACTCCCGATCCTGTGCGCCGACGGCATCCAGCCGCACGAAACGGTAACCCTGGCTGTCCGCGACCCAGGCGATGCGACGACCATCGCTGCGCGCTTCGGCCTGGGCGGTTTCCAGCAGCAAGGCCAGGCGCTTGGCATCTTCGCGCAGGCCGCTTGCCGCGTCGGCGTGGATATTCAAGCTGATGGCGGCGCTGGCGATGCCGATGATCACCAGCACGACCATCAATTCGATCAGCGTGAAGCCGCGTTGTCGGTGTCGCCGTTCATTCATGGTCGCTACGCCTTTCGCTGGGGTGAATTTGCAATAAAACCGTGAGAAAGCGCTGGTAGCCTGAAGCACTGGACGTCACGGAGGATCCGCTCATGCGCCATTTCCATCGCCTCGATCCGGCCACGCTGGTACAGGCTGTCGCCGTGTTGGCCAGCGTGGCGGGGCTTGTCACCTGGGGCTTTTTGCTCAACGATTCGGCGCCTGTGCAAGCCCAGGCCAATAGCGAACCCTTGCCGCCCTTGGCAGCCACTGGCCAAGCCGCGGCGCAATGGTTCGCCAGTTCCCCGCAGAACCTGGAGATCAAGCTCAGTGGCCTGCTGGCCGGACCCCAAGGCGCGGTGGCGATTCTCAGCATCGAGGATTCGCCGCCGCGGGCTTTTCGCGCGGGTGAGCCACTGGGCGAAGGTGTGCGCCTGCGAGGAATCGAGGCTGATGCCGTGATCATCGAGCGGGCCGGCACCGAATCGCGCCTGTCGATGGCCCGGCTGCCGGTGCCGGTGGCGCTGCCGTCGTTGCGCTGATTCATGGCTGGGTGACAGGGCGGCTGAACAGCGTTTCCAGGCGCGCCAGCGGCGGTCCGTCATGTTCGCGTTCATGCACCAGCACTTTCACTCTCAGCAGGTCGCCACTGCGGGTTACCTGCTGCTCGCAACTGAGTTTCAGACGTCCTTGGTCACAGCGTTGCATGGCGTTGCCCTTATCGCTGGCCCCGCGCAGACGCAGTTCGGCCAGGCTGTTCTGGGCCGCCAACAGCGCCATCGAGCGATCACGCAACAGCGCATTGCTCTGGCTCATTTGTGCACTGGCGCGCACAGCTGCTGACATCGCCACCGCCACGATCAGCAGCGCCACCAATACTTCGATCAGGGTAAAGCCGCGTTGCCGGAGTGCCTGTCGGGTCATGGCAATGAGCATCGTCGGGGAAATGTGCTTCAGCCTAATGCCCGCGTTTGACGGATTGCTGACCAAAGCTCCTGAGGATTTTTTATACCAGTGACATATGCCGCTGGAACAATCCGCAGCGAATGGAAACCTCAACCAGCGCCAGAACACGGCGCCAGCCAAGGAGAGTGTCGAGATGGGTGTCGCATCGTCTGGCCGTCCCACACATGGCCCTCGCCGGCAGCAAGGCTTTACCCTGATCGAGATCATGGTCGTGGTGGTCATCCTCGGCATCCTTGCCGCCATGGTCGTGCCGAAGGTGCTTGATCGCCCTGACCAGGCCAGGGCCACGGCGGCCCGCCAGGATGTTGCGGGGCTGATGCAGGCACTCAAACTGTTCCGTCTCGACCAAGGGCGCTACCCGACCATGAACGAAGGGCTCAAGGCCCTGGCGGAAAAACCCGCCAACGCCACCAGCGCCAATTGGCGCGCGTACCTGGAACGGCTGCCCAAGGACCCGTGGGGCCGCGCCTACAACTACCTCAATCCGGGCACTAACGGTGAGGTCGATGTGTTTTCCCTCGGCGCCGATGGGCAGCCCGACGGCGAAGGTGTCAACGCTGATATCGGCTCCTGGCAGCTCTAGTCGTGAATCGCTCAGCCCAGCGTGGCATGGCGGTGATCAGCGCCTTGCTGGTGGCGACCGTGGTCGCGGTGATCGCCGCTGGCATGATCGCCCGACAGGTCCAGGTGACTCGCAGCGTGGAAAGCGAAAGCCAGCGGGTGCGGGGCGCCTGGTTGTCCAACGGCGTATTGGAATGGACCCGCCAGGTGCTCTGGCAGCAACGCCTGCGCGAGCCGATGACGCGTTTGGACCAGGCGTGGGCGCAGCCCTTGCGTGGGGTGCGCCTGGACGCTGAAAGCGGGGTGTTCGACGGCCATATCAGCGATGAGCAAAGCAAGTTCAACCTGCGCAACCTGATCCTCGACGGCCAACTCGACACACTGGAAGTCGCCGTATTCGAACGCCTGTGCGCCGAGCTGGGCGTGCCCGTGGCCCAGGGCAACCGTATCGTCCAACGCGTGGTGGAGGCCTACCCCAAGCGCTTGCGTCCACCGCCGCCAGCCTCCAGCGCGGCACCCGGGTTCGACAGCGGTCGCCTGACATCGCCGGACGCCGAAAGCCAGCCGCTGCCCGCCACCCGGCCGATGTTGCGCGGTCTCGATGACCTGGCCGGCCTGCCCGGGATCGACCTCGCTGCCCTTGAGCGCCTGCGCCCCTATGTCACGGTGCTGCCGGCGCCCACTTGGGTGAATGGCAATACCACCACGGCCCAGGTATTGGCCGCGCGAGTGCCCGGCATGAGCGTGGCGCAGGCGCAGGCGCTGATAGCCGAGCGTGACCGCGGCCAGTGGTTCATCAACAGCGGGGATTTCCTCAACCGCTTGCGCGTGCCGCAGATGAGCACGGAGCAGTTGCGCCTGGGCATTACCAGCGAGTGGTTTCTATTGCGGGGACAGGCCACTGTCGAACAGCGCCGCTTCGGTGTCCAAGCGTTGTTTTATCGCAGCGAGCAGCGCAGGCCGCAAGTGGTCTGGTCGCGGGTGGGCGCATGAGCACCTTGCTGCGCATAGCGCTGGCGCCGTTGGCACAGTTGACCGCCGACAGCCCGTTGGACTTCGCCTGGCTCGATCGCAAGGGCGTGCTGGTCGAGCAGGGGCGGCAACCCCTGCGCGAGCTGAGCGGCGCGGCCCAAGGCAAAGCCCTGGAGCTCTGTTTGCATCCTCAAGACACGTTGCTCGCCTGCATCGAATTGCCGCCACTGCCACCGGCGCGCCTTGGCGATGCCGTGCGCTGTGCGGCAGACAACCTCCTGCTGGGCAGCGACGATGCCGTGCATCTGGCGCACGGGCCTCGCGATACGGGCGGCCAGGTTCAACTGGCTTGGTTCGAGCGTGCGGCCCTGTTGCGTCTTTTGCAATTATTGCAGGGGCTCAAGTTGCAGCCGCGTGGTGTGTACGCGGCGCCTTGTTTTCTGCCGCTGGCTGAGCCGGGCACATGCACGGCGGCAAGCGTGGAAGGTCATTTGCTGGTCCGTGAGGATCTCCAGCGCGCCTGGGCGCATCCCATGATGCAGGAAGGCGCCGAACAGTTGCGCGAACGGACGGTGCGTTGGGTCGGCGAGGGGCCGGAATCCGTCGATTCATGGCCGGACGAGCAGCGCTGGCTCGGTCCGGTTCCCGCCTGGAACCTGCTGAGCGGGATCGAACAAAACGTGCGGGGCAATCAGCGCTGGGGCCGCGCGGTCGGCTGTTGCGCGGTGGCGGCATTGATCTGGACCCTGGGCCTCAACCTGTACGCGGTGCGGTTGGCCGGCGGGGGCCAGGCAATCAAGGGACAGATGACCAGCCGGGTCCAGCAGGCTTTTCCTGAACTGCCGGTGATCCTCAATCCCTTGCAGCAGGCTCGCCAGCAACGCGATGCCCGGCGCAATGGCGCGTTGGCCGAAGGTCCGGTCAGCTTCGCCGCCTTGGTGCAGCAGGCGGCTGGGCAGTTGCCGTTCATGGCGGGCGCGGTCGACAAACTCGACTTCGACGGCAGCGAATTGCACCTGACCCCGCGCACGCCTGCCCGCAAGCCACCCGCCGATAGCAACTGGCAAACCAGCCTGGCGCAAGCGGGCATCGTGGCCGATCTCGCCAATGGGCAATGGACGCTGAAGCGTTTGCCCGCGGACGCCAGGGCAGCGCCCGTTGCGGGAGGCACGGATGAATAGCCTGGCACGTTACCGCGCCCGCTGGCAGGCGCAGCGAGCCAGCGCTCAGCAGTTCTGGCAACGCAGCAGCGCCCGGGATAAACGCATCCTGCGGATTGCCGCGCTGGTGTTGCCCGTGGTGGTGCTGTGGTACGGCCTGATCCAGCCGCCACTGCAACGCATCGACCATTGGCAAGCCGAACTGCCGCGCCTGCGTTCCCAGGCGGCAGCGCTGGATGGGGTGCTGGCCGAGGTGCAGGGCGCCGGCGTGGTGCCCGGCGCGATCACGCCACAGCTTGTGAAAGAGCGTTTGGATGGCATCGGCCTGGCCGGCGCCTACGACCTGGAGCACCGGGTCGAGGCCGACGCCGCAACCTGGCGGCTGACCCTCGACAACGCGCCCGCCGATGCCTTGTTCAACTGGTTATTGGACGACGCACCGAGGCTCGGCCTGCAGGTGCGCGACGCTCATTTGCAACGGGCAACCTCGCAAAGCACTGAGACGGCCGCGCGGATTTCCGGGGTCGTTGGCATGGAACAGGCGCCCGGCGCTAAGGAATCCTCATGAAGCGGTTTGGTACGTATGCGTCAACAATTCCCTTGGCGCTGTTGCTCAGTGCCTGTAGCCAATTGGGCAGTGAGCAGGCGCCGCCCATTCCCGCTCAAAGTGAGCTGGGCCAGCCGCTCGCACAGACCGGCAGCGGTGACGCGCTGGTGGAGCGCCAGCGTGTGCAGGCACAGGTAGAGCAACGACGCCAGGTCACGCGCAAGGCCTCGTCGCGCTCAAGCCTTCGGCCATCCTCCGACAATGCCGGCTCGACCGGCAGCGGGCTCGGCAATCAACCGGTGCAGTTGAATTTCGTCGAGGCCGATATTCCCGCCGTGGTGCGTGCGCTGTCACGCGCCACCGGTCGCCAGTTCCTGGTGGACCCACGTGTCAAAGGCCAGTTGACCCTGGTGTCCGAAGGCGAGGTGCCGGCCCGCACGGCCTATGACATGTTGCTCGCAGCCCTGCGCATGCAGGGGTTTGCCGTGGTCGAAGTGGAAGGGGTCAGCCAGGTGGTCCCGGAAGCCGACGCCAAGTTGCTGGGCGGCCCGGTGGGGGACGCCGATCGCGCGGCGGGCAACGGCATGATCACCCGGACCTTTCGCTTGCAATACGAAAACGCAGTCAACCTGATTCCGGCACTGCGGCCCATCGTATCGGCCAACAACCCCATCAATGCCTACCCCGGCAATAACACGGTGGTGGTCACCGACTATGCGGAAAACCTCAATCGGGTGGCGCAGATCATCGCCAACATCGACATACCCGGCGCCATCGACACCGATGTGGTGCCCGTGCAGAACGGTATTGCCGTCGACATCGCGACGATGGTGTCGGAATTGCTCGACGTGCAGGGCGCCGATGCGACGCAAAAGGTCTCGGTGATCGGCGACCCTCGATCCAATAGCATCATCCTGCGCACCGGCAGCCCCGAACGTACCGAGCTGGCCCGGCAGCTGATCTACAAGCTCGACAATGCCCAGAACAACCCGAGCAATCTCCACGTGGTGTACCTGCGCAACGCCCAGGCCAACAAGCTGGCGCAAGCCTTGCGGGGTTTGCTCACCGGTGAAGGGGAAATGGCCGGTGCGTCCACCGACAGCGCACGGAGCCTGTTGAACGGCGGTGGCCTGGGTGGCCCAGCGGGCAGCAGTACGAGCGGCAACGGCAATAATTCGTCGAGTACTACCGGCAGCAGTTCGCAAACCAACAATGGGCAGAGTGCAGGGCTGCAGATGTCGAGCGGCCAGGGCAGCCATCAGGCAGGCGAAGGCGCAGTGGCGTTTTCCGCCAACGGCGTCACCGTGCAGGCCGACACCACCACCAACACCTTGCTGATCTCGGCGCCCGACCCGCTGTATCGCAACCTGCGCGAAGTCATCGATCTGCTCGACCAGCGCCGCGCCCAGGTGGTGATCGAAAGCCTGATCGTCGAGGTCAGCGAAGACGATGCGAGTGCCTTCGGCATCCAGTGGCAAGCCGGCAACCTGGCGGGCAACGGCTGGATCGGTGGCGCCAACCTGGGCGGTGCTGGCATCAATACCTCGGCCAGGAACAGCATTGATGCACTGCCCGGAGGCCTGAGCATCGGCAAGGTGTCGGGCACGGTGAATATTCCCGGCATCGGCCAGGTGCTCGATTTGAAGGTGCTAGCCCGCGCCCTGAAAAGCAAGGGCGGAACCAACGTGTTGTCCACGCCCAACCTGCTGACGCTGGACAACGAAGCGGCGAGCATTTTCGTGGGCCAGACCATCCCCTTCGTCACCGGCAACTACGTGACCAACGGCGGCGGCAACAGCAACAACCCGTTCCAGACCATCGAGCGCGAGGAAGTCGGGCTGCGCCTGAACGTGCGCCCGCAGATTTCCGAGGGTGGCACGGTCAAGCTGGACATCTACCAGGAAGTCAGCAGCGTGGACCCGCGCGCCTCCAGCGACGCCGGCACGGTGACCAACAAGCGCGCCATCGACACCAGCATCCTGCTCGACGACGGACAAATCATGGTGTTGGGTGGCTTGTTGCAAGATGGCTTTACCGAAAGCTCCGACGCGATTCCGGGGCTGAGCAGCATCCCGGGCATTGGCGCGCTGTTTCGCAGCGACAGCCGCTCGCGGACCAAGACCAACCTGATGGTCTTCCTGCGGCCCTACATCATTCGCGACAGTAACGTCGGCCGCAGCATTACCCTCAATCGCTACGATTTTATCCGCCGTGCCCAGGGCAATCTGCAGCCAGCGCACAAATGGCCGCTCACTGATATGCAAGCACCGCAGTTGCCGCCGGCCGCCCAGGCGATGCCGCTCAATCCGTCACCCCGCCAGCCGATACCGCTCAATCAGCCACCCCGAGCGATGCGCGCCGTGCCGCTGGAACCGGAGCAGCCATGAATCCCTCTATGCAAACCGGTGCGGGCGCGTTGCCCTATGCGTGGGCCAAGGCCCAGCGGCTCCTCCTCAAGGTTGGCGAGGAGGGCAACGTGCTGCTGGTCAGTGCCGCGACGCCGGGCTGGGCCATCAACGAGGTCCGTCGGCGTTATGGCCCCACTGCGTTGCAACGCATACGCGACGAAGAGCTCGAAGCGCTGCTGACCAGCGCCTACGCCGACACCGGTAGCGCCGCGGCGATCGTCGGCGCGGCGGAAAACGAAGTCGACCTTGATCGCCTGATGCAGGACATCCCGGAAGTCACCGACTTGCTGGACAGTGAGGGTGGCGCGCCGGTAATCCGCATGATCAACGCATTGCTGACCCAGGCCGCGCGGGATGAGGCCAGCGATATACATATCGAACCGTTCGAAAGCCATTCCGTGGTGCGTTATCGCGTCGATGGGGCGCTGCGGGACGTGGTCGCGCCGCGCAAGGCCCTGCACGCGGCGCTGGTGTCGCGGATCAAGATCATGGCGCAATTGGACATCGCCGAAAAACGCTTGCCCCAGGACGGCCGCATCGCCCTGCGTGTCGCCGGACGGCCCATCGATGTGCGGGTGTCCACCGTGCCCACCGGCCACGGCGAACGGGTGGTGATGCGCCTGCTGGACAAACAGGCCGGGCGCCTGCAATTGGAAACCCTGGGCATGGCGCCCGCCGTGCTCACCCAACTGGATCAACTGATCCGCCAACCCCACGGCATCGTGCTGGTCACCGGCCCCACCGGCAGCGGCAAGACCACTACGCTCTACGCCGCCCTGGCCCGTCTGGATGCCAGCACCAGCAATATCCTGACGGTGGAAGACCCGGTGGAATACGACTTGCCGGGCATCAGCCAGATCCAGGTCAACACGCGGATCGACATGAGCTTCGGCCTGGCTTTGCGCGCGATCCTGCGCCAGGACCCGGACGTCATCATGATCGGTGAAATCCGCGACCAGGAGACCGCGCAGATCGCGGTCCAGGCCTCGTTGACCGGGCACCTGGTGCTGGCGACGCTGCACACCAACGACGCGGTGTCGGCGGTGACGCGGCTGACCGACATCGGCGTCGAGCCGTTCCTGTTGGCGTCGTCATTGCTCGGCGTCCTGGCGCAACGCCTGGTGCGTCGCCTGTGTCCGGCGTGCAAACAGCCTGACGAAGCCGCGCCGGGCCAATGGCGTCCTCATGGTTGCCCGCGCTGCAACCACACCGGTTACAGCGGCCGTACCGGTATCCACGAACTCTTCGTGGTGGACGATGAGGTGCGGCGGTTGGTCCATCAGGGTGAAGGCGAGCAGGCATTGCGCACCTGTGCGCGCCAGGCCGGCATGTTGAGCATGCGCGAGGACGGCGAACGCTGGGTGAGCAGCGGCTCCACCGCCCGCGAAGAAATCCTGCGCGTGACCCGGGACGCCTGATGAACCGCTACCGTTTCGAGGCCGCCGATGCCGCGGGGAACATCGAGCAAGGCGTGCTGGAGGCCGACAACCAGCGCAGTGCAATGAGTGAACTGCGCGGCCGTGGGCTGACGCCGTTGCGCATCGACGAGCAGTTGCACGTCGGCAGCGCCGGTGCCTCGGGCCTGTTCAGCGCAAAATTGTCGGACAGCGACCTGGCCTGGGCTACCCGTCAATTGGCAAGCCTGTTGGGCGCCAGCTTGCCGCTGGAAGCGGCCCTGTCGGCCACTGTCGACCAGGCCGAGAAACGCCACATCGCCGACACCCTCGGCGCGGTGCGCGGCGATGTGCGCAACGGCATGCGCCTGGCCGATGCGTTGGCCGCGCGACCGAGGGATTTTCCCGAGATCTACCGGGCGATGATTGCCGCTGGCGAGGAGTCTGGCGATCTCGCCCAGGTGATGGAGCGCCTGGCCGACTACATCGAAGAGCGCAACAACCTGCGGGGCAAGATCCTCACGGCGTTCATCTACCCAGCGGTGGTGGGCGTGGTGTCGATTGTCATCGTCATCTTCCTGCTGGGTTTCGTGGTGCCACAGGTGGTCAGCGCTTTTTCCCAGGCGCGCCAGGACTTGCCCACCCTGACCCGGGTGATGTTGCAGGCCAGCGACTTCCTGCGCGCCTGGGGTTGGGCCTGCTTTGCCGGACTTGCCGGATGCTGGTGGGGATGGCGGCGCTATTTGCGTAACGCCGACGCACGCCTGGCCTGGCACAGTCGGGTGCTGCGGCTGCCGTTGATCGGCCGCTTCGTGCTGGGGGTCAATACTGCGCGTTTCGCCTCGACCCTGGCGATTCTTGGCAGCGCTGGCGTGCCGCTGTTGCGCGCCCTGGATGCCGCCGGGCAGACCCTGGCCAATGATCGCCTGGCCCATTGCGTGGCCGACGCCACCTTGCGGGTGCGCGAAGGCGTGGGCCTCGCCAATGCACTGCGGGTCGGCAAGGTGTTCCCGCCCATCCTGATTCACCTGATCGCCAGCGGTGAAAAAACCGGGGCCTTGCCGCCCATGCTCGAACGCGCCGCGCAAACCTTGTCGCGCGACATCGAGCGCCGGGCCATGGGCATGACGGCACTCCTGGAGCCGCTGATGATCGTGATCATGGGCGGGGTGGTGCTGACCATCGTCATGGCCGTGTTGCTACCGATCATCGAGATCAATCAGCTGGTGCAATGACACCTGCGCGATGCCACTCCTGAGCGCCACTCGGGTTCATCCGGTCGACATCTACGCTGCGCCAGGCTACGGCGCACGGAGGAGGGCATGCCACGGACTCACGCTTACGCTGCGAAAGCTGAGCAAAATGTCAGGACGGTGTCGGTAACTCCCGAGAATATTTAGGAAAAACAAGGCCGAACACCCGAGATTTTTTCCTTTCTCTGTCACTGGAAATTGAGAGTTTCTACGCCGTGGCCACCCCTTCGAACGAGCGCCGGAATTCTGCTCGGGGCAGCGGTCGCGATGAGAAGCACAAGCGAACTACCAACGTCCAGACACGATGAAAGGAGATTCTTCATGTTCAAGCGCAACGTTCTCGCCGTTTCCATGGCCGTCGCCGGCCTCTGCTCCGCCCAGGCCATGGCCGCTGTCGTCGGTGGCGGTGCCACCCTGCCGCAAAACCTGTACGGCGTGCCACCGACTGGTGGCGTCGCAGCGCCCGTCGGCATCCTCAACGGCCCAGCGCCACAACCCGCCTTCGCCAACTACGTGGGCGTGGGCAGCGGCGGCGGCAAGAGTGCTTTCTTGACCAACAACTCGGACGTGCTGGTCTGGAACCTCGACGGCAACTCGGCAACTGCCCTGGAAAAGGTCTACGTTCCGGCCGTGACCGTTGACTACGCCGGCAGTGATTCGATCCTGTCCACTGCCGAACTGACCACCTATCGCGCCGCTCACCAGTCGCCAGCCGTGCCAACCGGCAACGCTGCCAACTGGGGTCCGATCATCCAGATTCCTGCCGAAGCCACTTCGGTAACCGTTCCGTACAAGTTGACGCTGGCCAACGGTACCGCGGTCAACAACCTGAACCTGACCAGCGCCCAACTGTGCGACATTTTCTCGGGCACCGTCACCACTTGGAACCAGGTCAACAGCACCTACCCGACCACCCCGATCAAGGTCTACTACCGTGCTGGCAGCAGCGGCACCAGCGAGATCTTCACCCGTCACCTGAACAGTCAGTGCCCGACCAAGTTCACCACCAACGGTACCTTCACCACGGCGGTCGGCACCGTTCCGGCGAACGCCACTGCCGTGACTGGCAGCGCCGCGATGGCCAGCACCGTGTTGTCCACCGAAGGCGCCATCGGCTACGTCGGGCCGGAAGATGTCAACGCCACCAGCAACGCCGTGGTCGCTCGCGTCAACGGCAACCTGCCTACCGTCGGCAACGTGACGACCGCGCTGAGCACCATTGCGCCGCCCGCCACCGCTGATCGTGGCCTGCCGGAAAACTGGGCCAAGGTCCTGCCTAACCCGGCGACGGGCTACAGCATCGTGGGCTACACCTTCCTGGTGTTCAACCAATGCTACAAGGACAGCACCGATACCGCGGCCGTACGTGACTTCATCAGCCGCCACTACACCCTGTCCGATGCCAACAACAACGACGATGAAATCATCGCCGCCAAGCTGATTCCTATCACCGACACTTGGAAAACGGCCATTCGCAGCACTTTCTGGACCGCCACCAACTCGCTGTCGGTGGGTAACACCACCGCCTGCAACGGCATTGGTCGTCCGCAATAAGCCCTGATTAGGGTCTGCTTCATGAACCGGCAACAGCCTCGCGCTGTTGCCGGTTTTTCATTTCAGCCAACCGCCCGGCAGATGAACATTGCATGACAAAAGTTCGGTCGCGACGGCTTCAACCTGCCTTGGGATTAGTCATTTGCGCGCCTCCTCCAGAGGGCGCTACCGAATTCGCCCTGCGTAAAAAGGATCCGTAGTGATGCGTTGCCGCCCACAGAAAACCACTCGCCATGATGCTGATTCTACTGCTGCGCTGTGCCTCAAACCCTTGGCCCAGGCCATCGCCTTGCTGCTGCTGGCCAATCCCGCCTACGCAGCGACCAGTTTCAGTTCGGCCTGGTTCGCGGCCAAGGGCGCGGCACCTGTCGCAGGCCCGGCCAGTCCCAGCGCGCCTCGCCCTGGAACGCCTCCACCGCTGGCGCAGCAGCAACGGGTGCAGCAGCAGTTGGGCCGTTCGCTGGCGAACATGAACAGCACGGTGGCGGCGATTGCGGCCAGCCAGGCTGCCCAGGCGGCAGGGCGTGCGGCCAGTTTCGGCGCGCCGCAGACCATTCATAACGGTTTGGGCGGCAATGGCTTGAACGCAGTGATCGGGCCGGATGGCAAGCCGTTGTTTCTCAACGCCAACGGTCCGGTACAGACCGACGCCAATGGCAAGGTTATCGTGACGATCAAGCAGACCGCCGACAAGGCGATCCTTAACTGGGACACGTTCAACATTGGCCGTGACACCACCCTGGCGTTTCAACAGGACGCCAGTTGGGCCGCGCTGAACAAGGTCAACAACAGCACCGCGCCGAGCCAGATCCAGGGCCAGATCAAGGCCGACGGCACGGTGATGATCCTCAACAGCAACGGCGTGGTGTTCAGCGGTAGCAGCCAAGTCAACGTGCGTAACCTGGTGGCGGCCGCTACGGATTTCAGCGACGAACAGTTCAAGACCGGTGGCCTCTACAACGCCAACGCGGCGAGCTTTACCAACGCCCAAGGCGCGATCCGGGTGGAGAAGGGCGCGCAGATTTCCACGACCGCCCCGAGCAAATCGACCGCCGGCGGTGGCTATGTCTTGTTGCTGGGCAAAAACGTCGACAACGCAGGCACCATCAGTACCCCGCGTGGACAGACCGTGCTGGCGGCGGGCGACAGCTTCACCATCAAGAAGGGCTTCGCCAGTGACGGCAACTCGACGTCGACCACGCGCGGCAATGAAGTCATCGCCCACCAGGATGGCGGCACGGGCGCCGGCCGGGTGAGCAACACTGGATTGTTGATGGCGGCCAGCGGTGATGTGACGCTGACCGGCAATCAAGTGCGGCAGGACGGTGTGGCCGTGGCCAGCACTTCGGCGGACACCCGTGGCACGCTGCACCTCACGGCGCGAGGCAGCGATGCCAACGTGACCCTGGGCGAGGGCAGTACCACGGCGATTCTGGTGGATGCCAGCGCGACGGCCCTGGACAGCCAACGCGACAGTGCCTTGAAACCGATCGTCAGCCAGGACGGCAAAGTCATTTCAGCGGACACCTATCGCCGCGACCTGTCCCTGGTGCAGATCGACAGCGCTGGCAGCGTCGATTTCCAGAAGGGATCGATCACCCTCGCCACGGGCGGTCAGGTGGCGGTGAACGCCGGCACCCGCAGCCTGGTGCGCGACGGTGCGGTGATCGACGTCTCCGGCGCCACCGGCGTCAAGGTGGCGATGGAAGCCAACAGCATCAAGGTCAACATCCAGGGCAACGAGCAGCGCGATGCCGCCGGCAACCGGGATGAAGGTACGTTGAACAACAACGACGTGTGGGTGGATGCGCGTGAGCTGGTGTTCGTACCCGCCGGCACCAACGGCTACGCCACTGATCGCTGGTACACCGCCGGTGGTCTGCTGGAAGTCAGCGGCTACCTCGGCACCCAGGGCCACAGCGCTGGCGAATGGATGGCCCAGGGCGGTACCGTGAGTTTTACCGGTAACGACGTGGTGACCCAGGCCGGCTCGCAGATCAATCTGTCCGGCGGCACGCTGGATGTGCAGAGCGGCACCGTCAAGCAGACCTGGCTCAAGGGCGCCGATGGCCGCTTGTATGAACTCAACAGTGCGCCTGGGGACATGCTCTACACCGGGATCTACAAGGGATACGAAGACCACACCCAGCGCTGGGGGCAAACGAAGTATTACTACAATCCCTTGATTGCCCCGCGTTCGCGCCAGGAGGCCGGCTACACGGTCGGCCGCGATGCCGGCACCCTGGTGATCGGGACTAAAAACGCGGTGCTCGAAGGCACGCTCGCCAGCGATACCTTCCAGGGTGACCGCCAGACCCGCGCCGCCCAGGCCGGCCTGGATGGCTACCAGCAGTCGCAGAAAGCCGTGGCCCGTGGCGGGCAGTTGGTGGTCGGCTCTTACGTGCCGTTCTACGTGAAGGAAAGCGGCACTGTGGAATATGCCCTTGGCGCCACGGCCAATACCTTGAAGAACGTGATTTTCGGCCAAGGCGCGGCGGGCGTTGCCGGTAGCGTCGGCCTGGACGGTGCCTTGCCGACGGATCGCCAGGGCACGTTGTACCTGGACAGCAACCAGCTCAACGGCTTCAAGCTCGGTGCCGTCAAGGTCGCTGCGAGCGAAGGCATCACAGTCAACGGTGCGTTGCAGGTGGCTCCGGCCGGTTCCATCAGCCTGTTTGGCCCGACGGTGGCCGTGAATGCCAATCTTACTGCCCAC
Organism: Pseudomonas brassicacearum subsp. neoaurantiaca; assembly: GCF_013608025.1. Taxonomy (GTDB): domain Bacteria; phylum Pseudomonadota; class Gammaproteobacteria; order Pseudomonadales; family Pseudomonadaceae; genus Aquipseudomonas. The sequence goes on along the minus strand of NZ_VDLV01000041.1, from coordinate 82,983 downwards.
GCTGGTGCCATTCAGGTAGGCAGGGACTTCGTCCAGGTCGACGGCACGATGCCGGTTGTCGGCGCGTCCTCGGTCAGGGTGGCTGACGGGGTGCGTCTGGATGCCAGCGGGCTGTGGAGCAATCTACAACTGGACCCTGGCGATATCAGCGCCTTGCCTTACCAGAACGGCGGCAGCATCGCCCTGAAAACCGGCGGCGCCATCGCGCTGGGCGCCGGCAGCGTGCTGGACGTTTCTTCCGGAGCGGTGTTGCTCAACTCGGGCAAGGTGCAGGGCGGCAAAGGGGGCGATGTAACCCTGAGTAGCCTGAACGGCGGATTGAGCCTGGGGGGCGAGTTGCGGGGCCAGGGTGTAAAGGGCGGCGGCACCTTGCAATTGCAGGCCGGTAAAGTCCTGATCAGCGACACCGCGACCTCCGCGGCGGCCGATACCTTGCTGCTCGATGGTGGCTTCTTCAAAAAAGGCTTTTCCGCCTACGACATCATCGGCAACGACGGCCTGGAGGTTGCCGAGGGCACCCAGGTTGACGTCACCGTGCCGGTTTATCGCCAAGGCGCTGGCGCGCCTGGGGTCGCCACCGGTGGTACACCGGGCAGCGCGCTGGAGACCTGGACGCCGCCGCTGTACCTCGAAGACGCCAGTAAGGGCGTGCTGACCCAGCGCCAGGGTGCGAGCCTGTCCTTGCAAGCCGGCAGCCAGCAAACCGGCGCGGCGAATGTCGCCACGGCTGACCTGCTGGTGGGCAAGTCGGCGGTGTTGAATGTCGACCCCGGACAAGCGATCCGCTTGACGGGTATTGGCCAGATCACCGTGGACGGCACCTTGAATGCCTGGGGCGGCTCGATCACTATCGGCTCCGCGCCTGGGCCGCAAGCGGCGGTCATACCGCCCAGTGACAACTTCAAGTCGATCTGGATCGGCGAGAACGCGGTCCTGGACGTAGCCGCTCGCGCCGCCACCGCCACGGGTACCAGGGGGACCCAATATGGGTTCGTGCGTAACGGCGGAAGTATCGTCATCGGTGGTGAAATCGACCATGCGACGGGCGACGGCGGCGGTATCGGCAAATTCATCGTGGTGCGCGAAGGCGCGTTGCTCGATGCTTCGGGTGCCCAGGCGGTGCTGGATGACGCGGGGCAACGCCGAGTGGTTGCCAGCCACGGCGGCGACATCAGTTTTGGCTCGACCAGTGGGCTTTACCTGGACGGTCAGTTCAAGGCTGCCGCCGGCGGTGCCGGAGCGGCGGGCGGAAGCTTGTCGGTCGGGCTCGGGGCGACGGTTTATTTGAACAGCTCGGATTTGCCGGACAACCAGCGCAAGACTCGCGAACTGATTATCGAGCAGCACCATTCCGCGACGGGTATCACGGCCGGGAGCGCGCCAGAGCAGGGCGCCTCCCTGCTGGAGCACGGCTATGCACGGCTTGCGGTGGATCAGGTCGAGGCCGGCGGCTTTGATACGTTGTCCCTCTTCAGTACCGGTCTGCTGACCTTCGATGGCAATGTCAACCTGACGATGGCCAATGCGCTTCAGCTCTACGCGGGTGCGTACGGCATGGCGGAGACAGCGGCGGCGGACTCGGTGGTCAAACTGCGCGGTAACTATGTGCGCTTGGCCGGCGCGCAAGATAATACGACCGCCGGGGCTGACAACAGCAGCACCGGCATAGGGCTGGCGCCTTCGGCACGACCTGCCGCAGGGCAGTTGTTGGTGTCAGCGACCGGGTTGCTTGAGGTTCGCGACGCGGTGAGGATCGGCGGCAGCGGAACGCTGACGATGGCCCAGGGCGAAGTTCGAAACGTCGATCGTCGTGGTTTTGCGGATTTGCAATTGAACAGCCAGGGTGACATTCGGATGGCGAGCAGCCAGGCCGATCATAAAATGTTACTTCGAACCCCCGGCGTCCTGGGCCTCACCGCCGCGCAGATCTATCCCGGCACCGGCGTGCAAGGGACGCTGACCGCCAAGCGCATGGACATAGGCCGCAACGGCTCGGCGATTCCCTCGGTGCCTTATTCCGCGTTTGGCGAGTTGCGGCTTGAGGCGGATGTCATCAACCAGGGCGGCATTCTGCGGGCGCCATTGGGCAACCTGATCATTGGCCAGACGGCGCTGGAGACCGCGTCCCGTCCCGGCAGCGACGTGAACTTGCTGCCCGGCAGCCTGACCTCCGTCAGCGGCGCGGGGCTCGTCATGCCCTATGGCGGAACAGCGGATGGCAAGTCCTACGTGTTCGATGGCGTGACGCTCGACAAGAGCCTGCTGCGGCCAGCCCTCAATGGCGTGCCGGGAAAGATCGATCTGGTGGGCGAGACCATCGACGTTGCGGCGGGAGCCGTTGTGGACGTGTCCGGTGGGGGTGAATTGACCGGCGCCGGGTTCATCTCGGGGCGTGGCGGCTCCACTGACGCGCGCTTCAACCCCTTGGTGCAGTTCGGTCCGGACGGTTTCCTGTTACCGGCACTGAGCAGCAACCCGGTCTACGCTATCGTTCCTGGCGTACAGACCGGCTATGCGCCCACGGGTGGTGAAGCCGGCGCCGTCGCCCCCTTGGTCGGCCAGCAGATTACCCTCGGTGCTGGCGTACCCGGCTTGCCGGCCGGCACCTATACCTTACTGCCCTCGACCTACGCGCTGCTGCCGGGTGCGTTTCGCATCGAGGTCAACGGCCTGGCCGGGCAGGGTGGGGTGGTGCCGACCCAGGCCATGCGTAACGGCTCCTGGGCAACGGCCGGTACCCTCGGCATTGCCGGTACGGGCGTACGCGACAGCCTGGCGAGCCAAGTGATCGTCACCGCGGCCGATACGCTGCGCCGCTATTCACAGTACAACGAGACCAGCTTCAGTCAGTTCGCCCTGGCCGACGCGGCGCGCCTGGGCGTGCCCTCCGTGTTGCTGCCCCGGGATGCCAAGGCGTTCAACGTCACGTTCGAGCGCAACCAGAGTGACCAACCGAGCTTCAGTTTTGCCGGGAAACTGCTGAGCAAAGCAGCCAAAGATGGTCGCGGCAGCACCACCGCACTCACGTTGGTCAGGGCCGGGAACCTGGAGATCATCAAGGCAGGAGAGGCGGTCAGTTCTGGATTGGACGTTGTAACCCTGACCGACGATGCGGTGAATGCCATCCGCGCCAGCAGCCTGTTCATTGGCGGTTACGCCTTGGCCCGCTATGGCCAGGGCGGTAACTTCCTTGAATTCAGTGATGGCAACGGCAGCGCCTCCCGAACCCAAAATATCACCCTGCGCAGCGGTGCGACCCTGCGGGCGCCGGAAGTGTTCCTGGTGACGTCGAGTCCCAATGGCGGCATCACCGTGGAGCAGGGCGCGTCGATCAATACGCTGGGCATGGGCGCCGTGGCGCGTGACTCGCGCGATGGCTATCTCTACAACCCCGGTCGCAACAGCGTGCTCGCCGTCTCCAATGGCTACGTGAACATGCTGGCGCCTTCCGCACCCAACCCGCAAAGTCCGGACAGCGCACCAGGCAGTATCCGCATCGGCGTGTGCGACGGCGTTTGCACCGGCACCACTCGCCTGTATTCCGAAGGCACCATCGCCTCGGCCACGGACAATCGCTTCGAGCTGACGGATGCCGTACGCTTCGGTACCCGTAACCTGACCCTGGCGGTTGGCGGCATCAACGTTGGCAGCGCCGAGACCCTGGCCGACCTGGCGTCACGCAATCTGTTGCCCAGCGGCCTGACACTCAACCAGCAGGTGCTCGACCGCCTGTTGCTGGGCGATACCAGCGCTGGCGCGCCGGCGCTCGAAACCCTGGTGCTGGGCGCGCGCGACTCACTGAATTTCTATGGCAACGCCAGCCTCGATACCTTTGACGCGGTGACTGGCAAGTCGCGGCTCAAGGAATTGGTGCTTGGCACTCCAGCGATCTACGGCAAAGGCAATGCCAATGAAACGGCGCTGATTCGCACCGGTAACCTGATCTGGAATGGCGTGCAAAACGAGGCTGGCAGCATCGTGGCCGGCGGCGCGGGCACCGGCACGGGCAACCTGCAGATCGATGCCCAACGCATCGAGTTTGGTTATGCCCCAGCCACCGAGTCCAAGGTGGCCAAGGCCTATGACCGCCTGGCCCTGGGATTCGCCAACGTCAATCTCAACGCCAGCGAACGCATCACCGCCAACCATAAGGGAGGCTTGTCGGTTTACCAGAGCCAGGGCGAATACATCACCGGTAAAGGTTTCCAGTACAGCGGCGGCAACCTGAACATCCTCACGCCGTTGATGACCGGCGAGGCCGGGTCGGTCAACCGGATCACCGCAGGCGGCAATATCCGCGTCAGCGCTCCGGCGAGCAGCCGCGTGCCCGTGGCCAGCGCCGATAGCCTCGGCGCCGAGCTGGCGTTGAACGGCCAGAACGTGCGGGTCGACGGCAACGTGGTCTTGCCCAGCGGCAAGCTGACCCTGAGCGCCGAGGACGAGTTGACCTTGAGCGCCGCCGCGCGCCTCGACCTGGCCGGACGCAAAATCACCTTCAACGATGTCAGCAAGTACAGTTGGGGCGGTGACCTGATTCTCGAAAGCCGCAACGGCAATATCCGCCAGGCTGTCGGCTCGGTGATCGATCTCTCCGCCGTGAACAACCAGGCCGGCACGCTCAAGGCCACCGCATTGGCGGCGGCTGCCGGCAGGGTGGACCTGGCGGGCACCATTCTTGGCAGCAGCAGCGGCTACTACGATGCGGGCGGTACCGCCGTGCCCTACAAGGCCGGCAGCGTGGACATCCGCGCCCAACGCCTGGGTGACGCAAGCCTGAGCGAGGATTTCGCCGTCCTCAACCAACGGTTGAACCAGGGCCAGGTATTCGGCGGGCGCAGCTTCCAGCTCAAGCAGGGTGACCTGGTGATTGGCGATGGCCTGAAGGCCGGCGTGGTCAGCGTATCGGTGGACGGCGGCAAACTCACGGTCAATGGCACCGTGGACGCCAGCGGCGAGCGGGTGGGTTCCATCCGCCTGGCCGGCAAGCAAGGCTTGACCCTCGGCGGCAACGCCGTACTCGACGCCCATGGCAGCGTGCTGCGGGTCGACAGCTACGGCCAGATCATCGATTCGCCGAACCGCGCCATGGTCGAGCTCAGTTCCGGTGATGGCCTGCTGACCTTGGCCGACGGCGCTCGGATCGATTTGCGTCACGGCACTGCCGCTACGACCGGCCACGACGGCAAGGCCCGCGGCACCCTGGAACTGAACGCTCCTCGCCTGGGCGGGGCGACTGCCGGCGATATCGCCATCGACGCCAGCGGCAACCTGAATATCCAGGGCGCCAAGCTGATAGCGCTCAATGGTGTGCAGCGTTACGACAATGCCCACTACGGCAGCGATCCGGCGGCCAGCGGCAGGCCGTATCAGATCATCAATCAGGACTACCTCAATGACATCGACCGCGAAAACCGGAACTTCATCGACAACGCCTTGAAAAACGACGCCTTGCGCGACGGTAAGCTGGCCGGCCTGAACAATGCGACGTACCGCAACGCGTTCCACCTGCGCCCCGGCGTCGAAATCGTCAGCGCCACCGCCGACGGTGACCTGGTAGTGCAGGGCGACCTGGACTTGTCCGGCTATCGCTACGCCAGCCTCAATCCGCTGACACCCCAAACGCCTGTATACGGTTCCGGCGAAGTCGGCAGCCTGGTACTGCGCGCCGGGGGCGACCTGACCGTGCTTGGCAGCATCAACGATGGTTTCGCGCCGCCGCCAGAAACGCCGGACGACGATGGCTGGGTGCTGACGCCCGGCAAGCAAATGTTCAACGGCGATGTGCTCGTGCCCCGCGCGGGCATTGAATTGCAGGACGGCACGACGTTCCTCTCCGGCGTCATCCTCAACTACGACCTGCCGCTGCAAGCCATCACTCTGGCCGCAGGCACGCGCCTGCCGGTGGACGGTGAGTTGGCCGAGGCGATTTCACTGCCTGCCGGCACGGTATTGGCGGCCAATATCCGTTACCGCGACGGCCGTGTGGCGTATGCCGCCGGTACGCGCCTGACCGCCGACCTGACCGTGGCGCAAGGGATGATCCTCGGGAGTGGTTCGGTGTTGATCGGCGATATCGCCTTGACCGGATTGGTCTGGCCAAAAGGCGTGGCTTTGCCCAGCCGTCCGGCAAGTTCGGTGACAGTTCATAGCCCAAGCACCGTGGTTCAGGCGGGCGCGTTGCTGTTGCCCTTGGGCGCGCTGATACCCGCAGGCACCGACGTGAAGCTGGCCGAAGGCGTGGACAAGATCAATCTGCGCGGCGGCGATGGCAAGGGCCACAACTGGGCAATCGCGCCCATGTTGGCCGAGGGTTCGCAGTCCTGGTCGCTACGTGCCGTGGCGGGCGCTGATTTGCAAGCCGCTGATACCCGCCTGGTCAATCCGTATGCCGAGCATGGGCGCTTTACCGTGGCCGATACTCACTATGGAATGCTGGCGAAGGCGGGAGGCCAGGTGCTGACCGATCAAGCCTCGCTCGACTATTTTGGTGACTTGAGCTACTCCGGGCGACCCGTGGCGGAGTTGGCTGACCTTTACGGCATGAGCGTCGACGAGTTCTGCGGGCAGGCGCCAGGGCTCTGCGTCGCGGCGGGGCGGACGTTGACCGAGCAAGCCTCGCTCGACTATTTCGGTGACCTGACCTATGCCGGTCGGCCAGTGGCGGAGTTGGCGGACCTGTACGGTATGTCGGAGGACGAATTCTGTGCCCAGGCGCCGGGGTTATGCGTCGGTGGGAGCGTTTACACCTACGTGGTGGGCACCAGCAGCTTCAGTGTGCTTCGTACCGGTACCGGCGATCTGGACCTGGTCAGCGCAGGTGATTTCAGCATGCAATCGCTGTTTGGCATTTATACCGCGGGCACGTCGTCCTTGAGCCTGGCCGACTCGGCGGCGTACAACCTTGCGCGAGGCGTCTCGGTGAATAACGCCGGCCTGCCGACTGACTCGATCCTGGGGAACGGTGACAGCCCTTATGAACGCTTGGTGGATGGCGGCGCAGACAGCCGATATCGCGCATGGTATCCAGACCATGGCGGTAACCTGCTGCTGTCGGTGGGCGGCGATTTGGCCGGTGACATAGTCGGCAGAAAACAAAGTACTCTCGTGACCGAAGATGCACCGCAGATGGAGAGCTCGGGGGTTGGGAATTGGTTGTGGCGCCAAGGCGATGGTGACGGTACGCCTACGGCCTGGTGGATCAATTTCGGCACCTATGTGCCCCATGGCACCGATCCGGTACTGAACGGTTTCACCGGTGTCGGTACGTTGGGCGGCGGCAACGTGGATGTGCGAGTCGCAGGCGACGCGGGTATGTTGGCCGCCCGTGGAGAGCGAGGCGAGCAGGGCGCCAGTCGCAGTCAGGGGATAGTCCTGGCGGTCGGCTCGACCGGGCGCATGGTGGACGGTCAATTGAAGTTCACGGGTGGCGGTGACCTGTCGCTGGCAATCGGCGGCGCGCTCAACCCTTCACTGGAGGCTAGGGCGTTTCTCGACTTAGCCGGCCAGCCGGTTGATTCGCGCCATGACATGAATGGCAGCCTGACGAACTTGCGGGGTTCGCTGAGGGCCAGTGCCGGTTCGTTCGGCGGCATGGAATTGATCAACGGTCCGGACGAGGTTTCGCAGGACCCCCGAGAAATCCGTGCCTACAACCCATACGATGCAACGATGGCCAGCGCGACCGGTGGACTGCTGCTGGTACCCGGCGATGCCACCGCCAGTCTGGATGCCCGTGGCGATCTCGTACTTGGCGCCGCAGTGGACCCGGGCCGTGCGCCGACACGAGTCGCCCAGTCGGTGGACCTGGGCGGCGGGACCAGAGGCCCCGGATATTCCTGGTTCAGCCTGTGGACTGACCATACGGCTATCGATCTGTTTGCCGCTGGAGGGAACGCTACGCCTTCGACCCAAGGCGGAGAGCTTTCGACAGGCTCCGGTATCATCACGCCTCGTGGCGGTATGGACTATTCACCGACCGACGGGCGTTTCGTCTATCCGTCGATTTTGCGGGTAGCCGCGCCCTCAGGCAGCCTGTATTACGGGCCCTCATCACGTGGGGTAGGGAGCTTTGTGACCCCCTATTCCTTGATCCTGGCGCCTGGAAACCAGGCGCAGCTGGAGTTTCTCGCTGGGGATTCGATTTATGCGGGAGGCTACGCAATATCACCGACCAATGCTTCAGCAAGCAGCCTGGCAACTCCGGACCATCCTGCGTTCTATTACAAGGACCGATCGGGTGTGCTACACGGCGACCTGGAAGGAGCGAGTGCGGACCCTTCGGTACTCAGAAGCATCGGAATGGGCTTGTTCGCGTTCGGCGGTACAGGGTCTGGCGGAGATTATCGAGGCGCGGACCAGCCGGTACGCTTCTACGCCGTCAGGGGCGATATCGTTGGGTTGCGCACGGGCGAGCTGATTGCCTTCAGTGCCGGTCGCAGGGGCGGCGAGACCTGGTACGAGGCCGCCAGTCCCGCCTGGATCATGGCGGGGCGGGATATCGTCAACAGTGGTGACATTGCGGGCACTTTACTGACGCAGTTCGAAACCGGGCCCACCAGCACCGGCAACCTGTTCGTCCACGACGACCCCACGGACATCTCCATTGTCTCCGCCGGCCGCGACATCCTCTACAGCACCTTCAACGTTGCCGGCCCCGGTACGCTGGAAATCAGCGCCGGGCGCAATATCCTGATGGAAGACCAGGCCGCCGTGACCAGCCTCGGTCCGGTGAAAGCGGGTGACAATCGCCCCGGCGCAAGCATCGTGATGCAAGCCGGTGTAGGCGCCGCCGGGCCGGATTACCTGGGCTTCGTGCGGCAGTACCTCGACCCGGCCAACCTGGCGGACGCCGGTGCCGGCCTGGCCCAACAGCCGGGCAAGGTGGCGAAGACTTATGAGGTCGAGTTGGCGGCGTGGCTGGCATTGCGGTATGGCTTCAACGGCGATACCGAGCAGGCGCTGGCCTACTTCGCGGCATTGCCGTCCGAACAACAACGGGTGTTTGCCCGCCAGGTGTACTTCGCTGAGCTGCGTGCCGGTGGCCGCGAGTACAACGATGCCAGCAGCCCGCGTTCCGGCAGCTACCTGCGCGGTCGCAACGCCATCGCCGCGCTGTTTCCCACCCACGACGTGGCCGGCAATGCCTTGGCTTACCAGGGCGACATCACGATGTTCGGCGGCGCCGGGGTGCACACCAACTTCGGCGGCGATATCCAGATGCTGACGCCCGGCGGGCAGCAGGTGTTCGGTATCGAAGGCGAGGCCCCGCCGTCCAGTGCCGGGGTCATCACCCAAGGTGCCGGTGACATTCAGTTGTTCAGCAACGGCAGCGTGTTGCTGGGACAAAGCCGGATCATGACCACCTTCGGCGGCGACATTCTCGCCTGGTCGGCGACCGGGGATATCAACGCCGGTCGCGGCTCGAAAACCACCTTGGTGTACACGCCGCCCAAGCGCGTCTACGACGACTGGGGCAACGTCACGCTGTCGCCGTCGGTGCCGAGCACTGGCGCCGGTATCGCCACCCTCAACCCCATCGCCGAGGTCGCACCGGGCGACATCGACCTGCTCGCGCCGCTCGGCACCATCGACGCGGGAGAGGCGGGCATCCGGGTCTCGGGCAACATCAACATCGCCGCGTTGCACGTGGTGAACGCCGCCAATATCCAGGTGCAAGGCAAGTCCAACGGCGTGCCGGTCAGCGCGGTGGTCAATACCGGCGCACTGACCAACGCCAGCTCCGCCGCAGCGTCGGCGAGCGATGCCGCGGAAGGCGTCGCACGCGAACAACAGGCCGCTTCGCGCAACCGTATGCCATCGGTGTTCAGCGTGCAGGTCCTTGGCTTCGGCAACGAGCGTCTGGCGCCATCCCAGGAAGGCGCCAGCCGTGCGCCGGCCCAGGAACCGAGCAACAGCGTGCGGGTATTGGGGGCTGGACGGTTGGACGACCAGGCGCGCAATCAATTGACCCCTGAGGAGCAACGCAACCTGACGCTGTAAGCATCGTTCCAGGGCCCCAGGGCGACAGGCAACTGTCGCCCTTTTTCATGGGCGCGGGGCGCTGTCGGTAGCCGTTCATGAAGATTCGATGACAAAAGTTCGGTAGTGGCCGGTGGCCTCGGTCAAGGTTGTGTGAAAGGGCAACGGCACTGGATTGCTGTTCATAAAAGAAGCTTTTGGCAGGGACGCCCGGACAACTTTTTTGCGCTATTTCGCGCTGGATGCCAGGTGTGACAGGGGCTATGGGGTCTATGGAAAGTTACTCGAAAGTGGGCATGCAGGAGCTGGACCAGCGCCTGTCGAAGATCGTCGAGGCTGCACGCAAGAAGCCGGTTTCGGTTTATCGCTACGGCGCACCCTGGGTGTGGATCGTGTCCCAGGACGACTGGCAGAGCGCCTTGAAGGAGTTGTCCAGCTACGTGCCGCCTGGCCATTCCCTGGTCATGTTGCGCCCACAAATCGAAGAACTGCTGGAGGCCTCCTCCGAACCCCTGCAGCAATGGGCACGGGAACAACAGATTCAGGTGCCGGTGCCGGCGTTGATGCTCGCCTTGTTGCTCCAACTGTTGTACTCGCTGCCCAGCGAAAAGCAGCTGTACGAGCAGCTCAATTACAACTTGCTGTTCCGCTGGTTTGTCGGCCTCGAGCTGAACCAGCGGGTCTGGACGTTCGCCGTCTTCGTGCGGGATATCGGCGAACTGCTGGATAGCCCTCACGCGGCGAAATTGCTCGAGCGCATCGTCAGCGAAGTGTTCTGCGGCGACTTGATGCACATGCCGGAATTCTCGTTGAACTTCGCCTTGTTGCACACCTGGCTGTCCAGGCATTCGAAACACAAATAAACCGTCACAGGACAACACGCTGCCAACGCTGCGGGCCTGGCAGCGCGCGCCTTGGCAGCAGGCGCTGCGCGCGTGGCGCAATTGAATCGAGGGGGATGTGTGGATCATTGGGATTTCAACAGCAAGCGCAGGCCGTGGCCTTTCCTGCCCACGGCGCTGATGCTCGCTCTGGCCTTCGAAGCGCCGGCATTCGCCGAAGAGGCCGGCACGCCGATCGAGGCTGACGCCGGAACGCCTGCGCGCCTGGTGGATGTGAACGAGTACGTCGTGCGCGGCAATACCGTGCTGGATGCTCGCGACATCGAAGAAGCGGTGTATGCGTTCCTCGGGCCGCAACGCAGCCTCACCGATATCGAGGGCGCCCGCGACGCGCTGCAACAGCGCTACCAGGCCAAGGGTTACCAGTCTGTCTTCGTCGAGCTGCCAGAGCAGCAGGTGGACGGCGGCGTGGTGTATCTGCAAGTCAGCGAAACCCGGATCGGCCGGGTGCGCGTGGTTGGCACCGAGCATTATTCACCGGTCAACGTGCGCGAAGAAGTACCCGCGCTGACAGAAGGCAAGGTGGCCGATTTCGCGGCGGTGCAAACCCAGTTGGCGGTTGCCAACCGTAACCCGGGACGCCAAGTGGTGCCGGTCGTGCGCGAAGGGCAGCGCCCGGGAACGATGGATGTCGACTTGCAAGTCGAAGATAAAAACCCCTGGCAGGCCAGCATCGGGCTCAACAATGACTACAGCGCCGATACCGAAAAGCTGCGTTCGGTAGTCACGCTCGGCCACAACAACCTCTGGCAACGTGGCCATTCGGCTTCGCTGACCTATTTCACCGCCCCCGAAGACCGGGATAACGCGCAAGTCTGGTCGGGTTCCTATAACGCGCCCCTGAACGAGCGTTGGAACGTGCAGTTCGCCGGGTACCAGTCCGATAGCAACGTCGCAACCATCGGCGGCAGCAACGTGTTGGGCAAGGGCCATTCCTACGGCGTGTCACTGATCTACAGCGTGCCCCCGCAAGGCGTCTGGGCCAACTCGCTGTCGGTGGGCGTCGATTTCAAGGATTTCGATGAAGCCCTGCAGTTCGGCGGTTCGAGTGATGAAGTGCCGATCAAGTACGCGCCCATCACGCTGGCCTACAACGGCTTTCGCTACACCGAAACCTCGCAGTTCGGCCTGGGCCTGAGCATCGTCGCCGGCACGCGCAGTTTCTTCGGTTATGGCAGCGACGCCGATGAGTTTCGTGCCAAGCGCTATGAATCCAATCCCAGCTTCGCGGTGTTCAAGGGCGACAGCACCTTCACCCAGACGTTTGCCGGGGACTGGCAAGCGGCGAGCAAGTTGAGCTTCCAGCTGGCTTCCGGGCCGCTGGTCTCCAACGAGCAGTTTTCCGCCGGTGGCGCCACCAGTGTGCGCGGCTACCTGGCTGCGGAGCGCACGGGTGATGACGGCGTGCTGTTTTCCCAGGAACTGCGCACGCCGTCCTTGAGCAAGCACTTGGGCAAAGGCCTTGGCAGTTACGTCGACAACTGGCGTTGGTACGTCTTTGCCGAGGGCGCGCAGATGGCTCTGCAAGACGCGTTACCCGACCAGGAAGCCGATTACAGCCTGGCAAGCGTTGGCTTCGGCACTCGCGCGACCTTGCGTGAATGGTTGTCCGGCAGCCTCGACTGGGGCCTGCCGCTCAAGGACGGCCCCAATACCCGCAAACACGACTCACGCGTGCACTTCAACGTGCAGGCAACTTTTTGACCGGCAGCCAACAGACCTTGGAGCACCCGTTATGCACCGCTTGATTTTCATTCTTCTCGCTTGCCTGGGCCTTGCGCTGCCGGCAACGGCCAACGCCTGGTGGCAGGACGACTGGCATTACCGCAAACAGATCAGCATCGACACGACGCCCCAGGGCGCCGCCATCAACGAGGCGGTGGGGCGCACTGCGCTGCTGGTGCGTTTGCACACCGGCAATTTCACCTTTGACGGTGTCAACGAAAACGGCTCGGACATCCGTTTTGTCGCCGCCGACGACCACACCGTGCTCAACCACCAGATTGAAAGCTTCGATCCGCTGATGGGCATGGCCTTGATCTGGGTGGACGTGCCCATGGTGGAGGGGGGCAAGCGCTCGGACATCTGGATGTACTACGGCAACCCGAAAGCACCGGCCACCAGCAATCCCCAGTTGGCGTTCGACGCCGATTACAGCCTGGTCTATCACTTCGATGGTGCCGTTGGCGCACCACCGCGTGATGCCAGCGCCTTTGCCAACCACGCGCAGAACGCACCGGCAGGCATCCTTGACGGCGTGATCGGCCGCGCGGCGCAATTCAACGGCCAACCGCTGTTGTTGCCGGCCAGCGCGTCCTTGGGCGTCAACGCGGGGGGCGCGATGACGTTCAGCACCTGGTTGCGCATGGAGCAGGGGGCAGGGGAACAACTGCTGCTGGCCCGTCGTGACGCCGGCAACTCGCTCTTGGTGGGCATGAACCAGGGCGTTCCTTTCGTCGAGGTGAACGGCCAGCGCGCGGTGGCGAACCAGGCCGTGGCCCTTGGGCAATGGCAACACCTGGCGTTGACAGCCGATGCCAGTGGGTTGCGTTTGTACGTCAACGGCAGAGCGGCGGCCAACCTGGCGCAGCCGCTGCCGGCCTTGCAGAGTGCAATCGCGATTGGTGGCGATGCACCGGCAGCGGTGGCTGTCGGCGCGCCGACCGCGACCTATCAGGCCTTCACCGGCGGCCTTGATGAACTGCGCGTGTCCCGCATCGCTCGCTCGCCCGAGCTGATCCTGGCCGATGCCACCGCCCAGGGCGCCGAGTCACGCCTGGTGGTCTACGGCGTGGACGAAGAACAGTCCGGCTTCGGCTTCGGCAGCCTGGGTTTCCTGCTCAACGCGGTGCCGCTGGACGCCTGGGTGATCATCGCCGTCCTGGTGCTAATGATGCTGCAGTCGTGGGTGATCATGGTGCGCAAGAGTCGCAATGTCGCCCGTGTCAGCCGTGCCAACGAATTGTTCCGCAGTCACTTCGCCAAGGTCGGGACTCGGCTGGAAATGCTTGCCGATGAACGCGACCTGGCGCAGCGCCTGGCGGACTCGTCGCTGTGGCGCCTGTATACGGTGGCGGTGGCCGAGATCCGCACCCGCCGCGACCAGGGCGCCGATACGTCGTCGATTTCCGCCGCCACCATCGAAGCCATCCGTTGCTCCATGGACGGCGTCCGGACGCGTGAAAACCAGCAGCTCAGCGCCAAGCTGTCGACCCTGTCCAATGCCATCGCCGGTGGGCCCTACATCGGCCTGTTAGGCACGGTGCTGGGGATCATGGTGGTCTTTCTCGGCACCGCCATGGCCGGTGACGTGAACATCAACGCCATCGCGCCGGGCATGGCGGCGGCCTTGCTGGCGACGGCCATGGGGCTGTTCGTCGCGATCCCGGCGCTGTTTGGCTACAACCGCCTGACCACGCGCAACAAGGAAGTCAGCGCCGACATGCGCGTCTTCGTGGATGAGTTCATCACCCGCCTGGCCGAAGTCCACGGTGAAAGCCAATCCAGCGAAGCGGCGCATCGACGGGGCAACCACGTCGCCAGTCCGTCGTTGACGGTGTGAGGGGACGACCATGGCCAACCTCAACAGCGCCCTGGACGATGACGAAGATGCCGCCGTCGACACCATCAACATCACGCCACTGGTGGACGTGCTCATGGTGGTGCTGGTGATGTTCATCCTCACCGCCACCGCCCAGGTCTCCGGCATCCAGATCAACTTACCCAAGGCCAGCTCGACCATCTCGCTTTCGCAACCCAAGACCAAGGCGATTTCCATCAATGATGGCGGCCAGGTGTTCCTCGATGCCTACCCGGTCACTCTCAACGAACTGGAAGACCGCTTGCGCATCGAGAAGGCGCAGAGCCCGGATTTCCCGGTGATTGTGCGCGGGGACTCGACGGTGCAGTACCAGAAAGTCATTGAAGTGCTGGACCTCTTGCGCCGCCTGGAGCTGTCCCAGGTCGGCCTGGTCACCGGCAAACCGAGCCAGGGCTGAGCCATGACGTCTTTTCCTGAACAGCCGCAGAACGGCCATCTGAAGCAACAGCGCGACGTCACCAGGACGGTGCGTCGAGTACTGCTGTGGAGCGTTGGCCTGCTGGCGGGTGCGGGCCTGGCCTGGCTGCTGTGGACGTGGGCCAATGACATGAGCGGCATTCGCCGCGAGGCGCCAAAGATCCCGGCGATCATTCCGTTGCCGCCACCTCCGCCTCCGCCGCCGGAAAAACCGCCGGAGCCGGAAAAACCGGTGGAAGAAAAGATCGTCGAGCCCGAGCCCACGCCTGAGCCCGAGGAAGTCAAGCCGGAGGAAGAGGCGCCGCCTTCGCCCGCCGAAGACCTGGCCGACCCGATGCAAATGAACAGTGACGCCCAGGCGGGTTCCGACGCTTTCAACATCGGTGCGGGCAAGGGCGGCGGCATGGCCGGCACCGGCGGCGGGCGCCTCGGCAACGGCACCTACAGCCAGTTCCTGGCCTACAGCTTCCAGCGCTTGCTGCGCGAGTCGCCCGAGCTGCGCAACCTGGCGTTTCGCCTGGAGGCTGATGTCTGGCTGGACCAGGCCGGTCGCGTGACGCGCGTGGAGCTGGGACGCAGCAGTGGCGATGCCGAACTCGACGCCAAGGTCCTGGCGACCTTGCGCGCTTCACCCCATCTGGAACGTCCACCCGCCTCGTTGCAGGTGCCGGTGCGTATCCGCCTACAAGGACGCCGACCGGGCTGAGCCGGGTCGCCAAGAGACCATTAGGAGTTGTGTTCATGATCTGCAAAATCAATCGATTGGCGCTGGGTGTCGGCCTGGTGATCGCCAGCCTGACGGGCAGTGCCTTGGCGCAGACGCCGTCGCAGAACGCTACGGTCAATCTGATTCGCCTGTTGGTGCAACAAGGCGTGCTCAAGCAGGACCAGGCCCAAGCGCTGATCGACCAGGCCGAAGCCGAGGCCACGCAAGCCCGGCAGGCCGCCGCGACTGCTGCGCCGGTGCCGGCACCCGGCGCGCCGGGGGAGGTGCGGGTGCAATACGTGCCGGCCATCGTGCGGGAACAGATTCGCGACCAGGTGAAAGCCGAGGTGATCGCCCAGGCCAAACAGGAAAACTGGGCCCAGCCCAATACCTTCCCCGACTGGGTGTCGCGCATCACGTTTGAAGGCGACGTGCGTTTGCGCAACGAGTCGCGCTATTACTCGGGCAGCAACAGCAACGAGATCGTCGATTTCGCCGAGCTCAATAACAGCGGGCCCTATGACGTCAACCCTAGAAGCGGTACGCAATACCCACCGCTGCTCAACACCCGCGAAGATCGCGAGAACATGCTGCGCTTGCGTGCCCGGATGGGCTTGCGGGCCGCGCTTTCTCCTCAATGGACCGCCGCCATCCGGCTGGGCACGGGCTCGGACAGCAGTCCTGTGTCCACCACCCAGACGCTGGGCGGCGGCTTCGACAAAAAGGACCTGTGGCTCGATCAGGGCTACCTCAATTACCGCCCGACGAAGGAGTGGAGCTTCACCGGGGGACGCATGCCCAATCCATTCATGTCTACCGATCTGTTGTATTCCAACGATCTCAATTTCGACGGTATCGCCGGCTCGTTCAATCACCCGTTGAACCGCGACCTGGCGGTATTCGGCACCTTGGGCGCGTTCCCGGTGGAATACAGCTCCGACAGCGCGTCGAGCGATGGTTTGAACAAAGAAGACAGCGAGAACAAATGGCTCTACGGCGCGCAACTCGGTGCGAACTGGGCGTTTGCGCCGGACAACAGCATCAAGGGCGCGCTGGCCTACTACCAATTTGACGACATCGAAGGACGACGCTCCAATCCCTGCGCCATCTACGACGGCGCGCCGGCTTGTGACAGCGACGAAACGCGTCCGGCGTTCATGCAGAAGGGCAACACCTTGATGGAGTTGCGCAACCTGGTGCCGGACCCGTCCGCACCGACCACGTCGCCGCAACCACAATTCGTGGGCCTGGCCTCGGAGTTCAACCTGCTTGACCTCAATCTGGTCTGGGACACCTTGCTGTTCGACGATCTCAAGTTGCGCAGCCAGGGCAACTACCTGGTCAACCTCGGCTACGACGAAGGCAAGATGCGCAAGCGCTCGGCCGGCGCGCTGGTCAACAACGTGGACGAAAACGGTGACATCGAAAGCGGCGATACCGCCTGGATGCTGCAGTTCACCCTGGGCAGTTCCTTGGACCTGAAGAAGCGCGGCGATTGGAACCTGTTCGCCGGCTACAAACACATCGAGCCGGATGCCTTGCCGGACGGCTTCAACGACTCTTCGTTCCACCTCGGTGGCACCAACGCCAAGGGCTATTTCCTCGGCGGCAACTACGGCATCGAAGACAACGTGTTCGCGACCGCACGCTGGTTGAGCAGCGAAGAAGTCTACGGCGCGCCGTTCGATATCGACGTTCTGCAACTTGAGCTCAACACGCGCTTCTAGCGCCGGGAGAGACAGCATGAAAAAGTCATTTCATCCCGCGATCCACGCCGTGGTGCTGCTGTTGGGGCTCGGTGCAGCCCTGGGCGCATCGGCGGAAACCATGGAGGAACGCTTGCGCGCCCAGTTGCGCAGCACCACCCAACAGCTGCAAGCCTTGCAGAGCGAACAGGCGCAAGGCACCGCCGCGCGCCAGGCGGCGCAAACCGAGCTGAGTGCGGCGCAAGCGCAAATCAAGCAACTGACCGCCGAACTCGCCAAGGCGCGCAGCCAGAGCGAACAACTGGGCGCACAGCAAGACGCTGTTCGCAGCAGCGCCCAGGCGCAGATAGCCGCCAGTACCGAGCAGGTCGGCAAATTCAAGCAGGCCTACGAAGAACTGCTGGGCCGTGCGCGGGGTATAGAGGCGGCGCGTGCCACGCTGCAAGCCAGCCTGACCAGTCGGGACAGTGAAGTGCAGCAGTGCGTGGCGAAAAACCAAGAGATGTACGGCATCGCCAAAGAGATTCTCACTGCCTACGAAAACATCGAAGTCAGCGACGTATTGAAGATCCGCCAACCCTTCGCCAGTGGCGCGCGGGTGAAGTTCGAAGAATTGGCGCAGCGCTATGGCGATGCGCTGTACCAGACCCAGTTCGATGCCGCCAAGACCACCGCCGGCAAATAACCATTGATCAAATGACCACAAGGGAAATCCAGTCATGACCGCACAAACACTGATCCTGAGCATCACTCCCGAACAACTGGGCGAACTGCTGCAAGCCGCCGGCTACCGCGTCAATCGTACCGAACAAGGCGCCGTGGTGCAGTTGTTGAGCGCCAGCCAGGGCATTGGCTTTGCGGTGCGTTTCGGCAACCCGGCCGCCACCGAGGGCAGCTTTCTGGATTTCACGTTCAGTTGCGCGCTGCGCATCGAGGGCGAATTGCCTGAAGGCCTGGTCCAGGTATGGAATGCCAGCCGCCGCTTTGCCCGCCTGAGTCGCCAGGGTGATTTCCTGGTGATGGAAATGGACGCCATCGTTGCCGCCGGTGTCAGCGAAGACCACGTGCGTGGCGTGCTGGAACTCTGGGACCGGCTGTTGCAAGAATTCGTGGTGTACCTGCGCGACTACAGCCAGCACGCACGCGAGCAGCAAAAGGACGGTGCGGATGTAACGCAGGAAGCTGCGGTCGAAGAGGCCTGATTACGATGAACAGGTTTAGCAAACTGGCTGGCATCAGTGCGGCTGTCCTGGTGCTCGGCGGCATTGTACTGACGGTGATCTCCAACCCTGACGGCGTATCCCAAGCCTCGGTGCCCGCGGCACAACCGAAACCCGCCAGAACCTCCGACGAGGCGGCGCCGACCGTGGCCAGCCTGGGCGAACTGCAACTGAGCAGCGCCGAACTCAACGCTGTGTTGAGCTCGCTCACACCGCAGGTGCGCGAGCAACTGCGCGGCAATCGTGGCGCACTGGAGGGCTGGATCCGTGCGCGCCTGGCAGAGAAAGCCCTGTTGCAGCAGGCCGACGCCCAGGGTTGGCAGCAGCGTCCGGACATCCAACAGATGACCCGCGCGGCCACCGAACAGATTTTGCTGCGCACCTACTTGCAATCCGTCAGCCAGGTCCCCGCCGACTATCCGGATGAGCAAGCCCTGCAACAGGCTTACGAGGGCGCCAAGGACAAGCTGCAAAGCCCGGCGTTGTACCGCGTCAGCCAGATTTTCATCGCGGTTGAGCCGGGAGCCAACGAAGAACCGCTACGCAAGAAAGCCACCGAGCTGGCTCGTCGTGCCCAGGCCCCCAACGCCGATTTCGCCGAGCTAGCCCGGCAGTTTTCCGAGGATCAGGCAACGGCCCAGCGGGGCGGTGACAGCGGCTTGCAACCGTTGCAGCAATATGTGCCGGAGATGCGCCAGGTCTTGAGCCGACAACGGGTCGGCAGCGTTTCCGACGCTTTGCGGAGCCAGGCGGGCTTTCACATTCTCAAACTGACCGATATGCAGCCAGCACGCGCCGCCAGCCTGGATGAAGTTCGCGAACAACTGCGCGAGGCGCTGCGCAATCAGCGCCAGGAACAAGTGGCCAGGGCCTATATGGAAGGGCTGGTGAGCAAGGCAACGCTGAGCATCGATGGCGCGCAACTGAATCAGGCATTGGAGTCTGTTCGTTAAGCGGCGCGGTCGCGTGGGGACACCTTAGGGAGGAGGGCGTATGGCTTTGGAGGACGTTGGCCAGATTCACGATTGTGCGCGGTTGCCACCCTCGATCAATAGCGATGATCGGCATCTGGATAACCTCAAGGATCTCCAGGCGTTGGAGTTTTTCCTGGTGACGGCGCGCTGCAGCTGCTTCATGCAGGCGGCGCGGAGCTTGAACGTCAAAGCGTCGTTGCTGCGAAAAAAGCTCTCGCGGTTGTCGATCCATTACGGCAGTCCCTTGTTCGAGCACCGAGGCAATGCACTGGTGCTCAGCCAGGACGGTCGGCGCCTGCGCAACCAATTGTTGGCTCACCGAGCCTTGCTGGCTTTGCCTGACGCCTTCGTCGAGGATCAGGCATTGGTTCGCGTGGCCGTGGCGGAGCCCCTGTTGCACGACATCCTCAATCGCGAGCTGCTCGGCTTTGTGCGTCAACACGCCAACGTGCGCCTGAACTTGCTGCGTCTCGACAGCAACCCCGACCAGGAGCCGGCCGAGGCGGACGTCGTCGTCTGGCTTACCAACCCGCAGGCGCAAGCGCCGCAGCTATCGTTTCCGGTGGCTGAGCTCAGTTGCCTCGCCGAACTGGAGTACATCCCGCACATCGCCAAGCGGTATTCACGGGAAGCGAGCCGTCCACGCAGCCTGGCCGAGCTACAGGACTATATGCTGGTGAGCCTGCACAGCTACGCGAATATTCCTTCCCTTCAACCTTGGAATAACGCAGTCGACGCGCGTCGTTCCGGTGTCACTCAAGTGAACGCCTATGAACTGATGCGCCAGATGATCCAATGGAGTGCTTGCGTCGGCCTGCTGCCGCATTACGTGTGCGCGTTGGAAAAAAACCTGCAGCCGCTACCCGAGTTGTTTGGCCGTGACATGACGATGCAGGTCTGGATGGCCGTACACGGCGATGAAGCACACCGGGAAGAGGTCGCCCGGCTGGTGGCGTTGGTCCGCGCGGCGTTCGAGGCACACCGGGAGTGGTTTTAACCCTTGCCGGCCAAGACGACCTTCACAACGCCAGGTCCGGGTCGGAATCGCTGTGCTTCTGGCCCACCGGATCGCTGTTGGTCGGGGCCTTTGGCTCACTGTTCCCACGGATATCCGGTGGCGGTGCCAGTTGCAGCACGTCGCTGGTGTACTTCCATTCCTCGTAGACACGGCCAGGATCATCGTTGAGTCGTGTTCCGTAGCTGGGCACGATCTGGTGAAGCTTTTCCTGCCAGGCCGGCGAGGCGACCTTGTCCTTGAACACCCGCTGCATCACCTCAAGCATGATCGGAGCAGCCGTCGATGCGCCAGGGGATGCGCCGAGCAGGCCGGCAATGCTGCCATCCTGCGAGGCCACCACTTCGGTGCCCAACTTGAGTACGCCGCCTTTCTCCTCGTCGCGCTTGATGACCTGTACACGCTGGCCAGCTTGCCATAGACGCCAGTCTTCTTGCTTGGCCTGGGGAAAGTACTCCTGCAGGGCCTTGAAGCGGTCATCGTCCGATAGCATGAGCTGGCCGGCCAGGTATTCCACCAGCGGGTATTGCTCGATGCCGACTTTGGTCATGGGCCAGATGTTGTGGGGCGTCATGCTGGTGAACAAGTCAAAATAAGAGCCTTCCTTCAAGAACTTGGTGGAGAAGGTCGCAAAGGGGCCGAACAGGATGACGCGCTTGCCGTCGAGTACGCGGGTATCCAGGTGCGGCACCGACATTGGCGGCGCACCGGTGGAAGCGATTCCGTAGGCCTTGGCCATGTGTCGCTCGGCAACGCTGGGGTTCTCGGCGACCAGGAACGAGCCGCCGACCGGGAATCCGGCGTAATCGTCCGCTTCCGGGATGCCCGACTTTTGCAACAGATGCAGCGCGCCGCCCCCCGCGCCGATGAACACGAATTTGGCGTCGGTGGCAGTCGTCTCGCCATCCTTCAGGTTCTTGTATTCGACGTGCCAGGTGCCGTCGTCATTACGGGTGATGTCGCGCACTTCGCTGGACAGCTTCAGGCTGAAATTGGGTTTGCTTTGCAGGTAGCTGACGTACTGGCGGGTGATCTCGCCAAAATTCACGTCAGTGCCGATCGGCGTCCAGGTCACTGCGAGCTTCTGGTTCGGGTCCCGGCCCTCCATCATCAAGGGCACCCATTTTTTGATCTGCTCCGGATCTTCCGAATATTGCATGGGGCGGAACAGCGGACTTGCTTGCAGCGCCTCGTAGCGTTTCCTGAGGAACTTGATGTTGTCGTCGCCCCAGACGAAGCTCATGTGCGGGGTGGAATTGATGAACGAACGAGGGTTCTTGAGCACGTTGTTCCTGACTTGCCATGCCAGGAACTGCCGGGTGATCTGGAAGGCTTCGTTGATCTCGATGGCCTTGGTAATGTTGACGTTGCCTTGGTCGTCCATTGGCGTGTAGTTCAGTTCCGCCAGCGCCGAGTGGCCGGTACCGGCGTTGTTCCAGCCATTGGAGCTTTCTTCAGCCACCGCGTCCAGGCGCTCGACCATTTCCATTGACCAACCGGGCTCAAGCTCATTGAGCCAGATGCCCAGCGTGGAACTCATGATTCCGCCGCCCACCAGCAGCACATCGACCTTTTTCGTTTCCGCTGCCTGGGCATCGTTGGCACTCATTAGGGCGACGCTCAACAGGGCCGCGATGATCAGATTGTTCATGGCTCCATCCTCGGCGACCGTGCGTCGCTCGTTCGCGAAATGTGGCTATCGACCCTGGGTTGACCTGCGCTGGGAAAATACTGTTCACCGGCTGGCGGGACAGGGTGACGAAAGGCAATCGAGCCTGGACGTCCCGAGATTTGACGATACGCCGGAGACGGGGCATATTGCGCTCGGTTGTGTCTATTTGTGCTCGTTTATGCAGGTTGTGGATCCCATGAGTACCGCCCTTGAAGTATTCCCCGGCGAACGCCAACGATTGATCAGCGAGCGGCTGGCCCTGTATGGCCGGGTTATCGCGGCTGATCTGGCCAGCGAATTCAACGTCTCCGAACACTCGATTCGTCGCGACCTGGGCGCGTTGGCTGCGGCCGGTTTGTGCAAGCGCGTCTATGGCGGCGCGATTCGCCTGCCGGCGGCCGAAGCGCCGATAGACGTCCGAATCCATCAGGACTCGGCACGCAAGGACAATCTTGCCCGGGCCGCGGCGTCGCTGCTCAGTGCGGGTCAGCATGTCTTCCTTGATGCCGGGTCGACCAACCTGGCCATCGCCCGCGCCATCGATCCCGGGCTGCGCTTGACCCTCACCACCAACTCGCCGTTGATCGCGGTGGAGCTGATGAAGCTGCCCAACGCCGAAGTCATTCTGCTGGGCGGTCGCCTGAACCCTGTGGCAGGCGGCGCGATCGGGTTGGCGGCTGTCCAGCAATTGCGCCAGTTCAACTTCGATGTGTGTTTCGTGGGTGCCTGCGCCATCGACCCGGACAACGGTGTCACGGCGTTTGGCCTGGACGACGCCGAATTCAAGCGGGCGGTGGTCGCGGCGAGCGGCCAGGTGGTGGTGGCAGTCACCAATCAGAAGCTGTCCAGCGTTGCTCATTACCAGGTGGCATCTTGTGAAGAAGTCTCCGCGCTGGTGGTAGAGCACGATGCGCCGCGTGAGCGACTCGATCCTTTTCTGGCGCTGATATCCAAAGTCATGACGGCGCCCGCCAGGGCCTGAGGTGAAACGATGGGATACAAGCCCATTGTCCGCCAGCTGATTTACGTCTAGTTTGCTGCCCCATCACAACTACAAAAGTCAGGAGTCATCGATGCAACCGATTCGTCTCGGCCTGGTGGGCTACGGCAAGATCGCCCAGGATCAACACGTCCCCGCCATCCGCGCCAACCCTGCGTTCGAGCTGGTGGCGGTCGCCACGCAAGGGCAGCCGTGCGCCGGCGTGGAGAACTTCAGGTCCTTGGGTGAGTTGCTGGAAAACGCTCCGCACGTCGATGCGATTGCCTTCTGCACGCCGCCGCAAGGGCGATTCGGCCTGGTTCGCCAAGCGCTGGAAGCGGGCAAGCACGTGCTTGTGGAAAAGCCGCCATGCGCCACCTTGGGCGAAGCGATGGAATTGGTCGAGCAGGCGCGCGAAACGGGCGTCAGCGGCCTGTTCGCCTGGCATTCGCGTTATGCGCCCGGCATCGAGGCGGCTCGCGACTGGCTCGCCAGCCGCACGCTGCAAAGCGTGCAGATCGACTGGAAGGAAGACGTGCGCAAATGGCACCCCGGCCAGGCGTGGATCTGGCAACCCGGCGGCCTCGGTGTGTTCGATCCGGGCATCAATGCCTTGTCCATCGCTACCCACCTGCTGCCGCGGTCATTGTTCGTCGAGTCCGCCAAACTGCGCGTTCCCGATAACTGCCAATCGCCGATTGCCGCCAGCATCAAGATGTCCGACGCCGGCCATCTCGACATCCGCGCGGAGTTCGATTTCGACCATGGTCATGACGAGCTCTGGAGCATCGAGATTCGCTGCGCCGAAGGCACCTTGCGCCTGGACAACGGCGGTGCGCTGTTGAGCATCGACGGCGTACGCCAAGCGGTGTCGGAGGAGGGTGAGTATGCGGCGGTGTACCGGCATTTCCAGCAGTTGATCAAGGACAAGGCCAGCGACATGGACCTGCAACCGCTACGCCTGGTCGCGGACAGCTTCTTCGTTGGCAGCCGGACCTTGGTCGAGCCGTTCTACGATTGATATCACGAGCATGCCCATCGTCCCCGTGACGATGGGCATGTGACAACCTATTGATGTATTTCTGCAACCGACATGGTGAAGACCAGCTTCGACTTGCCTGCGTTGGAATAGGCGTGGGCGACATCGGTTTTCGCGACCGCCGAGCTTCCGGCGGGAATCACCAGCTCCGTTTCTCCCACCACACATTTCAGGGTGCCTTTTTCGACATGGAACAGCTCAAGGGTGCCTTGAGGGTGTCCGGCTGAAGAAAAGGATTCGCCCGGGAACATCTCCCAACGCCACAACTCGATCATGTTCGGACCGGTCGTTCCGGCGAGCAGGCGCGCGGTGCCTCCCAATTCCCCGGTCCACAGCGTGGGGATGTCCTGGCTATCGATGATGTGGGCCGACGGTGGCTCCGCCACGTTGACGATGTCCGCCACCGAAAGGCCCAGCGCCGCAGCGATCTTGCACAAGATGCCAATGCTCGGGTTCGCCGTGCATTTCTCGATCTCGACCACCATTCCTTTGCTCACGCCCGAGCGCCGGGACAGCTCGTCCAAGGTGATTTTCTGAGCCTTGCGCGCCTGCTTCAGCGTACGGGCAACGGCCAGGCTCACCGCGTGGGCATCCGCGCCAGGCGTGGTCGATATATTGGTATTCAGGGTCATCACCAAAGAATCGTGAGGAAGATAGGCCCGGATTCTCGACGGTTGCCGGTGGTGCCGTCAATCCGCCTATCGGCGTTTATCGACCAGAAAAGTCGATATATTGACTTTGGTGGTCGGCGATGACTAGCATGAAAGCCAATTTGGATCGCTGGAGAACCTTGATGCTGTCAGTACTGCCGTTGATCGAACAAGCCGTTGCCGAGCTGGCGCCCGGGTTCAGGGCCCTGAGCATCGTGGTGCAGGCTGCGCCGCTGACCCAACCGGACGTCGCCCGCACGGCCCTGGATCGGGCCTGCCAATCGGTGCTGGCCGGCGGTCCCGCCTGGGGTGAGGCCCACCTGCTGCAATGGGCCGACACGTTTCGACAGTTCGGCGCCAAGCCACAACGCACGCCGTGCTCGGCCGAGGCACTGCGCAAGCGCGTGCTGCGGGACGGCAGCTTGCCGAGCCTGGATCCCGTCGTCGATCTCTACAACGCCATCAGCATCAAGTACGCGATCCCCGTCGGCGGCGAAAACATCGAGGCCTACGTAGGCTCGCCGCGGCTCGTGATCGCCGACGGCTCCGAACCGTTCGACACCATGAAAGAAGGCGCGCCCGCCCATGAATTCCCGGACGCCGGCGAAGTGGTCTGGCGCGACGACCAGGGCGTGACGTGCCGTCGCTGGAACTGGCGACAGGGCGTCAGGACACGCCTCGATGCGGATGCCAGACACATGTGGTTCATCCTCGAAAGCCTGCCGGCGATGCCGCTCGAAGCGCTGACCGAGGCGGGCGACAGGCTGATCGAAGGGTTGCAGTCGATGATGCCCGGCGCCCAGATCGAGAGCACGCTGGTCGGCCCCGGCGCTCACTGAAAAACAGTTGTCCCGCAGCGGACAAGAGGGTGTCTCATTCATGAAATACGTCAGCACGCGGACACCCGACAAGACCTACGCGTTCAGCGAAGTGCTCATGGGCGCGTATGCCCCGGATGGCGGATTGTTCGTTCCTGGCAAGGTGCCTCGGTTTACCGAACAGGCCCTCTCCAGGCTGGAGTGGCTGCCTTTCCATGAGCTTGCCTGCCAAGTGATCGGTCCCTTCCTGGGCGACTGGATATCTAGAGAGCAGTTGTCCCGAATCGTCGAGCAGGCGTATTGCGGCTTCAAGAGCAGGGCAGTCGCGCCCCTTTACCAGACGGCGACCAACGAGTGGGTGTTGGAGTTGTTTCACGGGCCCGCCAGCGTTTACCAGGACTTCGGCCTGCAACTGATGGCCCGTCTGATTGAGTACAGCTTGTCGGAGAATGGCAAGGAGGTCTTGGTGGTGGGCTGTACCGGCGGCGACACCGGTGCGGCGGCCATCCAGGCTTTTAATGGCGTGCAAGGCGTGACCCTGATCGTGCTGCACCCGTCCCGGGGCATGACGCAAGCGCATCGACGGCGTTTGTTGAGCACCGGGCAAGCCAACGTCATCAACATCGAAGTCGATGGGGATTACGCCGATTGCCACCGCTTGTGCGAGAAATTTCTCAAGGGCGACCACCGAACCCGCAAAGCGCTGATTTCCTTCAACTCGGTGAATTGGGTAAGGGTGCTGGCGCACCTGTCGATCTTTTTCTATTCGGCGCTTCAACTCGGGGCACCGAAGCGGGAGGTGGCTTTCAGCGTGCCCACCGGCAACTTCGGTGCGCTGTACGCGGGGTATGTGGCCAAGGAAATGGGCCTGCCCATCAGACAACTGATCGTGGCAACCAACGCCAACGCGGGCCTGCACGAATTCCTGCAGAACAACCTTTACCGCCGCAACGAAATCCGCGCCACCCAGACGCCTTGCATGAACGTGTCCGTGGCGTCGAATTTCGAGCGGCTGCAATGGAGCGTGCTCAATGGTTGCGGGAACAAGGTCGCCAGGAACATGGAGCGGCTGGAGGAAGATGGGCGAATTCAGCTGGAACAGGACGAATGGTTGCAGGCACGCAAGCTGTTCGACTCCCTTGCCGTCGAGGACGCGGATGCCTTCAACAGCATCCATGAGGTTTTCGTGCAGAGCGGTTACCTGGTCAGTCCGCCCACGGCCATCGGCTTGCGTGCGGCGCGTGTCAGCCGACGCAGCTTGCTGATTCCAATGATTTGCCTGGCGACCACCCATCCATCGATCAGTGATGCAGGGCTGCAACGTTTGTCCAGCGACAGTTGTATTTCAATACCCAATGATATTGCCGCGCTGGTGCAGTTTATTGATGACTTGTCCAAAGACACGGAGTCTCGCTCGTTATAAAACCGGAGTCAGCGATGAAACGTGTTCTCGATAAAGTTGATGAAAAAATACTGGATGAACTGACCCGTCATGCACGGCTTGCCCATAATGAAATTGGCTTGAAGGTTAATTTGTCGCGCAATGCCGTGCGGCTCAGGATCGAGCGATTGGAACGCGATGGTTATATCCGGGGATATACCATCGTCAAGGGCACGCCGGCGGCGGAAGCAGGGCCTATCAGGGCGCTGGTCTTTGTCTATCGAAAGGACCGGATGCGCGATGCCGAGGTGGTCCGGTCAGTGGCCACCATTCCCGAAGTCACGTCCTGCAACGTGATGAGCGGTGATCTCGACATCGTCTTGACCGTAGAGGCGCTGAATTCGGATCGCATCCACAAAGTCTGGAGCGAGATCTCGGCGTTGCCGGGTGTATTGAATACCGTCACGTCTTTCGTCTTGTCTTGCACTAAGTAAACCGAAAAGCGAAGTGTGCCGATGCGCGAGCAAATTGCTCGTAATAACGCGCTGTTTGCCATCTTCGTAAACATCAATGGCGGAATTATCATCGTCAGTACCTAACTATAACAACGAGAACGTGCCGTGGCTGACTGTGCAGTTACCTGTTTGGTATTGAAACAACAGGTCCATCATTATGAATAATTTGAGTCTCTCGCTCGCGGCTGATTATAAGGCGATAGTTGTTAGCAACCCCTTTGACGGTTCTCCAGTGGGTGAGGTGATGGACATGCCCGCTTCATCAGCGACCCCGCTGATTGACACGGCACTGCTGGGGGCCCTGGTTGCCAGGGAGCTGCCGCGACATGAACGGGCGCGGATATTGGAAGCCACCGCGTCAGGTGTCGAAGCCGACAGGGATGCGTTTGCCCGGCTTATCGTGGCCGAGTCCGGGAAAACCTTGAAGCAAGCAAGGAAGGAAGTCTCGCGCTGCATCAACACCTTGAAACTCTCCGCTGAGGAAGCCAGGCGCAATGCCGGCGAGGTGATCCCGTTCGATGCCTACGCCGGGTCGGAGTCCCGCCAGGGCTGGTACACCCGCGAGCCGCTCGGCGTCATTGTCGCCATCACGCCTTATAACGATCCGCTGAATCTGGTGGCCCATAAGCTCGGACCGGCCATCGCAGGTGGCAACGCGGTCGTGCTCAAGCCTTCCGAGTTGACGCCGCTGTCGGCGATCAAACTGGTGGGTTGTCTGATCGACGCCGGCTTGCCGCCCGGCGTGGTCAGCGTTGCGACAGGTGGCGCTGCGTTGGGCAAGGCCCTGGTCGCGCACCGCGCGGTGCGCATGGTTTCGTTCACCGGGGGCTTCGTCACCGGTGAGCAGATTTCCCGTATCGCCGGCCTGAAGAAGCTGGCAATGGACTTGGGCGGCAATGCGCCGGTAATCGTCATGGCCGACAGCGACCTTGCCGCTGCCATTGACGCCTGCGTGTCGGGTGCGTTCTGGGCGGCGGGGCAGAATTGCATAGGCACCCAACGCATCCTGATCGAGGCGCCGGTGTTTGAGGCGTTCAAGAAAGGCTTCATCGAAAAGACCCGCGCCCTGGTCCTCGGCGATCCCGCGGATGAGCGTACGGACGTCGGTCCCATGATCAGCGAAGCGGCGGCCAAGCGTGCTGAAGCGTTGGTCAACGAAGCGCTTGATCATGGCGCTACGTTGTTGCTTGGCAACGAGCGCGTGGGCTCGCTGTATTCGCCAACGATCCTGCAAAACGTCGGATGCGACTGTCCGCTCTGGTACGAAGAAGTCTTCAGTCCGGTCGTGATGCTGCAATCGGTGGGCTCCCTGGATGAGGCGCTGGCATTGGCCAACGAGCCGCAATACAGCCTGCATGCCGGCATTTTCACCTGCAATCTGAACGTCGCCCTGAGCGCCGCCAAACGGCTGGAGGCGGGCGGCGTGATGATCAACGATTCGTCGGATTTTCGGTTCGACGCCATGCCTTTCGGCGGCTTCAAATACGGCAGCATGGGCCGCGAAGGTGTGCGTTTTGCCTATGAGGAAATGACCCAGCCCAAGGTCGTCTGCCTTAACCACACGGGCACCGGTGCAAGCGCGATTTCACCCGGCAAGACAACAACATCCTTCTGAGGAAATACCGATGCGTCCTGATAAAAAGAACCTGTCCTCGCTGTCTGCCGCCACCCTGGCGGTGCACGGCGGCAACGTTGCCGACGCCACCAGTGGCGCGGTTCGCACGCCCCTGGTGATGGCCAATTCTTATCTGCTGCCTGAAGACCCGGCCACCATGGACTGGTCGAGTCCGGACGGGCTGGTGTACACGCGCAACCAAGGTCATAACCAGGTGTGCCTGGAGAAAAAACTCGCCGCACTCGAAGGCTGCGAAGCGGCGGTGGTATTCGCCACCGGCGTAGCGGCGTTGCATTCGGTGTTTTTCTCATTCCTGAAAAGCGGTGATCACGTCATCGTCAGCGATATCACCTATCAGGCGGTTTGGCGGCTTTTTGCGGAACTGCTGCCTGAGCGCTACGGCATCGAAGCGACGTTCGTCGACGTGGGCGACCTGGATTCGGTGCGCCAAGCCTTGCGGCCCAATACCCGGCTGATCCACACCGAAGTGATCGCCAACCCGACCACCAAGGTGGCGGACATCGCAGCGCTGGCCGACATCGCCCATGCCCATGGCGCGTTGATCAGCGTGGATGCGACCTTCACGCCGCCGCCATTCTTCCGCGCCAGCCAGCAGGGCGTCGATTTCGTCGTGCATTCGTTGACCAAGTACATCAACGGCCACGGCGATGCCATGGGTGGCGTGGTCATCGGCAGCCAGCAGATGATCGACAAGATCAAGAACGATGCGCTGGTCGACCTCGGCGCGACGATTTCGCCGTTCAACGCCTGGATGATCATGCGCGGCTCGGTCACGCTGCCGCTACGCTTGAAGCAGCTGCTGAGCAACGCCGAGAAGGTCGCTGAATTTCTTGATTCCGATGATCGCATCGCCTACGTCTATTACCCCGGGCTGGCGTCTCATCCCCAGCATGAATTGGCGCGCCGACAGTTCGCCGGCAAGGGCTACGGCGCCATGATGGCGTTTGCGGTGAAAGGCGATCCGGACATGCAAAACCGCTTTGTCTCGAACCTGCGCATCATCACGTCAGCCGTATCGCTGGGGCATGATGAGTCGCTGATCGTGCACGTCGGCGCGGAGGGCCGGGGTGGTTTCGACAAGTACCCAGAAGAGTTTCGCCAGTACGGTCATTTGCGCTTTTCGGTTGGTCTGGAAGATCCCGAAGATCTGATCAGCGACATCACCGCCGCGTTGGATGAAACCTTCAACTAAGTTAGTTAATCAGGTCGCGCAACAGGGTTTGGTCAACCCGTCTTTGCCCCCGTACCAGCGGGGGTTCTTTTAACAAAATTGCTGGCAGTTATCTCATTCAGTTACTTCTGAGTGCCCCTGGATAATTGCCTGAATATTTAACGGAGTTGGATTGTGGCTTGGTTAAGTTTAATAATCGCGGGACTGCTTGAAGTGGTCTGGGCCTTTTCTATGAAACAGTCCGATGGATTGACTCGGGTCGGCCCGACGGTGATTACCCTGATAACGGTGGTTGCCAGTTTCGCCTTGCTTTCCTATTCGATGAAAAGCTTGCCGCTCGGCACCGCCTACACCATCTGGACCGGCATTGGCGCGGTGGGAGCGTTCGCGGTCGGCATCGTTTTCCTGGACGAACCGGCCAGCCTGGCGCGTGTCGTGGCTGCGGTGTTGATTGTCAGTGGTCTGTTGATGATGAAGTTGGTCTCGGCCTGAAAGGCGAGCAGTCTGCTCGTAATATCGTTCACTTTGCCATATTCGTAAAATAACGACGCTCCGGTAATGTTTAAGTCGAGGTCGTTGTGTTCGTGGAATAACAGCGCCAGACATCGATTGCCCTTAATCCAATTACAATAGTTAGGGAAGTACTTATGATTTCGTTAAGAAAGTTGTGCATGGTCATGCTCTTACCTTTATCTGTGGGCGTGGCCTCGGCCAAGGACTACACGACGCTGCGCTTTGGTGTCGATGCCAACTACGCGCCCTTCGAATCCAAAGCGGCCGATGGCAGCCCCAAAGGCTTTGATATCGACCTGGGCAACGCCATTTGCGCCCGGCTGCAAGTCAAGTGCGTCTGGGTCGAGAGCGATTTCGACGGTCTTATTCCAGGCCTGAAGGCCGGCAAGTTCGATGGCATTCTGTCGTCCATGACCGTGACCCCAACCCGAGAAAAAGCCATCGATTTCTCTGACGAACTCTTTTCCGGTCCAACCTCCTACGTGTTCAAGAAAGGTTCTGGGCTGAGCGAGGAGGTGGCTTCGCTCAAAGGCAAGACCGTCGGTTATTTCCAGGGCAGCATCCAGGAAGCCTACGCAAAATCCGTCCTGGAGAAGGCGGGTGTGAAAACCCAGTCCTATCAGAATCAGGATCAGGTTTATTACGACTTGGTGGCGGGGCGCCTGGACGCCTCCATCCAGGACACGCTGCAAGCGAAACTGGGTTTCATGGCGTCGCCACAAAGCGCCGGTTATGAACTCAGCAACACCGTGGACAGCCCCTACCTGCCGGCCAAGACCGCCATCGGCATTGCCAAGGGCAACGCCGAGTTGAAGGTCTTGCTGAACAAGGCCATCCAGGCGCTCCATGACGATGGCACCTACGATTCGATCCAGAAGCAATATTTTGGCGATCTGAATCTCTACAGCGGCAAATGACCCTCCGACGCTCGTCCGCGGGGATGGGCGTCTTTTCGCCTGAGGTTGCTGACAATGATCGACACATTATCAAACGCGCTGGGGCTCGCAGGGTTCAGCCTCAAGGGCTTCGGGCCGCTGTTGCTGAACGGTGCCTGGATGACCGTCAAACTGTCCGTCGCTTCGTTGCTGCTCAGCGTGCTGCTGGGGCTTGCCGGGGCCAGCGCCAAGCTCTCCGGCAAGCAATGGCTTCGCATGCCGGCGCAGCTCTACACCACGCTCATTCGCGGCGTACCGGACCTGGTGCTGATGCTGTTGATTTTCTACAGCCTGCAAACCTGGCTGACGATGATCACGGTCGCGCTGGGTTGGGAGTACATCGAAATCAACCCGTTCGCGGCCGGGATTCTCACCCTCGGATTCATCTACGGCGCCTATTTCACCGAGACCTTTCGCGGCGCGATGCTCGCCGTTCCCCGCGGGCAATTGGAAGCCGCCACCGCTTATGGGTTGAGCCGGGCACAGCGCTTTCGCCTGGTGGTTTTTCCGCAAATGATGCGCTTTGCCCTGCCAGGGCTGGGCAACAACTGGATGGTCATCCTCAAGGCCACTGCGCTGGTCTCGATCATCGGCCTGGCTGACTTGGTAAAGGCCGCCCAAGACGCGGGCAAGAGTACCTATCAGCTGTTCTTTTTCCTGGTGCTCGCGGCGTTGGCTTATCTGGTGATCACCAGCGTTTCCAACGTTGTCCTGCGTCACTTGGAACGGCGTTACGCAACGGGTTGCCGGGAGGCCGTGCGATGATCGAACTTCTGAAGATGTACGGGGAGCCGTTTTTCTACAGCGATGGGCAGCAGATCACAGGCCTGGCGATGACACTGTGGCTGCTCAGCGCCTCCCTTCTCGTGGGGTTCATCGTGTCGATCCCGTTGTCCATTGCCCGGGTTTCGTCCCGTGGCCTGGTGCGTTGGCCGGTGCAGTTCTACACGTATCTGTTTCGCGGGACGCCGCTCTATATCCAACTGTTGATCTGTTACACCGGCATCTACAGCCTGGCGGCGGTACGGGCGCAGCCGTTGTTGGATGCGTTCTTTCGCGATGCGATGAACTGCACCATCCTGGCGTTTGCCCTTAACACCTGCGCCTACACCACGGAGATTTTCGCCGGAGCCATTCGCAGCATGGCCCACGGAGAAGTCGAGGCGGCCAAAGCCTATGGCCTGTCCGGTTGGAGGCTTTACGCCTTCGTGATCATGCCTTCCGCGCTGCGCCGTTCGCTGCCGTACTACAGCAATGAAGTCATCCTGATGCTGCATTCCACGACGGTGGCCTTCACCGCGACGGTACCGGACATCTTGAAAGTGGCCCGGGACGCCAACTCTGCGACCTTCCTGACCTTCCAATCGTTTGGCATCGCAGCGCTGATCTACCTGGCGGTGACGTTCGCACTCGTCGGCCTGTTCCGCCTCGCCGAGCGCCGCTGGCTGGCTTTCCTTGGCCCGGCTCATTAGCCGCGCCTGCCCGAACCTTGCCCATCCCGATCCGCTTAAAGAAGAAGATTGCGACATGTACAAATTGACCGTTGAAGACCTGCATAAAAGCTACGGCAACCACGAAGTGCTCAAGGGCGTGTCGCTCAAAGCCAGTACCGGCGATGTCATCAGCCTGATCGGCGCCAGCGGCTCCGGTAAAAGTACCTTCCTGCGCTGTATCAATTTTCTCGAAACCCCCAACGATGGCGCCATGAGCCTGGACGGCCAGCCGATTCGCATGGTCAAGGATCATCTGGGGCTGCGCGTGGCCGATGCCAGTGAGTTGCAGCGCCTGCGCACGCGCTTGGCGATGGTGTTCCAGCATTTCAATCTGTGGGGGCACATGACGGTGCTCGACAACATCAGCCTTGCGCCGCGACGGGTGTTGGGTGTCGGTAAGAAAGAAGCGGAGGAGCGGGCCAGGCATTACCTGGATAAGGTCGGGCTGCCGGTGCGTGTGGCCGAGCAGTTTCCAGCCTTTCTGTCGGGTGGCCAGCAGCAGCGGGTCGCCATTGCCCGGGCGCTGGCAATGGAGCCCGAAGTCATGCTCTTCGACGAGCCGACCTCGGCGCTGGATCCCGAGTTGGTGGGAGAGGTGCTCAAGGTCATCCAGGGACTCGCGGAGGAAGGTCGGACCATGATCATGGTGACGCATGAAATGAGCTTCGCCCGCAAGGTATCGAGCCAGTTGCTGTTTCTCCACCAAGGCCACGTCGAGGAGCAGGGCGGGGCCGAGATCCTCGACAAGCCGCGCAGCGAGCGCCTGCAGCAATTCCTCTCCAATGGCTTGAAGTGAAACAGTTGGGGTAGCCGATGACGACGCGTCAGGTCATCGCTACTCCAGATCCTCCGCCTGATGCCGCTCCGGCACTTGGCTCGCCTCATCGCCCCAGGTCCGGTTGACACGTTGCCCTCGCTTGACCGCAGGCCGATTGGCGATTTCCTCGGCCCAGCGTTGCACGTGGGTGTATTCGTGGGCCGACAGGAACTCGGCCGCCGAGTACACGTTGTTCCGCACCAGTTGGCCGTACCACGGCCAGACCGCGATATCGGCAATGGTGTACTGGTCGCCGGCCAGGTAGCGGTTTTCAGCCAGGCGACGGTCCAGCACATCCAGTTGGCGCTTGGCTTCCATGGTGAAGCGGTTGATCGGGTATTCCATTTTTTCTGGCGCGTAGGCGTAGAAGTGGCCAAAACCGCCGCCCAGGTAAGGCGCCGAGCCCATCTGCCAGAACAGCCAGTTGAGGGTTTCAGTACGGCCGGCCGGATCGCTGGGCAGCAACGCGGCGAATTTTTCCGCGAGATACAGCAGGATCGAACCGGACTCGAACACACGGAGCGGCGGCTCGACGCTGCGGTCCAGCAGGGCCGGGATCTTGGAGTTCGGATTGACCTCGACAAAGCCGCTGGAGAACTGGTCGCCTTCGCCGATGCGAATCAGCCAGGCGTCGTATTCCGCACCAGCGTGCCCGAGGGCCAGCAACTCTTCGAGCATGATCGTGATTTTCACGCCATTGGGCGTTGCCAATGAATAGAGCTGCAGCGGGTGCTTGCCCACCGGCAATGGCTTTTCATGGGTTGGCCCGGCGACAGGCCGGTTGATGCTGGCGAACTGGCCACCCGAAGGGGCCTCGTGTTTCCAGACTTTGGGCGGAACGTAAGACGCTTGGCTCATGAAACGTACCTTATCGTTGAATGCATTGATCCTGGGGCGACGCCATGGCACAGGTGCGCCATGGCTCGCGTCGAGGCATGGACTCTAATCTATGGGCGCTCTGTCAGGCAGACAAGGGCAGTGGCAATTACAGGCTAAACCACAGTCGTTATATTTCCTTTGGCGATAATTCCTTAAATATATGGATATAGGCTTTGTTGACGTCAAAAGATAATTCCTTCGAACCGGTTCAGCCCTTGGATTATTCGCCGATAGCCATCTGAGGTCCGGTGAATTTCCTGGGTTCGTCGAGGGTACGTCATGTTTAACACAACACTAAAAAATGAACTGACGGCCAGGACGGCCGACTTGGCAAGTTATAAAGGATTGGTCGGTGCGTTGGAGCGGTCCATGGCCGTGATCGAGTTCAGCCCGGATGGAAAAGTGCTTCGGGCCAACCAGAACTTTCTCAACACCATGGGTTATCGCGAAGATCAATTGGCGGGCTTGTCCCACCGCAATTTCTGTGCCCCTGCGTTAGTCGGCAGTGCCGAATACCGTGAGTTCTGGGACCGGCTGCGTGCCGGTCAATTCGTTTCCGGAACGTTCCAGCGGATCAGCGGCCAAGGCCGTCATGTCTGGCTGGAGGCCAGTTACAACCCCGTCCTGGATGAGCAGGGCAAGGTCGTGAAAGTGGTCAAGTACGCACTGGACGTCACCGCTCGGGTGGCCAGCGATGCGGAAATTCGTGGCCGGCTGGCGGCTCTGGATCGGGCCATGGCGGTGATCGAGTTTGATTTGGGCGGCAACATCATCACCGCTAATGAAAACTTCCTGCGGACGATGAATTACTCGCTGGCGGAGATCAAAGGCAAGCATCACCGACTGTTTTGCGAAGCGAGCCTGGTCAACAGTTCGGAATACAACGACTTCTGGCGGCGTCTCAATGCCGGCGAGTTCTTCAGCGGTCAATTCAAACGCCTCGGCAAACACGGCAAGGTAGTTTGGTTGGAGGCCAGCTATAACCCGGTCTACGACGCCGAAGGCAAACTGAGCAAGGTCGTCAAGTTCGCCAGTGACATCACCGAACGGGTAGAGAAATTCGAAGAGGATTCACGTGGTGCTTCCCGTGCGTACCATATTTCTTCGGAGACGGAACGCGTCGCCGAACAGGGCGCCCAGGTAATCCAGCAAACCGCCAAGGAAATGCGCCAGATTGCCGAAAACATCGGCGCCTCCGCGCGCCTGGTCGGGCAACTCGGCGCGCGTTCGGAAGAGATCACCGCCATCGTCAATACCATCCGCGGCATCGCCGACCAGACCAACCTGCTGGCGCTCAACGCCGCCATCGAGGCGGCGCGGGCGGGCGACCAGGGTAGGGGTTTTGCAGTGGTGGCCGATGAAGTCCGGCAACTGGCCGGGCGCACTAGCCGCTCGACCTCGGAAATCGCCGAGATGATCGGCATGATCCTCTCCGAGACCCGCGATGCGGTGGCCAGCATGAGCGTGACCCACGAGGGCGCGCTGCGCGGCGTTACCCTGGCAGACCAGGCGGGATCGGTCATCGTCCAGATCAGGGCCGGGACTACCGATGCGCTGGAGGCGGTGAGTATGTTTGCCTCCAAGCTCGACGAGTCGGAAGTGATACCCAAGACAGCGATTGGTTGGGTTGGCTGAAGTGGTCAGCTGATTGCTGCATCTGGGACGGGCGCCGAGCAGGAGCCCGTCCTTTCGCAGCAGGTCATTCCATTTCATGAAACAGTGGATTTCAATCCGTGCGTATTCCTGCGCCGACGCTTTGGGCAGAAGATGGCTCCACCGCGCACACCGTTCGCCAACGGTGTGATGGACCTCCCTGACCACAGCGCACTGACCCCGTTGCAAAGCCCGGGGGCGCAAGGAGTAGCTGATGAACGAAGCCACCAAAGCACAACCTTCGCCCTGGCATGAAGGTGAGTTGACCTTGCAGCGCTCCGTCGGGGCGATGGAAATGATGGCCGGAGTCGGCCAGCGGCAACTGGCGCGGACCTGGATGCCGGACCAGCACCGTGAGTTCTACGCGCAACTGCCATTCGTGGTGCTGGGTGCGGTCGATCGTCAGGGTGATGTCTGGGCGACCCTGCGCACCGGGCAGCCGGGCTTCATGAATTCACCGGATCCTGAAACGCTGCAGATCCATTTCGATCCGCAGCCCGAGGACCCGGCCCAGGCAGGCATGGGCGAGGGCGATGCCATCGGGATGCTGGGTATCGAGTTGCACACTCGTCGGCGTAATCGCATGAATGGCGTGGTGCGCCGCCGGCTTGACCAAGGGCTGGAAATTTCGGTCAGCCAGGCCTATGGCAACTGCCCGCGTTATATCAATCTGAGGCAGTACAGCTTCGTCGATGAGCTGCCAGCCGTGTCCCGTGAACTGGCGGTGGCGGATCCGCTGGTTCGTCGTCTGGTCACAACGTCTGATTCGTTCTATGTAGCCACCTACGTGGTACGCGACGGCGAGCGCCAGGTCGATGCTTCCCATCGTGGCGGCAAGCCCGGTTTTGTGCGCATGGACGAGGACGGGACGCTGACCATCCCGGATTTTTCCGGAAACCTGTTCTTCAACACCCTCGGCAATATCCTGCTGAACCCTCGAGCGGGCTTGGTCTTCGTGGATTTCCAGACCGGCGCCTTGCTGCAAATGAGCGGTTCGGCGCAGGTGTTGCTGGACGACCCGCAGATCGCCGCGTTCCAGGGCGCCGAGCGGCTGTTGCGGTTTACTCCGCAGCGCATTGTCTACCGTCCGGCGGCGATACCGTTGCGCTGGAAAGACCAGGCCGAGGGCGACTCGCCCAATTCACTGATGACCGGAAGCTGGGAGCAGACCGCCGAGCGCTTGCAGGCTGAAGCGCTGCGCACGCACTGGCGTGCGCTGCAGGTCACCCGCGTGGTGGACGAGAGCCACAATATCCGGTCGTTCTATCTGCAAACCACCGACGGTGCCGGCTTGCCCCGGTTCGAAGCCGGGCAGCATCTGCCCGTGCGGGTGTTGCTGGAAGGACAGGATGTGCCGTCGATCCGCACCTACAGCGTGTCCAGCGCGCCATCGGACGATTTCCTGCGCATCAGTGTCAAGCGCGATGGCGTGGTGTCGTCGCATCTGCATGAGCAGATCCAGGCGAGCCACGACATCGAAGCTCGGGCGCCGCAAGGGCATTTCACCGTGGATCCCACCGAGCGCCGCCCATTGGTGCTGCTGGCGGCGGGGGTCGGCATCACGCCGCTGTTGTCGATGCTGCGCGAGGTTGTCTACCAAGGGAAACGCATCAGCCGCATGCGCCCGGTCTGGCTGGTGCAGAGTGTCCGTCATATGGCCGATCTGGCCTTTCGCGAAGAAATCGATGAACTGGTGGCGCGCGCCGGTGACAAGCTGAGGGTGCTGCGCCTGGTCAGCCAACCGCCCACCGACGGCAAGGCTGGGCAGGGCTATGACGTGGCTGGTCGAATCGATGTGGCATTGCTCAAGCAACTCTTGCCCTTGGACGACTACGATTATTACTTATGCGGCCCGGGCACCTTTACCCAGGCGTTGTATGACGGCCTGCGCAAGCTGCGCATTCCGGACGATCGCATTCACGCGGAAACCTTCGGCCCGTCCACGCTGGTGCGCGACATAGAGATCAGCGTACCGGCCGCCGAACAGGTGCCGGCGGCGAGTGAGGCGGTGAAAGTGCTGTTCTCCAGCTCAGCCAAGGAGGCGCGCTGGGAACCGGGCAGCGGGACGTTGCTGGAGTTGGCCGAGGCCCGCGGCCTGAACCCGGAATTCAGCTGCCGTGGCGGTTCCTGCGGCACCTGCAAAACTCGCATGACCCAAGGCCAGGTGCATTACCTGACCCAACCCGCCGAGCCCGTCGCCGAGGGCGAAGTGCTGATCTGTTGCGCGGTACCGGCCCAGGGCAGCGAGCCTTTGGTGCTGGAGGCCTGATACGCCGGCATTTCATCCGCGCACTGTTACAGCGGATGAAATGCTGGATTGTAAAAGCTGGTTATTCCGCTGTTCGGACCAAGAGCAGAGGATAGCGCCATCGACGCGATCACCGCTTCGATCCAAAACAACACGGAGTACGTCATGTCTCAGCACGCGATCAAACTTTATCGCCATCCGTTGTCCGGCCACGCCCACCGCGTAGAACTGATGCTGTCGCTGCTCGGCCTGCCGACCGAGCTGGTATTCGTGGACCTGATGAAAGGCGAGCACAAGACCCCCGAATTCCTGGCCATCAACCGTTTTGGCCAAGTGCCGGTGATCGATGACAACGGCACTGTCCTGGCCGACTCGAACGCCATCCTGGTCTACCTGGCGGCCAAGTACGGCGAGGGGCAGTGGCTGCCGAGCGATCCGGTTGGCCAGGCGCGCGTCCAGCGCTGGCTATCGGTCGCGGCGGGCCAGATCAACCAAGGGCCGGCCAACGCCCGCTTGATTACGGTGTTCGGCGCAGGTTACGACCCGGAAGACACGATCAAGCGTTCCCATGCGCTGTTGGAGGTAATGGAAGACGAGTTGAAGCGAAGCCCGTTCCTTGCCGGTGAACAACCGACCATCGCCGATGTTGCCGCCTACACCTATGTCTCCCATGCACCCGAGGGCAACGTCGCGCTGACCGATTACCCGAACGTCCGCGCATGGTTGGGCAGCATCGAAGCCTTGCCAAGGTTCGTGGGCATGCAGCGCACCGCCAAGGGCTTGCAACAGGCTTGATCCGCACCGTGGACGCTTGCCCGGGGTCATCTTGCGGCGAGCGTCGTGCGGCCATTTTTC
The DNA here is from genome assembly GCF_013608025.1 of Pseudomonas brassicacearum subsp. neoaurantiaca. Classification (GTDB taxonomy): domain Bacteria; phylum Pseudomonadota; class Gammaproteobacteria; order Pseudomonadales; family Pseudomonadaceae; genus Aquipseudomonas. The sequence continues at coordinate 43,210 of NZ_VDLV01000041.1, read as the reverse complement.
CACGTCTTCCTCACCCAGGTCGGGGCGCCCATGGATCGCTTTCAGGAAATGCAGGTTTTTATTGCCGTCGCGGAGCAGGAAGGCTTTGCCGCCGCCGCGCGGCAACTGCGCATTTCACCGCCGAGCGTGACGCGCGCCATCGCTGCGATGGAAGAACGGATCGGCACCCAATTGCTGTCCCGCACCACCCGCAACGTCCACCTGACCGAAGCGGGGCAACGTTATCTGGAAGATTGCCGACGCATCCTGGGCGAACTCGATGAAGCCGAGGAAGCGGCCGCCGGCAGTTACTCGGTCCCGTGTGGCTACCTGACTGTCACCGCGCCGGTGCTGTTTGGCGAGTTGTACATCGCGCCGTTGCTGACGGACTACCTGGATCAATTTCCCGCCGTGCAACTCAACGCCTTGCTGGTCGATCGCGTGGTCAATATTGCCGACGAGGGCATCGACGTGGCGATCCGGATTGGTCATTTGCAGGACAACAACCAGCAGGCCATCAAGGTCGGCGAGGTACGCCAGGTTATCTGCGGCGCGCCCGCGTATTTCCAGCGGCACGGGCGGCCCGGTCATCCAACGGAATTGAGCGAGGCCAATATCGTCATGTCCTCGGCCAGCCATTTGCTGAGCGAATGGCAATTCATGGACGGTTCGAAACCGCTCAGTGTCCGGGCCAACCCACGCCTGGTGGTCACCGCGAACCAGGCCGCGATCAACATTGCCTGCCTGGGCTGGGCCGTCACGCGGGTATTGTCCTATCAGGTCGCCAGGCAAGTGGTGGATGGCGAGCTGGAAGTGGTGCTGCGCGACTACGAGCTGCCGGCCTTGCCCATTCATGTGGTGTATCAAAAGAACAATCGAATACCGGCCAAGGTGCGCACCTTCGTGGATTTTCTTGCCGATCGGCTGCGCGGCGATGCCACCCTCAAGGCTTTCGGTGCAGGCGTCGGCTGATGGGGCGCTACCATGAAATGCTGATGTTCCATGCGCTGTCGCAGTGTCCCAGCCTGGCTTCGGCTGCCTGCCGCCTCAACGTGTCGGGCCCTACGCTGATGCGCGCCATGGCCAGGCTGGAGGCGCGCCTGGGCGTGCAACTGTTGTCGCGCAGCACCCGTGGAGTCGTGCTGACGGACGCCGGCATGGCGTTCATGACTGACTGCTCGCGGATCCTCAAGGGCATCGACGAGGCGGAGGCCTCCGCCCGGGGCATGCATGTGCAAGCGCAGGGTAATCTGACGGTCCTGCTGCCGTTGCTGTTCAGTCGCTACGTCATGGCGCCGTTGCTGGTCGGCTACATGGACCTGTACCCCGACATCAAGGTCTTCGCCCACTTTCATGACCGGTTCGCGAACCTCAATGAGGAGGGGGTGGACGTGGCGGTGCTGGTGGGGCGTCTGCCCAATTCCTCGCTGATCGCTCGACCTGTCGGCAGCGTTCGTTCGATTGTCTGCGGCAGCCCCACCTACCTTGAAAATTATGGGGAGCCCGTCGTGCCGGAGGATCTTCATCGACATCGGCTGATCGCCACGCATGCCTACCAGGACAAGGTTCAGTGGTCGTTCCAGCGCCAGGGTGAGCCTGACTGTATCAAGGCGCGTACGCGGCTCAGTTGCGCCACGCTGCAGGGCGCCATTGCGGCGGCGATCCAAGGCGCTGGATTGACGCGTTGCTTGAGCTATCCGCTCTACGATTATTTGAGCAACGGGCATCTGCGACGGGTCCTGCAACCTTTTGAACCGCCTTCGCTGCCGGTCCACGTGGTGTATCGGCAAAGGCGCGAGGCGTCGATGCGTGCACGCAGCTTTGTCGATTACATGGTCGAGCACCTGCGCGAACACCCTGCGATGCAGGCTGACTAAATTGCCCGTCTCACGCGCCCCGGCGCCTCGCCATAGATTTCCTTGAATTTCTTGCTGAACGCCGCCTGGGATTGGTAGCCGACCTGCACGGCAATATCGCTCAAGCCCAGATGTGAATGGCTCAGCAGGCTGAACGCCAGCTCCATGCGCACCTGGGTCAGCAGCACCCATGGCGAGACGCCCGCCACTTTCACGAATGCCCGCATGAAGTTGGCCCGGGACATGCTCGCCAGGTCCGCCAGGCTTTGAACGGTCCATTCATGGGCCGGGTCGTCCAACATGGATTGCCAGGCGCGGCCTAGGCGTTTATCGCCCAGCAGCGCCAGCGATCCGCTGTCCTGGCCGTGGTTTGCCAGGTGGGCCCGAAGGATCAAGGTGAACAGTGCCTGGGACAGCGCATCGAGGAGGAAGCGCGCGCCGACTTTGTTCGCGTCCGCTTCGGCACGAATGACATCGACCAGAGCCGGCAACGGTCCGTTGGCTGGCAGCGCACCGCTGGGGATCACCAGGTATTCAGGCAAGGACGCGAACAGCAGGGAGGCGCGATTGAAGTGGAATCCACCGCAGAGCATGTCCAGTTCCGGGCTGGCAGCGCCGATGCGATGGATCGGCAGTGTGCCGCCGCTGATGATCTTCGGCGAGGTCGGCGCTACGGTTTTTCCGGAACTGTGCATGACGTGCCGGGCGCCGCGAGGCAACAACAGAATGTCGCCGGCACGCATGGGCAAGCGTTGGCCATCGGGAAACTCCACGCGGCATTCTCCCGCCAGCACGATGTGGTAGGGCGCGTGCCCGAGTGTTTCCTGTTCGTGGTTCAAGGCCCAGTCGCCTTGAAACTGGCAACGTAGGTCCAGGCTGCCGCGTACGTTGGCGAGGCTGATGAGTTTATCGATGGCATTCATTTGAGCGTTTCGCGACAAAAGCTGAGCGGATCGAACAAACCAGACCCGCACCCAAGTGGAAAACTGAGGGCGTTGAAACAGTACACCCAACCCACTCAGGAGTTAATGCCATGTTCAATAACTGGTCCGAATTGTTGCCTACCATCCAGAAAGCCTTTGGTGCCCTGGGCCGCAGCAACCCGAAAATGGTCAAGGCCTATATGGCCCTTGGCGAAGCCGCCAGCGAAAACAACGTACTCGACGCCAAGACTCGCGAGCTGATCTCCCTGGCGGTCGCGATCACCACCCACTGCGACGGTTGCATCGGGGTCCATACGGACGCCGCCATCAAGGCCGGCGCCAGCCGCGAGGAAGTGGCCGCCGCCCTGGCAACCGCGATTTCGTTGAATGCGGGCGCTGCCTATATCTATTCGCTGCGGTCGCTGGAGGCGTACGACACGCTTAAGCAACCGGCTTGATCCTGCGCTTCGCAAAGCCCGGGGCACGTTGGTGTGGCCGGGCTTTTTTTGTGATTGTTTCATGCCATGAAATCCAGCCCTGATGATTCTGGGGATTCTCTTGGAAAAGCTTGGCGGTGACACTGGTTTCAGGGTGATGGGCCTTCCTTGGGCCTTCGCGATGGTCTTCATTTGATCGGAGGTTCCCATGATTGAGATTCTTTCTTGCAGCGCCGACGATGTTTGGCCTGATGCTCCTGCGGCTATGGGGTCGGAGCGTGAGAGCAGTTTTCTCTTGCCGCAATTGATGGGCGCCCTGGCGGGTGAATCGTTGGGTTTGGATTCTTGCGATCAGGAGCGGCGGGGCTTGAAGTTTTCGCTGTTTCGTTGGGCTGCGAAGTGGTCTCATTGAGCGGGTGTGTGTATCCGTTTCTTTGGTAACGGCGGCTTATGGTTCCTGCTCATGAAGAGACCGCACATCCAGCATCCTTATCGACTTTAATGCCGCCTTCGCGAGCAGGCTCGCTCCCACATTCGGGTATTCAGCAACCACAAAATTCGTGCACACCACAGCCCCCATGTGGGAGCGAGCTTGCTCACGAAGAGGCCGGCACATTCATTATCTTCATTGACTGGCCTGACGCCTTCGCGAGCAGGCTCGCTCCCACATTCGGGTATTCAGCAACCACAAAATTCGTGCACACCACAGCCCCCATGTGGGAGCGAGCTTGCTCGCGAAAAGGCCGGCACATTCATTATCTTCATTGACTGACCTGACGCCTTCGCGAGCAGGTTCGCTCCCACATTCGGGTATTCAGCAACCACAAAATTCGTGCACACCACAGCCCCCATGTGGGAGCGAGCCTGCTCGCGAAGAGGCCGGCCCGTTCAATATCTTCGTCGACTGACCTGATGCTATCGCGAGCAAGCTCGCTCCCACATTCGGATTTTCAGTAGCCACAAAATTCGTGCACACCACAGCCCCCATGTGGGAGCGAGCTTGCTCGCGAAGAGGCCAGCACGTTCAATATCTTCGTCGACTGACCTGACGCC
>NZ_VDLV01000041.1:38824-38952 GCF_013608025.1 Pseudomonas brassicacearum subsp. neoaurantiaca | reverse complement strand
CGACATCTTCATCGACGTTGACGCCGCCTTCGCGAGCAAGCTCGCTCCCACATTTGGATCTTCAGTGGCCACAAAATTGCTCTACACCACAGCCTCCTTGTGGGAGCGAGCCTGCTCGCGAATAGGCC
>NZ_VDLV01000041.1:0-38814 GCF_013608025.1 Pseudomonas brassicacearum subsp. neoaurantiaca | reverse complement strand
TGCTCGCGAAGAGGCCAGCACGTTCAATATCTTCGTCGACTGACCTGACGCCATCGCGAGCAGGCTCGCTCCCACAGGTGGATCGGGGTACGACCGGGCGACCCAGAGTCCGATATGCAATACAAGGATGAGGAAACTAACCCGTCCCGCAACGGCTCCTAGTGAAGGCACCTCGTTGAATTCGGATCCCCCATGGAAAATCCCAGCCTATACACGATCGGCCATTCGACCCGGACGCTCGAGCAATTCGTGGAGGTCGTGAAAAGCTTCGATGTCGAGATGATCGTCGACGTGAGGACTGTTCCAAGGTCGCGGACCAATCCTCACTACAACCTCGATACGCTGCCTGGATTGCTCGCGCCATTCGGGTTGCAGCATGAGCAGATCCGCGAGCTGGGCGGGCTGCGAAAAAAATCCGTGACGGTTGCCGATGACATCAATGGATTCTGGCAAAACCGCAGCTTCCACAATTACGCGGATTACGCGCTGTCGGACGAATTTGAGGCGGGCCTGGATCGCCTCTTGGCGCTCAGCCGGACGCGACGATGCGCCATCATGTGCGCGGAGGCGGTCTGGTGGCGCTGCCATCGTCGGATCATCACCGACTACCTGTTGCTTCGCGATGTCGAAGTGTTCCACATCATGGACAAAGGCAAGGCCACTGAAGCGGTGTTGAATCCGGCGGCACGGCGGTCAGGGCTGAAACTGACCTATCCGGCAGTCTCCGACTCAGCAGCCGTTCCGTGAGGTCGTTTGCGTCGCGCCTCGCGCGCTTCCTCACGCACGACCAGCCAGATCCCGACCGCAGACACCGCCATCCCCGACGCCATCTGCCATGACAAAAGTTCATCGAACATTGCCCAGGCCCATAGCATCGTAATGGGCGGGCTCAGGTAGAGGACGCTGGCGACACGGGTCGCCGAGGCTCGACGCAGGCACAACCAGTAGAGCCCGTATCCACCCATCGTCGACAAGCCCGCTGTCCATAAGACACTCAATACGAACCCGGTATTGGCTATTGGCGCCAGACTGCCTTGCGTGCCTTCGATCAAGGCGAACGCCAGGCCCGAGACACAGCACTGCAGCCAGAGGTTGGGCAACAGGCCCATGGATTGCGAGGCCGGGAGCCGCTTCTGCCACAGCGTCGCGGCGGCGAGCGAGAGCATGCCCAGCAACGGCAAGCCATAAATCCACAAGGGCGCGTTGCCCCAGGCCAACGCGCCATGGGTGCCGAGGGCTACACCGGCCAGGCCGATGAGCAAGCCGGCCCAGATCCGCGACGTCAGGCGTTGTCCCAGCACACCGGCGGCCAGCAGCGCGAGGCCCATCGGCAATAAGTCGGCGAACAAGGCCGCCAGCCCCGCCGGCACGCCCAGGGCAATGCCTTGGGTGATGCCGGCGAGATAGCCGGCCATGGCCAGCAGGCCGATACCGGCGTTTTTCAGCAGCGTGACCGGTGAAGTCCGCCGCAGTTGCCCGGCGATAAAAGGGAACAACAGCAGCGTGACCAGCACGCAGCGCCAGAACACCACAAGCAACGGCGGCGCGTAATCGATGGAGAATCGCGCGCCGACGAAGCCGGAGCTCCAGGCCACCAACAACGCCGCTTCGAGCAACGGCAAAGGGATCAGCCAGTAGCCGCTGCGGGAGGAGGCGCAAGTGATCGATTTGGGCGAGTTCATGGTCACAGGCTACGAAAGCCGACTAATCTAATAAATCAAAATATCCTGCAGTACTCGTTCAGGAAGATTGAATCATGACAGCCATACTGGATATCGAACTGATCCGGACCTTTCATGCGGTTGCGCGAATTGGCAAGTTCAGCGCGGCAGCGCAACAGTTGCATAAAAGCCCGGCGGCGGTGAGCGTGCACATCCAGCGCCTGGAAGCGGTGGCGGGCGGCCGTCTGCTTGACCGTGACAATCAATCAGTCTCCCTGACTACGCTGGGCAGGCGTCTGCTGGTGTCCACCACCGAGCTGCTCGCGACTCATGACCGCGTGCTGGCCGACCTCCAAGGCACACGACTGGCGGGGCGCGTCAGTTTGGGCGTGCCGGACGAATACGCCGATCATGTCATCCGCGACATCCTTCCGACCTTCACGGCAGCCTGGCCCAACGTCATTTTGGAACTCAAGACAGCGCCCAGCTACGCCCTGCGCGAACAGGTGCAGCGCGGCAAGCTCCACGCGGCGGTGCTCACCCAGCCGATGGACCAGCCAGATGCAACGGTCCAGACCCTGGTCACCACCACGCCAGTCTGGGTGGCAGCGATCGGCACGACATTCAGCTCGACGGAACCCCTTGCGCTGGCCGTGCATGCGGCGCAATGCCCTTATCGACAGGCCATGCTGCAAGCGCTCCGGCAATGCGGACGCAAGGTGCGAATCGTCCTCGAAAGCCCCTCCAACCAAGCCGTCAAAGCGTGCGTTGAAGCCGGGTTGGCGATCAGCCTGATAGACCGTGGCCGCGTAACGAAGAACATGCGGATCATCAGCGAGCTGCCGGTGATTCCGGACCACGACGTGGTGTTCATGCGATCCGCCGGGTGCGACGCAGACGACGCGGTAGAGCTGCTTGGTCAGGCCATGCAGCAGCGTTTTCGACTGTAGATCCCGGCCCTGATAATTGCGTTGTGATTCCGCCGTGCAAGGCGTCTACTTCCATCAGGCCGTGTCCGTCCCCGGAGGCAAGCACATGAACAACGTGACAGTTCCTGAAACGAAAGGCGTAGCGGTACAACTGCTGGCAACGCTGGACCTCGGTGTCGAAATCGAGGGCATGACGGGGCGACAACTGCGCATGCGCCTGGTGACGATCGAGCCAGGGGGCGTGTTCGGGCCGGTCCACAACCACGTGGACAGGCCCGGCCTGGTCTACATACTCCAAGGCACCATCACCGATCACCGCAATGGCGTCGCGACGGACTATGGCCCGGGCGTGGGTTGGCCCGAGGATCGGAACACCACCCATTGGCTTGAAAACCGAGGGACGGTGGCGGCCGTTGAAATATCCGTCGATATTGTCAGGCAGGAATGAATCAGGCGCCGCGCCGCTATTCGTCGGACGGCCTTATCTGAAAAATCGTGTAGGGCAGGATCAGCGTATCGGCGACGAAACTCAGGGGCAGATCGATGGCCGCCAACGGCGCAAACGCACTGGCATACGTAGCGTTATCCTCAGTTACCGCTTCCTTGAGAATCTGGTAATCGAAGTAGGTGCCGCAATAAGGCTGCACACCGCAGAGCCCCCCGTTGCCAAAGGTTTCGTTGGCCGTCGCGCATCCTGTCAGCAGTGCGATGGTCAGGGCTGTTCCTATGATGCGCATGGCGTTCCCTCGTTGTAGGTGCGCGACTGTAGCATTTGTGACGATTGTTATTCGCCCCACGCTGCCAGATGAGTCGAAGCGAACCAAAGCAACAACGCCACCGCACTGATCAACCCACCCAACAGACTGACCGCGACCCATCCCCACAGCGCATAGACCTGGGTCGCGGCGACGGCTCCGAGCGCGCTGCCCATCGAGTAGAAACACATGTAGGCGCCGACCATGCGACTTTGCGCGTCGGGGCGTGCGGCGAAAAGGAGGCTCTGGTTGGTGACGTGCACGGCTTGCACGGCGAAGTCCAGCAGGACCACGCCGCAGACCAGGGCGATCAGGGAGCTTTCGGCAAAGGAAATGGGTAGCCATGCGAGCACCAGGAGCGCCAGCGACACGCCGGTGACGCGTTGTCCGAACCCTCGATCGGCCCAGCGCCCGGCCCGTCGAGCCGCCAGCGCTCCCGCAACGCCGGCCAGGCCAAACAGGCCGATGGCGGTGTGGGAAAGTGACAGCGGCGGGGCGCTCAGCGGCAGGACCATGGCGGTCCACAGCACGGAAAACGCGGCGAAGATCAGCAAGGCGAACAGGCCCCGGATCCGCAAGAGCGGTTCGGTCATGAACAGTTGAAACAACGAGCGGATCAGCGCCGGGTAAGGCTGCCGGTTCGGGGATGACGCGGCGGTGGGCGCTACTTTCCAGAACACCGCCGCAATGACCAACATCAGCCCCGACGACACCAGATAAACCGCGCGCCAACCTGCCAGGTCGGCGATCAAGCCAGAGATGAACCGCGCCAGGAGAATGCCCAGCACGATCGCGCTGGTGAGCGTTCCGACCGCCTGCCCACGTTGGGATGGGGCAGCCAGCGTTGCGGCGTAGGCGACGAGCACCTGGACGACCACTGCCAGCAAACCCGTGACGATCATGGCGCCCAGCAGGATCAGCCAATGCTGTGACGCGCTGACGGCGGCCAGGGCAACCACCGATAACGTGACGAGGGTCAGAATCAACCGTTTGCCGTCGACCCGGTCGCCCAGCGGGACGATGAAGAGTAATCCCAGCGCGTATCCGAGCTGAGTGGCGGTCACTACGCTGCCGATCGAGGCGGGGGCGACGTCGAGGCTTTCGGCCATTGAAGCGAGGAGTGGTTGAGCGAAATACACGTTGGCGACGGCCAGGGCGCAGGTGATGGAGAAGAGGAATGTCAGGCGGGGTGACAGACCTTGGGGGAGGTAGGTGTAGGCGGTCATGGTGTTCCTTGATCCGGTTGCAATTAGAAACCTGTTTTATTTTTGCGTGATTAGGTTTTTAATTGCAACCAGATTATCTACACCGCCGTCCCCTGTGGAGCGAGCCTGCTCGCGAACGCGGTGTCATTGCCGATGAAGAGGCTGGATGTACAGGCCTCTTCGCGAGCAGGCTCGCTCCCACACCTATTCAAACAGGCCAACACGATGTCAGAAAATGCTCCATCGACCCGCAACGAATGCCCGGTAGCCCGAACACTGGACATCATCGGCGACCGCTGGTCACTCATGATCATCCGCGACGCCTTCGATGGCATCCGTCGCTTCAGCGAATTCCAGAAAAGCCTCGGCGTAGCCAAGAACATCCTCGCCTCGCGCCTCAAGGCCCTGGTCGAAGTTGGCGTATTCCAGGTACAACCGGCATCGGACGGAAGCGCCTACAAGGAATATGTCCTCACCGAAAAAGGCCAGCAGGTCTTTCCGATCGTGATCAGCTTGAGGCAGTGGGGCGAGCGGTTTCTGTTCACGGAAGAAGAGACACGCTCGGTACTGCTGGACAACGCGTCCGGACAGCCCTTGATGCCGATGGAGGTTCGCTCATGGACCGGCCAGGTCGTGCAACCCTGGGATTGCCACAGGGTAAGACGCATCGCCAGCGAGTCATGAGTGCGCGCCGGCCTATTCTGGCTGGATAGGTTGTTGTTCATAGCGCCGCTGGATGCGGGACAACTCGCCAGACCGGCGTAGCTGCTCCAGTGCGCGACTCCACGCTGCGATCAATTGGTCGTCACTGTCGGTGCTGAAGGCGATGTATAAGGACGAGCGGTAGAGCTCGATGGGGATCTGCCTCAGGGTGCCCGGGGCGATGCCCAATTGTCGGCTGTAATAAGCCATCCCTGCAGCCGTGTCGCCGATGATGATGCTGGTTCGCCCGGCCAGCAGCATGCGGTACAACTGCTTGCTCTCGGTTGCGCTTTTATCCAGGTTGTTGAAGCCCAGCGACTGCAAGGTCTGCGGCACCAGGCCCGCATGTCGGGTGGTGATCTGCGGGGCGTGCAGCAACTGTTCCAGGGAGTTGATTGGCGGTGCACTGGCCAACTGGTAGGCATGGATGGGTTCTTCCACGATCGGTCCGACCCACTTGTACAACGGCTCGCGCTCCGGCGTGCGGAACAACGAATACATGATGGTCTTGGGGCGGTTTTTCAGTATCTGCGTGGCGCGCATGCTGGGTTGCAACAGCACTTCGAACTTATCTCCAGTCAATGCCATGATCGCCCGCACGATTTCCGTGGTCATACCCGTGAGCTGATCGCGCTCCACATAGTTGTAGGGCGCCCATTCTTCGGTGACGACTTGATATTGCTCGTGTGCGGTCGCTGGGCCGAGCAATAGACAGAGCAGCGCTGCGGCAGGCATCGAATGCTTCACGTGTTCTCCTGATGGGCGGTTCGCTGTTCCTGAGCGAACCCAAGACAAGCATAGACCCAAACACGTGCCTGACGACTGCCGCAACCGCGTTATGCGAACGACCCCTCAATAGCCCGGACGGATCAGCACTTTGCCGCAAGCATGGCCGGTGGCAACTTTTTCCAGGGCGCCACGTGCCTCGGCCAGCGGGAACGTCGAATCAATGAGAATTTGCAGCTCGCCGGCCTGGAACTGTTCGATCGCCCTGGGCATGAACGGCTTCGCCGTCGAGAAAAACACAAACTCGCCGGTGTGCCCGTCCCGGGACGCTATGTCGAACTCCACCAGCGAGGCGATCCGGCCGCCGGGGGCCAACACGTGCCAAGAGGCTTGGAGGGTTTCGCCTCCGAGGGTATCGAGCACCAGATCGATATCACGCACCTGTTCGAGGGTCTGGGTCCTGTAGTCGATGACCTCGTCGGCTCCCAGGTTTCTCACCCGCTCGATATTCTTTGCGGACGCTGTGGCTGTCACATGGCAGTCCGCAAGGTGGGCCAGTTGCACGGCCATGCCGCCGACGCCACCGGCACCGGCGTGAATCAATACGCGCTGGTTGCGTCGCAACTGGCCGACCTCGAACAATGCCAGCGCCGCCGTGCCGTAGGCAGTGGGCAGGGCGGCGGCCTGCTCGAAGCTCATTTGTGGCGCAATGACACAGAGCTCGGAGGCGGCGATGACCAGCATCCTGGCGAACGCTCCACCGGCACTCGGTGGGGTCCGGCCTACCACGCGGTCTCCCGGCTGGAGGTCGCTCACCTGTTCGCCGACGGACTCGATCACACCACTGAAATCCGTACCCGGCACGTAAGGCAAATCCACGGGAAAGATAGCTTGCATGTACCCGGCGATAATCTTCACATCCAGCGGGTTGACGCTGGCCGATTCGACGCGGACCACGACCTCGTGGGATTGGACCGTGGGCAATGTGCGTTGACCATGCTGGAGGACGTCCGGACTGCCGAACGTTTCAATCAAAGCGGTTTTCATCAGTAGACTCCTGTTGATCCGTAACGCTGTTCACTCGAGGTCGTCTACGAATCTGTGGCGAGGGAACTTGCTCCCGTTGGGACGGTCCGACGCTTCGGGCGAAGCGGCCCTAAAACTGGCGAAAGTGCAGCTCAGATACACCGCACGCGCCGGTTCACGACTGCTTCGCCACCGAGCGGGAGCAAGCTCCCTCGCCACAGGTCCATCGTTTTTCTTAAGTGAGCAGCATGACTTCCTAACCTGTGCGTTATCAGGCTTGTGCAGGAAATTGGCCGAGTTGGAGGAACAGGCCGAACCAGTCTTCCATGTGCCAGGTCGTGGTCAGCTTGGCGTTATCCAGCACGTGGAATTCATGGATGCGGAAAGCGACCTTCGTGCCGGTGGCCGCGATGCCGAAAAGCTCGCCTTGATGGGTCCCGGTAATTTCCGCGCGCACGCCGATTTTTCCGGGTTCCTGGACCATGTCGTGGACGATGATCCGGACATCCGGGAAGGCTTGGACGAAGTTGCGGATGATTGGCTTGATGCCTTCAGGGCCAGGCACCTGGCCGGGGGCGAGGGGAATGTCATCCCACTCGGGCGAGAGCACTTCGTCTACCAGATCGGGGTTCTGTTCGTTGAAGGCCCGATAGAGTGTCTCGACGGCTGCGCGTTCACGCTTCAATTGTTCAGTCAGATCAGGATTCGCTTGCATGATGTTCTCGCGGCGGTTGGGTTCGATGGCGAAATTCTCCGGTCGCGGGCTACAATCCGTCTAACAAATAAACGATATAGATGATTATTTGATTTATGGATTTTCACGGCATCGATCTGAATCTGCTCGTGGCGTTCGATGCGCTGATGAGCGAGCGCAATGTCACGCGCGCGGCCGCTCGGGTAGGCGTGAGTCAACCGGCAATGAGCGCCGCCCTGGGTCGGCTGCGCACGCTCTTGGGCGATTCGCTTTTCGCCCGCAGCGCCGATGGCCTGCTGCCAACGCCGCGGGCCCGTGAATTGGCGGAGCCGATTTCCCAGGCGCTGCGGCAGCTGGAAACAACCTTGATCACCCGGCCGGACTTCGATCCCGATACGGCCTCAATGGTCTTCAAGCTCGGGTTGTCCGATTACCCGGCCTATGTGCTGTTGCCGGCGTTGATGGAGGCGCTCGCCGAACAGGCACCTGGGGTGTCGCTGAATGTCCATGCGTTCAACGACCGGGACCATGCGGTGGATATGCTCGACGCCGGCATGATCGACGCCGCCATCGGCGTGCCGCCTACCCACGCCGATGCCAGGATTCTCGGGCGTACGCTGCTCACGGACGAGTTCGTGACCATCGTCGCCAATGATCATCCGGTCGCACGACGTGGCATGACCCTGCAAGCGTATCTGTCGCTGCGCCACGTCCTGGTTTCTCCGGAAGGCGAACTGCACGGCGTCGTGGATCATGCACTGGCGCAACTGGGTGAGCGGCGGGCGCTGGCGTTGACCCTGCCGCAGATGTTTGCCGTTCCCACGCTGATTGCTCGCACCCGTTTTACGGCGACGGTCTTGAAGCGGGTGGCGACAGGCGCGTCGGGCAGCAGCAAGTTGGTGATGTTTCCTCCACCCGTTGCGCTGCCGCACATGCAATTCGACCTGATCTGGCACAGGCGCAGCGACACGCATCCGGCGCAGCGGTGGTTCCGGGAGCTGATTGCGTCTGTCGCAGATACAGTGTGAAACCTCGCCCGGGCAAAGCCCCAAAATGATGAAAGAGGAACGGGACGTTTGAACGAACAGACATTGTCCATGCGCCTGGAGCGTGTGGCGGAGCTGGTGCCGACCGGGGCGCGCCTGGCCGATATCGGCTCGGACCATGGCTACTTGCCGGTGGCGCTCATCAACCGTGGCGTGATCACGGCAGCGGTGGCAGGAGAGGTGGCATTGACGCCGTTCCGTTCGGCCGAGCGCACCGTGCGCGAAAGCGGCCTGGAAGAGCAGATTACCGTGCGCCTGGCCAACGGCCTGGCGGCGATCGAGCCGGCAGACGGTATTACGGCAATCAGCCTGTGCGGCATGGGTGGCGAGACGATTCGCGACATTCTCGACGGCGGCAAGGCCCGCCTCAGTGGCCGGGAACGCCTGATCCTGCAGCCCAACGGCGGCGAACAACCCCTTCGTCAATGGTTGATGGACAACGGCTACCGCATCCTGCATGAGGACGTGCTGCGGGAGAACCGCTTCTACTACGAAATCATCGTCGCCGAGCCCGACGGACCCGTGAAGTACAGCGCCGAGGAGCTGTACTTCGGACCGTTGCAACTGCAAACCCGCAGCCCGGTATTCCTGGCGAAGTGGCAACGCCTGCTGCGCCTGAAGCAGAAAACCCTGGCGAACTTTGCCCGCGCGCAGCAAGCAGTGCCCGAGGAAAAGACGCAGGAGATTGCCCGGCAGGTCCGCTGGATCAGCGAACTGCTGGCCTAGGCCGGCGGGATTGATCTCACTGTTGCGGCGAGCCTTGTTTCAACACCAGCATCCGATACGTACCCGAATCGTTTTCAATCCCGTGGGTGTCATGGGTGAACCCCGGGAATGACCGGTCGAAAGCCTCCAGCGCCTTGAGGTAGCTCAGCACTGGCCCGTCCACGGCACCGGCATTTTCTCCGGGCATCAACAGGGGAATCCCCGGCGGATAGGGCACGATCCCCGTTGCCGCGATCCTGCCAGCGGCCTCGTCGAGGGTGACCAGTTCGATCTCGTTCCGGACCAGTTTTTCGTACGCCTGCACCGGGCTGAACTGTGCCTTGGGCAGCGTACCGAACGCCTTGGCCATCGCCGCGGTGGTCTTGATTTTTTTCATGGCGGTGAAGATTTCTTCCGCCAGGTCCTTCAGGCCCATCCCCGCGTAGCGTTGCTGGTTGGCGCTCAACAGGTCGGGCAGGCACAACTCCAGTTCCAGGTTGGCATCGTAGTCACGCTTGAAGTCGAGCAGGGCGTTGACCAATGTGCCCCATTTGCCTTTGGTGATGCCGATGGAAAACAGGAACAGGATGGTGAAGTCCGTGGTTTTCTCCACCACGATGCCCTGGGTGCCCAGGTAGGCGCTGAGTACATACGCAGGAATACCGAAATCCAGCAGGTTGCCGTCATCGCCCATCCCGGGGGTGAGGATCGAGACCTTGATCGGATCGAGCATGCAATAGCCGTCCTCGATGTCACCGAAGCCGTGCCAGGTCTCATTCGGGTGCAGCACCCAGCAACTCGGGTCGGCCCTGAGCCTCGCCGGGTCGACCTTGTGAAACGGCAGCGGCTGTCCATCCACTTTTATCGACGGAGGCTGCCAGCAGGAGAAGAACCAATCGTCCTGGCTGTGCATCTCGCTCTGCATGTGGGAAATGACCTGGCGGAAGGCGACGGCTTCCTCGATCGATTCGCTGGTGAGGATCTGTCCGCTGGGCGCCTCCATCATCGCCGAGCTGACGTCGCAGGAGGCCATGATGGCGTAGTTCGGTGAGGTCGAGGCGTGCATCATGAACGACTCGTTGAAACGCCCGTGGGGAATCGGGTTGCGGCCGTTGCGCACATGAATCATCGAGGCCTGGGACAGCGCGGCCAGCAATTTATGGGTGGACTGGGTGGCGAACACGGTCGGTTTCGACGGGTCGTGGTCGTCCGGGCTGCCGTGCATGGCAAAGCGATCCTTGTACAACGGATTGAACCGCGCGTAGCCGTACCAGGCCTCGTCGAAATGCAGGCGATCGACGCTTTCGCCCAGCAATTGCTCGACGCGCGTCACGTTGTAGGTCAGGCCGTCGTAAGTGGAGTTGGTGATGATCGCGTGCACTGGCGTCGGGTCGATGTGGCTCCTGACCAGCGGATTGCTCGCAATGGCCGCCTTCACGCCTTCGGCGCTCAAGGTCTGCGGCAGGATCGGGCCGATGATGCCGTAGCGGTTGCGGGTCGGCACCAGGTAGGTCGGAATCGCGCCGGACAGCGTCATCGCATGTTCGGCAGACTTGTGGCAGTTGCGATCGCACAAGGCGATCTGGTCGCGTGTCACGCTGGCCATCAGGATGACGCGGTTGGACATCGATGAGCCGTTGGTCACGTAGTAGGTGCGATGGGCGCCAAACACCTTGGCGGCATAACGCTCGCCCTGGCCGATGGGGCCGCTGTGGTCGAGCAGTGAGCCCAGTTCGCCGACGGAGATCGACAGGTCCGAGCGCAGCAGGTTTTCCCCAAAGAATTCATAGAATGCCCGGCCAGCGGTGCTCTTCAAGAACGCCGTGCCGCCTGCATGGCCCGGTGTGTGCCATGAGTATTCGTAGCTGCGGGCGAACTTCAGCAGGGCACCGAACATTGGCGGTAGCACCGCCTGGCGATACCGTTCGATGGCCGCCAGGATACGTCCGCTCAGGAAGCGGCTGGTGTCTTCAGGCAGCCAGATGAAATCGTCGGCGTGTTGCATGACGATCAGCGGCACGTTGGATGCGGTACTGCGGTCGCTGATCAGAAACACCGGCACGCGGGTGTTGCGCTCGCGCAGCGCCGTCAGCAGGTCTATGCATTCGCGGTGGTCGTCGCTGGTGTCCATTTCCCAACTGACCAGCACGCACTGGATCGCCGGGTCGGAGCTGAGGATCGACTTGGCGTCGCTCAGGGTTTCCGAGGTCAGCACGTTGACGGAGCGTTCCTCCACGTCGCTGATCAACTGGAGCAGGGCCCGCCCGAACACGCTGCGCTTGTCGGGTGCGTTGGAGACGAGCAGGGCGAGCATGCCCAATAGATTTCGATGTTCCGTCATGGCAGTGCCTCCAGGTTAGCCGGCTTCAAGTGGTTGACGGGAATCGCCTCGCCAACGATGTGCTGCGCCGCGACGGTCTGGGTCGGTACGCTGTTGTTCATGGCTTCCAAGCGAATCAGGCGGGTGTTGACGTAGCCGAACAGCGTGTAGCCGACGATGACCGCCACGCCGCCAAGCATCAACGCTTGTTCGCCCGAGCTGTAGAGCGCCAGGTAGCTGTAGGCCGCGGCAATGCCCGCGACGATGTTGGTCATCAGGGCCTTGTTCGCTGGCACATTGGAAACCTTTTGCAAGGTCACCAGTGTCGCCATGGAAAGAATGTACGGCACCAGGTTGGTGACCACGGCGAGGTTCACCAACGTATCGAATTGCTTGGCCAGGTCGGGGCTGATGGTCAGCAGCGCCATCGCCGTCTGCATCGCCAGCAGGATCAGCATGCTGATGATCGGCACGCCGTGCTTGTTGGCCTTGGCGAAGATCGGCAGGAAATAACCGGTATCCGCCGAACTCTTGAAAACCTGGGCGACGGTGAACTGCCAGCCCAGGAGCGAGCCAACGCACGCCAGCACCATCAGGCCCATGACGATGTCGCCCACCAAAGGCGTGAACATTTTGGCGAACACCAGGCCGAACGGTGCGGTGGAGGAGACCAGCTCGGCGTTGTCGACGATGCCGGCGATGACGTTGGTTGAAACGATGTAGATCACGGCGGCGCCGAGCGTCCCGCCCAGGACGGCGATCGGCACGTTCTTCTCGGGATTTTCCACCGCGTCACCGTTGGCGCACGCCGACTCCAGCCCGAGGAACGCCCAGAGGGTGATCGCCACCGAAGCGCCGGCCGCTTCGTACCAGGTCTTGTCGTGGGGGTTCCACCCGGCCGCGTAGACGCTGCTGTCGAACCAGAACCAACCGACGGTCGAGACCAATACCACCGGGGCAATCACGCCCCATACGGTAACGGCGCCGATCTTGCCGGTAATGCGTGCGCCACCGAAATTGGCGAAGGTGGTCAGCCACAACAGCGCGATGGTGGCCAGGCCAACCTGGACCGAGTCGAGCTTTATTCCGAACAGCGTCTGGATGTAGCCGACGGCGGTGATGCTGATCGCCACGTTGGCAATCAGCAGCGAAAGGCCGTAGGTGTAGTTGGTGATGTAGTTGCCGGATTTGCCGAACGTGTACTCGGCGTATCCACCCATGCCGCCGGTCTTGCGACTGAGCATGCCGCAACGGGCGAACGCATAGGCCAGTGCCAGCGAGCCCGTGGCGGTGATGAGCCAGGAGAGGATCGAGATACCACCGACTTCGGCGAGTTTGGTGGGTAACAGGACAATGCCGGATCCCAGCATGTTGACGGCGGTCAGCATGGTCAGCTGCCCCACGCTCATTTTCTTGGCGGCTGACATTCCCTTGCCTCACAGACTTGAAGTGACCGGTTAAGTCATAGCAGAGGAATCTCAGTAAGCAAGAATGAGTCGTATCAGGATCTGGCTCTCGTTAGCGCTCAGGGATGAACTCGATGTAGCTAAGCATCCCGTGGCGAGGGTAATGCGGGTCACTTAAGGAAAACTATGGCCCCGTGGCGAGGGAGCTTGCTCCCGCTCGGCTGCGAAGCGGCCGTAAACCGGCGAATGCGATGTATCTGAAGCTCCGCATTCGGCTGTTTTAGGGCCGCTTCGCGACCCAGCGGGAGCAAGCTCCCTCGCCACAGGTTGGGAGGTCCCCCGGGTCTGCGTGGATCAGCCGTCAAGCAAGGTCATCACCTCGGCACTGTAGCGTTCGCCGGCCACGGCGCCATGAGGACTGAAAATGGCATCCAAGTGATTCAGGTCATCGTCGCTCAGGAAAACGCTGGCGGCGGCGACGTTGCTTTCCAGGTACCGACGCTGCTTGGTGCCCGGGATCGGGATGACGTTGTTTCCCTGGGCCAGGACCCAACCCAAGGCCAGTTGCGCGGCGCTGATTTGCTTCTTCTCGGCCATGGCCCGGACGCGTTCGACCAGCTCAAGGTTGCGATAGAAATTGTCAGCCTGGAAACGCGGGTTGAAGCGGCGGTAGTCGTCGGCGGCGAAGTCATCCGGCGTCTTCAGTTCTCCGGTGAGAAAACCACGTCCCAAAGGGCTGTAGGCAACGAAGGCGATCCCCAGGCGCCGACAGGTGTCGAGCACGCCGTTGTGTTCCGGCTCCCTGGACCACAGCGAATATTCGCTTTGCACCGCCGCCAACGGATGCACGGCGTGGGCTCGCTGGATGGTCTCGGCGCTGGCTTCGGAAATGCCGATTTGGCGGACCTTGCCTGCCTTGACCAGCTCAGCCATGGCGCCGATCGTTTCCTCGACCGGCACCTGCGGGTCGATGCGGTGCTGGTAGTACAGATCGAGGTAATCGGTGCCGAGGCGCTTCAGGCTGCCTTCGATGGATTGGCGGACGTACTCGGGATGCCCATTGACGCCCCGAGCGTGGGGATCATCGCTGCGCACCAGGCCGAACTTGCTCGCCAGATAGATGCCTTCACGTTTGCCGCGTAGGGCGCGTCCGAGCAGTTCTTCGTTGGTGTGCGGTCCGTACATGTCCGCTGTGTCGAACAGCGTCACGCCCAGCTCCACGGCGCGGTGGAGGGTGGCGATGGATTCTCGCTCGTCGGTACCGGTGGTGTAGAAATCCGACATGCCCATGCAGCCCAGGCCGATCGCGCTGACGTGTGGGCCCTGATGGCCGAGTTGGCGGGTAATCATGATGATTTGACTCCTTGTGAATGAACGACCAGCACAGTCTCAAGCAAGGGAGTTTCTGGATAAACCCGGGATTTTTGGTTTAACTATTCGGGATTTCTAAATAGTTGAGGGTGTCGATGGACCGATTACAGGCAATGCAGGTGTTCCGACGCATCGTCGAGCTGGGCGGGTTTGGCAAGGCGGCCGACGATCTGGGGCTGCCTCGCGCCACCGTCAGCCTGTTGATCCAGCAACTGGAAAGCCACTTGGGCGTGCAACTGTTGCAGCGCACCACGCGGCAAGTGCGCGCCACCCTTGATGGCGAAGCCTATTACCAGCGCTGCGGTCAGTTGCTGGATGAACTGGACGACCTCGAAGCCTCACTTTCGGCACAACGGAGCCAGCCCCGTGGCACGTTGCGCGTAGACATGCCCATCGCTTTTGGCTGCACCTGGATCGTGCCGAACCTGCCGGACTTTTATCGACGTTATCCGCAGCTCCAACTGGACATCGGTTTCCACGACCGGCAAGTGCACCTGCAACGCGAGGGCGTCGATTGCGCCATCCGCGCCGGGAATATCACGGATCAGGCGCTGGTGGCGCGACCGGTCGTGCGGTTGCACCAGGTGACGTGTGCCAGCCCCGGCTACCTGGCTCATTCGGGCACGCCCCGGTGGTTGGAAGAACTGTCGGCCCATAGCGCGATCGCCTTTGCTTCCGGCAATGGGCGGTTCTTCCCGTTCGAATTCGAGGTGGCGGGGCGGGTTCGCGAGTTGCAGCTGCCGGGGGATCTGATCCTCAACAACGCCGATGCCTATGTGGCGGCATGTGAAGCGGGCTTCGGCTTGATCCAGGCGCCGCGTTACCACGTCCAGCAGCAATTGGCCGAGGGGCGCCTGGTGCAAGTGCTGAGCGACCATCCCGTGCCGTCCTGGCCGATTTCGGTGGTCTATCCACCCCATAGGCAGCTGTCGCCCAGGGTGCGGGTGTTTATCGATTGGGTGATCGAATTGCTGCATGGCGTGGCGGACCAGCAAGGCGAGCTGATGGAGAAAGTGTGAGGCCAGGAAAGGGCCATGATGCTGCGTCCCATCGATAGGATCCAAAACTGGCGAAGCTGGCGTGAGGGGCTATTTTGTAGGGTGCGAAATTTTCTGGAGTTTCCCATCGACACATGAGGCTCAGCATGGACAACGCAGACAGCAACGCAGGATTGACGCCGCGAGCGGGCACCGGGAAGACCTTCGTAGACCTGGACGGCTATAACGACACCAGCGAAATCGCCGTAGCCCCGGATGGCAAGATATGGCTGGCGGGTATGACAGGGGTTGATAAGGGCTGGGAATACGAAGGCTACCGGACCTCACTGATTCGCTTCAACGCCGACGGCACCCTCGATACGACCTTCAGCGGCGACGGCAAGGTGCAGCTTCCTCACGATTTTTTCCCGGGGGAAGGCTACAGTGCCGCCGTGCAGCCGGACGGAAAATATTTGCTGGTCTATCCGCAATTCACGTCCGGCATCACCATGATTCGGATCAATACCGACGGCACGTTGGACCAAGGGTTTGGTGTCAACGGCAAAGCCATCGTGCCGATGGCGTGGGGTGATTATGCCAGCGCCAGGGTACAGCCTGACGGCAAGATCCTCGTGTCGAATCATGACAGCTACGAAAATCTGTTTTCGGTCAGTCGCCTCAATGCCGACGGGACGGTTGACTCGACCTTCAATGACGGCAACGCCATCGAATTCAACATCCCGAACATAGGCGCGCTGGAGGGATACGGATTCACCCTGCAAGCGGATGGCAAGTTGCTGGTGCCGGGTTACAACGGCGAAATGGTGGTCGCGCGCTTGAATGCCGACGGGAGCCTGGACAGCAGTTTCGGCACGGACGGCCTGGTCGATACCCAGGTAGCGGGTCTCGCGGCCTCCGTCACCGTCCAAGCCGATGGCAAGATCCTGTTGGCCGGTGGTGGCGAACAGGATGGCAGCGGTTTTGATTTCAAGATCATCAGGCTGAATCAGGACGGCACCCTGGACACGAGTTTCGGCAATCGCGGCGTAGCCGTGCTCGACCTGACCGGGGATAGAGATATGGCCCGGGACATCACCGTCCTGGCGGACGGAAAGATTCTGGTGGCGGGGCAGAGCACCTATTTCGGCAACCCTGATTTCAGCCTTATCCGGCTTAACCCCGACGGCACGCTCGACGGCACCTTCGGCGCACTTGAGGGCGTGTTGCCGCGTATCGACGGAGGGCAGGGCGATGATGTCCTGTCAGGCACCTATGTCCCGGAACGACTCAGTGGCCACGCCGGCGACGACCTGCTCGACGGCGCGGGGCAACGGGACGTGCTGGAGGGCGGAGCCGGCGCCGATGTCTTTAGGGGCAACATGATCGACGACAGCTATCGCATCGACACCCAGGTCGTGAGTGATCGCATTGCCGACTTCGACGCCAACCTGGATCGCATCGACTTGACGTCGCTGGGGTTCAGCGGGTTTGGCAATGGACTGGACGGAACCCTGGCGGTGCAAGTCAACGAGGCCGGCACGCGAACCTACCTGAAAAGCTTCGAACCGGACTGGCAGGGGCATCGTTTCGAACTGGCCTTGGATGGCGACCTGAGCCAGGCCCTCAATGAGACCAATGTGGTCTTCGCGCCGCACCTGATCCAGGGCACGGAATCGGCCGACCGGCTGCTGGGCTCGGGCGTCGGCGACCAGCTCATCGCCGGGGCTGGCAACGATGTCGTTTCGGGCGGCAATGGGCACGATGTCATCGATGGTGGGCAGGGGCGTGATGTGCTCACTGGCGGCGAAGGTTCGGATGTCTTTCGCTACGACTCCCTGGCGGACAGCTTTCGCACGGCCGACGGCAACTTCCAGGACCGGATCACTGACTTCAATCCGCTCACCGATAAGATCGATGTGTCCGCGTTGGGCTTCACCGAGCTCTGGAGCGGTTACTACACATCGCTGCGGGCGGTGGTCAGCGAAGACGGCCAGCGGACCTACCTGAAAAGCTACAACGCCGATGAAGAAGGACGGCGATTCGAGATCACCCTGGAGGGCAATGTGGCTTCGCAACTGAGCGACAATAACTTCATCTTTGCTTCTGGCGAGGACGCTTCTGCCGAGTTTCAACTCCTGGGCGTAGCGGCTCCGGAGCAATTCGGCTAGACGACCGGCCATCATGTGTCCTGGTCCCCGGTAGTCGCCGGGGACTGGATCCGAAAACATTCTGGCCGATTGCAACACGCCCCTGTTCGGCATGATCTACGCTCCAGAGGAGGGTCACTCGGGCAGGGGGTTTCAATGCGAAGCGCACCTGAAAGCAGTCTGAAGAAAGCGCTGAAAGCCTGCCGGGAGAGTTTCATTTCTGTCGGTTTTTTCAGCCTCTTCATCAACGCGTTGATGCTGGTCCCGACCTTCTACATGCTCCAGGTGTATGGACGCGTGATCACCAGTGGAAGCCTCACGACCCTGGCAATGCTGACGCTGATCATGACCGCCCTGGTGATTACGCTCGGGTCCCTGGAATGGATTCGCTCACGCATCATGGTGCGGGTCAGCACCCGCCTGGATGTGCTGCTCAGTCGCCAGGTCTACAGGGCCAGCTTCAAACGGGCCCTGGACAGTGGCGGGATGGATGCGTCAGCCCAGTCCCTCAATGACTTGACCGGCTTGCGGCAGTTTCTTTCCGCTAACGGGTTGTTCGCGTTTTTCGATGCGCCCTGGCTGCCGATCTATATCGCCGTGATGTTTCTTTTCCATCCCTGGTTTGGCTGGGTGGCGACAGGCAGCGCGCTGTTGCTGCTGGCGCTCGCCGTGCTCAACGAGCGGTTGACGGGGCCGGCGCTGGCCCAGGCCAACAAGGAACACATCGGGGCCACGCTCCACACGACGAAGAATCTGCGCAACGCTGAAGTCATCGAATCCATGGGCATGCTTGAAACCCTGATGGACCGTTGGGGGCGGCGGCAGCGCAACGTCCTGCTCCTGCAATCGTTGGCCAGCGACCGAGGCGCGATCATTAGCACGCTTTCGCGGACCTTCCGGCTCCTGGTGCAATCGCTGGTATTGGGGCTCGGGGCGTACCTGGCAGTGGACCATCAAGTGGGGGCGGGGCTGGTGTTCGCGGGGTCGGTGCTGCTGGGGCGTGCGCTGGCACCCATCGACCTGATCATCGGCAGTTGGAAGGGGTTCATCGCAGCGCGCTCACAATATGGCCGCTTGAATGACGTTCTCGACAAGCTGCAAGCGCAACCCGAGCGCATGTCTCTGCCAGCGCCACAAGGGGATGTCCAGGTCGAAAACCTGGTTGTCGCGGCGCCGGGTTCCAGGACACCGATCATCAAGAACATCAGTTTCAGTGCGCCAGCGGGCTGCACGGTCGGCATCATCGGCCCCAGCGCGGCGGGAAAGTCGACCCTGGCCAGGGCGCTGATCGGCGTGTGGCCGCCGCAACACGGGGTGGTTCGGCTCGATGGCGCCGACATCAGCGCCTGGGACAAACAGGAATTGGGACCCTATATCGGTTACTTGCCCCAGGACATCGAATTGTTCGAAGGCACCGTCGGCGAGAACATCGCCCGGTTCGCCGAGGTCGATTCGGCGAAAGTCATCCTGGCGGCGATGACCGCCGGGGTCCACGAGATGATCCTGCTGCTACCCGACGGCTACGACACTGTCATCGGTAGCGAAGGCATCATGCTCTCGGCCGGGCAACGCCAGCGCATCGGCCTGGCGCGGGCGCTGTATGGAAGCCCGCGACTGATCATCCTCGACGAGCCCAATTCCAATCTGGACGACATCGGTGATCGCGCCCTCGCCGGGGCCGTGCAGCAGCTCAAGCAGACCGGCGCGACGTTGTTCGTCATTACCCACCGGACCAACATCGTGTCGCAGCTTGACCGATTGATGGTGTTGAACGCCGGTGTCATCAGCATCTATGGGCCTCGCGAGCATGTCCTGGCCGAACTCAACGCGCAGCGACAGCAGGCACAGACGCCAGCCGTGCCCGCAACCTCCGGCGTGGCTTCGGTCGATGCCGGCAAGGGTGAATCCGATGAACCCTGTGGTGCCCCGTCGTCAAATTGAAAGCTTCGCCGACCTGCCGATCGCCGACCACAAGATACGCCGCCTCGGTGTGATCATCGTCGGGCTGATCTTTGGTTTGTTCGGCACCTGGGCTGCCGTCGCGCCGCTCGATGGCGCGGCTTACGCGCCAGGTGTCGTCACCGTGCAGGCCTATCGCAAGACTGTCCAGCACCTGGAGGGCGGCATCGTCAAAGCGGTGCTGGCTCATGACGGCGATATCGTCAAACGGGATGATCCGCTGATCATCCTCGACGATGCGCAACTGCGTTTCGAATACGAGATGACCCGAAGCCAATTGATCGCCGCCAAGGCCATGGAAGCAAGGTTGATCGCCGAGCGGGACATGGCCTCGACGGTGGGCTTTGGCGACATTACCGAGCCCGAGAATGTGCGGGGCATGGAAGCGCGCCAGGGCGAACGCCGGGTATTCAGCGCCCGGCAGGGCTCGCGCCTGGGGCAGATCGCCGTGCTGCGAGAGCGCATTGGGCAGTACCGCCAGCAGATCAAGGGCCTGGAATCGATGGTCGGCACCAAGGTCCAGCTGGAGCGATCCTACAGTGGCGAGATCGGCGAGCTGTCCGAACTGCTCAAGCAAGGATTCGTCGACAAGCAGCGCTTGCTTGAGCAGGAGCGCAAGTTGGGACTGTTGCGTTCCGAGGTCGCCGATCATCGCTCGACCATCGACCGCACGCGTCTGCAGATCAACGAGACACAACTGCAGATCCTGCAGATTGACAACGAGTTCAGCGCCGACGTGGTCAAGCAACTGGCCGAGGTGCAGACCAAGATATACGACCTGCAAGAAAAAACCTCGGCGCTGGAAGACCGGCTAAGCCGCGTGATCATCCGCGCGCCAGAGGCGGGGATGGTGATCGATATGACGGTGCACACCATCGGCGGCATCGTGAGGTCAGCGACGCCATTGCTGGACATCGTTCCATCGATTTCCGACCTGGTGATCGATGCCCAGGTTGCGCCGGTGGATATCGATCGCATTGCCATCGGCAAGCGGGCCGACATCCGTTTCGGCGCCTTCGACAGCGCGACCACGCCAGTGATCGAAGGCGAGGTCAGCAGCGTATCGGCCGACCGCATGACCAACGAGAAAACCGGGACGGCCTACTACCTGGCGCGAGTGCGAGTGACCCAGGAGGGCGCGCGGACCCTGGGCCAGCGCAAATTGCTGCCAGGGATGCCGGCGGATGTGTTGATTATCACCGGGCAACGCACGCTGTTGCAGTACCTGATGCAACCGGCTCGCAATGCTCTTTCCCAATCGATGATCGAGGAATGACCATGGTTGCGTCGGCCGTTTTGCTGGGCAGTGTCTGGGTGTTGGCGGTGGGCGTCGCCGTGGCGCAAACCGAGGTCGCGGTGCCCACCGAGGTAAACGCCTCGACGTATTCCACCGACCTCATGCAGCTATATCGCGAAGCGCGGCTTGAGGACCCGCACGTAATCGCCTCCTTCGCGCAGGCAAAGGCGGGAACCGAGCACCAGCGCGAGGCGATGGGCGCACTGTTGCCGCAACTGTCGTTCAATGCCGGTTCGAATCGGATCCACCAGGAAAGCGACTTGGTGCAACGCAGTTTCGACAGCGAGAGCTACGGCCTGGTGTTGCGCCAATACCTCTACAACAAGGCCGCTTGGGAGAACTATCAAAAATTCAAGAGCCTGGCCCGGCAGTCCGAATCGCAAGCGCAGGACACCAAGGCCGAAGCCTCCGTGGAACTGGCCCAGCGCTATTTCACCGCGTTGGCCGCCGAGGACGAATTGGAACTGGTGAGGGCGGAGCGTCGCACCACGCAAAAGAGCCTCGACCGGGTCAATGCGTTGTACGAAAAGCAGTTGGCCTTGATCACCGATCAGCTGGACTTAAAGGCCCGGGTGGATCTGCTTTCAGCGCAGGAACTCGATGCCCGCAACCAGGCCAGCCTCAGCCGCGAGGCGCTGGCGGAGATTGTCGGTCGACCGGTCAAGGAACGGCTCAACCGGGTCCGTAGTGATCGGCAATTGCAGGTGTCGGCGCAGAGCCTGGAGAGCTGGGTTCGCGATGGCATCGCCTTGAATCCGGCGCTCAAGGCCAACGAAAGCGGTGTTGAAGCAGCGGGTGCGGCGCTGCGCAGCGGCAAGGGCGGGCATTATCCGACCCTGAGCCTGAACCTGAGCGCGCAACAGACCAACGAGGGCTACAACAATTCACTGGCCCCTCGTACCGACAGCTACGTCGCCGGAATCGGCCTGCAAGTGCCGTTGTACAGCGGCGGATCGACCTCGGCGCGGGTCCGTGGGCTGTATGAGGATCAGGTGGTCGCCGAGCAGCAGATGGAAGCTGTGCGGCGGCGGGTGGTCAAGGAAATCACCAATGCCTACCTGACTGCCAATTCCAATGGTGAAAAAATCGGTGCGAACCGGTTGGCGCTGGAGTCGGCGCAGCTGTCCAGGGTGGCCGCGGAAAAAGCGCTGAGCTACGGGATGGTCAATTCAGTCGATGTGCTGGCCAGCGTACGCAACGAATTCCGTGCCCGGCGGGATCTGCTCAAGACCCAGTATGATTTTCTCAGCAATGTCCTGACGCTCAACCGCTGGGCAGGCAGACCGCCGGCCGACAGCATTGAAAATGTGAATGGGTGGTTGAGCCCTGGCAGCGCTGGACAGGATTTTCGTTGATCGAAACACCTCCGCGCGCGCCGCTCTCGTTTGGCTGATCCGAGAGGGAGCTGTCGGCGACTTCAAGCGGACGGCATTTTTGCCGTGAAGACGCCTTCGCGAGCAGGCTCGCTCCCACAGGGAAACGGGGGTGATACCGCCAGCAATGCCGATAAATTGACGTCTTCATCGTATTTACCAACGTTGACATGCCGCTCGTCGATTAATTGACGAGCCGGGAACGGTGTAGTCCAGATACCCATTCCCGTTTACCGATGTTATCTCTTTGATTTTCTGGCTAATTCAAAACTTCTATTTAAAGCCTCCTTCCTGCGAGTGCGAAGCCGCGCCAACCGACGTCCAAGCGCGCGACCGGCGTTCCGTTACGCTGGCCTAGACTCAGCCTACGGACTCGAGAGCAACGCATGATCATGTGTAAGTCGTTGATAACTATTCCTGTTTAGATGGTTTCCAATGGTCTTGTTCGGCTTCCTCACACAGGCACATCCGCCGCTGGTTCACAGGACGAACCCCACCGTTTGTTGTTCAGGGGGTTATCAATATGAGACCGGACCACAGAGACCCCATACGCGTGTTGTTGATCGACTGTCGTCCCCTCGTGCTGAGAGGCCTGCACGATCTGATCAATGCCAGAAAGCCCCAAATGGAAGTGAGTGGCCAGGCATCGACGTATACCAACGCTTTGGATCTGGCCGACCAGCTACGGCCCAACGTGATTTTCTTCAGTTTCTTTCCGGACGCACTCAATCCGCTGGAAGTCGTCGCCGGCCTCACCCGCAGCACAGAAATGAAAGTATTGGTTCTCAAGGGACTGTACGAAGCCGTCCCGGTTGCCCAGGCGATCGAGGCGGGTGCGCGAGGCATCGTGCTGGCCGAGGACCCGACCGAGTCGATCATCCGCGCAATCGTCAAGGTTCATCACCGTGACAGCGGGTCGGACAGGGCCTGGGCTGGAGGCCTCTCAGGTTATGCCTCGATCGGCCACGTACCCACCCAGTGCAACCTGGAGCAGGCCAAACAGGCGCGACTGACTCTGCGGGAGAAAGAGCTGATCCGAGCCATCGTCGGCGATCCGTCCGCCAAGTACATCAGCATCGCGGGGCGCCTGGGCATTAGCGAGCATACGGTGCACAACCACCTGAGCAACATCTACCAGAAGCTCGATCTCATCAACCGGATCGACTTGCTGATGTATGCCCTCAAGCATGGGCTGACCCATAACGAGGAGCCGCCCGAGTCCAGTTGGGTGGAGTTGGACTGAGCCGGGTCGGACACGGTGGGGAATACCAAAAACAATGCGGGGATGGTTTCCAGTCCATCCCCGCATTTTTCATGCACGCGTTACGGTCAGGCGGCGCCGAGCACCACGTCGCTACTGAGCAGGTCCACGCCGACCAGCGTAATGGTGGTGATTTGTCCTCCGGTCTCGGCGACCGTCACGATGCTGTCGGCTCCGGCGTTGTCTATCGATTGGACCACCGCCCCCTGATCGCCATCAAGCACCAAGGTATCGCGCAGGTTCTGGCTGACATCGAAGCCGGTGACCTGGTATTTGTTCTCGGTGAATGACAGGTCGATGTTGAAGGCATCGCGTTCGCCGCCTGTGCCCGCCAGCGTGTAGTTGAAGAGCGCGTTGGCGGGGTTGTCGGCAAACAGGTTGGCATCGAAGGCGCTTGTTGCCGTGTCGCCGTCCTTGTCCGTCAGTGTCGCGTTGAAGCTCAACTGGACATCGCTGGCCAGGTTCTCGGTTTCCTGGATGAACTGGATCACCGGGATCTTGATCGCGCCACGGCCCATCGTGAGCTGGACAGCGTCGATCATCGCCGTGCCCTCGCGCTCGATGTCGAAGGACACCTGTCCGCCAGTCTCTGGCGTCAGGGTGTTCACTTCGATGAGGTTGGAGTAGGTACCGTCCTCATAGTAGATCCGGAAATACAGGTCTTCGGTCGCGGTGTTATAGCCGGCGACGGAGTTGTCGATGAAGATCTTCATGCCCGAGACCAGGCTTTCCGGGTTGATCACGAAGCTCTCATCGGCGGCGCCGATGGCGGCCAGGTTGTCGCCCTGGAGCAGGTTGTTGGCGACGCCGATACCGGAGGTGCTGACGTTCATGGCCGCTGGGTCGATGTATGACGGCAATGGCGTGGTTTGCAAGGCGGCTTCGGTGGGGTCGGCGAGTCCGACGCCGATGCCGGCGAGGATGTCCGTCGGCGAGGCGAGGGCTTTCGCCGAGAAGAACACGATTTCCTCGGAGGCTGAAGGAATGGCCGGGTTATTGGTTTCCGGAATCAGCAAGGTGCGCACTGAATCCGGGCCACCGGCACCGAGGGCGCCGTCCGCGCTGCTGCGCACGATGGTCGAACTGAACCCCTGCACCAAGTCCAACGCATAGCTGCCATTGGCGTAGGCGGTGAGCGTGTAGTCGACCGTGGTGTCCGCAGTGGCGGCATTGTTGTCGAAGTCACCGGTCAGCGTGCCCGCGAAGTGGTAGGCGCCGTTGCCGTCCGGGGAAGGCGCCTGTTCGGTGAGCGTACCGGTTCCGGTGGTGGTCGTATCGTCGGGCCTGACCAGGGTGAACTGGCCGTTCACCAGGGAAATGTCCAGGCCGGCGGCATCGAGTCCATCAGCACCGGCGGACTGGTTCCAGAAGCCGTATTGCGGCAGGACGCTTCCCGTGCCGATCAAATTGCCGAACGCGACGGAAGGACCGTCGTCCTCGAATACCAGGTTCTGGCCGATGTTCAGTGTCGCCTGGGCGCTATCACCGTCCTTGTCGGTCTTGATCGCCGTGAGTGTGACCAGGCTGTCCGACGAGAGGCTTTTAGGGTCATCGGGGTTGGTCGCGTCGGGATGTACCATCGCCCGGATCTGATCCAGCGCGACGTCGCCATTAGCGGCGACGCTGACCGTGAACACCAGCAGATTGGTGGTAGCCGTACGACCTTCCACGACGTTGCCGTTGAGCGACAGGTTGACCGCTTCGCCGGTGGCCGTGTCGGTCATGCCGGAAGGTCCCGCCACCACGCCCAAGGCGTAGGTCAGCGTACCGGCACCGTCAGCGCCATACGCCGAGAGGAAATTGGCGGCGAAGTTCTGCGTGGCGTTGGTCGCCAAGACGGTCTCGTCTACCGTCAGCGTTGGTTCCGAACCTGTGGTGCTGACGCTGGGACCGTCATCCTTGAACGAGAGGTTCTGGCCGATGTTGAGCGTCGTCTGGGCGCTGTCGCCGTCCTTGTCGGTGACGGTCGCGGTCAGCGTGACCAGGTTATCCGAGGTCAAGGTCTTGGCATCGTCGGGATTGCTGGTGTTGGGGTGCACGACCGCCCGGATCTGATCCAGCGTGACGTCACCGTTGGTGGCGACGCTGACGGTGAACACCAGGGCGTTGGTGGTGGCGGTGCGACCTTCCACTACCGTGCCGTTGAGCGAGAGGTTCACTGCCTCGCCGGTGGCCGTGTCCGTCAGCCCGGAAGCGCCGGCCACCACGCCCAAGGCATAGGTGAGCGTGCCGGCACCGTCGGCGCCGTAGGATGGATTGAAATTGGCGGCGTAGTTCTGGGTGGCATCAGTCGCCAGGACCGTCTCGTCCACCGTCAGCGTTGGCTCCGTACCCGTCGTATTCACGCTGGGACCGTCGTCTTTGAACGAAAGATTCTGGCCGATGTTGAGCGTCGCCTGGACGCTGTCGCCATCGCGGTCGGTCTTGGTCGCCGTGAGTTTGACCAGGTCGTCGGAGGTCAGTGTCTTGGCGTCGTCAGGATTGGTGGTATCGGGATGTACCACGGCCCGGAGTTGGTCCAGCGTGACATCGCCATTGCTGGCGACGCTGACGGTGAATACCAGCGCGTTCGTGGTGGCTGTGCGACCTTCCACCACGGTGCCATTAAGCGACAGGTTGACTGCCTCGCCGGTGGCCGTGTCCGTCAAGCCAGAAGCGCCCGCTACTACACTCAGGGCGTAGGTCAGTGTGCCAGCGCCGTCAGCGCCGTACGCGGAGACGAAGTTGGCGGCAAAGCTCTGCGTGGCGTTGGTGGCCAGGACGGTCTCGTCCACCGTCAGCGTGGGCTCTGTTCCGGTGGTGCTGATGCTTGGCCCATCGTCTTCGAAGATGATCTTCGAGCCGATTTCGGTTTTAGCCACCGACGCCTGGACCAACGTAAAGCCACCGATATCGAAGTCGGCGTGGTTATTGCCCTTGGCATCGACCGCCGCGCCGTTTTCGATCAATACCCGATTGTGGTCTGCCGTCGTGGTGTATTCGATCTGGTAGCCGGCCTGGACCCCGGTAATGGTCGCGACCCCGGAGTTGAAGCTGATGACAATGCCTGCGTCGTTGGCCGTACCGTCGGAGTTCTCGACGACCACGCCAGTGGCGATGTTGATCACGCGCACGTTGGTGATCGCCACCGACGCATCACCGACATAGCCGTTGACGAAATTCGTTCCCGACTCAGCCGCGGTGCTGAAGGCGCTGATCTTGACCACCGCGGTCTTGCCACTTTGCAACTGCACCACGTCGAAGTTGGCCATCTTGGTATCGAAGACATCGGTGAAATCGATATTCGACTCCACATCCGCTTCGGTCTGGTCGAGGTTGGGGATGGTCATGTCCTGCCGGGCACCGGTGACGAACGAGTAACGAATCCCTTCTTGCTCGACGATCATCTGGTTATTGGTGCCGAACGTGGTCGGCCCGCCGGCCTGGCTGGTGTTGATGGTGTCGCCGGTATTGATATTAACGCCGGTGGACTGGTCGGCCGGGTTCTTGCCGGTGGCAATGATGGTGGGTTCGGTGATCCGCAGCACGCCGTCGACCAGCTCGGTCGTCGGGTTCGCCGTGGTGAACATCAGGAACAGGTTCTGGCCGGAAGGGGCGTTGGCGAGGCTGAACTCCAAGTCCTGGCTGGCACCGACGAAGACTTTGTCGAGCAGATTGACCGCGTCGTCAGGGTTGGTGGTGTCCGGTTGCGCCAGCGGTTGGTAAAGCACGGTCCAGATCTTGCCGCCGGTGGCGGTTTCGTCGATATAGGCGGCGAAGACGATTGCACCGCTTGGTCCGCCGGCCCGACCGAGGACAATGTTGTCGTTGGTATCGGTGTACAACAGGATATTGGCGCCGCTGAGCGTATCCAGCCCACTGTCGAGGCCATTGAGAGCCGCGCCATCGCTGCCGACGAAGCTGATACCGGTGACCACGGCTCCGGGGGCGGCGTTAAGGGTGAAGGCATCGCTGCCGGTGTTGCCTACCGCGCCGGTATAGCCACTCAGGGCCGCGCCAGTCGCCGTACCGGCGCCCAGTGCGGTCAGGCGACTGGTAAAGGTCGAGGGCAGGGAAGCCACTAGGATATCGTTGTCGTCGGCGTCACCTGCCGGGGCGGGCGTGGCGGTGGCGTTCTGCAGGTTGGCGGTTTCGTCCAGTGTTACGTTCACGCCGGTTGCCACGACGCCCAAGTCGTCGGTGGCGCTTGCCGCGTCTAGCGAGGTCGGATCACTCAGCAGTGATGAGTCTTGCTCGCGAATAGTCATGACTTTCTCCAGAGCATGCGGTCATCAAGGCCTGACCGTTGACCATTGATCGCAACTATGGATAAGCACGGGGTGATTGCGCATCGGCTGATACTCCCAAGCGGTGCAGGAGTTTCGGACTAGGACGGTACAGGGAGTTGCCATCCGGGCCAGGAGGCCCGCGGTCGTGAAAATGTCGGAACTATCGCTTTGACGGCACGATCATTTCCCTAGGTGTCAATCAACGCGCCCTGGCCTCCGATTTAACCGTCAGGGACGCTGAACGATTAAGGAGCTGTCATGACCGTTACCGCCCATCCTTACTACCGAAGCACGCCAGGGCCGCTGCATGCGGTCCTGCTTGCCGGCACGGTTCCGCTGTTTCTCGGCGGCCTGCTAAGCGATATCGCTTACTACAAGACTTACCAGATCCAATGGAGCAATTTCGCGTCCTGGCTGATTGCCGGCGGGCTGCTGTTCTGTGGGCTGGCGCTGTTGTTTGCGCTAGTGAACCTGATCCGTGCGGAGCGCAAGGCCGGGCGTCCGTTGGTGTATTTCCTGCTGTTGTTGGTGACGTGGGTGTTGGGGCTGATCAATGCCTTCGAGCACGCCAAGGATGCGTGGGCCGTGATGCCTCAGGGTCTGGCGCTGTCTGTCGTCGTTACCCTGCTGGCCTGCGTGGCGGCCTGGGTCGGACTGACCAGCCTGTGTTCGGGAGGTGAGCAATGAAGCCTCGCATCGCATTGACGGCCTTGAGCATGGCGCTGTTGCTGAGCGCCTGCGGAGGCGAAGGGGACGCTACACAAGCGCGCGGCCCGGACCCCAAGTTGCCGGAGCCTCAGCGTAGCCTGTTGCCCAGTATGAAAATCGCCGAGCCGGTGGCTTGGGGAGACCAGAAACCGACCGTGCCCCAGGGGTATGAGATTACTGCCATCGCCACCGACCTGAAAATTCCGCGTCAGACGCTGGTATTGCCCAACGGCGACATTCTGGTGGCCGAAGGACGTGGTGGCAACGCCGCGAAGCTCAAGCCCAAGGACGTGATCGCCAGCGTCATCAAGGCCAAGGGCAACACCCAAGTGAAGGGCGGCAACCGCCTGACGCTGTTGCGCGACGCTGACGGTGATGGCTCTTACGAACTGAAGACGGTCTTCGCCGAAAACCTCAACGCGCCTTATGGTCTGGCGTTCGCCAACGGTAAGTTGTACGTGGCGAACCAGGATGCCCTGGTTCGCTTCGACTATCAGGATGGCCAGACCAAGGCGAGCGGGGCGCCCGTCAAGGTCACGGACCTGCCATCGGCGATCAATCATCACTGGACCAAATCGCTCGCGGTCAGCCCCGACGGGCGTTCGCTATACGTCGGTATCGGCTCGAACAGCAACATCACCGAGCGCGGCATGGAAGTCGAGATCGACCGCGCGATGGTCTGGCAGATCGACGCCGAGACGGGCGCCCACCGGCCTTATGCGACAGGCCTGCGCAACCCGACGGCGCTGAAAATCGAGCCTGGGTCCGGGCAGTTGTGGGCGGTGGTCAACGAGCGGGACGAACTGGGACCGGACCTGGTGCCGGACTACCTGACTTCGGTGCGCGAAGGCGCGTTCTATGGCTGGCCATATAGCTACTGGGGGCAGAACGTCGATCCACGGGCGCAACCGCAGGATCCACAGAAAGTCGCCGCGGCAGTCAAGCCCGACTACAGCCTGGGCTCTCATGTCGCCGCGCTGGGTGTCGATTTTTCCATTGCGGCCATGGGTGAAAAATTCGCCGAAGGGGCGTTCGTCGGCGAGCATGGCAGTTGGAACCGTGACCAGCCGGTAGGCTACAAGGTGATCTTCGTGCCGTTCAGCAACGGCCGGCCGGCAGGTGAACCGGTCGATTTCGCGACGGGCTTCCGCGGCTCCGATGGCAAGACCCGTGGCCGGCCGGTGGGGGTGACGGTTGATCCGCGTGGTGCGTTGATCATTGCCGATGACTTGGCGAATACCGTGTGGCGGGTTACACGCAAGCCGTAAAAACCTGTGGGAGCGAGCCTGCTCGCGAATAGGCCAGCACATTCAAAATCTTGGTTGGCGGTGGTGACGCTATCGCGAGCAAGCTCGCTCCCACATTTGGATCTTCAGTGGCCACAAAATTGCTCTACACCACCGCCTCCTTGTGGGAGCGAGCTTGCTCGCGAATAGGCCGGTAAATCCGACATCTTCATCGACGTTGACGCCGTCTTCGCGAGCAAGCTCGCTCCCACATTTGGATCTTCAGTGACCACAAAATTCCCGTACACCACAGCCTCCTTGTGGGAGCGAGCTTGCTCGCGAATAGGCTGGTAAATCCGACATCTTCATCGACGTTGACGCCGCCTTCGCGAGCAAGCTCGCTCCCACATTTGGATCTTTAGTGGCCACAAAATTGCCGTACACCACAGCCTCCTCGTGGGAGCGAGCTTGCTCGCGATGAGGCCTGTAGATTCAACATCTTCATCGACATTGACACCGTCTTCGCGAGCGGGCTCGCTCCCACAGAGGAAACGCGGTGCCAATCATAAAACAGGCTTCTGGGCCGACCACCTCCGGTCCATCGGTTTGAACTCACACCCCGATAGCTCGTTCCAAATGCACCCACTCCAACCCAAGGCCCCCGCTGCGCAATGCCCAGAATCCTTACCCAGCAGACCCCGGAAGAAGAACTGACGGAACACAAGGCCAAGCTCTTCGGTTCCCCCAAGGAGCGACTGGATTTCTATCGCCGGGAAATCCAGTACGAAACCAGCATCCTCGCCAATCGGACTGACGCCTACCTGGCTGCCCAATCCTTCCTGGTGATCGCGTTCGCTTCGTGCATGGCCAACCTGAACCCCGAATGGGGCAAGCTCTTTACGCTGATTGTGCCGCCGTTCCTGGCGCTGCTCGGTTTCTTGAGCTCGCTCAACGCCTGGCCGGGCATTCGCGCGGCCTATGAAATCATCGACCATTGGCATTTCAAACAAAGCGAATTGCTGCGCAGTGAACCGCTGATGGGCCTTGCCTACGATGAATCGCCACTGTTCAGCGAGCGGGAATCCACACACAAGGGGTAC
Organism: Pseudomonas brassicacearum subsp. neoaurantiaca; assembly: GCF_013608025.1. Taxonomy (GTDB): domain Bacteria; phylum Pseudomonadota; class Gammaproteobacteria; order Pseudomonadales; family Pseudomonadaceae; genus Aquipseudomonas. The sequence continues at coordinate 7,952 of NZ_VDLV01000041.1, read as the reverse complement.
CGCAAGTCGCTGTTGTTTTCGGTGCGCACACCGTGGATTTTCGCGGCGTTCTGGGTGTTGCTCGGGGTCTACTCGGTGTTTATCCAAGTGACCGATCCCGGCGGCTGATCCCTGAACCTTTTATTTTTGCTGGCGCTCATACCAGGCCAGGGCAGGTTGTGTGCTCACCCCGTGGACGAGAATGCTCAGGGCCACCACTGACAGGGTCAGGTCGATGCACAGGCGCGCGGCCTCGGGTTGCAGGTCATGGTTCAAGGCATAAAACAGGTAAAACAGGCTGCCGATGCCGCGTATGCCAAACCAACCGATCAACAGCCGTTGCGGGTTGTCCAGCAGTCTTCCCCATGGCATTGCCAGCACACTCAGCGGGCGAATCACCGCGAAGAGCAGGGCGCCGATGGCCAAGGCCCGCCAGTCCCAATGATTGGCCAGGACCACCCCCAAAAGTGTCACCAGGAACACCTCCATCGAGCGCTCCACCAGGCTGCCGAACGCCAGCATGTCGCCCATCATCACGCCGGCCGCCAGTTGGCCTTCATCCAAGGCTTGGGTGTCGCCGTGCACCGCCTGCTCGGGATCGACGGCTTCGTGGCCGACCACCGGTTGCACCAGGTGCTCGGCGGGCGGCGCGTTTTCATCGGTGGACTCGACCTCTGCCTGTCGCAGCCCCAGGCCTGCGGCGAAAACCGAGAGAAAACCGTAGCCCTGGACCGCTTCCGCCGCGACATAGGCCAGGGCGATCAAGGCCAGGGCCAAGTAATCATTGGGGGACAACGTGCTGTCGGCGTTCTTGATGCGCATCGACAAGGTCAGCTTGCCGATGCCACGCCCCAGCCAATAGCCGATCAACAAGCCCGCCGGCACCGCCCATAGGACGTTGCGCAAGGCCCACTCAGCGAGAAACCCGCCGTCGTCCTCGCGCAACATGAGCAAACCGAGGATGACGAAGGGAAACGCCGTGCCATCGTTCAACCCGGCTTCCCCGGACAGGCCGAAGCGCACCCGATCATCATCCCGGGCATCGTTGACCTGCACCAACGCCGCCAACACTGGATCGGTGGGCGCCAGCATCGCGCCGATCAGCAACGACACCCCCCAACCGAGCCCAAACAGGTAATGCAATGCCAGGCAGAGCCCGGCAATCGTCAGGATCATCACCGGACCGGCGAGCCCATACGCCACTCGCCAACTGCGGTTTTTCAACGGCAAACGCAGCTTGAGCCCGCTGACGAACAACGAGAACACCACGGCGACTTCGGTCAGGTGTTCCATCCACCCCGAAGATTCATCGACCCCCAGCCTCAACAGTCCTAGCCCCGCGGGGCCGATGGCAACCCCCAGCGCCAGGCACACCGCCGAGGTGGTGACGGGCATCCAGCGCAGGTAGGAAGCGGTCAGGGCCAAGGTCAGCAAGACCGCACCGAGCACGGCTACCCACACTGTGAAAATCATGATTGCTCCTTGAATAACGCTGCGTCACCTCGACGGGCTCGCTTCATTCGAGGGCCCAGGCGAAGCGAGGGTTCCGCCGCAAATCACCTGCGTCCCGTTTATCCGACCGCTTTTCGCTCCAGGGGAATTTTTTCGCATTTGCAAGGCTCTGCAATGGAAGAGACGTGCTGATTCAGCGTCCTGCCGAGAACCCGAGAGGCCCTTATGACTGCGCTGACACCCCTTCAATCCCGGCCCGCCGTTGCGCAACCGATAACCGCTGCCGGCAATGTGCGCCAATGCTATGAACGACTGCTCCAAGGGCCTGACGATGCTGACAAGCAAGCTGTCGCCCAAGCCTTCCTGCAACCCTGCCTTGAAGAAGCGGGCGCGTTGCCCCGAGAAACCCCTGATGACCCTGCGGCGTTGCTGGCCTGGGTCGAGCAGCACAGCGCCGGCGTGGCCCGGCAATACGCCGACTACCTGGAGCGGCGCAAAAACGGTGGCCCCCGGGAGTTCTTCAGTGGCAAGGCTCATGCCCTGTATTTTCTCCAGGCCGTCGCCCCGACCAAGCTAGTGGATGGCGCGTGGCTGTATGGCGTTCTCCAGCATTGGCACGACCATCGCTTCGAAGGGCTGCTGTGCACCTATCTGGAAGAGCTTGGGGATGGCGTTCCCGCCCAGAACCATGTCGTGCTCTACCGCAAACTGTTGGCCGAACATGGCTTGCAGGACATGCCCGACATCGAGGACGAGCGCTACCTGCAAGGCGCGGTGCAATTGGCCCTGGGTTATGCCAGCGACGAATACCTGCCCGAGGTCATCGGCTACAACCTCGGCTACGAGCAATTGCCGCTGCATTTGCTGATCAGCGCCTATGAGCTGAGTGAACTCGATATCGACCCGTATTACTTCACCCTCCACGTCACCATTGATAACGCCAGCAGCGGCCACGCCCACAAGGCCGTGCAGTCGCTGCTGCAATTGCTGCCGATGGAGGCGGGACGTGAATCGTTCTGGCAGCGTGTCACCTTGGGCTATCGCCTCAACGACCTGGGGCAGGGCAGCCGGGCGATCATCGAGTCGTTTGACCTGGAGCGTGAAGTCCTCGACATGCTTGAACGCAAGCGGCCGTTCGGCCAGCACATGCATTCCGACTACTGCAAGTTCGAGGGCAAGACCGTCAACCAATGGCTGGCGGAACCGGGGCAACTGGAAGGCTTCCTGAACGCCATGCAAGACAAGGGTTGGATCAGGCGTCACGAAGACCCGCAGAACAGCCGCTTCTGGACCTTGATCGAAGGCGCGGGCGCGGCGATGTTCGGCGTCTTCAGCCCTTATGAAAAACAGTTGCTGCACGATTGGATTGCCGGCGACTGGTTGGATCAACGCGGTCGCCCCGGGGCGCGCCGCCCCCACGGTTCGGCGCATGAGCCGTCGGCACCGGCGCAAGACCCGGATGTGCTGAACCTTCAGCAGACGCTACGGGGCAAGCCCCCCAGTGAGCAGATGCAAATGCTGATGCCCTGGCTCTCGGCCCGTTGCCACAGCCATCCGGCCGGGTTGTTCGCAACCCGTCGGTTCATCGAACTCAAGTCCGCCCTTCGATAGGAGCCTTGCATGAATCAGGAAGATCGCCTGTCCGAACCCGACCTGGCGCTGCTGCAACTGGGTCGCCGCCTGCACGCCGACGGCTACCGTTTCATCACCCCGACGCCGTTGACCCATGAACGGGTCAACCAACGGCCCGGCAACGAACGCTCGAAGACCCTGCGGGATGTCTTCGGTTGGTCCCGGCCCTTTGCGCCGGGGCTGATTTCTGCCGACGAGCAGCGCCAATTGCAGGAAGCCGAAGTGTTGGAGGAGCGCGATGGCCTGCTGCGCAGCCGCGTGCGCTGGTCGAGCCTGGATGGCCTGCTGTTCGCCCATTCGCAGTTCCCGACCCAGGCCAACGACGCGGTGTTCTTCGGCCCGGACAGCTACCGCTTTGCCCATCTGATCCATACCCATCTGCAACAGAACTTCACCGCTGTGCATCGCGCCGTGGACATCGGCTGCGGTGCCGGCGTCGGGGCGATGATCATCGCCCGTGCTCGCCGCGAGGCTCAGGTCCTGGCCGTCGACATCAACCCCTTGGCCTTGCGCCTGTGTGCCGTCAACGCTGCGCTGGCCGAGGTAGCCAACGTCGAGATCGCTCGCAGTGATGTGCTGCGGGACGTCGAAGGGGATTTCGACCTGATTGTCGCCAACCCGCCGTACATGGCCGACCCCGCCGAGCGCGCCTATCGCCATGGCGGCGGAACGCTGGGCGCCGGGTTGTCGCTGCGGATCGTCGAGCAGGCATTGCCCCGGCTCACGCCTGGCGGCTCGCTGGTGCTCTACACCGGCGTGGCGATGGTCGATGGTCGCGACCCGTTCCTCGAAGCCTTGGGCGGGTGGCGCGATTCGGCGGAGTTTGCCTGGACCTACAGGGAATTGGACCCGGACGTATTCGGCGAGGAGCTGCTGACCCCGGGTTATCAGGACGTGGAACGGATCGCCGTGGTGGCGTTGGTTGTCACCCGCACGGGTGCGGGTATCGGAGGGAACATCGATGAACAGGCGTCTGAAGTTCGGCATTGAAGAGGAATATTTCATCACCGACCTGCAAACCCGCCACATGCCCGAGCAGCCGCCCGCGGCAGCGGTTGCGGCTTGTCGGGAGGAGCTGGGCAAGCATTTCGCCCATGAAATGTTCCAGAGCCAGGTGGAGATGGCTTCGCCCATTTTTCGCAGCCTGGCCGAAGCGGCCGATTACCTGGCCCAGGTGCGTACCGGCCTGACCCAGCGCTTGGCACCCCATGGTCTTGGATTACTAAGCGCCGGGTCCCACCCAATGGCGACCGTCGGCTTGCAACCCACCGACGAACTGCACTTCCAACAACTGTTCGACGATTACCAGCGCGTGGCGCGGCGCAGCGTGCTGTCGGGCCTGCATGTGCATGTGGAAGTGCCGGGTGATCATGACCGGGTCAAGGTGATGAATGAAGTGTTGCCCTGGCTGCCGATGCTGTTGGCGCTGAGCGCGTCTTCGCCATTCTGGAACGGCGCCTACAGTGGCTTCAGCAGTTATCGCCAGGTGGCCTGCGATGAGTGGCCGCGCATGGGCGTGCCGGAGTTTTTCGAGGATGAGCCGACGTTCGATGGCTACGTCAACATGCTCACGCGCACCGGCTCCATCCGCCAACCCAGCGATTGCTGGTGGGTGCTGCGGCCGTCGTCGCGTTATCCGACCCTGGAACTGCGCATCTGCGATGCCTGCCCACGGATTGAGGACGTGTTGTGCCTCGTTTCGCTGTTTCGTTTGATGATTGCCCATGCCATCGCCCAGTCCGCGCCCGGCGCCCACTACAGCTTGATGTCCCACTGGATCCTCAAGGAAAACCGCTACCGGGCCAAGCGTCACGGCATCCTCGCGGAGTTTATCGTCGAGGGCCAGGAGCAACCCATGCTCATTGGTGAATGGCTGAACCTCGCCGAGCAGACCTTCGGCGAAACCGCGACGGCGTTGGGTGTGCAGGACGTGTTCAAGCAAGCGCGCCGAATCATTCAGCAGGGCACCAGTGCTGATCGACAAGTAGTGCTCTACGAACAGGGGTTGCTGCTGGGCGATACGACTGAAGAGGCGCTGGGCCGGGTAGTCGATCAACTGCTGTCGGAAACCGCCGGGATGCCCGTCGCCGATCCGACCCTTGCGCAAGTAGCAGGTGGCCCATGACCAGCAAGACCCTTGACGATTACAACCGCATGCGTGATTTCGCCGCCACCCCGGAGCCGGCGGCGAAGCGCAAGCGCTCATCGACGAAAACCGCCCACGCCTTGCAGTACTGCATCCAGAAGCACGATGCCACGCGGCTGCATTACGATTTTCGCCTGGAACTGGATGGCGCACTGAAAAGTTGGGCGGTGCCCAAGGGACCGTGCCTGGACCCGAAGGTCAAGCGCCTGGCGGTTCACGTTGAAGACCATCCGCTGGACTACGCGACCTTCGAGGGCAGCATCCCCGAGGGGCATTACGGTGCTGGCGATGTCATCGTCTGGGACCGGGGCGTGTGGATTCCCCAGGGTGATGTGCACGAAGCCTACGAAAAGGGTCGGCTCAAGTTCGAGCTGCGCGGCGAAAAACTCGCGGGTCTGTGGAACCTGGTGCGCACCCATATGCCGGGCAAGCAGGAGCAATGGTTCCTGATCAAGCATCAGGACGACGCGGCCCGCCCGGAAAATGAGTACGACGTGGTGCAGGCCGAGCCCGACAGCGTGCTCAGCGATCGCACCATCGTGCCCAAGCGCCGGGGCAAGGCCGCTGCTGCAAAGCCCGTGAAGCCGCCGGAAGAACCCGCCAAGCCGAAGTCCACGAAAAAAACCGGGAAGACCACCCTCAGTGGCGCTGTTGCCGGCCCGTTGCCTGAAACCCTCAAGCCGGAACTGGCGACCCTGGTGGAAAGCGCCCCGGACGGCGACTGGCTCTACGAGATTAAGTTTGACGGCTACCGGGTCATGGCGCGCATCGACAAGGGCGACGTGCGCTTGATCACCCGCAACGGCCATGACTGGACGCATAAGCTGCCGAAACAGGCCGAGGCCCTGGCGGGGCTGGGGTTGGAATCGGCCTGGCTCGACGGTGAAATGGTCGTCGCCAACGAGCAAGGCGTGCCAGATTTCCAAGCCCTGCAAAACGCCTTCGACGCCGGCAGCAGCGGCAAGATCGCCTATTACCTGTTCGACCTGCCGTACCTCAACGGCATGGACTTGCGCAAAGTGCCGGTGGAAGAACGCCGGGCCGCGTTGGCCGCCGTCCTGGAACCCAATGAGGATCCGTTGTTGCGTTTTTCCGACTCCTTCGAAGAAACCCCCGAAGCGCTGCTCAACAGTGCCTGCCAGATGCGCATGGAAGGGCTGATCGGCAAGCGTCAGGGCAGCGCTTACGTGTCCCGGCGCAGCAGCGACTGGATCAAGCTCAAGTGCAAGAATCGCCAGGAATTCGTCGTGGTTGGCTTCAGCGACCCCAAGGGCGCTCGCAGCGCGTTCGGTGCCTTGTTGCTGGGCCTGCACGACGTTGACAGCGGCGAGTTGCGCTATGCCGGCAAGGTTGGCACCGGTTTCAACGAAACCACCTTAAAAAGCATCTATCAGCAGTTGTTGCCCCTGGAAACGAAAAAAGCCGCCGTGGTCAATCCGCCCACCGGCTACGACGCCAAGGGCGTGCACTGGCTCAAGCCGGAGTTGCTGGCGGAAGTGGCGTTTGCCGAGATGACCAAGGAGGGCTCGGTACGCCATGCCGTGTTCCATGGCCTGCGCAACGACAAGCCGGCCAAGGCGATCACCCAGGAGTTGCCGAAGTCGGTGGGAAAGAAAGCGGCGAAGGACGATGCCGAACCTGCGCCAGCCAAGGCGAAAACCAAAGCCAAGCCCAAGACCACGCAGTCGCCGACCCTGGACGGCAAGGTCCGCATCACCCATCCGGATCGGGTCATCGACGCGAGCAGCGGCACGACAAAAATGCAACTGGCCGAGTATTACGCCAGCGTCGCCGATTTCATCCTGCCGGAGCTGGCCGACCGTCCGGTGGCGCTGGTAAGGGCACCGGATGGCATCGCCGGCGAGCTGTTTTTCCAGAAGAACCCCGAACGCCTGGCGATCCCCGGCATCACCAGCCTGGACAAAGACTTGACTGGGCAACCGGTGATGATCATCAACAACGCCGAAGCGCTGATCGGCGCGGTGCAGATGAGCACCGTGGAACTGCACACCTGGAACGGCACGTCCGTCGATCTGGACAAGCCTGACCGCTTCGTCCTGGACCTCGACCCGGACCCGGCGTTGCCGTGGAAAAGCATGGTGGAAGCCACGCAACTGACCCTGTCGGTGCTGGATGAGCTGGGCCTGAAGGCATTCCTGAAGACCAGTGGCGGCAAGGGCATCCACATCGTCGTGCCGATCACCCGCAAGTTGGGCTGGGATGAGGTGAAGGGCTTCAGCCATGCCATCGTCAGCCACATGGCCAAGCTGTTGCCCGACCGTTTCTCGGCGGTGTCTGGGCCGAAGAACCGGGTAGGGCGGATCTTCATCGATTACCTGCGCAATGGCCTGGGCGCGACGACCATCTGCGCCTACGCCGTCCGCACCCGCGAGGGACTGCCGGTGTCAGTGCCGATCTACCGCGAAGAAGTGGCCGAACTCAAGGGCGCCAACCTGTGGAACGTGCACAACGTTCATGAACGGCTGGCAGAGGTGGGGCACGAGCCTTGGGCGGACTTGCGCAAGACCCGCCAGAGCATCACCGCCGACATGCGGCGGCGGGTTGGGATGAAGAAGACCGGCAAATAGTATCTTGGCGGTAGCGCTTTTGTGGACAGGAAAGTCATCTTCTCGCTGAAGAAGACCCGCTTCTGTGGCGAGGGAGCTTGCTCCCGCTCGGTCGCGCAGCGACCGCAAAAAGCTTGGGGCCGCTGCGCAGCCCAGCGGGAGCAAGCTCCCTCGCC